>NZ_BOOH01000038.1 GCF_016863135.1 Planobispora longispora
GGGGGGGGGGGGTTACCGGCGGCCGCAGCTGCTGGGCACCGGGGCCGCATCCTGGGCCGAGGTGTCGGCCGGGGTGCCGCAGCAGGCGCCCTTGTCTGCGGGCTCACAGCAGCTCTGCAGCGTCGTGGCCGAGCAGCAGGGCGCGGTGTCGGTGGCATCGGTCGTGGTCATGGCGGATCCTCCATCGTCAGGAAAAGGACTTCACCGGAGTAGACGGCGGATCCGGCGAAGGGATGCACCTCTGGACCTCAAAAATTAGACGGCCACCTAATTTGACATCTCTCTAATCAGGATGGCAAGCTGGGCACTACTTAGACAAGCTTCGAAACACGAGGTGTGAGATGCGCTCTCTGCTGCGCCGCCGTCCGGCTCCCGTGAGCGTCTCCTTCGACGAGGCCACCGGCGCCGTCTGCGACCAGGTCTGCCGGGCTGAGGCGGTCATCGAGCGCGCCCGCACCGCGGCCTGGTTCGCCCGCTGAATCCCGGCCATCACCCGAACCCGAAAGGAACGATCATGAGTAGTGGATGCTGCGGCCCGGCCGCCCCCGCCGAACGAAGCGCGCAGGCCGTACCGATCGCCCAGAGCGCTCCCGCCACCCAGAGCGCCTCAGCTGCCCGCACCGAGCCGGTCGCAATCGCACCCGAGCTGGCGCACCTGCCGGTCGTGGTGATCGGCGCCGGCCCGGTGGGTCTGGCCGCCGCCGCCCACCTGGCGACGCGCGGCCTGGACTTCGTGGTGCTGGAGGCCGGCTCCCAGGTGGGCGCCTCGATCGCGCAGTGGGGGCATGTGCGCACCTTCAGCCCGTGGAAGTACGACATCGACGCCGCCGCCCGCCGACTGCTCCAGGCGCACGGCTGGAGCGCTCCCGATGAGGACTGGCTGCCCACCGGCGCCGAGCTGATCGAGGACTACCTGGCCCCGCTGGCCGCCCATCCGGCCATCGCCCCGTACCTGCGCTTGGGCGCGAAGGTGACCGGCATCAGCCGGGCCGGATACGACCGGCTGCGCACCGCCGGCCGCGAGCAGGCACCCTTCCTGATCCGCCTGGCCGACGGCGGCGAGATCGCCGCCCGCGCGATCGTGGACGCCTCCGGCACCTGGACCACCCCGAACGTGCTGGGCGCCTCCGGCCTGCCCGCCCACGGCGAGAGCGAGGCCGCCGCCTACATCGACCACGCCCTCCCGGATGTGCTCGGCACGGACCGTGAGCACTACGCCGGCAAGCACACTCTGGTGGTGGGCGCCGGGCACTCCGCGGCCACCACCCTGCTCACCCTGGCCGCGCTCGCCGACGAAGCACCGGGCACCCGCGTCACCTGGGCGATTCGCGCCGGGAGTGCGAGTCGCAGCTACGGCGGCGGCGCGGCCGACGCGCTGCCCGCCCGCGGTGCGCTCGGCACCCGACTGCACGCTCTGGTGGAGTCCGGTCGCATCACGCTGCTGACCGGCTTCTTCACCCACACCCTCACCGCCGACGGTGACACCGTGACGGTGATCAGCCGCGACCCGTCGGGACAGGAGCGGAAGGCGGTGGCCGAGCGGATCGTGGCCGCCACCGGCTACCGTCCCGACCACGCCATCGCCGCCGAGCTGCGTCTGGACCTGGATGCGATCCTCGGCTCCACCCGGGCGCTGGCCCCGCTGATCGACCCCAACCACCACTCCTGCGGCACCGTGCCCGCGCACGGCGCCGACGAGCTGGCCCACCCCGAGGCCGGTTACTACGCCGTGGGGGTGAAGAGTTACGGCCGGGCCCCGACCTTCCTGATGGCCACCGGATATGAGCAGGTGCGCTCGGTGGTCGCCGCCATCGCCGGGGACTGGCAGGCCGCCCGGGACGTGCAGCTGGAGCTGCCGGAGACCGGCGTGTGCTCGGCCAATCTCGCCGAAGCCCAGGAGGCACGGGTCGGCTTGGCCACCGGGATCAGCGGCGGGCTGCTGGCCACCCCGCTGCCCCTGGCGACCGTCTCCGCCACCGCCGGGGGCGGCTGCTGCGGCTGACCCGCAGCACCATCACTCCAAGAAAGGGCCAGATGCGGCCATGTCCGACGGCTACGTCACCGCACCGCAGCAACAGGCCCTGCGCCTGATCTGCGAGCGCGGCCGGCGGCTGGCCCGTGCCCGGCCCGCCGCCTCCACCCCCGGCCACGCCCCGGCGATCACCCGCCTGGCCGGCGCCCTGGCCTGGCGGCTGGCCGCCCAGGGCTTCATCACCGACACCGGCGGCCGCTGGAGCGCAACGGCCGACGGCCGCCGCCTGATCTCCTGCTTCGGCGGACGCACGTGAGCTCCACCGCCGCCGCGACCACCGGGACCGCCGCCTCCGCCACCACAGGCGGCGGGCTGCATTCCCGGCGCCACGGCGTGCGGATCGTCGCGGCCCTGGCCATCACCCAGACCATCGGCTACGGCGTGCTCTACTACGCCTTCTCGGTCTTCCTGCTGCCCATGGCGGCCGATCTGGGCGCCGGCGCCGCCCAGATCGCCGCCGCCCTGACGATCTCGGTACTGGTCTCGGCACTGTGCGCACCCCCGGCCGGCCGCCATCTGGACGCTCGCGGCGGCCGCGGCCTGATGAGCGCCGGATCGGTCCTCGGCACGATCGCCGTGCTGGCCTGGTCGCAGGTGCACACCCTCATCCAGCTGTATGCGGTCTTCGCCGTCATCGGCGTCGCCAGCGCCATGGTGCTCTACCAGAGCGCCTTCGCCGTTATCGTGGCCTGGTTCGACGGCCAGGCGCGCGGCCGGGCGAATGCGCTGCTGGCGCTGACCGTCGTGGCCGGCTTCGCCTCCACCATCTTCCTGCCGCTGTCCGGCCTGCTGGTGGAGCACTTCGGCTGGCGCCAGGCCCTGGTGATCCTGGCCTTGGTCTACGGGGCGGCTGCGATCCCGCTGCACGCGCTGGTGCTGCGCCGCCGTGAGCGCACCGCCCGCGCGCCCGCCGCAGCCGAACAGCGCGCCGCCATCGTCGGCCACGCCATCCGGGCGCGTCCGTTTTGGCTGCTGGTGGCCGCCTTCACCGCCAACGGCGGCGCCGCGGCCACCGTGGCAGTGCTGCTGGTCGGCTACCTGATCCACCTGGGCCATCCCCCGGTGCTGGCCGCCACGCTGGCCGGGCTGCTGGGCGTGCTGTCGGTGACCGGGCGCCTGCTGACCACCGGCCTGCAGACCCGGCTGCCCGCCGCGCTCATCGCCGCGGCGCTCTTCGCCCTGCAGAGTGTGGCCGCGGCGCTGCTGCCGCTGGCCGGGCGGACGGTCGCGGGCGCGGTCGGCTGCGTACTGGGCTTCGGCCTCGGCTTCGGCATCGCCTCCATCACGCTGCCCCACCTGATCGTCGACCGCTACGGCACCACCGCCTATGCCACCATGTCCGGCAGGATCGCCATGTTCTCCGTCGCCGCCAAGGCCGCCGCCCCGCTGGGCGCGCTCACGCTGGCCCAGGCGGCCGGCTACAGCGGGGTCATGGCCGCGGTGGCTGTCGGCTGCGCGATCGCCGCAGTCGCGCTGACCACCTACCACCACATACCATTTCGAGAAGCGTCAAAGTAAGGAGTCCCCTCGTGAGTGCCCCCACCACCGCCTGCTGCGCGCCGATCGCCCGCGAGCCGCTGGCCGAGGCCGAGGCGGCCGAGCTGGCGGTGCTGCTCAAGGCGGTCGCCGACCCGGTCCGGCTGCGGCTGCTGTCGATGATCGGCTCCCACGCCGGCGGCGAGGCGTGCGTGTGCGATCTGACCGACGCCTTCGAGCTGACCGCCCCGACCATCTCCCACCACCTGAAGGTGCTCCGGACGGCCGGATTGATCGATTGCGAGCGGCGCGGCACCTGGGTCTATTACTGGATCGTCCCGGCGGTGGTGAACCGGCTGGGCGCGCTGTTCGCTCCGCTGGCCGAGCCCGCGCCCGCCTCCGGCGGCCCGGTGGACATCGAGCTCACCACCGTATGAGTGCACCGATGACCGGCGCCTCCCAGCCGGCCGGTGCTGTTGATGTCGCCGTCATCGGCGGCGGCCAAGCGGGCCTGGCGGCCGGGTACTACCTGCGCCGGGCCGGGGCCGACTTCGTCATCCTGGACGCTCAAGAGCAGCCGGGCGGGGCCTGGCGGCACGCCTGGCCGTCCTTGCGGCTGTTCTCCCCGGCTCAGTACAGCTCGCTGCCGGGGCGGATGATGCCCATCCCCGAGGGCGGCGGCTACCCCAGCGCTGCCGACGTGGTCGCCTACCTGACCGACTACGAGCAGCGCTACGACCTGCCGGTCATCCGGCCCGCAGCGGTGCGGGCGGTGCGTGAGGCCGGTGAGCGGCTGGCGGTGGAGACCGGCGCCGGCACCTGGCGGGCCCGCATCGTCATCAGCGCGACCGGTACCTGGGGGCGGCCGTACGTGCCGCACTATGCCGGTCGCGATGTCTTTCGCGGCCGCCAGCTGCATACCGCCACCTACCTCGGCCCCGAGCCCTTGCGGGACATGAGGGTGGTCGTGGTGGGCGGTGGCAACTCCGCCGCGCAGATCCTCGCCGAGGTCTCCACCGTCGCCGAGACCACCTGGGTGACGTTGCGCCCGCCGCGGCTGCTGCCCGATGAGGTCGACGGACGCGCCCTGTTCGACCTGGCCAGCCGCCGCGCCCGCTGTCCCGATGCGCCCGCCATCGGCGAGCTGGGCGACATCGTCGCCGTCTCGCCGGTGCGCCAGGCCCGGGAGCGCGGCGCGCTCAAGGCCGAGCCGATGTTCACCCGCCTCACCCCAGATGGTGTGGCCTTCTCCGACGGCACCACCCTAGGCTGTGACGCCATCATCTGGTGCACCGGGTTTCGGCCCGCCCTGGCCCATCTGGCTCCGCTGAAGCTGCGCAAGCCCGGCGGGACGATCCCGGTCGATGGCACCCGCGCCCTCGCCGAGATGCGCCTGCACCTGCTCGGCTACGGCGACTGGACCGGCCCCGCCTCCGCGACGCTGATCGGCGCCGGACGCAGCGCCAAGGCGACGGTGGCGCAGATCATGCGCCACCTCACCGCCTGATCTCACCCTCTGACGCTCCCGTCGCTGTCTCCCGGCGCGAGGCCGCGGCCGGAAGCTGAACAACCCCTGCGGCCACGACGCGAACACCTCGCCACTTGATTCGATACTTGTTTAAGTTGACATTCATCAAATCAAGCGGCAGGGTGGAGTTGATTCCAAAATCATCTAATCAGGCGACGTCCACCGATCCCCCCAGGAGAGCGCGATGACGACCACCCCGCCCCCCACCCCGGCCCGAGCCGGCGTCACCGCACCACCGGCCGCCCCGGCGGTGCAACCCGGCGACCTGGTTCCCCTGCCGGTGGACTGGGAGCGGGCGCTGGCCATCGTGGCCCACCCCGATGACCTGGAGTACGGCGCCGCCGGCGCGGTGGCGGCCTGGAGCGTCGCCGGCAAACAGGTCGCCTACCTGCTGGCCACCCGCGGCGAAGCCGGCATCGACGGCATGGACCCCGAGCAGTGCGCAAAAGTCCGCGAGGCCGAACAGCGCGACAGCGCCGCGATCGTCGGGGTCACCTCGGTGGAGTTCCTCGACCATCCCGACGGGCTGATCGAGTACGGGCCGCGGTTGCGCCGCGATCTGGCCGCGGCCATCCGCCGCCACCGCCCGCACCTGGTGCTCACCTTCAACCACCACGACACCTGGCCAGGGCCGCGCTGGAACACCCCCGACCACCGCGCCACCGGCCGCGCCGCGCTGGATGCGATCGGCGACGCCGGCAACCGGCACCTGTTTGCCGACCTGGGCTTGCCGCCGTGGAACGGGGTGCGCTACGCCGCCGTGGCGGGCTCGCCGCACGCCACCCACGCGGTCGACATCACCGCCACCCTCGAGGTCGCGATCGCCTCCCTGGAGGCCCACCGCGCCTACCTGGACGGCCTGGGTCCGGGCAACTGGATGGCCGATGCCCGCGGCCTGCTCACCACCATGGCCGAGCAGGCGGGACAGCGCTTCGGCGGCCGTCCCGCCGTCGCCTTCGAACTCCTCCTCACCTAGCCAAGCCCCGCCAGCGCCGCCGAGGCAAGGCCCGGCTGAGACTGCTCGGCAACGGCGACTGGGCCGGTCCCGCCCCGACTAGGCTGATCGGCGCGGGCCGCAGCGAAGGCGATGGCGGCACAGATCCTCCGGCAGCGGTGAGCGCAGGACGGCCGTTCGCCGCAAGGGTGCCCGCGCTCACAGCGGGGATTCGCCGGCCACCGTGACGCCGGTCGCCTCCGCCCACCGTTTCATCGCTTTCCAGTGCGGGCCCCATGCTTGGGCGTTGAGGCTCCCGTCCCGGCGGATCTGCCGGTTCTCCGGGACGCCGAAGGTCTGCAGCAGGTCCCCGACCAGATGGGCCGTGGCTCGGGCCAGCGGCTGGCCGTCATCGGCCAGATCGTCCAGCCATGCCACCGACTCGCCGTAGGCCAGGCGGCACAGGCGGGTGCCCAGCGGCTGGTCTTCGTCGGCGGTGGGGGTGTTCAGGGTCAGCCGGTAGCGCACGATGTCGGGGTTGTCATACGGCCATTTGGTCGAGGGCGCGATCGGCACCACCTCGGGGTGCAGGTGGGTGTCGGCCACCAGCATCACCCGCAGCAGCGCGGCCCCGTTGACCCCAGCCCGGTCCCGGGCGTGGCGGGCCAGATAGCGCAGCGCGCTGGCGGTGCGCACCACCAGCTCGGCATCCAGCACCCGCACCCGGTAGGTCTCCTTGCTCGGAGGCGACAGCCGCTGAGGGTGCACGCTGAAGGTGCCGGATCCGTCGGTGTACAGCTCGGCGCGCACCGCCAGCGGGGTCTCGGCGCCGGCCTCGGCGATCAGCCGCCGGTGCGCCACGCCGACCTCGTGGAAGGTGGGCGTGAAGGCACCGATCATTGCGACGTCGTCTGCGGTGCGCTCCCGAAAAGCCTGCACCGTGTAGCCGTCCATGAGCAGATCCCCGGGCAGATCGGGCACCAAGGTGACGACCAGCAGCGGCAGCGGATAGCTGCTGCGGGCGCTGGTGGCCGCCGTCGTGGCGAGCGCGTTCTTTTCCACCTCGGCCATCCGGGCGGCCTGGTCGGTGGCGGCCATGACGCGGCGCCGGTAGGCCGCGGCGATCTCCGACTCGCTCAGCCACACCTTGTCCGCGCCGTGCCGGCGCGGCCAGCGCAGACCGCTGTCCTTCTTGGCCGGAACCGACACCGCGTGCGGCGCCAGCGCGCTGGGCGGGATCGCGACCAGCAGGAAGCCTCTGCTCGCATCCTCCGGGTGCGGAACGGGGCGAGGGTCGAAGCAGGGCATCGGATGGATGCGGGAGGCCCCGGCCTGGCGGATGCGGTTCTCTAGTCCGGCCAGCTCCACTCCCAGCGCGGCCGAGGGGATCTCGCGGGTCTCGGCCATGCCGATGATGATCAAACCGCCGAGGTGGTTAGCGAAGGTGGCGATGTCGATGGCGATGTCGTCCTTGCCCTCCTCGCCGGAGGGATACAGGCGCTTGTAGTCCAGGTCCTCGGCCTCACGGGCGTCCGGGTTGCCGACCAGGCCGGCGATCTGCTCATAGGTGACCAGATGCAGCGGGTTGCCGAGCAGCGCCTCCAGGCGGCGCGGGCTGTAGAGCATGAGCGATTCAGGTCTCCTGTGACCGTGCGGGAGTCCGGGCGGCCCCGTGTGATCACCGTAGAGGAGACAGGCGACGAATCGTCAGCAAACCGGCACACGACGTGGCAGCCGCCCCGCCGGTGGGCGGCTCGAGGCGACTGCCGCGAATGGGACCGCAGAAGGGGTCAGGCGGGCAGCAGCTCGGCGATGAGCTGCTCGATCCGGGTACGGATCTCATCGCGGATCGCCCTGACCGCCTCGATGCCCTGGCCGGCCGGATCGTCCAGCTTCCAGTCCTCATAGCGCTTGCCGGGGAAGATCGGGCAGGCGTCCCCGCAGCCCATGGTGATCACCACATCGGAGTCCTGCACCGCCTCGGTGGTCAGCACCTTCGGGCGCGCGCCGGTGATGTCGATGCCGACCTCGGCCATCGCCTCGACGGCCACGGGGTTGATGGTCTCGGCCGGGGCCGAACCGGCCGAGCGGACCTCGATCGCCTCACCGGCCAGGAGGGCCAGCCAGCCGGCGGCCATCTGGGAGCGTCCGGCGTTGTGCACGCATACGAACAACACGCTGGGCTTGTCACTCATCACTCTCACAGTCTTTTCTCCAGGCCGCACGATGCGGCAGACACTTCCCCCTTTGAGCGTCCTGCGCCGCCCGGCAGCGGCCGAGGGCGCTCAGGGCCGGGAGGCCGGATGCGGCACGACCGCCTCCTGCCGCGCCCCGACGGCGGGGCGGCCGAACAAGCCGGTCACCAGCAGCAGGCCGATCACCCCGCCCGCCAGCTGGGCGACGACGAAGCCGGGCACCGAGGCCGGGGCGATGCCGGCGAAGGAGTCAGAAAACGCCCGGCCGACGGTGACGGCCGGGTTGGCGAAGCTGGTGGAGGAGGTGAACCAGTAGGCCGCGCCGATGTAGCCGGCGACCGCCACCGGCGCCATCGCCGTACGGCCGGCGCGCACCAGGCCGAAGATCACCAAGACCAGGCCGGCGGTGGCCACACCCTCGCCCAGCCACAGGTGGCTTGCGGTGCGCTCGGTGCTCGCCCAGCTGATGGCCGGCTGGTCGAACATGGCGTTAGCCAGCACTGCTCCGGCGATCGCCCCGCCGATCTGCGCCGGGATGTAGGCGGCCAGCTCACGCGCACTCAGCCCGGTGCCGGTACGGCGCGCCTGCCACCACTCGGCGGCCGAGACCACCGGGTTGAAGTGCGCACCGGAGACCGGGCCGAGCACCACGATCAGCACGCCCAGGCCGAACACCGTGGCGATGGCGTTCTCCAGCAGCTGCAGGCCCACATCGTTCGGCGACAGGCTGTGGGCCATGATGCCGGAGCCGACCACCACAGCCACCAGCAGCGCGGTGCCGAGGAACTCGGCCAGCACGCGGCGCGCCAGCGGGATCACGCGACCGCTCCGGCGGAAGCCGGGAGACCGAGGAGGCCCGACAGCTCGGCCAGCATCTCGGGGACCACCCGGTAATACACCCAGGACGCCCGGCGCTCGGCGGTGAGCAGGCCGACGTCTTTCAGGACCTTCAGGTGGTGGCTGATGGTCGGCTGGGACAACTCGAAAGCGGCGGTCAGGTCGCACACGCAGGCCTCGCCGTCGACGTGGCTGGCCACGATCGAGACGATGCGCAGCCGGACCGGATCCCCCAGCGCCTTGAACACCCGCGCCAAGGCGGCCGCCTGGTCGGCGCCGAGCGGCTGGCGGGCCAGCGGTGAGCTGCATCCGGCGATCTGCAGTGGCTCCATCGTCTCCCCTTGCTCGCGCCGAGCGGCGGCGGTTTCTGCTGCCATCTATATTGGCAGGCGTCTATGCGTGCAGGTGCAGTGAGGTGGGCCTACGCGACGGGGACGTCGAGTTCGGCGAGCAGGGTGCGCACGCGCCGCTCGATCTCCTCGCGGATCGGGCGCACCTGCTCGGCACTCTTGCCTGCCGGATCGGCCAGCTCCCAGTCCAGGTAGCGCTTGCCGGGGAAGATCGGGCAGGCGTCCCCGCAGCCCATGGTGACCACCACGTCGGCGGCGCGGACGATCTCCTCGGTCCACGGCTTGGGGAACTCACGGGAGATGTCGATGCCGATCTCGGCCATGGACTCAACTGCGGCCGGGTTGATCTCACTGGCGAACTCCGAGCCGCCCGACCAGGCCAGGGCGTGCTCGCCGGCCAGGTGCTGAAACAGCCCCAGGGCCATCTGGGAGCGGCCGGCGTTGTGCACGCACAAAAGCACCTGACTCCACCCCGGCGCCGGCACTGATCAGAGCGGTCGGACCCCGGTCATGCCCTCTGACCTGCGGTTGGCCCCTTTCCGGCTTACTTGGTCTGCCCCCCTTTCCGGAACTGCCGATAAGTGGCTAGCTCGTTAAGGGACACTCCGGCCACCCCAGCCACGAGGATTTCCGGGATGCCCGCACTAAGAGCTCCTAACAGAATGACCTCCGTTGTGCTTTGATCTCTCGCTGTAGCGGCGGCGAGAGGAGCAGCAGGGTGGCACGGCTGAAGCCGTGGGAGGTCAGTGACGAGCTGTGGACGGTCATCGAGCCGCTGCTGCCGAAGAAGGCGCGCCGTACCCGCTGGCCAGGACGTAAGCGGTTGGATGACCGCCTGGCGCTGCAGGGCATCTTGTTCGTGCTGCACACCGGCATCTCCTGGGAGCATCTGCCGCAGGAGCTGGGCTACGGCTCGGGCATGACGTGCTGGCGGCGGCTGAAGGAGTGGAACGACGCCGGCGTCTGGCAGCGTCTGCACGAGGTGCTCCTGGACCGCCTGAGAGCGGCCGACGCCCTCGACTTCTCCCGGGCCGTGGTGGACTCCTCCCACGTCAGAGCGTTAAAAGGGGGGCGCAGACCGGCCCGTCGCCGGTCGATCGGGACGGGCCGGCAGCAAGCACCATCTGATCACCGAGGCCACCGGCATCCCGCTCGCCGTCATCATGACCGGCGCCAACCGCAACGATGTCACCCAGTTGATGCCGCTGCTGCAGGCCATCCCCAAGGTGCGTGGCAAACGCGGCCGCCCCCGGCAGCGGCCGGAGGTCGTGCTGGCCGACCGCGGCTACGACCACGACAAGTACCGCCGGCTCGTGCGCGAGCTGCAGATCCGGCCGCTGATCGCTCGGCGTGGTACGGAACA
This sequence comes from Planobispora longispora, assembly GCF_016863135.1. Lineage (GTDB taxonomy): Bacteria > Actinomycetota > Actinomycetes > Streptosporangiales > Streptosporangiaceae > Planobispora > Planobispora longispora. The sequence goes on from NZ_BOOH01000038.1 coordinate 10,716, forward strand.
CGGCTCCGGCCTGGGTGAACAGCGCTGGGTCGTGGAGCAGGCCTTTGCCCTGTTGCATCTTTCCGCCGCCTGCGGATCCGCTGGGAGGTCCGCGCCGACATCCACGAGGCCTTCCTCAAGCTGGCCTGCGCCCTGATCTGCTGGCGCCGCCTCAGCTCATTGCGTTAGGAGCTCTTAGCGGCTGAGGCGTTCGATACAGCCGGCGTAGGGCGCAGGACAACCTCCAACTGCCCATACAGCAGGCGGGCGGTGAGAAGTCCTGGCTGAAGTTGACATGGAGGCGACATCAGGTTTGCCTTCCATGACTTTATGTAGTGAAACGAGGCTGCGTTGCTTGATCTTTCCCCAACAGAGCCTCTCCATTCGACAAAACTATGCATTATGTTAAAAACATGCATAAAACGGACATAAGGTTGCGGTGCTCTGTCACACCGAGTGAGGGACCTTTGTGACCACATCTCCATCCGCGCCCCGGCATCTGCGCCGGGGCGCTGCCGCGCTCGCCGTGGCCGCCCTGACATCCATGGGCATGGCGACCTCCGTCGGATCCGCCGCGGCTGACCCGCAGCCAGCCGCGAGCACCGAGGCCACCGCTACCTCGGCCCACGACAAGAACGCCGCCAAGAAGGCCGCCCGCGAACACGGCCGCCCGGTACGCGTCGATGCACTGCTCGCCGAGCAGTCCACCACCTGGGCCATGCCCGACCAGACGCTCAAGACCGAGCTGTATGCCGGCCCGATCCGCCTCCAGCGCGGCGGCGCCTGGCGCGACATCGACACCACCCTCACTCAGAGCGATGGAGTGCTCAAGCCCAAGGTCGCCAAGGCCGAGGTGGAGATCTCCACCGGCGGCACGGGCCCATTCCTGCGCCTGCGGCACGGCAACGGCAACGCCTTCGGGGTGCGCTGGGCCAAGAACCTGCCCACGCCGACCGTCGAGGGCGACACCGCGACCTTCGCCGACGTCATCCCCGGCGGTGACCTGGTCGTCACCGCCCTGTCGACCGGCTTCACCCACGATGTGGTGCTGCGCAAGCGCCCCACCGGCCCGGTAGAGATCCGCATGCCGCTGGAGCTGACCGGCATGAAGCTCGATCGCAAAGCCGCCAAGGGCGCCAAGCGCGGCGAGGGCCGCCTGGAGCTGACCGACACCAACGGCGACCTGATCGGTACGGCGCCGGACCCGCAGATGTGGGACGCCGCTGCCGAGGACTCTCCCGATGCCGGCCAGCGCGCGGTAGTCGACACCGAAATCGCCACCGAACGCGGCCAGCAGGTGCTGGTACTGCGCCCGGATGCCACCTTCCTGAACGACCCGGATGTGCGCTACCCGGTGCGCATCGACCCGTGGACCTCCCTGGCGCTCACCACCGACGCCTTCGTCTCCACCGACTACCCCAGCCCCGGCAACGCCTCCACCTGGCTGCACGCCGGCAAGTTCGGCTCTGGCGCCAAGGTCGCCCGCACCTACCTGAAGTTCGACACCACCCCCCTGCTCGGCAAGGCCATCCTCAATGCCGACTTGAAGCTGTGGAGCTACAAGTCCAACGCCTGCGGCATGGTCGTCGGCTCCGGCATCCAGGCCCGCCGCGTCACCGCAGCCTGGACCAAGGTCACCTTGTCGGCCCAGCCGGCCACCACCACTGAGGACGCGGTCACCAACCGCGCCTCCTACGGCGCGCCCAACTGCAAGGAAGAATGGCTGTGGTGGTCGATCGAGGGCATCGTGGCCGACTGGGCGAACGGCGCGGCCAACCACGGCCTGCAGATGCGCGCGGCCAACGAGAACGACACCACCAACTGGCGGATGTTCCACTCGGCCGAATTCGCCGGCGGAAACCGGCCCACCCTGGTGGTCAAGTACGAAGACCAGGGCATCGTCGCCCCAGCCGGCCCCGACGGCGTGGAGGTCTTCCGCGGCAACGGCGAGGATGTGCCGCAGATGTCGGACACCCTCTCGGCCGCCCTGGACAAGGCGATCGACGCCGCCGAGGCCAACCCGGCCGACCTGGCCCAGCCGTATGCCGATGCCGAGACCGGCCAGCTCATCACCCCGGCAGTGACTACCGCTGGGCAGACGCTGGCGGCCAAGACCCTCTCCGGCCAGGCCGCCACCGGTGAAGGCAGCGACGATCCGACCGTTCCCGGTGCGGTGGAAGCTTCTGAGGAAGGTGACGCCGCAGAAACTCCGGACACCTCAGCGGGCACCACCGTCTCCTACAGCATCGCCTCGGCGGTGGCCAACGCCAAGTACAGCGCTGGAGCATTGCAGGCGATCGCCGATGAGATCGCCGGCCTCGACGCCACGCAGCTTCCCGGCGCCGATGCCATCTACATCACCGGGGTGCAGCCGGAGCGCAACCGTGTGGTGGTGCAGGCCACCAGCGCCAGCGTGGAGACACGTCAGGCTCTGGCCGCCCGCTACGGCCTGGACAAGGTCGCCATTCGATTGATCGATCCTGGCCAGGTGCCGGTCAAGACCGAATCGCGCAACAACGACATCGGTGACTACATCGCCGGAGGGGCCGCCGCCAGCCCGTGCACGACCGGGTTCGCCTGGATGGACGGCACGACTCCGGCCATGTTGGGCGCCGGCCACTGCTACGACACCAACATCACAGATCTGGGCCTGGTCGCTTACGACACCTACGGTCCCAACGGCACCGTGAAGCTGCAAGGACAACCGAAATACCGCGGTGATCTGGCGCTGGTCTACCTCACCAAATATCCGAGGGGCGGATCGGCCTCGATCTGGATCGGGGGCGCTACCTCCACCCAACGCCGTTACGTCTCTGGGGTGTACAGGAAGTATGCGAAGGTCGGTGACCGATACTGCGTCTCGGGAAAGATGACCGGAGAAACCTGCGGCTGGAAAGTGGTCGACATAGGCGAGACCATCACCTACAAGGACGGCGATGAAGCCAAATACCTGGTCATCGGCGAGAAAACCTCCGGCAAGTGCATCATCGGAGGCGATTCCGGATCTCCGGTCTACACCATCCGCCCAGAGGACGGACGAGTCGTCGCCCGCGGTATCACCAGCGGCGGCACCGCCCTTCAGGAAGCGAACTTCTTCCTGAACTGCCGTCACTACTTCACCGACATCCGCCATGCGGTCAACGCCATGCCCGGCAGCATCAAGCGGACCACGAAAACCGGGATCGCCCAATGAGCCGCCACCGCGGTGGCGCGCTCCGGCTGGCCGCAATGGTAGCGCTCTGTGGCCTGCTCACTGCGGGATGTCTGCACAGCAAGCGGCTAGCAGTGGTCACCGAAGCAGTAGTCCAGCCGGATGAGCGGACACTGACCGTCCTGTTCCCCGGGGATCTCATCGATGGAAAGGTATGCACGGCCGTCGACGACACCGAGGTCACAGAGACGGATCAACGCGTCACCATCGGCGTCTACCTCAAAGACGTCTGCGAAGGAAGCCCTTTTGAGAATGTCGCCGGCATCGATACCGAGCAGAGCACGCAGATCCACCTGACCGCCCCCTTGGGGGATCGGGTGCTGGAGATGCCCGACGGGCAGCGCATCACCATCCGCCGCCCGTAGCCAAAGCGCTCTCTGTCCCTGCTGAGCAGCCGATTGTGCAGGGACAGCCTGTTCGGTCATCGCTACCCGCCCCCAGTTCGGATCGGGATAGCTCCAGAAAATAATGGCCGCAATGCCGACTGAAGGAGGGCATTGCGGCTGATGTGAAGGAGTTCCCGGCCAAGATGACCGGGGACTCCTTCATCGTTGATCTATCGTGCGTCCGCCTCTGTCCAGGGCTTGTCCATGGCCCGGGCCAGGGCGTCGACGCCATCCAGCGCCGGGGTGATGCCCAGACCCCGCAGCAGCATCCCGGCGCCGGCCTCCGCGAGGCCAGGCTCGCCGGCGACCGACTCCGGGTCGAGACCATAGGTGCGCAGCAGCGCCTGGACCTCGCGGACGAGCCGCTGGGGGTCGTAGTACTGGGTCATGGTCATCCCTTCCAGGTCTGGCCGGTGATGCGCTCATACACCTCGATGTAGCGGGACTGGGTGGCCTCCACGATGTGGTCCGGGATGGCGGGCCCGGGAGGCGTGCGGTCCCAGTCGAGGGTGGAAGACCAGTCGCGGACGAACTGCTTGTCGAAGGCGTGCTGCGGGCGGCCCGGCTCCCAGTCATCGGCCGGCCAGAACCTCGAGGAGTCGCTGGTGAGGATCTCATCGGCGAGCACCAGCGTGCCTCCGGCGCAACAACGCCGGGCTCGACCCCGAAACGCTGGTGGCCCGGGGAGACGCCCTGCTGCGGACCGGGCCGCTGCCCAGAAAGGATCTCGCCAGGCACCTGGCGAGCCTGCACCCGGACCGCGACGGCCGGATCCTGGCCGGAGAGATCGAACTACGTACCCCGCTCATCCACGATCCGGCCACCGCGTCGTGGGGCGGCTGGGGTACCCGCTCATCGGTCGCCGTCAGCGCCGCCCCGACCGACGCCTTTCACCCCGCCCACGGCACCTGGTCTTTCACCGCAGGCCAGGTACGGCTCACGCCGTTCCGGCCTCTATCGCCAGCCCAACAGGAGGCAGTCGACCACGAGATCAGTCGGCTGCTGCCGTTCCTGACGCACCGCTGAGCATGACTCCGAGCAGGGCGGTGGTGCGCAGCTGGCCGGGGCGGTCGTCGGCGTCGGCGGCCGCGGCCAGGAACGGCCCTTGAGCAGCAACCGAACGGCCAGTCACGTTGAGGAGCCCGGCGGGCTCGTCTTATCGTGACTGGCCGTTCCGATGCGGATGGCTGCCGGCCGCTGGGCGGGAGCCCCGCTGGTGCGGCAGGCCCGCGAGGAGGATCGGAACGGATTCTGGCGGTAGCGGGCTGAAGCTGGTGTCGGTTCGGTGAGATGCTCGCCCTGCACCTGCCGGTCCTCGCTGGTGTTCATCAACACCCAGCTCCTGCAGGCCGTCCTGCGCGACCCCGCCTGGGCCGCGAAGCTGTCCGAAGACGACCGGCGCGGCCTGTCGCCCCTGCTCTGGGCGCACGTCACCCCCTACGGCCGGTTCACCCTCGACCTGGACCCGCTTGGACCTCGCCGACTGAGCGCTCTGCGGGATCGCAGGGCGGGGCGGTGCCCTAGGTGCGCTGCCGCCTTGGGCCGCCGACGACCTTTCGCGCTACAGGGACTCAGGTGAGTCCGGCAGCGGCTCGCGGTGCCCGCCCGCGCGCATGCCCTCGATGAACAGCTTGAGGTGGTGGCGGTACAGGTACGGATCCGTGTGGTAGGTCGCTTCGATGATCGCGGCCAGGGCGATCTGGATGTAGTAGACATCGGCGGCCTCGAAGTCGGGGCGCAGCGTGCCCTGCTGGTGGGCCTTGGCGACCATCTGCTGCACCAGCGGCGCGATCTCCTCGCGGGACCTGACCGCCAGCGGGCTGCTGGGCGCGGTGCAGACCACCAGTCCGCGCAGGCCGCAGTTGCCGACCTGCATGTTCATGGAGTCTTCGAGGTAGCGGACCAGGCCGCGCCACCCGTCGGGGTCGGCGGCCGCCTTCCGGGCGCTGTCGGTCGCGCTGGCGAGCCGGTCGGCGAAAAGCGCGTCCAGCAGATCGTCCTTGGTCGGGAAGTGCCGGTAGACGGTGCCGACGCCCACACCTGCATGGCGGGCGACGTCCTTCAAGGTCACGCTCAGCCCCACGGTGGCGTAGAGATCCTCGGCCGCCTCCAGCAGCAGGGCACGGTTGCGCGCGGCGTCCTTCCTGATCAGAGGGGTTGCGGCGTCGGTCATGTCACGATCATACCCTACGCGGAACAGTCGGTCCGTTTAGATTTGGAACAGTCGGTCCGCTTCTGGTGCCGCCCCTAAACGGACCAACAATTCCGTTTTTTGTCGTTGTCGGGAGCCTTTCCTATGCCGCCCAAGCCAGCAGATCACAGCGCCCAGCCAGCCATCCGGCGCAAGTGGCTTGCGCTGGTCTTCATCGTGACCGCGCAGCTGATGGTGGTGCTGGACGGCACGATCGTGAACATCGCGCTGCCCGCGGCCCAGGCCGATCTGGGGTTCGGTGATCACGACCGTCAGTGGGCCGTGACCGCGTACGCGCTGGCGTTCGGCAGCCTGCTGCTGATCGGTGGCCGGGTTGCTGACCTGTTCGGTCAGAAGCGGGCCTTCCTGATCGGCCTGGTCGGGTTCGCAGGCGCCTCCGTGCTGGGTGGGCTTGCTTCCTCGCTCGGGCTACTGATCGCCGCGCGGGCCGGGCAGGGCGTGTTCGGTGCGTTGTTGGCGCCGGCTGCGCTCTCACTCATCTCCATCACGTTCACCGACGCCAAGGAGCGCGCGAAGGCGTTCGGTGTGTTCAGCGCCGTGGCGGCCTCGGGTGGCGCCCTCGGCCTGCTCTTCGGAGGCGTGCTGACCGAGTACCTGTCGTGGAACTGGTGCATGTTCGTCAACGTCGCCTTCGCTGCCATCGCCTTCGCCGGTGCCGCCGTGCTCGTGCCGAATGAGGCACCGACCGCGCGGCCCCGCCTGGACGTGCTCGGAGCCGTCACGGTCACGGTCGGGTTGGTGGCCCTCGCCTACGGGGTCGCCCGGGTCGAGACCGCGGGCTGGACCGACGCCCTCACGGTGGGATCGCTGCTGGTCGGCGTGGTGCTGGTGGCGCTGTTCGTGCTGGTGCAGAGGCGTACGTCTCACCCGCTGCTGCCGCTGCACATCTTGCTGCACCGTGACCGCGGCGGATCGTTGCTGGTGCTGACCCTGATCAACTTCGGTCTCTTCGGTCTGTTCCCCTTCCTGACCTACTACCTGCAGGTCACGCTGGGCTTCTCGGCCCTCCAGACCGGGTTCGCGTTCCTGCCGTTGCCGCTGGGGATCATCATCGGGGCGAATCTGCTCACCGGGCTCCTGCGCCCCCGGGTCGGCCCCCGACTGATGGCGGTCAGCGGCACCGTGATCGCTGCCGGCGGCCTGCTGATCCTGCAGACCCTCGCCGTGGACTCCGCGTACGCCGCCGTGGTGCTCCCCGCGCCGGCCGTGATCGGTCTCGGCGTCGGCCTGGTGTACCCGGCCGCGCTCTCGACCGGCACCCTCGGTGTCGCCACCGAGGACGCCGGCGCCGCCTCGGCCGCAGTCAACATGGCCCAGCAGGTCGGCGGCTCGATCGGGACCGCCGTGCTCAGCAGCATCTACGGCAGCGCGGTCGCCGGCTATCTCAGCGACCACGCGGGCACCGACGACCTCGCCAACGAGGCGGCCGTGAACGGCTACCACCTCACCTTCGCCGTCGCCGCCATCGTTCTACTCGGCGCCGCCCTCATCAGCGCACTGCTGGTGCGAAACGCCGGCGACCCGACCGGGGCAGCCGACGAGGCACCGGCTCCCGTCGCGGTCCACTGACCATTCACCTTTCCACGACACACTCACGCTCACGCCACCACCGAAAGGCAGAACTCTCATGACCATCGCCATCACCGGAGCCTCCGGCCAGCTCGGACGCCTCACTATCGACGAGCTCCTCACGGCCGGCACGCCCGCCGACCAGATCGTCGCCATCGTCCGCAACCCCGCCAAGGTGACCGACCTCGCCGAGCGAGGCGTCGTCGTACGCCAGGCCGACTACAACGAACCGGCCGCCTGGCCGACGGCACTGCAGGGGGTGGATCAGCTCCTGCTGATTTCCATCTCGGGGCCGGGGGCGAGCACGGCGCACCGGAACGTGACCGACGCAGCCGTGCAGGTGCAGGTCGGTCGCATCGCGTACACCTCGATCGTGAACGCCGACTGGAGCTCGCATCCGCTCGCACCCGAGCACTGGAAGACCGAGCAGCTCGTCGCCGCGAGCGGGATCCCGTACGTGATCTTCCGCAACGCCTGGTACCACGAGGTCTACACCTACCGGCTCCCCGACTACCTCACCAACGGCGAAGTCGTCAGCGCGACCGGCGAAGGCCGAATCTCCGGCGCAGCCCGGGCCGACTTCGCCGCCGCCACTGCCGCCGTACTCCTCTCCGAGGACACCGAGTCCAAGACCTACGAGTTTGGCGGCAACCCGTCGTTCACCCTTGCCGAGCTCGCGCACGAGATCTCCGCTGTCACCGGCAAGACGATCAAGCACCGCGATGTCACCGCCGAGGAGCTCACTGCGGAGCTCGAGGCAGCCGGGGTCCACCCCATGCTGATCGAGTTCGGCGCCGCCGGTGACATCTCCATCAGCAAGGGCGAGATGGAGACCGACTCCGACGCGCTCGTCCGCCTGATCGGTCGTGCCCCGATCACGCTGGCCGAAACGATCCGCCAAGCGCTCTGACCCGGACGCCGATCGCGCACGCAACCCGACCTTCTCACCTCACAGAAAGCAACGATCAATGACTGACAGCACCGCCCCTGCGATTGGCATCGTGGGCGCCGGTTCCGTCGGAGTCAACACCGCTTACGACCTCACCCGTGCAGGCGCGAAGGTGACCTTCCTCGTCCGACCACACCGACAGGAACAGCTCTGCCGCCCGCAGGCGATGTTCTCCTACGAGACCAACACCCTCGACCGCTTCTCCGGCTACGACGTCATCACCGACCCGACCGAGCTGGCGGGCCAGAAGTTCGACTTCCTCATCGTCACCCTCGACGCTGCTTCCCTTCACGCCGAGGCAGGCCTGAGGCTGGTGAAGGAGATCGGCCGCGCTTTCTGCGGCACGAACACCGGCGTCATCCTCGCCGCCATCGGTATCGGGGTCCGTCCGTGGTTCATCCGGGAGTCCGGCCTTCCCGAGGAGCAGGTCGTCATGGGCAACACCGGCGCTCTGATCCACGAGGTCGCCGCAGCGAACCTGCCCATCGACCCCTCCGTCGACGCCGAGCTGCTCAGTCAGGCGGACTACGCGTTCAAGCACCTCGGCCCGGCCGGGTTCTTCATCGATGACAGCGCCCCGAAGCTCGCGGACGCGTTCGCCGCCGTGTACTCCGGCGGCGGTATTCGTGCCGCGGCAATCGGAGCCGAGTCCGAGACGGCGATCGGTGTCGCCGTTCTCGCACCAATCCTCGCGTGGGGACTTCTCGACTACCAGTCCCTCGATGAGTTGGACGCGTCGAATGATGAGTGGCAGCTCGGCGTGAACAGCATGCGCGAGATCCAGCAGCTCAGCGTGTTCGGACCCACCGGTCAGGCAGCCGCAGAGCAGACCACCCCAGAAGGGGTGCTCCAGATGTTCCGGCAGATGACGCAGCTCTCCAAGCCGCTCGACTTCGCCGCGTTCAACGCCTACCACCACGGCGGCAAGGTGAACCAGCAGGACCTCGACTTCCTCGACGATGCCCGCAGGCGTGCCGACGCCGAAGGAAGGACGTGCCGGCGCTGCGCGAGCTGATCAACCGCCTCCGCGATGCGGGGGCTGAGCAGCAGTGGAACGGTCAGTGGCGTCAGCGAGGCGTCGGGACGCGGCTTACCGCCTCTCGCTGTTCCGATCCGGGTGCCTGCCAGGTGGCCTATGAATCCTTGGCGTCGGCGAGGGTCTTGCGGACGATGTCGCGGCGCCGGTCCTCCGACAGGGCCAGGGCCAGGTACAGGATCAGGGAGCGCTCGGTGTGCTCGCCGGCCGCGATGCCCTCCAGTACCTTGACCGCGATGCCGTGATCGTCGGGCCGGCGAACTCCACATACTCCTCAGCGTGCAGTTCCCAGTCCGTCAGGAACACCGTTACACCCACGGACCCGGCACCCCCTGAAGCTTCACCCCGGCCCCGACCGTCGGCACATCCCAGTCAGCAACCCGCCACATCCGGCATACCGGCAGTGATACGCAACCGTCATGAATTGCCCGCAGGAGGTAAGAGGAATGTGTCCCCGCTGAACACCTGCCTGAGGGCGCGCGAAACCGGCCGACCAACGGGCCTGGAGCTGATCTCGCCCTCAGAACGCCGTCCGTACCGGGTTCTGCGACTCCTTACCGAACCGAAGAGGAGATCCCGTGCCCCGTCCAGTGACGGCGAAGGGCAGGTGCCTACTGACAACAACCGGGCGCATGATCACTGACAACAACCGGGCGCGCAACACCGGAAGTAGGCTGCCAGCGCGGCCGCCATATCCGGATGCACCCTGCCAACCTGGCGGCTTTCGCGCTCCCGGCACCGGGCTGTTATCTACTGGCGCCCCGCGCTCCCACCGCAGGAGGTCGTTCGTGGTCCAGCTCCACCTTTGTTCCGGCATCGGCCCCGGTGACCCGGACGTTCCCGTCGTGGCACTCGTCGTTGACCGCGACGGCCTACCCGGCGAGCGCGCCCTGGACCGGCTGGGCATGTACTGCCATGAGTGGGAGGGCGGGTTGTACCTGCCGCAAACCGACGGCTGGGCCGAGCGTGTCCTTGAGGGCACCCGCCTGGTGGTCGACGTCGCGGTGTACCCGATTGGACTGCACAAGGTCGGTGTGGGGGTCGCGGCGTTCCCCAGCCGCTCGGCCATCGACCCGGACGCGCTCCTGGTGCTGCGTGCCGAGGCTGTGGTGGACCGGCGGGTGTACGCACAAGCGGCTCCCGAGACCCTGGTGTTCACCGCGGACCCGGGCCACACGCCCGATGACGCGATCACCTCCGGACTATGGCCGATGGTGCTCGCGCCCCCACCCACCGAAACGGCAAACTAAGCCCGAACAAGATCCTGCCGTCGTGCCTGTTCCACCCTGCCGATCCCCAGCTCGTTGTACTCATCACTGACAGCCTTCGTCCGGAACGGACACCGAGCCTCGCTACCGACGTCGGGAGGTCGAGCACCTCCACCCACTGGCGAACGTCCGTCGGGATGACCGGATCGGGCTTGGCGCGCCGCACGACGATGGTGTTCTCGGTGACGATTTCGCGGACCGTCTCGCGCACCGGCTCGGTGCGCAGTGCGCCGGCGGCGATGTCGCGTTGCAGCCGGGCCTCGGCGCTGTCTTCGCCGCGCTGGCCGAGTTCATCCGCAAGCTCATCGTCGCCGGCACCCGCGAGGGCCTGGCCGCAGCCCGGGCACGCTCTACAACCACATCCCGGACCTGCGCGAGCTGCGCGCTACCCGAGTAGCGGCGTTGGAAGCAGGCGATCGGTGATCCGCGCCCAGTACCGGGCCAGGGTGGGACGCGCTCAGCGCGGTGCCCTGCCGAGGGGGTAGGTCGCTCGGGTGGCGGTCGGCCTGTCGTTGAGGACACCGCCGTCGAGTGCAGGCTAGCCAAGAACCGCCACCGCAACCTGGCCACTCTTGGTCAGTACGGACGCCTCGGCGACGATGCCGCCGCTTGCATCACCGCCGAAAACGATCCGTTCTCCCGTCTCCGCGCACTGAATCACTGCAGATCAGCGCGCAGGAGGGTATGCAACTCGGCGGTTTGGAGGATGTGGGCCCGTGAAGCCGACCCGGACATAGGCGACGGTGCCGCCCCTGGCGGGAACATCGGCGATGACCTTGGCAGGAGGAGCGGGGTCGCCAGGAGAAGGAGACCGGCGATCGCGATCGCGGTGCGAGGACTGGTGAGGTGGGCCAGCAGGCCCCATGCGCCGGTCATGGCCGCGATGGTGGTCTTACTGGTGATCGACCAGGCGGTCAGCGTGCGGACGATGCGGTCCGGCGGGAGCTGTTGGAGCCGGTAAGTGGCGAATACCGGGTTGAACACGCTCATGCAGGTGATCAGTCCGAACTCGACGGCGATGACGAGGAAGAGCCCCGTGGGGCCGGGCCCGACGAAGGCCAATCCGAGTGGCCAGCACGCGCGCAGCGTCCCGGCGGTGAGCATGACCGTGTGCTGTCCCAACCGTGCCAGGAGCGGGCGGGCCAGTCGCGAGCCGATGAGGCCGCCGATGCAGGGGACGCCGAAGGCGAGGCCGTATTGCCAGGGTGCGAACCCGAGCTCGCCGAGCATGAGGACGGCGAGCAACGGCGAGGCCGCCATGATCAGGCCGTTGACCAGGACGGTGTTGAAGAACAACGGGCGCAGCGCCGGACTGGCCAGGATGTGGCGCCACCCCTCCAGCAGGCCGCCGGCCCCGGGCCGGGCCGGTGCGGCGGCTCGCGTGGGATGTGGCCCCCGCCCGCCGATGGCGCCGATCCCCGCGGCCGACAGCAGGAAGCTGACCGCGTTGGCCGCCACGCTCGCCACCGGGCCCACCAGCCCGATTGCGGCGGTACCGAGCGGCGGCCCGAGCGCGGTGGCGGTCCAGGTCGTGGCCTCGAATCGCCCGTTGGCGACGAGCAGGTCCTCGGAGCGGACGAGCGCCTTCAGGCATGCCCCGCTCGCAGCGGTGAAGGCGATGTCGGCCGCGCCGACGACCACCGCCACGACCAGGAGCTGGGCGAAGCTCAGCCAGCCGAGCAGGTAGGTGGCGGGAACGCTCATCAGCGCCGCGAACCGCACCAGGTCCATCGCGATCATCACCGGCCGTTTGCGCCGGAACTCCACCCACGGCCCGAGCGGTACCGCGACCACCGCACCGACCGCGAGCCCCGCGGCGGCCAGCACCGACACTTCGGCGGGCCCCGCGTCCAGAGCGAGAATCGCGACCAGGGCGAACGCGTCGAACGCGAGCCATGTACCGAACGCGCTGACCGCGTACGCGGCCCACAACCACCCGAACCGCCGCCCCAGCGACCTTCCCAACGCGCACCCCGCCATCTCCGGTGAACAACCGTCAGTTGACCCGGGAAAGCAAAACCTGCAGATGGTAGGCAGGTCAAACAACCGGATACATCGCAGTGCACAACTATGAGTTGTGCTCTAAGGTCGGCTGTTGTGGATCTCGATGCTGTGCGCACGTTCGTCGCCGTCGCAGAGGCCGGGCAGTTCCAGGAGGCCGTCCGCCGCGCGTCGACGTGATCAGCTCGCGCGTCGCGCCCTCGGGCCTGATGCGCGACTTCCACCGCGCGCACCCGGAGATCGAGCTCGACGGTGACGTCAGCACGTGTCAAGCATTCATCGGCGAGGCCTGCCCGTCGGGTCATCGACGAGGCATGCCTGAAAGACCCACCAGCCGGAGTTGAGCCGGCGGACCTCGCTGCTCCCCAAAGCCAGTGCCCTGTACCCCGGGCCCTCACCGCTGCCCGCCCCTTCCGGCCAATAGCTACCGCGCCGGGACGCGACCTTCAGGCGCATGGATGGGCGCGATCCGGAACACGGGATAAAGGGCGGCGATCGCCGCGAACTCTTCCAGCGGGCCATCGGGAGCGACCGGCAGGTGCGGCCGAGCCCCAGGCGCCAAGGCGAGATAGCGGCGCAGGATCGAGGCACGTGCACCAGTCTCGACCTCCTGGAGCATGACCGGTCGGCGCCGCCCACGGCGCAGAACCGCCCGGCCGCCGGCGGCGCGGACGTTACGGACCCAGTTGGCGTCCTTGCCGAGCATCGATACCAGGTACTCCTGACCCTCGTAGTCGGCCACCACCACCGGCACCGTGATCACCCTGCCGCTGGAGCGACCGCGCACCTCAAGGGTGACCGCCCGACGGAGGGAGAGCAGCCCACGTGAGAACAGCACGACATCCAGCCGATTCATCGCCCACGCCAGCTGGCCGGGCCGACCGCTGCGGTACATCCACCGTTTCAGCGCATACAGCCAGCCGATGAGGAGCGTTTTCCGCTGACTCGATCTATCCGTCATCACACCCTCCGCAGGGGATCGGCCGTTGCTGAGGCTTCCCTGTCGTAAGACCTTGTGATCACCCCGCTCATCGTGTTTTCCGGATGCCGGCTTCACGACTGAATCGAGGCCGAGCTGAACACGCCCGCCGCGGCCTTGCCCTGTCATGGGTCGGCAACGTCGTATATCAAGTAGGAAATGGTCAGCTTGAGCTGCGCTTTCTCCGTCGTTGTTGTCTTTTGACTGGGCGTGTTTGGTTACATAGATCGATGGCTTTACGTTGTAGATTAATAACGTCGGGGTTGTTTGAGGTGGCGGTCGAAGAAGGTGATGATGCGACGGCGAGCCTCGCGCGTCGACGGCTCGTGGTAACGAGTGCCCGAGACTTTCGACAGCAACACCAGCAGGAGGGTCATATCGGCCGGGTCATGGTCGTTCATGAACCCGTGCCCCGCCTCCGGATAGACCTTCACATCATGGTCCACGCCCAGATCGGTGAGGATGCGCTCCAGCCGGACCGCCGCTGAGCGGCCCATCGGCGAGCGGTCCCGGCCGCCGAAACTACCCACGATCGGGCAGGCCCCGCGCAAGATGCGCTCGGCCTCCTCAGGACAGCCGCCGTAGTTCACACTCGACGCCGCGAACCCGTGCCCCGGCGCCAGCAGCAACGCGTACCCGCCGCCCATGCAGAAACCGATCACACCGATCCGCCCGGTGCAGTCGTCCCGTCCGGCCAGCCAGGCGCGCGCGGCGTCGATGTCGTCGAAGGTCCGACCCCGTCGGGCTCCGAGATCCCGCATGATGGTGCGCAGGCACGACAGCCTGCTCCCCCAGTAGTACAGGTCCGGTGCCGGCGCCAGATACCCCTCCCCCGCCAGCCAATCGGCCTGGTGGCGCAGGTCACGGCTCATCCCGGTGAAGTCGTGGATCACCACCACCCCGGGCCACGGCCCCGCACCGGACGGTACGGCCACATAAGCGGGCATCTGCCCATACGGCGTACAGATCGTCACCTCGGTCATCATGTTCTCCCGGTGGCCGGCCTCACGACGTCTTCTCAGGGGTGAGGCGGATCAGCGCAGGCCTGCGGCCCAGCCGCCTGGCATACCGGGCGTAGTCGGGAGCGATGCCCAGCACGCGTGGCCAGAAGGCGTCCGCCTCGCGAGCCGACAGCTCCCGCGCCTGCACCTGACAGGTCCGGCCGGACACCTCCACCCGCGCGTGCGGAGTGGCCGTGAGATTGAAGTACCACCCGGGAGGCGCGGCAAGCCCGCTGTTGGCCGCCACGACGATCAGGTCGTCGCCGTCCGGGAAGAACTGCAGCGGCACCGTACGCTCCCGGCCCGTCCTGCGGCCCCGGGTGGTGAGGATCAGGGCCTGCCCGCGCCGCAGACGGGCGGCTCGGCCCCGGGTCAGGCGCAGCAGCCATACCCCGAAACCGACGGAGCGAGTGTCCACCTCGTGCTCGATACGCATCCTGAGCCGCTCCCCCGACGAAAGCGGCCGGGCCTCATCGGCCGTGACGGGTTTCATCATGGCCCCTCCCATCGACAATCAGGCTTCTCCCGGCGCGCGTACCACCGCGACTGGGCAGTGGACGTGATGCAGCACTCCATGACTGACCGAGCCCAGCACGGCGGAGCCGAACGCACCCCGCCCCCTGGACCCGACGACGGCCAGATCTGCTTCCCGGGACACCTCGCAGATGGCCCGGACCGGGTGCCCGCAGAGCACCACGTGATCCACCTCCACCTGGGGATGTCTCTCCCGCCACGGGGCCAGCTGCTGCTCGGCGGTCTTCCGCTCGGCGGCGGCGATGTCCTCCACCAGCGGGGTGGGCGCCATGGCGCCCGGTCCGACGGGGGGCATCCGCCAGGCGTGAATCACCCGCAGGCGGGCCTGGCGGCGCACCGCCTCGGCGAAGGCATATCGCAGCGCCACAGTGGCGTGGTCGGAACCGTCGAACCCGACCACGATCCGGCCCCGCGGGTGTTCCGGCACGTTCCTGACGACCACGACGGGCGTCGCCACATGACCGGCCAGATCCAGAGAGAGCGAACCGAGCAGCAGGCCGCTGAAGCCACCGAGCCCACGGCTGCCGACCACGACCTGTTCGGCGTCCTCGGCCTCACGCCGCAGGACCTCGCCCACCCGGCCGGCCTCCAGCAGGGTGCCGATCTCGGTTCCCGGCGCGCGCTCACGTGCCCGCGCCGCTGCCGCATCGATGACGCCGCGGCAGTACTCGGTCGCCGAGTCGCGAAAGCCCGGCGGTGTGTGCAACGGGATGTCGTAGGACCACGGCTCGCACACGTGCACAATCCTCAGGGCGCAGCCGCGCCGTACGGCGTCGGCGGCCCACTCGACCGCGGCTGTCGCGGGAGGCGAGCCGTCCGTCCCTACCACCACATGCGCCGTCATGTCGTCCTCCTCTGCCGCTGTCTCTATCCGACCCCTATGCCGAGCTCACCGCCGGGGCCGAAAGGCACTGATACCGGGGACTTCCGGCCCAGTCGTCGTCTCCGCTCGAAGCCGGCGAGCCCCGCCGCAAGGTGATCGCCAGCCCTGGGCGGTCGGGACGCCGGATCACGGACGCTTTCGATGCGTTCTCAGCTGGACCGGAGCCAGACCCGCCCGGTGCTCGGCTCACCGGTGAATCCGGGATGACGACCTTCATCGGGTTCGCGGGTGAGGTTACGGCGACCCGCCGCCGACAGGGTCGGCGGCGGGCCAGGCTGGACAGCAGCACGCAGGCGAACACGGTCAACAACGCTCTCCACCCGGTCAGATCACTTCGCACTGCCGACCAGTCTTCCCGGCGCACCGCGCCGTACCGTGGCAGGAGCGCGGCGGGGCGCATCCTGACGCACGCCAGGGGCATCGCCGGTTGCGATCGATTGAACTCGGTTACCGATATGGGTGGGTAAGGAGCTGGTCACAGCTTGTGGGCGCTCCAGTGCTGGAACAGCCATTTCATTGCACAGGGCAAGAATCTGTTAGGCTTCTTGAAGGTGCGCCGGGAAGACTGGTCGGCTTCCGTTCTCGTATGCCGACCTGGAGAGCCGCCACATGACCGGGACCCCTCCCCCCGCCCCCTCCTCGCGGCTCCTGGTATGAGCGAGGACCATGGCTCCACCGGCCTACACGTAGACGTCCAGCCCTACGACGACCTGACCGTCCTCCACCTGACCGGTCGACTGACCGGAACGACCGCCCCGATGCTCCATGTGTTGCTGGCCAAGACACTGGCCGCGCGCTTCCCACCGGCTGTGATCGTGGACGCTCGAGGGCTCAGCACAATCGATCCATCCGGCTGGGCCATCTTGGAGGCCGCCGACCGACACGCACGTGACTCCGGCGGCCGAGTGATCGTCACCGGTGCCGACAGCGCGGCGTTCGGATGGTCCGCCACGATCGAGCAGGCGATCGCCGATTTCGGCGAGGCCTGAGCCCGTCAGGGGAATGCGACCAGAGGCCGTTACGCCTCCGGCCAGCCGAGCGGGTGACTGACGTCTACCGGAGGCTCTCCACCCGCCTCGCTGAAGGCGGTCATCGCCGAGATCAGCGCCCGGCGCTGCTCAGCCGACATGCGCGCGACGATCGCGGCGATCTCATCGCGGCGGCGCACGGTGACCTCCTCGACGATGCGCCGCCCCTGCGGGGTCAGGCGCATGAGGTTCTCGCGCCGGTTGCGGGGGTTGACCTCCCGTGTGATCATCCCGGCCGCGGCGAGGCGGTCGGCCATGCGCATGGCCGTGGAGGAGTTGACGTTGAGCGCCTCGGCCATGGCCACCAGCGTGGTCTCCCCATGACCGGACAGGACCACCAGCATCCGGAACTGCGCCAGCGTGACCTTGTCCTCCACCGCACTCAGGGAACGTGCGGCGACGGCCACCAGAAGCCGAGATCCGGTCAGAACCCCGGAGATGACCGCGGTCAGGTCCTCACCATTGACCTGTTCCGAATGACGTGCTGCCATAGGCAATGTTGTACACCGTCCGCCCGGTGTCCCTCTCCGGCAACCGCACGGCACAGCCGGAACGGAGCGTAGAACGCCCTACGGTCAGCTCACCCGGCCCTGCGCGGGACCGGGCGCATAGTCACTATCGTCCGTCAGCGGATGACCACGGTGTGGCCGATCTTCAGCCAGGAGCTCGACCAGATCCAGTCCATGGCACTCACGCTCACCCTGACGCACCCGTGCGAGGCCGGGTACGGCGGAACCGCCCCGTAACCGTGGACGGCGATGCCGCCGTTGAAGTACCTCGGCCGGTACAGGGAGCCCAGCGGTCCCCGATCCCAGCCGTTGACCTGGCGGAAGACCGTGTAGGTGCCGCGCAGGGTGACGGCGCGCCTGACCACGCCTCCCACCGTGTAGGTCCGCCCGCTGCCGGTGGAGGTGTTGAACACCCGCTCCACCCGGCCGTTCAGGACCAGCAGTGGTGAGCGGGCCGCACCTTGCCCTCCGCCCGGCGGATCCAGTAACCGAGCCCGGTCAGCCGCCGTTGCAGCGCGAGCACCTCGGATCCGCTCGCGCCCTGCCGCAGGATCGGCCTCTGGCGGGCGGGCCCTGCGCCGGGACCGTGAGGCGATGGGCGGTCGCCGCCGCTGCGGGCGGACCGGTCTGAGGCGACGGCCCAGGGGGAATTGTGATCGTCCCGCCGGCGGACGCGGCTATCGTCAGCACGGCCAGACAGTGGCGGAACATCTCATTCCTCCATACCGGCCATGAGGCCCATGAGGTTTCCCGCTGGGTCGGTGAACAGGGCGAACTCCAGTTGCGTACCACCGTCCGACTTCCGGTCTCGTAGCTCCTGCGCGATCTGGACCGCCGACTTCCGGTCCGCGTCACAGACCTTCATCCCGGTCAGTTCCCTGCCCTCGTCGACCGCCGCGACGAAGAACACGTCGACGCGGTCGCGTGTGAAGCTGCGCCCGCGCGCCGCCGGACTTCCTCGATGTAGGAGAGCAAGGCCGCGGCGTCCAGTTCCAGGTCGCCGAAGAACTACGGGTCGCGTGGGCGCCCCCGGCTGGCACCCGCCAACCTGCGCCATCCGATGAGACGGTCAGCCATGGCGACCTCCTCACTGTCCAGCATGCCGAGGCCCACCCCATCCGGCACAAGAAGAGGGTCCTGACATCAGGCGCCATTGGTACTCGATTCCATAGGTCGGTGTCGCGCCCGGCCGACGAGCCGGTACCCGAGGGCGGCCATTCGGTCCCCTCGGGAAGGGACGACAGGCCCTATGGGAGATGCCGGAGGGAGATGTCGGACGAGCCGCATGCTCTCGTGCAGGCGAGTACCACGGATTACGCGGACAATGGGGTGGCCGATCATGAACGCGAGAGACAGACTGTTGGGTCACGGTCGCGTTCCGGCTTTATCCGGTCCATGGATTTCGCGGCCCCGGCCGCCGGAGCGACTTCTGCCCTCAGGTCACCCTGCAAGGGCTGCGGGTGCTCGCCAGACTCTCCGAGGACCGGCGACCGCCCGAGCTGATCCGGGTCGCCCGGGTCGCGCTGCGCGCGTGGCGGATGCGGGGAACGGAGAAACCGTACATGTTCGGCCATGGCAAGGCGTTCGAGACGGTCAAATGGCCGGTCACGTGGTACGGCGCGTACGCGATGCTCGACACGCTCGGTCGCTTTCCCACGCTGCGGCGGGCAACGACCGCAGACCCGGAGGACCGCTCGGCGCTGGCCGAGCTCGCCGCCTGCCTGATCGCCTACAACATCGGCGCGGAAGGAATAGTGCTCCCTCGCTCGGCTTACCACGGCTGGGCCGGGTTCTCGTTCGGGCGTAAACACGCACCGTCACCACTCGCGACCGCCTGGCTGCTGAAGGTGCTGCACAGACTCGACGACCTGGCCCCCGAGGCCGCCCTCGTCGACGTCCGCAGACGGTGACGGTAGACCCCGTGCACGACCGCGCTGTCGAACCGCCCGTCCATTCTCGACCGTACTTGCCGTCACGGCTCTTTTCCTAGGTGGTCTTTTTGCTTTTGATTCTTTGTGCTTATATACTCAATTGCTTTACTTTGTAGATTACAAACAGGTTGGCCCTCGGCTTCCGCATCCCACAGTGCGCCCGCCGCAGGGCGTAGTCCTCCAGCACCCGGCCGGTCGCCGGCATCACCGCGATCACAGCCCCGGCCAGGTGCTCCCGTACGGCCAGCGCGCCCATCAGCGCCAGGACCGCGATCGCGTCGACACCCAGCCGACCGGCCCGCAGCCCCGCCACCACCCACCGCACCGCAGGGACCGTCGCCAGGACTGTCCCTGCGGCCCACACCGCGTCACCGGCGGCCACCGCCCCGAGGGCGTGCAAAACGATGCCCGCCAATAGCGCCCCGGCGGTGCCTCCCAGTAACCACACCGGCCTCACCCGGTGACCGGCGCCATCGGAGTCGGCCATGTTGATCCCTCCCTCCCCTCCAGCGTGATGCCGGTCCGGGAGGACGCCCGGGGACAAGGTCCCCGGGCGGGGTGGCTTCCGGCCCTGGGCGCGCCCGGGCTCGGCGGCGACCATGGCAGTGGCGGCCGAGGGCCACGACGTGTCGCCTGTCGCCCTTCCGGCACCGAAGGAGGGGAGAGCGGGTGCAGCACTTCTGCGACCTGCTCCATCTCGAGGCCGGGCCGTTCGGGGCCGTCCTCCCCAGCTCAGCGTGCGGGCCGGGGAGCCCGTCGCCGTCGCTGGCCGGGTACTACCGCCGGGGACTGCCGATCGTGGCCGATCCCGGCACGACCTTCGCCTACTGCAACCACGGCTATGCCACGCTCGGCCAGATCGTCGAGGACGTGAGCGGGATGAGCCTGGAGCGCTACTTCCGCGAGCGGATCTTCGATCCCCTCGGCATGCCGGACACCGGCCTCGTCCGCTCCGCACGGATCGCCGCACGCCTGGCGACCGGGTACGCCCTGGGGCGCCGCGGCGTGCAGGCCGTACCCGATCCTACGTGTTCCGGTTGGGTCTTCCGGAGTCCGGGGCGTCGAGTCTGCGCGTCGTGTTCGGCACCGCCCCGGGCGGCACGGCGGCCATGCACGCGGATCTCGGCGGGCAGCCGATATCGCTCATCAGGCGTCCCGTGGAAGGCGGCAGGGCCGGTGCGGTGCGGGCCGCTGCCGTGCGATCCGCCATGAGGCGTCGCCGGCGATCCGAGGAGGCGCGGTGATGAGCGGCCCGGCAACGTCCGCCGAGCTTGGGCGGATGAGCACGCCGATCGACAGGCTCGGGCCGTTCTTGAAATGGCCTGAAGGCAGTTGACGAGATCCCGTCCGATCATTCCGATCGGACGGGATCTCGCGTTTACCGTGGTCTCAAACTGGTCGGGCGATGCTGCGTCAACGGCGGACGCCTTCGGGGACATCTTTCAGGTGCGGGCGCCTTCGATGGCGCCGAACCACCGCTGCAAGGCCGTCCGGAGTGTTTCCAGCTCCGCGGGATCTGGTCGGGGTGATGTAGACGCCCAGGCCACGTAGCAGTCCGGTCGAAGGAGCAGGGCGGCGGGCGCGTGGGGCTGGGGGCGCGCGGTGACGATGTCGACCCGGTCATGCCGCAGGCCAGGTGTCCGCGCCAGCGATGTTCCTTCGGTCAGGTCGAGCAGCAGGGGGCGTGCGGTCCTGGTCAGCTCGGCCAGCCGGACCGGCCCGGCCGGGGTGTGCAGTTCCATGTCCGGGGCGAAGCGGCCGATCAGCGGGTGCGGTTCGGGTCCGCCCATGTCGTAGCGGACGTCGGCGCCCGCGGTGAGTTCGGCCAAGCGCCGCACCGTGTCCGGGTCGCGGAGCAGTTCGGTGAACAGTTCGCGCAGTCCGGTGACGTCGTCGCCGGGGGCGATCAGCGCCGACTGCGCCTGGGCGTTCAGCACCATGCGGTGCGCGGCCGATCGCCGCTCTGTCTCGTAGGTGTCCAGCAGTCCGGGTGGGGCGCTTCCGCGGATCTCGGCGGCGAGTTTCCAGCCGAGATTGACCGCGTCCTGCAGGCCGAGGTTGAGCCCGGGGCCGCCCCCGGTGGCGGCGTACACGTGGGCGGCGTCACCGATCAGGAACACCCGGCCGCAGGCGAAACGTTCGGCGATGCGGGTATTGCCGCCGGTCAACCGGCGCAGCACGTGCGGTCCTTGGCCATCGGGCGGCCCGAGTGGCACGTCGACGCCGAGCACGCGACGGATGCTCGCCCGCACCTCCTCCAGGCTCATCGGGGCGTCGGTCGCAGGCTGGTCCCACTCGGTGGTGCTGACCAGCGGTGGATGGCCGGGCATCGGCGCGTAGGAGAACCCTCCGTGCTCGGTGCGGTGAGGCAGGAAGGGCATGACGGCGCCGTAGCCGGGAACGTTCAGCGCGCCGTTCGCGGGGTCGATCCAGTCCGCGGGGACGGTCGCGTGCGCTGAGCGGACGGTCATGCGGTCATAGGTGATGCCGGGGAACCCGATGCCGGAGAGCTTGCGCGTGATGCTGTGGGCTCCGTCGGCGCCGATCAGGTATCGGGTCCGCAGGTGGTATCCCCCGTCCGGGCCCGTGATGTCGACGGTGACGGCGTCGTCGTCCTGTGACAGGCCGACGACCTCGTGTCCCCATCGGATTTCCACGCCCAGTTCGATCGCTCGCTCCTGCAGGACCTGCACGATGCGTCGCTGCGGTACCGGCAGGGCGTAGACGGGGCTGTCCTCCAGCAGGCTCAGGTCCAGGCCCATCGCGCCGAACATGAAGTACGCGGAGTTCGGGCGCGGCGGTTGCGGGCTGCCGCTGAGGCGTTCGTGCAGTCCGCGGTGGTCGAGCATCTTCACGATCTGGCCGAGCAATCCGTTCGCTTTCGGTTCCTGACTGGGCTCGGGCAGCCGTTCCAGCACGAGCGGCCGGACTCCTGCCAGGCTCAGTTCGCAGGCCAGCATCAGCCCGTTCGGGCCGCCGCCGGCGATGACGACATCGGTGGTCATGGTGCTCCTTCGTTCGCATGGAAAGGTCAGGGCGGGTGAGGCGCTGCGGCACCCGGCTCGCGGCGGATCCCGGTTTTCGGGTGGCGTGGTCAGCCGCGGTGGTGTGCTGCGACGTCGAGTTTTCAGGACACGACAGCGGTGGCCGAGGACTTTGACGATGCGGGGATGGTCAGGCCGGAGCAGCCGGAGATCGGTCGCTGTGGTCCTTCCTGTCGAGACGGGCGTCAGATTAAACAGAAAAAGTGCGTGCACGCAAGTTTGCGTGTACGCACTCGAATCGAGACACTGAGGCGGTGACGACAGGACGAACCGGGTTGCGTGAGCAGAAGAAACAGGCCACCCGGGAGGCGTTGAGTGCGGCGGCACTGCGGCTGGCCCTTGAGCGCGGACCGGACAACGTGCGCGTCGACGACATCGCCGAGGCCGCCGGCGTCTCACCGAGGACCTACAACAACTACTTCTCCAGCCGGGAGCAGGCGATCGTCGCTGCCGTCACCGGCGAACGGGGGGCGCGGGTCGCGGCGGCAGTGGCCGACCGGCCCGCCGACGTCGGCCTCGCCGCCGCGGTCATCGAAGCGATCGTGGATCAGTACACCGCTCCGGGCGAACCTGGTCGCGACGCGCTGCTACTGATCACCGCCAGTCCCGCGCTGCGCGAGGCGTTCGTCGACACCACCGGTGCGATCGAGCATCCCCTCACCGACGCGATCGCCGGACGCCTCGGCGATACCGACCCGCACACCGCCCGCGTGCTCGCGGCGAGCGTGGCCGCCGCGGTCCGCCTCGCGCTCGGACGATGGCTGCAGACTACTGCCGCGTCCTTCACGGCCGGCGGGCTCGTCGTGCCGTCCGGCTCGCTACCGGACCTGCTGCGCGCCACGCTCGCACCACTCGCGCCCGCACTCGACGCCGCGGAGCAACAGGCGCTCCGCCGTCGTCGGTGAGCTGCCCGTCCTGGAGGGAACGGCGCCCCGCCATGCACCGCCGAATCGCGGGAGAATCGTCTCGGGTCCTCTGCCGGAGATCATCATGCCTGCGGCACGGTACGGGAAACGATCATCTTCATCCCGGGAAGCGATCAACTCCCCCTTGGTTCGTCAGCAGGTCGAAGCCATTCGTGAACACCCCAGGCTCACCGCCATCGACCGGCTGATGCTGGGAGCCGGTAGACAATGGCCGCAGCACATCGGCGCCCTCGCCGTCCTCGACGGGACGGGCCTCCTGGCCGTGACCGAGGGAGGTGCGAAGCGAGCGGTTCGACCGGCCTTGACCGGGTCAGGGCAGTTGCGCACGCCCACGGCGCGACCGTCAACGACGTCCTGCTCGCCCTCACGGCGGGCCGTCCTGCGCAGCCGCGGCGAGCGGCTCACCGGTGGCCGACGCCCGGTCCGTCAGCCACCGGTGCAGGTCACCCCGGAGCGAGACGACCGGCCGCCGCGCGTGTGCCCCCCGCCAGCGCCGCGGCCTGCAGGAGCAGCACCGGCGCCAGCACGGCGAGAAATCCCAGGCTCCCTCCCGCACCGCGTCCGCCACCGCGACAAGGATCAGCACGGCGGACGGTGCGATCAGCGCGTAGGTGCGTCCGGCAGTCGTCATACCTCATGGGTACGGCCCGGCAACCCTCCGGTGCCGGGACCAAAGACCCCGATCCGCTCCCGGCAGGCCCTTGCCACCGCATCCACGTGCCGGAGGAGAGGCGTGGCGTGGTTACTCCGTCCCGCCCGGCTGCACGAGCGGGGTGCGCTTCCCGCCGATGAGGTGCGCGCAGGGATCACTCGGCCCGGCCGGGAAACGCGGGGGATTTGAAGGCTTTGCACCCTATGAAACCGGTGCCCACCCCGCGTGGGGTGGGCACCGGTTCCGGGTCGCGGTCCCGCTGCGCGGCGCTCCTCGGGGTGCGCCGCCGGGGTGGCTACTTCAGGATCGGGTGGCGGCGCACCAGCGCGGTGGAGCCCCACCACTTGCCGATGCCCAGGCTGTCGCCCGCGTTCGCCAGCGCCAGGCCGGCCAGCACGAGGGCGTAGACGATGTGGTCGTCCATGAACGGGTTGGTGGCCAGCGGCAGCTCGGCCGCCCACATCAGCACCAGCATCAAGGCGCCGGTGACGGCGGCGATCCGGATGCCCGCGCCGGCGATCAGCGCGGCGCCGATGCCGAGCAGGCCGAGCATGAACAGCCAGTCGACCCAGGCCAGCCCGGCCAGGCCGGAGAAGAACCCGCCCAGCGCGTTCTCCCCGGTGCCCTTGAGGAAGCCGGTGGTGGGGCTGCCGCCGCCGATCCAGGCGCGCTCGGCCGGGGTGGCGACGCCCCAGCCGAAGGTCTTGTCCAAGAACGCCCACAGGAAGACCCAGCCGATGCTGATCCGAGTGATCGCCCAGGCGTAGTCGACCGGGCGGGACACTGTCGCGCGGGGGGTCGTGACGGGGTGGGTGGGGACGGAGTGCCGTCCTTCGATGGTGGCCATCATGGCCTCCTTTTCCATATTGTCCGTCGCTGCTTCTCGCTCCTTCAGCACACCGTTTTCCCGGCCGGGTGGGCAGTGCCGGACGGCTCGGCCGACCGGAACCGAGGGCCTCGATTCTCCGGGACTTCCGGCCCTGACCGGCTCTCTCCGACACATCCGGTGACGGGAATCACGATGATCGGAATTCCATGGGCAAGAACTTCTGGCCCCGTTGAAGGCCGACAACGACATCGACGATGCCCTCCACCCTGCGGACGGCCTCGGCCACGTAGACGACCTGGGACCTGCGCTCGACGGCGCCGCCGAGCCTCACCACCCCGTCTCGCACGTCGATCGCAAGCTCCGCCGGGTCGAGCCCGGTCTCCCGCACCGCCTGCTCGATCTCGGCGTGCAGTTCCTCCGCCGGGCGGGTGAAGACCCGCAGCAGGTCCGCCTGGTGCACCGTACCGGTGATCCGGCCGGTGACCGGGTCGATCACCGGCAGCTGCTTGATCCGCCGCTCGTGCATCAGCCGGGCCGCCTCCCGCACCGGCATGCCCGGGGTCACCGTGATCGCCGGGCTGGTCATCAGCTCGGCGGCGGTGACGCCCGCCGCCTTGCGGTGCTCCTGCCGGTGCTTCTCGCTCTCGAAGAGCGAGAAGCTGTGCCGTACGCGGTCGGTCTCCTTGAGCAGGAGATCGTCCTGCGACACCACGCCCACCGGCCACCGGTCGGCGTCGAGCACGGCCACCGCGCCGACCGCGTAGCGCTTCATCGCCGCGACGATCCCGGCGAAGGGGGTGTCCATCTGGACCGCGATCGCAACGCGTCCCGTCACGTCTTCGACTTCGATCGCCATGACCGGTCTCCTCTCACTTCACGCGACCGGGGACGGCCGCGCCCGGACGCGGACCCGGCGCAAGAGCGCACTACCGGGATGCGGTTGGCGCGTGCACCGGCGGATCCCGTCCACACCCTCATCGTCCTGAGCGGATGCCGGCGCCGAACAGGGCGCAACGTCCCGCGAACGGGGACCTCCTACCTCTGCGGCACGGCTGTCCGGCCGCCGCCCGGCGCGGCCAGCGCCCTGGCCTGCCCGGTGTCTCGCAGTCGCGCCAGCGACTCCCGCTCCAGCAGCCGCACCCAGGTGCCGGTGAGCCCCAGCCGCTCGGCGATCTGCCGGGGCGTGTGGGCGATCCCGTCCTGCATGCCGTATCGCAGGCGCATGAGCAGTGCCTGGCGGGGCGCCAGCGTGTCGTCGAGCAGCGACCGCATCCCGTCCGCCAGTTCGCGCCGCTCCACGACCTCCTCCACGGAGGACTCCTCGTCCACGACGAGTTCGCCGAGGCGTGTCTGCTCCTCCTCTCCCACCAGGGCGTCCAGGCTGACCGGCTCCGGCGGCAGTCGTTTGACGGCGGCCACCTTCTCGACCGGCTGTCCGGCCTCGGCGGCCAGTTCCTCGATGTTCGGATCGTGCCCCAGCTCCGCCGCCAGCTCACGTTCGATCCGGGCCAGCCGGGCGATGTCGTCCACGACGCGCGTCGGCAGCCGGATCATCCGGCTCTTCTCAGCCAGCCCCCGCTGGATCGCCTGGCGGATCCACCACATCGCGCAGGTGGAGAACTTGCAGCCTCTGGTGTAGTCGAACTTGTCCACCGCCCGGATCAGCCCGATGTTGCCCTCCTGGATGACGTCGAGCAGCGGCAGGCCCTGGTGGACGTAGCGTTTCGCGACCGACACGACCAGGCGCAGGTTCGCGCGGATCATGTCATCTCTGGCATCCGATCCGTCGCGTGCCACGGCCTCCAGCTCGGCCTTCCGTGCCTGCGGCGGCTCCGGATCGGCGTCGAGCAGGTGGCGGGCGTAGAGTCCCGCCTCGATCCGCTTGCCCAGTTCGACCTCTTGTTCGGCTGTCAGCAGCGGTATCCGGCCGATCTGCTTCAGGTACCGGTCGAGCGGATCGGTCGCGTACGGCTCCGCCCTCGGCGTCTTCTCCACTGTCATCGTGCTCATCGCTACCCCCTCCCCGCCACGTCGCCTTCCTGCATGACCCGGGACGGGAAATCTTCGATGAAGATCCCCATGTCTCGGGAGAAGTGCCCTCACCCCCGGCGCGATCTCACCGGTGCCGCCAGATGGGCTGGAGGGCGAGGGGATCCTGCGCCGGGACGGAGTCGTCGTGCTCGTAGGCGAGCTTGGAGACCACGTCCACGACGCCGTCGACGGACAGGGTCAGCCGCTCGGCGAAGGGGATCAGGCTCTTCAGCTCGATCCGGCCCTCCAGGGTCACCACGCCGTCGCGCACGTCGACCGCGACCTTGCGGGGGTCCTCCCACAGCGTCTTGACGACGACCTCGTCGATCACCTTCCGGCGGATCCGCTCGTCCGGGGTGAGGAACATCTTCAGCAGGTCGGCGCGGCTGACGATGCCCACCAGGCGCCCCGCCTCGTCCACCACCGGCAACCGCTTGACGCCGTACTCGGCCATCAGCCGGGCGGCGGCCGGGATCACGGTGTCCGGCGCGACCGTCACCGCGGGCGTCGTCATCAGCTCCGCCGCGGTGTCGCCGCGTGCCTTCTGCCGGGCCAGGCGGTCGCGCCGGTGCTCGAAGAGGCGGTGCCGCTCCTCGGGGGCGTCCTTGTGCTCCTCTTTCCTGAGCAGGTCGGCCTCGGTGACGATGCCCACCACGTGCCCGGCGTCGTCGAGCACCGGGGCGCCGCTGACCGCCCGGTCGGCGAACGCGGCGACGATGTCCTTGAAGGGGGTCTGTTCGGGCACGGTCAGGACGTCCTCGGTCATGACGTCGGCGACCGTCGGCCGGTACGGCTTTGCTGTCATCGTCGGTTCCCTCCTCCTTTTTCGCACCATCAGTCAAGCCCCGGCCGCGTCCCGGCGGCAGGGCTGTTGGGCCGTCCGCTGCGGGACTTATGGCTCTGTCCGCTGCGATGCGGCCTTGACAGCCTGTGGCCGAGGCGGTGGATCGCCGCCGCCGGCCCGGCCACGGGAGGTGCGTCGTGCTCATCGACACCCGGTCGCAGGACTCCGGCTGCACCCGCTTCACTCGCACAGACGGGCGGGCCTGCCCGCCGCCGGAATCGCTGCCGCTCACCGCGGCGCTGGTCCCGGCCCGGACCGCCTGCCGTACGGCGCTGCGGGCCGGAGTGGAGCACGCCGCCGCCCTGTCGGCCGCCCGCGTCGTCGAGAACGAGGTGAACGCCACCCGCCGCCGGATCCACGCCTTGCGGGAGCGCTGGGTGCCCGCGCTGGAGAGCGCGCCCGCCGACCTGGAGACGGCCCTGGACAAGCTGGAACGCGCCGACGGCGTCCGTGTGCGCCGCGCCCGGCGGGAAGGTTCCCGATGACTGTGGTCCAACCGTCGAGAGCATGCTCTATCCCCGCCAATATGCCTCCTCCCTCCTCGTTGCTGTTTGTCTTGTTTGTTTGTTCGAAATAAACACATTCCTTTACATTGTAGATTTTTAATTTTTTCCAAGGACAGTCGGCCCGAGGATGAGGACCTTCGCCCGTGTACGGGCCGCTCTGGCCTTCGGCGCCGGCATCGCCCAGGTCGCGGCCAATCTCACCGCTCAGGCCTTCCAGATCGGGCTGGCCACAGCACCCGCCGAGCAGGTGTCGGGCGCCCTGGTGGCGCTGACGAACGCCACCTTCGCCCTGGCCAACGCGCCGACGGCCGTGATGCTCGCGGCCGTCGCCGTCGCCATCGCCGTCGTGTCGCTGAGCCACCGGACCTTCCCACACTGACTGGGATGGCTGGCCGCGGCGGCTGCCGGAGCGTACGCGATCCTGTCGGTCAGTGCCGTCGCGCCCGACGGCCCGCTGGCGCCCGGCGGGGTATTGAACTACGTCCTGTATCCCGCCCTCGTCGTCTGACTGGTGCCCGCCGTCATCACGATGATCACGAAGGGTGACCGGATCGCACAGCCGACCGGTGACGGGGCCGCAGCCGAGTGCTCGACGCCCTGGTCGACCGGGAGGATCGACAGGTACCCGGTGCCGGCCAGGCGGCCGGTGCCGAAGACGTGCTGCGGGTTGCGCAGTACCGCGGGGGCCGGTCGCTGCCGACGAGGACCCGGTCCACGAAGTACGGGCCGGGCAGGTGCAGCCGCTCCCGGCCGATCGTGGAGCACTCGTGTCCCAGCAGGGACGGTGTCTCGTCGCCGAGCAGTTCCTTCAGCTCCATTGGACTCTCGCCTCAGGCCGCGTCGGTGGTGTGCAAGTCGAGCATGAACGCCGCCGCCAGTGTCTTGGCGCACGGCCAGGCGGATCGGCAGGTCCCGCAGAGATGAGCGGAGTCAGCCCGGTGCTGGGTCAGGCTGCCCGCTGCCCGGACGAAGTAGGCCTCGCTCAGCGGTTCGCTCTGTGCCGGCACCAGTCCCAGCAGGGTAGCCATCTAGATCACCTTCGTTCCTCCGCCGTCCCAGACTCCCCGGGGCGGAGCGTTTACTGTGTTCCATCTCACATTCGCCGATCACGGCACCCGGCCGCCCGAGGCGAAGGTCCCCTCCCGCAGGACCTAAGTCCTCACCGGTTCCGGGCCGGTGGTCACACGTCTGTTCCCCGCGGCTCTCCCTTCGCGTCTCCACGGCCGAACCGCCTCGCGGAGAGGAGATCGACCAGGCGATCACCTTCGCCAAGCAGGCGCCCGTCGAGCCGGTGGAGGACCTCGCCCGGTTCATCTACAGCGAGGTGACGTCATGAGCGCGAAGACCCCCCGCCGGCGAAGCGTGAAGGCCAGGCCACGCATCGGTGCCACTCCCGGCGGCAGGAGAACCGCGTCCGGTGAGACTCCTCACCGCGGGAACCGCGCTTCCCCGGCTGCGAAAACCTGTCTTTCGTCCTGCCGACCGGGGACATTCGCCGGGCACACCCGCGGTCACGCCGCAGCAGTATGGAGGTGGAGCACCCGAGCAAGACATGATCAGCGAGAAGAGATGATCACCGTGCTCACCACCCGCACCCTCGTCGCCACCACCGTCCTGGCCGCCGGCACGGCCGGGCTGCTGCCCGTCGTATCGGCACAGGCCGCCTCGGCCCCCGCTCCGCTGTGGGCGACGGCGACGCAGCAGTCCACACGGCAGACCACACACCCGATCGTCCCGACGCTTGTCGACGTGCGCGCCGCCCACCACCCGGGCCTGGACCGGCTGGTCTTCCAGTTCCGCGGCCCCGTGCCCACCCAGTACGGCGCACCTACCCCCTGCCCGGTGTGATCCAGGTCGTCTCCACCGGCGATGACGAGGCGGTGCTGTCCTTCGGGGTCGGGCTCGCCAAGCGCACGCCCTACCGGGTCTACACCCTCACCCGGCCCAGCCGGGTGGTCGTCGACATCAGCACGCCGTACCGGACCGTCAAGGCGCGCGACTACTTCCTCAACAGCCGCAACTTCAACATGGGGCGGGAGCCGTACACCACTGCCGTTCTCCGGCCGGTGATGCCGCCGGGCACCGCCTACGGCGCGCTGCAGCGCCTGTTCGCCGGGCCGACCCAGGCCGAACGCGCCCAGGGCCTGCGCTTCGTCAGCTCCAGGGCCACCGGCTTCAGCAAGCTGACCATCAAGAAGGGCATCGCCCGGGTCTACCTGACCGGCCGGTGCGGCAGCGGCGGCTCCACCTTCACCATCGCCAACGAGATCGTTCCGACGCTCAAGCGGTTCCCCTCGGTCAAGTGGGTGAAGATCTACAATGCGCTCGGCCAGACCGAGCGGCCCACCGGTCCGTCCGATTCCATCCCCGAGTGCCTGGAGCCGTGAATCGAGCCCGTGCGGAGGAGACGCACGGGACGATCTCCGAGTCCACCGGCCGCCCCGCTCTCAGTATCGTCGTTCACCGCACCCGACGACTTTCGGGGGATGTCCAGGGTTCAGGTCATGACGATGCGGATTCGCCCGCGCGGTACGGCGCGGCCCGCGACAGGGCACGCAGGGCGGAGGCGACCCCGGTGACCATGGGCCGCCCGTGGCCCGGCGCCAGCACCCGCGGTTCGAGCCGGGCCAGGACGGCGATGGACTGTCGCGCCGCAGGCCATCGCCAGGTCGAGATGTACGGCGGGCCGTACAGTCCCGGCCTCCGGCGCAGGGAGTGATCGGGGTGCAGGTGGGCCAGCAGGACGGTGGCCGGTCGCGTGCCGGCTCTGAAAGCCGTCTCGGCCGCGTTCTTGATCCGCTGACCCCGCTTCGCCCAGCCCGTGTCGATGAGCGTCCAGGAAGCGCCGGAACGCACGAAGTACACGTTGGAGGCGGTGACGCCGCGCCCCGGAGCCGCCGGGAAGACATCCTCGGCGATCTCCTGTGGCCGGCCGTACCTTCTCGTTCTCGTCCCATCGGCGCCTCACCTCTTTTCCCGGACGTCACGGCCCCGTCTGCGGAGCCGCGCCGCCGTTCCCACTCCCCGGTCCAGGCGGCGTGCCACGCGGCATAGCGCCTGCGATCCAGCAGCCACCGGAAACCCAGGAACCACAACGTCACCGCCCCGGCTGCTCCGGCCACCACCGCGGCAGCCGCGACGACGGCACGGGTCACGGTCTCCAGCCGGTGCTTGGGCGGCCTGACGGCCTGTCCCCGGCCGTCCACCCACACCCGCTTCAAGGCGCCCGCCTTCGCCCCCGGCCAGACGCCCACCCGGCCGGTCACCCGCTCCCCGGAGGCCGTCACCCAGCGGACCGCAGCCGTCAGCTCCGGCACGCCCTCCCCACCGGAGAACCGGCCTCGGCGGCTCTCCGCCCCGAGGCCGGTTCTCATGTCCGGCCTTCAATATCCGGCGCCGGCGGCGAGCCCGGCAGGGCCGTCCGGGACGGACGGGCCGGGACGGACGGGCCGGGACCTTGGACCCTTACGGTCCCGCCCCTTCGGCAGTCTCGGACTCTTATCGGGCTTCGGCAGGCCGCCGCAGGAGCCGCAGCACCGCCAGCCCGGTCAGGGCCGCGACGGTGGCCGCCATGAGCAGGCCGGCGAAGAGCCCGATGACCACGGTCAGCCACACGGGCTGGCCCTCCTGCCACAGCGGTGAGGCCACTGCGAAGAACACGCCCAGAGCGACCAGCCATGCCCCGGCGCTGGCGGCGATCCACCACGCCGCTCCGGCCACCCGGCGGCGCAGCACCCGCCACTGGAACAAGCCCATGGCCGCCAGCAGGACCACCCCGAGCAGCACGACCACCGCGGGCGGCCACTGCATGATCTGCTCACCGAGGACGATCGGCAGGGAACCGATCATCCAGGCGACGGCCGCCCCGGCCGCGGTCGCCCGCACCCAGGCACCGGTGCTCACCTCGGGCAGTCCCGTCCGCAGCCCGTAGGCTTGGGCCAGGCCCAGAACGGTCCCTTCGACCACGCCGGCCGCCACCATCGCGGCGACCTGGAGCAGCGGCGTCATCCCGAGCACGCTCCAGCCGGGGTCGGCCACCGCGGGACCGACCAGTGCGGGCACCGAGAAACCGAGGATCTCCCCCACCGTCACCGCGACGACCCAGCGCCGCCACAACCTCCGGCCCGGCGGCCACGGCCGCGGGACGTCCGCGGGATCGAGGCGGACGGTGACCGCGACGGCCTCCTGCACCGGCATGAGTTCTTTGTCCCTGCCGATACTCCGCCCGATGGCCGCCAGCGCCGCGCGGACCCGCTCGGGATCGTGACTGACGACCGCCCGCCCGGTGCGCTCTGCGCCGCGCAGGGTGAGCCGGAGCGCGGCGCCGCCCTCCAGGTTGCGCCACCAGGTCCGGGAGCGCTTGCTGACCAGGGTGAGGGTCTCGCCGTCCTGGGCGTACTGGACCGGCACCGTGATCGCGGCGCCGCTGCGGCGGCCGGTGAGCGTCAGCGACACCACCCACCGGGAGACCAGGTCGTGCCAGGGAGTGCGCAGCACCCGCCGTACCACCGGGTTGACCAGGCGCGTCTGCACCCGGTCCAGGATCCGGTGCGGGCGGCGGGTGTGCGGCGCCGCGGTCTCAGCCATGATCATCACCTCGGGGGATCAGGGGTAACGGGTGACCGCGTGCTGCTCCGCCGGCGACGGCCCGGGGGCCGGGCGGGACCTCGCGGTGTCGGCGCAGCCCGGGCGACGGCCCAGTAGCAGATACAGGATCGGGCCGACCGGCTGGATGAAGATGGCCGGCCACCACAGCGCCTTGCGCCCGCGCACGTCGGACTGCGGCCGGATCCGCATGTCCACCGCGGCGGCGGAGGTCAGCAGCAACTCGATCACCGCCAGCGTGAGGATGGCGCCGCGCCGCCGTGGCGGCAGGTCGGCCCACCGCCTCCTGCGCGTCCGCCTCGCCGATCTCCCCATTGATCGCCTGTTCATCTCGGCCCCTTCTCCGTCGGGTTCCTGGGCCGTCGCTCTTCATGCTCCTCAGCGGTGCGGCCTCCGCGTAGGGGCGAAGGTCCCAGCGGTGCGCGCCATCAGCCCGCCCATATCGCCGATGGAGCACCGGGCTTCGGAGAGGGGAGGTCTGCAGGGGCGCACCAGGCGCGGGGCGGCGAGCCGCTTGATGACCAGAGCCGTTCCGGCGACCAGGCCGGCCACCGCGGCGGTCAGCGGGACCAGGAGATCTTGATGTTGCCGGCCCGCGTTCCCGGCGACGGCGCCGATCACCAGGTAGACCGTCACCCAGGCGGCGGCCCCGGTCATCGCCCAGCCGATGAAGCGCCGGTACGGCATGGCCAGCGTGCCGGCCAGCACCGGGGTGAGGGCGTGCGCGACCGGCAGGAAATAGGCCACCGCGAGGGTCACCCCGCCGCCGGTCCCGCCCATGAGGCGCTCGGCGCGGCTCCAGCGCTCTTCTCCGATCCAGCGCCCGGCCCGGCCGCGCCGCAGCCGCGTGCCGTACACCCTGCCGATCAGGTAACCGCCGGAGGCGCCCAGATAGCATCCGATCACCTCGATCGCGATCACCCCGCCGACCTCGGCGGGACCGTCCAGGGCGATGCCGGCCATCAGGACGGCCGCGTCCGCGGGCACCAGCAGGCCGAGCAGCAACGAGCCCTCCATCGCCAGCAGCATCAGGAGGGAGACGCCGACCAGCAGGGGATCCTGCCCGTCCAGCAGGTCGAGCAGACCGGCGAGCAGGTCGTTCAGCGCGCTCAGCATGATTTCTCCCTCTTCCCGCCGGGCACTGCGCGGAGCCGGGGTGTCCGGCAGGCTCCTATGCGGTGTCCACCAGCGCCGTAAGCTCCTTCAGCGCCTCCTTCAGGTACCCGGGAACGGCCCACACGTCGGGCACCATCTCCCGGCAGGCGATGATCCCGACATCCAGGCGGCCGTCGTAGGAGAAGACCGTGATGTTGAGCCCGCCGCTGACGCCGGTCACCACCGAGACCGGATAGTGCGCCAGCAGGCGCACTCCGGCGACGTACAGCGGCACCTGCGGGCCGGGGACGTTCGACACGATCAGGTTCATCGGCGGGGCGGCCTGCCCGATCAGGGCGAATGCGGCCCGGTCGGCCAGGCCGGTCAGCGCGGCCGGCAGACTCTCGGTGAACTCCCGCAGCCAGCCTGCCGGTACGGGGTCGGCGTGCGTCTTGAGGCGTTTCATGGACGCGTGCACCTCGTCGAGACGCCTCCGGGCGTCGGCGACATGCGTCGGCAGCGGTACGGTCATGATCGTGATCTGGTTACCGTGCTCCAGGCCACCGCCGCCGCGTTCCGGGCCGCCGGGCCCGCGCAGCGAGAAGGGCACCCCCGCGATCAACGGCTCGGCGGGGAGCGCGTCGCGGGCGGCGAGCCATCGCCGCAGTGCGCCGGCCGCCAGCGTCATGACCACGTCGTTGACTGTGACGCCGAAGGCGTTCTTGACCCGTTTGACGTCGTCGAGCGAGAGCTCGGCGAAGGCGAAGCGACGGTGGGCGGAGATCGGCCCGCTCAGCGGTGTGCGCGGCACGGGCGGGTGCGGCAGCTCGGGCAGCGGCCGCCCGCCCAGCCATCGGGTGAACCGGGACACCTGCCCGGCGCCGGGAAGCCGGGAGACGACCGGGATCTCATCCAGACGGGGTAACGCCCCGGCGAGGAAGCGGAGCCCGTGCACGGGGCCGGCCAGCGCGTGCGCGGCGCTTCGCGCCAGCATCCACGGCAAACCCGGCGGCGGGTCGGGGGGTACGGGTCCGCGGGACGGCTCTAGTGGCGTGCCCGCAGGTTCGTCGGCCGGTCCTGCCGGCAGCCCCGCAGGCTCCCCGCCCGGCTCGGCCGACGCATCCATGAGCGCGGCGAGCACGTCGGCGCCGCCCAGGCCGTCGACCGCGGCGTGGTGCAGTTTCGTGTAGACGGCCGAGCGTCCGCCGGCCAGGCCCTGGATCAGATACATCTCCCACAGCGGCCTGCCGCGGTCCAGCCGCCGCTCGTGCAACCGGGCGACCTGCTCGCCCAGCTGGGCGTCGTCCCCGGGCGGGGGCAGGGCCAGCTCGCGCAGGTGGTAGTCCAGATCCACCTCGGCGTCCGCCACCCAGTAGGGCCGGTCCAGCCGGAACGGGACGTCCCTCAGCCGCCGGCGCAGCTGCTCGATGCGGCCCAGCCGCTCCTTCAGCAGGACGAACAGCTCATCCCTTGACACCTCACACTCCAAGATCGCCAGTCCCGCGACGTTGGCGACGTTCGCCTCCGTCTCGAAGTCGAGGAACTGCCCGTCCAGCGCGCTCAGCTGACGCATCGCGCCCTCCCTCCACCGGCCCCCGCTGCGGGGCCTCCGTCATGAGTCCTGGGGCGAGAGCACCACGGGCTCGATGTGGAACAGCGCGGTCCGCAACTCACCCGGCCCGCGGTCGGCGGCGATCCGGCCGGCCACGGCCGTCAGAACGTCCGCAGCGGTGATCATCCCGATCGATTGGCCGTCCTCGTCGACGACCGGGACCGCGTCGCAGGAGGCGCTCAGCATCGCCGCCGCCCCAGGGCGTACGGCGAGCTCATCGGCATCTGCCAGGCGTAGACCGCCCGCAGCCGGGCTCCGCGTCGCCGGGCCTGGGTGAAGGCGTACGCCAGCGCGGCCCCGGAATGCTCCGAGCCGTCGAACCCGACGACGATCAATCCGGTCATGGCCGGCCTCCTTCCGGAGGATCTATCTGTCTTCGCCTCCATCGCACACCTGCCGGGAGGCTCCGGCACCGGCCGAACGTCACCGGTGCGAGGGACCAACGCCTCCCACGGGCGCGGCCGGACCCGCCCGACCGCCGAGGGCTGCCCTACTGATGGACGCCGTTCCATCAAGCAGACTTTCCGAACGTGGTCGACCGGCGGGTGCTCCCGGCGCCCGCCGGTCCTCCGTACCGGCATGATCACCTCCGTGCCGGCTGCTCCGGCTCGATGACCTCGTGCACGTCACGCCCGGACGGCGGCGGAGCGCCGGGGATGCCGAGCGTGTGCCGTACCGTCGAGATGAACCACAGTGCGATCGTGGCGTAGAACAGGACCGCCAGCGCGACCTCACTCGCGGCGATCAGCCCGATGATCCCGGCCACCAGCGCCGTGACGCCGAGCAGGCTCGCGACCACGGTGAACAGCCGCCTCGCCGGTGTCTTCTCGCCGCTGTACAGCTCGTCGGCCGCGCTGAGCGCGCACCCGCCGACCAGACCGAGTACCAGGATGGTCGCGGTGACGCCCCGCACGCCGGGGATGATCGGCAGATCGGCTCCCTGCAGGAATGCTGCGTAGACCGCGACGTTGACACCCGCGACCGCTGTGGCGACCGCGTCCTTCCATGTCAGCCTCATCATGCTCACCCCCTCTCGTTTCCCGAGGGTCCTCTCGCTTGAGGAGGTTCCTGCTTTCAGGATCCGGCGCGGACGCGGGCACGGGCAGTGTCAAAGGTCCTTCAAGGCGCGGCGTCGGTCCTCGAATGCGCGGGTACGGCCGTGCCGCACGCGGGTGATCCGTCCCTGCCCGGCCATGCGGGTCCATCGGCGTGCCGGTTGGGGACTTTCGGCCGGTGGAACGGGCGCCGGCAGGTGGTGCGCTGGCAGGGCAAGCCGTTTCCCGGTGTCTCCCGGAAAGGAGCCGGGGCCATGAACGCCTATCCCGTACGCGTGCGCGCCCGCCTGGACGAGCCGCTGAACCGTGGCCTGTGGCTGGTCAAGTGGCTGCTGGCCATCCCGCACTACCTCATCCTGGGGTTGTTGTGGATCGCCTTCCCGATCCTGACGGTGATCGCCTTCTTCGCGATCCTGTTCACCGGCCGCTACCCCAGGCCGATCTTCGAGTTCAACGTCGGCGTGCTGCGCTGGACCTGGCGGGTGGCCTACTACAGCTACGGCGCCCTGGGCACCGACCGGTACCCGCCCTTCGCCCTCGGCCCGGCCCCGGACTACCCGGCCACGCTGCAGGTCGACTACCCGGTACGGCTCTCGCGCGGCCTGGCGCTGGTCAAATGGTGGCTGCTGGCCATCCCGCACTACCTCATCGTGGCGCTGTTCACCAGCGCCGGCGTGGTCCTGTGGCGCGACGATCTGCCGGACACCGGCGGCCCCGTGCACAGCCTCGGCTTTGGCGGGCTCGTCGGCCTGCTGGTCGTCGTCTCCGCCGTCGTCCTGCTGTTCCGCGGCCGCTACCCGCGACCGATCTTCGATCTCGTGATCGGCATGGACCGGTGGGCGCTGCGGGTGGCCGCCTACGCCGCCCTGATGACCGACGTCTACCCGCCCTTCCGCCTCGACACGGGCGAAGAAGAGCCCGCAGGACCGGCGCCGGCTCCCGCCGGTCCTGCCGTACCGGAAGGTCAGCGGGGCGGGACGACCACCAGCGGGCAGTGCGCGTGGTGCAGCAGCGAGTGGCTGACCGAGCCGAGCAGCAACCCGGTCAGGTCGCCGCGCCCGTGAGATCCCACCACCAGCAGACCCGCTCCGGCCGAGGCCTCCTTGAGCACGTCCACCGGGTGACCGTTGACGGCCTGCGCGGCGACCTTGACGTCCGGATAGCGCTCACCCCAGC
This sequence comes from Planobispora longispora, assembly GCF_016863135.1. Classification (GTDB taxonomy): domain Bacteria; phylum Actinomycetota; class Actinomycetes; order Streptosporangiales; family Streptosporangiaceae; genus Planobispora; species Planobispora longispora. Next base: position 48,567 of record NZ_BOOH01000038.1, read on the forward strand.
CGGCCAGCGCCTCGGCCAGTACCCGCTGTTCGCCGCCCTCGCGTTCCCCTTCCGCGGTCAGCACGCCGGGCGCGCCCTCGATGACGGGCCCGCTCCAGGCGTGCACCGCCCGCAGTTCGGCCCCGCGCGCCGCCGCCTCGGCGAAGGCGAACGCCAGGGCGTCCGCTCCGGCGGGCGAGCCGTCGACCCCGACCACCACCGGTCCGTCCCACACCGCCCCGGGTGCGTCCTGACCGGCGGGCGCGGCGCGGACCACGGCCACCGGGCAGGAGGTGTGCCCGGACACGCCCAGCGCCACCGAGCCCACCAGCATGCCCAGGAAACCGCCCTGCCCGTGACTGCCGACCACCAGCAGCTCCGCGCCCTTGGCGGCCTCGATCAGGCCCAGCCGCGGATCACCCGGCAGCAGCTGCGACTCCACCTCGACCGCGCCGCCCTCGGCCTGAGCCCGCTGCACGCCCTGGGCCAGGATGTCGGCGGCTCCGCCGCGCATCCACCGGCCCACATCGGCGTGCGGCACATCCTCGGGCATCTCGAAGGCCCAGGCCGGCATGACGTGCACCACGCGCAACCCGATGCCGCGCAGTCCGGCCTCACGCACCGCCCAGCCCACCGCCGCCAGAGCGGCCTGCGAGCCGTCGACCCCTACAATGATCATGTCGTCCTCCGGTCGCTCACAGGGCCGCGAACGCGGCGTCCCTGTCCTGCTTGGTCACCACGCGGGCATCGGGTCCGGGGAACACGAGGCTCTCGCGCTCGTCGTCAACCCAGCGCACCAGGTAGGGCGGGGAGCCGTCGGGGTGCCGCAGCTCCGTGATCACCCCGATCCGGCGGACGTCGCCGCCGTGAGTGCCCTCGACGATCAGCCTGTCGCCTACCGCTGCTTTCATCGCGAGCTCCTCTCCTCCATTGTCACCCGCCGGGCGTGACCGGCCGGTGGATCATCCGAGCGGACTCCGCCGTACGGCGTCGCACAGCGCCTCCCGCCTTCACCTCCCATCCTTCAGCGGGTCTGCTATCCATCGCAGAGGCGACCGTAAGGAGATATCCGGGCACAAAGACCCTGTCTCAGCGTATTTCCCACTGCCTCCAGGATCAGGTTGACATGCCACTCTTCTATTCATCCGGGGACATGAGGGTTAGCGTCGAGGCCATGATTCGCGTGTTCCTCGTGGACGACCACGAGGTGGTACGGCGCGGCGTGGCGGCACTGCTCGACTCCGAAGACGACATCGAGGTCGTCGGCGAGGCCGGGACCGCCGAGTCGGCCGTCGCCCGCATCCTGGCACTCGAGCCCGACGTCGCCGTGCTGGACGTGCGCCTGCCCGACGGCAGCGGCGTGGACGTCTGCCGGGAGGTCCGCTCCCGCCTGCCTTCCGTGGCCTGCCTGATGCTGACCTCCTTCGCCGACGACGACGCCCTGTTCACCGCCGTCATGGCCGGCGCCGCCGGTTATGTGCTCAAGCAGATCCACGGCTCCGACCTGGTCGGCGCGGTGCGCACCGTCGCCGCCGGCCAGTCCCTGCTGGATCCGCAGACCACCGCCGCCATGCTGGCCCGGCTGCGCGAGCAGGCCAGCCGCAAGGACCCGCTGGCCCGCCTGACCGACCAGGAACGGCACATCCTGGAGCTGGTCAGCGAGGGGCTGACCAACCGGCAGATCGGCGAGCGGCTGCACCTGGCGGAGAAGACCGTCAAGAACTACGTCTCCAACCTGCTGGCCAAGCTCGGTGTGCAGCGCCGTACCCAGGCCGCGGCGCTGGCCACCCGGCTGAAGAGCGAAAAGGGGCGGTGAGCCGCCGGCCCCCTCCCAGCCACGGCACGGCCACAGCACGGCCTCACCCGGTCCGGGCGCTCACCCGGTGCCGGGCCCGCCAGGCCTTGTACGCGGCATCGGCCAGGAGCACGGCGGGAATCGCCAGAGCGGCCAGCGGCCAGCCGGCGGCGTCCGGGAAGGACCCGCCCAGCAGGTCCGCCAGCGCCGGCAGGCCGAGGAAGGCCAGCAGCACCACGATCTCGAAGGCGATCGCCCAGAGCAGCAGCGGGTTGCTGCGCCACTTCAGCCGCCCGATCCAGCGGGACTCGCTGCGGCAGGCGAAGGCGTTGGCGAACTGGCCCAGCACCACGGCGGCGAAGGCCGTTCCGGAGGCGGTGGCCAGCAGCGCGGGCCCCGGACCGGCGCCGAGCGTCCAGCCGCCCAACAGCAGCACACCGGTGAATGCCGCCATCTCGGCCAGCGCCTGCGCGGGACCGAGCACGCCGAACACGCGGCGCAGCAGCCGCCGGTCCACCAGGTTGCCGGTGCGGGCGGGCCCGTCCATGGTGCGCGGGTTGGCCGGTTCGGCCCCCAGGGCGAGCGCGGGCAGCAGGTCGGTGCCGATGTCCAGGGCGAGCACCTGCAGCACGCTCAGCGCCAGCGGGATCGTGCCTCCCGACAGCGCCCAGACGGCGAACGGGGTGAGCTCGGCGACGCTGTCGGTCAGGTGGTAGGTCAGGAAGCGGCGGATATTGGCGTAGGTGGCCCGGCCCAGCTCGATCGCGGTGACGATGGTGGCGAAGTGGTCGTCCAGCAGCACCAGGTCGGCGGCCTCGCGAGCGACGTCGGTGCCGGAGGCGCCCATGGCGATGCCGATGTCGGCCTCACGCAGGGCCGGGCCGTCGTTGACCCCGTCGCCGGTCATCGCCACGACGTGGCCGCGCCCGCGCATCGCCCGGGCGATGCGCGGTTTGTCCTCCGGAGTCACCCGGGCCACCACGACGCCGTCGCGATCCAGCAGCTCGCCCAGTTCCTCATCGCCCGGCGGCAGTCGCGCGCCGGTGAGCACCAGCGCGTCCGGGCCCAGCAGTCCGACTTCGACGGCGACGGCGCGGGCGGTGCCGGGATGGTCACCGGTGATCATGGCCAGCTTGATCCCGGCGCGACGGCACATCGCGATCGCCGAGATGCGCGCGTGCCCGAGCCCGGCGGTGATCCAGGCGTGCAGCCGCTCCAGATGGCGGCTGATCTTGCCGGTGACTTCCGGCGAGCGGGTACGGCCGGAATACGGCGGAAAGGGGCCGCTGAGGTGGTGGCCGCGGGCTTAGTCAGCGGATGCGGCGGCGGGCGGCCGGATCGGTGTGGGCGGTGACGGCCGCGGAGGTGTGTTCGCAGAGACGGACGTAGGCGCCGAGGCTGGCCAGGTGGGCGTGGCGTGACTTGGCCTGGAGTTCTGCGGCGGTGCGGCCGGCGTCCGCGAGGTGCTGCAGCGCGGAGTGGCGCAGCTGGTGGAGTGTCCATCCGTTGCCATGCGGATCGAGGGCCCGGGTGGCGGTTTTGAACAGGTGTTCGGCGCGTGGGTAGGACAGTCGGCCGCGTCCGGTGGTCGGACAGATGTCGGCGGTCGCGGGGGTGCGGGGGCCGGAAGTGGAGGCGCGGCGGTCGGCCAGGAACACCGGCCCGGCGATGCGGCCCTTGAGCAGGCGTGGGAGGAGGCGGGCGGTGCCGGTGGCCCAGTGCACGTACTCGATCGCGCCGCCTTGGAGACCACGCGGGCGCGGCGGAATTCGGGGTCGAGGTCTTCGATGTTGAGGGAGAGGATCTCTTGGGCGCGGGCTGCGGTCTCGTACATCATGCGCCACAGCACCCGCTCGCGCAGCCCGTGCGCGTCATCGCCGAACAGCTTTTCCAAGCGGGTCCGCGGGATGGAGCGGTCGCCGCGGCGGGCGGTCTTGCGCCGGGTCAGCCGCCGCGCCGGGTTGGTGGCCAGGAGTTCTTGGCGCTGCGCCCAGGTGGTGAAGGAGGTGAGCGCGGACAGGTGCCGGTTCCAAGTGGCGGCCGCCGCAGTGTTCCACCGCTGCATCACCGCGGCGTAGTCTTCGGGGGCCAGGTCGGCGATGGGGTTGGCGCCGCCGGCGACGTCGATGAGGCGGGCGAGGGTGCCGTCGTAGTTGGCGCGGGTGGTGGCGGTCGGGATGGAGTCCAGGTAGCAGTCGACGGCGGCCGCGAGGGTGACGTCGCCAGATGAGCTTGCGCGGCCGGGGAAGGCGACGACGGACACGGCAGGGACCTCCACAGGGCCTATGTGACACATAACGTTGCCGAGTCGCCTGCGCCGTGGTGGACGGCGAGCTGGGCGGACGCAGGCCAACGCCGGCCAGTGTGACAGGTAATGCAGATTCTGTGTCACATCCAGCCTGCCGACATGCACCCGCCGCCTGGCGGGCGAACGTGGAGGTGAACCCGGATCGACAACGAGGTCGCCGATCCGGGAGCCGAGCGGGACGAGCGGAGCCGCGGTCGCGTCGCCGAGTCCGCGGTGGGCGACCGGGGGGCGCGGCGAAGCGGCGGGGCGTGGCCGGTCGCGGTGCCGTGTGTTCCGGGCGGGTTCAGGTGGTCGCGCCGCCGAACAGGGCGCGCAGTCGACCGGTCTGTTCGGCTCGTTCTGCGGCGTACTGCTGGTCGGGGAGGTTGTCGGGAGCTTGGCGCAGCAGGCGTTTGGTCGCGGTGGCGGCGCCGGCGTCGACGGCCAGGAGCGCGGTGGTCAGGTCGGCCACGGCAGCGTCCAGGCCTTCGCGGGGCACGAGGGTCTCGGCCAGGCCGAGACGGGCGGCCTCGTCGGCGGGTACGGTGCGGGCGGTCAGGCAGATCTCCAGTGCCCGGGGCAGGTGCTGCCCAGCGGCGGCAAGGGCTTGCCACAGGGCGAAGGTGAGTGCGTTGCGCCGTTCGGGTCGGTTCAGGGTGAGGGTCGCGACGGGCCCGTCGATGTCCACGAGCAGGCCATCGTGGACCGGCTGGGCGGTTTCCTGCGGCCTTTGATCGGCCGCGGTCTCCATGTGCATCCCTTCTGGGCAGGATCGGTTCTACGGATGGCGGCGTGAGGCGCCGCCCGCCCGACAGTAACAGAGCGCGCGCTCTGTTACTGTGTGGTTATGGCGCGACCTCGGATCTACGACCCTGAGCTGATCATGGACGCTGCCGAGCGGCTGGTGGCCGGTTCGGGACCTGATGGCGTCACCATCCGTGGGCTGGCCGCGGCGACGGGGGTGTCGAACGGGGCGATCTACCACGCGTTCGGGTCTCTGCCCGTCCTGCTGGGGCGGGTGTGGCTGCGAGCCGCCGGCGACTTCCTGGACCTGCAGGAGACCGCGGTCCAGAAGGCTGCGGAGTCCGAGGGGCCGTCGGCAGGAGCGGCGATGGACGCGGTGGCGGCGGCGGCCGACGCGCCGGCGGCGTTCGCGCTGCGGCGTCCCGCGGCGGCCCGGATGCTGATGGGCGTGAGCCGCGAGCAGCTGCTGGGCCCCGGCCTGCCCGACCAGCTGGCCGCCGACCTGCTCGCGCTCGACCGGCGGCTACTGGACCTGCTCAAGCGACTGGCCCGCGGCATGTGGGGCCGGGCGGACGCGGCCGCCGTCGCGGTCATCACCTTGTGCGTGGTCGACCTGCCCACCGCCGCGTTCCGGCGCGCCCTGACCGCCCCGCTCGCCGACGAGGCGGCCACCGCCGCCACACCCATCGAGGCCGACACCCGGCAGCGGCTGGAGGCCGCCGTCCGCGCCGTGCTGACCATCCCGCCGCCCGGCCGTCCCGGCCGCCGGCCTTCCACTGCGACGACCAAGGATTGACCATGCCCGAACTGCGCAACGACGGCCCGGTGTTCGTACTGGACCTGGGCCAGGACGAGAACCGGTTCTCCCCGGACTGGATCACTGCCGTCCACGGCCACCTGGACAGCGTCGTGGACCACTCCGGTCCCGCCGCGCTCATCACCACCAGCCGCGGCAAGTTCTTCTCCAACGGCCTGGACCTGGACTGGCTGGGAGCCCACCCCGAAGAACTGCTGCCCTACGTCGAGCGGGTGCAGGACCTCCTGGCCCGGGTGCTGTCGCTGCCCGTCCCCACGATCGCCGCGGTCAACGGCCACGCCTTCGGCGCCGGGACCATGCTCGCCCTGGCCCACGACTTCCGCGTCATGCGCGCCGACCGCGGCTACTTCTGCCTGCCCGAGGTCGACATCAACATCCCCTTCACCCCCGGCATGGCCGCCCTCATCCAAGGCAAGCTCACCCCGGCCGCCGCGACCGCCTCCATGACCACCGGACACCGGTTCGGGGCTCCCCAGGCCCGCGAGCTGGGTCTGATCGACGACGTCGCGGACCTGGAACAGCTCATCGCCGTCGCCGACGCCCGCGTCCGACCCCTGGCCGGCAAGGACCGCACCACCCTGGGCGCGATCAAGACCACCATGTTCGCCTCCGCCCTGACCGCGCTGCGCGACACCCAGACCGCGACAGCCAACGCCTGACCCAACGCGGCCCGGCCCGTCCTGCCGACCACAGGGCGGGCCGGGCCCGGCGTTCGGCATGGCGGCGGCCATGCCGAACGAGGTGACATACCGGACGAAGGGAATGCCGATGAGTTCGATCGCGGACGGGCAGTGGAAGAAGACCGCGTGCATCCTGTGTGAGAACAACTGCGGAATCCAGGTGCAGGTCCAAGACCGCCGGTTCGTCAAGATCCGGGGCGACAAGGAGCACGTGTCCAGCCACGGCTACACCTGCAACAAGGCCCTGCGCCTGGACCACTATCAAAATGGCGGCCGTCGGCTGACCGACCCGCTGCGCCGGGAGGCCGACGGAACCTTCACCGAGATCAGCTGGGACACCGCGATCAGCGAGATCGCCTCCCGGCTGGTGGCGGTGCGCGACACCCACGGCGGGCGGAGCATCTTCTTCTACGGCGGCGGCGGCGGCCAGGGCAACCATCTGGGCGGCGCCTACCGCCAGCCGCTGCAGCACGCGCTCGGGGCGCGGTACCGGTCCAACCCGCTGGCTCAGGAGAAGTGCGGTGAGGCATGGGTCGACGCCCATCTCACCGGCGGTCACACCCACGGCGACTTCGAGCATGCCCAGGTCTCGGTCTTCATCGGCAAGAACCCCTGGCAGAGCCACGGCGTGGCCCGCGCCCGCACGGTACTGAAGGAGATCGCCAAGGACCCCGACCGGACCATGATCGTCATCGACCCCGTCCGGTCCGAGACCGCCGACCTCGCCGACATCCACCTCCAGGTTCGTCCCGGTACCGACGCCTGGTGCCTGGCGGCCATCGTCGGCGTCATCGTCCAGGACGACCTGCTCGACCACGACTTCGCAGCCGAGCACCTCAGCGACCAGGCTCCTGTGCTGGAGGTCCTGCGCAGGGTCGAGGTGAGCGCGTACGCACAGATATGCGGCATCCCGGAGGCGACCCTGCGCCAGGTGGCCCGCCTCATCGCCACCGCCGACAGCGTCTCCACCTATGAGGACCTGGGTGTCCAGCAGGGCCCCAACAGCACCCTCATCTCCTACCTCAACAAGCTCCTGTGGCTGCTGACCGGCAACTTCGGCAAGCCCGGCGCGATGCAGCCCCACACCTGGTTCGCCCCCCCCTGGGCCGCTACGACACCGACGTGCAGCACACCCCGGTCACCGGCACGCCCATGCCCGCTGGGCTCGTGCCGTGCAACGTCATCGCCGCCGAGATCCTCAACGACCATCCGCAGCGCTTCCACGCCATGATGATCGACTCTTCGAATCCCGCTCACTCCCTCGCCGACTCCGCGGAGTTCCGGCGGGCCCTGGCGGCGCTCGACCTGGTGGTCGTGGTCGACGTCGCCCTGACCGAGACCGGGCGGCTCGCGCACTACGTGCTTCCGGCCAGCACCCAGTTCGAGAAGTGGGAGGCGACGTTCTTCAACTTCGAGTTCCCCGGCAACACCTTCCACCTGCGCGCTCCGGTCCTGGATCCGCTGCCGGGGACCTTGCCCGAGCCCGAGATCTACAGCCGCCTGCTGCAGGCCCTGGGCGCGGCTCCCCGACGGAAGGTGAAACTTCTGCGGACGGCGTTGCGACTCGGCCGGCCTGTGTTCAAGGCCGTGTTCGCGGTCATGATCGCCGCTGACCGGTCGACCCTGGCGATGGCCCCGTACCTGCTGTATCAGACCCTCGGCCGCGCGCTGCCCGACGGCGCGCAAGCGGCAGCGGTGCTGTGGGGGCTGGCGCTGCGCGTGTCCCGGCGATACCCCCAGGCCATGAGGCGCGCCGGGCACCGTTCCGCCGACGACCTCTTCACCGCCATCCTGGAAAACCGCTCCGGCGTCACCTTCACCCTCGACCGCCCCGAAGACGCATGGGCGCACGTACGGCACACCTCCGGCCGCATCCCCTTGCACATCCCCGAACTCCTCGACGCACTCGCGGTCTTGCCCGACACCCCGGCCACGCACACCAGCGACGACTACCCCTTCATTTTGGCCGCCGGCCAGCGGCGGGCCTCCACCGCCAACACCATCTTCCGCGACACCACCTGGCGGCTACGCGAGCGTGACGGCACCCTGCGGATCAGCCCCGGCGACGCCGAACGACTCGGCCTGATCGATGGAGCCACCGCGCAGATCACCACCAGCCGGGGAACCGCGCAAGCCACCGTCGAGGTCGACGACCGCCTGCAAGCCGGGCACGCCGCCCTGCCCAATGGCTTCGGTCTGGACCTGCCCACCGACGACGGCGGAACCGAACGCACCGGCGTCGCCCTCAACACCCTCACCGACCAGCACCGACGCGACCCGTTCGCCGCCACCCCCTGGCACAAACACCTACCCGCCCGCATCGAAGCCGTCACCGGCTGACGGGCCTGCCCCACTTACCGCTACCGGCCCGGCCGCCAGGCGGCTGATCCATCCCTGCACGAACCGGAGAACCACTGTGACCGCAGAGACCGCTGCCATGTCCGGCCTCGACCTGATGCGCTGGGTCCAGAAGGAACGACCCTGACCGCACAAGGCACTGTCATTCACGCCGGCCGCCGCACCGCCACCGCCGAAGGAAAAGTCACCGACAGCCACGGAAAACTCATCGCCCACACCACCACCTGCCTGATCCTGCCCCTCACCGGCTGACAGCCCACCGGCGACGTCGGGTGTGTCTAGATAACGGTGTATCTCGATCTTGATTAGTTATCGGGTGGTCGAGGTCAGACGGCCCTCAAAGGTGATGGCGAAGGCGTTCAGCGCGGCCTTCCACCGGGTCACCCAGCGTTTGCGGCCCTTGCCGGTCGGGTCCAGGCTCATGCGGGTAAGGTGCCGCGCTGGCCAGGCATCGGCGGACTATCGAGGGGAAAGTCGTCTTCGGCGGGTTCTTGCCGAAAATGAGGGGCGATACACCGGCTCCGGCATCACGATGACCGCTCCGCCGCACCCACCGACCCTTACCGCCAACGGCCTCACAGGCACGAGCCGATCTCGGTCGGCGCCGCAGGCTCCAGGCGCCCGCACCCGCGGGCGTCCGTCGTCATCTGGTGCACCACCGCGAAGATGCTCCCTTGCCGACGGCAGAACGTGATCACAACGGTGACCGCACGGCGATTCGCCGGCAAACGGGAGGGCCCCATCCGGACGAGTCCCAGGAAGTGCGCACCCGGCCGGGCATGGCCCCCTGAAGGCAGCAAGACAGCAGGCGTGATCAGGCAGCCAGGCCGACCGCGGAAAAGTCGATCTCCTTGAGCTCGGGGTTGAACGCCGCCGGCTCGTGTGCGATCTCGTCGGTGGCATAGGCGCCGAAACGGCGGATGTGGGCGCGCAGATACAGCGAGATCGCTCCGATCTCGTCGGCGGTGATGGGCAGGCCCTCGGCGACCAGATCGCGCAACACGTCCATCAGGTCCAGGGTGTTGTGGAAGATCACGCAGTTGGCCAGCAGGGTGTTCATCTTGATGAGCTTCTCCTGCTCATCGGGGTCGTTGTGGGCGATGACCCCGTTGTTGCCGAAGGAGAGCCACTGGGAGAAACCGTTGTAGGCTTCGACCTTGCTGGTCGCCGCCGTCACCCGTGAACGCAAGGCGGGATCGGCCAGGTAGCGCAGCATTATGTGGAATCTGATCTGTCAAGCGGGACCATGCTGCCTGTTGGTAGATATCGGCTGGCCGACTGCGTGAGGAACCCGGACAATCACCTATCGTGATGGGGATCTCCGGCTTCGAGCCGACCTTTCTCGCCGGGTTTGAAGCCGTCCGCAAGGAACACGGGCCAGGCCTGGCAGCGCTGAGTGGCCGGCGTCTGACGGGGTTCGCGATCGTGCGGTTTGTCGAGGACGGGGACTGGTTCGCTGACTGCCCCGTTGTCTTGAACTTCGACGGTGTCCAGATAGAGATCTGCCACTGGAAGCTCGATGAGCTATCGATCAGCTGGAACAGCATCGACACGACGACGGCGATCAGCGACTGGGAGTGGTTCGAGCTGACTCCGGCGTGGTCCAGTGCCGACGAACGGCTTGAGCCGTTCATCGGCCAGGAATTGCGGGAAGTTGCTCTGCTGGAGTGGCGTCCTTCGAGTCATGACCTGGCGGCCGGCACCATCGCGGTGGAGTTCGTCTTCGACGCTGGCTGTTTCCATATCGCCAACGCTCTTGATGAGAACAGCATCGAGGTCGGTGACGCTCATCCGGAATTCGTGCGGTATCGGTTGGGCTGCGGTGCGCCGCCTGACTAGGAGCTGTTTGGGGTTCGGATCTAAGTGTGGCCCGGTGGTGGGTCGGCCGTGGCTGGTAGAACTCGGACGTGGCGCGTTTTGATGTGACCGATGCCGAGTGGGCGTTGATCGCGCCGTATCTGCCGGTGGCGGCCACTGGGCCGCTGCCGCGGCGGGTACGGGATCAGTTCAACGGGATCCTGTGGCGGTTTCGCACCGGGTCGGACTGGCGTGATGTCCCCGAACGCTACGGGCCCTGGTCCACCATCTACTCCCGGTTCAACGCCTGGGCCAAGGCCGGGGTGTTCCACGGGCTGATGGACGCGTTGATCGCCGAGGCCGCCTCCCGCGGACAGGTCGGGCTGGAGCTGGTCAGCGTGGACTCAACCATCGTGCGGGCGTATCAGGAGTCGGCCGGGCTGGCCGTGGCCGGGGAGACGCTGGATGCGCTGGAGCAGGCCCTGACCGAGGAAAAGGGGGCCGCGCTGGCGCAGCAGCCGCCGGTGCTGCGGGTGATGCGCCGCCGGTCGCCCCCAGCGCGGACGGCGGGAACGGTGCGGACGCGTCGTCGGGCCGCGATCGCGCCGCCAGGCGGCGACGCCGCCGGGCCCGGGCCACGGCTGCCGGGCTCGGCCGGTCCCGCGGCGGGCTGAGCAGCAAGGTCCATGCCGCGGTCGACGCCGCCGGGCGGCCGCTGGCGTTCATGCTCACCCCCGGCCAGGCCGCCGACTGCCCGCAGTTCATCACCGTCATGGACAAGATCTGCGTCCCCGGTCCGGTCGGCCGGCCCCGTACCCGGCCGGGCGCAGTCGCTGCGGACAAGGCCTACTTCTCCCGCGCCAACCGCGCCTACCTGCGGAAACGCCGCATCAAGGCGGTCATCCCGGAAAAGAAGGACCAGGCGGCCAACCGCCGGAAGAAGGGCAGCCGGGGCGGCCGGCCCGTCGGCTACGCCAGCGATCTCTACAAGGAGCGCAACACCGTTGAATGGTGCTTCCAGAAGATCAAGACCTGGCGCTGTTTGGCGACTCGCTACGACAAGGCCTCGGAAAGCTACGAGGCCGGGCTCTATCTCCGAGGTTCGGTCATGTGGCTGAAGCTCCTCACCTCAACCACATGATCCGAACCTCGAACAGCTCCTAGATGAGTAAGTCCTAAAGCGGAGAGCGGGTACGGCGATGCGTACCCGCCGATAGGCCCACCCGTGGCGCGCGTCCGTGGTGGGCCGGGTGTTGCCCACCCGGGCTGCGCCTGACGGTAGATGATCCTGTCCGCGACGTCAGGGCGCACGCAACGAAGGGTGTCGAGGATCGGTTTGTGACAACTGACCTCAACACCCTTCTGATCACACTGTATGTCAGGATCGACGACTGGCTGCGGGCCCCGGGCCGCCCCGCCCGTCTGGGCCGCCCACCCCGGCTGACCGACGCCGAACTACTCACCCTGGCCATCGCCCAAGCGCTGCTGGGCATCGACTCCGAGGCCCGCTGGCTGCGCTTTGTCCCGGCGCATCTGCCGGGCGCCTTTGCCTACCTGCCCGGCCAGTCCGGCTACAACAAGCGCCTGCGCGTCGCCTTGCCGCTGATCCAGCGCGCCATCCGGGCCCTGGCTCGCGACACCGACCTGTGGGTCGACCCGGTCTGGGTCATCGATTCCACCCCGGTTGAGTGCGGCCGCTCGCGCCCGACCGTCTGCCGCTCGGCATTGGCCGGCTGGGCCGGCTACGGCTACTGCCGCTCGCATTCACGCTGGTTTTGGGGGCTGCGCCTGCATCTGGTGTGCACCCCGACCGGCTTGCCCATCACCTGGGCGCTGGCCACCCCGGCACTTGATGAGCGCCAAGTGCTGATGGCCGTCTTCGACCACGACCCCGGCCTGATCACCGAGCGGCCCGGCCTACTGATCGTCGCCGACAAGGGGTATGCGTCGGCGGAACTGGATGCCTACCTGGCCGAGCGGGGCGTGCAGCTACTGCGGCCCTCCTACCGCAATCGAGCGCCCCGGCCAGGTGAGCAGTTCCTCAAACCGGTCCGCCAACTGATCGAATCGGTCAACGCCACCCTCAAAGGCCAGCTCAACCTGGAGCTGCACGGCGGACGCAGCCCGATTGGTGTCACCGTCCGCGTCGCCCAGCGGATCTTGGCGTTGACCGCCGCGATCTGGCACAACCGCGCCACCGGCCAGCCCGTCATCCGATCGTTGATCGCCTACGACCACTGACCAGACTTCGGACTTACTCATCTAGGCCGCTGTGAGCGGCCTGTCGGGCGCGAAAGGCCGCAGCGCGGCAGCGGTCGTCGCAGTACTTAGGGTGCTGTTAACGAACGTGTCGCCAAGTTCCAAAAAGCTGATCTTTAGAGATAAGCCCACGTCGCGGACCGGAATCCCAACTCACGGGAGTGGACCTCCCACTGTCTACTGGCCGACGAAGGCAGGCTCCGTGTCTGACATCCCGCAGGTGAGCACCTAAAGGGCGGCTGGCGACACGTTCGTTAACGGCACCCCGAGATGTGGACGGCTTGGCATGCAACGTCATGCGTGCCACTGTCCTTGGCACCGCGGCCTCGGCATTCTCCTACATCCTCGGCACGGTCGCCGGGGTTAGATCTTCGCGTAGAAAGGCGTTTCGGGTTTGCGCGGTGCTGGCCTGCCTTCGGCAAAGTTCTTTTCCGCCGCGTGCCCGCAGGGCTGCTGTGGGGCATCTAGATCAGGAAACGGGGAGCGAGAACGGTGAAGGCCGGGGCGGGAGAAGACAGCTCCGGCTTTAACAGCCAATGGTCGCCGGCGCCATGGCATGGGTGGCCATAACCGGATGAGGACAGCGACGGGGGCGGGGATGTGAACGACGAGCCGCTGCTGCCACAGATGCGCACCAATGAGCTGCTGACGGAGTTGCAAGAGCGCCTGCAGGTGCTGGCCGCGGCTCAAGGCCGCATCCATACCCTGCTGGAGGCCGTGATCGCGATCGGCAGTGAGCTGGATCTGGAAAGCGCACTGCGGCGCGTCATCACCGCAGCCACCCGGCTGGCCGATGCCCGCTACGGGGCCCTGGGAGTGATCGGTGAGGGCGGCACACTCAAGAGGTTCATCCCGGTGGGCATGAGCGAGGAACAGATCACGGCCGTCGACCACTGGCCCTACGGTGAAGGACTGCTCGGCCTGCTGGTGCGAAAACCGCAGACCCTGCGCCTGAAGAATCTGGCCAGTCACCCTGCCTCCTACGGCTTTCCCGAAGGGCATCCGCCGATGCACAGCTTCCTGGGAGTGCCGATCCGGGTGCGCGAGAAGGTGTTCGGCAACCTGTATCTGACCGAAAAAGCGGGCGGCGGGCCATTCGAGGAGGAGGACGAGGTCATCGTCACCGCGCTGGCCACCGCCGCAGGCGTGGCCATCGCCAACGCGCGGCTGTATGAGCAGAGCCGGCGGCGCGAGGCCGAGCTGCATGTGTTCACCGGCATCGTCGCCCACGACCTCAAGCGCCCGCTCAGCGTGATCGGCGGCTTCACCGAGATCGCCTTGCAGAGCCTCGCCGACCAGAACGTCCGTCAACAGGACCTGGACCATCTGCAGCGGGTGCTGAACGTCACCGAGCAGATGAACCAGCTGATCGACGATCTGCTCACCTACGCCAGCGCCCGCGACGCCGCATTGAGCCTGGTCGATGTTGACACCGCTCACCTGGTACGCCAGATCGTCGACGATCACGTGGCCGGGATCGAGGAGGCCGGCGCGGCGCCGCAGGTCTACATCGGCACGCTGCCGCCGGTGCGTGGCAATCCTGCGCTGTTGCGTCAGCTGTTCAACAACTTGATCGGCAATGCGATCAAGTACACGCCGGCCGGTCAGGGCGCCCGCGTCGACGTCACCGGCGAGGCGACCGGTGACGGCTGGGTGCGTATCACCATCGCCGACCGCGGGATCGGCATCCCGATGGGCGAGCATGAGGCTATCTTCACCGGGTTCCACCGCGCTGCCGAGGCCGCCGACACCTACAGCGGCACCGGTCTGGGGCTGGCCATCTGCCAGCGGGTCATCGAGCGCCATGGCGGCACCATCACCGCCTGCGACAATCCCGGCGGTGGCGCCCGCTTCGTCTTCACCCTGCCCGCCGCGCCCAAAGGGCCACCCCTGCACCCCTGAACACCGCACAATCGGTGAGCAGGGCGGTACATGATGGAGCACGCGCCGCAGACCTGTGCAATCGGCGGTGCGCCGGGGCCGGTCAGCGGCCGCCGACTGACAGGCGCAGGGTGAAAGTCGAGCCCTGTCCTGGGGTACTGATGGCGGTGACGGTGCCGCCGTGGACCTCGGCGATCGTTTTGACCAGCCACAGTCCCAGGCCGACGCCTTGGATGGCGTTGTCGTAGGCATATGCGGTGCGATAAAAGCGCTCGAACACCCGCTCCAGCTCCTCAGCAGCGATGCCGACACCGTGGTCGGTGACGGCGATCGTCACCTGGTCGCCGGCGGCTGCGGCGTGCACGGTGATGGAGGTGTCGATGGGCGAGTACTTGACCGCATTGGACACCAGCGCGCCGATCGCCCGCACCAGCAGGTCCTCGACCAGGTTCTGCAGCCGGGCCGTATTACGCGTCATCGCCTGCAGCATGCGGCTGTGCTGGGCGGGTTCGACCTCACCCTCGCCCAGCAGATCCAGATACCCGCTCACCGTGGTCAGCGGGGTGCGCAGCTCGTGGGAGATGGTGGCGATGAAGGCGTCTTTGGCCGCATCCAGCTCTTTCAACCGGGCCACGGTGGCCTGTTCGGCCGCATAGGCCTGGCGCAATGCCTCCTCGGCACGGCGGCGTTCGGTGATGTCGTGGATGAAGGCGTGAAAGGCCCATTCGTGGTTGTCGCGGGTGGCCCACACCACGATCTCGATGGGGAACTCGCTGCCGTCGGCTCGGGCCCCGGTCAGCTCCAGCCGGCGGCCCAGCACGTTGGAGCGCCCAGTGGCCAATAGTGTCGGCGATCTCGGCCAGCACCGGGAAGTCCTCGATCGGCCCGACTCAGATGCCTGCAGAGACGAATCCCTGCCCGTCGTCGGCGGGCACGCCCAGATGCCCCAGCGGCCAGCCGGTCAGCTCACACACCGTGCTCAAGGCGGCGCGGGCTGCTTCTTCCAGGTCATCGGTGGCGCCGGCTAGGGCGGTGATGTCATCCAGCAGCGCCACCAGCGCCATCTCCCGCCGCGTGCTCGCCACCGCCCCCGTCCCTCCTTTTCCGCCGTCGACGTCAGCAGGCCGGCGTGACCGCTGTCACTGTGCCACAGAATGTACTCTTACGTATTCAATTGACAACTCTCGGTCATCATTCGAGGTAGGGGCGGTCTTCCTCGCATACCCGGCCAGGGGCCAAAGCTGGCACGCCGCAGAGGTTGCGGCCTGGGCCGGTGGGTAGATCGCCGCTGCGGCCGCCCCAGCCGGGGGCCGTCCCCATGCGCACACCACCAGGCGATCGCCGGCGGCCCTGCTGCTTGGTGGTGCTTGGCATCAGGTGGTGACCGGTGGCCCGTCACCGCGCCCACCGAAAGGACAGCCAGTGATCAAACGCGGCAAGCCGGCCAAGAACGGCCACGTCAAGCTCACCTTCACCATCCCGGCCGAGCAGGTGTCCGGCGGGGTGTCAGTGGTCGGCGACTTCAACGGCTGGGATCCCTACGCCCACCCGATGCAGCTGCGCACCGACACCTACCAGGTGAGCATGACCGTCCCGGCCGACCAGGAGATCTGTTTCCGCTACCTGGCCACCGGCGGGCTGTGGTTCGACGATGCCGAGGCCGACTACCACGACCACCACGGCGGCCACCTCAGCCCGATCGTCGCGCAAAGCCCCGAAGTGGCGGCCTTCGATGACGCCCACCACGCCAACGGGCACCGCGGCCAAGCACCCGACCTGCCCAACAGCAGCCCGGCCGCGCTCGAAAGCCAGCTGCCCGCCGCCCCAGCCTGACCCCAGCCCAAGGCGGGGTGCCGTTAACGAACGTGTCACCAGCCGCCCTTTAGGTGCTCACCTGCGGAATGTCAGACACGGAGCCTGCCTTCGTCGGCCAGTAGACAGTGGGAGGTCCACTCCCGTGAGTTGGGATTCCGGTCCGCGACGTGGGCTTATCTCTAAAGATCATCTTTTGGGCACTTGGTGACACGTTCGTTAACGGCACCCCTTCACCTGCAGATGGGCGGACACTTCTACGGGGCCCGCAAGACCGACATCCAGTAGCCCATCTCTTCGCAGGTGCCCGCCTCGCCTGGCGCCCTTGGCGTAGCGCAGGCCACGGCGCTGATCTCCCGCCACCTGCAGCCCCTCGATGACCTTGACGTGCCGCTGTACGGCCCGCAGTGACCCGCCTGGCCATGGCCGCTGCCGGGCAACGGGCTTTTCGACCCCAGCCCCAACGGGTGGTAGCCGATCGCCTCAGTCGGCACTTTCTCCATGAGCACGTCGAGCCCTGCGCGGTCCGCGCGGTCATCCAGGGCTTCGAGGCCAGCCCGTAACCGCCTTTCATCTCCCGTGCCCGCCAAAGCGGGACCTCACAGTGACAACCTTTCCTTAAGGAGCACCATGCAGCAGTTCGGCCTGACCCGGCTCGATGACGCCCAGGCCGCCGTCATGCACCTCATGGAGTGCCACGGCGAGACGATCACCATCACGATCTACACCGGCGGGCAAAAGTCCGCCCGCACGCTCACCCTCACCGGCACCATCACGATCGCCCCGTCGCCGCACGGCTGGACACTGGGCCTCACCTGCAACGACCAGACCCTGCCGCTGAGGGGCGTGCTCAGCATCAGCGACCCGGTGGAGGGCTGATCGGTGGGCAAGCGCAGAGCCCGCCGGTGGGCACCGAAAGGCAGAGGCTGGCGGCGCATCACGGACGGTGGATCGCTCGCGATCTGGATGCGACTGGAGGATGACCACCGTGACCGTGTACCTGGACTACAGCGGCACATACGGCACCACCGGCGCCGTCTACGACGGCATCTGGACCTTCCAGTGGGAGCGGGGCGCCGAGATCCTCTCCTGGCTCATGGACAAGCCCCACAACATCGTCACGTACGCGTTCAAGGAGCAGCTCGGCGGGGCGCGCCCGTGCGGGTATGAGCCGCTGCCGCGGGCCGCACGACGGCCGTCCCGGCTCCGCCGTACGGCCCGGTCGTTTTCATCATGCAAAACTCTGAATCCCATGCGTTGACCCGATGAATCGATCTGCGATTGGTTAGCGTCAAGCCCGCGACGGCGGCGTCCGACAAATGCCGCCCTACATTTCCATGTTCGGTGAAGAATTCGCCATTCGCTTATTCATGTATGGCGTCCGTCATACAGAAAAGGAATGATAATGCTGAGAAACCGCATCATGAAGTCCCTTTCCGCCGTTGTGGCCGCGGGCGCTCTGACGGTCCTCTTGCCGATGTCCGCCGCCTCCGCCACCCCCGCCCCCTCCACCACCACGCCGATCTGCGCCAGCGAGTGGGATCCCGCCAAGGGGTACGCCGGCGGCCTGGTGGCCTCCTACAACGGTCACAATTGGCGGGCGAAGTGGTGGACCAAGGGCAACGTCCCGGGCGGCCCTTCCGGCATCTGGACGGACAAGGGATCCTGTGAGCAGAGCGAGGGGAACTTCGTCGTCACCAAGGCGCAGTTCGAGCAGATGTTCCCGAACCGCAAGCCTTTCTACACCTACGATGGCCTGGTCACGGCCCTGAGCGCCTACCCAGCGTTCGCGAACACCGGCAGTGACACCATCAAGAAGCGGGAGGCCGCGGCCTTCCTTGCCAACATCAACCACGAGACCGGCGGGCTGGTCCACATCGTCGAGGTGAACACCGCCAACTACTCCCACTACTGCGACACCAGTGAGCTCTACCCCTTCGGTTGCCCCGCGGGCCGGTCGTCCTACTACGGCCGCGGCCCGATCCAGCTGAGCTGGAACTACAACTACAAGTCGGCCGGCGACGCGCTGGAGATCGACCTGCTCAACAACCCGAACCTGGTGCAGAACGAACCCTCGGTGGCGTGGATGACCGCCATCTGGTACTGGATGACCCAGCACGGCCCCGGCACGATGACCCCGCACGAGGCGATCATCGGCGATCACGGCTTCGGCGAGACGATCCGTAGCATCAACGGGTTCCTCGAATGTGACGGCGGCAACCCCCGGCAGGTCCAGAGCCGGGTCAACGCCTACCTGAAGTTCACTCAGATTCTCGGGGTCGACCCGGGCGACA
Organism: Planobispora longispora; assembly: GCF_016863135.1. Taxonomy (GTDB): domain Bacteria; phylum Actinomycetota; class Actinomycetes; order Streptosporangiales; family Streptosporangiaceae; genus Planobispora; species Planobispora longispora. Next base: position 67,270 of record NZ_BOOH01000038.1, read on the forward strand.
AGCTGCCCTGCTGATCACAGGCGGCCCTCCGATGAGCCCTACCGCCGGATCGTGTCCCGCACCGGCCGACGCCGTGCAGGACGCGGTCCAGCGGCCGTACGCCCGGGACATGGCACGGCAGGAGTCCGGCGATCTCCGGCGCCGGACTCCGGTGCCACCGGCTGGACGGGCACTGTTACAACCAGGTCAGAGACGCCGCCGGCCATGCCCTCACCCCTCAGTCCCGGCCGCCCGGCTGCCGGCTGCCGGCTCAGATCGTCCCGCGGCTGCTCGCCCAGCCGCGTGAGCCGGACGCTGCTACTTGGCTGGCTCGACGATCTCGACGATCTCGACGAGCGCCGCCGCCGCGCAGCCCGGCCGGACCCAGACAACGCGGCCTCACCACCGGTCCACGGCTGTCAATGATCCACAAGTCGCTCACCAGTGCCGGTTCCTAGCCTTGCCTTCGTCCACGCTTGAAGCGGCAGAACGCAAGCAGACCAAAGGCAGGCGCGACACCGAAAGGGGCAGCTTTGAACAATGTCCGGTACAGCGAGGAGGCCATCGCCCGGGTGATCGCTGAGCGTATGGGCGAGGAGTCGACAGCTCTCGATCTGAGCAGGCTTGACCTCCATGTGCTTCCCGAATCGCTGAGCGAGCTCGCCCACCTGACCGAGTTGGACCTGTCCGACAACCAGTTGACCTCCCTGCCGCAGTCCCTGGGCAACCTCACCCACCTGACCAAGCTGGATGTGAGCAACAACCGGCTGACCGCGCTGCCGGAATCCTTGGGCAACCTCACCGGCCTCGATGCGCTCACTGCGCGCGGAAACATGCTGACCGGCCTGCCGGAGTCGCTGGGCAGGCTGGTCAACCTCAACTGGCTCAGCCTGGAGCACAATCGGTTGACCGCCTTGCCGGAGTCGCTGGGCGGTCTTACCCACCTGACCCGGCTGAATCTCTACGGCAACCTGCTGACCAGCCTGCCTGAGTCGCTGAAAGGGCGGTTCGCGAGTTAGAGATGCTGTACACCTCGCTCGCAGCTGGTCGCCCACCGGACGGGAAGCCGCGTGCCGAGGCGGGGACGGGGTCATGGCGTGAAGTGCACCCGTCGGCCGGTCACCTTGGCGGCGGGTGGGTAATGGGAACGCGCGTTCCCGGAACCTGTCCGGCGCGCCGGGCTGTACGGCGTCGGACAGGAGGCGTGCACGGGGTTCGAAGTGAATCGGAACGAGAGTCGGCGTTAGCGGGTTCCCGCAGGCCAGCGACTTGAGCCCGGCCGTACCGAGCCGTCACGACCCGCCGGAGGAATCGGGGAGAATCGCTGAGGAGGGCAGCGTGAGGTGGACGCACACGCCGTCGTGCGTCTCCTTCTCCATCCGGGCGGCACCGCCGTGCATCTCCATGATCTTCTCAACGATGGACAGCCCGATCCCGGTTCCTTCGACGGCCTGCTCCTCAGCCTGCCGGGTCCGGTAGAACTCCTCGAAGACACGCCGTAGATCCTCCGACTCCACCCCGACGCCGGTGTCGTGGATCTCCACCTCGGGCGGGGGACCGGCGATGACGACCACGTCGACGGCGCCGCCGGGGTCGGTGAATTTGATCGCGTTGTCCAGCACCTGCAGCAGCGCGTTGCGCAGCTGCTCGGCATCGGCCCACGCCCGTACCCGGTCACGGGCGTGCAGGTTGAGGGTCAGTTCCTTGAGCTCAGCCGCGGGGGCGACCCGCTCGACCGCCTGGCGGGCCAGCTCGGACAGGTCGGCCGAGTCCGGGGTGAAGGTGGCGGTCTGTGCCTTCAGGCCGGCCATCAGCAGCAACGTGTTGATCAGATGCAGCATGCGGTCGCTGTTGCGCTCGATGATGTTCAGGAAGCGCTGCTGCGTGGCCTCGTTCAGGCCGCCCTCCTGGACCAGTTCCAGATAGCTGCGGATCGAGGTGAGCGGGGTGCGCAGCTCGTGGTTGAGGTTGCTCAGGAACTGGTTCTTCAGCCTTTCCAGGGCGCTCAGCCGCTGGATGACCTCTTCGGCCTGGTGGGCGCGCCCGTGCAGTTCGATCAGGGTGACGGCGTGGGTGGCCAGGGTGTGCAGGGCCTGGCGCTGGGCCGCATCCAGCCGGTCCGGCTCGGGGCTCATCACGCAGACCGTGCCCAGGGCGTTGCCCTGCTGGGTGATCATCGGCACGCCCGCGTAGAAGCGCACCCGGGGAGGGCTGGTCACGATCGGGTGATCACGGAAGCGCGGGTCGGCCCGTGCGTCGTGGATCTCCACGAACTCCCGCTCGGCGATGGTGTGCTCGCAGAACGGAACCGCCGGGTCCACCCCGGTCAAATCGGTGCCGGCCCGCCCCTTGACGTACTGACGCTTCTCGGCGACCAGATTGACCAGCGCGATCGGTGCCTGGCAGACGTGCGCCGCCGAGATGGCGATGGCCTGGAAGTCCGGCTCCAGCAGGCTCTCCAGCGCGTTCAGCTCATCGAGCTCCCGTACGCGCTCGGTCTCGTCGGCCGCCTCCGGTGACGTGGTCATCCTCCGCCTTCCATCCACTGAGTCGGGAGGTCCTCCCGAGTGGGCCGTACCCAGCTGCGACTGTCGATCATCTGCCGCACCTCACGGGTCGGGTAAAGAACAGGAAGCAGGAGACCGTCCTGTCCCAGCCGTATCAGCTTTCTCCGGCAATGCCGCCGGATACCTGCCTGCAGTCCGGCCTCAAGCGAGCTGAAAGCACCTCGCCGCACATTGTGCTCAGTCGCAGACCGCAGGAAAGGCTCCCGGATGAAAACCGCTCGCGCCCTGGCCGTCATCTCCCTCGCCGGCGTCGCCGTCCTCGCCCCGGCCGCCGCCCACGCCGCCGCCGGTCCGGCCCTACCGGCCACCGAGGCGCAGGGCGCCGCTCCCACCTCGTGGGGGCCCTATCACGCCTCCGGCCGCAAGGCCGTGGCCTCCGGCTCGCTGACGGCCACCCCCAAGGACGACCGCAGCAAGCCCGCGGCCCGAATCACGGTCACCGGCACCGTCACCGACCTGACCCGCAAGCCGGCCTGCGGCTGGGCGCTGTTCCGCCTCTCGGTCAAGGCGCCCGGCGGCAAGGTGGCCATCAAGCACCGCAACTACCGCACCTGCTCCTATGACAAGCCGCGCAAGTTCACCTTCTCCCACACGAACGTCTACGAGGTCGAGTTCAAGATCTGCTCCGAGGCCAAGGCGGCCAAGCCGTCACTGAACTGCCTGTACTCCGGCACGTGGAAGCCGCTCTACACCTACTACAACGCCTGACCCGCACGGCCCGGCCGAGCTCCACGACAACCGGCCGGGCCGCATCGGCGAAGGCCGCCCTACCGCCGATGGTGGCGCTGCCCTCATCGATCCGGGGCCGGTCACGGCACACAGTGGAGGCCATGCGCAACAGATCATGATGGGCCGACCCATGGCGAACCCACACGATCGGCCGCAGCCTCGGCTGGGGACCGGCAGCGGGTTTTGCGCTGCCGACCGCCGTCACCATGGTGCTGTACGCCACCGGCGCGATCGACCTGACCCGCTCGACCGCACCGGCAGCCGCACTCGCCGCCACCGCCCTGACCGCCGCGCTTCTCACCCCGGTGATCGAGGAGATCCTGGCTCGCTACCTGCTGCTGCGCCTCATCGAGCACCTGGCCGGCACGTGGACGGCGGTCGGGATGACCGCCATCTTGTTCGGCGCGGGACATGTCGCGGTGGCCGCCGCCAACGACACCCTGCCTGCCGCGCTGCTGTATGCCGTCCCCGGCACGCTGGCCGGTGTCCTGTTCGCCGGCGCCTACCTGCTCACCCGGACGATGTGGCTGCCCATCGCGCTGCACACCGGCTGGAACCTGGCGACCAACACGCCGTTCGGCCCGGACGCCTTCGGCGCCCACCGGCTGATCACCGTCATCCCGCACGCGCCCGCCCCGATCTCCGGCGGCGTATACGGCACCGATGCGAGCGTGCTGACCAGCGCGGTCCTGGCGCTCGCCTGCGCCGCCGTTTTATCGGCCGTCCGCCGCGGCACCCCCACCCCGTGACTCCCACTCCTCCTTGACCTTGATCATTTGTAAAGCATAGATGCGTGGTCCGGGACGGGCAGCAGGATGGCGGTAGGGCAGAGCGGCGGGTGACGTTGCAGGGCGGGCTGATCGGCTGAGGGGTCCACAGATCCGGCTGGCACCGCGGCGGTCGGCGAGCAGTCAGAACCGGGAGTTGGGCCCCGACCTGACCAGTGCCCTTGTGACGCCGATCACACTGTGGTGCCATGAGGGATCGACTCGGAGAGGAGCCTCATGACGGATCAGCCGTTCCAGCCTCCGCAGAATGTGCGCACGGCAGGCAGCAGCGTGCCGTATCCGGAGGTCATCGGCCCGGGCGGGCAGCGTTTCCAGGTGCTGAGCCTGGCCCTCGACTTCGACTCCAAGATGTCGGTGTGGAAAACCCAGCCCGACTCCGACGCCTCCGACTCCAGCGACTCGGGGGAGGAGGTCGCCGAAGCGCCGTCTTTCTCAATCGGCGCGAACGGGGTGGAGTTCACCGCGACCGTGCAGTTCACCGGGACCGGGGCGTGGAAGATCGGCTGGGTGCAGACCGTCGAGTCGACCGACTGTTGGGTGCTTTATCGCAACGGCGCGCGCTCCGCCCGGCAGCGCACGACGCTGCCGCAGCGCATGCGCGACGGCGACACCCGCAAGGGCTGCTGGTACGGCGACGAGGCGCACGCAAAGGCCGACCCCGCCAAGCCGGTCACCGTCGCATTGTCGGATGATCCGTCGGCCCCCTTCCACTACCCCCACCACACCGGCGGGCCCGGCCTGGCGGCTCTAGCCGGCTGGGAGCCGGTCGAGTGCGGCGGGCACAAGGAGTTTTGGACGTGGCTGGTCGCCGTCCGGGAGGACGCCAACCACCAGCCGGTGGAGGTGGTCTACCTGCACCACATCCACTGGCAGGTCGTGTTCGACTGCGTGCTCCATGTCGGCGCCGACGAGCCGACCGCGCCCATCCCCGCCACATCCGGGCTGGTTCTCCTCAGCGAGGGCATCGGGCCGGACGGAACGATGCCCGTCCGCGGTGGACGCGGGGTGGTCCTCCTCGGCGAGGGCGTCGGGCAGGGCGGGGCGACGCCCGTCCTCGACGGACGCGGGGTGCTGCCCCGAGATGAGGTCAACCGGGTGGAGCCTCTGCCCGACGGACAGTAGGGACGGATAGCAAAGGGCTCAGTGCGCACTGCCCGCCAGGGGATACCCCAGTCCAGGCTCCCGCAGCCGATCGGTGCCGGGTGTACGCCGCGCTGGTGACCCGGACAACCCCAGGCAATCTCGGGTCCGATCTGATGCCGGTCCTGCTGCCGGGCATGGCCGACCGATTCCGCCTGTCCAGCACCACCACGGGCATGGTCGCCTCGATCCAGCTGATCGTCACGGCACTCGGCACGATAGCGCTGGCGTCCCGCGCGGGCCATGTGTAAGCCTTCAGCTGTCAACCAGCCTGAGTCGTCCGCTGCCATAGCTTCACGTTTCCACTGTCAACCAGTCTGTGCGTCACACGTTTGGCGCACCGCGCTGCGGCGATGAGGCCGGGCCAGCTGCCGCAGCACCGTAACCGGGCAGCATGAGCTGGCGGCCAGCAGGCCAGCCGCTGAGCGCGAGACGATTTTCAGGGAAGGCAACGCAATCCTTCGCATCAGATGCCCAGAAACACCGGGTTGGTGATCATTGACCGGGCGCGCCAACACTAGGCATCCCTTATGACTGCCTTATGCCAATTTGAGCGCCTGGTAAGGATCATGTATCGATAGAGAAAGACGATCATGTCTAGTCGGTGGACCTTGACGACTCGGGGAAATAGGGAGCAGACCAAGGCCCTGCACTCAGGTCCGCACGATGAGCCTTAACTTGATCGGACTTGCTGGTTGAATCGCCCCGGCCTTCCCTTGCGAAGTGCCGGTACACCGGGAGTCTGCTCCCACAAACCCGGTGGACGCTGTTGTGCCCCCTGCCGCCTCATCCCTATGGTGACGAGGTACCCGAAGATCTTTTCGTGTCAGGTCCAGCTCTCCTCTGAACGGGATCGTGATGATGGATCCGATCGCAGTCGGTGTTGCTCCGCTGATCGCGGTGTCAGACCTTGATGTCTCGGTGGAGTTCTACACGCGGGCTCTCGGTGCGACAGTGCGGTTGCGACTGCAGCACTACGCCCTGCTCGAAGCCGGGACCCAGCGTCTGCACCTGGCGGTGACCGCCTCCCCGCCGCCCGACAGGCCGCAGGTCGCCCTCGCCCCTGCGTCCACGCCGGATAGCAGGCCTTTCCTGCTGGTGCTGCAGGTGCGTGACTGTGACAGCGCGGCGGAAAGCATCGCCGCTCTCGGCGCACAGGTGCTGGGCCCGCCCACCGTCCCTCCGTGGGGCGGGGAACGCCGATGCTTCGCCCTCGACCCCGACGGTCATCTCCTTGAGCTCAACCAGGCCCTGCCCGGCGCTTGAGCAGGCCGGCTGGACGGGTGATTGTGTGGCCGCAGGACATATCTGACGGGTGAACTCGGGAGTTGCTTGACCGACGATCTCGTGCGGTCGCCACGGTCTCGGGACATGTTTGGCCTTCCCGTCGCGTGACAACCCGGTCGCTTGCAGCGATATGTCGGACACCGTCCGGTGTCAGGCGTGATGATGCCTGCGGTGGGGGTCCGGATGGAACCACGCGAGTTACAGGAGTACCGCTACCGCGCGGTGCGTGAGGTGCTCGACGGATCGGCCATCAGCGAGGTCGCCGCCCGGTACGGCACGTCACGGCAGTCGCTGGACATCTGGCGCAAGCGCTTCCTGGCCGAGGGCCCGCCTGGCCTGCTGGATCGCTCCCGGCGGCCGCGCGCCCAACCGCCCCCGCTACGTCCTACTGCTCCGGTTCCCAGGCGCGGAGCAGGTCCAGCAGCCCTGCGTCTCCGTCAACGTGCAAGGAGTCGGCCTGGATACGGTCGTACAAGTAGAGGACCAACTCACTGGCCGTGCCATGGATGGAGGCCCCGGCTGCGTCGGAGCCCTCGCCGGTCGCGGCAGTGGGCGCGGGGATGCGGGTGGAGCGTGCGCCGTCGCCGTCGACCGTCAGGCGCCAGGAGCGGCCCTCGGCGGTGTGGAAGTCGAAGGCCGTGGGCTTGTGCGGCCAGGCGCTGGGCGTGGCGACGCAGGTGAACAGGAACTCCTCCACACCGTCGAGTGCCACCTCGGCCGGCAGCGGCTGCGGGGCGCCCGCAGCGAGCTGGGCGTCGTAGGTGTGCACCGCGCTCTCCTGGACCCGGTGCCGGGCGACTCCGCCAGAGGTCCGCGGCGTCTGCAGGGCGCTCCACCACGCCCAGCAACCGCTCTGCGGTCCTGCCTCGCGCAGGGCGCTCAGCAGAAGCTGCGTCGAGACGGCCAGCCAGGCCAGCAGGGCCTCCCGCTCTTGCGGCACTTCCAGAGCGGCGCGCGCAGCGGTGGCCTCGGCCGGGGGAGCGTCGGCAGGCCCCGCGCCGACGATGGCGGCCCAGAAACGGTCTCCCCCACCCAGGTGCTTCACCAGATCGAACAGCGTCCACCCGGGGCAGGTCGGCACCTGTGCGTCGAGACTGGGCGCGGCGGCGATCGCGGCGCGGAAGGCGGTCGAGCGTTCATCGATCAGTTGCAACAGGTCAGGGAACTCAAGATTCTTTTCCACGCCGGATGTCTATCACCGTGCTCCGGTGATCGGACAGCGATTTTCACAGTCGCCGCCGGTTGGCCATTGCGGACGTCGTCCTCGCCGCCCACCGCTCGGGTGACAAGCTGCGCACTACTGCGAGGACGCTGGTGGTGGCGGTACGCCCGGCATCGTGCCTGCGGGTGCTCTGGCCTCGCCGCGCTCGCCACAGCAAGACGGACGGCTCATGCGTCCGGTTACCTCGATGAGGAGCGCTGGAGCACCGAGCCAGTGGACTCGTGCTCGGTCGGGTGATCACGCAGCAACCACCTCTGTAGCTCGTTGTGACGCGATCCGACACGCCGGGCCGCCCGCTCAGCACGGGCACCAGCGCCCTGTTCCGATGCGAACCTCGCGAGGAGCGAGCATGAGCACCGTGCAACTGCCCGTCCGCATCGCGCCGCAGCAGGCCGGGCCGGCCCGCAGCGCCGGCCACGACGCCGTCTCGATCGCCGCCCAGGGCGGGGGCAGACCAAGTGCGCCGGAAAGGGGCCACGCAGGTCAGGCGGTGGAAGTGGAAGCCGAGGTTTTGGCTGTGGATAGCCGTGCCCACCGTGGGGCCGGATTGGTCTCCGCATCGGCCTAGCTGCGCTGACCTGGTCAGAGAGAGGTCGTGCCGGGAACCGGTCAGAGTCACCGATCTGTCCGGTATGCCCACTGCCGTTGTCCCCTTCCGGCGTGCTTGGCCTGACCCGCCTGCCTGGCCCGCGGCCCCTCGCCGGTGACTGCCGCTGCTGGCGGCCGCTCGGTACGGGCGGATACGGCGCGCTCCCGCGGCTGAGGTCGCCACGGCCTGCTGGACGGATACCCCGCCGATCCGTTTTTCCCTTCACTTGACGCACTTGGCGCGTTCCATGGTGTAGTGGAAGCGGGATCGCTCGGGGAACAGCCACCAGCAGGAAGGGCGATCAGCGGCGTGCAGGCTTCTACCCGGATCCGGATCGGCGGCCACGGCGCCGCAGGGCTGCTCGTGACCACCGCCGTCTTCAGCAACCAGGTCCTCGACGACGGGGAATTCAGCTGGGGATCGCTGATCGCCGCCCTGGCCGTGGCCGCAGCCACCGAAGCCTGGAACCACTGGCGCGCCCAGCCGGCCCCCGCCGGGCAGCTGCGCCTGACCGATGCTGCGGGATGCCCGCCCCGCCTGGATGAGGTCGGCCTCTACCAGCTGGGCGTGCACCGCTCCCGCTTCGCCGACGCCGCCACTCCTCCCCCACCGCACATTCCCCGCTCCTGCGACGCGGAGTTGGCCGCGGCCCTGACTCGTCTGGATGAACCCGGCACCCCGCGGCTGATCGTCGAAGGCGAGCGCCTGGCCGGCACCAGTCACACCCTGGCCCACGCACTGCGCAGCCGCCTGTCCGCCTGGCCGTCGACGACCCCACCGTGCGCCTGAGCGGCCTGATCCCCCCAGGCGCTGGGCTGGGCCGAGCGGGAGGCCGGAGTGGTGCTGTGGCTGGATGCCATCAGTACCGACCGGCTCGGCGAGCTCACCGCACCGCTGCTGGAAACCCTCACCCGGGCCCGCCTGGCCGCCGTGCCCAAACACCTGCTCATCGCCGTCACCGTGCATCAGCAGGTGACCGGTCCGGACGGCGAGGAGCCCCTGCGTCTGGCCGGGCACGTGCGCGAGCTGCTACGCGAACACGCCCTGCACCTGGTCGTAGGCACGCTCACCCCCGACGCTCACCCCCGACGAGCGCGCCCGGCTGCGCGCCGAGCCCGCCTATGACCGCCTGCGCCCGCTGCTGGACGAGACGGCTCGCGAGCTGCTGATGGGCCGCCTGATGGTCGCCCTGGACCAGCTGCGCCACGCGCTCACCCCCGGCACTAGCGAGCAGGCCGCCGACCGGATCGCGCTGCTGCGCGCGGCCACCGACTGGCAGCGCGCCCAGGTCTCGGCCCGCCTGACCGCAAAAGCCCTGCAACGGCTGTGGAAGGCCTACCGGCGCCAGATCTCGAACCTGCCGAAGCGCACCCGCCTGCCGACTGATGCCTTCACCCGGGCGATCGCGTCCGGCCACCCCGACGCAGCGCCGGACGCGCAGCGCCGACTGACGGCACTGCAGCGCTGGCAGACTGAGCAGCGGCCGGCGGTCTGGGCGGCGCGTTATGACCGCCGGCCCCTGGATGACTGAGCGGCTCTGATCGTGCTTGAGGCGCTGCCGACGCGCAGTGCGGCAGCGGCCCGGCCAGGGCATCGACGGCCGCTCATCCCATCCCGAACGGTCACATAGCAGACATTGATGGGGCCACTGACTTGCGGTTGGCCCCTTTCCGGCGTACTTGGTCTGCCCCCCAAGAAGTGCGTCATCTCCCGCAGTAGCAACACCACGGGCGACGCTCGGCGGGGCGACGGCAGAGCGTTGGGCCCGTCGGCGGCCAGCCGCGCGGCCGCCTCCGCCGAGGTGAGCCCGCTCCGGCAGAGGACACGGTGGTCATGCCTCCCACGCTCGCCGGAGTCATGCGGGCTTCCTAGAGCCGTGCGCCCCGCTCCCCCGGGGACCTTCGTCCTCCTCCCCGTCGCACCCGTGCCGCACGACGTGACAACCAGGGAAACCGCTGGCCGGGTTGTACGGCCTCACGAGGCCCGCCTGGCTCCGGCGGACCAAAGTCCCGGCCACCGGTGGCCGCACGGCCCTGCCGGAGCTCCGTACGCGCCGATCAGCATGGCGGTGAGAGCCCTCGACGAAAGCGGTGCGCCATGACTGCCATGACCGACCCGCGGCGATCCTCCCCCGCATCCGCGGAGGCGGCTCCCGGCGGGTACGACGTCCTGCTCCGCGACGGCGGCATCGCCCACGTGCGCCCGCTGCGCCCCGACGACCGGACCGCGCTGCACGAGCTGGCCGACCGGATCTCAGAACGCTCGTCCTACTTCAGGTTCTTCACCGGCGGCGCGGGCACCGCCCACCGGTACATGGACCAGATCACCGACCCCGGCTACCGGGGCCGCGCCCTGGTGGCGCTGGTCCGCGGACGGGTGACGGGGATCGCCGAGTACATCCCGGACGCCGGGGGCGAGCGCGCCGAGATGGCCGTCCTGCTCGACGACACCGCCCAGAGCCACGGCCTGGGCACGCTGCTGCTGGAGCACCTGGCGCTGGACGCCGCCGAGCACGACGTGCGCGAGCTGACCGGTGACGTGCTCCCGGACAACATGGCCATGATCCATGTACTGCGCGACATCGGCATGGACGTGAAGCTGCGCTTCGACAGCGGGGTCGTGCGCCTGAGCATCGCGCTGTCGCCTCCCGCGCCCGGCCTGCAGGCGAGCGTGGACGCGCGCGACCACGAGGCCGAGCGCGCGTCGCTGACCCGCCTGCTCTCCCCTCGCTCCGTGGCGGTGATCGGCGCCGGCCGCGACCCGGCCGCGATCGGCCACCGGGTGCTGCGCAACCTGATCGACGGCGGCTTCACCGGGCCGATCCACCCGGTCAACCCGAAGACGGGGCAGGTGGCGGGGCTGACCGCCCACCCCTCGATCCGGGAGGTGCCCGGCCCGGTGGACCTGGCCGTGGTCGCCGTCCCGGCCGCGCACGTCCTGGACGTCGCCCGGGACTGCGCCGAGGCGGGCGTCACCGGGCTGGTGGTCCTCACCTCGGGATTCGCCGAAAGTGAGAGTCCCGACGCCGAGAAGGAGCTGCTGCGCATCTGCCGCCGGGCCGGAATGCGGCTGGTCGGCCCGAACTGCCTGGGCGTCGCCGGCACTCCGGCCGGCCTCAACGCCACCTTCCTCGGCCAGGCACCGGCTCCCGGCCGGATCGGCGTGATGTCGCAGTCCGGCGCGGTCGCGGCCGGTCTCGTCGACCGGCTCGGCGCGCTGGGGCTGGGCGTGTCCTCGTTCGTCTCGGTCGGCAACAAGGCCGACGTCAGCGGCAACGACCTGCTGGAGTACTGGGCGGACGACGAGGCCACCGACGTCATCGCGCTGTATCTGGAGTCGTTCGGCAACCCCCGCAAGTTCGCCCGCATCGCCCGCCGGGTCGGCGCCCGCAAGCCGATCCTGCTGATCAAGAGTGGCCGGTCGGCCTCGGGCGACCGCGCCGTGCGCTCGCACACCGCCGCCGCCGCGACCCCCGACATCGCCGTCGACGCCCTGGTGCGCGCCTCCGGCGTGATCCGCCTGGACGGCGTCGCCGAGTTGCTCGACACCGCGATGCTGCTGGCCACCCAGCCCTTGCCGGGCGGCCCGCGCGTCGCCATCGTCGGCAACTCCGGCGGGCCGGAGGCGATGGCCGCCGACGCCTGCGAGCGGCAGGGGCTGACCGTGCCGGAGCTGTCCGCGCCCGTCAGGGCTCGGCTCGCCGGGCGGGTGCGGGCCTCGGCGGCGGTGGGCAACCCCGTGGATCTGACCGCGGCCGCCGACGCCCGTGAGTTCGGCTTCGCCATCGAAACGGTTCTCGGCGATCCCGGCGTCGACGCCGTCCTGGTCGTCTACACCCCGCCGTTCGGCTCCGGCCTGGAGCAGACCGGCGAGGCGATCGCCGCCGCCGCGCGCGACGCGGGCAAGACGGTGCTGGCCTGCGTGGTCGGGCATGATGGGCTCATCGGCGGCCGGATCCCGGGCTATGCCTTCCCCGAGCAGGCCGTGGCGGCGCTGGCCCGCGCCGTACGGTACGCCCGGTGGCGGGATCGCCCGGTCGAGGAGAGCGCTTCCGCCGGCCACCAGGACGCCTGGGAGGCAGCCCGGGCCGCGCGAACGCTCGTCCGTGCGGAGCTGGCGCGGCATCCGCAGGGATGCTGGCTGCCTCCGCAGTCGGCGGCCGAGCTGCTGCGCTGCTACGGCCTGAACGTGGTCGAGTCCGTCGCGGTGGACGATCCGGCCGGCGCCGCCGCAGCCGCCGCGCGCATCGCGGGCCCGGTCGTGCTCAAGGCGAGCGGGCCGGGTCTGGTCCACAAGAGCGACGTCGGCGGCGTCCGCCTGGGTTTGAACACCCCCGAGGAGGCGGCACGGGCCTATCGGGAGATGGCCGAGGCCGTCGGTGCGGCGATGACCGGCGCGATCGTGCAGCCCCTGCTGCCCGGCGGCGTGGAGACCATCGTCGGCGGCGTGAACTACCCGGCCTTCGGGCCGCTGGTCATGGCCGGCTTGGGCGGTGTGGCCGCCGACCTACTCGCCGACCGCGCCTTCCGGGTGCCGCCGCTCACCCCGGCCGCCGCCACCGAGATGATCAAGGAGCTGCGCTGCTCGCCCCTGCTGTACGGCTACCGCGGCCGGCCCCCGGTGGACGCCGACGCCCTCGCAGGCCAGATCGCCGCCGTCGGGCGGCTTCTGGAGGATCTGCCCGACGTGGCGGAGCTGGACCTCAATCCGGTGATCGTCACCGCGGACGGGGCCACCGCGGTGGACATCAGGGTCCGCCTCGCTCCGAGCGCGCCCCGTCCCTCCCCGCTCCGGCGCAGCCTGCGTTGAAGGGAGGCACCGGAGCGGCATGGCAGCCAGGGCCGGTCGGCCCATGACCGCGGGCCCATCGGCCGTATCCCCCCGTCGTCCCGGTGTCG
>NZ_BOOH01000039.1 GCF_016863135.1 Planobispora longispora
AAACTCAGCAGTCCGTGGCGCAGGTCAGAGCTGATCTGAGAAAGAGTTGAAGATCCGCATTTATCTGGCTTCCGCCTGTCCGTTTGCTCGGCAAAGCACAGCGTTGGAGGCCCGATCATGGCTGGGGAGCATGTGGCGTCATGCCTCACCCCCATAGACCCGGTTGGGGTGGCTGACCAGCTCCAACGGGAGCTGGCTCAGCATGGGATCACAGCGGATGTGAATGACGGCTACGGGTTGGCCGTGGTGTCGGCCTGGCGTGGTCTGGTCGTGTGGACCAACGGTGATCTTTTCTGGTGGTTCGCCGGTTGGAACGCTCAGCGTGGCCGACCTGTCTATGCCTACCACCCGGCGACGGATCCGAAGCGGGCAGCACGGCGTATCGCCGTCCGGTACAAGGATCTTCGCGCCGCAGACCGTTCCACGTCGGACAGGTCGTGAGTGGGCATGGCGCAGAATGCGAAGCGCCTGACCCATCCACGGGTTCACGAAGTGATCCTGCTGGGAGAGCGTCATGCGGGACACGTGGCGCTTTCGCGAATCGAATTCCTCGACTTCTTCAAGCTGGATATCAGCGACGTGCGCGGCGGATACAGCGCCAGCGCGCTGTATCACGTGTATCTGCGCTCTCGTACTCAGGCACGGATGCAGGACAGCAGCCACGCGGAACCGCAGGGCTGGTAAGTGAGCACGCCAGAGAAGGCGCACGGCTGACGGCTCACTGCCCCCGCTCGTGATGGTGCGGTTGACCGGCTCGCTCTTCCCGCCGCCCCTGTCCCGCACCATCACCTCAACGCCCCCGGCAGAGTCCTTCTGCGCTCATGAGAGCGCCAGTTCCCAGGGCTCTGTCGGGGGTCCTCTCGTACGGGCACGGCCGTGAGCTGGGGCTTATCTCACCACAGGATCTAAGCGATCTCATCGCCGGATGTTTTCGATCTCACCGCATGATCACACCGCGCGATGGGTTGACCCCTTCCCCGAAACCTACCTTCGCCTCGTAGGTCACCGGAGACGGAAGGGATGTGATCTAGATGAACGCAGCTCAGCACCACCGCCGCCGCGAACTAATCGCCGGTTTGCGCGCCCTGGCCGCCTTCCTGGACAGCCACCCGCAGGTGCCCGTCCCCCGGTACGGAGCCATCCGGGTGTCGGTCCACACCAACTACGACACCGACGCCACCACCGAACCCGAGGCGATCGCCGAAGTCGAGCGAATCGCCGCCCTGCTGGGGACCACGCCCACCGTTGAGGGCGGACACCACGTCGCCGGTATGGAGTTCGGCAGCGTCCGGTACGAAGCCGTCCTGGTCACGCGGGCGGCGATGGCTCGCCGCGCCGCTCTGGACTCCTACAGCGACGCGATCACCCTCGACGAGATCGAGGAGGCGTGAGCGATGGACATCGCACTGGTCGCCGTGTTCCTGGGCTTGATCCTGTCGATCGCCACTCTCGCGCTGTTCGTGGTGCTGGTCGCCGTGATCCGCGCCGAGGACCGCCGCCACGCCCCCACCGGAGCCCTGAGCCACCGGCTGTTGGGGACCTACGCCCACCGTTGCCCGCCGGCCGCCTGCACCGGGAGGAGGTGAGCCCTGATGCGCACACTCCCGTCCACGCCTGGCCGGTGCTTATGCGGTGCCGACGCCAAGCCCGGAAACCGGCGATGCGCCAAGTGCCGTGCCCGTTGGCGCTGGCACCGCCGCAAGTCCCGGCACGACGGCCTCTGACCCGCCCACCGTCCCCCGCCCCCGGAAATCCCCTGTGAGAGGAGGTGAGGTCCCATGACCGTAACCGTCCCGCTGGTGCTCGTGTTCGGCGCACTGGTGTTCATCGCCTGGCGTTACCTGGGCCTGCGCTGGTGGCACGCGCTGATCACCCTGCTGTTCGGCTTCCTGCTGGCCGCGACCGCGCTCGCGCCCGGTATCCGCAACGCCATCCGCGCGGTCCTGAGCTGGATCACCGGCCACTGACCCCTGTCCCCGACCGAAGGATGTGATGCCTAATGCCCCACCGCCACCCCTACCCGCACACGGATCTTCAGGAGGTTGCCTCTCGCAACACCACCGCCGCCCAACTCCTGACGGCACTCACCCACGACCCCCTACCTCTGCTTCCCATCTGGGCGTACGTGATCGCCGCCCTCGACGACATCGAAGCCCTGATCGACGAGATCACCGGTCTACGTGCCGAACTGGCCAGCGTCCGCCACCAGCGCGCCAACCTGCGAGCCGCCATCCGCGCCACCCTGGCGGCCGACCGCGACGGCGACGACGATCCCCTGTACTACATCCGTGACGAGCTGCACGCCCAGACCAGCGCCGACCAAGCGGCGGGTGAGGGCCGATGAGCAGACATCGCGTCTCACGCCATCAGATACGCCGCAACGCCCGCCGGATGCGCCGCTACGGCGTCCAGCCCGTCGGCATGATCGATGATCTGGAGTTCGCGCCCCTGTTCATCGCCGGTATCGCCCGCCTGGCCTGGCGGTACCGCTCCGAACTCGCCCCCTTCACCATCGCCACGTCGGTCCTGCTGGGCGGCATGATCCTGCGGCACTGGTTCCCCGAGTGGTGGCCCACCGTCCTGATCATCACGATCATGCTGGTCGGTGTGCTGGTCGTCTGGGGCCGATGGGTCAACCTGCCACGTCCGATCGAACGCGGCTACGCGGCCTTCACCACGGCGTTCGCTGGAACGTGGCTCACCCTGGCCGCCTACCACGGACCGTTCACCGCTCCCCTGCCCGCCGTACTTGGCATCGGCACATTCCTGCTGGCTGTGCCCTGGTGGGCGCATCGGCGCAGACGTGCCCGCGTGCGGGTGGAACGCACGCTGGCCGCCTGGCCGGACATCGCCCAAGCGGTCGGCCTGGCCGGATCCCGCGTGCAGTCCGCGATCGTGGATCTGTGGGGGTACCGCTTCCGGCTCGGGCTCGGACTCGGGCAGACCGTTGAGGACGCGGTCAGCTCCGTCCCCCGCCTGGAATCGGCGCTGGGCACCGCACGCGGCGGGGTGCGCGTTCAGCCGGTGGCCAGCAAGCAGGCCAACCGCGCCGATGTGCGGGTGATCGAAACCGACCCGCACGCCGACGCCATCGCCTGGCCAGGTCCGTCCATCACCTCGATCACGCAACCGGCCAAGCTGGGGCTGTTCGAGGACGGCAACCCCGTCCGTGTTCCTCTGCTCCGGCGGCACGCGCTGTTCGCGGGCATGTCCGGGGCGGGCAAGTCTGGTGGCGTGAACGTCCTGCTGGGGGACCTGACCGCCTGCCAGGACGTGATCCTGTGGGCGATCGACCTCAAGCGCGGCATGGAACTCCAGCCCTGGGCCTCGTGCATCGACCGGTTGGCCACCACTCCGCAAGAGGCGGAAGCCCTGCTGGCCGATGCCGTGGTCATCCTCGACGGACGGGCCGATGACCTCACCATGCGCGGTGAGCGCGTGTGGGAGCCGTCACCGGAACGACCCGCGCTGATCATCATCGTCGACGAGTACGCCGAGCTGGCCAGTGAGGCACCACGGGCCATCGATTACGCCGACTCGATCGCCCGGCGTGGCCGCGCCCCAGCGGTCAACCTGATCGCTGCCACCCAACGTCCTTCCAAGGACGCGATGGGCAAGAGCGCGATCCGCTCCCAGATGGATGTCCGGCTGTGCTTCCGCGTCCGGGAACCCCGCGACGGGGATCTCATCCTGGGCCAGGGCATGGTCAAAGCCGGATGGCAGCCGCACAAGCTGGATGCTCCCGGCAAGTTCCTGATCAGTTCCCCCGAACACGACATCCCTCGCCGTGCCCGCACCTACCTCCTCGATGACGAGGGGGTACGGGCCACCGCCGAGCAGCACGCCGTCGTTCGCCCGGTGCTCGACGAGGTGTCGGCCCAAGCGCTGGAACGCGCGGCTGATACGTCGGCTCCGCTGCCCAGACCCACCGTCAAGCCTTCTCCCCGGCATGCCCGCGACAACGCCGTACGGGAGGCTGAGGAGGCTTTGGCCGCCGCACTGAGGCAGGCTCCCGGTGACGGGGTCAGCATCGGCGATCTCATGCGCGCTACCGGCATGCGCCGTACTTGGGTCTACCAACGCCTTCAGGATCTGGGTCGTGCGCGTCAGGTCGAACAGGTCACGCGGGGGCGCTGGCGAGCCCTGCCTGAGATACACGATCCGTAACCGTCAACGTCCGCCGTCTGCGTCCGTCCGCGCGTCTGCGCGTAGATAAGCGCCTGACAGACGCGGACGGACGGACCGGCGGACGATCACAACCCGTAATCAGCGACAGCGCGGGATCACCGCGAAGAAAGCGAGCCGCCACTGACGAACGAGAGGGGGGATGCCCCATGCAGGCATACACCGTCGAACAGGTAGCGGAGATGTTGAGCATCGGCCGTGACAAGGTCTACTACCTGCTCCGCACCGGACAGCTCAAGAGCATCAAGATCGGCAAGCTTCGCCGGATCACCGACCAGCACCTTGCCGCCTTCGTCGCCTCACTGGAGTCCATGGACGAGGCGTAGAACAGCGTGCTACAACGTTCTACAGGGCCGGTTGTGCGGCACCGCCGCACAACCGGCAAGCGCCTCTTGATACCTGCACGACACAGGAAGGAAGCCGTCTATGACACGCGACCGAACGACCCTGCCGCCCGTCCGGGTGGACGCGGAGCTGAAGGAACGTCTCCGCAGGTACGCCGAGTCGCAGGAGCGAGACGTGTCGTGGGTGATCAGGAAGGCGATCGAGGAGTATCTCAACCGCCACGAGAAGGGGTGATCCCTTGGCCAAGATCCTGATCGGCACGTACGAAGCGACCATCTACCCCGAGGGAAACGGCTACACCGGAGCGATCTCTCTCGGCTTCGGCCCGGACGGCAAGCGCCAACGGGTCAAGCGGAAGGGCCGGACCAAGGCCGAGGTGAAGACCAAGCTCATCGAAGCCGTCAAGGAGCTGGAATCCGGCGTCAAGAGCTCCGACAAGTACACCGTTCGCGACGCCGTCGAGGACTGGTTGTCCAAGGGGCTCAAAGGACGTTCGGCGGGGACGGTCGGCAAGCTGACCACACTCGCCCGGAAGCACGTCATTCCGCTGATCGGCAAGGAGAAGCTCAAGCGGCTCACCGCCGATCAGGTGGACGAGTGGCTGGACGGTCTTACCGGCGACCTCTCTACGAGAACGCTCGGAGAGGTTCACGCGATCCTGAAGCGCGCCATCCGGCAGGCTCAGGCCCGAGACCTCGTGTTGAGGAACGTCGCCGAGCTCGTTCAGACGCCTACGGGAAAGGAGGGAAGGCCGAGCAAGGCACTGACGCAGCAGCAAGCCGACGCGGTCCTGCAATCGGCGAAGTCGTCACCGCTCCACGCCTACGTGGTGCTCAGTCTCACCACGGGCATCCGTACCGAGGAAGCCCGCGCGCTGCGCTGGGATCACGTGGTCGCCTGGGACAAGACCGCCAAAGGATGGCGGGCCGTCACCGACGTCGGGTTCAAGCACGAACGATTCGCCATCTACGTATGGCGAGCGGACAGGGTCACCGGCGACACCAAGACGCCGAAGTCCCGGCGCACCCTGGAGATCCCCAAGCTCGCCGCCGAGGCGCTTCGGCAACACCACGCACGACAGGCCGTCGCCCGCCTGAAGGCAGGCGACGCCTGGCAGGAGAACGGTCTCGTCTTCTGCACGAGCGTCGGGACTCCGCTGGACGCCCATAACGTGCGGCGATCGTTCCGGGCGATCACCCGACAGGCGAAGGTGGGTGAGGACTGGACTCCCCGCGAGCTCCGTCACTCGTTCGTCTCGATCATGAGCGCGAACGACGTGCCCTTGGAGACCATCGCCGATCTCGTCGGGCATGCGGGCACCCGAGTGACCGAAGCCGTGTACCGAAAGCAGCTCAAGCCGGTGATCACCAAGGGTGCCGAGACCATGAACGCCGTCTTCGGCACCGGCAAGACCAGGAAGCGTAAGTCCGCGTGAGGTGGCTCCCCGATTGGCTCCCACCGACCCTCAGACATGGAAAAAGGGCTCCGGATCAACTCCGAAACCCTTTCCCACCTGCATCTTCCTTGTGGAGATGAGGGGATTCGAACCCCTGACCCCTTCGATGCGAACGAAGTGCGCTACCGGACTGCGCTACATCCCCAAGGCGTGAACTAGATTAGCAAACTTCTCAGGGCACTCGCGCCATCCGGGTACCGGGCCTGTCCCGCCGCCGGTCAATCGCCGACCGCGCGGACGGGAGGATCGGCGTACTGGTCGAAGATCTCGTCGCGAACCGTGGTGAGGTCGATGACCTCGGCCGCCGGGCGCCGGGCCTCCAGTTCGGCTCTCCGCTGCGCCTCCAGGCGGGCCCGCCTGGCACGTTCCGCACGGGCCTTGGCCGCGGCCGCGCGCCGTTCGGCGTCGACGCGGACGGAGGCGCGCAGCACGGTCAGGTAGGAGACCAGGAGGATCACCGAGGGGGCCACGCCCCACCAGGGGATCACCTGGGCGGCGGCGGTCACCGTCGAGGCGAGGACCAGCAGCGCGCACCAGAACGTCAGCCGTCTCCGCTTGGCCACGATCCTCGCGCGGCGGCGCAGCTCGGCGCGGCGGCGCTCCGCCTGCCTCGCCGCGGCCGTGAGCTGGGGGCCGGTCTCCGGCGCGTCGTCGGGCGCGGAGGGCTCAGCGGTGACTTCGAACTCTCCGGTGAGGGTGTCGCCCTCGACGGGCTGGTCCGGCTGGGCGTACGGCTCGGCGAGTTCGTGAGGCTCCGGAAAAGTGGCACGGTCCCGTCTGAGCCACATGGGCACGAGGACGCACAGCCACATGATGACGATGGCCAGATACAGGAAAACACTGCTGCTCACGGCCACCTCCGGGCAGCACGAAGGCGCGCGTGGTCCGTCGGCGCCCTCGATGTGCTCACGTCACGCACCGTAAGACCGCGTGTCACTATTTGACGAGCATTCGATGCGGTGTGTCGTGAGATCTTCAAACCTCTTCGCGGGAGGTGCCGCCGGGAGCCGCGGCCTCGCGGTCGAGGCGCCATCGCGAGAGCAGGCCCCGCGGCGCGTCCTCGACGGTGAGCGCGTAGCAGAGGTGGTCGCGCCATGCGCCGTCGATGTGCAGATGCCTTCGCCGGATGCCTTCCTCCCGGAAGCCGAGCTTCTCGACCACCCGGCGGCTGGCGTGGTTCTCAGGCCTGATGTTGGCCTCGACCCGGTGCAGCCCGGTGACGAAGAAGCAGTGGTCGACCGCCATGGCCACGGCGGTCGGGATGATCCCCTTACCCGCCAGAGCGCCGTCCACCCAATAACCGATCTGCGCGGACCGGGCCGAGCCCCACACGATGGCCCCCACGGTGAGCTGACCTGCGAAGGCGCCCCGATAGGTCACGACCCAGGGCAGGGCCAGTCCCTGCCTGGCCTCCCGGCGCAGGGAACCCACCATCGAGATGTAGGGGCCCAGGCCGCTGCGGGACAGGGGCGTCTCGGGGTTGCTCGGCTCCCAGGGGCGGAGCCACGCGGCGTTGCGCAGTCGCGTCTCCCGCCAGACCCGCACGTCCCGCAGGCGCAGCGGCCGGAGTCCTACCGGGCCTTCCGTAAGGGTCACCGGCCAGCCACGAAGTCGATCCACGTTCCCAATCATCCCCCCAAGCAGGGCCGTCGTGCCACGAGACCGTCAGCGTGGATGGTCCCCGCCCCGGATTTGGTCCACGGCGTGCTTGAGGACGGGGGTCAGTACGGCCATGCCATCACGGACCCCTCCGGAGGAACCGGGCAGATTGACGACCAAGGTGTTTCCCGCCTGGCCGGCCAGTCCCCGGGACAGGATCGAGGTCGGCACCGCGTCGCGGTTGACGTGACGGATGGCCTCGGCGATGCCGGGGATCTCCCTGTCGAGCACCCTGCGGGTCATCTCCGGGGTCAGGTCGGCCGGGGTGAGCCCGGTGCCGCCGGTGGTGACGATCACGTCGTACCCCTCGGCCACTCCGGATCTGAGCGCCTCCTCGACCGGCTCGCCGTCGGGGACCACGCGCGGGCCGTCCACGTCGCATCCGGCCGCCGCGAGCAGCTCGGCCAGCAGCTTTCCTGACTTGTCCTCGTATATACCGGCGGACGCCCGGTTCGACGCCGTGATCACCAGGGCTCTCACGCGCTCTCCCTCCACGACTTCCACGGACGTTACGGCCGCGGTACGGCCTCCGCGACCGCTACGACCGGTCCCGGCCCCGACCCCGGCCCCTCAAGGACGGGTCCACACCCCGGTCTTGCCGCCGGTCTTCTCCTCGACCCGGACATCCGTGATCACGGCCGCGGGGTCCACCGCCTTCACCATGTCGATCAGCGCGAGCGCGGCGACCGTGACCGAGGTCAGGGCCTCCATCTCCACGCCGGTCCGGTCGGCGGTCTTCACCCTGGCCGTGATCTCCACGCCGTCGTCGGCCACGGTCAGCTCGACCTTCACGCCGTGCAGCGCGATCGGGTGGCAGAGCGGGATCAGGTCAGGGGTGCGCTTGGCGCCCATGATGCCGGCGATCCGCGCGGTGCCGATCGCGTCGCCCTTGGGCACGTCGCCCGAGCGGAGCAGGGCCACGGCCTCGGCCGAGAGCAGCACCTTTCCGGTGGCCGTGGCCGTACGGACGGAGATGTCCTTGGCCGAGACGTCCACCATGCGCGCCGCGCCCGTCTCATCGATATGCGTGAAGTTGCTCACAATGTCTCCTCCGCCGGACCTCTCGTCCGATCCTCGGCCCGGCTCACCGTCCGCACCTCCGCCTGCCCCTCGGCCCGGCTCACCGTCCGGTCCTTCACCGGGCCCGCGAAGCCGCCGCGGCCGGTGGTCCGCTCGCTCACAGGGGAATGACCTCCACCGCCGCGCCCTCGGGCAGCTCGGTGACGTCCTCCGGCACCACGATCAGGGCGTTGGCCGAGGCCAGGGCGGCGAGCTGGTGGGATCCCTGCCGGAGCACGGGGGTCACCACGCCGCCGGGGCCGAGGACGCCGCGCAGGTATGACCGCTTGCCCGCGGGCGAGCGGAGCGGGGCGCCGGTCACCGCGGGCACGGTGGGCGTGGGCTCCGCCCGCCGGCCCTGCATCTTCCGCAGCGCCGGCCGGACGAACAGCATGAACGACACGAAGGACGACACCGGGTTGCCCGGGAGGGCGAAGACCGGAACCTGGTCCTCACCCACGACGCCGAACCCCTGCGGCATGCCCGGCTGCATGGCCACGCGCTCGAAACGGACCGTGCCGAGCGGGGCGAGCGCCTCCTTCACCGGCTCGTACGCGCCCATGGACACGCCGCCGCTGGTGATGACCGCGTCGGCCCTGACCAGCTGGGCGTCGAGCTGGTCGAGGAAGCTCCTGGCGTCGTCGGCGACGATGCCGGCCCGGTAGCCCTCCCCGCCCGCCTCGCGGACCGCGCCGATCAGGGTGTAGCTGTTGGACTCCCAGATCTGGCCGGGGGCCAGCGGGCTTCCCGGCTCGGCCAGCTCGGCCCCGGTGGAGATCACCACGACCCGGGGGCGGGGCCGTACCAGGACCCTCCTGCGCCCGACCCCGGCCAGGATGCCGAGCTGCGCGGGACCGATCGCGGTGCCCGCGGGGAGGACCACGTCACCCGAGCGCACGTCCTCACCCGCCGAACGGATCGCGTTCCCCTTGGTCACGGGCCGCCCGATCGTGACCCGGGCGGTGCCGCCGTCGGTCCACTCGACCGGGACCACCGCGTCGGCCCCCGCGGGCAGCGGCGCCCCGGTCATGATCCGTACGGCCATGCCGGGGCCGAGCGCGTGCAGGCGGTCGTCACCGGCCGGGACGTCGTCGATCACCGGCAGCGTCACCGGGGCGGCGCCGACGTCCTCGGCCCGTACGGCGTAGCCGTCCATGGCCGAGTTGTCGAACGGCGGAAGCGGGACCGGGGAGGTCACGTCCTCGGCCAGCGTGGTGCCCAGCGCCTGGTCCAGATCCAGTTCGAGGGGGGCGAGCACCCGGACGGTGCGCAGGATGTCGGCGAGGTGGTCTTCGACCGGCCTCATCGGGATCACCTGGTTCATCTGGTTCGCCTGGTTCATCTGGACCGCCTGGTTGACCTGGTTGACCTGGTTCATCGCGAGGCCAGGAACTCCTTCAGCCAGGGCAGGAACTCCGGCGCGAGATCGGGGCGCTCGGCGGCGAACTGCACGACCGTGCGCAGGTAGTCGAGCTTGTTGCCGGTGTCGTAGCGGCGGCCGCGGAACAGCACGCCGTGGACCGGCCCGCCGCCGGAGACGTCGCGGGCGGCCAGCGTGCGCAGGGCGTCGGTGAGCTGGATCTCGCCGCCGCGGCCCGGCGGGGTGTTCTCCAGGACCCCGAAGACGGCCGGGTCGATCACGTAGCGGCCGATGATCGCCCAGTTGGACGGCGCCTCGTCGGCCGGGGGCTTCTCCACCAGGTCGGTCACCCGGACCACGTCGTCCTCGGCGGTGGGCTCGATGGCGGCGCAGCCGTACAGGGAGGCCTGCTCCCTGGGCACCTCCATGAGCGCGATGACGCTGCCGCCGTGCGTCGCGCGGACCTCGATCATCCGCTTGAGCAGCTCGTCCCGCGGGTCGATCAAGTCGTCACCGAGCAGACAGGCGAACGGGTTGTCGCCCACGTGCTGCTTGGCGCACAGGACCGCGTGGCCGAGGCCGCGCGGCTCGCCCTGCCGTACATAGTGAAGAGTCGCCAGGTCGGCGGGCTCGCGCACCTGGGACAGGCGCTCGTCGTCGCCCTTGGCCTCCAGCACGTCCTCGAGCTCGATCGCCCGGTCGAAGTGGTCTTCGATGGAACGCTTGTTCTTGCCGGTCACCATCAGCACGTCGAGCAGTCCGGCGGAGACGGCCTCCTCGACGACATACTGGATCGCGGGCTTGTCGACAATCGGGAGCATCTCCTTGGGCGTCGCCTTGGTCGCCGGAAGGAAGCGGGTGCCCAGACCCGCCGCGGGAACGACGGCTTTCGTCACAGGATCGAAGTCGGCCATGTTCGAACCATAACGGAGGGACCTGTGGACAAGGTGAAGCTGCGCTCCACGATCGCCGCAGCGCGCGCCGCGATCACGGAGGAGGAGCGGCACGCGGCTTCGGTCCAGATCAGGGAGTCCCTGCTGGAGCAGCCTTGGGTGCAGATGGCCGGGCTGGTCGCCTGCTACTGGTCGGTCGGGGCCGAACCCGCCACGCACGGCCTGGTCTTCGCGCTGTGGAAGCACGGCGCGACGGTGATGCTCCCGGTGCTGCGGCCGGACGACGATCTCGACTGGGCGGTGTACGACGGGCCCGACACGCTCGCCCCCGGCCGCTTCGGGATCATGGAGCCGGTCGACACCCGGCGCGGCGTCGACGCGATCAGGACCGCGGCGCTGGTCGTCGTCCCCGCGCTGGCGGTCGACCGGACCACGGGCGTACGGCTCGGCCGGGGAGGCGGCTCCTACGACCGCGCCCTGGCGCGGGTCGGGCCGAACGTGCCGACGGTCGCGCTGCTCCACGAGGGAGAGCTGCTCGACGGGGTACCCGGGGAACCGCATGATCAGGCGGTCCGCTACGCTGCGTCACCCGGCGGTATCGTCCGGGTGGGAGCGAGGCGATCTGCCGGGTAAGACACAATGGTCCCGGAGCAGGACAGAGACCGGGGCGAATCCCCCGCTCCCTGACACGGGATCGGCTTGCGGGCTTTCCCGTCCGGCGTGAGCGGCCCGCCCGGCACAAGCGGTTCATCCGGCATGGGCCCACTCGTCCGGCGCGAGCGGCCCATCCGATGTGGGCGGCCCGACCGGCGCGAGCGGCCCGTCCGGCGTGAGCCGTGGGCGAGGTCCTGCCCGCTTCAGGCATTGGACGACGAGCGAGAAAGCGGTCCCCGCGTTGAACGAACTCGGCAGCTCTCTCGTCCGGTCTCGATGAGCTGGAACAACTGGCTGCTTCTCGGCGCGATGATCCTCATCGCCGCCGTCGTCGCGGTTCGCGTCACCCACTGGAGCGGGCTTCCCAGCCTGCTCATCTTCCTCGGCTTCGGCCTGCTCATCGGCGAGTCCGGCCTCGGGATCCAGTTCGACGACGCCCAGCTCGCCCAGCAGCTGGGCCTGGTCGCGCTGGCGATCATCCTGGCCGAGGGCGGCCTGACCACCACCTGGAGCCACGTCAAGGGCTCCATTCCCACCGCGGTGGTGCTGGCCACCGCGGGTGTCGGGGTGAGCATCGCCGCCGTCGCGGTGCCGGCGCGCTTCCTGCTCGACATGGACTGGCGGACCTCGCTCCTGCTCGGTGCGATCCTCGCCTCCACCGACGCGGCGGCGGTCTTCTCCGTCCTGCGCCGCCTGCCCCTGCCCCGGCGGCTGTCGGGCATCCTGGAGGCCGAGTCCGGCTTCAACGACGCGCCCGTCGTCATCGCCGTGATGCTGCTGAGCACGAACGCCACGCCCAGCATCGGGAGCGCCCTCGCCGAGGTCGTCCTCGAACTGGCGATCGGCGCGTGCGTCGGCCTCGTGGTGGGCCAGCTGGGCGTCTACGCGCTGCGCCACATCGCGCTCCCGGCCTCCGGCCTGTATCCGATCGCGGTCCTCGCACTCGCCTTCGTCGCCTACGCCGGGGCCGCCCAGCTGCACGGCAGCGGCTTCCTCGCGGTCTACCTCGCGGCGCTGGTCATGGGCAACTCCCGGATGCCGCACCGCGCCGCCAGCCGGAGCTTCACCGAGGGCCTCGCCTGGCTGGCCCAGATCGGCCTGTTCGTCATGCTCGGGATGCTGGCCAGCCCCTCGAAGATGCCGTCGGCGATCATCCCCGGCCTGGTCGCGGGCCTGATCCTGGTCGCGGTCGCCCGGCCGCTGTCCATCGTGCTCTCCGCCCTCCTCGTACGGCTGGCGGGCGTCGACCGGCTGAACTGGCGGGAGCAGGCGTTCCTGTCGTGGGCCGGGCTGCGCGGCGCCGTGCCCATCGTCCTGGCCACCATCCCCTGGGCGGCCACCTCGATCGACGACGCCACCGCCAGGTTCGTCTTCGATCAGGTCTTCGTCATCGTGGTCGTCTACACCCTGCTGCAGGGGCCCACGCTTCCCTGGGTGGCGCGGCTCCTCGGGGTGGCCATCCCCGACCAGGCGCGTGACCTGGATGTGGAGTCGGCCCCGCTGGAAGAGCTCAAGGCCGACCTCCTGCAGATCAAGGTGCCGCCGTCGTCCCGGCTGCACGGCGTGGAGATCTTCGAGCTCCGGCTGCCCAGCGACGCCCAGGTCACGCTCATCGTGCGGGACGGCAGGACGTTCGTGCCGTCGGAGACGACCAGGATCAGGACCGACGACCAGCTCCTCGTGGTGGCGACCGCGGCCTGCAGGGAGACCGTCGAACGGCGGATGCGCGCGATCAGCCGCCGGGGCAAGCTGGCCGGCTGGTTCGGCGAGAGCGGCACCTGATCCTTTTCAGGCCGCGTCAGGCCGCCGGCCTTCCGGAAACGAGACTCTTGATCTTCCGACGCCGAGGCTTGCGACCTTCCCGGACCGGGGCCCTCGATCTTCCGACGCCGAGGCTCCCGACTTTCCGGGGCTGGGGCCCCTGACCTTTTGGGACGTCTCGATCACCCGGCGGCAGGACGCCCTACTCCCGACACCCTGACCGGAATGTGATGGCTCCGACTCGCGTTTATGCTAGTCGACGCCTTACCATTAGCAGTCGAGACGGTCGAGTGCCAATCGGCGCGGACCCCATGAGGAGGAGAGCGTGCCCACCTACCAGTACGCCTGCACCGCCTGTGACAACCAGTTCGAGATCGTTCAGAAGTTCACGGACGACGCGCTCACTGTGTGCCCGAGCTGCCAGGGTGAGCTTCGCAAGGTGTTCTCCGCGGTCGGCATCGTTTTCAAGGGCTCCGGTTTCTACCGGACCGACAGCCGGTCGTCGAGCTCGTCCACGGTGAGCTCCACCACCTCGACGTCCTCGGCATCCTCGACGTCCTCGTCGACGTCGACGGAGTCCAAGTCCGCCTCGACGCCCGCCCCCGCCCCCGCGGCCGCCGCTTCCTGAGGCCGGCCTCCCGGATCCCCGCCCTCCCCGGCCCTTCCGGGGCACCGGTCCCGGCCTCGTCCGGTCCGCCGGTTCCGGCCTTTCGCGGGTGACCGGTCCCGGCCTTTCGCGGTTCAGCGGCCCGCGGGCCGGTCGGCCGCCGCGCCGAGCAGCTCCCGGGGGAGCCGGTCCAGCAGCTCGCGCAGTTCGGCATGGTCCCCGGGATGCCAGTCCTCGATCAGCAGGGTGAGACTGTCACGGGCCGCCCGCACCAGACGGTCGGCGGCGCGTTCCCCCTCGGGGGTGAGCTCCAGGCGGGTCCCTCCGTCCGCCTGGCGGATCAGGCCGCGCTCCGTCAGCTCCCTGGCGTACGGCCGGCCTTCCTCGACCGTCACGCCCGCCCGCTCCGCGAGCTCCGCACCCGTCTGCGACCCCCGCGTGCCCAGGCGGGTGACCAGCCAGACGGAGCCGGGCGGCAGCTCGGAGAGGCCGGCCAGGTCGCCGAGCCGGCGGTAGTAATCCCTGCGCATGCCCGCGCCTGCCAGCCGCCACAGCCCTCGCTCCACCTCGTCGAGCGACGACCGCTCCGTCGACACGGCACCGTAGCCCTCGCCCAGGTCGGCCGCCGTGGTGGTCTGCCGGAGCGGCACCTGGGGAAGCAGCCAGGCCAGCAGGAAGGCGACCAGCGGCAGCGGCGCGCCGAGCAGGAACACCCGGGCGATCGCCTCGGAGTACGCGTCCATGAACGCCGTGGCCGCCTCCGGCGGGAGCTTCCTGATGGCCGTGGGATCGGCCTGGACGGCCTCGGCGAAACCCGGCGGGAGTCGCACCGTCCGGGCGAGCCGTACCAGATCGTCGGTCAGATGCGACGTGAAGATCGACCCTGCGATCGCGACGCCGAAGGAGCCGCCGATCGAACGGAAGAAGGTCGCCCCCGACGTCGCCACCCCCAGGTCCTCGAAGCCCACGGCGTTCTGCACCACGATCACCAGGACCTGCATGACCAGGCCCAGTCCCACGCCCAGGACCAGCAGGTAGAGGCTCAGCTCAAGCGTGGGCGTGTCCGTGCGGAGGCGGGAGAGCAGGTAGAGCCCGACCGCCGTGATCGCGCTGCCGGCGATCGGGAACGGCTTGTACTTCCCGGTTCTCGCGATGACGTTTCCGCTGATGACCGAGGTGACGAGCATGCCGGCCATCATCGGCAGCAGGTGCAGCCCCGACATCGTGGGCGAGACTCCCTGCACGACCTGGAGGAACAGCGGCATGTAGGTGAGCGAGCCGAACATCGCCAGGCCCACGATGAAGCCGATCAGCGACGCCACGTTGAAGGCCCGCAGCCGGAACAGCCGCAGCGGCAGCACGGGCTCCACCGCGCGCCTCTCGGCCAGCCACCAGAGCAGGACGAGCACCGCCGCCCCGGCGCCCAGGCCGATGATGACGGGATCGCCCCACGGATAGAGACTCCCGCCCCACGTGGTCAGCAGCACCACGCAGGCGGAGGCCCCGCCGAGGAAGACGATGCCGAGGTAGTCGATGGAATGCCTGGTGGTCTTGGTCCGGGACGGCAGCACCGCCGCGACCACGGCCAGCGCGAGGACGCCGATCGGCAGGTTGATGTAGAAGACCCAGTGCCAGGACAGGTGGTCCACGAACAACCCGCCGAGCAGCGGCCCCGCGACGCTGGAGACGGCGAAGACGGCGCCGAACAGCCCCTGGTACCTCCCGCGTTCCCGGGCGGGCACCACGTCCGCGACGATCGCCTGCGCGAGGACCATGAGCCCGCCCCCGCCGATCCCCTGCAGCGCCCGGAACCCGATGAGCTGCCCCATGTCCTGGGACAGGCCGCACAGGGCCGAGCCGACCAGGAAGATGACGATCGCGGCCTCGAAGAGTTTCTTGCGGCCGTACTGGTCGCCCAGCTTGCCCCAGAGAGGGGTCGAGACCGTCGAGGAGAGCATGTAGGAGGTGACCACCCAGGACAGGTGGTCGAGCCCGCCCAGATCCCCCACCACCGTCGGCAGCGCGGTGGAGACGATGGTCTGGTCCAGTGCGGCGAGGAGCATGGAGAGCATGAGCGCCCCCATGATGAGTCCCAGCCCCTTCTCCGGCCGCTTGGCTCGATGAGCGCCCATCCCGTTCCCCCCGGTCGACGTACGGCCTGCATACCCAGAGCGATAGTCCAGTCACATTCCGGACACAGTTATCCACAGGCGAGGACCCGCCCCTCTTCACCGGGCGGCCCAGGACGCTAATGTCGGCGCCATGGTCACTCGCGCGGACATCGGAGTCATCGGCGGCTCAGGTTTCTACTCCCTGCTCGACGACGCCACGGAGGTCGAGCTCTCCACGCCGTACGGCCCGCCCAGCGACGTCATCACCGTCGGACGCGTCGGGCCGCGTTCGGTGGCCTTCATCCCCCGCCACGGGCGCGACCACCGCTTCCCCCCGCACCGCATCCCCTACCGGGCCAACCTCTGGGCCCTGCGCTCCCTCGGGGTCCGCCAGGTCCTCGCCCCCAGCGCCGTCGGCTCGCTCCGTCCCGAGCTGGGCCCCGGCACCCTGGTCGTCCCCGACCAGCTCGTCGACCGCACCTCCGGCCGCGTGCAGACCTACTACGACGCCGGCGGCGTCGTCCACGTCTCCTTCTCCGACCCCTACTGCCCCGCGGGCCGCGCCGCGGCCGTGTCGGCCGCCGGGTCCGCGGACTGGGAGGTGGCCGACGGCGGCACGCTCGTGGTCATCGAGGGCCCCCGCTTCTCCACCCGGGCGGAGTCCCGCTGGTTCACCGCGAACGGCTGGTCGATCGTCGGCATGACCGGCTTCCCCGAGTCCGTCCTCGCCCGCGAGCTGGCCATGTGCTACACGTCGCTCTCCCTGGTCACCGACCACGACGCCGGGGTCGAGGCCGGCGAGGGGGTCACCCACGAGGAGGTCATGGCCTTCTTCGCCACCAACGTCACCCGGATGCGCTCACTGGTCACCGACCTCATCGGCGGCCTCCCGCAGGATCGCACGTGCCCCTGCGCCCAGGCCCTCGACGGCCTGAAGCTCCCCTTCGAGCTCCCCCGCTGACCACCCCGCCCGCTCCACGCCTCCCACCGGCGTCCGCACCTCCACCCGTCCCGGGTTCCGCGCCACCCGGCTCCTCTCTCCTTGGAGTCAGCCATGCGCGCCTTCCGCTCCCAGCCCGAGCCTCCCCGCCGGGAATCCCCACGCGGCGGGCTCTCCGGCCCGGGCCTCTCCCTCCCCGGCCCCGTTCATCCCGGGCCCGCCCAGTCGGGGTTTCCCCGCCCCGGAGAGGCCCGGGCCGGCTTCCCCTACCCCGGAGAGGCCCGGGCCGGCTTCCCTCGCCTGGGATCGCCCCGTCCCGGACCTCCCGGCTCCGGAACCGCCCGCTCCGGATCCCTCCGCCCCAGACCGCCCCGTTCCGGTTTCCTCCGTTCCGGTTTCCTCCGTTCCGGTTCCCTCCGTTCTGGATTCCTCCGCCCCGGGTTCCTCCGCCGCCGCCATCGGGTGCTCGCCACCGTCCTGGCCGCCCTGGCCGTGGCGTGCGCCATGACCGGGCTGCGGCCGGACACCGCCTCGGTGACCGTTCTCGCCGCGGCCCGCGACCTTCCCGGCGGTGTTCTGGCCGCCGCCGACGTGCGGCCGGTCGCGCTGCGGCCCGGTACGGCCCCCGACGGCGCCCTCCGCCCGGGCACGCCCATCGCCGGACGGATCCTGGCCGGTCCCGCGCGCCGGGGTGAGCCCCTCACCGACGTCCGTCTCCTCGGGCCGGGCCTGCTGGCCGCCCACCGCCCCGGAACCGTCGCCGCCCCCGTCCGGGTGGCCGACCCCGAGAGCGCCCGCCTGCTGTCCCCCGGGGACATCGTGAACGTCCTGGCCGCCCCCGCCGACTGGGACGGCCCCGCCACCGCCAGGACCGTGGCCGAGGGCGTCCCGGTCGTCGCCCTCCCGACCGGCGAGGCCGGCGGCGGAGCGCTGATCGTGCTGGCCACCACTCCCGCGCAGGCGATCGAGCTAGCCTCCGCTCAGGCCGGCGGGAAACTGTCGATCACCATCTCCACGCCCAGGTAATAACCCGGCCGGGCCCGGGTAATGAAAAAGCTTCGCCGTACCGACGGACATCTGTGATCAACCGGAAACCCCCTGTGAGGAGAGGCCATGCTGAGCGGATTCAAGAAGTTCCTGCTCCGGGGCAACGTGCTCGAGCTCGCCGTGGCGGTGATAATCGGCGCCGCCTTCAACGCCATCGTGCAATCGCTCGTCAAGGACGTCTTCACCCCGCTGCTCGCGGCGATCGGCGGTCAGCCGCACTTCGAGAATCTGGAGATCAAGGTGGGCTCAAGCGCGATCAAGTACGGCTTGTTCCTCAACGCGTTGATCTCGTTCCTGATCGTGGCGGCGGTCGTCTACTTCTTCATCATCGCCCCGTACGAGAGGCTCACCGCCCGGTTCTCCTCGCCGGAGGAGACGACCCTGCGCGAGTGCCCGGAGTGCCTCTCCGAGATTCCCAAGGCCGCCGTCCGCTGCTCCCACTGCACCGCCCAGATCTCCCCGTTGATCGATCAGAAGGCCGATCAGGACCAGAGGTGAGACGGCCGGCGGGACGCGCCGGGCGTCAGAACCCGCCGGGCGTCAGAGAAGGGACCCGAGCTTGGGGTCGTACTCCCAGTGCCAGGGCTCGAAGGGGCTGACGTAGGCCCACTGGGGGTGGATCCAGCCGAACCTCTTGCCGTTCGCCTCGAGCCAGTTGAACTCCGGCGACCGGAAGTTCTGCACGCCTCCGCACAGGTCGACGGCGAGCCCCAGGCCGTGGTTGCTGCGTCCCGGGATGGCGGCCAGGCCCGGGCGGCGATAGTAGATCGACTGCTGCTCGGCCAGGCTCCGGTAGCTGTCCGTCACGCATATGGGCCGGCCGAACCGCTTGCGGTAGGCCTCATTCAAGCTGATGAAAGCGATCGCCGCATCCGCTCGCAGCTCGTGCCCCCGCTGCTGGAGCGGGCAGAGATAGAGCCTCGGGATCAGCCCGTTGGGGAAGTCTCCGGTCGAGGTCGCCTTCGTCGGGTTGCACCCGTTCGCCGCCTGCCCGGACTTGTCGATCTTCACGCCCAGCTTCACGAGCGCCTGGGTCAGCGTTTTCACGATCTTGTCCGAGCGGGCCTTGAGCGTCTCGATCTCGGCGTTCATCTGCGCCTCGGACAGCAGATTGTCCGCCCGCAGCTCCTGGGCCTCCGCCGCGATCCGCTCCCGCTCCGCCTGCAGGCGGCTGCTCTCCTCGAGCACCTGGTTCCGCTGGGCCACGATGTGGGTCGTGCTCGCCATGGCCCTCAGCGCGGAGGCGTCACCGTTGCCGGCCAGGAAATTCTCCAGGCCGTTGCTGCCCGACTGCTGGTAGAGGACGCCGACGAGGTCCGAGAGCGGCTGCCGTACCTGGGCGAAGGCCTTCTCCGCCTCCTGCAGCTCCCGCAGCTTGGCGGTGAGCTCCCGCTCCGAGGTCTGGATCTTGTCTCGCCGCTCCTCCAGCGCCCTGGTCGCGACCTCGAGGTCCTTGGCCGCTTTCTCGGCCTCGCGGCGGAGCTCGGTGAGGTTCTCCGGATTCCGCTTCACGACGCCCTGAGCCCCAGCGGGCGATCGCTGGGCGACGGAGGCTCGGGCCTCCCCCAGCGGCTGCCGGGCAGCGGCGGACTCCGGAAAGAGGGAAGTCATCGTCGCGACGACGACGATCAGACCCGCTGATCGACGAGGTGGCACGTCTCGACCCCTCCGTTTGCAACTCGTGACCTGGGTCAGCCACGCACGTTACTACAGCTCACCGAGTGCATGAGCCAGACTCCTCAGACCCGCTATGCACTGAACGTACGATTTCGCGCGTATTTTCGGCATGCTTTCCGGCGAGCACGCTCCAGTTCCAGCGAGCGCGGGTTCCCGCAACCACGCTCCGGTTCCAGCGAGCACGGGTTCTAGCGAGCACGCTCCAGGCACACCTCCCACAACCACGTCCCCCGCCACTCCTCCGCACAGTTCAGCTGGACACTGATCTCCAGCCCGCCCGATCCCTTCGCGGGCTTGTCCGGCGCCCGATCCACCCGAGGCTTCTCCTCCGGCCCGGGCCGCCCTTCCTCACGCGCCGCCCCCGAATCGTCGGGCGCCGTTCCCGGCCCCTCAGGCGCTCGCCGCCCCCGGGAGTCCCCACGCGTCTCCCGCGCCCCCTCAGCCCTCGGCTCCAAGAGGGCCGGCACGGCCGTGACCGCCGGAGGAACCACCCTCCGATACATCTGATCAGGCTGCAGGGGCGGCGGCGGAGGCACCAGCTTCGGCTCCGTCACCGTCACCCTGACGGGCATGATCGTGGCAGGCAACGCCACGACCGACCCCTCCCAGGGCTCCGCGTCCACGACGCCCCGCCCCGGCCCCACCCCACGTCCGGCTTCGAATCCGGCCAGCTCCGCCACGAGGAGACTCCCGGCCAGAAGCATCGGAGCGCACATCGCCACACCGAGCACCATCGGCCGCAATGCCCGCCCTCTGATCCACTTCCGCTGCCCTTTGATCACGAAGCGTGACATTAGCCACTCCGGCACTCCCCCCACCCATCCGCTTGCCATCCCTTTGTCACAGCTCAGCGAACCGATGACTCACAGCACCCCCACCCGCACCCCCCGATCGCACACACACTCCCCGTTTTTCGCTACTCTTACAGGTACGCCCTTGCCTCCGTAGCTCAGGGGATAGAGCACCGCTCTCCTAAAGCGGGTGTCGCATGTTCGAATCATGCCGGGGGCACCATCTTGACCTTGTCATCCGCCATCTGACCTGGGAGTTCTCCCCGGTACGGCGTGCGCCCCTGTGCAGCCGTAGGCCATCGTGAGCGGCCCT
Organism: Planobispora longispora; assembly: GCF_016863135.1. Lineage (GTDB taxonomy): Bacteria > Actinomycetota > Actinomycetes > Streptosporangiales > Streptosporangiaceae > Planobispora > Planobispora longispora. The sequence continues at coordinate 20,859 of NZ_BOOH01000039.1, forward strand.
GAGTCGCCGTTCACGGAATATACACGGGATGATCTTGAAGAGTCTCGGCTAGTTCGACGCACAAACAAGCCTTCCCTTGGCTCATGAACTGATGGTGAAGCAGCACGGCCAACTCGCCCATGACCGAGTGATCACAATCGCCACTCAGGAGGCACAGCCGCTAATCGGCTCTTCGACACCTCCCGCTCTCAGGAAGTTGATCTGCACCTTCCCGCCCTTGGAGCGCGTCCCATAGGTCTCGAAGAGGAAATCAGCAGTCATGGCGGACGGATCAGCCCCCGGGGCCCAGTAAAGATCACCCTTGAGGACGGCCGGAGTCCAAGTCTTGGGGTCGTGCATGAGGAAGGTTGCCTGGCTGCAGGGCGAGACGGTCATCTCGAAGTTCTGTCTCGCCTTCTTGGCACCCACAAGAGACAAGATCCAAACTTTAGTAGCGGCCGGGTTGGCATTACGAATCTTGATCTTCATCCCGGCAGGATCGGAATATGCCAACACAGCCACCCGCCTAACAAAATCTGCATGCGCACGCATCTGATCGTCCCGTTGCCGTTGTTCCTCGCGCTGCATCTCTAGCTCTTGCCGCTGCACCTCCCACTGACGCTGTGTCTGCCCAGTCCACAGAGTGATCAGGAGAGCGACCACGCCGACAACGACGCCTGCTATTTGCCCACGACCTCCCAACAGGCTTCCACGTGCAGCCATCTCAGCATGATCATGCTTGCGACTGCCTTCTTCGCCGTCCGTCGACCCCTTCGACATCGCCCCAAGAACCCCAACTACGCCAGAGGCCACCACGAAGAGCAGGAACCAGAACGGCAGCGAGCCCCATCCGAACGGTAGGGGGATGGGAGTGGTCAAAAGCTCGCCAAGGTCAGGCACTGAGCGCCCCCGCCAAGGTTCATGTTTCTTATAAGGATCTTTAAGCGTAACGGTCCGATACGCCCCCTAGTTCCGGCGGTGAGGCATCTATCATGAGCCCCGGGACATCACCCGATCATGGGTCCAGCGCCCTAGAGATCTGCCCGTTGGCGCGCGTTCGCTGTCCCTCGATGCACTTCGCGTACACGCGAAGAAGCACGTCCACCCCATGGCCGGCCCGCTGGGCGACCTCGGTCGGCGGGACACCCGCATTGAGCCACAGAGAGACCGCCGCGTGCCGCAGGTCGTACGGCCGGGCCGCCAGCGGGGAAACGACCTGTTCGACGGTGAAGGCCAGCCGGCGAGCCTCTTGCCAAACGGCGGAGTAGGCCGAGGAAGAGAACGGCTGGCCCTTGCTCGTGCGGAAGAGCCTGCCGTCCTTCGCCGTGCCGTACGCCTCAATGTGCTCACGGAGGATCTCGACGAGGACCGGAGGGATCGGGATCTCCCGCGTGTCGTCCGCGGCCCGGTGCTTGAGACCGCGCTCGTCGTGGGTCTCCCCCGAGTTGGTCCACCGCTTGTTCGCCTGTGGCCGCGCCTTCTCAAGCGTGATCATCCCCCAGCCCTCAGCCGGGAGATCGCAGTTCTGACGCCGCAGGCCCGATGCTTCCTCCGGGCGAAGCGCCGCGTAGTACATGCAGGCGAACATGGCCCTCATGCGGGAGCCGCGCGTCCGACCTACCTGCCCCACAGCCTCAATCAGCGTCCGCACCTGAACCGGGTTGACCACCGTCCGAGGGTCGATGGTGCCGGCGGCTTTCGGAGGCTTCCACTTGACCGCGTGCAGCGGGTTGACGGACAGCTTCTTGAGCTCCACCGCGGATTCCATCATGTGGTGGAGTACGGCCCGCTTGCGCCGTACCGTGTTGGCCGCCGCCGGCTCTCCGTCGAAGCGGAGGGCGATCGCGTCGAGAGCCGAGCGGATCACGGCCGGTTCCAGCAGCTCGACCAGGGGCAGGGACGCCGCTTCCAGCCAGCCAAACGCCGTCTTGTGCTCCGGCCGCAGTTCCCCACGCCGCTTGTCGGGCAGGAAGGCGTACTCCCTGAGTACTTCTCGGAGGTCTTCGTCATCCGGCCGGCCCGGGAGGTCCTTGGTAAGCGCCGGGACGAGAGACAGCAGCGCGTACGTCATCGTCTCGCGGGTACGAGCCGCCGAGTGGACCCAGCGGGCCGCCATGTACGACCGGGCGAAGCCGAAGAAGGTCGGTCCGACGTCGGCGGCAGGCTTGGTCATCGATGCGGGCAGGCCCGTCACCAGATCGAAGGCTTCCCCCTTCCTGGCCGCCTGCCGTAGATCAGAGACGAAGCTCTCGGCAAGCGCCTTTGTCCGAAACGTCTTCGATCGCTCCTTGCCACCGAGCTTCCAGCGGACGACGTACGAAGGCGTCTTGCTGGAGGCGTTCCGGCGGATGTCCCAGATCTTCACGTCGTAGGAGGTGTTCACGCCGCCTCCCGGAGGGTGTCCAGCCAGGCCGCGAAGTCGCTTCGCCAAACCCGGATTTCACCGTTGGGCAGCTTGATGCACTTGGGCGCGTGGCCGAGTTCGCGCCACCGGTAAAACGTCCGGCGGGAGAGCCCGCCCAGCTCGTCGAGAACCTGAGGGACGGTCAGCAGCTCATCGCGGCGGGTCATCGGGCATCGCTCCCGCCGGCCGTCAGGGCGGGTAAGGCCGTACCGGTCAGCGCGGCGGCAAGGAGGGCGTCACCGGCGGAGTAGCCCTTGCCCGCGTACTCCCATTCGGTGATCACGAGGACGGTGTCCTCGTCGAACAGCGGAAGCCGTCCGGTGCTGATCTCCTCGGTGCGGACGAAGGCCGTCCGGTCGGCTCGGATGTCGCCGAGGGTGATGGAGTAGTGCCGGGACCGGGTGGAGAAGTGGCCCCGGAAGCCGAGCATGTGCGCCCAATGGATCAGCCGGAGGTCGGCCAGCTCGTCGAGTTCACCGAGGCGGAAGCATTCGGCGATGAGCCGCCGGGCGTGCTCACGCAGCGGCAGGGCGGCCAGGTCGGCGAGCGGGCTGATGCGTCGATCCAGGGTGCCGACGCATTCGGCGGCCTTGGTGGCGTACTTGGCGATGTAGCCCGCGACGGTCTGGTCTGAGAGGTCGCCGTCCATGGTGATCGGGCGGATGTCGAGCTGCGTGCCCCAGCGCAGGACCCGGGCAGGTTCGTCGGCCGACGCCGGGACGGTGACGCTTACGGCGTGGACGGCGTGCCGTACGGCCTCTGCCAGTGCCTCAGCCGTCGCCCAGGCCGGAGGCGGGAAGGCCGGTCCGCCGGGGCCGTCGAGGCGGATGACGGCGTGGAAGTGGACCACGCCGCGCCGCTGGTACTCGGCGACCTTCGCAAACGAGATCGTCAGGTGCTGGCGGAGCTCCCTCAGGGTCAGTCCCGCGATCTTGGCAAAGCGCCGGCGGAGGGCATCGGTGAAGCGCTGCCAGAGTTTCGGCGACACGGCGTTGAACAGCACGCTGCCCGCGTAGTCGTAGCAGTCGGGGCACAGCGGTTCGCCGAGGCGGGGATCGTCGGCCCCGTGCCGGGCCGTGCAGGACATGACGCGCCCGTGCGGGCACGTCGGAGCGTCGCGGCGGGCGTGGCAGGGCAGGACCTTGCCGTCCTTCTCTTGCCGGGTGTGCACGATGCCGAAGGACGGAGCGGTCAGGGTGACGAACAGGCACGGGTGAGCGGTGACAGTGGCCGGGACGCCCTTACCACCGGCCAGGCCCGCGCGGATGAGCTGGTAGGTATCGGCCCGGTAAGTCTCGGCGCAGGCCGGGCAGCGGGAGGCTCGCCGGGTCTTGCATGGCAGGTGCAGGATGCCGTCCGGCTCGTGGCGGGTGCTGTAGCGGTGCAGCAGTTCGCCGGTGGCGCGGTCGATGTGGTCGATACGACCCCGCAGGTGGATCGGCTGTCGGCATCCCTTGGTGCGGTGGATCTGGGCGGCCCATCGGGCGTAGTGTGGATCGTTCAGGCGGGTGATCATGCCTGCGATCGCGTGCGGGCGCATGTGGGTTGCGGGCAAGATGGAGACCTCCTTTCGCTCGTTCGGGTGAAGGGATGGCCCCCGACCTGGCAGGCGTCTTGGCGGATGTACGGCCAGGCCGGGGGCGCCGAGGGTTCAGCAGAAGCCGAGGCCCTCGCAGTGGAGACAGATCTCTCCGTAGGAGTCGAGGCCGGCGCCGCCGCAGTGGCAGCAGATCCAGCGCTTGGGAGCAATCGGCGGAAGCGGTTGAGGGACGGGCGAGGTGATCGCCTCGTCGGTAAGGTCAGGCCGCATCGGCGGCCTCCGGGGTAACGCAGCCGGAGTAACTGACGTCGGCCTGATGCTGGGCACGCCGGGCGGCCAGGACCGCCAGGGCCTCGTAGCCGACCGGGCCGAAGGTAAGACGTGCCTTGTGGTGGCCGTAGATCGTGTCTGAGGGGTCGGGCACGGTGCCGAGCAGCGCGGCGATCCGGTCGATCTCAGCGATCATCTCGGCGTCGGTGCCCCGGGTGGGGAAGTACAGGAACGTCACATCGTGGCGGGGGACGGGGACGGCCGGGTTGGCCTCCAGGAAGGCGGCCAGGTCCCGAAGTCCCTGAACGACGGCGGCTCGGTAGTCGGTGTTGGTCATCGGCTCTCTCCTTTCCTTAGGCGGTGTGCAGGGCGTTGAGCAGGTCTGTAGCGAGCTGATGGGACACGCCCAGCCGGGCGCGCAGGGTGTCGCGGGTGATCGGCTGGCCGTGGGTGGCGTGGTAGTCGTCGGCCACGCGCCGGGCGTAGTCGACGAGTTCGGCCGCCGGTCCGGCCAAGGCGTTCTCAACGGCAGGGACAAGCGCAGGGATCTCGGCCGGTCCGCCGGCGGCCTCCGGGGCAGAGTCCGGGATGGGTGTCGGGGACGGTTCGGGGTGAGGAGCCGAGGCGCGGCGTTCCAGCATGGAGACCGCGATCAGGAACGCGCCCGCCGGAGTCGCGGCGCAGATCCAGCCCCATACCGAGGGTTCGGCCTGGGCCAGGTTGGCGGCCAGGGACAGCATGATCCCGGCGGCCAGGACCAGGGTCGGCCAGGAGATCGGTCCGGAGCGGACGCGGCCGGTCTTCTTGTCGCGCTGGCGTTCCCGGGCGGCCATCACGCAGGTCAGATCGATGCACACGGCCACCGCCCAGGCCATCGGCCCGGATTGCCCGTGTTCGGTGGCCGTGTCGCGGATGTGGGTGAACGATCCAGCCCCCGCGATCGCGGCCAGGATCAGGACCGGTCCGGAGTCCAGCAGCCGGCAGGCAAGGCGTCGCATCGCATCCCCCTTTCAGTGATCGGTCAGGCGTTGAGCAGCTCGTCGAGGTCGGCATCGTTGATCTCGGCGTCGTGGGTGCCCTCGATGAGTTCGGCCCAGGACGGGGTCAGATCGGCGTACATGCGGGCGGCGTGTTCGGCCGCGTGCTCGGAGACGTAGAAGGAGCGCGCCCGGTACCACTGGCCGTCCTGGGAGGCCACGATGGCGACACCGGGCGTCTCAGCGGCGATGGAGCGAGCCGACACCAGGGCGGCCGGATCCAGGTCGCCCAGGGTCATGGTCGCGGTTTCGGGGTCGTTGACCCGGTGGCAGATGCGGCCTGAGCACTGCGCGCGCAGCGCGGTGACGCCGGGTCCGAGGTCGGAGCCGATGCGCTGGCCGCAGCAGAACAGGTAGATCCCGAACGCCCGCCCGAGTTGGGCGACCCGCAGCAGCGCTGTCGAGGTCTTGGCGATCTCGTCTTTCTCGGACTTGTCGGCCATCAGGTACAGCTCGGCCAGCTCGTCGACCAGGGCGACGACCGGGACCGGGCGGATGGCCGGGGGTAGCTGCCAGATGTTGCGTGCCCCGGCTTGGCGGCACAGGCCCATCCGATCGACCATGAGGGCCACCAGGTCATCCAGGAGACTGACCGACTCGGCACGGCAGGTGGCCAGCGCCGACAGGCGCGGGCCGTACGGGGTGAACTCCACCCCTCCCTTGAGGTCGAAGCCGACCAGCGCGACCGGTTGCGGCGCCAATCCGACGATGAGCGCGTTGGCCAGGTTGGATTTACCGGACTGCGTGGCACCGGCGTTGATCCAGTGCGGGACTGTGCGGAAGTCGAGCACCCAGGGCTTGCCGGTCTCCAGCCGTCCCACGGTGACCTTGAGCAGCTCTGAGGAGGCGGGGATCTGATCGACTCGCACCAGCGGATCGCGCATGGTCGCGGCCAGCACCACCCGGCCGGGCCGGGGCGAGGAGACCCGGATGGCGTGCACCCGCCAGGAGTGCGCGAGCCGTTCGGCCGCTTGGGCGTAGTCCTCGGGGATCTGGCCTTCCAGGGTGCGCAGGGTGACGCGCCAGCCGTAGCGGGTGGGCTTGGGCAGCCACATCCACGGCTTGGTATCGACGGCGACCCGCTGGAAGCGGCGGCGGACCTTGACCAGGCCCGTGGAGGCGACCGCGCCGGGGGTGAGGGTGAACCACCAGCGTTGCCGCTTCTTGGTCAACCCGCAGCCGAGAGCGACCTTGCGCCAGGTGGCCCGGACGCTGAGCGCGGTGAGCGGGTAGCCGATCAGGAGCCAGAAGGAGCGGTAGTGCGTGCGTCGCCAGACCCACAGGCACACCAGCAGGCAGAGCAGACCGAGAAGCGCCCAGAGGATGTCAGTCACGTTCGCCCCCCTCCCGGCGTGCCGGAGACGGGCACGATCGAGGCGGCCTTGTAGCTGACGCCCCAGCGCAGTTCGCCGTTGCGGGTCTGCTCCCAGGTGTAGCCGATCATGCCGGTCGGAACGACGTCCTGGCCCTGGGTGATCGAGGGTTCGCCGGAGGTGCCGACCTTGACCAGTTCCATCCGGCCGAAGTCGTCTTCGGCCAGCAGCACGGTCTCGTAGATGGTGTTGCCCTGCTTGTCGGTCTTGATCTTTCCGCTCTCCTGGTCGATCAGGCGGGGACGAGGTGCCTTGGCGCAGCTGAAGCGCAGGCGGTGGGTGTCGACGGGAATCGGAATGTTGCGCATGCAGTGACCTCCTTATTGGTCATGGTCAACATAGTTAACCTAGTTGGCTGAGGTGTCAATGAGCTCGTGGTTGGCTTGGTCGCCGCCCTGTGCTGAACTAGGGGCACTAGCGGCGAAGTAAGGGGCGGGATGGTCAAGAACACGGGGCGGCCCGGTTACTTGCAGATCGCCGACGATCTGCGCGAGCAGATCCGGGGCGGATCTCTTGCGCCCGGTACTCCGTTGCCGTCCACCGCGCAGTTGGCCGAGCAGTACGACGCATCCTTGAGCGTGGTGAAGATGGCCGTCGGCCTGCTGCGCAACGAGGGCTTGGTCATCGGCCAGCAGGGCAAGGGCGTGTTCGTCCGGGACGATGTACCGCCGGCCTCGCCGCCCGCCGATGAGCTGGCCGAGATCCGCCTCACGCTGCGCGACCTATCGGAACGACTGGCGAAGGTCGAGGCGGAGCTGACCGACCGTAGGTGAGGCTCTCACCTCGCACATGGCAGCCGGTGACCCGGCGCGCCAGACCTGCCGCGCGACTCGGCGGCACCGCGGCCAAGCGCATCCGCCGGTCTTCCTGACGCATGCCGACCATGACGAGCACGTAGCCGGCGAACACGGCGGCCCCGAGTGCGAGGCCGATGATCAGCGGGAGCGCGCTCACGTCCAGCTCACCCCGGCCTCGGTGATGCGGCGGGGACGGCCGGCCGGACGGCGGGTCTCGCCGCGCCGCTTGGCGGTACGGCCCTTGGCCGCCCGGCGCTTGAGCCAGCGCTCCCGGGCGTGGCACTTGCGGCAGAGGGTCTGTCCCTCCTCCAGGGCCGCGCCGCAGATGCAGTCGGGGGTCTCGTCGAGCGGACTGATGACGGTGGTGTTGATCATTGGTATCGCTCCTCTCGGTTGGTGATTGCTTGCTTGCGATACCGAGAGTGCGCCGATCAGGGAGGACGAGATCACTACAGGACGGGACAGGTCCAGGACGTCCGGTCTACGATTGCCAGGTCCCTAGTCATCCCCCTCTGGGCAGGTGGAATGGCGAACGAGCGACTGCGCGCGGCCCTGCTGGAACGCGGGGCATCGGTGGCGGAGCTGGCCGAGGCGATTCAGGTCGATCCGAAAACCGTGGAGCGGTGGATCACTAAGAACCGCACGCCGTACCGAAAGCACCGTTTTGCAGTGGCGTCGTTCCTGAAAATGGACGAGGCTTACCTGTGGCCCGAGGCGCTCTCGCCTCAGCAGGTGGCGGCTGCTTCCGAGAGCGAGATCGTCACGGTCTATCCGCATCGCTGGGCTGTGCCGAGGGACGCCTGGGGACGCCTGTTCTCAGCCGCCGAACAAGAGATCGGCATCCTCGTCTACAGCGGCCTGTTCCTCGCCGAAGACACCGGCACCCTGCGAGTTCTAGCTGAGAAAGCCAACGCGGGCGCACGAGTGCGGTTTCTCTTCGGCGATCCCGATTCGGTCGAGGTCGCCCAGCGTGGCGCGGACGAGGGCATCGGCGAGGCCATGGCCGCCCGCATCAAGAACGCTCTCGTGTTGTTCCGGCCGCTCCTGAAGCTCGACAGCGTAGAGATCCGGCTGCACCGCACCGTGCTGTACAACTCCATCTACCGCGCCGACGATCAGCTTCTCGTCAACACCCACATGTACAGCCAGCCCGCCGCCAACGCGCCCGTGCTCCACCTGCGTCGGGTGGCCGGCGGCGACATGGTCACCGCTTACATCGAGAGCTTCGAGGCCGTCTGGGCCGGAGCCAGGCCCGTAGAGTCCTGAGCCATGGCCCGCCGCATCGACTTCTACGACGACCCCACCGCCCCCGCACCCAACAGCCTCGTGCCCTCGGTCAACGTCGTGGTCACCAACGACGCGGGCGAGATCCTGATGATCCGCCGCAGCGACAACGACAACTGGGCCGTGCCGGGCGGCGCCATCGACCTGGGCGAGTCGCTGCCGGAGGCGGCGATCCGGGAGACGCTGGAGGAGACCGGCATCCGGTGCGAGATCACCGGAATCGTCGGCACCTACACCGACCCCCGCCACGTGATCCTCTACACCAGCAACGGCGAGGCCCGCCAGGAGTTCTCCATCGTGCTCACCGGCCGCGCCGTCGAGGGCGAGCCGACACCCAGCGATGAATCCCGGGAAGTGCGCTGGGTGCCCCGTGAGGAGGTCGAGACGCTGACGATGGACCGGTCAATGCGCCTGCGGATCGGTCACTACCTGGCCGGCCGATCCGGGCCGTACATCGGCTGAGTTCACTTGATCGTCTTGCCGTACGGTAGGCGCCATGAGCACTCCTGACGCCCCCCACTATCCCTGGATGGATCTTCTCCGTACCGTCAACCGAGCGGTCCATGAAAGGCATGAGCGGACTTTGGTTTCCTATCCACCGGGGTCTATCGGTCACCAGCAGGTGACCGCGCAGTGTCCTCCCGATTGGCTGGGCGCGGAGGGCGCCGCCGAAGCCGAGATCGTGCGGCACGAGGAGCGCCTTGGTATGCGCCTGCCGCCGAGCTACAGAGAGTTTCTCCAGGTCACCAACGGTTGGGATGAGGAGACCCGTTCTTCTCTCCGCTTGCTGCCCATAGCCGAAGTCGGCTGGACCCGTGATGTCGACCCGGGGCTTGCTGAGACATGGGGTCCCAAGCTGGGCCTCCCGGACATCCCGGATGAGGACTATTTCCGCTACGGCGCGGGGCAGGACCCGATTCACATCCGTGATGAGTACGTGCCCGGCACTCTCTACATCGCTGAGTACCTCGAAGGCCAGGTCTACTTGCTCAACCCGCACATCGTCACGCCCGACGGCGAGTGGGAGGCATGGACCTTCGCCACCTGGTACCCAGGCGCATACCGCTTTCGGTCATTCTGGGATCTCATGACAAAGGATGTGTTTCGCGAGTTCAGGCCCTGACTTATCGCCCCTCGCCACTCTGCCGAGCTTCGGCGAGGGCTGTCTCTACGGCTCTGACCGCGGCCAGGATGCACGGCGTTGACGCCGTGATCGATTGCGAGACGAGGTGCTCGGGGCCGTAACGGGAGTGGATCTCAGCCAGGCGCTCGGTGACATCGAGAGGGTTGCCGTCCGGACCGGTGGTCATGTCGCAGTAGGTCAGCGCCTCAACCAGCTCCGGGCGCTCCTCATCGAACTCGCTCGTGAGCGCGTCGAAGAGATCGCGGTTGAGCGCCTCATTGACCGCACAGGAGTGGTGCGCCACCAGACGGCATAGGGTGTCCTCCGCCTTGACGACATCGCGCAGGTAGCGTGCCCCGTCGAGCGGATGGAACCCGGTGCTCACCAGGTTGGGGGCGTACCCGATGTCATGCAGGTAGGCGGCGGCAATCAGCGTGTCGGTCTCAGGGCCGAGGATGAGTGCGAGCGTCTCGGCCCGGCCGGCTACCCCCTGGGTGTGTGCCCAACGGCGCGGCAGAGGCTGCTCTAGAAGGTCTCTGGCCAGGTCACGCGCCCACTCAGCTTGTCCCATGCGGTTCACGATAAAGGCCGGACCCTCGGGGCACATCCAGAGTTCGGCCAGGGACGTCCTGAGACGCCTCAGTCGTGCAGGGAGCGGACGAACCGGCCCTTGCCGTGTTCGGTAATGATCAGCCCTTCCCGCTCCAGCTCTGCCAGGGCTTGGCGGACCGTGTTGCGCGAAGCCGCATACTGTCGCCGGAGCACATGCTCACTGGGCAGTGCGGCGCCGGCGACGAGTGTCCCGGTGTGGATCTGTTCGCGGAGCTCACCAGCGATCACCTGATAGCGATACGACGGCCCGCCGGACGAGCCGTCGGTCACCACGCGGCCCTTGCCGGGCAGGGTGACGATCAGCCCTTCATCCTCCAGGATCGCCAGGCCCCGCCGGGCCGTGGTCCGGGCTACCCGGAACTCTGTCACCAAGGCCGCCTCTGATGGCAGGGCGGTTCCCGGCGGGTAGGTGCCCGCGCCGATCCGGGCGCGCAGCCGATCGGCGAGCTGATCATAGACTCGCCCGCCGGTCAGCCACCGGCTCTCGTGTTCGGGCATCGGCTCAGGTGCGGTAGGCGTCGATGATTTTCGTGAGGTCGAGGCCGAGCTCTCCCTGCTCGCCCTCATGCCACCCGGCCCGGGCCGCTTCGGCGACCCGATCAGCGGCCGGGAGCAGACGCAGGCACGAGACCCGCTCATCAGGCCGATCTCCCCAGTAGAACCACTGAAACGCGATGTGGACATAGACCCGGCGGGTCCGGAAGGTACGGTCGGTGACATCCAGGCAGGGGCGGCCCTTCTGATCGGTGACCAGGACTGCGGTTGTCTCCCGATCGGACAGCTCGCCACGTAGGGCGGTCAGCAGATCGACCTGATAGGCGTGCTGATTCTCTTTCAGTGTGCCCATGACGGAACTCCCATCGGTGCGGAGGAGAGGGGAGCCCGGGCGCTGGGCTCCCCTCTCGCCGAGCTTTCTCTTCGGGACCGAGTCCGGGCACCACGAGTTGCGGACGTCTAGGGACGTCTCGTGTTAGCGTCACAGACACGGACCCTGCGGAAGGGGCGCTCCTCATGAACGAGAACCTCCGGCACGCACTCATCCGAGCACGGTTGCATCCCGTCGACATCGCCGCCCGCCTGGCCGTGGATCCCAAGACCGTCACCCGCTGGATCGGCGGACGCATCCCGCACCCCCGCCACCGCTTGGCGGTTGCCGATCTCCTCGGCCTCGACGAGGGCGAGCTGTGGCCCGCGGGCACCCACAGCCGACGAGGAATCTCCGATGAGATCAAGGCGGTCTATGCGCACCGATGGGCTGTGCCGGTAGATGTCTGGCGGAGTTTCTTCCAGGCCGCAGACAAGGAGATCGGCATTCTCGTCTACAGCGGCTTGTTCCTCGCTGAGGACGCCGGATGCTTGCGCGCCCTCGGCGAGCGAGCACAGGCAGGCGTTCGAGTACGGATCATCCTAGGTGACCCCGACAGCCCGCATGTCGCGACCCGAGGCGTCGAAGAAGGCGTCGGCGGTGACGTCATGACCGCCCGAGTCCGCAACGCACTCACTCTCTTCCAGCCGCTCCAGAACATCGAGGGAATCGAGATCCGGCTACATCGCACGGTGCTCTACAACTCGATCTACCGGGCCGACGACGACCTCTTGGTCAACCTGCACGCCTACGGCACCCGAGCTGCCGATGCCCCGGTCATCTACCTGACCCACACCGAGGCCGACAACACGGCAGCGACGTACCTGGACAGCTTCGAACGCGTCTGGACCAGCGCCAAACCCGCCACTCAGACGCTATGACAGACAGGACGCTCAAGATGTCAGGGCTCAGGACCCATTCGACGGATCCGGCGCAGGGGGCGGATGACACTCCGACTAGATGATCTTCGGTATGTCTAGATGACAGTATCGTGGCCGACATGCTGGGGACAGGGCGCGGTCAGGGACCGGCCGCCCGAGGAAGTCAGCCAGCCCAGAGACGGTAGCCCTGCTTCAGCACGGCGAGGACTGAGGGGCTGCCGGTCGGCCAAATGTCGATGCGGTAGCGGAAGTGGTCACCCAGCTCGGAATCGTTATGCCCGGATGCCGGAGGAGCAGAAGGCAGGTAAGACACGCGCACCCGATAGCGACCGGCTGCGACGGTGACATGCCGTTCCTGGCCGGGATCGTCGGCCGGGCCGTAGACCGCCAGGTCACCGGTGGGCAGCTCGATGTCGGCCTCAACGACGTGATCGGCTTCCTCAAGATCCGCTATGGGGGCGGTGGAGTAGAGCAGCAGCGTCGTGTCCACCAGGTCGCTTCGGGCGGTTCCAACGGCGATCGAGTGCGGCTGCACGCCGATGCGGTGGACGTAGACGGCCTCCTCAGTCCACCCGGCGGGAGCGCTCAGGTCGTCCTCGGCATGCGATCTCATCCACACGCCATGAGCGTCGAGATCCTGCAGATAGAACTGACCGTGATCGGCAAGAACCGTGAAACGGTGGCGATCAGGCGCTGAGGAAGGCATTCGCCAACGCTACTGAAGCTCGCATCGCCCCAACCACCTGGCCTGCCTGTCCCGTCGAGGTCAGCGGCCCAGGAGTCATAAGCACGATCTGTCGCTCAGGTCATGAGACCCGACAAGGACAAGACCAAGATCCAAAGAAACTTATCTGTACGTCTTCGAGGCGGTCGCTGACCGCGCTGCGGCTCTTCGGCCGGTCGCGACCAGCGCCGCCACGCCGTAGCCTGCACGCACCTCGCACACGGCCCGACCTTCAGGAGATCATTCCAAGCAGGGCAGACCAACGCAACGCCCATACGCAAACCCGTCTGCATGACACGGCTGCACAGCACAAGAGATCCCTGTACCTATCAAAGGTCGTGCGAGTATCGTTTCGGTAGGCCCGTGACGCTTCGTGCCAGGGAGCTGTGAGGTGCGAGCACTTGTGAGCGGGCAAACTAGACCCGTGACTGACACTCGACAGCCGCTCGCCTCAACGGTCCACGATGTCATGACTTGGTGCCGTCAGATCATGACAGAGCCGCTACCCGAAACAGCTGTCCCCGGCGCATCGCTCGCCCAGAGGCAGATGTTGGCTGCACTTGGAGGGCTTGCCGGCGCCCTCGTCGAGGAAGGCGTTGATGTCTCAAAACACTGGGACAATTGGCCAACAGAGGTCACCGTCTGGGCGAAGCAGGCTCCGAGACCACCCGCCCACTTGGTGAGCCAGGTAAAAAGCCATTTGGCGAAGCCCAGTCAAACCGACCTTCTTGCAAAGCTATACGAGCGTATCGTCACCGGGGTCAACCGTCGACCACTCGGGACATTCTTCACGCCTCCAGCAATTCTTGACTATATGATCTCATGCGTAAACCGAAATATTTCAAGGCCGCCAGCATCGATAATCGATCCAGGCGCAGGTGTCGGCGCGTTTACCGAAAGAGCGTTGACTGAATGGCCTGATGCAACCGTCCACGCAGTTGACGTCAACGTCGTCACACTTGGAATGCTAGCATCCAGATGTGCAGTCCTTTCCCATAAACGTCAACCTCAATTCCACCACTCCGACTTCCTGACATGGCTAACGGAAAGAGAATCCAGAGATGAGCAGCCAAGACTAATCATCGGCAACCCCCCATACACGCGCCACCAACTTATGACGGCAGCGGTAAAACGTAATGCGCAGCTGGCATGCGGCCACCTTGCACCCGACGGACGTGCCGGGCTGTCAACATATTTCCTCGCAGCCAGCCTTAACGCACTGACAAAGAACGATTCAGTTTGCCTCCTGCTTCCAGCTAACTGGCTAGAAACACACTACGCCTCCGGAGTTCGTCGTCATATCTGGAACTTGAAGCGTCGCCACACAGAGATACACCGATTTTCGGACGCCAAGCCGATCTTCCCCCAAGCGCAGGTATCGGCCATGGTGATATTCATTGGGCCGGAAGTGCCTAAGGATGTCTCGTTGAAATATTTCGAGGTTTACGAAAAGGCGGACGGGACGTTCGAAAGCAGCCGGAGCCTAACGATCGACCGGACCGAAAAATGTCCGTCAACATTCAGCATCGAATGCATGGAGCCAGTCAAGGCGCAACACAGGCGGAAGTCGGAGGAAAGTATCTCACTAGGGCAGTTGGCGGTGGTGCGTCGCGGAGTCGCAACCGGAGATAATTCGTTCTTTCTTCGCACAGATACTCAAGTAACACAACTGCCAGCCAGTTCCTACGTACCAGCCATCCCGAACCTTCGGTCCATTGACGGCGTGGATCTGAACCAAGCAGCGCACGAAGCGCTCGGCGTCCTAGGAGTTCGCCGGTGGCTACTCAGGCTCGATCAGACGGATATTGACCACCCACTAATTTCCCGCCTGCTTCAAGAAGCAGCTCAGCTCGGGACACCTGATCGCTACCTTTGCCAGGCGCGCACTCCATGGTATGCCATCGAGCGCCCCACAATTCCGGACATCCTCATTTCGCCAATGTCGAAGGGGCGATTTCGGGTGGCTAGAAATTCCGTCCAGGCAACACCAACGAACTCTCTATATGGAATTACTCTAAGGGGACGCGATAACCTAGATGAGATCACTAGCGAGCTGGTCAACTGGCTCGTCAGTGAGGCAGGGCAGGCCAGCCTTAGAGCAGGCGCCCGCAAGCAAAGCGATGGCCTTTTCAAACTTGAACCACACGCCCTTGCAACTATAAAGATCCCTCAACGCATAGCGCGCCTAATTGCTCACACAAAACCACAGGGCATACTGGAGCACTGAAAATGACTCGCTTCGAGTTCACTGTCGATACACACCTCTTTCGCGAGCTTGGCGAATTGCTCGTAGGTCGTGATAGCACAGCCTTGATCGAGCTCATAAAGAACGCCTATGACGCAGACGCCTCGGTCGTGCGCGTACGAGGAGTAAATCTAGGTCGCAATGGAACGATCGAGATCACCGATGACGGCGTCGGGATGACCGGGCAGGTCTTTCGAACAGCATTTCTCAGAATCGCGGGCCGATACAAAGAGGGCGGGGAACGAATTAGCCCTGTATTTGGTCGACGCTACACGGGGGCCAAGGGCGTTGGTCGGCTCAGTGCACATAAACTCGCCCGCACACTCGAGATCTACTCCATCCCGAGAGCCGGCGTCTTCACATCCGACCCCGAAGAGGGCAACTCCGGAGTTCACGCTGTAATCGACTGGGATGCCCTGGAAAATGAGAATGAAACACTGGACCGAATCTCCAGTGGACTAACTGTAGAGCTTGCTGATTCAATGGCCCAGAAGAGTGGTACACGACTCATACTTAGAGGACTCAAGTCTTCCTGGACCCCTACACAGCTCCGCAGATTCACCGATGAGCTACACGCTGCCCGCCCCGCGACTGAGCTGATTACCCCCCCTGGAGCCGAAATGGTTCGGCAGGAAAGTCTTCTGGGGCCGGCTCAGTACTGGACCACTGGTAATGATGATCCTGGGTTTACGATTCTCATGGAAGGAGACCTCCAAACAGGAGAGGATTTCTTCGGAACCCTAGTTCAGCGCTCTCACTGGCTTCTTGAGATTGACGCACTGGGACCTGTCGTCCGGTTTGGCATCCAGCCGACAGTCAATACTTTCGATCGAGATGAAGAAGCACGCTCATACTTCTTCGAAAAGCCGCACCCGAACCCGTCCGAAGGTCCGTTCTTCTCAGCGCGCATATATGCGCGCGAAAGTAGATTAGCGACTGATCGCGCATCCGATCTCGCCCGCTTCAATCAGCGCCGTGGAGGAATCCGGGTCTATTTGGAAGGCTTTCGAGTCCTTCCGTATGGTGGCGCCAAGGATGACTGGCTAGGGCTGGACAGGGACTATGCCCGACGTCCAAGAAGTTTTGATATTGACCTTGACAGTTCGGCTCTCACTGAACTCCCCCCCCAGGAGAAGGAAGGGTTCCTCAGCCAGGGCAACGATCAGTACTTCGGAGCGGTATTCCTAACCGCACGCGGAGCCGCAACGCTGCGCCCGGTTGTGAATAGGGAGGGCTTTGTAGAAGACGAATCATTCGAGCTCCTGCGGAATCTCGTCCGAGCCGGCGTCGATCTCGTAACGCGAGCACGAGCGGCCAGGCTCCGCAACAAGCAGGAAGAGGAGCGCGCAGCGGAAGAGGAAGAACTACGCACCTCAGTCTACGACGATCGATCGAGGGAGACGCCTACCGAGCCCAAAGGCAGCCCCCCCTCTGCCTCTCCCCCCACCCCACCACCGAGCTCAGATATTCAACGGACGATCCGAAATCCGATCATCACAGCACGACAAGAACTGGTTATTCTGGGCGGTGCAGAGGACCTCTCCGCGGACCTTCTTCCTCAGGTAGAACGAGCGAAGTCCGCCCTTGACCTAGCAGAATCACGAGCTCGGGCCTGGGAAGATGAAAGGGTGATGTTGCGCGTCCTCGCTGGCGTAGGGCTACAACTTGCCGCGTTTGTACATGAAATCAATGGTTTGCAGGGACAGGCAAATTCTATTCGCGATCTAGCTGGCTACGCCATTGGGACCCAAGACCCGAAGGAAACGACAAAGCTCCTTCGCACCTTGTCGGAGGCTGTCGACACACTCGCTCAGTCACTAGCGAGGCAGAGTAGCTATCTAACCGACATCGTAGGTCCGGATGCCCGTCGTCGGAGGCGAAGAATTCGCCTTACGGAGCTCGCTGATACTTCGATTGACTTCCTGACTCAAAGCATGGCAGATCGAGGAATCCGCCTAGAAGTAGATATGCAGAGTGGGGTTAAGACTCTCCCTATATTTCCAGCCGAAGCCACCATAATTACTACAAACCTACTGACAAACGCCATTAAAGCTGCTGGACCAGGCGGCCGTATTCGACTGCGTGGCTACGAGGCCGCTGACGGCAGAGTAGTAATCACTGTTGAGAACACCGGAGTGGCTGTAGACCTCTCCGACTCGGAGAGATGGTTCAAGCCCTTTGAGTCGACCACCACTGAGATGGACATAGTTCTTGGGCAAGGACTTGGGCTGGGACTTCCAATCACGCGTCGCATGGTGGAAGAATACGGCGGTATGGCCACTTTCGTGGCGCCCTCGAACGGATTTTCTACTGCCGTAGAGGTGTCCCTCCCCGCCCAAGGAGTTCGCCGTGACTAGCGGAGACATCCCTTTCGTCCTAATAGTTGACGATCGTCCTGAAGGTGAACGGAGCAAGGCCGCCGTAATCAGCGCGAGTGGCGTCCTAGCAACGGTGCGCGCCCCAGCTGACGTTACCGTCGAAGACATCAAACGAGCAGCACTTATAGCAGTGGATGAGTATCTCCTCTGGCCTCCCGACATGATGGCGCGTGAACCCGCTTTTCTTCCTGTTGACGGTCTGGCCCTGATCCGTGTGCTTCAGCGGCGAGCTTGGATGTCCAACGTCTCCCCTGTATTTGTGCTGCGGAGCGCCGACCTCGACACGCTGGGAGAGAGTCTTCCTGCCGCGATCCGCGAGCCGGCTCTCGCCATGCAGCATGATCTGGATTGGGCATTCAGGAAGCAAGACAAGGGTGAGGGCAGGAGAATCGTCGCACTCGCAGCTGCTCGATATGATCTCCAGAGTTCTTTCGAATCTGGCGCACCTTGGGACGGAGGGTCCCGATGGCTGGGGATCACGCCGAGTTCATGGTCTGAAGCAGCGATGAATCAGGTTCAGGCGTGCCGACCTCCGGAGCATGCAGTAGCTGCCTATACCGGAGGTGCTGCGTGGCTCAGATGGTTCGCCCAACGTATCCTTCCCTTCCCCGGAATTCTCCTGTCCGATCTGCACACCGCGCTTCGCCTTCGTCTCCGGATTAAGGATTTCCACGCCATCGTGAAGAGCGGCTCCCCTCTCGCCTCCCAGCTCGAGACATTGCGCTACAAAGGTCACCTCCACGATTTCCTTGGCGATCGTTGGTGGCGCGCCGGTGTTGACACCTTCATCGACTCGTTGCTTGCGGATGCAGAATGGGATGTTCCTGAGCACGTGGCTCTAGCAAGCAAGCTAAGCGCAATCCATGGTCTCCCAATTGAGGCGGTCTCCGATCCACACCCTGTCATTACCATTGATGTTCAATACAAGGAGTCGACTGAGGTAATCGACGCGAGCAAGGCGGTTCGACTGAGTCCTGACCTATGGCCAGTATTCGCTGATGAGCCATGGGCAGACATGGACGACGCTCTGCAAGAGGCTGACCTAGAGGCCCTGGTGGCCCGCGCGGAACGCCACCGCCTCGACGAGGCTCGGGAGCAGAGTTGATCGACGCTACTTCTGATCCAAATCCGTCGGCTAAGGACCGGTCCAAGCTAGCCGTAGTTACTGATACGGGCCCGCTGCTGTGCTTTGGTCACATACCAACCGGGGTCCGAATGTTCCGGGATCGTTATTATGAGCGAATCTGCTGGCCGCAAGCAGTGGCTCGAGAATTAGAGCGTCACTGTCGCAGATTCGGGGCCGTGGGTGATGCCGCTAAGCAATGGACTCCTCGCGTCATACGATTCCTTGGGGACCCTGTTGTTATCGAGAAGCATCAAGATATCGCTGATATGCATAGCAGGGTTCAGAATATGATGCCAGAGGACCGCAGAGATGGCCGGGAAGGCATGGACCAAGGCGAGGCCGAAGTTCTCGTGATAGCACGGAATGAAAAGCGCGCAATGCTGTGCAATGAGCAGTGGGCACGTAGGGTCGCAGATCAACTCTCCATCGCTAACTTCTGTGCCGCAGATATCATCGCCGCAGAAGTTCAGGGCGGGAAGCTGACAGCGGCGCAGGGATTTGCCCATCTTCGAGCCATGTCGACATCCGGCATCGATCATGGTGGACGTGTTCGCGGACCCCTTGATCTGACTCAGTGGCCCACACCTGCGCCGTAGGATTTTGCCGGCAAGCGACTCGGATAAGGCGTTGCTCCGCGTCCTTATGCTTGGATTCTCGCTCGCGCCAGAGGCGACTGTGAATGCGGCGAATCGAGTGGGCGCCACCAGGCTCATGTGCGTGACGGCCAGCGATGCTGGTCCCCTTCCGCCGGAATGTCGCGGTCATCGTGAGCAACGCTGATGTGCGCTATACACGAGATGATCAATACGGCAACACGGCAGCATCCCTGCGTTTCGGCTGGTCAGTGCATGCGATACAGCCATTCTGCTCGCGCTCTCCTAAAGCGGGTGTCGCATGTTCGAATCATGCCGGGGGCACTCTCTCCACCAGCCGCCAAGCCTCCGACCAGGGGCTCAGCGCGGCCTCTTCTGACGATCACATGCAGCCGGATGCCGTCGCATGCAGCCGTAGGTCAATGATCGCGGGACATAATGGGGGCGATCTTGAAGGTGTTTCCCCAGGTCGAGACTGACGACTCAGCCATTCACGAGACGAGCCGCCACTCTGGAATGACGTGCCCCCACAATGAGCGCCACAGCCGCGAGAACGTATGCGACCGAGGCCAGCATGGCGACTATGGGTTCTCCTCCACTGGAGGAGAAGTCCGGCTGAACGCCAGCGCTGACATCGTCCGTGATGACGTCGCGGGGAAGCTCACCGAGGAAAAGCGCCAGGTTGATGGCCGCCATGACACCGAGGACGACTGCCACGGCCATCCCCACCGACCACCACCGACGGCAACAGACGGCCGCAAGCAGGACGAGCAACGGCAGGCCACCCACGACGAGACCATCCAGGACGAAGAACGAGCGTGCGGCAGCCCCGATGAAGAGCGCGGCGAAGGAGACCAGCGGCATGTAGTCGACACCGCCGCTCTCAGTCGAAGCCCTGAGCACCCACGGCACCAACACGGCGAACACGGCGAACACGGCGAACACGGCCAGGATCAGCCACGGCCACGCGCGACGAACACTCATCCCTTGCTTCGGCTGCTCAGACACCCGCAAAGTATGCCAGCGCCTTGATATGCCGAAGGCCCCGGAACAGGTCCAGGGGGGTGTGTCTGGATAACGGCTCTGTCCCGTAATCTGCGACAGGGCCAGAACAACGGCGTAACTCCTGATCAAGGAGAACGCACCTGATGAGTACTGTGATCCAGGCATCGACAGAGATCGACCTGGAGGATGCCGCGGTGGCGCGCAAGAAGCCGGTGAACCGCATGCCGGAGAGGCCGACGTGGCTCCCAGGCTGTGATGACGCAGCCGTCGGGCACGTCCGTGATGCCGACGATCGGGGAGAGCGCCGATGGGCTACTTCCCGTAAGGAGGTGCCGGTGTCGTGGTCGGGTTTTGTCGGAGGGCCGGGGCAGGATGACCGGCATGACCGTGACAGGACGCTTGGAGCTCGTCGCTCTCGACGCGACGGACATCGTGGGGCTCGCCTCGTTCTATGCCGAGTTGACCGGCTGGCAGCCCGTCCGGAACGTGGACGGCTGGATCACGCTGCGCGCCAGTGATGGGCAGGAGGTCGCCTTCCAGGAGGTCGCCGAGCACATTCCACCGCAGTGGCCGGGGCAGGAACACCCTCAGCAGGTCCACCTCGATCTGATGGTCGACGGGCACGAGGAGGCGGCACAGCGTGCGACGGCGCTCGGTGCCACCCGGCTCGCAGACGGCGCCACCTGGATCACGCTGGCCGACCCGGCGGGCCATCCATTCGACCTGTGCCAGCGGGACGGGGTCGGCCCGCAGGCGCAGCTGTTCGCAGTGACCATTGACGCTCCCGACGCGTCAGCGCTGTCCCGCTTCTACGCCACCCTGCTTGGGATGGAGGTGACCTACGACGGCCCCGAGGGCGCGCTCGTCACCGGTAACGGCAAGCGTCTGATGTTCCAGCAGGTCAGCGACTATACGCCGCCGCAGTGGCCGGACCCGGCGCACCCGCAGCAAGGGCATCTCGACGTCATCGTCGACGATCCCGATCATCTGAAGGCGGTCGGGGCCCGGGCAGAGGAACTGGGCGCCACCCGATTCGCCGACGGCGCCACCTGGATCACGCTGGCCGACCCGGCGGGCCATCCATTCGACCTGTCGATTCCCTGACCCGGGATCCGCACCCGCACGCGGATCTGCTCGCCCTCGTCCTCGCCTCCTGCACGACCAGCGGTGATAGTCCCGAAAACACCGTACGAGCAAGCGCGTCGACATCATGCATGACTCAGCGTGACTCCATAGCGCGTATCGTCACCACCGAATCCGCGACAGAGCCGTTGTTCTTACACTCCCGTCCAGGGCCTTTCATACGGATCAGAGATCAATCATCGAGCGCATCGGAGATCTGCCGGTTGGCGCACTCCTGCTGTCCTTCGATGCACTTGGCGTAGACCTTCAGCAGCACGTCGACGCTGTGGCCGGCCCTCTCGGCGACCTCGGTTGCCGGAACCCCCGGGTTCAGCCACAGCGTGACGCAGGTCGTACGGCCGGGCCGCGAGCGGTGAGGCGACCTGTTCGGCGGTGAAGGCCAGCCGTCGGGCTTTCTGCCAGACGCCCGAGTAGGCCGAGGAGGAGAACGGCCTCCCCTTGGAGGTCCGGAGACGACCGTCAGGAGAGCGCGAGCCTGCCCCTTCTAATACGAAACGGGGCGCAACTACACCAGCAGAGTCCAGACCATGGCTCAGCGGATCGACTTCTACGACGACTCCACCGCACCCAGGCCCAACAGCTTGGTCCTCTCGGTGAACGTCGTGGTCACCAACGAGGCAGACGAGATCTTGATGATCCGCCGCTCCGACAACGACAACTGGGCCCTTCCCGGCGGTGCGATCGACTTGGGCGAGTCTCTGCCGGAAGCGGGGATCCACGAGACGTTGGAGGAGACCGGAATTCGGTGCAAGATCATCGGCCTGGTGGGCACGTACACCGACCCGAGACACATCATCCTCTACACGTCCAACGGGGAGGCCCGTCAGGTGAACCGCGCCGGGATCGGTGGAGCGACTCCGCAGAAGGCGGGGAACATCAACCCGGATGACCGTCTCTACCGCTGGAACCCATGCACCGATGTTCAGCCGGGAGTCATGGCTACATGCGGCGCAGATCAGTGCTGTCGATGATGAAGAACGTGTCATGTCCGCGGCAACCTGCGGGCGGTGTGAACTCGGCGTGGGCCGGATGGTCCGGCTGGATCCACGATCCTCCCCCGCTCACGGTGTCTCCGTCGAGAATCTGCTCCCCTGTGGGGATGGTGACGCCCCTTCTGCCGTCCGAAGCTCGCAGCGGTACGGTGCCCTCGGGCCACACGGGGATGGCGGTGCTCGTCGGCCAGGAGGTGGCGGGAATAACGATCAGGCAGGACTGGTCCTCGACCCATTGCAGGCGCGCGTTCAGCGGCATCATCTTGCTGCCGCGCGGGTTGGTGTGTACAAGGATGACCGGGTCGGTGCCGATCGCCGTGTGGGAAGGCGCGGGCGGTGTTGCGGTGTCGCCGACGGATCGACCTTCGGCGTCGGCCGTGCAGGCGGCCAGTGCCGTGACGCCGGCCAGTACGGCGGCCAGGGCCGCAGCTCTCATCATGGGCTCCTTCGGCAGGGACGCCGGGCCGTAGCCGGTCTGTTAGACGGGTACAGCTCAGCAGCGGAGCTATCGGGTCCACACGTAATAACGTCCACACGCAACAACGAGAGCCCCGTTGTGGTAGTGGTTCACCGGCGTGAAGGCGCACCGGGGGCGCCGTTGCCATCGTAGAGAAATTCAGCCAAGGCGCCGTATGTTTCCCCGCCGTCCCGGTGGAGCTCCTGGGAGGATGACGGCCCCTGGAGATCCTCTCCTCCTGCCTCTACCGGTACGGCGCGGTCGCCTGCTCCTGCGCCTATGCGGGCCTGCGGCCGGCTGACGCCCGCACGGTCATCGGCCCGCCCGACGTGTGGCCGCGCCTGCCGGAACGCGACTACCGGCGCTGATCGCACCTCTCAGAGGAGCAGCCAGCGATCGCCCACTTCCTTGAGCATGTCCTCCATGGAGGAGTAACCCGGTTCGAGTCGCAGCCACCACTCGGCGAAGGGCCGGCCGTACCGCGTGAAGGCCGCCTCGTGGATCGGGGCGGCATCGCGGGGCGGAGTCAGCCCGAAGTGCTCGTCCAGCCAGGCGAGATACTCGCCGTGGCCGTCGGTGTGATCCTCTTCGTCGAGGTCGGCCCCGTTGAGGTGGGCGCCGTCGAGGGCGAGCAGGCGGAACAGGTCACGCAGGTCCGACGCCTCCATGAAGATCTCCCCCTCGTCCCCGCAGAAGACGACCGGCAGCGTGGCCAGGTCTTCCCGGTCGTCGCACCGCCACAGGACGTAGAAGGAGCCGGAGTCGGAGGCCCGGGCGAAGGGGATCAGCCGCTCCTTGAACTCCGGACTCCGGTACTGAGAAGCCGCTTGCAGGTCACTGAGGCGACGCGCGAACCACCGCTGGAGCGATGCGCCGAGACAGTGCCGTCATGCGGCCGGCGCTTTGCGGACGCCTGACTGACGGCGCTCCGGGACAGTGACGGCTACGGCTTTCACGACCGGTCAGCGATAGTCCACGACCGTGACATGCTCCCCGTACCGTTCGATCAGGGCCAGCATCCGATCCACGTCCAGCCGCCACCCATTGATCGGGCGGCTGGACTCGACCAGATTCCGCGGTATCCCACCAGAGGTCAGCATCGCGCGGGTCATCGCGTCCGGGCCACCGGGCAGGGCAGGGGCGCCTGCCCTGCGGTCCAGACCGATATAACCGATCTGGGCGTACTTGGATCCCCACGCCCACAGCACGACGGCCTCGATCTCCCCCCAGGGGACGAGGACTGCGCCAGAGGATGGTCGCAAGAACTCCGAACCGAGGGTGATGCCCTCCCAGTCCACACGCAAGGGCAGTTTGCGGGACATCATCCTGGCCGGGAGTACGACGCAGCCGAAACCGGAGAAACCACCGCATAGCAGGCGCAACCAGAGCGGGAAATCCTCCGACGACGCCAGAATGGCGACCAACACGAAGGCCAAGCAGCCGAGAAAGGCCAGGAAGTCCTTCCAGCTGAACCCGTACCGAGCCTCATAGACATCCGGATCATGCTCCATCACGATCGCTCCGTTCACGGATGGGGCGGAAGAAGACGATCTCGGCGGCTGATCACCATTACAGGCCACCGAGCCGCCCGTAGCAAGCCCCTCTCCCCCGGTCGACGGCCCATCAGCCGACTGATCGGCTGGGAAAACGCCGCGGACCGGCCAGGGAGGGAACCCCGCGGGCGGGGCTCAGAACGCGGCGGCGATGAGGGCGATCAGGGCGGGGACGCTCGCGGCGAGGGTGCCGGGCACGCTGGCGCCGCGTTCCGGGTAGTGGCCCAGCAGGTCGGAGACCCCCATCAGCCAAGCGGACAGGACCATGTTGACGCAGCAGAAGATCACCAGGGTCGTGCCGGCCGCTTCCCGGCCGGTGTTGAGCAGGACCACGCCGGTGATCACGCCGAGACCGAGGAAGAGATTGCGGAAGCCGACGTTGAAGGCCCACATCATGACGGCCGGCACGTCGGCCGCGGGGGTGCTCAGGAACCGCTGCGCGAACGGGCGGCCCAGAAGGAAGCTCTCCAGCGGGAAGACCCCGATGTAGATGAGGGCCTCGATCAGCGCGAATGTCTGGGCCGCGGCGTTCATGGCGTCGCCGCCGGGGTCATGAAGGTGACGCCGTGGCGCTCGGTGACCTCGAGCACCAGGGGGATCACCTCGTCGAGAGGCCGCCCGGCGGGCACCGTCTCATGGAGGTCGGCGAAGAAGCGCCCCATGGCCCCCTCGACGGTGAACACGAGGAACTTCACCGACGGCGTCAGGGCGGCGAAGGTGTGCGCCGCGTGGGGCGGCACGGTGAGCGAGGAGCCGGGCATGAGCTCGTACGCGGTCTCGTCGACGTGGGCGGTCATCCGCCCGTGGAGCAGGTAATAGGCCTCGGGCCAGGCGTGGCGGTGCAGGGGTACGGCGTGGCCGCGCGGGGCGTCGATCTCGAACAGCTCGTAGAGCCCGTCGGTCTCACCGGCTCCGATCTTGACCGTGTGGACCGCGTCCAGGGCGCTGAGCTCCACTCCCCGGCCGGGACCGCTGTAGTGGGCACGGATCGTCATCGCTGAATCCCCCGATCGTTCCGGCTGTCACCTCGACCCGAGGGACCTGTCACCTCGACCCCGGGAGTCTGTGATCTCGACCCCGGGGATCTGTGATCCCGGCCGCAGGGGCCTGTCATCTCGACCCTAGGGACGCGAACGGGACCGGCCCATCCCGTGGACGGGGGCTGCCGGGCGGCACCGCGAATCCCAGAATCCGGGGATGGCCGTACCGGCCTGCCAGCGCATACTGGAGTCATGTGGGGGGACCGGGCCGAGCGTGCCCGGAGGGAGATCGCCGCGCTCGCCGCTCGGGCGCCGGGCGTTCCCGACCTGCATGCCGCCGTCCTCGACGTCGTGCACCGGACGGTGCCGTTCGAGCAGGCGTGCTGGGCCGCGGTCGATCCGCGCACCCTGATGATGACGGCGGTGACGAACCATCCGCCGTGGCCGGTCCCGGCGGAGGACGCGGCGCGGTTCGCCGAGAGCGAGTACGCGGGCACCGAGCCGAACACGTTCGCGCAGCTGTCCCTGCGCAACGTGCCGGTGGCGCGCATGTCCGACGCGCCGCACCGTGACGTGGTCCGCAGCGTCCGGCTCAACGAGCTGCTACGGCCTCGGGGGCTGGAGCACGAACTGCGCGCGGCCTTCCTCGTCGACGACACCTGCTGGGCCGTGGGCGGGCTCTTCCGCGGGCCGTGCGGTGACTTCACCGATCGCGAGGTGGAGTTCCTGAGCGCGATCGCCGCTCCGCTGGCCGCGGCGACCCGGATCGCCGTACGCGCACGGGGGCGGTCCCAGCGAGGCGTCGACGGACCGGTGATCGTTCTCGCCGGTCCGGGCGGTGAGCTGCGGGCCGCCACCGCGGCCGCCGCGAGCTGGCTGGCCGAGCTCGACGAGGCGGCGCCGGGCCGGTTCACCGTCACGCTCCACGCCGTCGTGGCCGGCGCGCGGACCGCTCCCTGCGGCACCGCCCGGACCCTGATGCGCGATGTCGGCGAGGGGTGGGTCGTCCTCCAGGCCAGCAGGCTCATCACCGGCGACGATCCCGACCAGATGGTCATCACCGTCGCGCCCGCGACCGCCGGCGAGGTGGTACGGCTGCTGCTCACGGCGTACGGCGCCACCGCCCGCGAACAGGACGTCTGTTTCGAGGTGCTGTCCGGCCGGTCGACGGCGGAGATCGCGGGCCGCCTGTTCATCTCCCCGCACACCGTCCAGGATCACCTCAAGGCGCTCTTCGAGAAGGTGGGCGTGCGCAGCCGCGGTGAGCTCGTCGCGAAGCTCCAGCCCTGACCGACAACCCCGACCGAGAATCCTGACTGAGAATCCTGATCCAAAGCCCTGGTCTGAAGCCCTGGCGGGAATCTCTGATCGAGGACTCTGGTCGAAGTGATCGTGGATTACTGTCCCGATCATGACCGAGTCCTCCTGCCTGGGCACCACCCGGACGGCCTACGACGCCGTCGCCGTCGAGTACTCCGCGCTGTTCCGCACCGCGCATGAGAGCAAGCCGCTGGACCGCGCGATGCTCTCCGCCTTCGCCGAGCTCGTACGGTCCACCGGCTCCGGGCCTGTCGCCGATCTCGGTTGCGGTCCCGGTCACGTGACGGCGTACCTGCGCTCCCTCGGGCTGACCGTCTCCGGTCTCGACCTGTCGCCGACGATGATCGCCCTGGCCCGTGCGGCCTATCCGGACCTGCGGTTCGACGAAGGGTCGATGACCGCCCTCGACCTGAAGGACGGCGCCCTCGGCGGCATCCTCTCCTGGTACTCCGTCATCCACACCCCGCCGGAGCTGCTGCCGACGGTGTTCGCCGAGTTCCGCCGGGTGCTGGCCCCGGGCGGGCACCTGCTGCTCGGCTTCTTCGCCCACGACGAGCCGTCGCACCTGGCCGAGCCGCTGCCGTTCGACCACAAGGTGACGCTCGCCTACCGGTGGTCGCCCGGCCACCTCGCCGACCTGCTGCGCCAGGCCGGGCTCGATGTGACCGCCCGGCTGCTGCGCGAGCCCGACGAGGACGAGAGGTTCCTGCACTCCCGCCTCCTGGCCCGCAAGCCGAGCCGGAGCCCGGACGTCTAGCGCCGTATCCCGGGCCGCTCAGCACCGCATCCCGAGCGCTCAGCACCGTATCCCGAGCGTTCGGCGCCGTATCCGGGGCGCGGAACAAGTGTCATTCTTCTGGTATCAGGGTTCGGCCCGTCCAACCCGTGGACCGACATGACACTGCTTGAACGCGAGGCCGACCTCGGTGCTCTGGAGGCCGCCCTGCGGCGCGCCCTGGACCGGCGCGAGCTGACTCTCGTCGTCGTACGCGGAGAGTCGGGCATCGGCAAGACGATGTTGCTGCGGACGTTCGCCGACGGCGTCCGCGGCCGTCATCCCGAGGCGCGCGTCGCGCACGCGGAGGCCCGGGAGCACGACGCCGGTTTCGGGGTGCTGCGCGTCGCGGTGAAGAAGCTGCGCGAGGACGAGATGCGCAGGGGCAGGAAGGCGGCCAGGCGCGCCGCCGCCCTCATGCAGCGGGTGGCCCCGGCGCTCCTCGAACTGGTGCCGGTCGCGGGGACCCCGCTCTCCAAGACCGCTCAGGCGCTGATCGACAACGCCGGAACCGAGGCCGCGGCGCGCGACGGCGGCCCGTTCGAGCTGACCATCGGCGACCAGTTCATCGCCTACATCGGAGACCGCCCGCTGGTCCTCCTCCTGGACGACCTGCACGAGGCCGACCAGGCGACAGTCGACCTGCTGACCCAGATCACCCTGGACCTGTCCCGGGCCGACCTGCCCGTGCTGCTGGTCACCGCGTTCCAGCCGTCGTCGGACGACCTTTTCGACGGGGAGCTGCCGATCGAGAAGTCGCTGTGCCGTCTGGGCCGCCACATCGACCTCGTCCTGCTCGATCCGCGCCCGCTCTCGGTGGCCGGGCTCACCGCCCTCGCCGCGGACGTGTTCGGCCGGTCCGTCCCCCTTCAGGTGGCCGCCTGGGCGCAGCGCCGTACGCGCGGCAATCCCTTCCAGGCCGAGCACTCGCTGCGCACCATGCTGGAGAGCGGCTTCGCCGACACGGTGGAGAAGTGGTCGCCCGGCTGGGTGCGCGAGTATCTGGAGCACGTCGACCTGACCCTTCCCGGGCAGATCGAGGCCCAGCTGCGGCTGCGGCTGCCGCGGCGGGGCACTCCGGAGCACGACCTGCTCTCCCTGGCCGCGGTTCTCGGCCCCGAGTTCTACCGGGCCGACCTCGCGGAGCTGTCCTCGTGGGACGGCGAGCGGCTCGATGCCGCCCTGGCCGCGCTGACGGCCCGGCGCTGGATCACGCCCGCGCCCGATCTGGGCCAGGCGGCGTACCGGTTCGCGCACGAGACGATCCTCACGTGCGTGATCACCGCCCTGCGTCCCCAGCGCGTCTACCGCGAGACGCACGCACTCGTCGCCCGGAGGCTGGATGCCTCGCTGGCCGAGACGCTCGACTACTTCGAGACGTTGTCGGCCCACTACCGCGAGGCGGGCCTCGTCGACGACCAGCTCCGGGTCGTGGGAATGGCCTGCAAGGCCGCCTACAGCCGGCCGAGCTGGCAGGCGCCGATCCTCAACCTCGTCAATTCGGTCTGCGACGAGCTGGCCAGATCGGAGCGGGCCTCCTACAACTGCGAGGCTCTGCTTCTGAAGAGCGGCCTGCTCAACCAGATGCAGCAGTTCGAGACCGGCCACATGACCGCCGTACGGGCGCACGAAGCCGCGCTGGCGCTGGGCGAGCCGCGGCTGGTCACGCGGGCGCTGGCGCTGCGCATCGGCATCGAGAGCGCCGGCAACCCCGATTTCACCCGGCTCGATCTCGCACGCCAGGTCGTCGACATGTGGAACTCGCTGGGTGATCGGGAGGCGCAGGCGGAGGCCCTGTACGACCTGGCCGTCAAATGTCTGCGCCTCGGCGAGTGGGACGCCGGTCTCGCCGCCCTCGCCGAGGCGGAGGAGCTGGGTGGCCCGCAGGCCCGCATCTACCAGGTATGCGGGGAGCTTCTGGCCGACGGAGGGCGCTGGGCCGAGGCGATCGCCCCGCTGGAGCGGGCCCGCGCCCTGTTCGCTGAGGCCAACTCGGCTGTCGGGGTCTGCGCCGCGACCGGATGGCACGGCCTGGCCCTGGCGCGCACCGGGCGTGCGGACGACGGCCTGGAGGAGGTCCGTACGGCGCTGGCGACGGAGTGCGAGACCCTGCGCAGCCGTGAGGGCGCGGCGAAGTGGCTGCTCTTCGTGGGCGAGTACTACCTGGACGCGGACGAGCCCGCGAAGGCGGGGGCTCCGTTGTGGCTCGCGCACGAGCTGTTCGGCGAGCTGGCCCACGTGGCCACCGCCCGGACGGGCGCGGCCATCGACCGGCTCCGCGCCGCCCTGGGCGTGGAAGCCTACGGGGCGCTGCGGGCCGGGTTCGATCCCCGGACGAACTCCTGGTCCTGTTACGGGTTCCTGTGGCAGCTCGGGCCTTTCACCAAGTTCCCGGGCAACCCGGTGCTGAGCCCGAGCGGCGACGGCTGGCAGTCGATCGCCGTGCTGAACCCGGCCGCGATCGCCGACGGCGACCGGGCCACGCTGTTCTACCGCGCCGTGGGACCGGGGCGGACGGCCGACGTGTCGTCCATCGGGCGCGCCGACAGCGACGACGGGATCGCCTTCACCCCGGCGGCCTCGCCCGTGCTGGCGCCCGCCGAGCCGTACGAGCAGCCCGGCGGGTGCGAGGACCCGCGTCTCGTCCGCGTGGACGATCAGTGGGTGCTGACCTACACGGCGTACGACGGGAGGATCGCGCGCCTGGCCGCCGCCACGAGCCCTGACCTGGCGACGTGGCGCAGGTCCGGGCCGATGCTCGACGAGGGTGCGTGGGACGAGTACTTCCGGCGCTCGGAGTTCCCCGAGACGCCCGAAGGGTGGAGCAAGTCGGGTGCGATCCTGCCGTGGAAGATCGACGGGCGGTGGTGGATGTACTTCGGCGACACCCACATCTGGGCCGCCTGGTCCACCGATCTGCGCCGATGGCAGGTGATCAGGCGGCCCGTGCTGTCACCCCGGCCCGGTTCCTTCGACTCCCGCCTCGTGGAACCCGGCCCGCCGCCGGTCGCCCACCCCGACGGCATTCTGCTGATCTACAACTCGGCCGACCGGGACCTGCGCTACCGCGTCGGTCAGGCGCTGTTCGCCGCCGACGACCCCACCCGGCTGCTGCGCAGGTCGGCGAGTCCGACGCTGGAGCCGACCGTGCGCGAGGAGTTCGAGGGGTATGTCTTGAACGTGGTGTTCGCCAGCGGGCTGGTGCGGCGTCACGACGAGTGGCTGCTGTACTACGGTATGGCCGACTCGCGGATCGGCCTGGCCGTCGCACGCGCGTGACGGATCAGAGCCGCCCGCACTTCCCGAGGAACGGAGCTCTCATGGCCGAGCGGACTCTCGAGGACGAGCTCTACGAGGCCGAGCGGCGGCTGCAGGCGGCGATGCTCGCCGGGGACGTCGAGGAGCTCGACCAGCTGCTCGACGAGAGGCTCGTCTTCACCGGGCCGCCGGACGGCCAGTGCCATACGGACGCCAAGGAGCTCGATCTGCGCAATCACCGCTCGCGGACGCAGGTCATGACGGAGGTCACCCAGGAGGATCTCACCGTGCTCGTCGCGGGGAGCACCGGCGTCACCTGCTTCCTCGGCACGTTGAAGGGCACGTTCGCGGGCGAGCCGTTCGCCCTGCGGATGCGCTACACCCGCACCTGGCGCCGGGTACGGCTGGCGCATCCTGGCCGCCCACGCCAGCCCGGCGACCATGCCGACCGCCGGGCCGCCCGCCGAGCCTCCCGCGGACGCGGAAGCCGCAGCGCCCTGACCCGTGAGATCCACTGCGGGAATCTCCGGTCCGTTGTCAGGAGTGGCCTTCGTTGACACACCCGGTGAGACGCCTAGGGTGAGATCGTCACTCGGGCTGTCGCTCCTGGAGGTCTCATGACCGACGACTCCGCCGTCCGCGATCTCTACTCCCGCCTGCTGGATGCCTGGAACCGCCGCGATGCCAAGGACTACGCGTCGTTGATCGCCGACGACGGCACGATCATCGGCTTCGACGGCAGCATCGAGACGGGCGGGCAGGAGGTCGAAGAGCACCTCGCCGCCATCTTCGCCGACCACCCCACCGCCTCCTACGTCGCCAAGGTGCGCGAGGTCCGCCCACTCGGCCCGGACACGGTGCTGCTGCGGGCCATCGTCGGCCTGGTCCCGCCCGGGGCCGACGACCTGAAGCCGGAGGGCAACGCCCACCAGACCCTCGTCGCGGAGCGGCACGGGGACACCTGGCGAATCGTTCTCTTTCAGAACACCCCGGCCCAGTACCACGGGCGTCCTCATCTCGTCGAGCAGCACACCGCCGAGCTCCGGGAGCTCCTGACCGCGCGTCCGTGACTCCGGCGTGGCTCCGGCATGGCTCCGATGGCTCCGGCATCGTGGCGGGCTTGGCGCGGTGCCGTACGGCGCGCACGACCTCCGCTGCGGACCGGGCTCAGCAGAGACCGTCGCCCTCCTCGGCCTCGTCGATCTGGCACCAGACCGCGGTGCCGGTCTCCTCGTCGTGGTGCACTCCCCATTTGGCCGCCAGCGCCTCGACCAGGGCCAGACCACGGCCGCTGTCACCGGTGGGGTCGGCGGCGCGCAGGAAGGGCATGCTGGCAGCCGAGCCGTCATCGATCACCTCGATGTGCACCAGGCCGTCGGTGGCGCCCAGGTAGACGGTCACCGTCCCGTCCGGGCCTCGTCCGGAGTCGGAGTGGATCACCGCGTTGGTGATGAGCTCGCTGAGCAACAGCAGCGCCGTGTAGCGGGTGTCTGCGCCCTGGTCGGCCAGCAGGTCCTGGGCCCAGGCGCGGGCCTGCGGTACGGCGGCGGGCCTGCCGAGGAGCGGGGCGGTGAGCGGGCCGGGGCGGCGGGCCTGCCGAGGAGCGGGGCGGTGAGCGGGCAGGGGCGTGCTCATGCGATCGCCACCGCGGCGATGATGTCGGCGGCGTTGCGGGCCTCGGCCCAGACCTGCTCGCTCCGGCGCCAGCACCGGGCCCACCAGGGCCGCCAGGTGAAGAGCCAGTCGCGGCCGTGGCGGGTGGCGGTGATGCGGACCCGGGCGCGGCCAGTGGAGATGACCTCCAGCACGGGTTGCCCGGCGGCGGGCAGCACCAGGGCGGTGCCTACTCCCAGGTCGCGCAAGTCCCGGCCCAGCCGGACCAAATGGATGAACTGCTCTTGCTGATCGTGTGAAGTCATGATGAGTGCCTCCTACCGGAAAACCGGTTCGCGGGGGTGGAGATTGCTGACGGTCCCGGCGCGGGAGGAGGCCAGCTCGACTATGCCCGATTTTTTACTTTCAGTAAGAGTCGAACACGTACAGTAACGACATAGTCATGATGCGCTTGGCGAGTGCAGGCTGTCAATGCACTGTGCAAATTCAGCTTGATTGATGCATCTGCCAGCGAAGAAGTGATCACTTCGGCACACTGGGTCACATGTCCCCGGCCCACAGCCCCACCGTCAGGCTCCGGCGTCTGGCCCGCGAGCTCCGCAGGATGCGCGAGGAAAGCGGTCTGAGTCCCGAAGACGCGGCGGCCCGCTTGGGGTGGAGCCGGAGCAAGGTGAGCCGTATCGAAACCGGTCGCACCCGAGCCGGCCTCACCGACGTCGCCGCCATCTGCGACCTGTACGGCGTCGACTCCTCGGTCCGCGCGGGACTGCTCCAGCTCGCCAAAGAAGCCCGCCAGAGGGGATGGTGGACGGCCTACGCGGACGTGTTCACCGGCTCCTACATCGGACTCGAAGACGAGGCCTCCCTGATCCGGCAGTGGGAGGTCCAACTGATCCCCGGCCTCCTGCAGACTGAGGACTACGCACGCGTGGTGATCAGCACGGGACGGCCGGACCTCCAGGACACCGACGTCATCCACCGGCGCGTCATGGCCCGCATGGCCCGCCGTACGCTGCTCAGCCGGCCGGACGCTCCCGAGCTCTACGCGATCCTGGACGAAGGCGTCATCCGCCGCCCGATCGGCGGCCGGGACCTGATGCGGGACCAACTCGACGCGCTACTGGTCGCGGCGCGGCGCCCCAACGTGACGATCCGGCTCCTCCCCTACAGCGCCGGAGCCCACGCCGGGTTGGAGGGGACGTTCACCATCCTGTCCTTCCCCGAGGAAGTCGACCCCGACGTCGCCTATGTGGAGGGCACCGCGGGTGACATATATGTCGAGAGCTCAGACCAGGTGAATCGCTATACGCTAGCCTTTGCCCGCATTTGCGACGTGGCCCTGTCCCCGGCGGACTCCACGGAGCTGATCAATGAGGCGAAGGAGCGTCTGTCTCATGACTGACCTGTCGAACGCCGTCTGGCGGAAGAGCAGCCTGAGCGGCAGCGGCAACAACTGCGTCGAAGTGGCCGACCTTCCCGGCCTCGTAGCCATCCGCGACAGCAAGGACCCCCACGGCCCGGCGCTGCTCTTCTCCCCTGCTGAATGGCGAGCCTTCACCACCGGGATTTGCAACGGCAGATTCGACGATCTGATCTGAGCCTCCGCCGTACACACCCGGCTGCCAGCCATCTGGTACCGAAACCGCGCCCAAGCCGAACAGCGCCTCCGTACGGTGATCGAGTCCG
The DNA here is from genome assembly GCF_016863135.1 of Planobispora longispora. Classification (GTDB taxonomy): domain Bacteria; phylum Actinomycetota; class Actinomycetes; order Streptosporangiales; family Streptosporangiaceae; genus Planobispora; species Planobispora longispora. The sequence goes on from NZ_BOOH01000039.1 coordinate 54,873, forward strand.
CCGTGGAGAAGCGCCACGTCACCACGGTGAAGCCCTTGCTTCAGCCTGAGGTTGCCCCCTCGGAGCGAGAAGCCACTGCCCCGGTCCTCCCGGCGACCGAGGCACCAAGGTGCGGATGGAGTCCGTGGACGACTTCGCCGGCCGCAGTTGGTCGGCTCCCTATCGCACCTCCCGGGTACGACTGATCGCCAAAGCCCTCCCTGATATGCACCTTCCGGAGGCACAGTTGCTCGGGCTCTTCAGCACCCGGTTGCTGAAGCCCGTCCTGACCCACGTTGTCATCACCGACCGGCGCATCTTCGCATTGGGTGAATCGGCTGTGGACTCCGATGACCCCGTGGTGGCCCTCCTCGTGTCCGACATCGCAGCCTGTGATGTACGTAAGCGCGGCTTCGGCCGTCCGAACACCTTGTCCGTGCGGCTGCGCGACGGATCCGTCGTCGACCTGGGCGACATCCCCCCTGACGACAACACGGTGATCCGCCGGATGATCCGTGAGATCTCCGCTCAAGCGGCGCCGACGCGGGCGCGCAGATTCAATCCGCCGCCCGGATGGCCGCACCTCCCGTCGGATTGGATCCCTCCGACCGGCTGGAAGCCTGACCCGACGTGGCGCCCGCGCCTGAGGACTGGGAGTTCTGGACCGAGATGGCGGGCATACGGGTATCGTCTCCGGCCGTCACCACGGTGCCGGTCGAGGCAAAGGCCGTACAGGAGGAGCGGGCGAGCGCCACAGTCGAAGAGTCCGAGGCCCATACCGGGTCACCGGCCGACCGATCCGACATCGCGTCTCAGGCCGATTCCCTCACCGGAGAAGCCGGGCGGGACTCGTCTTGTGCATCCTTTACTCCAAGTTCGGTTACGTTGCAGAGCGTACACATTGGAGAATCAACTATGTCCACCTGGCGCGAGCAGATTCCGACCAGTGGCTCCGTGGAGCTCCCACCCGACCCTCGTGCGCTCGAAGGGCTCGGCCGTAACCACTCGTTGGAGACCGCCGTCGCCGACCTCGTAGACAACTCCATCGACGCCGGGGCGAGTCACGTGCTCATCCGTCTCGTGAGGGTGGAGGGTCGGCTCCGCGCACTGTATGTCGTGGACAACGGTCACGGCATACCGGAATCGAAGATCGATTCAGCGATGACAGTCGGCGGGCGTCGCACCTACAGCTCCGGAGACCTCGGCAAGTTCGGTCTCGGCCTGAAGGCGGCCTCGTTCAGCCAGGCTCGCAGCTTGACTATGGTCTCGAAGGCGTTCGGATCCCCGTCCGTCGGCCGACGTTGGCTCCTCGACGAGAACCGCAAGGGATTCCACTGTGACACCGTACCCACGGATTTCGCGGAGGACGAGTTCTCACGGGACTGGGGGTTCGAGGAGATATCCACCGGAACGGTGATCCGCTGGGACAACGTCACGGGCTTTCCCGCCACGAACGACCCGGCGCGAGTAGAGGACTTCATCTCCCGTACGGCCACCGCCCTGCGCAACCACCTCGGCTTGGTCTTCCACCGCATCCTCGACGCCGGCAGAGTCGACATCTCCATCGACGTGGAAGACGTCGAGGTCGACGCTCCCGGCCCCCGGCTCCCCGTGGACCCTCTCAACCCCTTCGGCTACACCCGGTCGGGCCGTACGGGCTACCCGAAAACTCTGCAGGGTCGACTGGACGACACCGATCTCGCCTTCAACTGCCATATCTGGACGGGTCGTTCCAACCTCCCGCAGTTCAAGCTGCCCGGCGGGCCGGAGCTCCGGCAGGGGATCTACTTCTACCGTCGTGACCGCCTGCTCCAGGCCGGCGGAGGCTGGCACGGCATCCACTCGTCCGATCGGCGGTTGCAGCTCGCCCGCGTCGAGGTCGAGATCGACGATGACGTCGTCGGACTTTTCACCATGAACCCGGAGAAGTCACGGGTCAACGTCGGCCCTGAGTTCACCCAGCTGGCCGAGCACGCCACGGCTGAGGACGGTACGACCTTCGTCGACTATCTCGCCGCGGCCGAGCAGACGTTCCGGGAATCACGCAAGCGCACGAACGAGCGCCGGAAGATGGCTCCGCTCGGCAAGGGCATCGCTCCGGACCTACGCAAGGCCATAGAGCGCGAGATCCCGTTCGATGAGGACGAGGAGCCCATCGACATCAGGTGGAAGCGCTTCCCCGATGACGACTTCTTCGAGATCGACCGGGAGCATCGCACGCTGTGGTTGAACGAGAGATACCGCCCCGATTCCCGGGGGGAACGACGCAGCGTGAACGACGCACCGCTGACCAAGGCGCTGCTCTACCTCGTGGCCGAAGACCTGTTCCGCGGCGAGTACCTCGGTGCCCGGGACAAGGACAACATCGAGCTCTACCAGGAGATCCTGACGGCCGCGGCGAAGAGCGAGCAGGCATGATCATGTCCGATTTCCCGGTTGAAGCGCTGAAGCATGGAGTGACCGCATGACCGAGACGTTCCGCAGGGCCTATTTGGGTGCGCTCGCGATGATGGACGCCACGGGACCTCGAGATCTGCACGGTGCAGCAGCCTTCGCCGGTGGCGACCCTTCCGTCTCCTGCGACGACGCTGCCCTTCGCGCCTATCTGTCGAACGCCCATCCAGATGACGCCTTGGGCAAGGGCCTTCACCTCCGCCTGGCCACGTGGGACGGTGCGGCATCCGGTGAGCCATGGGCGGGAGGCACAGAAGCCAACACCGAGGAGCGCCGAGCGGAGGTCGTACGGCAGCTGAAAGTGGACGATCAGACCGCCATCCTGTTCCGTGAGCGGTTCCCCATCGCCGGCGTCGAAGAGCCCATCACCATCGCCGATCGGTGGGACCCCTGGTACACCGACGCCATCCAGCGGGAACGCGGCTTCTACTGGGACCACTACAGCCGTTTCCTCAACGAGGAGCGCGGTTGGGCGCCCGAAGCCGTCGCAGCACTCGACATCGCGACGGACCGGGTGGTCGAGCGGCTGTCGGATCCCGCGCGGGAAGACGCCTATCAGGCCAAGGGACTCGTCGTCGGCTACGTCCAGAGCGGCAAGACCGCCAACTTCACCGGCGTCCTCGCCAAGGCCATCGACTCCGGTTACCGTCTGATCATCGTTCTGACCGGGACGACCGACCTCCTGCGCGCCCAGACACAGCGCCGCCTCGACATGGAACTCGTGGGCCGGGAGAACCTCCTCCGCGGCATCGACCCCTCCGACGGCGAAGCCCTCGACTCGGTCGACTACCAGGATGACCCGGACTGGATCGACGACAAGTTCGTACGGCACCGTGCCCGCCCCTCCGACACGGGCTTCCCCGACGTCCATCGGCTCACCACCCACCGCTTCGACTACAAGAGCCTCCGACAGGGCATCGCCGCCCTCGACTTCGAGAAGAGAGAGCGCAACCGGCCCTTCTTCCATCCCGACAACCTGTTCTCCAGCGACGCCCGTCTTCTGGTGGTCAAGAAGAACGCGACAGTGCTCGGCAAGCTGGTGAAGGACCTCAACAAGATCACAGCTCGTCTGGGCGAGATCCCGACGCTGATCGTGGACGACGAGTCGGACCAGGCTTCGGTCAACACCAGCAACCCGAAGAAATGGAAAGCGGATCAGGTCGAGCGGACCGCCATCAACCGGCTGATCTCGCAGCTGCTCGTGATGCTGCCGCGGGCTCAGTATGTCGGTTACACGGCCACCCCGTTCGCAAACGTCTTCATCGACCCAAGTGACGCCGAGGACATCTTCCCCAAGGACTTCCTGATCTCTCTCAGCCGCACGCCCGGATACATGGGGGCCTCGGACTTCCATGACCTCGACTCCGAACTGGAGCCGTCGCAGCGCACGATCTCCAACTCCAAGGAGAAAGCGCATGTGCGCATGCTCGCGGAAGACGGCGGGGACGACCATGAACTTCTAGAGGCGATGGACGCCTACGTCCTGGCCGGCGCGGTCAAGGTGTACCGCGAGCGCCAGGGCCACGCTCCTTACAAGCATCACACGATGCTCGTCCACGAGGCGATGGCGAGAGACATACATCGCGGGCAGGCTGAGAACGTCCACAACCTGTGGAAGTCACGAGGCTACTTCTCGACCGCCTCGCACGACCGTCTCCGGGCCCTGTACGAGAAGGACATCCTTCCGGTGTCCCAGGCGATCGCCCCGGGGCTGCCCACGCCTTCGACCTTCGACGAACTGCGCCCCCATCTCGGAGAGGCAGTCTCCCGAATCGGCCGAGCGGGCAACCCCGTCATCGTGGTGAACAGCGACAAGGACATCGAGCAGGAGGAACTCGACTTCGAGCGGAACAGGGTCTGGAGAATCCTGATCGGCGGGAACAAGCTCGCACGGGGGTTCACCGTCGAAGGCCTCACCGTCTCCTACTACCGCAGGCTCACCAAGCAGGCGGACACCCTCATGCAGATGGGTCGGTGGTTCGGCTACCGGAAGGGATTCAAGGACCTGGTCCGCCTCTACATCACGTCCGAGCTCTACGAAGCCTTCGAGGCGGTCGTCCTCGACGAGGAGCACTTCCGGTCAGAACTCCGCCGCTATGCCGAATTGGTCGACGGCCGCCCTCAGATCACCCCTAAGCAGATCCCTCCGCTGGTCGCCCAGCATCTCCCCTGGCTCAAGCCGACTGCCGTCGGCAAGATGTACAACGCCGTTCTGACGGAGCGCTGTTCTCCGGGGGTCGGCATAGAACCGACGGGATACCCCAACAATCCCGCGCTCATCAGCGCCAACGCAACGGCCTTCGTCCCGGTTCTTCAGGCCGCTCAGCGGCGGGTCGAATTCCGGACGGCCTTGGGCCCGAAATTCCCCGCTCTCACGGGTCTGGTGACTCACCCCGCGCTGCTCGACGTTCTCACATCGCTCGCGTGGTTGAACTCCGAGCATTTCAAGCCGGACCTGGCATGGCTGCGAAAGCTCCGCTCCGATCAGGTTGAGGACTGGGTGTTCATCCTGCCCCAGCATGCCCGCGCCTCAGAGACGCACGGACTCCTCCTGGGCAACGGACCGCTCAGCCTGCACGAGCGCAACCGGCGTCGTGCACCCCACTTCGGCGCCATCAGCACGCCGCGCCACAGGACACCGGCCAGACGAATCGCCGGAGTCGAGAGGTCGATCGGCGATCCCGTCGCCGACGAGCTGGCTCGCGGCAGGCGAGGGGCGATCCTCCTCTATCCATCGTTTGAAGAGGGCCTGAAGGTCTCCGGACCGACCGAAGAGGTATCGCCCGAAAAGGTGATCATGGCGTTCCACCTGGTTGCGCCGGATACCTCCCAGGGGGGCAACAGCCGCCTCCTGATGTTCACGACCAGGGACAGCAGCCAGAGCAACGCTGCCATCATCGACACGGTCCAGCAGAGGTAACGCATCTTCGAAACCACGTTGATGGGGTGCACGGGTCCGAACCCACGTACCCCATCAGCACTGCCTGCTCACCGATCCCCCTTCTCCGGACGCCCGCAGAAGGTCAGCTGATTCGATTTCTTTCCCGCTGGAACCGTTCGTGACGAGCGTGACCCTCCTGGCCTACGAACGCCTTGAAGCCTTTGAGCTTGTATGCCAACCCAGTACCATCGCTCCGGACTTCAATATGGAAGTCCCTGCGGAGCGAGTCGATCCGGCGCGCCAGATCAGCAGTATCCAGAGGGGCTTTGATGGCCTTGGCGATCTGCGCGAGAGTCATGAACTCCCCTCGATTGCGAAGAGCTCGATAGATCCGATCGTGTTCCGTGTCCATGTCGCATTCACGGGGTTCGGTCGCGTGAGCGAGCGCGGCGGAGACGGCGATGCCGAGCGTCTTGGCGACCGGGGGAGGGAACGCGTTGCCGATCTGTCGATACCTCGCAGTCTTTCTACCGATGAAGGTCCATGCGAATTCCTCATCGTCCCAGCCCTGTAGGCGGGCGACCATCTCACAGGTCAGTTTGGGACCGACATCGAATACCTCATCAGCCAAGGGAGCGCGGTCCTCCACGCCCCACCCGTCGACTCCCATTTCGGCCCACGTCTTCTTCGCCCGGCTGGGCCCGAGATCGGCGCCACCGTGCTTCTTCGAGCCTCCGACGATGGTCGGTGCGATCGTATTGGCCCTCGCGGCCCAGGCCTCCGCCCCCCTGCCAGCCGTTGGCCGACATCAGCGGGAACAGCACCTTCCCGACGGTGGGAGGAGCGTGGGTGGCAGGGGTCGGCCAGTGAAAGAACGCGAAATCATCCGGTCTCATCGCGATGAGAACGAACCGGGGCCGTAACTGGGGCACACCATAATGGGATGCCTGCAGGATCCGCCATTCGGCGGCGTACCCGAACTCGCGTAGCCGGTCCAGCACGTGCTGCCGGTAGCCCGCGAACCTGGGCATGCTCATCCCGCGGACATTCTCCAACAGCAGGGCACGAGGTTTGATGATCTCGATCTGTTCGACGGCCCACGCGAATAGATCTCGCTCGTCGGTGGCTCCAAGCTGTTTGCCCGCGATCGTGAAAGGCGGGCAAGGCACCCCGCCGGCCAAGAGGTCGATCTCACCCGCGTAATCGCGTGGATCCCACAGACTCCGATCGGCGACGTCTCCGCACGCGACCTTCCAGTGCGGCCGATTGTGCCTGAGTGTGGCAACGGCATTCTCGTCCAGCTCGACCAACAGATCGTGCTCGAATCCAGCACGCTCCAGCCCGAGCGCCTGACCACCGGCGCCGGCACAGATCTCCAGGACCTTGAAAGGTCCTCCAGCGTCGCCCATGTCCGTCCTCCCCTTGGTTAGAGAGGAGAGTATCGATCCCTGCCGACAAATCAGAAAAGTCACCATCTAAAGCGGTTAGCACCCGTAATGGCCAATAAGAGCTGATCCGAAAATCAGCGGTTCGCGGGACAGGCGACAATAAATGCCAAGTTAGTCGGGCGTTTCGGGGCGATACGGAGCTCAGGCGGCGGGTTCGACGGTGACGCCATTAACTCTGATCGAGCACGGGGCCCCTCACTCTCACCGTGTTGAGACGGGGCTCCGGCAAGACATCTGCCCGCGCCCGGCCGGCCGGAAGGCTTCATCCTGCACGGAGTCGCTCGTCGAGCAGCGGATCACGCCGTCGAAACCATGCCATGCCCGCTTGCGCATCGACTGGCTCCGTGGGCTACAACTTCTATCCCCGGGTCCGTCACACGGCGTGAAACGTCACCCTCCATCCGGCGCTCCCTCCGCTCAAGTCCGCAGCGGCAGGGTCAAGGGCGAGCAGGTCATCGTCAGCAGGCCTCGCGATGCCCTCACCCCGACCGTCGCAGCCCTCCGATGATCCGCGGCCACCGACGTCGGTTCTCGCTTCCCCGACGACTCCGACCGGAACCACCGGCCTGTACCAGACGCATCCGACCTCTCCAAACTCTCCACAGACGATTCCGCTCATCGATGGAGGAAAGCAGCGACGGCATAGACCGACCAGCTCGCGGGAATCACTCAGCAGTACATTGGCGAGTCGGCGAAATATCGCTGTCGATGCTCCATGAATAGAGCGATCTACCATTACGAGCCGAAGACCTGACCGGCCGATGCTTACCCGACGTGCCACCGGTGGGGCTGGTGGATTGTCGGTCCCTGGTCGTAGCCTCACTCTGGCCGGTCAGACGGACCTCGAGCCGGGCCCTTCCCTGGAAGGGCCACCTACGCTTGGGGCGAGTTCCCATTTGGCGTCCACGTACTGATGTTCAGCGAGCTGTGTTATCAGGAGACCCCATGAACGACGAATTCGAAGACATATACGAAACGTTCAGGGCTCTTCTCGACGCCTTCACCCCCGCCGAGGCGATCAAGAGGCTCGAACTCATGAGGGTCGACCAGGCTGTCATCCAGGAGATCAGGGATCGACACGAGCGGCAGACCATCTGGATCAAGGAGTTTGAGGAGCCCCACTCCGTCGTCTTGGGCAACCGCGACACCTGGTACACCGGCCCGTCCCCGAAGGACAAGTGTTGGCCGGCGATAGTCCGTCAACTTGAGAAGGCCGACTGGTCCCCGTCTGCGATCGACAGCCTCGACACCGCCTCGACCCGCATCGTCTCGCTGCTGAGCCATCCCAAAGAGAAGAAGTTCTCCACCCAAGGGCTGGTCGTCGGTTACGTGCAGTCGGGCAAGACGACCAACTTCACCGGAGTCATGGCCAAGGCCGCCGACCGGGGATACAAGCTGTTCATCGTCCTGGCGGGGATCCACAACGGCCTGCGCCGGCAGACTCAGGCCCGGCTCGTCCAGCAGCTCGTCGAGCCGAACCCCACGCAGTGGCACCAGTTGACCGACCTCGATCGGGACTTCGTCCCGACCGCCAACGCCGCGTCGTTCTTCGGAAAGAGCAACAAGGCACACGTGCTCTGCGTCATCAAGAAGAACTCGACGGTCCTGCGAAAGTTCAGCAAGTGGCTCGCCTCTGCGTCGGACTACCTGCAGGACTGCCCTGCGCTGATCATCGACGACGAGGCCGACCAGGCGACGGTCGCCACCAAGACGATCAACCCGAAGATTCGGGAGATCCTCGAACGCCTGCCCAAATCCGCGTACGTGGGCTACACCGCCTCGCCGTTCGCCAATCTGCTGATCGACCCCAGCGCCGGCGACCTCTACCCGCGGGACTTCATCGTCAACCTGCCCAAGCCCGATGGACACTTCGGCACAGAGGTCCTCTTCGGTCGGTACGCCCTGGACGGGGAAGACCCGGAAGACGTCGACGACGGCTACGACATGATCCGCGAGGTCCCCGACAGCGATGTGGAACTCGTGCGTCCTCTCAGGCGGGTCGACGTCGACGGATTCACTCCCGAGATCACCGCGACCCTGCGTGACGCCATCCGTTACTTCTGGATGGTCACCGCGGCCCGACGTGTACGCGGCGCAGGCAATCCGCACAGCACCATGCTCATCCACACGAGCGTCAACACGGCGGTGCACAACAGCTTCCGAGACCCTTTGAAGAACCTCCAGAAGGAGACGAGAGCCTCCCTCGACGACTCGACCGTCCTCCAAGAGCTTCGCAAGCTGTGGGACGACGAGACCGCCCGGGTCTCGGCCGAGGACTTCGGCGAAGTCAAGGTGGAGTTCAACGACCTGCTCCCCGAACTGCCCGGCGTCCTGGACGACTGCCGGATCGTCATGGACAACTCCAGCAGCGAGGACCGTCTCGACTACGAGAACGGCCCCGTGGTGGCCATCGCAGTCGGCGGAAACACCCTGTCACGTGGTCTCACGCTGGAAGGCCTGTCGGTCAGCTACTTCGTGCGCGCCGTGTCCGCGTACGACACCCTGCTGCAGATGGGGCGCTGGTTCGGCTACCGCAACGGCTACGCCGACCTGCCTCGGATCTGGATGACGGCCGAGCTCAACGAATGGTTCCGGCACCTGGCCACAGTCGAGACTGAGATGCGCCGGGACATCGACATCTACATGACCGAGGACCACACACCGCTGACCTTCGCGGTGCGTCTGCGCACCCACCCTGCGCTCCGGGTCACCCAGGCCGCCAAGATGAAGGACGCCGTGACGGCCGCCTCCGCCTACGGCGGTCGACGTGTGCAGACTCGGTACTTCCACACCGACGCCGACTGGCTCCTCGACAACCAAGCCGCCGCCAAGCAGCTCGTCGCGAAGGCCGTTCAGCATGCGACCCGGTGCGATGAACGTCCGGAAGACGGTCGTTTCGTCTTCCGCGACGTCCCATACGATCTGGTGATCGGCTTCTTGAAGCGATACAGCTTCCACGAGAAGTCGCAGGAGTGCGACGCCGGTCTGCTCATCCGCTACATCGAGAAGCGGGTCCGCAACGCGGGATCCCTGCGACGATGGAACGTCGCCATCGTGGGGAACCCGTTGGGGGACGACGCCGATGCGTTCGAGTTCGCCCCCGGGGTGGCGGTCCAGCGAATCGTCCGTGCGCGGCTGGACACCCCCGAGTCGGGCTTCGCCGACATCAAGACGTTGATGAGCCGTCGGGATGCAGCGGTCGACCTGACCGGTGAAACCGGTCAGCTCACCGAGAAGGAGATCGAAACCGAGCGGCAGAAGCAATCGCCCGACACGGGGCTGCTGGTGCTCTACCCGATCGACAAGGTCTCCACGCCCCCGCAGCGGGAGAAGCAGCGCCGCAAGCCGCTCGACGCCGATGAACACGTGATCGGTGTCGGCCTGGTCTTCCCCCGACCCGACGGCGAGGACAGCACCATCGAATGGATCTCTGCGGACCTCTCCGGTGTCGACATCGAGATCGAAGAGGTGGATCTCAGCCCGATCGACGCCGAGGAGACCGAGTGAGCGACGGCCTCCGAGACCTCATCGATCAGCACTGGAAGGAGCTGGAGTCCCAGCGAGCCTCCGGAGATCGCAAGGTGCGCGTCTCCGAGCTTCCCTTCGACATCGCCCACGGCCGTCTGGCCGTCGCCGTCGACTACGAGGGCCACCGTCATGTGCTGGTGCCGATCGGTTCCCATCAGGGCGTACGACGCGGTCCCGACGGGCCAGTCCTCGTACTGCGGAAACGCCCTCTCGAAGGGGAGGACAGCTACCAGACGTATGCGGATCTCGGTTGCCTGCGTCCCGATCTGAACGACCTCTTCACCCTGTTGTGTGCGGACGTGATGAAGACGACCGAAACCATGCCGAGCACCCCCCTCAAAGCCCTCTACCGCGTGCTGGACCGATGGAAGGCGTTGTTCCAGACCAAGGGGGCTCCCCTCGGCGTCGAACAACTCGCCGGGCTGTTCGGTGAACTGACGGTGCTCGTACGGCTGTTGGAGGAAGACGGCAGCGCCCACCGGCTGTGGCGGGGCCCAGGCGGCCATCACCACGACTTCTCCGCCGACCGCACCGCGGTCGAGGTGAAGGCATCGGTCGGCGGTGACCTCCGTCGCGTACGCATCCATGGTCTGGAGCAGTTGGAGGCGCCGCACAACGGGTCTCTGCAGTTGGTCTGGTATCGACTGGAGCGGCCCTCCAACCGAGGAGAATCTCTCCCCGAGCTGATCGAGCGGGCACTCGGACGCGTGGACGACGAGAGCGCCTTACTCAGCCTGCTCGCCGCCGTCGGCTACCACTCATCCGACGTCGATCTCTACCGTGATATCCGCTTCTCAGCCATTGAGGAACGCTGGTACGAGGTGGACGCCCCATTCCCCAAACTGACAGGTAAAGATCTTGCAACGGCAGGCATCCCGATCACTGTGGCGGACGTCGCCTACACGATCGACTTGTCCCACGAGCCACCGACCCCCTTGGAACCGGACCGAGTGAACGAACATCTGACCAGCATGCTCAGGGAGCCCTCATGACGAAGGCGTCCTGGTTCTCCCAGCCCTTCCCACCCGAGGGGGCGAGCGCGGCCGAGGGGATCCGCAAGCAACTCGGCCGCCCCGAGTTGGATCTGCTGACGATTCTCGTACGGGAGTCGGCCCAGAACAGCTGGGACGCCCGGCTGCCCGACCGCACCGAGCCGGTCGACTACGCCATCGACATGTGGGCTGTGAGCCCCGCGCGTGCGGCGGCTTGGCGCGACCTGTTGTCGCAGGATGCGCCCCTCAACGACCACCTACCGCTCCGGCAATCGTTGAGCCGGCCGACGATCCGGGTGATGGCGGTCTCCGATCGCGGTACCAGCGGGCTCGGCGGCCCTACTCGGGCAGATGAGGCCGTGGCCAAGGGCCACGATTTCGTGTCTTTCGTACGCAACGTCGGAGAGCCCCGGGACACGGAGCTCGGCGGCGGCACATACGGGTTCGGCAAGGGCATCTTCTATCTGATCTCTGAAGTTGGAACGATCCTGCTCCACACGCGGTGCAGGGTCGACGGCGGATACGAGACCCGTTTGATGGGCTGTGCCCTCTGGAAGAGCTACGTGGCCAACGGATCAGGCGGAGAACGGCGATACACCGGCCGGCACTGGTGGGGCGACACCACCGGAGAGGTCGTCGAACCGCTGGTCGGCGCCGAAGCGGACGCCGTGGCGCATCGCCTCGGATTGCGTCCCTTCGGTGCCGACGAGACGGGCACCACGATCGTCGTCATCGATCCGCTCTTGGAGGGCCGGGACTCCCCCGCCGAGGCAGCCGGTTACCTGGCGGACACGATCGCATGGCACCTGTGGCCGAAGATGCTCGACTCCTCCGACGGACAGCCTGCGATGCGTTTCTCGGTGACCTGCGACGGCGTCGCCTACCCGGTCCCCGATCCTCGGGAAACCCGACCGCTCAACCTGTTCGTCGCGGCATATGAGGCCATGGAGGGTCCGGGAGGCAAGGACCTGAACTGCCTGAGTCCCAAGAAGTTCCTCGGCAGACTCGGATTGGTCAAACGCACCGCACCGGCTCTGGAGGCCACCGCCGCGTCACGGATGGTGGACATCGAGAGCGCGGTTCACCATGTATGCCTCATGCGTCCGGCGGAGCTCGTGGTCACGTATCGCCCGGGACCGAAGTCCCCGAGTGAGTATCAGCACTACGCCGGCGTGTTCCGGGCCGATTCAGCTCTGGATGAGACCTACGCCAAAGCGGAGCCCCCGACGCACGACGCATGGCATCCGCAGTCTCTCGAGTATCCGGAGAGGACCTACGTCAACACCACGTTCCGACGCATCGACGAGGCGTTGAACGCCCTGTTCGACCTCGGCGGCGTGACAAGGGGTGACTCCGCCAAGGTCGCGCTGGGCGCGGCCAGCACGAAGTTCGCTTCCCTCGTCGGCGGCGTGTGGGGGACGGGGGGCGCCACTGACTACAGCAAGCCCGACGGCGTCGACTACAGCAAGCCTGACGGCGCCGAGACGGCATCCCGCCGCCCCGCATCAACACCATCCGGATCGGATGAGGGGGTGACCCCGGGCAGGACGGCTCGACGTCGCCCTCGCGTGGAGTACGTCGGTGACCCCTATTACGGAGAGCTCTCGGGCACCCCGGTGTTGATCCAGGAGTTCCGCTTACCCGTGCCCGGCCCTCAGCAGGTGCACGCCGGCCTTGCCGTGGCGGTGGCGGGTCCCGGTGGGCGTGAGACCGATCCGCCATTGGGAGCCGCCATGCCCGAACTGATCGGTTGGGAGGATCCGGACGGATCACTGCATGAGACTCCGTTCCATGTCATCGGAGGCGGTGACGATTCGACTTGGCGTGCGATCATCCGCCCCGCGCCCGACACGATGACTGAGGTCGACATCTTCACGGAAGCGGTGCAGACGCCGTGAGCCGCCGTGTGCTGCCGTACCGACGTCCGTCCGAGGACGTCGTGCAGGCCGACTCATGGTTCCTGGTGACCGAGGACGGCGATCTGGCGCTGCCCGAGTCGCTGTCAGACTGGGACTACCAGATGGATCTGGAACTCCGTCGCAGGGTGCGCGTCGATCTGGGCCGCGCCAGATCCGAGACCGGACTCCCGCCGGAGACCGCCCTCACCCTGGCTGCGGTCTGGACCGCCACCGGGTCGAACCTGCGTGGCCCCGCAGATCGCATCCGGATGGAGGGGACCGGTCCCGCCGAGGTCGAGATCAGGGCTCAGCTCCGAGGATCCGACCTGGGCGGCGTACTCGTCCTGGACACCGCACTGGTGCTGTCGGACGCCCTCCCGGACGGCAAGCCGTCGGCACCACGCCGCGCCGGATCGGTGCTCTGGAGCGACCACCGATCCCTGAGACTTCAGGGCGACGCTCCGCAGTTTCCCATGGCAGTGATCGACTTCGCCAAGACCTCGTTCCCCGAGAACGCGGCCTGGCACCTCCAGATCGGCGGCAATCTCCACGGAGCCACCATGGGCTCGTTGCTCCTACTGGTCAATGAGCAGAACACCGTCACGGCGACCGCGTTCCAGAACGCGGCGAAACCTCGTCCGGTCGACAGGGTCGTCCTGTCGGCCGTCTACGCCGACGCCGCACGCGTCATGGTCGAACACGCGCTGCGTCACGACGACTTCAGAGACGGAGCGGCCTTCCTCGAGGACACCTTGGGCTCCACGTTGCTGTCGCTGTTCCATCAGCTGTTCCCGGGCTCATCGATCAATGACGTCCGGCTCAGGTTCAACCACTCGCCCAGCCTCTTCGCTTCGGAGCTCCAGGCGGCAGTCAAGATCTTCGGGGAGGTGTGATGGGGCTTCTCTATCCCCGACTCCTGGCCGGCCAGACCAAGCCGCTGCATGAGGAATACCGGCACCTGGCGATCACCGACCTGATGGGACGCGCCGCCACCGCCCACGACTCAGCCGTGTACGTCGCGACGGGAGGTGATCGGGTCTCCGAAACCAGGCTCCGCGAACTGCGTGATCTGGTAGTGGATCTCGCCAAGGAGTCCGGCTTCCCCAACGAGTCCAACCGTGAGCTCCGTGCGGCGTTCGATCTGCGTCTCGCCGCCGCTCTGCACTCTGAGATGAGACTCGTACCCGCAGAAGCCGCATCCGGAGACGTGTGGGCGTTCCTCGCCCTGGTTCTACTCCCCGACGTCGCCTATTGGCGGTATCCGATGCCTCCGGGCGATCGGGTTCTGGCCACCGACCTCACGCGACACGTCTTCGGACGCATGTGGTGGCGCGCCCAGCTCGTGCATTCCCCCGGTGACTCCGATCCCTATGCGGCCTTGAACATCCTCGGCGAGGCCGCTTTCGATCAGATCTACGCGCGCCGCAAAGCGCTCGGCAACAGCCCTCATCTGGTCAAAGCCATCCTGCGGGTCTGGAACGAACTCGATCTCCGCGGGCTCGACGAACGCGACGCCCTGCGGGACTTCCTCAAGCGGCTGCTCCGATTGACCCCCTTCGTACTCTTCGAAGCTCTCAGCGATCAGTCACTCGACGGCGAACTCCGCAGGGCTGCCAGGGAGACCGTCAGCGCGTTGCTCAGCACGACATCGCTGACCGCCGACGAGCGACAGACCAGGATCGACGCCGTCTTCGGCGGTTCTGCGGAGGGGGACGCGCGCACCGGATCGACAGGGGCGACACCAGCCCCTCATGGCGAGGTCTCCCCCGTACAACCCCCGTCCGCTCAAGTCGATCGCATTTCTCCGGATGAGCCGGCACCAGGAGGAGCGGAGGGCATCGGTCAGTCCGCCGGCGGTACGACGCCCTACAACGTGTACGGAGGTCAGGGCTTCGGTGACCCCTTCGAACTCGGCCTCCGAGAGCGCGCCGAAGCCATCGCGGCCGTCGTGGCGGCGGAGGGCCCGGTCCAGGCCGTGCGTGTCTACCGCATCATCAGCCGCCTGGCCGGAATACCTCTGGACGATGTGACGGTCGGCATCCTGGTGAGTGCGACGAAGTACGCCGTCCGCACCAAGCTGATCGAAGCGGAAAGCGAGATCGGTCAAGCCGACTATCTGAGGACGACGCTTCGACTGCCCGGTCAGCCGGCATGCGTTCTCCGGACTCGCGGTCCACGCGATCTCGATGAGATCCCCGGCCGGGAACTCGTGACGGCCGTACGATCGGTGCAGGCTGAGGACCTGGTACAGGACCATGACTTGCTCGCAGAACGTGTCTCCCTGCTCCTCAGGGACGAGAAACCGACGGAGCGCTTCAAGGAGATCCTGGTCGAAGCCCTGGAGAGATACGGCTTGTAGTGTGGGATGTCACCTGATCATCGCACTGTGCTCCGCAGGCGGACGCGTCGCTCCGTCCGGCTCGATCGGTGACGTCCTGCCGGGCTCCATCCGGAAGTGTCGGTCCGGGTGGCTACGCTGGCGCCCTCTGGATTCAGTGATCTCAATCATGCACAAGAGAGCTGATCGATCATGACCTTTTCCGCGGCTGTCTGCGTCGAACTCCTGAAGGCTCTGAGCCCCGAAGCGCAAGCCATCGTGACGTCCGACGCCCGGCGTCTGCTGGTGATCGCCGGCGCTGGTGCGGGCAAGACCGAGGCCATGGCTCGGCGGATCGCTTGGTGGCACGCGCGCGATGGGATCCCGAAGGACCAGATAGTGGCCTTCACCTTCACCGAGCAGGCCGCCGAGGAGATGAAGTTCCGGATCCGGAAGTACATCCAGGTCGTCGAAACGCCCGGAACCGACCCGAGCCTGGGAGGCATGTACGTCGGAACGATCCACGGCTTCTGCCTGGAGACCCTGCGTAAGCTGTGGCCGGACGAGTACCACAACGACGACGTGGTCGACGACGTCGCCCGCTACTCCCTCGTCCAGGAGGGTTACACCTACCTTCTCGGACTCGAGGCGCTCGAGAAGGCCCTCCAGGCGGAGTCAGGGAAGCCGTACTCCTCCCGCGGCCGAACGATCGAGTACTTCCTCCAGGCCTACGATCTCCTGAACGAGTACGACCGGCTCGACGTCGAGCTCCCCTCTGAGCCCCGCCCCGACATCGGCGCGGAACAAGAATGGTGCAAGCAGGCTCGACTCCTGACGGAGACCGGGGAGGGCGCCGTCACCGAAGCCTTCGCCCGGTCAGCGGCCCGCTACTACGCCTATCTCCGGTGCAGGCACTTCTTGGACTTCAGCACGGCCCAGTCCGAGTTGACCCGTCGACTCCGCGCCGACGATGCGGCTCTGGCACGACTGCGTACATCGATCACCCACCTGGTCGTCGACGAGGTCCAGGACATCAACCCCGTCCAGGACGGGATCCGGCGCATGCTCGTCGACGACCAGGACGGCTGGCTGACCGCCGTCGGCGACCACCGTCAGGCCATCTACGGCTGGCGCGGCGGCCGCATCGACATCATGGCCGACCTCGCAGCCGAGCTCACGGCCGACGAGGACGGCGACGTCCTCGACCTGACCAGGAACTACCGCTCGACACCGCGGATCATCGACATCTCCAACCGCTGGAACGCCACGATCAACGTGCCGGGAACGATGTCCAGCCCGGACATGTCCCACGGTCGCGTCGGTCGTGTGGACGCCGACGCCCAGCACATCGGAGTCGTCGACTTCAATGGAGACCGCGCGGACGAGGCCGAATGGATCGCCGCGACCGTCAAGGAGCTGGTCCCCTCCCACAGTCTCGGCGCCGTCCACGACACACCCGACGGTGAACGCGGCATCACCTACTCCGACGTCGCCGTACTCGTCCGCAGCAGCACCGACGCCCGAACCTACCTGCAGGCTCTCCGTGACGCCGGAATCCCGGCGGTCGTGAAAGCCGGGCCGGACCTGTTCGCCCAGCCCGAAATCCTCTTGTTCGCGGCGGCGCTGTCACTCTCCGGCGGACGCGACACCTTCATGGGCGCCGACTGGAACAAGCGATCACTGCCCAGCCGGCTCAGGGATGTCCTGGGCATCACAGACGCAGATCGCCCGGGCGCAGCCGAGCGGGCCATCCGCGCGGCTTTCAACACCCTCGCCGGCGAAGGGTTGACCATCGCCCCCGGTTCAGCCGACAGGGTCATCCGCGCCGCCAGGGGCATGGAGGCCCGGCTTGCCGGAATCCCCGTCAACCGAGCGGACATCGCCGTCCTCAGCACCCCGGAGCTGCGGAAGTGGCTGTCCGGCCGTGATCCCGTCCGCAGAGTCTTCCCGCAGACGATGCTTCAGTGGCTGATGTCGGAAGCGGGCGTCTCGGCGTGGGACACGCAACACGACCGCGCCGTCGCCGCGATGTACCACCTCGGACAACTCAGCTCCCTCGTCACAGGGATCGAGACGCCTGGGTGGACGCGGGCCAAGTCCTATAGGCACCAGATCACCAGCCTGCTGCTGTGGGGAACCGAATCCGCCCGCCCGCAGGAGGCGCCACTCCTCGCCACCCCCGACGCGGTCACCGTCACCACCATCCACAGCGTCAAGGGCCTGCAGTACGCCGCCGTGTTCGTAGCCGACGTGTGCTCGTCCCGCTTCCCGAGCAAGAATGCCAAGCAGGCACCGAAGCTTCCCTTCCGAGATCCGCTGGCTCAGGTCATCGACCCCACCTCTCTCGCGGACAACGCGAACAACGACGACGAACGACGGCTGATGTACGTCGCGATCACCAGAGCCGAGCGGTTCCTCTACGTCTCCGCGTCCAAGCCCTCGAAGTTCTTCAAGGAGCTCAAGGGGATCGTCAAGGATGCCGGTTCCCACGTCTGGGACTCCACGGGCAGCGTCCCGCAAGCCATCCCCAGCCTCCGTCCGATCGCCAGCGAGCGCAGCCGTGAAGACCGCCTGATCACCTCTTTCTCCGATCTCCGCTACTACCTGGAGTGCCCGCACGACTTCTACCTGCGCAAAGTCCTCGGTTTCACCCCCACCATCGACCAGGCTTTCGGCTACGGCCGCGGCGTCCACAACCTCATGCGCGCCGTCCACACCGACCCTGCGCGTTGGGCCGAACTCGCCGCCGACCCTGTCGCCCTCAGACAGGCCGTCCAAGAGCTCATCGACCGCGGCCTTTTCTACCTGCGGCACACCACGGGCGAACCGGCCGAGAACATGCGCCGTCGCGGTGTCGAGATCGTCACCGACTACGTCCAGACCTACGTCGACGAACTCCGCCGCCTCACCTTCGAACCCGAGCGGGAATTCGAAGTGCTCGTCCCCGGTGAGGACGTGCTCGTTTCCGGTGCCATCGATGTCGTGCGCCTCGACTCACCGCCCCAAGTCACGATCATCGACTTCAAGTCGGGGGAACGGGAGACCGACAAGCACGACGCCCTCGACGAGGACGAGATGAAGCTCCAGGTCTCCCTGTACGCCGTGGCGGCCCGTCAGGAACTGGAGTACGAGCCCGAGCGAGGCCTGGTCCGCTACCTGGGTGAGAGGGACCCTTCGCGCAGGGAACTGAACGTCCCGCTCGACCAGCAGACCATCGATGACAGCCTGGCGACGGTGAAGACCCTTGCGGGCGGCATCCAACGCCGCCAGTTCCGCTCGGGTCCCCACAAGCCGGATAAGAACGGCGGACACCGCTGCATCACCTGCGACTGGTCGCGCATCTGCGGCTTGAGCAGGAACTCGTCGACCGCGTAGCGGGAATGCCTCCGCCGATCCGTTTCCAACTGGGCCGCTGAAGCGTGACAGCAACCGTGCCGGACCCGCTCGCCTCCGTCATAGTCAGTCGTCCGGTGGTGGAGGACAGGTCACCGACGCCGAGGTCCTGGAGCCCGTCCGAGCACGGGGAGCTGCAGCGAGGCGGCGGTCATCGACTCCGCCCTGCCACCTGTGAGGCTCGGGCGGTACGGACCGCCGTCGCGACGCGGTGTGCCGCTTCCACGGGGTCCTCATGCTCCCAGACCCTGATGACCGACCAGCCCGCCTCCTCAAGCCTGCGATCGGTGTCTGCGTCCCGTTCCCTGTTGGCGCGGAGCTTCTCCGACCAGTAAGCGGAATTGGTCTTGGCCACGCTGTGATGTTCGGGGCAGCCGTGCCAGAAACAGCCGTCCAGGAAGACCGCGATGCGGAGACGGGGGAAGACCAAATCAGCCGTCCGACGGCGGCCCGGAAGAGGGAGACGGACGGCGACCCGGTAACGCAGACCGAGAGCGTGCACCGCTTTCCGCAGAGCGAGCTCGGGCTTGGTATCGCGACTCTTGTTGGATCGCATGCTCGCCCGGACAGCGTCGCTAGAAGCCCACGACTCTGCTCTCGTACCCATGAGGTCAAAGATATGGCGGTCGTCGCCGAGTCGGCTTACAGCTTTGTCCGTTCATGGATGCAGAAGGCAGGGGTTCCCGCAAACTGGGAGCTCGTCGGCGAGAAGACAGCCAGATGCCGACAGGCGGGAAAGGCGTTCCCGCCACCCGTCGCCGCAGCGGTGGGCAGAGAGATCGCAGCTGTACTCCTCGCAGTCCCATGATCCGGGCTCGTCTCCTGACGGACGCCCTCGCCTCGATCGGCACCCGCCCGGGACGGTGGAAGCGCTCAAGCTCCGATTGAACTCGCCTCGTCAGTGAGCGGAGACTCCGAGCGCATCGGAGCCGGACGGGGAGGGATCTCATCGGTATCCCCGACGAGCCAGTGAAGGAAGCCGATGACGTGTGCGTTCATGTTGGAACCCACCACGGCGGCAGCCTCCTTGGCCCGCCTATGGAGTTCCGGGTCCGGGCGGTACACCGCGGCAGCGTACCTGTGCTTGTTGGGCATGGTTTCACCATGTCATGGTGGCCGGCCACCGCGAAGAGAGAGTATGCTTGCCCGGTCATGGGTAGATCCAGAGGCGTATCGGCGATCAACGCATGCGAGTCCTGCAGCCTCTGACCCCTCGAGGCCAGGAGAGTACGTGCACGCCCGCGGAATTGTGGATCTGTTCGCTGGACCCGGCGGGCTGGACGTGGCGGCGACCTGGCTGAAGATCCCCGTGATCGGCATCGAACTCGACGGCAACGCGTGCACCACTCGGAAAGCAGCCGGGTTGGGCACCGAGCAAGAAGACGTGCGCGCCTGGGGCCCCAGGGATTTCCCGGACGCCAACGTCCTGGCGGCCGGGCCTCCGTGCCAGACGTATACCGTGGCGGGATCCGGTACCGGCCGCCAGGACCTCAACAATGTGCTCGGTTCCGCTAAGCGCATGGCCAACGGTGAAGACGTCAGCGCAGACCTCAAGAAGCTGTCTGACCCACGAACGGCTCTGGTGTTGGAACCCCTCCGATGGGTGCTCGAGGCCAGAGAGGCCGGACGCCCTTACGATGCGATCATCTTGGAGCAGGTGCCATCCGTCCGACCGGTCTGGGCGGTGATGGACGAGATCCTCACGGGCCTGGGCTATTCAGTGGCTCACGACGTGCTGCGCACGGAGCAATACGGAGTGCCGCAGACTCGCCGTCGCGCGGTTCTGATCGCCCGTCGTATAGACGAAGGCGCGGATAAGGTGACGCTGCCTAAGGCGACCCATCACCCGTACCGCAAGGGAGTCCCTCGTCCCGAGGAATCCGAAGGCATCAAGCCTTGGGTGGCGATGGGCGAGGTACTACAGCGGCCGAAACCTTTCGTCGTCATCTCCAACTACGGTACCGGCGGCAACCCTAAAGCCCGCGGAGAGCGCAAATCCACCGAACCGTCCGCTACCGTCACCGGAAAGATCTCTCGCAACCGGGTATTAGAAGCCGACGGCACCGTCTCCCGTTTCGACAATGCCGAGTCAGGATTGATCCAGACCTTTCCTCGGGATTACCCATGGGGAGGCAGCGATATCCCTCAGCAGATAGGCAACGCAATCCCACCGCTCCTCGCTGCCCACGTCATCGTCGCAGCCCTCGGTACGGGGGCCGACGTCCTCAAAGATCTAAAAGCGGAGAAGCTGCCGCTGTGGTCAGAAACCGCGGCCACCAAATCCCAACATCCAGGCCGGGATCGCGATATCCCATAACCTGCTGCATCCCGCCCGACCCTCGATGGAGCCAATCAAAACGAGTTGCACGGCTAACTGAACGAACCTGCAGGCCGTACTGCTACCACAGAGTGAGTTGATCCCGGTCTCGCGGCCCGTTCCTGGACTCTGACAGTTGGAGGCGCCGGTCCTCCGAGAGCCCCGACGAAGTGGCGATCAGGATCTTTTCCGCAAGCCTCATCGTTTCAGTGATCGATGGCGCCTCGATCAATATCAGCCTAGGCCGATCCGGATCGGAATTAAATCCACACCCCGAGGCATGAATGAAGTTGACCCGGTTTGGCGTACACCTTTGATGTACTCCGACTTTGGTGGCGACTCCACCGAACCCGGGGCACACCAATGTGTCTACCGGACCGGGGCAACTTCACGCCGCCACCGACGTGGATCTGATGACGACCTACGTCGGTGGCACCCGGGAGTGCGTCGCGGCGGTGGTGGCCGACGAAGGACTGGAGGCCATGGAGATCACTGTGGACCAGTCAGGGTCGAAGCGTTCTCACGTTGTGAGACCGAGTAGCTGAAGCCCGTCTGCGGGGTGGCTGCGGTAGTGGTCGATCGCGGCGGCGATGTTGGTCCAGCCGATCAGATGGGCCAGGCCGATGGCCAGGTTGCGCAGGCTGGCCATGATCCGTGGGGCGGTGCCGGTGCGGACCCGGGAGGCGTCTTCGCGGTAGGTGGCGTCGCGGATGTGGTGCAGGGCCTCGATGCTCCAGTGGCCGCGGATCAGTGCGGCGAGGCGGGCGTGGCTGAGGCGGCCGGGCGGCAGGCTGGTGATCGCGTAGATGGTGACGATCGTGGTCGTGCCGGTTCGGTGGTCGGTGCGGCGGCGTTTGACCTGAATGGCCTGGGTGGCGTGGGGGAAGGGCAGGCCGGGCCGGGTGGTGCAGATCTTCATGCGGCGGATCTCGCGGCGGCCGTGACCGGTCTCGTCGGTGCGGTCGTTGAGGAACGCTTGGCGCCAGGGCAGGGCTTTGAGCCGGCGGTGCAGGGTGGGCTGGTTGCCTTTGACGAGGAAGATGTAGTGGCCGCCGGCGGTGATGATCTGCCGGGCGTGTTCGGCTTGAGTGTGCAGGGCGTCGGCGGTGATGACCACGTTCGACAACTCCAGGCCGGACAGCAGCGGCGCAAACGCGCCGATCTCGTTGCTTTTGGCCGCGACCTGCCGCTGAGCGACGACGGTGTGGGTGTCGTGGCGGAGGGCGGCCAGCAGGTGCACCGTGCCATCGGTGGTGCGGCTGCCGCACAGGGCCTTGCCGTCGATGGCCAGGCCGAGCAGGGGCGTTCGGGGGGAAGTGGTGGTGTCGGGCGGCGGGCAGGCGGCCAGCGCGGCGAGGTAGGCGCAGGTCGCGGCATCGAAGGCGTCGCCGTCCAGGCGGGCCAGGAGCCGTCCCAGGGTGGAGGCGGCCAATCGCATGGTGGGCGGCAGACCGAGCCGGGCGCGCAGATCGGCGTCGTAGCCGGCGATGAACCGGGTGATCTTCGCCAGTGATGTGGCCCCGCCGAGCACGGCGAGCAGGGTTAAGGCCAGCAGCGGGCCGAGTCGGTAGCGGCGTCCGCGGCGGCTGCGCGGGTCGGGTACGGCATCGAGGACCTCGGCCAGGGTGGGCAGGTCGACGGCGGGATCGGCGAGGGGGACGTGCTCCAGGTGGCGGGAGAGCACGTCGATCGGGGATGATGGCACGCGAACGCGGCCCCTGTTCTTGATCGACTGGCTTAGACAACCGACGATCATCAGGGGTCGCGTTTGTCATCTCCGCACTGGGGTGTTCCTACGTGCCCACCCGGCTCAGGGGTGCAGCAGTCTCAGCAGCCGAGAACGCAACGGCCTTGGTGGACCAGTCGCTCGCCTGGGACAGCGATCCCCTCAATCCCGTCCCCGCCGACCGCGAGAGATATTGAGCCGGGACGCGTCATGGCACAGCCGCCCGCCGGGGGACTCCTGCGCCCGGGGTGCCGGGATCTCCGTACTCAGGAGATCGGGATCCCGGGGACCGACCCGATGCCCTCCGCCTCGAGTGTCACCGTCTTCACCCCGTCGGCCGGAGCGGGATAGTAGACGTAGGATCTGAGACTCTCCCCGGGGTCGAGTGCCATCATGGGGCTCTCCGCGAAGCCGGTCTCGTTGAACCTCACCGGGTGATACCTGGCTCCGGTGGCGGGCTCCACCAGCGTGAAGGCGCCGAAATCGGCCGCCCGGGAGAACTCGTACTGCCAGCCGACGAACGGCTCGGGGGCGGGCTGGAACCACGCCGTGCCCGAGTTCACCACGTCGAAGGCCGCCACGATGTAGGCGCCGTCCCGGTAGAACGGGTGGAAGTCCACCCGCAGCTCGCCGCCCTCGTGCGCGAGGGTCTTGGTCAGCGAGCCGACCACCGGGCCGGGGTCGGCGCGGAAGGGGGCCGGCTCGCGTGTCGATCCCCTGACATCGTCCGCCGACGGCCCGGCCGTGGTGGTGACGTCCGGCCCCTGCTGCTTGATCTGGTAGGAGATCTCCACCCGGCGGTTGCGCGCCCTTCCCTCCGGGTTGTCGCCTCCGTCCTGCTTCTCGTTCCTGGCGATCGGCTCCTTCTCGCCCTTGCCGGCCACCTCGTACCGGTAGCCGGTGCCCAGCTCACGGGCGAAATAGGCCTGTACGGCCCGCGCACGCCTGATCGAGAGGGCCTCGTTGTAGGAGTCCGATCCCTTGGCGTCGGTGTGGCCCTCGATGACGACCGGCGGCTTGGCCGGGTCGGCCCGCCGCCGCGTCTCCTCGACCACCTCGTCGAGTACGGCGGCGGCCTCGGCCGACAGCTTCGCCTGGTCGAAGGCGAACAGCACGTCGGTGCGGAGCCCGATCGTCTCCGTGGCGCCTTCCTGGGTGGTCGTCCGCTGCGGGGTCTCCACCAGTTCCTGCAGGTCGGCCACCCAGGACCAGACGTTGCCCGAGGGCAGGACCACCGGCCACCGGTGCTCCGATCCGGCCGTGGGCTCGGCGCTGCTCCCGGGCTCGGCGCTGGGCTCGGAGGCGCCCTCGGTGACCGGTACCCCGGTCATCGGCTCCATCACGAAATCCGGGGCCACGGTGATCTGCTCGACTTCCGGGGGCAGCGGCGGGAAATACACCTCGACCGGGTAACGCACCCCCGGCCGGAAGTCATCGGCGAATTTCTCGTCGAAATCGAGCCTGTTCCGGGTCCCGAAAGCGATGCCTTCCCAGTCGTTCTCCCGCAGGGTGAAGTACATTTTCCGGCCCACCGGGTCCAGCAGCCGGAACCTGGCGAAGCCGACGTTGTAGGGGGTGGGGACCTCGTAGCCGAAGTTGCCGCTGGCGGCCTTGTCAGGCTGCGTCGTGGTGATCTCCATCTTCAGCGCGGTGAGCGTGGGATGGCGCTCGATCGCCTTCACCTCCACCTTGAACGGGGCGGAGAGGTGATAGTCGAGCACGGCGTCCCGTACGTAGGAACCCGCCGAGGGCCGGCCTGCGGGCGAGGCGGACGGCGATTGCGAGGCCGATGGCGATCCCGGGGCCGATGGCGGTTCCGAGGCCGGTGCCGTCGGTCCTGGTGAGGCCTGCGGCGTCGCCGGGGTGGTGCAACCGCCGAGTACGGCCACCGCGAGCGCCGTCGACACTCCTCGCATGACGTGCATGACGCGCATGGCTTCCGTCTCCCGCGTAGGGGTCACGACGGGAAATCATGCTAACGAAGACAATTCCC
Organism: Planobispora longispora; assembly: GCF_016863135.1. Lineage (GTDB taxonomy): Bacteria > Actinomycetota > Actinomycetes > Streptosporangiales > Streptosporangiaceae > Planobispora > Planobispora longispora. Next base: position 79,799 of record NZ_BOOH01000039.1, read on the forward strand.
ATGATCTACAGCCGACCGCCGCGGCGCGTATGCAGTCCGGGCAGATGTACCGATCGCACCGGCCATAGCCGTACACCCATACACCCGGACACCTCGGTCCGCACCGCGGCGTGCGTGGAGGTCAGCCCTCCGTTCTGGAGGGTCTGAGGGGGTCGTGCCCGACCGCCATCAGGGCCCGGCGGCGCTCGTCGTCCCGCACGTTGGCGGAGGCGTGGGCCTCGGCGTCCTCGGCGACGCCGATGACGCGCCGCATCGTCTCGATGTCGTCCGAGGTGAGATCGACCTTGCGCTTTCCGAGGATGTTCAGCACCTCGCGGCCGAGGCCGGGCATCCACTGGCCGGGGTCGGCGGGGGAGGCGTCCTCGCCGGAGCCGGCAGCCATCAGGAAGGCCCGCAGTTCCTCCGACGTCATGTTCACGAAGTCGTGGAACTCCTGCCACAGCCGGTCGAGGTCCGGATCGGAACGGTCGGTCATGGTGCTCTCCTGTCTCGTACGGGGTCCGGTACGGCTACCGCGCGGGACCCGGCACGGCCTCGCCCCCGGGTACGGGCTGCGAGAACCGCGGGCTCGGCTCCCGTCCCCTCACCGGACGTCCCGTTCCCGGCGACCGCCGGGAAACGCACCAAATGCCGACAAATAGCCATATCTTGCCAACACTTCAACGAATCCCCGCGAAGAGCTCACCGGCCTCCGCGAAGCGCGCACCGCCCCCGCACAGCGCACCGGCCGTTCACACCGCGGTCGGGAACGTCTCCAGCTCCTCTTCCTCCGGCGGCTCGTCGTGCAGCGGGTGCAGCGCCTCGCTCCGGTCCAGCCACAGGAACGCGTCGTAGCGGCGGCCGAGCACCGTCGGGACGTAGTTCCCCCACCTCTCCCGGTCGGGGCGGTAGACCACCCCGATGGCGCGGTGGCTCGCCGGCCGGTCGTACCAGTCGGGCCGCCGCCCGGCCGGGGGCACGACGAACAGCGCCCGTTCCAGCCCGGTGGCGTGCAGCAGGGACTCCAGCGAGGCGGACCTGGCCGGCGGGACCCGCATCACCTGGGCGGGGGCGCCCCACCGTTCCGCCGCCACCACCGTGCCCTCGTACGTCCCGAACCCGACCAGCACCACGTCGTCGCCGTGCCGTTCCCGGGCCAGCTGCCCGAGGTTGGTCATCCCGGCGGCGGCCATGTCGGTGGCGCGGGCGTCGCCGACGTGCGTGTTGTGCGCCCAGACGACCCCCCGGGCGCCGTCGCCGTAGAAGCCGGCCAGCCGGTCGAGGGTGTCGGCCATGTGGACGTCGCGGACGTTCCACGACTCGGGACCGCCCCGGACCATGGCCCGGTAGTACTCCTCCGCCCCGGCCACCACCTCGGCGTTCTGCCGTACGGCGAAGCCCGCCTCGTCCTGCGGGGCCGCGGCGCTCACCGCCGACAACATCCCGACGACCTCCTTCTCGCAGGAGTCGGGGAGCAGCCGCATGGCCAGGCCGTACTGCTGCGGGTCGTGCCCGTAGGCCTCGAAGCAGAGCAGCGCGCCCAGGACCGCGTCGAGCTGCTCGGGCAGGTGCCGGAGCGCGTAGCGGCGCACGGCCCGCAGCGAGTCCCACAGGCTGTAGACGTCCAGCCCGTGGAAGCCGCAGCGGCGTCCCTGCGGCTGGGACTCGTTCCACCGGCGCAGCCAGCGGCAGAAGTCCACGACCTCCTCGTTGGCCCACATGAACGTGGGCCAGCGGGCGAAGCCGTACAGGGCGTCGTAGGGATCCTCGGCGCCGTCCCGGGTGACGGAGCGGTGCACCCGGTCGCAGTCGGGCCAGTCGCCCTCGACCCCGACGAACCGGAAGCCCTTCTCCGCGATCAGGCGGCAGGTGAGCGCCGCCCGCCAGGAGTAGAAGTTCTGGGTGCCGTGGCTCGCCTCGCCGATGAGGACGTAGCGCGCGTCGCCGACGCGTTCGAGGAGCGGGTCGAGGTCGTCCGGGGCGGCCAGGGGCAGGGCCGACCGCCTGATCTCGTCGGGAGCCGTCACTGCTCCTCCTCCCCCGGAGCGCCGGCGGACCCCGGCGGGTTCCTCCCGGAGCCCCGGGGGATGTCCTACCCGGCCCGGGCGGCCCCATGCGAGGGGCGCCGCGCGGCGAACCTCCTGCGCATCTCGTACAGGTAGTAGTCGCGGGGGAGGGTCCGCACCCGCATGGGCAGGCGCGGGTAGACGGCGGCCAGCGTCCGCATGAGCAGGGTGAAGCGCGCCTGCCGGAGGGGGGACCAGTGCCAGCCGTACTGCCTGCGGATCGGCTCGGGCATCAGGCCCGCGGTGATGAGCCGGATCGCCGGCAGTCCCGGGCGCGTGTACCAGGGCAGGGCCGTGGGGTTGAGCACCTGGTCGGCGACGGCCCGCGAGGCGTCGCTGATCTCCAGCGTGTTGAGCATGTCCGCGTAGTAGACCCGGAAGTCGGGGTAGGTCGCCGGGAGCAGCTCGGGTGGGCAGCCGAGGATGGTGGCGAAGACCTTCGACTGCTCGTAGTACGCGGCCAGCTCGGCGGCGCTCAGCTTCCGGAAGAGGCTCTCGTAGACGTGCACGCCCGTGGCGAAGAGGGTGGCGGCGACCCAGACCTGGAGCTCGGGGTCGTTGGCGCGGTAGTCGGGCCCGGTCACCTTGTCGTGCATGCGCGTCACGACGGCGCTCAGCGTCTCGGCTTCCTCGCGGGTGCCCCACGACACGGCGTAGACCCACTGCATGGTGCCCCGGAGCCGGCCGAGGGGGTCCTGGGCGGTGTAGCTGTGGTCGTAGACGCCCTGGGCCACCTTGGGGTGGGCCGTCTGCAGCAGTGACGCCGCCCCGCCGGCGGCGATCAGGATGCCTTCCCGGGCGACGAGGCGGATCAGGTCGTCATCCTTGAACAGTCCGTTGCTCATGCAATCATCGTAAGTAAGCCATTACTTCTCGACAAGGGTTCACCCGGACCATCGGCAGGCGACCGGCCTCATCCAGGGAAACCTCCGGGGAAACACCGGGAGGAGAAGAAAACGCCGTGCGAACTCCTCAGGTCGGAGGGTCGCCGTCCCGATGGGGACCAGGAGGTTCACGGGACACGCACGGAGGGATCAGGATGCTGGGGTTGCCGTTCCTGGTCCTGCTTTTCATGCTCGCCACGGCCGTGGGCGCCGCGGTGACCGCCGTCGGCTGGCGGCGGCGCAAGGCGGCGCCCGCGGTCGCCGCGCTGGCGCTCCTGTCCGCGGCGATCGTGGTGTGGTCCGCGGCGGACGCCCTCGCCTTCCTGATCCACGACCCCGTGGTCGGCCACGTGGTGAGGGTGGTCAAGTTCCTCGGCGTGTGCGCCATCCCGGCGGGATTCTTCTGCCTCTCCCACGCCGTGCTCGACCGCGCGTGGCGGCTGTCGCGCCGTACCGCCCTGCTCCTGGTGATCGAGCCGGTGCTCATCCTGGCCGTGAACGTGACCGACCCCTGGCACCACCTGTTCTTCCTGCCGCCCGACCCGGCCGATCCCGTCACCTTCACCAGGCCCGGCTTCGCTCCCCTGTTCTGGGTGCACACCGCCTACAGCTACCTCCTGATCGGCTCCGGCCTGGCGCGGCTGGTCCGGGGGTGGGTGCGGGGTCCCCGCCTCCAGCGCAGGCTGTACGGCGTCGTCCTGCTGGGCTGCCTCCTGCCGGGCCTGGCCAACGTCGTCGCCATCGCCTGGGGCGACTACGCCACGGACCTGACGCCCATCGGCTTCTGCGTCACCGCGGTCGCCACCTACTGGGCGCTCGTCCACCACTCGCTGCCCGAGCTGATCCCCGTGGCGCGGGATCGCGTCTTCGACCTGATCGGTGACACGGTCACCACCCTCGACGCCTCCGGCCGGCTCCTCGACCTCAACTCCGCCGCCGAGCAGATGCTCCGGCAGCTGGCGCCCGACCTGCCCGACCGGCTCGTCGGGTACTCCTTCGAGAAGGAGTTCGGCGGGCTGCCGCCCCCCGACGGCGGGGAGACCGACCTGATCCTCACCGACCGCGAGGGGCGGCGGCTGGAGCTGAACGTGCGCACCAGCCCGCTCCACGACAACCGGAGCCAGCGCGTCGGCTGGGTCATGGTGGCCCGGGACGTCACCGCGATCAACGGTCAGCGGCGGGAGCTGGAGCAGGCCAACGCCCGGCTGCACGAGCAGCTGCGCACCATCGAGCTGCTCCGGGCCGATCTGGCCGAGCAGGCGGTGCGCGATGCGCTGACCGGGCTGTACAACCGCCGCTATCTGCTGGAGGCGCTGGAGCGGCTGGCGGCCGAGTGCGCGGTGCGGAGCCGGCCGTTGAGCCTGGCGCTGCTGGATGTCGACCATTTCAAACAGGTCAACGACCGTTACGGGCACGCGGCCGGGGACGAGGTGCTGGTGCGGTTCGCCCGGTGTCTGGCCGAGGAGGCGGAGGGCACGGCCGGGGCCGGGGTGGTGGCGGCGCGTTACGGCGGGGAGGAGTTCGTGCTGGTGTTTGCGGGGGCCGACGGGGCGGCGGCGCGGGCGCGGGTGGAGGCGTTGCGGGTGCGGGTGGCCGCCGAGCCGGTGCGGACCGGGGGGCGGTCGGTGCCGGTGACCTTCAGTGCGGGGGTGGCGTGCCTGGCGGGCGGGCAGAGCCTGGAAGGGCTGCTGCACGCCGCCGACGAGGCGTTGTACGCCGCCAAGCGCGCGGGCCGCAACCGGGTCGAACCCGCCGCGGTTGCGGACGATCACGCGTCCGGAACGGCGGCGTGACGCCTTCCCTCGGGGACGCGCCCCAACCTCTCAGGGACGCGCCCCGACTTCTCAGGGACGCGCCTCGATGACCAGGTTGTACTCCGTGGTCAGCGCCGCCCGGACCCGGCTGAACCCGGCCTGGGCGAGCACCTCGCCCAGGCGCTCGGCGCCCGCCTGGGCGCCCAGCCCGAGCCCGGGCTCCCCCGACAGCGAGTGGGGCACGCACAGGAACGTCGAGGCGTTGTAGTAGCTCATCGAGACCGGGTTGCCAATCCGGTCCTCCAGCCGGTCGGCCGCCGCGGGCTCGACCAGGAGCAGGGTTCCGTCCTCCGCCAGGCTCTCCCGGGCCCGCCGGGCGGCCGTCACCGGGTCGCTCATGTCGTGCAGGGCGTCGAAGAAGCAGATCAGATCCCACGGGCCGACGGCGTCCTCGGCGGCGTCTCCGACGTGGAAGTGCACGCGGGCGTCCACCCCCGCCTTGCGCGCGGCCTGGTGCGCGGCCTCGATCGAGGACTCGTGGTAGTCGATCCCCTCGAACCGCGAGGCGGGGAACGCCTCGGCCATGAGGATCGTCGAGGTGCCGTGCCCGCAGCCGACGTCCAGGACGCGGGCCCCGGCGCGGAGCCGGTCGACCACGCCGTCCAGGGCCGGCAGCCACTGGTCCACCAGCGACATCCGGTAGAGCGGGCCGAAGAAGCGCGACACGCCGGTGAACAGCCGCGCGTCGTGCCGGTGCCACCCGAAGCCCTCACCGGTGCGGAAGGCCTCGGCGATCCCGTCGGCCGCGAGCCAGATGGCGGCCGCGATCTCGATCTGCCCGGACAGCGAGGTGACGGCCTCGTCGTCGGCCAGCACCGCGGCGTGCTCGGCGGGGAGCTCGAACCCGCCGGTCGCGGGGTCGTAGTCCAGGTGTCCCGCGACGGCCTGTGTGGACAGCCACTCGCGCAGGTACCGCTCCGCCAGGCCGGTGCGCCCGGCGAGCTCCGCGCTGGTCAGGGAGCCGGCCCCGGCCATGACTCGGAAGATCCCGAGCAGGTCTCCGAGGTAGTTGGAGAGGCTGAGGCTCGCGCCGAGCCCCTCCTGGGCGATCTGGGCGTGGAACGCCTCGAGCTTGGTGAGGTCCATGGTCTCTTTCCTCCCGTTGGTCGTCGTACCTCAAGGAGGATCGGGGACCGCGCTGCCACGGCCCTGTCGCCCGGCTGTCACCCGCCTTCCGTCACCCGCCGATCGCCTGTTACCCGGTGTCCATCTTCCGGGTGTCGCGGGGCTCGACGTAGGGCTCCTTCTCCGGCGGATGCCCGTCCTCGATGGCGCGGGCGCGGGCCAGCTCGGCGTCGAACTCCACGCCGAGCAGCACGGCGATGTTGGTGATCCACAGCCAGATCAGGAAGACGATGACGCCGGCGAAGGCGGCGTACGTCTTGGCGTAGGAGCCGAAGTTGGCCACGTAGAACCCGAACGCCGCGGAGGCGATGATCCACAGGATGACGGCGAGCATGCTGCCGGGGGTGACCCAGCGGAAGCCCGGGTGCGCCACGTTGGGCGCGGCCCAGTACAGCAGGGCGAGCACCAGCATCACGGCGAGCACCAGGACCGGCCACTTGACGATGTTCCAGACCGTCACCGCGGTATCGCCCAGGCCGAGCATCTTTCCCGCCTGCTCGGCGAGCCCGCCGGTGAACGTCACGGCGACCGCTCCGGCCGCGGTCAGAATGATCAGGACGGTGGTGATGGCCAGCCGCAGCGGCAGGGTCTTCCAGATGGGCCTGCCCTCGGGCATCTCGTACATGATGTTGGCGGCCCGCATGAAAGCCGCCACATAGCCCGAGGCCGACCAGAGCGCGACGGCGATACCGATGATCACGGCGATCCCGGCGCCGGGCTGGCTCCCCCTCAGGTTCTCGAGGAACGAGCCGATGATCTGCGTGGCGGGGCTGGAGGGCAGCGCCTCCAGGTTTTCGATGAGCGAGTCGATCGCCGTCTTGCCGAACAGGCCGAGCAACGAGACCATGGCCAGCAGCGCAGGGAAGATCGACAGCACCGCGTAGTAGGTGAGCGCGGCGGCCCAGTCGGTGAGCTTGTCCTGTTGGAACTCCTTGACGGTGCGTTTGAGCACTCCCCACCACGACTGCTTGGGCAGCTCGGTCGGGCCTTCGGGGGGTGTGTCACGGTCACTTCCGCGAACCGTTCCGGCGGAAGATCGTCTGCTGTCGTCGTGTGTCATCGGATGCACCGTTTCCGGAGTGGAAGCCGTCGCCGCTCCGCCCCCGTCGGAGGCGGAGCGGCGAGGATGGACGGACGGCTACGGGGCTACATGCGGGAGCGGGTCTGGTCGGTGACCTGCTGAGCCTGCTCCCGAGCCTGACCGCCCGTGGTCCTGGCGGCCTCGGTCGCGCTCTCCTTGACCTGCTGGGCCGCCTCCTGGGCGATGCCCTTGGCCTCCTGGCCGAGGTTCTGGGCCGATTCCTGGAGCGCGGCCTTGACCGGCTCCACCATGTCGCCCGCCTGCTCCTTGAGTTGCTCGGCGGCCCGGTTCTCGGCCTCGGTCCTGGGCAGGAGGGTCGCCGCCAGCAGTCCGGCGCCGAAGGCGATCATTCCCGCCGCCAGCGGGTTGCCCTGCGTGCTCCGCATCACCTGCTCCGGTGTCTCCTTCACCACTTCGGTGGCCTGGTGGGCCCCGTGCTTGACGGTCTCGGCGGCCTGCTGGGCGCCGTGCTTGACGGTGTCCGCCGCCCCGGACGCGCTCTCCCGGACCGAGTGGGCGGCCTGCCCGGCCTGCTCCCGCACCCGGTGGGCGGCGTGGGTCGGGGTCCCCATCACGCGCTCGCGCACCGCGTACATCTTCTGACGCATCCGCGCGGTACGGCGCTGCGCGATCCTCCGCGGGCTGGTCCGCTCGGCGAGCCGATCGACGTCGGCGGCCAGTTCCGCCCGGGTGGCGTTGATCTCCGCCCTTATTTCGTCAGGTTCCGCGCCCATTGTGCGTCCTCCTTGAGCGTCTCGATGGTCTGTTCCGGCTTGGGGGATACCTGCTGCATGCGCTTGCGTCCCGTCACGAACAGCGCCGCGCCGATCGCACCCCATACGACGGCGACGATGAGCGCCGCCCAGCCCAGGTCCATGACGTTGCCCAGGCCGAACATGACGGCCAGGGTCACCAGCAGCGCGGTCATGTAGCCGGCGAACCCGGCCCCGCCGAGCAGTCCGGCGGCCTTGCCCGCCTTGGCCGCCTCCTGGCGGATCTCCGCCTTGGCCAGTTCCACCTCCTGGCGGAACAGCCGGGACATGTCCTCCCCGATCTCGCTGATCAGCTGTCCCAGCGAGGGGGATTCCGCGTGACTGTCGACCCCGGTGTCCGGCCGGTGGTCAGGCCGAGGGGGCGCGCTCATCGCGACTCACCGTCCCAGCGGTTCGGCGGGTAGGCGCCCTGCGACTCCGCCGGGATGCTCTCCGGGGTCGTCGGCCGCGCCAGGGGGTCGGCCTGCTGCACCGACTGGTACGGCGGCGTCGTGTGCGCGGGCGGGGTCACCGGTCGCGCCGGCGTCTCCGCGACGCTCGCGGCGGTCGGGGTGAAGGCGGTGCCGCTCCCGGTGCCCGTCGACGTGGTGCCGCTGCCCGTGTCCGACGACGTGACGCCCGTCGTGGCCTTGGCGACCCGGCCGGCCAGGAATCCGGCCACCAACGCCCCGGCCAGGAACAGGCCCGGACGGCGGCGGGCGAAGTTCTGGACCTCGTCCACCACGCCGGCCAGCCCGTGCTCTTCCAGGTAGTCGGCGGCACGCCGTCCGCTGTCGGCGATCTGCTGGACCGCTCCATGGACCGGGGAGTCCGGCTTGACGGCCTCCTTCATCGACGACAGGTCGTCGGACCACTGGCGGATGCCCTGAGCCGCGCGGCGGCTCTGGTGCTGCGCCTGCTCCCCCACTCGGTCGCGCAGCTGTCCCGCCACGCGACGCGCCTGGTGCCTGGCCTCTCCGGCCACCGCCCGCGTCTGCTCCTTGGCGGTCTCCGCGACCTCCCCCGCGGCCGACTTGGCCTGCTGGGCCGTCGTCTGCATCCCCCCGCTCTGTCCGGAGTAGTCCCCCGCTCCGGTCGGATACTCACTCACCGATGCCTCCAGCGGTTGTTCCTTTTCGGATGATGCGCCCGCTACCCTCAAGGACCGCATACATTCACAAACCGCTTAAAACAGCGTCAATGATCTCCTTTGCCGATCAGTTCTTTGCCGCGACCCCTTCACGATCCCCACCGCCCCGGCGTTCCCCCTTCACCTGCGGGTACGGCTTCCGCCGGGAACGGCCGGCCACCGGCCGCGGCGGGCGATCACTTGTCAGGAGGCGGCCATGAAACCGGTGCGGCGCATGGCGGAATCCGCCGTGTCCGTCCTGACCGTGGCGGTCCTGGCCTTCGGGGCCCTGGCGTGCGGCTCCACCGGGGAGACCGGCCGGGACGACGGCCCGGCCGCCACCGCCTCCGGGGGCGCCGCCTCCCGGACCGCCGCGGACGGTTTCCGGATCGGCCTGCTGCTCCCCGACTCGACGGCCGCCCGCTACGACAGGTTCGACCATCCCTACATCGCCCAGGAGATCGCGACGCTCTGCCCCATGTGCGAGGTGGTGTACCGGAACGCCAACCAGGATCCGGGCCGGCAGGAGCAGCAGATCGACGAGATGCTCGCGAGCGACGTCCGGGTTCTCATCCTCGACCCGGTGGACGCCGCGGCGATCGGCCCGGCGGTGGTCAGGGCCAAGTCCCGGGGGCTCGGCGTGGTCTCCTACGACCGTCTGGCCGCGGGCCCGATCGACGCCTACGTCTCCTTCGACAACGTCGAGGTGGGCAGGGCGCAGGGCGAGGCCCTGCTCAAGGCGGTCGAGAAGAGCGGGTCCCGCGGGCGCGGCCCCATCGTGATGATCAACGGCTCGCCCACCGATCCCAACGCGGAGCAGGTCAAGCGGGGCGCCCACGCCGTCCTCGACGGCCGGGTGGAGATCGGCAGGGAGTACGACATCCCCGGCTGGAGCCCCGACCAGGCCAACACCCGGGCGGCCGAGGCGTTCGCCGAACTCGGCGCGGACAGGGTCGCCGGCGTCTACGCGGCCAACGACGGCATGGCCGCGGGCGCCGTCCAGGCGATGCGCGCCGCGGGGCTGCCCGGGAGGATCCCGCTGACCGGCCAGGACGCCGAGCTGGCGGCCGTCCAGCGCATCCTGCTCGGCACCCAGACGATGACCGTCTACAAACCGATCAGGCCCCAGGCGCGAAGCGCCGCCCGGATGGCCGTCGACCTCGGCAGCGGTACGGCGGTGAAGGCCGTCCGGACCGTGGGCAACGGCACGTCGTCCGCGATCCCCGCCGAGATCATACAGCCGACCGTGGTCACCGCGGCCAACGTCGGCACGACCGTGGTCGAGGACGGCTTCTGGACGATCGAGGAGATCTGCGCCGGGGACGTCCGCAACGCCTGCCGCGCCGCCGGGCTCACCTGACCGGGCGGGACCGTCAGGCGTCCCTGTGCCCGTTCACGTCGAAGTGGACCCGCGTGGTGGTGCCGTCCGGGCCGGTGTGCACCCGGACCAGATCGCCCAGGAGGTGCGTCACGAGCAGGCCGCGCGAGCCGAGCTGGCGGGCGTCGGCCGGGTGGCGTCCCGCGAGGGGGTCGGTGATGTGGCCGGCGTCGCTGATCTCGAAGACCACCTGCCCGTTCTCCCGCCAGATCCGCAGGGTGCCCGATCCGCCGCCGTGGTCGAGGCTGTTGGCGGCCAGCTCGCTGGCGATCAGCCGCAGGTCCTCCAGGCGGCTGCCGGACAGCCCGGACCGGGCGGCGTGCTCGACGGCGAAGGCGCGGACCCTGGCCAGGGGGCCGGGGTGGAGGTCGTAGCCGTACCGCATCGTGGCGGCGCCCTCGGGGGCGGACAGCGGCTGGTTGCACGCCCGCAGCACGTCGTCCAGCGCGTACCGGGTGCTGGGGCGCGTTCCGGAGGCGTCGACGATCACGGGGTGGGTCTCCTCCGCGTCCTTGATGACCGCGGGATCCAGCCTCTCGGCGTCGTAGGGGCACAGGATCGTGACGTCCCGGCCGGTGAACGCCAGGTTGATCAGCGCCTCGTGCTGGAGGCACGCCGGGTATTCGGCCTCGGAACGGCCGGCCCAGATGGGCTCTCCGATGATGCGGACGCGGGTGCCCGGGTGACGGTCGGCGAAGGCGCGCAGCACGTTGGGGATGATCCGCCCCGGGTTGCGCCCGGCCTCCTCCATGTTCATCAGCCGCACCCTGGCGGCCTGGCGCTCACCCAGCGCCTCGCGGATCAGGGTCAGGTTCCGCTGCGGCACGGCGACCGCGACCGGCTGCCCCGCCGCCAGTCCGTCCAGGATGAAGGGCACGGTTCCCAGGAGATAGTCGCCGACGCCGCGGTAGAAGAGCGCCGGGTGCTCGAAAGTAGGATGCTGCGGCCGCCCAGAAATCCACTCCTCTGGTTCGATTGCCACACTGACCATCCCGAATCGATGAACCGATATCTCCAACGTACCCTCTGCCCCGTTTTCCGGGACAAGGATCCGCCGAGTGACACGGGGCACACCCTGTTTTCCCCCAGGCGGTTCACGGGCAGGTCAAGCGCCGAGTGCCTCGATGATCCGACGGACGGAGCCGTCCCAGGGGCGCGCGGCGACGCCATAGGGAAAGATGCCTGACATGCGTATTCTGATCATCGGCGGTACCCGGTTCGTCGGCCGGCACATCACCGAGGCCGCGCTCGCGGCCGGGCACGACGTCTCCCTCCTGCACCGAGGGCGGACCGGCCCGGATCTCTTCCCCGAGGCGGAGCACATCCTGGCCGACCGCGACAGCGGCCTGTCGGTCCTGGGCGGCCGGGAGTGGGACGCGACGATCGACGTCAGCGCCTATCTGCCGGCCCAGGTCGAGGCACTGGCCGGCGCCGTCTCGACCGGCCAGTACGTCTTCGTCTCCACCACGGCCGTCTACGCCACCCCCAAGGAGCCGGGCTTCACCGAGGACTCCCCGCTCGCGGAGCTCCCCGACCCCGCCGGCCCGGTCCCCGACGTCGTGACCGGCCAGACGTACGGCCCGCTGAAGGTCCTGTGCGAGCGGGCGGCGACCGGCGCGTTCGGCCCGGGAACACTGGTCGTCCGCCCGACCTACGTGATCGGCCCGCACGACTACACCGGCCGCTTCACCTACTGGGTCAACCGGATCGCCCGCGGCGGCGAGGTCCTGGCCCCCGGCGACCCGGACGACCCGATCCAGGTGATCGACGGGCGCGACATGGCCTCCTGGATCGTCGCCATGACGGAGAAGGCGGAGGGCGGCACCTTCCACGCCGTCAGCCCGCCCCCGCCGTTCACCTTCGGCGACATGCTTCGGGCGATCGCCGCCGAGGTCGCCCCGCCCGGGACCACTCTCACCTGGGTGGACGCCGACTTCCTGCTCGCCCGCGGTGAGAACGGCCGTTCCCTTCCCCTGTGGGGCGAGGGCGACGCGTGGACCGCGGCCAACACCGCCGACCCGTCCGCCGCCCACGCCGCCGGTCTCGCCCCCCGCCCGTTCGCCCGATCGGTCCGCGAGATCCGCGCGTCCGAGGCGGGCTTCTCCGTCGAGACCACGATCACCCCGGAGAGGGAGGCCGAGCTCCTGGCCGCCTGGCACGCCCGCTGACCCGGGTCCGGCCGCCGCCCCCGAAGATCGGCATCTGCCAGAATCGGCGCATGCTGAACATTCGGACGATCGTGCTGGGCGTCGACGACGTGCCGCGGGCGATCGAGTTCTGGACCCGGGCACTGGGATACGTCCCGCGCGAGGGTGAGGTGCGGGACGACTGGGCGGTGCTCGAACCGGCCGGCGGCGCCGGCGTCGCGCTGGCGCTCGACCTCAGCGAGTCGCCGGTCCAGGAGCATCCGCGCGTCCACATCGACCTCTACGCCCGGGACACCGCCGACCAGGCCGCGGAGGTGGAGCGGCTGATCGCGCTCGGGGCCGGGCGGGTCGACTGGGACCTCTACCCCGAGGACCCCGACTTCGTCGTCCTGGCCGACCCCGACGGGAACCGCTTCTGCGTCATCGACCCGACCCACTGAGCCCCGACCCACTGAGTTCCGGCCCGCTGGGTTTCGCCGTACCGGCCAGCGCCAGGTCCACGGCGCGCTCGACGTGCAGGCGGGTGGAGTCGAACACCGGGACCGCGCTGTCCTGCGGGCCGATCAGCAAGGTGATCTCCGTACAGCCGAGGATGACCCCCTGGGCTCCGCGGGCGGTCAGGTCCGCGATGATCTCCCGGTACGCCCGGCGGGAGGCGTCCTCGACCCGGTTGCGGGTCAGCTCCCGGTAGATGACGTCGTGCACCAGGGTGCGGCCGGGCTCGTCGGGGACGATCAGGTCGATCCCGTGCCCGCGCATCCGGTCGCGGTAGAAGTCCATCTCCATCGTGAACCGGGTGCCGAGCAGTCCCACGGTCGTGAGCCCCGCCCCGGCGATCCGTTCCGCCGTGGCGTCGACGATGTGCACGAACGGCACCTCGATCGCGGCCTCGATCTCCCCGGCGACCCGGTGCATGGTGTTGGTGCACAGCAGGACCAGCTCCGCCCCGCCCTCCTGGAGCGTCCGCGCCGCCCGGGACAGCAGCCGGCCGGCCGCGGCCCAGTCGCCCGCCCGCTGCATGGCCTCGACCTCGGCGAAGTCCACGGTCAGCATGAGGCTGCGGGCGCAGTGGTGGCCGCCCAGCCGGCGGCGGACCTCCTCGTTGAGCAGGCGGTAGTACTCCGCCGAGGACTCCCAGCTCATGCCGCCGATCAGGCCGATGGTTCGCGTCATGCGGAAATCCTGGCGCGAGCCGCGGCCCCATAGGTAGACCTGGATTCCTTTGTCGACCCCCAAGCGATACTTATGCCATGACCCACGGTATGGACCCCCACCGCCTGCTGGTCTTCCGGGAGATCGCCCACGCCGGGTCGATCGCCGGCGCGGCCCGCGCCCTCGGCTGGACCCAGCCCGCGGTCAGCCAGCACCTGCGCCACCTGGAGCGGCGGGCGGGGATGGCCCTCGTGCTGCGTCTCCCGCGCGGCGTCCGGCTCACCGAGGCGGGCCGGCTCCTGCTCCGCCACGCCGACGCCGTCGCCACCCGCCTGCAGGCCGCCGCCGACGACCTCGACGCCCTGGCCCAGCTGCGGGAGGGCGCCGTACGGCTGGCCGCCTTCCCCTCGGCCAGCGCCACCGTCGTCCCGGCCGCCATGGACCTGCTCGTCCGGCGCCATCCCGGGGTGGACGTACGGCTGCGCGAGGCCGAACCGCCCGAGGCGTCCGCCCTGCTGGCCGCCGGGGAGGCCGACCTGGCCGTGACGTTCGCCCACGCCGGTCAGGAACCGGACGACCACCCCGGACTGGTCCGGACGCCGGTCGGCGAGGATCCGCTCCTGCTGGTCCTGCCACGCTCGCATCCGCAGGCCGTGCCCGGAGACCGGCCGGTGAGCCTGCGGTCGCTGGCCGCCGAGGCGTGGATCGCCGGCTGCGAACGGTGCGCCGCCGGGCTCCGCCGGGCCTGCGAGGAGGCCGGGTTCGTCCCCGACGTACGGCACGGCACCGACGACTACGTGGTCACCCAGGCGCTGATCGCCCGCGGCCTGGGGGTCGGGCTGCTGCCCCGTCTCGCTCTGGACGCCTTCACCGCCCCCGGCGTCGCCGTCCGGCCCGTTCCGGGGCTCCGCCCCCGCACGCTGTATCTGGTCCACCCCCGCGAGGCCGACCAGATCCCGGCGGTCCGCGCCACCCTCCGCGCCCTGCGCGACACCCTCGCCCCGGCGGCGCCGCCGATCTAGTGCTGCTCGCCGACGATCGCCCGGAGTGCGGCGACGTGGCCCCGGTAGGCGGCGCGGCCGGGTTCGGTGAGCTGGAGCCAGACGCGCTGGCGGGTGTCGCGTACGGCCTTGCGCTGTTTGACGTAACCGGCCTCGATCAGCACGGCCACCTGCTTGCTGAGCACGGAGGCGCTGACCCCGAGCTGCTCTTGGACAACGCTGAACTCGGCCTCGGCGACCGCCTCCAGCAGGGCGCAGATCCGCAGCCGGTTCGGCGCGTGGATCGTCATGTCGAACCCGCCTGTGAGGTCGTGCGCGTCTGTCATGCTGACGTCCGGGAAGGCCTGCGGCAGTAAATAGTGAGAGCGAACATGGCGACGGCGTTCACCGCCGCCGAGATGCCCCAGCCCCACGCCTGGCCGTACCGCACATCGAGCACGGCGGCAGCCGCCATGAGGCCGACGAGGAGCAGCCCGGCCAGCGCCATCACCACCACCTGGCGCCTGTCGCCCCTGCTCACGATCCCGAACCTGTTGAAGAACACCCGCATGGCGACCATGATCCCCGCGATCGACGCCAGGGAGACGACGGCACCCGTGGGCTGCGGGAGCAGCACGCTCAGCGGAGCTGCCGCACTCAGGAGGGCGATGGTGGCGGGGTACCACATCGGCATCGGCGTGGCGTGGAGAGTGGCCTGGACCTGCTCCACCTGGCGGAGCGCCGCAGCAGCCTCCTCACGGGACAGCCGGGGGGCGGGGTTCTGGGAGCTCGCTTGTGTTTCCATGACGGAAAGTCAATCAGCGACTTTCCAACTCGTCAACTCTAGACTTTCCGTCACGGAAAGTCTTAGGTTCGACGCATCCCGCAGCATGCACCCCGCGCCCCGGCGGGCTCAGCCGGGGAAGCTGATCTCCACCCGGCGGTTCTCGGCGCGGCCCTCGGGGTTGTCGCCGCCGTCGGGGGTGGTGTTGGGGGCGACCGGGTCGGCCGCGCCGTGGCCCTCGACGACGAAGGTGATGCCCTTGCCGCCCAGCAGCCGCTCCAGGGACTCCCGCACGGCCTGCGCGCGCCGCCGCGACAGGTCCAGGTTGTAGGCGTCGTCGCCCTTCGCGTCGGTGTGGCCGTCGATGCGCACCTGCTCGCCCCCGGCCTCGGCGGCGAGCGTCTTCGCGGCCTGCGCCAGGCGGCTTCTGGCCTTGGGGGTGAGCGTCGCCTTGTCGAAGGCGAACAGCACGTCGGCGGCAACGATGATCTTCCGCTCGGCGCCCCTGCTCTCGTCCGTGAGCGACCCGTCCAGGGTGGCGATGCGCTCGCTGATGTCCAGCACCCGGCCCTGCATGTCGAGCATCGGGGTGACCAGGTCGAGGACGGGCGCGGTGACCGGAGGCCCCGCCTCCACGGGGATCGGCGTGGGCGACGGCCGCGGCGCGGGGGTGGACGCCGGGGCGAGCAGGGCCGCGGCCAGCGCCAGGGCGCTAGCCGAGCGGTACATCGGCCAGGGTCCCGGCGTTGGGGATGTGAACGTCCATCGAGGTCACGTCGTCGGGCGGGGCGGCGAAGGTGGCGGAGAACGCCGCGCTCTCGCCCTCCTTGAGGAACAGCGACCCGATCCTGCTGCAGACGCATGTGTTGTCGCTGTCCAGTGCGACCAGGTGCTTCTTGGCGTTCTTGGTGTCGATCAGGAACACCCCGTCGACGGTGGGGTGCTGCTGCGGGACGGCCGAGAAGGCGTTGTTCACCTGCCAGCCCAGCCCGCCGTCGCCCTTGGTCACGGTGGCGGTGAAGGTGAGGTTCACGAACCGGTCGCGGCGAATGAACTGGACGATCTCCACCCGGAAACGGTGATTGTCGATGGCGCCCTCCCGGCCGGCCACGACCTTGTCCGGCGGTGCCGTCGCCCTGGCCGTCGAGGCGTCCGAGGCGGTGGAGGTGAGCTGCACCCGCTCCTGCGGGAGCTCCTCGTCCTGGCCGAACTGGCAGCCCGCGACCGCCAGGACCAGCGCCGCCATGGTCACGATCTTCATCGTTCTCATGGGACGAGGATCCTAATAAGCGGCATTTGCTGATTTCTAGCGAAAATTCAGAATTTTTAGATGCGTTAAGCGCGCCAGCCAATACGCGATGAGCAAATTAACCCGACATATGTTGTTAAACCGGACAGGACGGCGCCGCATCCGGCCGTGGCTGTACGGCCCCGCCTGAATCCAGGACAGATCAGACAAAGGCGCCACTACGCTCGGGGGAGGATCGTAGTCGCCGTGTTCACCGGCGTCGGGCCCGGCTTCGCCCTCATCGGGCAGCCGGAGGCGGACGCGCTGGAGCCCGCATCCTGACCTGGAGCGGCCGGGACGCTCCAGGGCCGCACCCGGGCGGCACCCGTGCGCGGGAGCGTGCGGGAGTGTTGACGCCGGCGGCGCGGCCGAGTTCTCATCGATCTTCCAGAGCGTGCCCGCGGGGCACGCGCCCCGGCGAAGGGAGCGTCGATGCCGCAGGCCGGGCAGTCCCAGGATCCTCCGGTCCGCAGGGAGCCCTCGCTCAGGGCCCGCCTCATCGCCCTGGCGGTCGGGCTGGCGCTGGCCGTACCGCTCGGGACGATGTTCGGCACGTGGACCTACAGGTCGTTCGAGACCCACTACGCCCTGGAGATCGATCCCGGCGGGCTGATCGCCGCCCACGCGGTCGTCGAAGACGCCTGGAGCGCCTTCGCGACCTCGACCGGGGACACCGAGCGGTTCGACGGCAACGGCTCCCACGGGGCCCGGCTGCGGGTCGAGGGCCGGAGCGAGCCGGAGACCTTCGACCCGCTGCCGGAGGAGATGCGGCAGCTCCGGGAGGGGGAGACGGTCGACGTCGTCGTCTGGGACGGCCGGATCCTGCGGGTCGAGTCGCTGCTCGTCGCCACCGGCTGGGCCGACGGCTCGCGGATGTTCGCCACCCTGTTCCTCTACCCGTTCCTGCTGGCCGGTTCGCTGGCCGTCCTGTGCCAGATCGTCATGCTGTCCCTGCGATGCGTCAGGTCCGGCCGCTCCCTTCCCCGCTACGAGCGGGGGACCACCTTCAGCGCCGTCGCGTGGGCGGTCACCGTCGGCCACGTCCTCGCCTTCGCCTTCTGCGGGGCCGTCGCCCTGCGCGAAGAGGAGCTGTTCTGGTGGCCGCCGGTGTCGTCCGGGGCCGCGCTGTGCGCCGGGACGATCGTGCTCGTGCGGAGGGTCCGGAGGTTCCGGCGGCCGGTCGAGCTTCCCGTCGGAGCATGAGACCGCGGGGACATGAGACCGCTTCTTCTGTCATCCCGTGAAAAATCATAGAAAGGGATGAAACGCAACGCCGATGCCGGACAGGTACCAGGTGACCGAGTCCCCGGCGGAAGGAAGCAGCGTGGGTCCCCCTGATCCCAAGCGGCGCTTCGATGAGATCTACACCGCGCACTATCCCGATCTCCTGGCCTACGTGCGGCGGCGTACCGGCTCCCCCGACGACGCCGCCGACGCGCTCGCCGAGACGTTCGCCACGGCCTGGCGCCGCCTGGACGACGTCCCCGGGGGACACGACGCCCGCCTGTGGCTGTACGGCGTGGCCCGGCGCGTGCTGGCCAACGGCCGTCGCGCCGAGACCCGCCGGACCGAGCTGGCCGTACGGCTCCGCGCGGAGCTCACCGCCTGGGACGGGCATTCCGGCGGAGCCCGGAGCACCGTCGAGGACGACCCCGGCGGGGTCCGCGCGGCGTTCATGCGCCTCAGCCCCGATGATCGGGAACTGCTCTCCCTGGTGAGCTGGGAGGGCCTGGACCACGAGGAGATCGCGACCGTGATGGGCTGTTCGCGCGGGGCCGTGCGCCTCCGGCTGCACCGGGCGCGCAAACGGCTCGCCGGGGAACTCGACTCCGCCGGGCTCGACCTGGCCCGGTACGGCTCGCGCGCGGTCGCACTGGTGAAGAGGGAGGCATGATGCACGACGTCGACCGTCTCGTGGCGGGCATCGCCCCCGATCCCGGCCCCGGCATGACCCCCGGCGCCCGGGAGCTGTTCGACGAGATCACCGCTGTCGCGCCCGCTCCGCGCCGCCGCCGGTTCACCGCGCCGTTCCGCGCCGGGACCGTACGGCGCCGCCGGTGGACGACCCTGCCGATCGTCGTCGCGTCGGCGGCCATGGGAATGCTGGTGACCTGGATGCTTCCCGGCTCGCTGGGCCCCCTTCCCGCCTCCGCCGCGCTGGACGTCAAGAGGGACGGCGACTACTACGTCGTCACGGTGAAGGACCTGTTCGCCGATCCCGAACTGTACGAGTCCGAGCTCAAGGCCCGCGGCATCAACATCTCGCTCCACGTCGCGCCGACGTCCCGGAGCCAGACGGGCAGCATCCTGCTGCTCCAGGACGTCGATCTGCTCAAGGCCGGGAAGCCGGTGCCCGTCGACGGCCCGATCGAGACGATCGAGGCTCCGGGCCGCTGCCGGTCGTTCGGCGGCTGCCCGATCGGCCTGAAGGTCCCGGTGGACTTCACCAAGCGGGCCGAGATCACTCTGGGCAGGGAGGCCGGGCCCGGCGAGAGGTACCAGATCCCCCCGGCCATCGGCATGCCCGGCGAGCCGTTGCACTGCGTGGAGTACGCCAACCGGACCGTCGCCGAGATCACGGCCGTGCTGCGGGAACGCGGCGTGGAGGCGGAGTTCACCTCCTTCGCCTCCCCGGACCAGCCGATCCCCGGGAACTGGTACGTCCATGACGGCGTGATGAGCATGGCGGACCGGGCGCTTCTCCTGGCGGGTCCCGAGCCCAACCCGGCTCCCCGCCCGGTCGAGACGTTCTGCCCCAAGGGGTCGTAACCCGCCCGCCGCCCTTCCCACGCCACACGCTCTGTTCCGCATGCCCGGATTCCGGACGCTCCGCCTGATCCGGCCGCCCTTCCCACGCCACACGCTCTGTTCCGCATGCCCGGATTCCGGACGCTCCGCCTGATCCGGCGGCCCTTCACCAGACGACCTCACCGGATGCTCCCCGCGGGCTCCGGTGGGGTCCCCCTCCGACGATCGGTTCACCGTGCTCACAGACGTCCGCCCGGCGGCGCCTCCCCGGCCCCGCCGCATCGTTCCCGCCGCCCTCGCGGACCACCGCGTCTTCGCCGTCCTCCTCGTGCTCGCCGCCGCGCTGCGGGTGGTCACGATGCTCGGCTACCGGCCCGCCCAGCTCTACTGGTACGACTCCTTCACCTACCTGGACACCGCCGTCCGCCTCAAGCCCTCGGCGGCCTTCCACCCGATCGGCTACCCGCTCCTGCTCCGGGTGTTGTGGCCGTTCCACAGCGTCGAGCTGATCGCGGCCGTGCAGCACGCGATGGGGCTGGCCATCGGGGTCATGATCTACGCCCTGCTCCGCCGCCGGTCGCTGCCCGGCTGGGGCGCGGCGCTGGCGACCGTGCCGCCGCTGTTCGACGCCTCGTTCCTCCGGCTGGAGCATTCGGTCCTGTCGGACACCCTGTTCATCTTCCTGATCGTCGCCGGGCTCACCACGCTCATGTGGTCGCCCGCGCTGTCGGCACGGGCCGCCACGGGGGCTGGCCTGCTGTTCGCGGCGGCGGCGCTCACCCGGACGATCGCGCTGCCGCTGCTGCTCCTGGTCCTGCTCGTCCTCGCCGTCCAGCGCGCCGGGCGGCGGCACGGGCGGCCGGGGGAACGGCCGGGACGGCGGCGGGGGTGGCGGGGGTGGAGGCCGCTGCTCGCCATGGCCCTGGCCGGGACGCTCCCGCTGGCCGCCTACGCCGCCTGGTACGGCGCGCACCACGGCAGGTTCGCGCTCAGCGGCGCCGACGGGGTCGCGCTCTGGGCCCGCACGATGACCTTCGCCGACTGCGCGGTCGTCAAGCCTCCGCCCGAGCTGGCGCGGCTCTGCCCCAACGGCACCGTCATGGACGCCGCCTCGGAGTACGTCTGGGCGCCGGGAGCCTCGCTCAACCTGCTCCCCGGCGGCCGGTTCGCGCACAACGACGCGGCCCGCTCCTTCGCTCTGCGGGCCATCGCGGCCCAGCCGTCCGACTATCTCCGCGAGGTCGTCGAGGACACCTCCATCGCCTTCTCCTGGACGCCGGTCGCCCACCCCAAGCGGGTCGTCCCGGCCGTCGGCTTCGGGCACGGGGACTGGCCGCTGCCGGAGCAGCCCCTGATCGACAAGGTGACGCGGGAGTACGACCCGGACATCCGCGGCCTGTACTCGGTCCGCCCGTACGCCGACGTCCTGGTCGCCTACCAGTACCCGGCGTACCTGCGCGGGCCGCTGTTGGGGGCGATCCTGCTCGTCGGCGCGGCGGGGGCGCTGCTGCGGCGCCGGGGAGCCCGCCCGGGGACGCGCCGCGCGGTCCTGCTGCCCTGGGCGACGGCGGCGGCCCTGCTCGTCGGGCCGGTCGCCGTCCTCGACTTCGACCACCGCTACGTGCTGCCCGCGGTCCCGGTCGCCTGCCTCGCCGCCGCCCTCGCCCTGCGGTCCCTGCTGGTACGGCCGCCGGCGCGGGAGTGACCGTCACGGACGCCGCGAGACCCCGGCCGCCATTACAAATCTCTTTTCAGGCGATTTACCAGTGCAGATCGGTTCAATCACTCCATTCCGGATGTGCGAACACCTGAGCGACATGTACTTTTTGTTCGGTCGTTGATCGGGGTTCGCCGACGGGGAGGTGGAACGGTGTCGAAAGCGACATTCCGGGAGCGATCGCGATACTGGTTCGACAACACCATGTCACGGGGCACCGGGGCGCTGATCGGGTGGCTCGCGGCGATCTCCGTGGCACTGATCGTCGTGGTCTCGGCGCTGGTGCTGTGGCTGACCCCGGTCGAGGCCGACAAGCACCACGGTGTGGCCGGGGTGCTGTGGGCGACGCTGATGCGCACGCTCAGCCCGGGCAAGGTCGCCAGCGACACCGGGAGCGCGCCGTTCATCGCGCTGATGTTCGCCGCGTCGCTGGGCGGGCTCATCATCGTCAGCGCCCTGGTCGGCGTGCTCGCCAACGGGTTCAAGGAGCGCTTCGAGCGGCTCCGCAAGGGCCGCTCCCGGATCATCGAGCGCGGGCACATCGTGATCCTCGGCTGGTCCGACCAGGTCTTCACGATCGTCAAGGAGCTGGTCGAGGCGCACGCGAGCCGGCGCGGCTCGACCATCGCGATCCTCGCCGACCTGGACAAGGTCGCGATGGAGGACGCGCTCCGCACGCACGTGGGCGACACCGGGCGGACCAGGGTGGTCTGCCGGACCGGCCGTCCCGTCGAGCCCGCCGACCTGGACCTGATGAACCTGGACGCGGCCCGCTCGGTCGTCGTGCTCTCCCCGCAGGGAGAGGACCCCGACGCCCACGTCATCAAGACCCTGCTCGCCCTGGACAAGCGCGCGGGCGACCACCCCCCGGTGGTGGCCGCGATCGCGAGCACCGGCAACATGGCCGCCGCCCGGCTCGCCGGAGGCCCGGACGTGCACCTGGTCGACTCCGACGACACCGCCTCGCGGCTCATCGTGCAGTCCTCCCGCCAGTCGGGCACCTCGGTGGTCTGCATGGACCTGCTCGACTTCTCCGGCGACGAGATCTATCTGCGCTCCGATCCGAGCCTGGCGGGGACGGAGTACGGCCGGGCCCTGTCCGCCTACCAGACCGCCACGGTCATCGGCCTGCGCCGCAAGGGCCGGGTCATGCTCAACCCGCCCATGGACACCGTGATCGCCGCCGACGACGAGATCATCGTGATCGCCCCGGACGACTCGATGATCCACCTGGCCGACGGCACGCCGAAGGCCCACGAGGACGCGATCGTCCTGATCGAGCACGACGAGCCGGGCCCGGAGCGGACCCTGGTGCTCAACTGGAACGGCCGGGGCAGGCAGATCATCCGCTGCCTCGACGGCTACGCCGCCCCCGGCTCCGTCCTGGACGTGGCCTCCGACCACCCCGACGCCGCGACCGGCGTCGAGGGCCTGGTCAACCTCACGGTGAACGTCAAGGACTGCGAGACCACCGACCGCTACGCGCTGGAGTCCCTCGGCCTGGGCGTCTACCAGCACGTGATCGTGCTGTCCGACGACCGCTACGACGCGGCGCACGCCGACACCCGGACGCTGATGACCCTGCTCCAGCTCCGCGACACGCAGACCACGCTCGGCGAGCGCTACTCGATCGTCAGCGAGATGCACGACGAGAACAACCGCGCCCTGGCCGAGGTCACCCGGGCCGACGACATCGTGATCAGCGACACGGTCATCGGTCTCCTGCTCGCCCAGCTCACCGAGAACCAGCACCTGGCGGAGGTGTTCGGCTACCTCTTCGACTCGCGCGGCTCGGAGATCTACCCCCGCCCGGCGAACCTCTACGTCCGCGCCGGGGCGCCGGTCAGCTTCACCACGGTGATCGAGGCGGCCCGCCGCCGCGGCGAGACCGCGATCGGCTACCGCCTGGCCGACCGGGTCAACGAGGCGCCCCACTTCGGGGTGGTGCTCAACCCCGACAAGTCACGTCTGGTCCGGCTCGGCCCGGACGACTCCGTGATCGTCCTCGCCGAGCACTGACCCGCCCACGTTCCCGGCCGGGTGATTAAAGTACGCGACGTGGGATCTGTCCGCGTGGGATCCGTCCGCCTTCCCCTGAGCTCCCTGGCCACCGGGCTGGTGATCCTGGGGGTCCTCGGCGGCACCGTCGTCACCGCCGCCTTCAGATCCGGGGTGACGCCCAACGTCTGGGACTACGTGCTCCCCCTGCTGGTGTGCGCCGCCCTGCTGGTCCGCCACCGGTTCCCGGTCGAGGTGCTGGTCGTCGTGACGGTGGCGGGAGCCGTCTACTATCCGGTGGCCCGCCTGGACGGCACGCTCTACCTCGCGCTGCTCCTCGCCCTGTTCACCGCCGCCGACCTCGACCACCTCGGCGCGGCCGTGACCGTCACCGTCCTGAGCCTGCTGGGAGTGCTGCTCGGCGAACTGAACAGCCCGGTCCAGCACCTGGACGTCAGCCAGCTCCTCCTCCTGGGCGGCTGGACGGTCGCGACCGTCGCGATGGGCGGGGTGACCCGCAACCGCCGCGCCTACCTGCGGGAGGCCGAGCGCCGGGTGGCGGAGGCCGAGCACGGCCGTGAGGAGGAGGCCCGGCGGCGGGCCGCCGAGGAGCGGCTGAGGATCGCGCGGGAGCTCCACGACGTGCTCGGCCACAACATCTCGATGATCAACGTGCAGGCCGGGGCCGCGCTCCACCGGATCAAGGACCGCCCCGGGCAGGCCGAGCCGGCGCTGGCCGCCATCAAGGAGGTCAGCAGGCAGACCCTGCGCGAGCTGCGGACCACCCTCGGCGTGCTGCGCCAGGTGGACGAGGACGCGCCCACCGCTCCCGCGCCGAGCCTGTCCAGGCTCCGGGAACTGACCGGCGGGAGCGGGCTCGCCGTACGGACGGAGGTCCTCGGCGAGCCCCTGGACCTGCCCGCCGAGATCGACCACGCCGCCGCGCGCATCATCCAGGAGTCCCTGACGAACGTCGTCCGCCACTCGGGCACGTCCGCCGCCGAGATCTCCGTCCGGTACGGCGCCGCCGAGCTGACCGTCCGCGTCGACGACGACGGCACGGACGGCGGACCGGACGACGGCGACGATCCGGGCGGCGGTCCGGACGACGGCGAGGCGGGGGCCGCCGCGGAGACCGCGGGGCGGGGCTTCGGCATCACCGGCATGCGCGAGCGCGCCGTCGCCCTGGGCGGGACCCTGGAGGCGGGGCCGCGTCCCGGCGGCGGCTTCCGGGTCCTCGCCCGCATCCCCCTGAGGAAGGACATTTCATGATTCGCGTGCTGCTCGCCGACGACCAGACCCTGGTGCGGGCCGGCTTCCGGTCGATTCTGGAGGGCGAGGACGGCATCGAGGTGGCCGGCGAGGCGGCCGACGGGCAGCAGGCCGTCCAGCGGGCCCGCGAGCTCCGCCCCGACGTGGTGCTGATGGACATCCGGATGCCGGAGCTGGACGGCCTGGAGGCCACCCGGAGGATCGCCGCGGACGAGCGGCTCTCCGGCACGAAGGTGATCATCCTGACCACCTTCGCACTCGACGACTACGTGTACGGCGCGCTGCGCGCCGGGGCGAGCGGGTTCCTGGTCAAGGACACCGAACCCGTCGAGCTCATCCACGCCGTCCGGGTGGTCGCCCGGGGCGACGCGCTGATCGCGCCCGCGATCACCCGCCGGTTGATCGCGGAGTTCGCCGGACGGGTGAAGCCTCCCGCCCCGGGCCCGGAGTTCAACGGGCTGACCGAGCGCGAGCGCGAGGTGCTGACGCTGGTCGCGGCCGCCCTGTCCAACGACGAGATCGCGGCCCGGCTCGTGCTGAGCCCGGCGACAGTCAAGACGCACGTGAGCCGGATCATGAGCAAGCTGCACGCCCGCGACCGGGCGCAGCTGGTCGTCCTGGCCTACGAGGCGGGCATGGTCACCCCGGGCTGGCTGGCCGAGGGCGCGTAGCCGGGGTCCCACCGGGCCGGTCGGCCGAGAGCGCGTAGCCGGGGCTCCGCCGGGCCGGTCGGCGGAGGGCGCGTAGCCGGGGTCACCCCGGGCCCGGGCCGTGGCCCGGGACCTCCCGGCGGATGATCGGGGACGCCCCTCCCGCCGGTCCGGGATGTAGGGGGACCGGCCGGGAGACAACTTCCGGAGTACGGGTGATGCCCTCCCGGGACGGATGCGGCGGCGGCAGCCGTACCCGGAGGCTCTCCGCATGGACACGCCCGACCTCGCCCGCCTGCAGTTCGCCCTCACCGCGGGGGGACACTTCCTGTTCGTGGCCCTCACGCTCGGCCTGGCCACGCTGATCGCGATCATGCAGACGCGGGCCACGCTGACCCGTTCCGCCGTCCACGGACGGATGATCCGGTTCTGGGGACGGCTCTATGTGATCAACTACGCGATGGGCATCGTCACCGGGCTGGTCATGGAGTTCCAGCTGGGCATGGCGTGGAGCGGGCTGACGCACTTCGCGGGGAACGTGCTCGGCGGGTCCCTGGCGATGGAGACGCTCGTCGCGTTCTTCGTCGAGTCGACCTTCCTCGGCCTGTGGATCTTCGGCTGGGACCGGCTGAACCGCTGGGCGCACCTGGGGGTGTTCTGGGTGGTGACGCTCACCGCCTACGCCTCGGCCTACTGGGTGCTCGTGGCCAACGGTTTCATGCAGAACCCGGTCGGGGCCGAGGTCTCCGGCGGCGTGCTCCGGCTCACCGACGCGGCGGCGGTGCTGGGCAACCCGACGGCGCTCACCGCCTTCGGGCACGTCCTGTCCGCCTCCCTGGTCGCCGGGGCGTTCTTCGTGACCGGGGTGAGCGCCTACCACCTGCGCAGGCGGACCGCCGAGCGGGAGTTCTTCCGCCGCTCGCTGCGGATCGGCGTGTTCACCGGCCTGCCCGCGCTGCTGGCCGCCGCCGCGTTCGGCGGTGCCAGCTTCGTGTTCGTGCAGCCGACGAAGGAGGCCCTCTTCGAGGGCGACGCGGCGGAGTTCGCCCGGCTCCAGGCGGAGGCGGTCACCGCGCACGGCTCCGCGACCGGGCTCGCGGACCACCTCCCGCCCATGGGCCTGGTGCAGGCCGGAGCGATCCTCATGTTCGTCGCCTTCGTGGTGATGCTGCTCATCGCGGTGCCGAGCGCGCTGCTGGCGCTGTCCCGCCGCGCGGTGCTGGGAATGCGCTCCTGGCACCTCGTCCTGATCGCCGCGGTCCCGCTGCCGTTCGCCGCCGTGCTCGGCGGCTGGGTCTTCCGGGAGGTCGGCCGCCAGCCCTGGGTGGTGTACGGCCTGCTGACCACGGAGGAGGCGCTGAGCGACCTGTCGCCCGGCACGCTGCGGTTCTCGCTGACGGCCTTCGCGGCCCTGTTCGCCCTGCTGGTCGCGGCCAACGTCTGGATGCTCGCCCGCAACGCCCGCCGCGGTCCCGTCGACGCCCCGAGCCTCCTGGACGAGCCCTCGGACACGCCGGCCGAGCGCGCGCCGGCAGCCGCCTTCTGACGCGACGCCTCCGACCGGCCCGGGCACGAGGGCCGGCTCAGGCACGGCGACCGGCTCAAGAACGGCGACCGGCCCCGCACGACCCCACGAACCCAAGGACCGTCACCCATGGAAATCGCGCTTCTGGCGTTCTTCGCCGTCGGCTACTTCGTCCTCGCGGGCGCCGATCTCGGGATCGGCATGCTCCTGCCCCATCTCGGGCGCTCACCGGCCGAGCGCCGCCGGGTGCTCGCCGCGATCACCCCGTTCTTCCTGGCGAACGAGGTCTGGCTGGTCACCGCGGTCGGGATCCTCGCCGGGGCCTTCCCCGTCCTGGAGGGCGAACTGCTCAGCGGGCACTACGCGGTCTTCACCACGCTGCTGCTCGGATGGGTGACCCGGGACGCCGGGATCTGGCTGCGGGGGCGGGTGGACCGGGCCGGATGGCGGGCCGCCTGCGACACGGCCGTGGTCGCCGGGAGCTGGACGGTGGCGCTGAGCTGGGGCGTCCTGCTCGCCGCGACCGTGGGCGCGGCCCCGCCGGTCGCCGTCCCGGTGGTCGCGGCCGTGGTCGCGCTGTTCTGCGCGCACGGGCTGGCGCTCGCCGCGCTCCGGCTGCGCGACCAGCCGAGGGAGCGGGCGCGGCGGCCTTTCGGCGCCTCGGGCGAGCGCACGGTCTACGCCCTGACGGCGGGTGGGATGGTGCTGGTCTGCCTGCTGGCCGGCTCTCGCCTGCCGCTGGCGGAGAACCTGGCCGACCCGGCGACGCTCGCCCTGCTCACTCCCACGGCGATGGTGCTCGTTCCCCTGCTGGCGGGAACGCAGGTGTGGCTCTGGTGGAGCCTGGGCCGGATCAGGCCGCAGTGATCATGAATGCCAGGCCGAGAAGCACGGCGACGGGGATCAGCCACACCACGGCCTCGATCGCGAACTCCTTGTACATGGTGAACTTCTTCCTCTAGAGCGTGCTACGACAACAAAGACATCGACCCGTAGCATAGGGGCTTGAGGAAAAGCCCGGAATCCGCCCTCCGGCGGAATCACGGCCTCCCTCCTCACGCTGTGACCGGTGTAACACCGCCCACCGCGTGAGGAGCCCTCATGACCGTCCGAGAGCTGCGCCTGGTCGTCACCGCCGCCGACTACGAGGAAGCCCTCCGCTTCTACCGCGACACGCTGGGGCTGCCCGAGCGGGCCGCCTACTCCTCGCCCGACGGCCGGGTGACGATCCTGGAGGCGGGCCGGGCCACGCTGGAGATCGCCGATCCCGCCCAGGCCGAGTTCATCGACCGGGTGGAGGTGGGGCGGCGGGTGGCCGGGCGCATCCGGGTCGCCTTCGAGGTGGACGACTCCCCCGCCGTCACCCGGAAGCTGGAGGAGGCCGGGGCCGAGGTGGTCGCCGAGCCCGTACGGACTCCGTGGAACTCGTTGAACTCCCGCCTGGAGGGCCCCGCCGGGCTCCAGCTCACCCTCTTCACCGAGCTGGAGGCCGAGAAGGAGGAGTCGTGACGGAGCCCGGCAGCCGGGCCGAGAAGGCGCTCATGCCCTCGGCCCACGTCCGGTCGAGGTCGGAGCCCTCGGGATAGCGGCCGTCGAGCTCCAGGATCACCATGCCGTGGGCGAAGGACCACAGGGCCTGGGCGAGGTACGGCTCGCCGGCGGCGAGGAAGAACGGGGTGCCCGACCACTCCTCCAGCCCGGGGGCGAGGCGCTCGCGGGGCAACGATCCCGAGGTCGTCAGGCGGTAGAGGTTGGGGTTGGCCAGCGCCGAGGCCCGGTAGGCCCGGAGCACGGCGCCGATCGCGCCCCCGCTCCCCGCCGCGGCCCCCGCGTCCGCCCCGGCGGCGTCCGCGCTCCCTCCGGCGTCCGCGTTCTCCGTCGTGGCGCCCGCAGCCGCCTCGTCGAGCGCGGCGTGGAGCAGGGCTCCCACCTCGGCCAGCCCTTGCTCGATCAGGGCGGCCTCGACCGCCGCCTTGTCGGGGAAGTGCTTGTAGAGCGAGGGCGCCCGGATGCCGAGCCGCTCGGCCAGCGCCCGCATGGTGAGACCGTCGCGGCCTTCCTCCTCCAGCAGCGCCCGCGCGGCCTCGATGATCTTCGCCGCGCGGAGTGTGCGGGGGGTGAGTTCCGGCCGGTCGCTCATCAGACCATCTTCTCAGCCTGCTCGGCCCGGGCCTTCAGAGCCGCGTTCATCGCGGCGAAGCCGTCCGCGACGTCCAGCGCCTTCCCGGCGAACGGGACCAGCGCGCCGGTGAACGTCTCGCCCTGGATCAGCCGGCTCCGGCCGCCGCCGAGGTCCTCGATGAGGAAGTAGTGCTCGCCGTCCACGACGCCGGGCATCACGAACCGGCCGAGCCAGCGCAGCTCCCGGCCCGGGGTCGCGGCCAGGACCGTCGGGGTGAAGGTCATCTCGCCCCCGTTGCCGGCCAGCCGGTTGGTGAGCGTCGCGCCGACGCTCGGCTCGCCCTGGGCGCTGACGATGAACGGGTTCCACTGCGGATAGGCGGCGAAGTCGGTCAGCACCTGCCACACCTTCTCCGGGGAGGCGTCGATCTCGATCTCGGTGCGGACCTTGCGCGGGTTGACGCGGGTCCAGGCGTAGACCGCGACGGGGACGACGAGCAGAACGGCGACGGGGGTCAGGAACCAGGCGAGCATGACGTCCTCCAATGGCTAACGCTGTTAGCCACAACAGTAGCTAACAGCGTTAGCCTCCGCAAGGGGTGCAGAGGATCCGCCCCCGCGCCGGGCGCGGAGGAAGTGTCAGGACCCCTTGGCCGAGGCGTCCTCCGGGAGCTGGTCAGGCTCGGCGACCCGGAACCAGCGGCAGCCGTAGGGGCCCATGGTGAAGCGCACGCGCCCGTCGGCCGGGACGTCCACCGTGCCGTCCACGAGCAGGTCCACCAGGACCTGCGAGTCGTCGACGCCGCACAGGAGGAGCTCCACCTCCGCCTCGCGGTCGGCGAAGTTGTGCACGGCGAGCACGGTGCCGCCCTCGGCGTCGGCCCGGTGGGCCAGCACGGCCTCGTCGCCCGCGTCCAGGACCTCGTACTCGCCCCAGGCCAGCTCCGGCGACTCCCGGTAGCGCTCGATCAGCATCGTCACCCACCGCAGCAGCGAGTCCGGGTCGCGGCGCTGCTGGTCCACGTTCACGTGGCGCGGGCCGTACTCGTCGTCCGGACTGGGGACGGAGACCTTCGGGTCGTCCGAGAAGCCGCCGTCCGGAGACCACTGCATCGGCACCCGGACCGCCATCCGGCCCTCGCCCGCGAGGTTCTCGCCCATGCCGATCTCCTCGCCGTAGAACAGCACCGGGGTGCCCGGCAGCGAGAACATCACGCTGTAGGCCAGCTTGAGCCGGCTCAGGTCGCCGCCGAGCATCGGCGGCAGGCGGCGGCGCAGGCCGCGCCCGAACAACTGCATGTCCTTGTCGGGGCCGAAGGCGTCGAAGACCTCCTGCCGCTCGGAGTCGGTCAGCTTGTCCAGGGTCAGCTCGTCGTGGTTGCGGATGAAGGTCGCCCACTGGGAGTCCTTCGGCGGCTTGGGACGCTCGCGCAGCGCGTCGGCGAGCGCCTTGGGGTTCTGCCGCGCCATCGACAGGTGGAGGCGCTGCATGCCGATGAAGTCGAAGCACATGGTGACCTGGTCGCCGTTGCCGTTGCCGAAGTACTTCATCAGGTCGGGATAGGGCAGGTTGACCTCGCCCAGCAGGATCGCGCTGCCGTCGCGCCGGTTGAGGAAGGCCCGCAGGTCGGCGAGGAACTCGTGCGGGTTCCCGCCCACGCCCTCCAGCAGGAACGGCACCGCGTCCACCCGGAAGCCGGACAGCCCCAGCTCCATCCAGAACCCGAGGATGCGCGCGATCTCGTCGCGGACCTCGGGGTTGCCCGTGTTCAGGTCGGGCTGGAACCGGTAGAAGCTGTGCAGGTAGTACTGCCCGGTCCGCTCGTCGAACTCCCAGACGCTGTCCTCCTTGTCGGGGAAGACGATCGCCTTGGGATCGTCGGGCTCCGGCTCGTCCTTCCAGACGTACCAGTCGCGCATGGGCGAGTCCCGGCTGGAGCGGGCCTCCTTGAACCAGGGGTGCTCGTCGGAGGTGTGGTTGACC
Organism: Planobispora longispora; assembly: GCF_016863135.1. Taxonomy (GTDB): domain Bacteria; phylum Actinomycetota; class Actinomycetes; order Streptosporangiales; family Streptosporangiaceae; genus Planobispora; species Planobispora longispora. The sequence continues at coordinate 110,373 of NZ_BOOH01000039.1, forward strand.
ACCAGGTCCGCGATGACCCGGATACCCCTGTCCCGGGCCGTCCGCATGAACTCCACGAAGTCGCCCAGCGTGCCCAGCCGGGGATCGACGGAGTAGAAGTCGGTGATGTCGTAACCGTCGTCGCGGTCGGGGGTGGGGAAGAACGGCATCAGCCAGATGCACGTCACCCCGAGCCTGTCCAGGTGGTCGACCTGCTGGGTCAGCCCCCGGAAGTCGCCGATGCCGTCGCCGTTGCCGTCCTTGTACGTCTCGACGTCCAGGCAGTAGACGACGGCGTTCTTCCACCACAGGTCCGCGGTGTAGGTCAGTCGCATGCGCCCGCACTACCCCCTCATGAACGATTTATGAGGGTCTGTTCACGCGGGTCCGGCCCTTCGGTGATCCCCCACATCTCCGCGAGGCGGCCGTCCTCGATGCGGAAGATCTCGATCAGCGTCGGCTGCGCGCCGCCGTCCGGGGTCGTGATCCCCTCGACGGAGGAGCGGACGGCGACCTTGTCTCCGTCGACCAGGATGTCCTGGGCGACGACCCGCATGCCGGGGAACAGGGCGACGACCTCGCGCCAGGCGTCCCTGCCCGCCTCGAACCCGGTGGCGCCGAGCGGGTGGCTGACGAAGCCGGGGGTGTGCAGGTCGGCGGCCTGGTCGAACTGCCTGGTGTTGAAGCACTCCTGCATCCGCTGCACCAGGGCGCGTGCCTCGTCGCGTGCGGTCATCGCCGTCATCTCCTCGGGGCCGGTGGATCGGGTCATGACGAGCGGCGCGGACCCATAACCGGTGCGTCGCCCCGCTTACTTCCCGGACTATACGGTGCGCCGCCCCGGTTATGCTAGGGAACATGTCCGGACGATCATCCGAACCCGTTTCAGCGGAGTCGTCGGCAGCCCACGGGAGTGACCGCGAGCTGCGGGCCGACGCGCGCCGCAATCGCGAGCAGATCCTGCGGACCGCTCAGCGGTCGTTCGCGGCGGAGGGGCTCGGCGTCTCACTGGACGAGATCGCCCGCCGCGCGGGCGTCGGCCCCGGCACCGTCCACCGGCACTTCCCCAGCAAGGAGGCGCTGTACCTCGCCGTCGCGATCGATCAGTTCCGGCGGCTGGTGGCGGAGGCCGAGGTGCTCGCCGCCACCGACGACCCCGCCGTGCTGTTCACGCTGCTCTCGCGGATGATGGCGACCGGCGCCGGGAACGCGACGGTGAAGAGCGCGCTCGTGGCCGCCGAGTTCGACCTGCGCACCGCCGCCCCGGACGTCGCCGCGGACCTCACCCGCCATGTCGCGGACCTGCTCGGCCGCGCACGCGCGGCCGGCGCCGTACGCCACGACGTCACCGTCGAGGAGGTGATGGCACTCGTCGCCGGCGCCTTCGCCGCGATCCGCCACGCCGGCGCCGAGACCAGCCCGGACCGCTCGGCGCACATCGCCCGGCTCATCCTCGACGGGCTGCGCCCCCGGCCCCGGTAGAGGACACGCTCCCGGCCGAAGGACGCATACCGGTGGCTGCCCGGCGGCTATGGTTGAGGGCAATCGTGACCCACCGGAGGGCATCATGCGGCAGCTGAGGCGCAGTGCGCCCTTCGGCTGGCTGCTCGCCCTGATCTTCCCGTTGCTGGTCTCCGGCGGGGCCGCCGCGACCGGCGCGTCGCTCCTCGCCCAGGTCCCGACCCTGGTCAAGCCCTCCGGCGAGCAGCATCCGCTCTCCCGCCCGACCCCTCTCGGCGACCGGCACCACGTCCTGGCCGGCTCCGTCACCGGGATCGGATCCGGCGGCGGCCATCCCGTCGCGGCCCTCCCGCCGGACGCCCGCCACCTGTCGGTCTCCCCCGGCCACGGCACCGGTCCCGCCCGGGACGACGACCCCCGCCCGCTGGCGGCCCTGCTCGTCAGGCCGGGCCGCGCCCCTCCCTCCGCAGGCGCCTGAAGCCCCGGATCCCCTCCGGGCGCTTCACCGCGCGCCGAAGACCGTCTCCCGCTCCGGACTCCGGTCCGGCCGGACCTGCCGGAGCATCTCTTCGAGCCTGTGGAGGCTTTCATGACGCGTGCCCCCGTGGTGCGCGCGATAGCGGCGTTGGCCGTGATCGCGACCTCTCTCTACATCGCATTGACCATGACCCCGCGCCTCGGCCTCGACCTGCGCGGCGGCACCCAGATCGTGCTGGAGACCAAGGACTCCGCCACCGTCAAGGCCACCGCCGAGACCACCGACCGCGCCCTGGAGGTGCTCCGCCGCCGTGCCGACGGGCTGGGCGTGGCGGACGCGCCGCTGTCCCGCTCGGGCGAGCGGCGGATCATCGTGGAACTGCCCGGCGTCCTCGACCCGACCAAGGCGGCCGAGGTCATCGGCAGGACCGCCCAGCTGACCTTCCACCCGGTCGTCTCCCTCGCCGACCAGAACACCGAGCCCGGGCAGGGTGAGCGGATCATCGCCGACGAGGACGGCGGCCGGCTCCTCATCGGCCCGGCCCGGCTCACCGGGGACGGCGTCGGCGGCGCCCAGGCCGGGATGGACCCCGCCTCCGGCGGCGGCTGGTTCGTCACCGTCGACTTCCGCGACCGGGGCCGCCAGGAGTGGGCGAAGCTGACCGGCGAAGCGGCCTGCAACCAGCCGGGCGACCCCAAGCGCCGGGTCGCGATCGTGCTCGACGACAAGGTCATCATCTCGCCGCAGGTCAACGAGGGAGTGGCCTGCAACGTCGGGCTGCCGGGCGACTCCACCCAGATCACCGGCTCCTTCACCTTCGAGGAGGCCGAGAACCTGGCCGTTCTGATCAAGGGCGGCGCGCTGCCGGTGCCCGTCGAGATCATCGAGCAGCGGACCGTCGGCCCGACCCTGGGCGCCGCCGCCATCGCCGCCAGCGCCCAGGCCGCCGTCATCGGCGTCACGCTGACCGCGCTGTTCATCGTCATCGTCTACCGGCTGGTGGGGTTCATCGCCGCCTTCGCGCTGGCCTGCTACGCGCTGATCTCGTACGCGGCGCTGGTGGCCCTGGGCGCCACGCTCACGCTCCCGGGCCTGGCGGGCTTCGTGCTCGCGATCGGCATGGCGGTGGACGCCAACGTGCTCGTCTTCGAACGGGCCCGTGAGGAGTACGCCGCGGAGCAGTCACCCGGGGACGCGGGCAAGCGCCCGCGATCCGGCACGGCGGGCAAGGCCGCGGGAACGCGCGGCGGCGCGGCGACCTCGTCCGGGCACCCGGGCTCCGGCACGGCGAGCGGGTCCGGGAGCTCGCGCGGCGGTGCGGGGGCGAAGCTCCGCCCGGCGCTGGAGAAGGGCTTCCGCAACGCCTGGAGCGCGGTGGCCGACTCCAACGTCACCACGCTGCTCGCCGCCGGGCTGCTGTTCTTCCTGGCCTCCGGCCCGGTGCGCGGCTTCGGCGTGACGCTGTCCATCGGCGTGATCGCCTCGCTCGTCACCGCGATGGTCATCACCCGCGTCCTGGCCCAGTGGGCGGTGAACCGGCCCGCCGTGACGGCCCGGCCGCGGGTCACCGGCCTGTCCGACATCGGACGGGTCCGCCGGTGGCTCACCGAGCGCTCCCCCGACCTGATGCGCCGCCGCACGCTCTACCTCGTGGTCACCGCCGTGCTGGTGGTCACGGCCCTGGCCGGGATCGCGGTGCGCGGGCTGAACTTCGGGGTGGAGTTCACCGGCGGGCGGACGGTCGACTACTCGACGAGCCGGCCGATCACCGCGGACGCGGCCCGCGACCTGGTCAGCGAGGCCGGATTCCCCAACGCCGTGGTGCAGACCTCGGATGCCGGCGGCCCCGGCGGCTCGGTCATCTCCGTACGGACCGGTCAGGTCGGCAACGCCGAGGTGGCGCGGATCGAGGCGGCGCTGGAGCGCGGGGCCGGGGAGGCCACCAAGATCCGCGACGAGCTCATCGGCCCCAGCCTCGGCGACGAACTGCGGCGCAACGCCCTGATCGCGCTGGCCGTCGCGCTCGCCGCGCAGCTGGCCTACCTGGCCTTCCGCTTCCGCTGGACGTTCGGGCTGGCGACCGTGGCGGCCCTGGCGGCCGACGCGTCGATCGTGATCGGCGCGTTCGCGTGGCTGGGCAAGCCGATCGACGGGGTCTTCCTGGCCTCGATGCTCACCGTGATCGGTTACTCGGTCAACGACAAGGTCGTGGTCTTCGACCGGATCCGCGAGCTGTGGGGGGCCCGGCACAGGGAGCCGTTCGCCTCGGTGGCCAACGGCGCGGTCCTGCAGACCGTGCCCCGTACCGTCAACACCGGTCTGGGCGCGCTGTTCATCCTCGCCGCGCTGGCGGTGCTGGGCGGTTCCTCGCTGACCGACTTCGCGGTGGCGTTGCTGCTCGGCATCGTCGTCGGCACGTTCTCCTCGGCGTTCGTCGCGGCGCCGCTGGCGATCGTGTTCGAGAAGCGCAACCCCGCCCCGCCGCCGCGGCCCAAGCAGAAGCGCGTCGCGCGCCCTCGCGAGGGCTCCGGGGCCGTGGTCTGACCTGCTCCTCGGGACATGCCGACATATCCATATATGTCGGCATGTCCCGCCGGTCCACGGCGATGATCTCCCACTAGGGTGTGTCCGGCGGCCCCCGACGCGACGACCGCGGCGGGCCATCCGCCCGGCGCACCCCCGGTGCGCTCCGCGTTTGATCTCTCCGCATCAGGAAGGCGGACCCAGCCATGGCGAACGACTACGCACTGACCTTCAAGATCGTCGATGTCGACGACGACGGTCTGATCTCGGCCACCGAGCTGACGCGCCTGATGGAGGTGCTCGGCCAGCCCATCACCCCGGAGGGGGCCGCCGCGGCGATCACCAAGATGGACCACGACGGCGACGGCCTCATCTCCCTGGAGGAGTTCGCCGCTTATCTCGGATAGGTCTCAATCCCTCCCGTCGCGTGCGCGAGGTGTTGCCTTTGAGACAAGAACAAGCGTTTGCTTACTAACTCAGGTGTCAACACGTCAGAAACAGGACGCGCTCCGACGGGAGGGTCTATGCCGACGAAGGAACACACACGGGTGGCGGCCGCGGGTCTCAACGGCCGCAGGGGAAGGTCCCGGGATTTCTCCGATCAGCGCCTGTGGAGCTCCACGCCGACAGACACGGCCCGGCGGCTCCGGCCCGGGCTGGCCGCGGTCGCCGACCAGGTGATCGACGAGATCACACTTCGCATCCCCGAGTACGCCCGTCCCGCCGACTCCGTCTACATCAAAGTCATCAAGCTGGCCGTGGACGAGGCGTTGCGCCAGTTCGTCGACCGGATAGAGAACCCGAGCAGACCCTGGGAACCCGACGTGTTCCGCACGATCGGGCGGGGCGAGGCCAACGAGGGCCGCAACCTCGAACCGCTCCAGACCGCGCTCCGGCTCGGCGCGCGGGTGGCCTGGCGGCGGCTGACCGAGCAGTCCGAGACGCTCGGGCTCACCCCGCAGCACCTCTACGACCTGGGCGAGGCCATCTTCGTCTACCTCGACCAGCTCGCCGACGCGGCCGCGGAGGGCTTCGACGAGGCCCGGGCGCACGCGGCCGGGGAGATCGAGCGCCGCCGTCACCGCCTGATGGACCTCCTCCTCAGCCAGCCCCCCGCCTCTCCCGACGCCATCGCCGACCTGGCCAAGACCGCCGGCTGGCGGCTGCCCAAGACCGTCGCCGGGGTGGCGCTGGAGGATCACTCCGGCGGCTACCGCCCGCCGTCGCTCCCGCCGGACGTGCTCTCCGGCATCGACCGGCCCCACCCCTGCCTGATCGTCCCCGACCCCAACGGCCCCGGCCAGGCCCAGACGCTGGAGGCCGGGCTGCGGGGCTGGAAGGCGGCCATCGGCCCCGCCGTGCCGCTGTCGGCCGCCGCCACCTCGCTGCGCTGGGCCCGCGAGGCGCTGGAGCTGCGCAAGCGCGGCGTCCTCACCGAGGAGCGGGGCCTGCTGCGCTGCTCCGACCACATGGCCACGCTGATCGTGTTCAAGGACGAGGAACTGGTCAACGCCCTGGCGGAGGTACGGCTCGCGCCCCTGGCCCACCTGCGTCCCAGCCAGCAGGACCGGCTGGCCGAGACGCTGCTGGCGTGGCTGCGGCACGGCCGGGGCGCCGGCGAGGTCGCCGCCCGGCTCCACGTGCACCCGCAGACGGTCCGCTACCGGCTGCGCCAGCTGGAGGAGCTCTACGGCGACCAGCTCGCCGACCCCGACATCCGGTTCGAGCTGGAGATCGTCCTGCGCGCCCGGCGTCCTGTCACGCCCGGAACATCCTGATCTGATCCTCACCGACGCGCTCCCGCAGGGCGTGGTCCTCGATCCCGAGGTCCTCCGCGGGAGCCAGGCACAGCACGCCGACCTTGCCGACGTGCTCGTTGCGCTGCACGGCGCGGGCCGCGTCGCCGGTGCGGTCCAGCGGGTAGACCGTCGACAGGGTCGGCTGCAGCATGCCCAGCGAGAGCAGCCGGTTGACCTCGTGGCACTCCTGGTAGTTCGCCCCGTGCGAGCCGATGATGCTCTTGAGCTTCATCCACAGGTGCCGGTTGTCGTAGGTGTGGGCGTAGCCGCTGGAGGACCCGCAGGTCACCACCGAGCCGCCGCGCCGGGCCAGGTAGACCGACGCGCCGAAGGTGTCCTTGCCGGTGTGCTCGAAGACGATGTTCGGGTCCTCGCCCACCTGGCGGCGGATCTCCGCGCCGAACCTGCGCCAGGCCTTCTCGTCGTCGAGGTGGTCGAACTGCGAGCGGTCCACGATGTGCTCGCAGCCCATCCGGCGCAGCAGGTCCGCCTTCTCCGGGGAGCTGACCACCCCGACCGGGATGCCGCCGCCGTTCTTCACCAGCTGCACGCCGTACCCGCCGAGCCCGCCGGTCGCGCCCCAGACCAGCACCACGTCGCCCTGCTTCATCCGGGAGCCGTTCTCGCCGACGAGCATCCGGTAGGCGGTGGAGGCGCACAACATGTTGCAGGCCGCCTCCTCCCAGGTCAGGTGCTTGGGCTTGGGCAGCAGCTGGGTGGCCTTGACCACGGCGAACTCGGCCAGCCCGCCGTAGTTCGTCTCGAACCCCCAGGCGCGCAGGTCGGAGCCGAGCATGGAGTCGGCGTGGCTGACCGGGTCCTGCGAGTCGACGTAGGCGGGCGAGGTGACGACCCGGTCGCCGATCTTCCAGTGCCTCACGCCCTCGCCCATGCGGACGATCACCCCGGAGGCGTCCGAGCCGACGACGTGGAAGTCCTGGTCGTGGCGGGGGTCGGTACGGCCGAAGCGCTCCAGGAAGGCGAAGGTGGGGATCGGCTCGAACATGGCCGTCCACACGGTGTTGAAGTTGATGGCGCTGGCCATGACGGCGACCAGCACCTCGTCGGGCGCGAGCTCCGGCATCGGCACCTCGCCCACGTGGATGGACTTGGTGATGTCCTTGTCCACGCCGTCGACTCCGTGCGGGACGCGGCCGAACATGCCGACCTCTTCCTTGCGGGTGTGCGCGGCCCGGAAGGAAGAGGGGATCTCCAGCCGGGCGAGCTCTTCGGGATCGGCACCGTCGACGACGGCCTGGGCGAGGGTCATAGCTGGCCTCCTAGATCAGCTGCGATGACTTCGACGTACGGCGGGTCGAGCAGATTGAGGTGGTGCGATCCGGGAACGGTGACGATCTCCAGTCCCGGGGCGTGCGGGCCGAATCCCCTGGCGGGGTCGTCGGCGTGGGCGTACCGGGAGTCCTCGACCGCCCACGGCGTCGGTTCCGTGGAGCGGTAGAGCACCACCCGGCCCGCATAGGCCCCCGCCCGGTATCCCTCAAGGGCCCGGGTGTCCTCGTGCGAGGTGATCTGGTGACGCAGGATCGCCTCGCCCAGCAGTTCCAGCACCCCCGACTCGGTGATCCGGAGCCCGGCCAGGGCGAGCTGGCCGGGCTCGTCCAGCGCCGCCAGCTCCTCGTAGCCGAGCTCGACCCGCACCCCGTAGGTCTCCCGCAGGTAGGCGGCGAAGTCGGCGTACCTGCGGGCGGTGATCTCCGCCCGCTCCGCCGCCGCGGTCTCGTCCGGCAGCCCAGAGTCGATCATCGCGACCAGCTCGACGTTCTCCGCCCCGAGCTGCCGGGCGATCTCGAAGGCCAGGATCCCCCCGAACGACCATCCCCCCAGCCGGTACGGCCCCTCGGGCTGCACCTTCCTGATCTCCTGCACGTACCGGGCGGCGCGCTCCGCCACCCCCAGCTCCGATCCGAGCTCCCCCACCTCTCCCAGCCGCTCCAGCCCGAACACCACCCGGCCGGCCCCCAGCAACCCCGCCAGCGGCACGTAGACCCCGGTCGTCCCGCCCGCCGGATGTCCCAGGAACAGCGGCGTCTCCCCCGGCGCCCCGGCGGACGACGCCCTCGCGCCGTTCGGGCTCCCCCCGCCGGCGACCGCCGCGCCGTTCACGCCCGCCCTCTCGAGCGGCGTCGCGGCACGGCGGGCGGCCAGGTAGGCGCGGGCGGCCCCGGTCAGGGGACGGATGACGCCCTGGGCGGCCTCCTCCTCGTCGACCGCGCGGACCAGGTCGGCGATCCGGGCCCCGGTCAGCGTTCCCCCGGCCGCCGTCCCACCACCGATCTCCCGGCCGACCTCCCTGCCCAGCACGTCCAGCACGATCGGCACGACGTCCGCCGGGATCTCCTCGTTCACCCCGGGCTCGCGCCCCAGGACCCGGGCCAGCGCGGCCACGACCCGGCGCTCCGCCGCGTCCCTCGGCCCCACCGGCCGGACCCCGGCGGCGTCCGCGTGGATGCCCAGCTCCGCCGCCACCGCCACGGCCACGTCGCCGAGGGTCGCCCCCTGCAGCAGCAGCGCCGCCGGGACGCTCACCCCGAAGTCGTGCTCGATCGTCCCGCGCACCCGGGTCGCCGCCAGCGAGTCGAGTCCCGCCCCGGTCAGCACCGTGTCGTCCTGGAGCCAGTCCTCCTCGAATCCCAGCACGACGGCCGTCCGCTCCCGGATCTTGGCCGTGACCGCCGCCAGCGCCTGGCCGGCCTCCATCGCGCCGAGGGCCTCGACCCCCGTCCACGCGCTCCCCGCGCCCGCCGAGCCCGCCCGTCCGGCGGGATCCGCGAGGTCACGGAGTTCGGCGAAGTACGGCATGCGCGCGATGCCGGGGAAGATCGCCACCGCCGCCCCCGCGTCCAGCCGGACCACTCCCGCCGCCGTCACGCCGCCGCCCAGCAGCGCCTCCAGCGCCTCGACGCCCTCGCCCGGGGTGATCGGCGAGACCGCGGGCAGCACGGCCTGGCTCGCGCCTCCGACCTCGGCCCAGGTCCCCCAGTTGATCGTCGTGGCCGGCAGCCCTTCCGCCCGGCGCAGGTCGCACAGCGCGTCCAGCCAGGCGTTCGCCGCCGCGTAGGCCGCCTGACCCGGCGAGCCGAGCAGCGCGGCGGCCGAGGAGAACGCCACCCACCAGTCCAGCTCCGCGCCTCGCGTCGCCTCGTGCAGCGCCAGGCCCCCGTGGACCTTCGCCGACCAGACACGGCGCAGATCCTCGGCTCCGACCTCGGTGAACAGCCGGTCGTCCAGCACGCCCGCGGCGTGCACCACCCCGCGCAGCGGCAGACCGCCCTCGGTGACCGCGTCCACCAGCCGCCCGGCCACTCCCGGTGCGGCCAGGTCGCCGGTGACCACGCGGACGTCCGTCCCGGCCGTCCGGAGCCACTCGATGGTCGCGGCCCCCTCGGCGGAGGGACCGGAGCGCCCGCCCAGCACGATCCGCCCGGCGCCCCGCTCGGCCAGCCAGCGCGCCACCACCAGTCCCAGCCCGCCGTACCCGCCGGTGATCAGGTATCCCCCGCCGCGCCGCACCACCGCCCTGCCCGGCCGCGCGCCGGGCGGCGGGTGGACGGCGAGGCGGGCGGCGTGCCGCACCCCGTCACGCCAGGCGACTTCGTCGTCGAGCTCCGCGAGCTCCGCGAGCTCCGCGAGGCCGTCGGGCCCCACGAGGCCGTCGGGTCCGCCGGGTCCCCGGAGCTCGGTCATGATCGCCTCGGGGTCGTCCACGTCGACCAGGCGGGCGCGCAGGCCGGGGTGCTCGAAGACCAGCACCCGGAGCAGCCCGCGCAGGGCCGCGGCGCCGGGATCGCCCCGTTCCCCGTCCCGTACGGCCTGCGCCCGCTCGGTGACCAGATACAGGCGCGTCCCGGTCCCGCTCCCGTTCCCCGGCTCGGCGGCGAGGTCGCGGACGATGGCGGTGACGGTGAGGACCAGCGTCTCGGCCCCGGCCGGGTCCAGCCCGCCCGGCACGAGGACCACGACGACGTCGTCGCCGGCCCGGACGATGCGCCCGGCCTCGGGAGCGGTCGCCACGGCGTCGTGCAGGGCCGGGCGCTGGGCCGGGACCAGGAGGGACGTGCCGGGGCGGGCCGGGGCGACCCGGGGCAGGGAGGCCCTGCGGGCGTCGTGCCCGGCGGCGGTGAGGCCGGAGATGAGGCGCTCGGCTCGTGGGTCCCCCTCACCAGCCACGATCAGCCAACCACGAGCCGAGCGCAGAACTGATCCATTCCCGTCCGGCGCACTGCCGACACCTGAACCGGCCGATGTCGCGGCGACCGGGTGTCCCGCGTCCCCGGCCGGATCCTCGTCCCTGTCCCCGGCCGGGTCCGTGATCCTGTCCCCGGCCGGGTTCCCAGCCGGATCGCGGGCCGGGTTCCCGGCGGCGGCCGGGGCGACCGGCGTCTCCTTCCACACCCGCGCCACCAGCTTGTCCGCGAGCGGCACCGGCACCGCCGCGGCGGGGATGCGCTGGGTCAGCACGCCGGTGGGCGTGCCGTCCGCGGCGAGGTGCTCGATCTCGACCGGGATCTCGGCGGGATCGTCCGGGGCGTGGCCGTTCAGGCGCGCGGCCAGCTCCGCCGGGGTCGGGAGCCCGTCCACCGGGGCCGCGTCCACGGCGACGGTCGCGGTGCCGTACCGGGTCCAGGCTCCCGCGGCGTTCTTCGCGTCGATCACGACCTCTCCGGACGGGGTGAGGGTGACGGTGACCGTGGCGGGCAGCGGCAGAAGCGCGTCCAGGACGACGTCGGTCAGCTCGGCCCCGCCGTACACCTCGGCCGCCGCCGCCTGCGCCAGCGCGGCCATCGCGGCGAGCGGCAGGACCGGCAGGCCGTGCAGGAGCCGGCTCGCGGCGTCCAGCCGCCAGGGGGCGTCCGCGAGGTCGTCGACGGTCGTGGTCCACACGTGCCCGGCCGGGCTCTCGACGTGCACGCCGAGCAGCGGGTGGGCGCCCGGCGGCAGGGCGGGGCGCCGGGACGCGGACGCCCAGTGGCGCTCGTGCCGCCACGGGGACGGCGGCAGGTCGGTGACCGAGCCGTGCGGCGCGAGGGCCGGGGAGGGCAGCGCGACGGCGACCGCGGCCAGCTGGAGGGCGAACTCCTCGTCGTGGCCCCGGCGCAGGGAGTGGGTGACGACCGTGCCCCGGGGGAGCGTGTCGCGCAGCGGCGCGGCCAGGACGGGATGCGGGCTGATCTCGGTGAAGACGGTGTGCCCGTCCTCGGCGGCGGCCCGCAGGGCGGACAGCAGCCGGACCGGGCGGCGGACCCCGGCGGCCCAGTAGGCGGGCTCGAAGGTGGGGATCTCGCGGGGCTCGTCGAACACGGTGGAGTAGAACGGGATCTCGGGCTTGCCGCCCGCGATGCCGTCGAGCGCCTCGCGGAGCTTCGGCAGGAGCGGCCTGACCTGCGGCGAGTGCCCCGCGCCCTCGGCGGTCAGCAGCCGGGAGAGCAGGCCCCGCGCCGCCACCTCGGCGGCGAAGGCCGCGACCCGGTCCGGGTCGCCGGTGACGACGCACTGCCGCGGCGAGGCGTAGACCGCCACGTGCAGGTCGGCGGGGACCTCCTCGGCGCTCACCTCCAGCACGGCCATCGCGCCGCCGCCGCCCAGCGTGCCGAGCAGCCGGGCCCGGCGGCAGATCACCCGCACCGCGTCCGCCAGGCCGATCCCGCCCGCGACCACGGCCGCCGCGACCTCGCCCATGGAGTGCCCGATCACGGCGGCGGGCCGTACCCCGCAGGCCGTCCAGAGCCGGGCCAGCGCCACCTGCACCGCGAAGATCACCGGTTGCGCCGCGGCCACGCCGGCGGCCTCGCGCCCCTCGGCGACGATCTCCCGCAGCGGGATGCCCGCCTCCTCCCGGAACAGCGGATCCAGCTCGTCGATCGCCGCGGCGAAGACCGGCTCCCCGGCGTACAGCCGGGCGCCCATCCCGGCCCACTGCGAGCCGTACCCGGAGAACACCCAGACCGGCCCCGGCCCGCCCGTCACGGCCACGCCGGTAGGCGCTTTCCCCTCCTGTACGGCCCGCAGCCCGGCGACCAGCCCGCCCGCGTCCCGCGCCACCACGGCGGCGCCGACCCGCCCCCGCCCGGCGCGCCGGGCCAGCGTGTGCGCGACGTCCTCCAGCGGCACGCCCCCGTCCCCGTCCGCCGCCCAGTCCGCCAGCACTCCGGCGTACGTCCGAACCCGCTCGGCCGACGCGTCCGTCAGCAGGAACACCCGGGTGCGACCCCGCTCCGCGTCGCCGGTGGCCCCGCCGTCGGGGGACGACGTCCCGGCTTGCGCCCCGCCGCCGGCGGATGTTCCGGACCCGGCGGACACCCCGGACCCGATGGAGGCCCGAGATCCGGCGGACACCCCGGATCCGGCGGATGTTCCGGATCCGAGCGGAGCGAGGGCGCTGTGCCCGGCGCCGTCCAGCACGATGTGGGCGTTGGTGCCGCCGAAGCCGAAGGAGGAGACGCCCGCCCGGGGGTTCGCCCCCGGCCAGGGGGTGGGCGCGGTGACGACCTCCAGCCGCTCCCAGGGGATGTGCGGGTTGGGCTCGCGGAAGTGGACGCTCGGCGGGATCACTCCGTGGTGGAGCGCGAGCACGGTCTTGATCAGGCCGGTGATCCCGGCGGCCGCCTCCAGGTGGCCGAGGTTGCTCTTGGCCGAGCCGAGCAGCACCCGGTGGTCCGGGGACAGGGCCGCGTCGATCGCGCGGGCCTCGATGGGGTCGCCGAGGAAGGTCCCGGTGCCGTGGGCCTCGATGTAGTCCGGCGGTTCCAGACCGGCGTAGGCGGTGCGCAGCAGCTCTTCCTGCGCCTCCGGGTTGGGCGCGACCAGCCCGTTGGAGCGGCCGTCCTGGTTGACCGCCGTGGCGCGTACGACCGCCAGCACCCGGTCCCCGTCGCGGCGCGCGTCCGCCAGCCGTTTGAGCACCACGACGCCGCAGCCCTCGGCCCGGACCATCCCGTCGGCCGAGGCGTCGAAGGCCTTGCACCGCCCGTCGGGCGCCGTCCCCCCGCCCTGGTCGAAGGCCATGGTGACGACCGGCGAGAGCAGCAGGTTGACCCCGGCCGCCAGCGCCAGGTCGCTGTCTCCGGCCCGCAGGCTCCGCACCGCCAGGTCCGTGGCCACCAGCGACGACGAGCAGGCGGTGTCCACCGCCAGGCTGGGCCCGCGCAGGTCCAGCACGTAGGACAGCCGGTTGGCGGCGATGCTGAAGGCCGCCCCGGTCGCCGTCCAGGCGTCCACCCTGCTCGCGTCGGCGGTGGTCAGGTAGGCGTACTCGTTGCCGGAGATGCCGACGAACGCCCCGGTACGGCTGCCGCGCAGCGAGCGGGGCGCGATCCCGGCGTGCTCCAGCGCCTCCCAGGCCGTCTCCAGCAGCAGCCGCTGCTGCGGGTCCATGGTCTCGGCCTCTCCGGGGACGATCCCGAAGAAGTCGGCGTCGAATCCGGCCACGTCGCCGAGGAAGCCGCCGTGGCGGGTGGTCCTGGCCAGGGCCTCGGCCGTGCGCGGGGAGCCGTCGTCGAAGGCCTCCCACCGCCCCTCGGGCACCTGCCCGACCCCGTCCCCGCCGGTCATGAGCAGCCGCCAGAACTCCTCCGGGCCGTGAACGGGCCCGGGCAGGCGGCAGCCGACGCCGATGACCGCGATCGGCTCGTCGTGGCGGGCGGGCCGTACGGCCGGCGGGGCGGGCGCCGTACCGGACGGCAGGTCCCCCCGGCCGCGGGCCGCGCCGGATCCCGTGCCCTCCGCGGCGCGGGCCGCCCCGGCCGCCAGACCGCGGGCGAGGCGGTTGATCGTCGGATACTCCCAGACCAGCGTCGGTCCCAGTTCCCGGCCCAGCAGCGCCTCCAGCTCCCCCGCCACGGCGACCGCGTCACGCGAGGACAGCCCGAACTCCTCCAGGGGGCGGTCCGGGTCGACGGCGGAAAGGGGGGTCCGGCACCGGGTGGCGATCCGGTCCGTGAGGAAGCGACGGATCTCGTCTTCGCCGAGCAGATCCACGGGCGTCTCCCAACGACAGCCGAAGTGATCGGTCAAACTACCGAGACCGAAAGGCGTAAAGGAGACCTGACAACCCACAATCCACCAGGGCGTTTTGTCACGATTGTGATAACGGCCACACATGCGCAGTGATTTGTCCGCGAGGCTCAAGCGACCCCGGTTCTTTCGTTGCGGACACGCATAGCCACCTGCCGATCACCGGTCTACCCTCGCCTGCCACGGCCTTCTGTCGTCAGGCCGGATGGAGGGGAAAAGCATGCGATCTGTCCGGCATGGACTCCTGGCGCTCGCGACCGCGGGAGCCGTCGGCCTCCCCGCGACGGCGGCGCAGGCGACCCCGGTCCGGCCCATGGGCCCGGCGGGCACGACAGGCGCCGCCCAGCAGGCGCAGGACCCGGTCCCCTCCACCGGGAAGAGTCCCTCGGGTCCCTGGCGGGCCGCGATGCCCGGCGGCGCGCGCGTGGTCGCCGAGAAGTGGCTCGGCCCGCGCACGCTGGACATCCTGATCTCCTCGCCGTCGGTCAACGCGATGTTGCCGGTCCGGCTGCTGCTGCCCCCGGGCTGGTCGAAGAAGGCCGAGCGCACCTGGCCGGTGCTCTATCTGCTCCACGGCGGTGCGGACAACTACACGTCGTGGACGAGGATGACCGGCGTCGAGGAGCTCACCGAGAACGTCGGCGCGATCGTCGTGATGCCCGAGGCGGGTCGCGCCGGCAACTACAGCAACTGGTTCAACAAGGGTAAGGGCGGCCCTCCCGCCTGGGAGACCTTTCACACCTACGAGGTGCGCCGACTGCTGGAGGTCGGCTACCGGGCCGGGACCCGCAGGGCCGTCGCGGGCCTGTCCATGGGGGCGTACGGATCCATCAAGTACGCCGCGCGCCACCCCGGCATGTTCCGCTTCGCCGGCGCCTACAGCGGAGTCATGTCCACCCGCCTGCCCGGCATCCCCGACGTCATCATGAACGCCCAGGCGTCCGAGGGACAGGATCCCAAGGCCCTGTGGGGCGACCCGATCAGGAACGCCTCCGTCTGGCGGGCCAACGACCCCGCCCACCTGGCCAGGAACCTGCGCGGCGTGAGCATCTACATCTCCAGCGGCACCACCAGCCTGAACGGCGAACTCGACCCGCCCGGGACCCCCTGGCACCCGGCCCACCTGGGCGAGCCGGTCTCGGCCTACACCGCCAGGCACCTGATCGCCAAGCTCCGGCTGTACGGCATCAAGCCGGTGGTGAACCTCTACAAGAACGGCACCCACAGCTGGCCGTACTGGGAGCGCGAGTTCAAGCGCTCCTTCCCCATGATCCTGAAGGCCCTCGGCGCGAAGCGCTCCTCCCCGGAGAGCGAGGCGCAGGACGAGCAGGATCCCCCGTCCTCGTCCGAGCCCGAGGGCCGGGAGTGGAGCCCGCTGGACTAGGGCGCGCCTTCCGGGCCGCCCGGCCGGGACGCGTCGCCCCGAAGCGCCTCAGGCGGTCTTCGGGGCGGCGGTCCTCAGGCCGTGGTGAGATACACGTGGCCGAAGACCTCGGCGAACTTCTTGAGGTCGGCGGCGGTGTCCGTCTCGGGCGTGGCCGGGTTGTAGACGGCGGCCATCCGGCGCTGGATCGGGCCGAGCTTCTTCAGGGCGTCCCAGGCGGTCAGGTGCTTGACGCCGCCCTGGGCGTCCTGGACCCGGGTCCAGAGGTTGACCTGCTGGGCCCCGCCGTCCATGACCGGGGCGGAGACTCCGGCGGCGACCTCGTCGGTGGCGACGTCGCCGACCAGGCCGGTCTCCTCGGCGGCGATCTGAGCCAGCACGTCCCAGGCGCGGGCGCGGACCTGGATCCACTGGTTGCGCTGGGCCGCCTCGGCGTCGATCTTCCAGGTCTCGTAGCCGCCGCGGAACAGGCCGCTGTCCAGGGAGATCTGGTCGACGCCCCCGCCGGCCAGGTAGAGCTCGATCTTCTCGGGGGCGAGCAGCGGGTACCGCTTGGCCATCTCTGCCTTGCACGCCTCCTCGGCGCCGCACGCGAACTCGGGCACGACCGTGTGCACGCCCAGCTGCTTGCCGGGGGCCGCCTGGCGGAGCGCGCCGGACGCGCCCGCGACGAAGGCGGTTATCTCCTCCTGCGTCGTGAACGTCGTGTTGTAGCCGAGCTGCGCGGTGAACCGGATGCCGGCCACCTCGGGCCGCGCGGCCAGCGCGCCGATCCGCTTGACGGCCGCGGCGAAGGCCGCCGGGCCCGCCTTCCAGTCGTCGGCCAGCTCGGTGTCGATCCAGACGCGCAGGCCGGTGGCCCGCGCGGCGGTGACGGCCTGCCCCGCCGGGGTCTGCGCCGCGGCGGCGACCTCCTGCGCGGTGGGCGGCCGCGTCCCGGTCGCCACGGAGGGCTGGGTCACGGTGGAGGACCGGTTCGCCGTCGATCCCGGCCCGGTGAAGCTGCCGTCGTCGGGCACCGGGGACCCGCTCTCCCCGCCCTGGTCGTGCCCGTCGACCGAGCACCGCTGACCGGCCTCGCACTCGGGCGTGCCGCCGTCCTCGGCGCCCTCCGGCGCGGGAGAGCCGTCGTCCCCGACGGTCCCGTCGCCTCCCGGATCCTCGGGGCAGGAGACCCCGGGGTCGGAGCAGTTGGAGAACAGCCCGGGGTACGGGGTCGACTCCTTCATGTTGGCGCCGTCGTCGGCCAGCCAGAACAGCGCGGTGCCGAGTGCCTCTTCGGGCCGGTGCATCCAGGTGCACTGGACGAAGGCCGGGGTGTCCGCACCCAGCAGATCACGGCAGTCGTCGGCGTTGTCCTGGGAGTAGGCCGCCCCGACGGGAGCCACGACGCCGATCAGCGCGAACACGGAGCCGACGGCGGCGACTCGCCGCAGATTCAGTCGCATCACGGAACTCCCCGGTAAAGCCGGTCAAAATCCGACTCGACCTTACCCAGCGCACCACTGTCCGAACAGGTTCGGTAAGGAATTCGTCAAAAACGTCACGCCTCCAGGGCCTCGCACGCCCGGGCCACCCCGTCCTCGGCCCGCAGCCGCTCGCCCAGGCGCGCCGCCGTCGCCCGCATCCCCTCATCCCGCACGGCCCGCGCCACCCGCCAGGTCAGCGCCGCCGCCGTGAGCCTGCGCACCGGCAACGGCGCCGGCCCGGCTCCCAGCGCCGCCACCCGGGCGCCCCAGAACGGCTGATCGGAGAAGAACGGGCAGACCACTCCCGGCACCCCGGCCCGCAGCGCCGTCCCGGTCGTCCCGGCGCCCCCGTGGTGCACCACGGCCGCCGTCCTGGGGAACAGCCACGCGTGATCCGTGTCGCCGGCCGCGAACATGTCATCCGCCCCGCCGTACGGCAGGCCCTGGAGCACGCCGCGCACCCCGGCCGCGCGCAGGGCCGCCACCACGGTCCCGGCGGTCGCCGCCGGATCGCCCGGGACCATGCTGCCGAAGCCCACGTAGACCGGGGGCGGCCCGGCCGCGAGGAACGCCTCCAGCTCCGGCGGCGGACTCCACCCGCGCCGCAGGAACCAGTAGCCGGTCAGATGCACGTGCCCCGGCCAGTCCCCGGGACGGCCCACGACCGACGGGCTCACCCCGCACAACACCGGCACGCCGCCGGACCGCGCCCGCCGGAAGGGGTCCCCCCGCATCGGGCCGAGCCCGAAGACCCGGCCCCGCAGGCGGTTCACCATCCGGCCCAGCAGCAGCCAGCTCAGCCGCTCGACGAGCGCGTAACTGCCCCGGTTGCCCCAGCCGCCGAGCGTGCGCAGGGGGACCAGCGGGTTGGGGAAGGCCCGGGTGGGCTCGCTGGGCTGGAAGTGCAGCAGCGCGTACGGCATGCCGTACCGCTCGGAGAGGTGATGCCCGAGCCCGCCCAGCGCCGGGGCGAGCACCAGGTCCGCATCGGCGCAGGCCGCGTCCACCTCGGTGACGAGCCGCTCGGCGAGCGGCTCCACGACTCTGCGGAAGCCCCGGACGAACCCGGCGGGCCCGCTCCGCAGCCACGCCTGCCCCTCCTCGGACTCCACGATCTTCAACGGGTCCACGCTGATCGGGGCGTGCTCCAGGCCCGCCTCCCCGACCAGTCCGCCGTACCGCCCGGCCGCGACGACCGTCACCCGATGACCGCGCGCCACGAGCCCGGCCCCCAGCGCCACGCACGGCTGGGTGTCGCCTCGCGAGCCGAACGCCAGGATCGCGATCCTCATCGGAGGCTCACCAGGCTGACGGCGGCTCCGGCCGCGACGAGCGCGGCGGCGGTGAGCAGGCCGGTGGAGTAACCGGCGGTGAAAGTCGCGGAGCCGCTGACGATCACCCCGATGAGCGCGATGCCGAACAGCCCCGAGACCTCACGCGCGACGCTGAACACGCCGCCCGCGACGCCCGCCCGCGTCTCCGGCACCGCGCCCAGCACGGCCGAGCCCAGCGGCATGGTCAGCGCCGAGCCGATCCCGATCACGCACACGGCGGGAAGCAGCTCCGCCCAGCCGTCCCCCGGCCGCAGGAACGCCACCGCGACCATGCCCGCCGCCACCAGGACCAGTCCCAGGGCGACCGTGCGGCTCGCGCCGAGACGGCCCTCCAGCGCCGGGACCAGCGGCGTGACCACGACGACGAGCAGGGCCAGCGGCACGAAGGCCAGGCCCGAGGCCGTCGGGCTGAAACCGAGGACCCCCTGGAGGAACAGTGCCGTGAAGAAGAACACGCCGTTGACGCCGAGACCCCAGAGCACCTGGGCGACCACCCCGCCGGTGAACGCCCGCGCCCGGAACAGCTCCAGATCGACCATCGGATCGCGGCCGAGCCGCTCCACCGCGACGAAGACGACCGCCGTGACCGCGCTGACCGCCAGCGCGGCCAGGATCACCGGCGAGGTCCAGCCCAGCTCGGCCCCGAAGGTCAGCCCGAACGTCCCGGCCGAGAGCACGACGACCGAGGCCGCGACCCCGGGGACGTCCACGCGGGCGGCCGTGTCGTCACGGGATTCAGGTACGGCGACGGCCGCGAGGGCGATCACCGCGGCGCCGAGGGGAACGTTGAGCAGGAAGACCCAGCTCCAGTGGGCGTGCTGGGTGAGGTAGCCGCCGACCACCGGGCCGAGGGCGAGCGCGCCCGCGCCGGAGGCCATCCAGACGGCGACGCCGACCGACCGTCGCCGGTCGTCGTTGCCGACGGAGACGACGGCCAGCATCGCGGGCAGGATCAGCGCGGCCCCGCATCCCTGGACCAGACGCGCCGCGACCAGGGCGCCCGCCGAACCGGCCAGCCCCGCGGCGAGGGACGCCAGCGTGAAGACCACGAGCCCGGCGAGGAGCACCTTGCGGCGGCCGTACACGTCGGCCAGGCGGCCCCCGGCGAGCATCAGCCCGGCGAAGGTCAGGACGTACCCGGTGACGACCCATTCGAGGGTCGCCAGCGACGCGCCCAGCTCGGTCTGGATGGTGGGCAGAGCGACCGTGACGACCGTGTTGTCCAGGGTCGTCACGAACCCCGCCAGCCCGACGACCAGCAACAACAACGCACGCCGGACCGGCGGCGGGCCCGCGCGGGTTCGCCCGGCGGGGACCTGCCCCGCGCCGTTCGGCTCGACGGGGACCTGCCCCGCGTGAGTTTGCTCGGTGGGGACCTGCCCCGTGTGGGTTCGCCCAGCGGGGACCTGTCCCACGCGATTCGGCTTGGCGGGAACCGATACCGGGTCGGCCGGTCCCGCGGCGAGGTCGCTCACTCGTCCACCTCGACCCACATCCATCCGGATCCATCCGGCTTGGGCCGTACGACCCGGGTGGTCCGCCGTTCCACGGCCGCCCAGCCACCGGCCCGCTCCGGTCGACGGGACGCGGGTTCGGGTTGCGGCGCGGGCCCCGGCCGGGCGGCGGGCGCGGGCGCCGGTACCGGTTGCGGAGCAGCCTGCGGTATGGCCGCGGGGTGCTCTTCGACCACCGGCGCGGCGACCGGCTGCGGGACGACCGCCGCGTCGGCCGAGGGCTGGAACACCGGCGGCGGCGCGACCGGGGGCTGAACGACCGGGGGCCGGGTGGGCGGAGGTTGAGTGACCAACGGCGGGACGACCGGGGGCGGGACGACCGGAGGCTGAACGGGTGGGGGTGGCGCAGCCGGAAGCCGGGTGACCGGGGGCGGCACGACCGGAGGCGGGGCAGGTGGAGGTGGCGCAGCCGGAAGCTGGACGGGCTGCGCGTAGGCGACGGGCTGCGAGGCTTCCGGCTGAGCGACGACCGGGGGCAGCGCGATGGCCCGTACTTCTTCGACCGGTTCCGGATCGACTCCGGGGGGTCCGGTGATCGGAACGATCCGCTTGCCGCGCTGCGGCCGCACCGGCGGCTCCAGCTGGTCGATGAGGTGGTTGCTGATCCCCGGCCTGCTCCGCGCATGGCGTGCGTCCTCGGCATCCGCCTCGGAGCCGCTCGCGCGCGACACCGGAGCGGGAAGCGCGGGGCGCGCCTCGGGGGCGGGACGCGAAGGCGCCTCAGGGGCCGGGACCGGGGGCGGGGCGGGAAGCGGGTGGACCGCGGGCACATTCGGCGGTTGCGGCGGCGCCGCAGGCACAACAGGCGGCTGCGCGTGAACGACAGGCGCGGCTGGCGGTGGTGAGGGCGCAGCGGGCGGTTGCGGCGGCGCCGCAGGTGCTACAGGCGGCTGCGCGTGGATGACAGGTACGGCTGGCGGGGGCGCAGCGGGCGGGGCCGGTGGTCGTGGTTGGGCCGGGGGTGCAGTGGGGGGGTGGCCGTGTTCCCGCGGCGTCAGGTTCTGGGGGGCGGGGTGGGACGGTGGGACGGGGTCCTCCTCGTCCACCTCGGCCCAGTGCCAGCCGGGGGCGTTCACGTTCGGCTTGACGACCTTCTTCTTCCGGCCGCGCGCCGGACCGGCCGGAGCCGTCGGGGCGGCATGCTCCGCGGCCGTGGGACGGGGCTCGGGCTGGGGGGACGGAACCGGCGGCGTGGGTTCGGGACTGTAAGCCTGTGACATGAGCTCCGAGGCAGGGTGGAGGGAAGCCGAGGCGTCGGACGGCGCGACGGTGTAGGGGTCCGGCTGCTGCCGGGACGGAGGTCTGGGACCGGTGTAGGGCTGAAGCCCGTTGGCGGGCACGAGCCCCGCGGAGCCGTTGGCGGGAAACGGACCGGGAACGCCGTTGGAAAAACCGGGGTCGGCTGCCGCGGGAACACCGGTGGACGCGAGGTCGGACATGAGGTCGGACGCGGCATCCGGTGCGGGACGGGGTGCGGCGCCGGGTTCGGGATCGATTCCGGGATCGGACGCGTGATCGGGCATCCCACTGGTCGCCGCCACGGGCACGCCGTTACGACCGGGTCTGTACGGATCGTGATGAGCGGATCCGGACAGACCGCCGCGAGCGAGGCCGGGCAGATCATCGTGAACGAGTTCGGGCAGACCGCTGTGGGCGTGTCCTGGCAGATCATCGTGAACGAGGCCGGGCAGACCGCTGTGGGCGGGTCCAGGCAGACCGCCTTGAGCGGGAACGGGCAGGTCACCGGGGGCATGTCCGGGCGGACCGTCGTGAGCCGGGGTGGGCGGGTCACCCGGGGTGGGAGCGGGCTGACCGTCGGGGGTGTTGTGAACACCGTTGGAAGCGGCCGGGAGGGGGATGGCGGGGGTCCGGGGCGGCGGGAGGGACGCCTCCGGGCGGCGGGACCGGACGGCGCGGTGCGCGCCGGTTCCGGCGCCGATGCCGCGGCCGCGGCCCGTGCCGGCGGCGACCTCGCGCTCCACCGTCATGGAGGCCCCACCGGGAGGGAGCGCTCCAATGGGAAGGGCGTGCTCGCGGGGCTCACGGAGTTCGATCCGCCGGTGGAAGCTCCGCAGGCCGGCCGGCAGCCACCAGTTGGCGTTGCCCATCAGCCGCATCGTCGCGGGCACCAGCAGCGCCCGGACCAGCGTCGCGTCCACGACGATGGCCACGAACATGCCGACGCCGAGCATCTTCACCACGGTGATCCCGGCGGTGGAGAAGGCGGCGATGACCACCAGCAGCAGCAGGGCGGCGCTGGTGATCAGGCCGCCGGTCCGTTCCAGGCCGGCCGCCACGGCGGCGGTGTTGTCCCCGGTCCGCAGCCACTCCGCCCGCACCCTGCTGAGCAGGAACAGCTCGTAGTCCATCGACAGGCCGAACACCACCGCCAGGATCAGGACGGTGACGGTCGCCTCGATGGCTCCGGTCGGGGTGAACCCCAGCGGGCCCGCGAGGTTGCCGTCCTGGAACGCCCACACGATCACACCGAAGGACGCCCCCAGGGACAGGACGTTCATCAGGATCGCCTTGATCGGCAGCAGGATCGAGCCGAACGCGGCGAACAGCAGCAGGCCGATCATCAGGCAGACGACCAGGGCGGTCCACGGCAGCGTGGCGGTCAGGCTGGCCTGGAGGTCGAGCTGCGCGGCGGTGGGCCCGCCGACGACCACGTCCCGGAAGTCGGGGTCGCGGGGCAGGTCGCGGATCTCTTCGACCAGCGCGCGGGCCTCGTCCGACATGGGGTCCTCGTCGTAGCGGACCGCGAGCCGTACCGCGCCGTTGTTCTGCGAGATGCCCGTGACGGCGACCCCGGTGACGTGGTCGAGCCCCTTGAGCCGGTCGGCGAAGGCCTTCACGTCCAGCGGGCCGATCTCGGTGACGGGGCTGATCCCGGAGTTGCCGACCCCGACCGGGCCGACGCGCCCGCCCACCTCCGAGGGGAGCGCGCCCGGCGCGGCGGCGGTCATCGGCCCGACCAGGGTGCGTTCGACGAGCACGACGACCTCGATGGGCGACATCGCGTTCCTGGCGAAGTCCCGGTCGATCCGCTCGGCGACCTGGCGGCTCTCGAACCGCTCGGGCAGCACCCGGTGGTCCACGTTGCCGAAGCGCACGTGCAGGAACGGCGCGGCCAGCGCGAGCAGCACCACGCTGACGCCGACCAGGTAGAGCACGGGCCGCTTCATCACGCTGGAGGCGATCGCGTGCCAGGTCCCCCCGCTCCGGCGCATGCCGAAGTCAGGCATGATCTTGATGGCGTCGACCTTCGGACCGAGCACGGCCAGCAGCGCGGGCAGCACGATCAGCGCCGCCGCCATCGCGACCAGCACCACCGCCGCCGCGCCCAGCCCGAGCGAGCGCAGGAACATCTGCGGGAACAGCAGCAGCCCGCACAGCGAGGTCGCCACGGTCAGGCCGGAGAAGGCGACCGTCCGCCCGGCCGTCGCCATGGTCCGCACGACCGCCGTCTCCACCGGGGAGCCCCGGTGGACCTCCTCGCGGAAGGCGTTCAGGACGAACAGGGAGTAGTCGATGGCCAGGCCGAGGCCGAGCATCGTGACGACGTTCAGCGAGAAGACCGAGACGTCGGTGATCTCGGTGAGCAGCCGGAGCAGCGCGAGCGCGCCGATCACCGAGAGCAGCCCGACGACGAGCGGGAGCCCGGCGGCGACCAGGCTGCCGAAGACGACGGCGAGCAGGACCAGCAGGACCGGCATCGAGATCGCCTCGGCCTGCTGCAGGTCGAGGCTGGTCTGCGTGTTGAGGTCCTTCAGCAGCGGGATCCGGCCGCCGACCTGGACGGTGTACCCGGCCGGGGCCGCCCGGAGCCGCTTCTCGATCGCGGTGTAGCCGTTCTGCTTGGTCAGTTCGCCGCCGCGCAGGCTGACCAGCGCGTAGGTGGAGTGCCTGTCGGTGGAGACGAGCTCCCCGGCCTTGCTCGTCCAGTAGGTGGTCAGCTTGGTGACGTGCCCGGCGGGAAGCCCCTTCAGGGCCGTGTGCACGGCCTCCTTGAACCGGTCGTCGTCGGCGTCGATCTCCGGGTTCGTGTAGAGCACGACCACGTCGGGCGAGCTGCCGCCGAACCACTTCCCGCTCCACTGCGCGGCCATGGTGGACTCGGCCCCGGGGTCGTCGAACCCGCCGTCGGTCATCCGGCCGAACAGCCCCAGCCCGAGGTACCCGGCCACGACGGCGAACACCGTCCCCAGCGCCAGCAGGGACCAGCGCCCTCGGTAGACGGCCCGTCCAAGCGACTCGAACATCAGGCTCCGGCATCCTCTGCGGCGGGGTCCGGGGCCGCTCCGAAGACGCCGTCGAGGTAAGCCCGCGCGCACGCGCGCCGGGCGATCTTCCCGCTCGACGTGCGCGGTACGGCGCCCGCCTCGACCAGCACGAAATCGTGCAGCCGCAGGTCGTGGTTGCGGGCGACGGCGGCCCGGATGGTGGCCGCGATCTCGGCGGGGTCCCGGCCCTCGGCCTTGCGGGAGCGCTCGGCCACCACCACCAGCCGCTCGGTCTCCTCCCCCGGCACCGCGAACGCCGCCACGTGGTCCCGGCGGACGGCGGGGTCGGCCTCCTGCACGGTGACTTCCACATCCTGTGGATAGTGGTTGCGCCCGTCCACGATGATCAGGTCCTTGATCCGTCCGGTGATGTAGAGCTCACCCTCGTGGATCACGCCCAGGTCCCCGGTCCGCAGCCAGGTCCCCTCCGCGCCCCCGAGCACGTTGCCGAAGGTCTCCGCGGTGCGCTCCTCGTCGCGCCAGTAGGCTCTCGCCACGTTCGGCCCGCGCACCCAGATCTCGCCGACCTCGCCGTCGGGCCCGGCCGTGCCGTCCTCGGCCACGATCACCACGTCCTGGCCGGTCGGCACCCCGCAGGAGACCAGCTCGCTGACCCGCCCGGCGGGCGCCTGCCCGGATCCGCCGGACGGCGCCGCGACCGGCACGGCCCGCCCGGCGGTGAGCGCGTCCCGGTCGAACGCGGTCACCCGGACCGGCAGGCCCCGGTCCATCGCCGTGACGAACACGGTCGCCTCCGCCAGGCCGTACCCGGGGGTGTGCGCCTCGGGACGGAGCCCGCAGGCGGCGAACGCCTCGGAGAACCGGTGGATCGTGCTGCCCCGGAGCGGTTCGGCGCCGTTGAGCATGACCGCGACCCCGGACAGGTCGAGCGTGGCCTTCTCCGCCTCGGTGACCCGGCTCGCGGTGTACTCGTAGGCGAAGTTGGGGCCGCCGGTGAACACGTCGTCGTACTCGCTGAGCAGGCGCAGCCACCGGACCGGGTGCATGATGAACGCCACCGGGTCCATGAAGACCGCCTGGTTCCCGCCGACGATCGGCGCGGCGATCGTCGCGATCAGGCCCATGTCGTGGAAGAGCGGCAGCCACAGCACCGCCGTGGACGTGCGGGGCGCGGCGCGGAACGCCTCCCAGAGCTGCTCGGCGTTGGCGGTGAAGTTGCCGTGGCTGATCTCGACCCCGGCCGGGACGCGCGTGGAGCCCGAGGTGTACTGCAGGTAGGCCAGGTCGCCCCGGGTGATCGGCTCCGGCTCCCACTCGTCGGCGAGCAGGTCGGAGACCGTGTCCATGGTGATGATCGCCTTGGGCCGGGGCGCGGCCTGCCCGTCGATGAAGGCCTTGACGCTCTCCGTGGCGGGGGTCGTGGTGAGCACGCAGACGGGGTCGGCGTCGGAGTAGGCCCGGACCAGACGGTCGGCGTGACCGGGCAGGTCGGGGGCGAACAGCGGTACCGCGATCACCCGCGCGTACATCGTGGCGAGCATCGCGACCACGTACTCCAGCCCCTGCGGCGCCAGGATCGCCGCCCGGTCCCCGGGGCTGGCCACCTCGCGCAGCCGTACGGCCAGCGCCCTCGCCCGCAGGTCCGCCTCGGCCCAGGAGAGCGTGTGCCGGGTCCCCTCGGCGGAGTCCGCGTAGTCCACGAAGGTGTAGGCCGGTGCGTCCGGGATCTCCCTCGCCCACCGCGCGACTCGGAGGATCAGCGGCTCGCTCATGCTCAGTCCCCTCGCCGGAGTACAGGGAGTTAGCAACTTACGGCAGTGACCCACGCACTTCTTGCCAAAGCGCTGCACATTCCTCGTGGCCGCTTGTTACCGCCATGACAACCCGCGACCAACCGGGCGAACCACCGGCCGGGAGGCTCGTTTCCCGGGTTCGCCGCCCCTCTCCCCGGGCCCCGGATCCTCCCTTCCTCGATAATCGGGACATGCACCGCACTTCGTGGACGCCCTGATGGCGGCCGAGTCCTCGCAGACCCTCGACCGCGGCCTGCGCCTGCTCCGACTGCTCGCCGACGGCCACCGCGGTCGCACCCCCACCGAGCTCGCGACCGAGCTGGAGCTGAGCCGCCCGGCCGTCTACCGTCTGCTCACGACCCTGCAGAAGGAGGGCTTCGTCCGCCGCGACGGCGACGGCCGCGTCCACCTCGGCTTCGCCGTGCTCGTCCTGGCGCGCGCCGTGCAGCCCCTGCTGCGCGAGGGGGCCCTGCCCACCCTGCGCCGGCTGGCCGAGGAGGTCGGCGCCACCGCCCACCTGACCGTGTCCGAGGGCGAGGACGGCCTGGCGGTGGCGGTCGTGGAGCCGTCCTGGACCGACATGCACGTCGCCTACCGCGAGGGTTCCCGCCATCCCCTGTCCCGGGGCGCGGCGGGCCTGGCCATCCTCGCCCTGCGCGGGGGCCGGACCGGTTACGTCGCCACCGAGGGCCAGCTCCAGGAGGGCGCCCACGGCGTCGCCGCCCCCGTCCCCGGCCTCCCCTGGCTGGAGGCCTCCGTCGGCGTCGTCTCCTTCACCTCCCTCGATCCCGCCGTCATCGGCCCCCGCGTCGCCACCGCCGCCGAGTCCCTCTCCCGCTCCCTGGCCTGACCCGCTCCCCGGCCCGCCCCTCCCTCCGGCCCGGTCGCCGCGCCGCGCCCTCGCGCGCCGCGGCGGTTCAGCTCGTGGACAGGGCCGCGGTCGGGGACATGCGGGCGGCGCGCATGGCGGGGTAGATCCCGGCGACGGTGCCGATGAGCAGGGTGGCGCCGACCGCGCCGCCGACCGCCCACGGCGGCACGACGGGAGGCCAGTCGCGGGACACGGCGTAGCCGGCGGTGGCGAGGGCGCCCAGGGCCGTCCCGGCGACGCCGCCCAGGGCCGACAGCAGCAGCGACTCCGCCAGGAACTGGACGCGGACCTGGCCCCGGGTCGCGCCGAGCGAGCGGCGCAGGCCGATCTCCCGGCGGCGCTCCAGCACCGAGATCACCATGGTGTTCGCCACGCCCACCCCGCCGACCAGCAGCGCGACCGCGCCGAGCCCGAGCAGCAGGTTGGTGAAGGCGCCCGCCGCCGCGGCCCTGGCGGCCAGCGCGTCGGAGGGCCTGCTGACCTCGACCTCATTCGGGTTCTCCGGGTTGACCGTGCGGGGCAGCACCGCCCGTACGGCCTCCACCGCCTCCTCCGCCGAACGCTCGTAGATCGTCGTCGGGTGCCCGTCGAATCCCAGGAGCCTCTCGGCGACCGGGAACCCGACGAGGGCCGAGCGTTCGATCTCCGGGGCCAGCGGCATCGGCTCCAGGATGCCGATGACGGTGAACCACCGGTCGCCCATCCACACCCGGACGCCGGTCCTGGTGACGCCGAGCCGTTCGGCGGCCTTGGAGCCGAGGACGACGGCGGGCTGCCGTTCGGTCGCGGCGTTCAGCCAGGTCCCCTTCGCCACGCCGCCCTCCAGCGTGGTCAGCAACCCGCCGGTCGCGGCCTGGACGGAGATGCCGCCGGTCACGGCCTCGGGGATGCGGTCGGTGCGCCGGACGCTGGTGTCGACGTCGCCGGTGGCGGAGGCCGTGCGGACGGGACCGATGCGTTCGACCATGTCCAGCGCGGTGGTGGGCAGCCGGGCCTCCTCGCCGAACACGGTCTGCCCCGGGGACACCGTGAGCAGGTTGGTGCCGAGCCTGTCGAGCTGGCGCAGGAGCTGCTCGCGCGAGGAGGACGAGATGCCGATCACCGCGATCATGGTGGCGATCCCGATCGCGATCCCCAGCGCCGACAGGATCACCCGGGTCGGGCGGGCCCGCAGCCCGGACGCGCCCGCGCGCAGCACGTCGGAGGGGCTGAGCCGGGCGGGGGCCGGCCTCCGGGCCGGGGCCGGTCTCCGGGTGGGATCCGGTCGCCGGCCCGATCCCCGCCGCCGTCCGCGCGTCGTCTCCGGACCTCCCTTGTGACCTGCCGTCATGTCCGGACCTCCTTCATGGTCTCCGCGGGCCGGTCGGTGCCGTCGCCGTGGTCGCCGACGATCCGGCCGTCGCGGACGCGCACCCGGCGCGGGCACCATTCGGCGATCTCCATGTCGTGAGTGATGATCGCGATCGTCGTGCCCGCGGCGTGCAGGTCGCGGAGCACCCCCAGCACCTCGGTCCCGGCGGCGGAGTCCAGGTTCCCGGTGGGCTCGTCGGCCAGGAGCAGGGGCGGGTCGCCGGCCACCGCGCGGGCCACCGCGACGCGCTGCTGCTCCCCGCCCGACAGCTGGTTCGGCCGGTGTCCCAGCCGGTGGCCGAGCCCCACCCGCTCCAGTGCCGCGGCGGCCCGCTCTCTCCGCTCCCGCCGGGCGACACCGGTGTAGAGCAGGCCGTCGGCCACGTTGTCCAGGGCGTTCAGGCCGGGGTCCAGGTGGAACTGCTGGAAGACGAATCCGAGAGTGCGCCCGCGCAGGGCCGACAGCTCGCGGTCGGACAGGTCGGCGATGTCGTACCCGCCGATGCGCACGGTGCCGCCGGTGGGCCGGTCCAGGGTCCCGATGACGTGGAGCATGGTGGACTTGCCGGAGCCGGACGGGCCGACGATGGCCAGCAGCTCGCCGCCGGCCACCGTCAGGTCCACCCCGCGCAGCGCGTGCACGCCGCCGGGGTAGACCTTCGTGACGTCGCGGAGGTCCACGACGTGCGGCGCACCCGGGTCACGGGCGTCCCCGCCCCCGGTGTGAGGGACGCTCATGTCGCGGGCACCCCGACCTCCATGCCCTCCGCCAGCCCGGTGCCGCTGACCTCCACCATGCCGCCGCCGAACGCGCCGGTCTCCACCGCCACGACGCGGGTCGAGCCGCCCTCGACCACCTCGACGCCGAACCCGCCCTCGCGCAGCGCCAGCAGCGCCTCCACGGGTACGGCCAGCACGTTCTCGTGCCGCTCGCTCTCCATCTCCACCTCGACGGGAGCCTGGTCCAGCTTGGTCTTGGGCGTCTTGTCCAGCGCGATGTCGACGTCGATGGTGGTGGTGCCGTCCTCTCCCTGGCCGGAGGAGCCGCGCTCGGCCACCGCGCCCACCGAGATGATCTTCCCCGTGACGCGCTCGCCGCCGGGCAGCTCGACCGTCACCTCGGCGCCCTTGCGGGCCAGGGACTGGTCGGCGGTGTCGAGATCCACGTGCACCAGCCGGCGGACGCCGCTGACCGTGAAGGTCTCCCGTCCGGGGCCGATCCGGTCGCCGACCGCGACCTTGGCGTCGGTGACGCGGACCGCCGAGGGCAGGAACACCACCTGGGAGGCGTCCACCCGGCCGGTCTCCGGCAGCCCCCGGTCGTCCTGCCATTCCTCGACGGCCAGGCGGGTGGCGTAGCTGAAGTGGTCGTCCACGGTCAGGTCGTCGCCGTACCCGAGCGCCTTGAGGTTGCGCTCCAGCTGCTCCACGTCCGGCCCGTCCGAGACGCCCTGCCGCAGCTCCCGGTAGAGCGGGAGCTTGCCGTACATGAGCACGACCGGCTCGCGGTCGGCCTTGAGCAGCGGGCGGCCGCGACGGATCACCGCGCCCTCCTCCGCCACCCAGGTCACCGTGCCGGAGGCGCCGGTGCTCAGGCGGCGCTCGTCGGAGTAGGTGAGCACGCCGTCGACGCTCTTGGTGTCCACCAGGTCCTGCCGGGTGATCGGCGCCGTGGCCGGGACGGGCGTCGTGGCGGGCGTCGCCGCGTCGGTGCCGCCGTCCCCGAGGACGGTGATCACCGCCCAGGCGGCGGCCACCGCGAGCAGGCCCCCGCCGGCGAGGGTGAGCCCCTTCCTCATGACGGGCCACCGCCGGGCTGGAACTCCTTGCACGCCTCCTGGGCTTCCTCGACCTTCTCCTCCGACGTCCCCTGCGGGATCTGGATCATCATCTTGCCGTCGGCGCCGGGATCCTTCATGGGGATGCCGTGCTCGCGCATGCACTGGGCGAACTTGATCCCCTGGTCCAGCGTCTTCTGGTCGGGCTTCCCCGCCCGGTCGCCGACCGCGGCGTCCATGAAGTGCTTGCACGCCTCCTGGGCCTCCTGGATCTTCTCGCCCTTCCCCTTCGCCTTGATCCTGATCGCGCCGTCGGCGCCGGGGTCCTCCATGTCGACGCCGTGCTCGCGCATGCACTGGGCGAACTTCAGCGCCGCCTCCCTCGGGTCGGTGGAGGCGGAGGCCGAGGCCGAGGCCGACGGTGACGCCGCGGACGTGGCCGTGCCGCCGTCCGCGCTGGCCACCCCGCTGCTCTCGGCCGGGGCCCCGCACCCGGCCAGGGGCAGCGCGAGGGCCAGAGGGACGGCGGCCATCAGTAGCCGAACTTTCATGACTGTCGCTCCTTGACGCCGCGGGTCGTTCGCCCCCGGCGCGAACTCACTTCAGCGACTCCGGTGCTAAACGCGGATAAGCCAGTGCCTTATCTGCGGTTAACACCTGATCCGTCACTCTCGGGGGGCGGAGGAAGGGGGCGCGGGATGAGGGTGCTCGTCGTGGAGGACGAGGAGGAACTGGCCGACGCCATCGCGCGCGGCCTGCGGCTGCACGCGATCGCCGTCGACGTGGCCTACGACGGGCGGGAGGCGCTGGAGATGGCGGCCTACACGCCCTACGACGTCGTCGTCCTGGACCGGGACCTGCCCGAGGTGCACGGCGACGACGTCTGCCGCGAGCTGAGGGCCGGGAGCGCGGGCGGGCGGGTCCTCATGCTGACGGCGGCCGGGCAGGTCCGCGACCGGGTCGACGGCCTCTCCCTCGGCGCGGACGACTACCTGGTCAAGCCGTTCACGTTCGCCGAGCTGGTGGCCCGGGTCCGGGCGCTCTCCCGCCGCGCGTCGCGGGCGGCGCCGTCCACGCTGGAGCGGGCCGGGGTGAGGCTCGATCCCGCGCGCCGTACGGTCACCCGCGACGGGCGGGACATCACGCTGAACCGCAAGGAGTTCGACGTGCTGCACGAGCTGATGCGCGCCTGCGGGCGCCTGGTCACCTCGACTGAGCTGCGCAAGAGCGTCTGGGACGAGTACGCCGACGCGGGCAGCGGGGTGCTGCGCGTCACGCTCACCTCGCTGCGCAGGAAGCTCGGCGCCCCCTCCATGATCGAGAACGTGCCCGGCCGGGGGTACCGGCTGTGAGGGCCGCGCGCCGCGTCCTCCCCCGGCCCCTCCCACGGCCCCTGCCGCGCGTCCGCCCGTGGCACCGGCTGGGCCTGCGGATGCGGCTCACGCTCCTGTACGGCGGGCTGTTCTTCCTGGCCGGGTCGCTGCTGCTCTGGTCGACCTACCTGCTGACCGCCAGGGCTCTGGACCAGAAGTTCTCCCTGAAAATCATCGACCGGGGTCCGGCCGCTCCGACCGCGGAGCCCCTGCCCACGGAACCGGCCCCGAGTGACGTGCTCTTCCACCGAGTGGTGGGGGACGTCCAGCAGCGGGCCGGCGGCGTGCTCGACGAGCTGCTGCGCTCCTCGCTGGTCATCATGATCCTGATCGGGATCGTCGCGCTGGTCCTCGGCTACCTGGTGGCCGACCGGGCGCTGCGCCCGCTGGACCGGGTGACCGAGACCGCGCAGCGGCTCTCGGAGAGCACACTGCACGAGCGGATCGCGCTACGCGGCCCGCACGACGAGGTCAAGCGGCTGGCCGACACGTTCGACGCGATGCTCGACCGCCTGCACCGGGTCTTCGACGGCCAGCGGCGGTTCATCGCCAACGCCTCCCACGAGCTGCGCACCCCCCTGGCGATCAACCGTACGGTCCTGGAGGTGTCGCTGGAGGAACCCGACGCCTCGCCCGACCTCAAGGCGCTGGCCCGCGCGCTGCTGGCCACCAACGCCCGCTACGAGCGGCTCATCGAGGGGCTGCTCCTGCTGGCCCAGTCGGAGCAGGAACTGACCGCGCGCAAGTCCCTCGGCCTCGACCAGGTCGTGCGCGCCGCCCTCGACCAGCTCGACCTGCACGCTCCGAGCTCCCGGAGACGGCCCGTCACCGTCCACCGGGACCTGAGCCCGGTGACGGTCGAGGGCGACCCCCTCTTCCTGGAACGCGCCGTCTTCAACCTGGTGGAGAACGCGATCAAGTACAACGTGCGGGACGGGCAGGTGTGGATCTCCTGCGGGGAGGACGGCCTGGTGGTGGAGAACACCGGGGCGCCCGTCCCGCCGTACGAGGTGGACGATCTCTTCGAGCCCTTCAGGCGGCTGCAGGGCGACCGGGTGCGCTCGGCCCGCGGATCGGGTCTCGGGTTGTCGATCGTCCGCGCCATCGTGGACGCCCACGGCGGCACGGTCACCGCCGCCGCGCGCCCCGAGGGGGGCCTGCGCGTCGTCGTCGGCCTGCCCTCCTCCCCCGCCGTGACGGCCGGGGAGGAGGACACGCGCCGAGCCCCGTAGCCCTTTCACCGCGGGTCACCGGTTGCCGCCGGGCTTCGGCAGGGGCCTGGGCCGCGGGACGGAGCGCGGCCGCGGGGCCTGCCGCCGGGGCGCCGGCTTGGCCTGGGGGAAGGGGCGGGAGTGCGGCGCCGCGGCCCGCGACGTGACGGGCGGCAGCGCGAAGGTGATCTGGACGTTGAGCTGGTCTCGCATCGTTGCCCTCTCTGGCACTCTATTTGTAGTACTCCGGTTGGAGTGGTTAAAACGTAGTACTACGCTTAGAGTGGTGTCAACACCGACTCAGGAGAGATTGCGATGCGGCAGAATCCGGCACGACGGGCGGCGCTCCTCGACGCGGCCATCGAGGTCCTCGCCCGCGAAGGGGCACGCGGACTGACCTTCCGCGCCGTCGACGTCGAGGCCCAGGTGCCCAACGGCACCGCCTCCAACTACTTCAGCAACCGCGACGACCTGCTCACCCAGGTCGGCCACCGCTTCTACGAGCGGGTGGTGCCCGACCCCGGCGTGATGGCCGCCGGACTGGAAGGCCCCCGCGACCGCGCCAAGGTCACCGAGCTGATGCACGAGCTGGTGGACCGCGTCAGCCACTTCCGCTCCGGATACCTGGCCCTGCTGGAGCTGCGACTGGAGGCCACCCGCCGCCCGGAGTTGCGCCGCCTGCTCACCGAGCGCATCCGCGCCGACGTCGACGCCAACATCGACTACCACCTGAAGTCGGGCCTGCCCGGCGACGCGACCACCGTGGTCCTGCTCTACCTGGCGCTGAACTGGCTGATCGTGGAGCGGCTCACGCTGCCCGACGTCTTCCCCGAAGAGCAGATCCACGCCCTGGTCACCGACGTGGTCGAACGCGTCCTCCCCGACCCCGCCCGCTCATCCTGACGCCTGCCACGACCAGAAGTCCTCCGTCCGATCTCCTGACTTCCCCGGGCAGCAGGCGCGATTGTTCACGGATCGTGTTCGAAGGCCGACTCGCGGAATCCTCCGACGCCCCGCACAGAAAGGAGGACCTCGACGACGGTCTGGGACAGCCGCCCCCGCAGGCGCTTGCGCCGATCGAGGAGAACCTGTTCGCCTGCTCGGGTCTCTCCGACTGACCTACGACCTCCGCGGGGAGCGGCTCGAGGAACTCCAGGCGGTTGCCGTGGCAGTCCTCGCTGTGGAAGCGGCGCATGCCGGGGAAGTCATCGTCGTAGGTGACGGGATATCCGGCCTCGGAGAGGCGGCGGGCCCAGGCGTCGAGATCCTGGACCAGGAGGGCGGGGTGGGCCTTGCGGGCGGGACGGAAGTCGGCCTCGACTCCGAGATGCAGCTCGACGCCGTACCCCCGGAACCAGCACCCGCCCCGCGCGGCGAGCACCGGGGGCTTGGGGATCTCGGCCAGGCCGAGCACACCCGCATAGAACTCTCGGAGTGCGGCCTCACTCCCGGCCGGACAGGACAGTTGGACGTGGTGCAACATCGCAACCTCCGAAGATATCTCCACACCAAGATTCTTTAAGTCAAAGTATCAAGGAATCAGGCGCCAAGCCTGGGCACGACTGGGCTACCACATAGCACGGCGACCACTAGGCGATCTTGAAAGAGCGGCCGGGCACGTCGACAGGGCACTCATCCACCTCGGCAGATTGCATATTGATCTTCGGCAGATTGCAACTCATCGTCCGGCAGATTGCACATAAATCTTCGGCAGATTGCACATATCAGTAGGATGAGACGATGCGGAAAGCCGTCGACTATCGTCCTCGCCGGGCCTTCGACCTCGTCTCAGAGGCACTCCTCGATACCCGTGTCGTCGTCATCAACGGCGCCCGTCAGGTAGGGAAGAGCACCCTCGCAGAGCGCGTCGTGCATGAGCATGCCGACGGTATCTCGCGGTTCCTGGACCACCCACTGACGCGCAGTGCCGCAGAGGAGGATCCGATCCGGTTCATCGACCACGACGGGTTGATGCTCATCGATGAGGTTCAGCGGGTTCCAGACCTCTGGCTCGCCATCAAATACCTGGTAGATCGAGAACCTCGCCCAGGGCGGTTCCTTCTGACGGGATCAGCACGACTACTCAGCTTGAGCAGTCTTCCGGACAGCCTCCCAGGAAGATCCGAGACGATCGAACTCTGGCCGCTCTCTCAAGGGGAGATCGACGACGAGCCGGATGGTTTCATCGACGCGGTGTTCACGTACGGTGCCGCTCTCCAAACCGGACCGCGAGATCTACGCCGGAAGGACTACCTCGAGCGCGCGATCCGCGGGGGCTTTCCCGAAGCGGTCAAGCGAGAGACATCCCGGCGGCGTCAGCGGTTCTTCCAGAGCTACGTCGATGATCTGATCTCACGTGACGTCAAGCAGGTGGCGGACATCCAGAAGGCAGGAGACATGCGGCGTCTGATCTCCCTGCTCGCCGCACAGACCGGAGGACTGTTGAACGTCAACAGACTCGCCAGTGAGCTTGGCGTCTCCCGTCCGACCGTCCAGAGATATGTGGAAATCCTGGAGACCGTCTACCTGATCCGTCTCATCCCCGCGTGGTCGGCCAACACCACAACCCGCGCAGTGGCGACTCCGAAGGTGACCTTCGTGGACGCAGGACTCGCCGCATACCTCATGGGGCCGTTGACGGATCTCTCCGTCGGAGGGCTGATGGAGAACTTCGTCCTGGCCGAGATCGCCCGGCAGCTGTCCTGGTCCGATACGGACGCGAGAATCCACCACTACCGCGACCGTGACCAGAACGAAGTCGACGGCGTCATCGAGGACAACGCCGGCCGGGTCGTCGGCATCGAGGTGAAAGCAGCGGAGACCGTACGGTCGGCGGATTTCAAGGGATTGCGCCTACTCCAGGAGCGGCTCGGCCCACGGTTCCTCGCGGGGTTCGTCCTGTACTGCGGGTCACAATCGCTGAGCTTCGGGGACGGCCTCGCCTGCCTTCCCGTCTCCGCTCTCTGGACCACTCCCTCTCCGTAGCCCACTCGGCGGGGGACCGCGGGGGGGGCGGTCCCCCGCCGAGTGGTCAGCCGGCGGGGTGGAGGTGGTCGAAGATGATCCGCCACCGGTCGGGGTGGACGTACGCGACGACCGTCCCGGCATCGACCCCCGCCTCGGCGAAGGCGGCGTCGACACGCGCCTGCGGATAGCGCGGCAGCAGGGTCGCGTGCAGCGAGCCGCCCAGGCCGGTGAAGCCGTGGGCCACGAACTCCTCGTAGCCGGGCAGGTCGGGCCCGTGCGGGAGGCGGTCGATCCGCAGGATGGCGGAGTCGACCGCGGGCACGGGCCGGAACGCCTCGGCGTCGATGCGGTCCAGCAGCCGCCAGCCGTACCAGGGCCACGTCTGCACGGTCAGCATGCTCCAGCGGCCGAAGTCGCCGGTGCGCTTGCGGGCGTATTCCAGCTGGGTGAGCAGCGTGGCCGAGGTGAGGGACGGCGCCCGCAGGCACCAGTCGACGATCTTCGAGGTGATCCCGTACGGGATGTTCCCGGCGACCGCGAACGGCTCGCGCGGCGCGCGGGCGGCCAGGAAGTCGCCCCGGACGACGCGGATGCGAGGGTCGGTCCGGGTGCGGGAGGCCAGTTTCCCGGCCAGCAGCGGATCGACCTCGTAACCGACGACCTGCCCGCAGATCTCGGCGAGCGCCCGGGTCAGGACGCCCTCTCCGGCACCCGGTTCCAGGACCAGGTCATGCGGGCCGGCGGCCTTGACGAGCCGGGCGACGGCGTCCGGGTCGACGAGGAAGTTCTGCGACAGGACGCGCCGGGTCCGGTCACGATCGGTCCGGCCGGAGCCGGCACGGGCCTTCTGGGTGCGCTTCTGCGTGTGGGAGTAGTTGCCATGAGCGAAGGACTGCGCCATGGGTGTCGCCCTTTCGGGTCCGAGAGGAAGTGGTCTCGGAAGGCCCGGGGCACGTGTGGAGAAGGGGTGGATTCCCCGATGGGCACGGGTTCCCGTGGGGCGGGTTCCCGGACGGGGCGGATTCGCTCCGCCGATTCCCTCTCTACCGGCCCAGGACCGGGCCGCGACGGAGGCGGATCGAGAAGAAATGAGGCGCGTGGCACATCGTGGACATGCGGCTCAGGCCAGGAAACGCCGCATCCGGGGCACAACAGGTTTTCCCGCCGGGAGCGAACGTTCACTCCCGGCGGGGACGCCCCGGCGTAGGTTGCGAACATGACCATGATCGACTGCAACGGGGCACGGCTGGCGTACGACGAGGCCGGGCGGGGATCCGCCGAGACGCCCGCCGTGGTGTTCGTGCACGCGGGGATCGCCGACCGGCGGATGTGGGAGCACCAGTTCCGGGCGCTGTCCGCGAACCACCGGGTGATCCGCTACGACTGGCGCGGGTACGGCGAGTCCGGCGACGCCGAGGGCGAGTTCGCCCACCACGAGGACCTGCTGGCGCTGCTCGACGCGCTGGAGGTGGCGCGGGCCGTGCTGGTGGGCTGCTCGATGGGCGGGTCGTACGCCGTGGAGGCCGCCCTGACCGCCCCGGAGCGGGTGACCGGTCTGGTGCCGATCTGCTCCGGACTGGGCGGCCACGAGTGGCCGCCGGAGATGGTCGCGCAGGCCCGCGAGCGGGTGCACGGCTCCGTCCCGGCCGACCGGCTGGGCGCCTACCGCGCCCGGAGCGGCCCGGTCGATCCCGCCGACGTGGAGGCGATGGCCAGGGCCCAGGTGCTCTGGCAGGTCGCCGGTCCCGACCGGGGGCGGGAGGATCTCGCACCCGAGGTGTGGGAGGCGGCGGTGGAGATGTGCCGGGGCGTCTTCGCCCGGCTCTGGAGCGGCCCGGCCTCCGCCGAGCGGCATCTCGACCCGCCCGCCGGGGACCGCCTGGGCGAGGTCCGGCAGCCGACGCTGGTGATCAACGGGCTGGCCGACGTGCCGGGCATCCAGGAGGTGTCGGACCTGCTGTCGGCGGGCATCCCGGGGGCCCGCCGGATCGACCTGCCGGAGACCGGCCACCTGCCGCCCCTGGAGCGCCCGGCCGAGGTCACCGCCGCCCTGACCGGTTTCCTCTCCGCCCTCCGCTGACCTCCGCTGACCTCCGCCGGCCGGGACGCCGGGCGCACCGGCTCATCCGCCCGGAATGGATTGCTCGATCCCCTGGTGGGCAGACCGACAGGGCGGCCGGTCTCACGGGGGAGATCAGGGGGAGATCAGGGGGGAGCTGGGGCCGTGACGGCGGTGAATTCCGTGCGTGGCTCGCAATGGCTGGGGACGTTGCACGCCACCGGCCTGCTGGGCGCTCCCGAGACGCCCTCGCTGGACCGGCTGGTCCGGCTCGCGGCCCGGCTGCTGGACGCTGCCGTCGTGTCGGTCTCCCTGATCGACCACGACCACTGGCTGCTGATCAGCGCGGCGGGGCGCGCCGGACGGCCGGTTCTCCGGCGGCAGGACTTCCCGCCGTCCCCCCTCTGTCAGCACCTCGTCACCACAGGCGTCCCGCTGATCATCGCCGATGCGCGCGGCGACCGGCGCTGGAAGGGCGATCCCGCCGCCCAGGCGGTGGACCGGGAAGCGGAGGTGACGGCCTACGCCGCCTTCCCGCTCCGTACGGCCGACGGCGAGATGCTGGGCGCCATGTCCGTGATCGACACAGCGGCCGGCGCACCCGGCGGGTGGGACCGGGAGCGGACCGAGACCGCCGAGGGCTTCGCCGCGGCGGCGGAGTCACAGGCCACCCTCTGGCTGGCACACGCGGAGGCCCTGCTGGCCGGGGCGCGGCTGCAGATGATCCTCGAACGCACCCCCTACGCCTTCGTCTCGATCGACGCCACCGGCACGGTGACGGCGTGGAACGCCGCCGCCGAGCGGTTGTTCGGCTGGTCGTCGGAGGAGGCCGTCGGGCAGGACGTGGCCGATCTGATCATTCCCCCGTCGCTCCGGCAGGCGCACTACGAGGGCCTGCGCCGGGTGCGGGAGAGCGGCAGGTCGATCCTCGCGGGCCAGCGGCTGGAGCTGACCGCCGTCGACCGGAAGGGCCGGGAGTTCCCCATCGAGATGGTCCTGCAGGTCAACACCGAGCACGGCGAGTCGGTCTTCCACGCGTTCCTGAACGACATCAGCATGCGGCGCCGGGCGGAGACGCTGCGCGAGGCCCAGCACGCCGTGGCCCGGGTCCTGGCCGACGCCGCCTCCACCGCCCAGGCCGCCGTCGGCACGGTCACCGCGGTCACCGGGGCGCTCGGCTGGGCGTGCGGCGAATACTGGCGGGTCGAGCCCGACGAGACCGGCATCACCCGTGTCTGCTCCTGGACGAGGCCCGGCCTGGACCTGTCGGGCTTCACCGGCGATCAGCCGGTGTCGCTGCCGCCGGGACAGGGTCTTCCCGGGCTGGTCTGGGTCACCGGCCGCGACGCCTGGATCCGTGACCTGCCGACCGACCCCAAGAACTTCACCCGCAGGCACTCCGCCCTCCAGGCCGGTCTGCACACGGCCATCGGGCTGCCCGTGCACAGCGGCCGCCAGGTCGTGGGAGTGCTGACCTTCTTCGCGGAGACGGTCGAGGAGCCCGACGAGGACCTCGTGGCCACGCTCGACGGCATCTCCGCGCATCTCGGGCGTTACAAGGAACGCCGCCGCGCCGAGGAGCTCACCCTGGCCCTGACCGCCAGCCGCCGCCATCTCGACCGGGTCATCGGCCAGCTCAGCGACTTCGTCTGGACCATCGAGGTGACCGCCGAGCACCGGATCCTGCCGGTCTACACCAGCCCGGACAGCACCGGGGTGTTCGGCGGGGCGATCCCCCGCGGCGCCGACATACTCCAGCTCATCGGCGAGCACATCCACCCCGACGACATCCCGGCCTTCGAGACCTACCGGGCCACGCTCGCGGCCGGGGAACCGGCGGAGGTCGAGTTCCGCATCACCGGCGCCGACGGGATCGTGCGCTGGATCTGGACGAGGGCGATGCCCCGCCGTGAGGACGAGCGGCTGTTCATCGACGGCATCAGCACCAACGTCACCGAGCGCCACCAGCTCCTCGAAGAGCGCGAGCGCCTGCTCGCCCAGGAGCAGGAGCAGGTGCGCCGGCTGCGGGAACTCGACCGGATGAAG
Source organism: Planobispora longispora (assembly GCF_016863135.1). Lineage (GTDB taxonomy): Bacteria > Actinomycetota > Actinomycetes > Streptosporangiales > Streptosporangiaceae > Planobispora > Planobispora longispora. The sequence continues at coordinate 150,040 of NZ_BOOH01000039.1, forward strand.
GACGAGCTCGTCGCCATGGTCAGCCACGAGCTGCGCAGCCCCATCGGCGCCATCCGCGGTTACGCCGAGATGCTCTTGGACGAGCCCGGCCTCCCGGACGAGCACCGCATGTTCGTCGACGTCATCGACCGCAAGAGCGCCCACCTGCAGCGCCTCGTCGACGACCTGCTGGACCTCGCGCGTTTCGACGCCGGACACATCAACCTCGACTCCCGGCCGATGTCCCTGAGCGAGCTGGCCTGCCAGGCCGCCGACGACCACCGGCCCTCGGCCGAGGCCAAAAACCTCGTCCTCGACACCGACCTGGTCGCCGGGGTGACCCTGCGCGCCGATCCGGTACGGCTGCGCCAGGTGCTCGACAACCTGCTGTCCAACGCGATCAGATACACGCCCCCCGGAGGCACCGTCTTCCTGACCGTCGGGTGCGACGACGAGGCGGTCGTCACCGTCGCGGACACCGGCATCGGCGTCCCCGCCGAGCAGTATCCGCAGTTGTTCGACCGCTTCTTCCGCGCCTCCACCGCCCTGGCGTCCGGGGTCAAGGGCACCGGGCTCGGCCTGGCGATCACCCGTGCGATCGTCGAGGCGCACGGCGGCACCGTCACGGCCCAGCCCCGGGAGGGGGGCGGCACCGTCTTCACGGTCCGCCTGCCGGCCGCCTCTCCGGAGGAGACGTAGGCGATCCCCGGAGCGGGCCGGGCCGGGTCAGGTCAGGCCGGGTCAGGTCGGATCGGAGCGGGTCAGGCCGCCGCCCCGGATCCGGCTCCGGCGGCTCCCGGCGGCCGGGGCACGCCCCGTTCGACGCGGTCCCGGCCCAGCCGCTTGGCCTCGTACAGCGCCTCGTCGGCGATCCGCAGCAGGTCGGCGGGGCTCCACGCCTCCAGGGAGAGGGTGGCCACACCGGCGCTGAACGTCACCGACAGCAGACCGCCCTCGACGCTGACCGGGGTCTCCTTGATGCGTTCGCGCAGCGCGTCGACCCGTTCCCAGGCGGCCTCCGCCGTGGCGCCGGGCAGGACGAGCACGAACTCCTCCCCGCCGTAGCGGGCCACCACGTCGTCGTGACGGACCTCGCCGACCAGCATCCTCGCGATCTGGACCAGGACGGTGTCGCCGTCGCCGTGCCCGTAGGTGTCGTTGATCTGCTTGAAGTGGTCGACGTCGATGAGCGCGAGGCTGAGCGGCGTGTACGCCTCCGTGGCCCGCCGGGTCTCCTCGGTCAGCACCTCCATGAGGCGCCGGCGGTTGTACAGCCCGGTCAGCGGGTCCCGTACGGCCTGCTCGGCCAGGCCCGCGCGGAGCGCCTCGATCGTCTCCAGCTGCTCGCGGAGCCGTACGTTGGCCTCCTCCGCCTCGTCCCGCCGCCGCCTGGCCTCGGTGACGTCGCGGGCCACGAGCACCCAGCCGATGCACTCGTCCCGACGGTCACGGAGGACGTTGGTGCGCACGTGCAGGTCGACGCCCCGGCCCATCACGTCGGTCACCTCCTGCTCGGTGCCGGCGTCCTCCGCCAGGAAGAAGCCGAAGCCCGGGATCTCGGCCAGCGACATCCCCTGGACCTGGTCGGGCAGCCCCGCCCTGCGCAGCAGGGTGCGGGCGGAGGCGTTGACGTTGAGGATCCGGCCGGACCGGTCGACCACGCCGACCGCGTCGCTGATCGTGTCGAACACCTGCTCAAGCGCCACCTGGATCTGCTGCTGCGGCAGCGAGCGGGTCAGCGCCCCGTAGGCGATGACCATGGTGACGGCGAGCCCGACCGAGGTCAGGTCCACAGTGGGGTCGGGCAGGGCCAGGGCCGCGATGTTGGCCGCGATCGGCGGGGCGAAGGCCGCGATCGTCCAGTCGTGGATCTCCCGCCGGTCCGGGGGCGCCTGCCGCCGGGCGCGCACCACCAGGACGAAACTGACCGTGAGAAGGCTGTAGATGTAGGCGCTGTGCAGCCAGAAGGCCCAGCCCAGGACGGGGAGGAGCCCTCCCTCCGGCCCTGCCGGGTGGAACCCGGTGAAGAAGTGGTGGTGCCACGGGTTGGTCAGCATCGCGACCGCCGTCGCGGCGGGTTCGATCGACAGCAGCGCGAGGGCCCGGGGGGTCACCCGCCAGGCGCGGTCCGCCACGGTGCGGGACAGGCAGAAGACCGAGGCCGTGACGGCGGTCGACGCCAGGCCGCCGGCGGTCGCGACCAGCCAGGCCGTCACCGGGTCGGACAGCAGGAGCTGGACCGTGTTCAGCAGGGCCAGCACGGCGGTGCCCGCCCCCATGAACGTGTTCACGCCGGAGAGCGGGGACTGCCACCGCCGGAGCCGGTGGACGACCGTCACCGCACCCGCCACGGCAGCCGACATCGCGAACGCGATGACGAGGAACACCGCCATGGACTCCCCTTCTTCTTTCCGTGACCGGTCCGGTGCGTATCGTGGTCCCCCATCGGCACGGACCCCTCCCGGATGAGCAGAAGCCGGGAGGAGTCCGCGCAGGTCCGGGCGGGCAGGCGGGCGGCGGGCCCGCCTCCGGTCCCGCGCGGGCGCCGGAGTTACGATCGTGCTCGTGAAACAGCACACATTGGGCAAAACGGGCAAGAAGATCGGTGTCGTGGGACTCGGCGCCTGGCAGCTGGGCGCCGACTGGGGCGAGGTCGGCGAGGACGAGGCGCTGTCCGTCCTCGCCGCCGCCGTGGACGCGGGCACGACGTTCATCGACACCGCCGACGTGTACGGCGACGGCCGCAGCGAGCGGATCATCGGGCAGTTCGCCAAGGACAGGCCCGGCCTGACCGTGGCCACGAAGATGGGCCGCCGGGTGGCCCAGGAGCCGTCGGCGTACACCCTCGACAACTTCCGCGCCTGGACCGACCGGTCCCGCGCCAACCTCGGCGTGGACACCCTCGACCTGGTGCAGCTGCACTGCCCGCCCACCCCGGTCTACTCCGCCGGCGCCGTCTTCGACGCCCTGGACACCCTCGTCCAGGAGCGGCGCGTGGCCGCCTACGGGGTGAGCGTGGAGACCTGCGAGGAGGCGCTGACCGCCATCGCCCGGCCGGGCGTGGCCACCGTGCAGATCATCCTCAACGCCTTCCGGCTCAAGCCGCTGGAGAGGGTGCTCCCGGCGGCGGCCGAGGCCGGGGTGGGCGTCATCGCCCGCGTCCCGCTGGCCAGCGGCCTGCTGTCGGGCAAGTACAACGAGTCCACCGTCTTCGCCGAGGACGACCACCGCACCTACAACCGGCACGGCGAGGCCTTCGACGTGGGCGAGACCTTCTCCGGCGTCGACTACGCCACCGGCCTGGCCGCGGTGCGCCGCCTGGCCCCGCTGGTGCCCGAGGGCCTGACCATGGCGCAGTTCGCGCTGCGCTGGATCCTCGACCAGCCGGGCGTGTCGGTGGTCATCCCCGGCGCCCGCAACGCCGCCCAGGCCCGCGCCAACGCGGCGGCGGACGCGGCGGCGCCCCTGCCGGAGGAGTCGCTGCGCGCCGTGCGGGAAATCTACGACGAGCTGATCCGGCCGCAGGTGCACGACCGCTGGTGACGGGAGGGAGGCGGCGGGCGCTCCGGGGGAAGGGGCGGTCCCGGCGGGCGGCGACGTCCCCGCGGACCGGCGGATCCGGCTCGATGTTTGACATCTCCCCCCGACGTGACGGATGGTTGTTCGTATAGAGGACGCTATTGTCCGATAAACGGACACCCTCAGGTGAACAGGGCGGGAGAGAAGCAGATGCCGTACTACCGCGTCGTGGGTGACGTACCCCGCAAGCGACACGTTCAGTTCCGGCGACCGGACGGCGGGCTGTACGCCGAGGAGCTGATGGGCGAGGAGGGCTTCTCCAGCGACTCCTCCCTCCTCTACCACCGCCACCTGCCCACCGCGATCATCAAGGCCGAGCCGGTCGAACCCTTCGCCGGCTCGGTCCTGACCCCCAACCTGCCGCTCTCCCCCCGCCACTTCCGCACCCAGGACCTCCCCTCGGGCGGTGACCTGGTCACCGGGCGCGGCCTGCTGGCGGGCAACGCCGACGTCCGCATGTCGTACGTCGCGACCGAGGCGCCCAGCGAGCTCTACCGCAACTCCATGGGCGACGAGTGCGTCTACATCGCGAGCGGCCGCGTCGTCTTCGAGTCCACCTACGGCGCCATGGAAGCCGCCGAGGGCGACTACGTCGTCGTCCCGACCGGCACGATCCACCGCTGGGTGCCCGACGGCCGGGTGACGGCCTTCGTCATCGAGGCCGCCGGGCACATCCGCCCGCCCAAGCGCTACCTGTCGAAGTACGGCCAGTTCCTGGAGCACGCCCCCTACTGCGAGCGCGACCTGCGCAGCCCGCAGGAGACGCTGGTCGTCGAGGGCGAGGAGGTGCCGGTGCTGGTCCGCACCCGCGGCGGCCTGACCCGGCTGGTCTACCGCAACCACCCCTTCGACGTGGTCGGCTGGGACGGCTGCCTGTACCCCTACGCGTTCAACATCAACGACTTCGAGCCCATCGTGAAGGGCATCCACGCCCCGCCCCCGGTCCACCAGACCTTCGAGGGCCCGAACTTCGTGATCTGCTCCTTCTGCCCCCGGCCGCTGGACTTCCACCCGGAGGCCGTGCCGATCCCGTACAACCACCACAACGTCGACTCCGACGAGCTGATGTTCTACGCCGGCGGCGACTACAGCGCGCGCAAGGGTTCCGGCATCGACGTCGGCTCGATCTCGCTGCACCCGGCCGGGTTCACCCACGGCCCGCAGCCCGGCGCGGTCGAGGCGGTCATCGAGGCGGTGCGGCAGGGGCACACCCGCACCAACGAGCTGGCCGTCATGGTCGACACCTTCCGCCCGCTGGACCTGGGCCCCGCCGCGCTGTCGGTGGAGGATCCCGCCTACGCGTGGACCTGGGCGCGGTGACGAGGCCGACGATGAGGCTCTTCCACGATCTCGTCGACGACGCGGGCCTGTTCCCGCCCACCGCCCTGCCGATGGACGAGGCGCTGGCCCGGCACCGCGGCGACCTGGAGGCGGGCCACCCGGTGCTCACCCACCGCTTCCTGTGCCCGGCGAGCCGCCTGCCCGCGCTCCGCGCCGGGCTGTCCTTCCCGATCCGGCTCGGGCTGATCCTCGACACCCCGGACCTGCCCCCGCTCGACGGCCTGGACGTCGAGCTCGTCGAGATCCCCGGCGCCCGGTTCACCACCCCGTCCGGGCGGGTCGAGCTCCCCGCCGGCCTGGGACTGCCCGAGACGAAGGCGCGCCGCTTCGTCGAGGTCACCGCGGCCCAGCTGCCGGTCCGCCTCCCCGCCGGCGCCGGCCTGAAGATCCGGTGCGGCGGGCTCTCCGCGGAGGCCTTCCCCAGCCCGCACGACCTGGGCGCCTTCATCTCCCACTGCGCGGAGCACGGCATCCCCTTCAAGGCCACCGCCGGGCTGCACCACGCCGTCCGGCACTTCGACCCGGCGCTCGGCGCCGACCGGCACGGCTTCCTCAACCTGGTCCTGGCGGTCTGCGCGGCCGCGGGGGGAGGCGACCCGGTGCCGGTGTTGAAGCTGACCGACGTGGGCGAGCTGGTGCGGCTGGCGCGGGCCGTACCGGACGAGACCGTGCGGCGGGCCAGGGAGCTGCTGGTGTCGTACGGCTCGTGCAGCACGGGCACCCCGATAGAAGACCTGCGCGCCCTCGGGCTGACAGAGGAGGACGACTGATGACCGCGAGCCCCTGGGGTCTCGACAACCTGCCCTACGGGGTGTTCTCCCGCGTCGGCGGCGAGACCCCCCGGGTCGGCGTCCGGTACGGCGACCACGTGCTCGACCTGGCCGGCGCGCTGCACGACGAGGTGTTCGCCACCGGCTCGCTCAACGCCTTCATGGCCCGGGGCTCCGCCGCCTGGCGCGACACCCGCGCGCTGATCCGCAACAAGCTGGCCACCGACCGGGCCGCCGTCGAGCCGCACCTGATCCCGCTGGACCAGGTCAGGCTGCACCTGCCCGTCGAGGTGGGCGACTACGTCGACTTCTACTGCTCGCTGGAGCACGCCTCCAACCTCGGCCGGATGTTCCGCCCCGACGAGGAGCCGCTGAAGCCCAACTGGCGGCACCTCCCGGTCGGCTACCACGGCAGGTCCGGGACCGTCGTGGTCTCCGGCACCCCGGTCGTCCGCCCGTCCGGGCAGCGCGGCGCCGGGGTCTTCGGGCCCTCCGCGAAGCTGGACATCGAGGCGGAGCTGGGCTTCGTCGTGGGCGGGCCGACCGCGCTGGGCGGGCGACCGGGCCGGTTCGAGGACCACGTGTTCGGTGTGACGCTGGTCAACGACTGGAGCGCGCGGGACATCCAGGCGTGGGAGTACGTTCCGCTCGGGCCCTTTCTCGGTAAATCCTTCGCGACCTCGATCTCCCCGTGGATCACCCCGCTGGAGGCGCTCGCCTCCGCCCGCGTCCCGGGGCGCGCGCAGGACCCCGAGCCCCTGGACTACCTGCGCCGCGCCGAGCCGTGGGGGCTCGACCTGGTCATGGAGGTCAGGTTGAACGGCGAGGTGGTCTCGCGCCCGCCGTACCGGGAGATGTACTGGACGCCCGACCAGATGCTCGCCCACATGACCGTCAACGGCGCCTCCCTGAGGGTCGGCGACCTGTACGCCAGCGGCACGGTCTCCGGCTCCGAGGCGGGTCAGCGGGGCTCGTTCATCGAGCTGACCTGGAACGGGAGCGAACCGATCAAGCTGTCCGACGGGTCGGTGCGGACCTTCCTGGAGGACGGCGACACCGTCACGATCACCGCGACCGCGCCGGGACCGGACGGGAGCGCGATCACGCTGGGGGAGGTGTCGGGAACCGTCCAGCCTGCGAGGTAAGTCCACGATGTGACTCGGCGTGCTTAAGAGCTCACGGAGCGCTAGCCTTGGCGCCGACTGTTCGTGAACTCCCCGAAGGCAGGAATCGATGCGGCGCGCCGCCGGCCCTCTCCCGATCCTTCTCCTCCTGCTCGCCCTGGCAGGCTGCTCCCCGACCGCCGACGGCGGCGGGGAACAGGGAGGGAGGGCGGCCGCGCCCGCGGTGCGGATCTATCCGAGCCCGGGTTCGGAGCGCGCCCCGACCGGCCGGGGCCTGACCGTCCAGGCCAGCGAGGGCACGCTGACCGGGGTGGTCGTCTACGCGGGCGGCGTGCCGGTGCCGGGCAGCTTCGACGCCACCCGGACCGTCTGGCGCTCCGACCGGCCGCTGGCCCCCGGCCAGGACTACGCGGTGAGCGCGATCGCGGCGGCCCCCGACGGCACCTCCTCGAGCGCCACGGGCAGGTTCCGCACCCTCGTCCCCGAAGAGACCTTCCGCATCGTGTCCGTCATCCCCTCACCCGGCGAGACCGTGGGCGTCGGCATGCCGATCATCGTCGACTTCGACGTGCCCATCCAGAACAAGGCCGCCGTCGAGAAGGCCCTGACGGTGCGCTCCGCCACGCCGGTCGAGGGCGCCTGGCGCTGGGCCGGGGACACCCGGGCGATCTACCGTCCCCGCCACTACTGGCCGGCCGGGCAGGAGGTCGGCTTCACCGCCCACCTGACCGGCGTCCGCGCCGGCAAGGGGATGTACGGCACCGCCGACCACGTCACCCGCTTCACCGTCGGACGCGCGCAGATCAGCACCATCGACACCCGGACCCACCAGATGGTGGTCCGGCGCGACGGCGACGTCGTCCAGCGCATGGCCATCAGCGCGGGCATGGCCACCACCGTGGAATACACCACGACCAGCGGCGCGCACCTGACCATGGACAAGAGCAACCCGGTCCGGATGGTCTCCCCCAACCGGAGCAAGGGCGACCCCGGCTACTACGACGTCATGATCAGTCATGCCGTGCGCATCTCCAACAGCGGCGAGTACGTGCACGCCAAGGGGAACGTCTGGGCCCAGGGCCGGGTCAACGTCAGCCACGGCTGCATCAACGCCCGACCCGACCAGGCCGCCTGGTTCTACACCACCTCCCTGCGCGGCGACCCCGTGATCATCCGCGGCACCGACCGCGAGCTCGAGTGGGACAACGGCTGGGGCTACTGGCAGCTCTCCTGGCCCGAATGGCTGCAGGGAAGCGCTCTGCGCCCCGGCTCCTGACCAGCCGCCTCCCGGGGATCCCCGGCTCCTGAGCGGCGAGGCGTCGCACCGGCGTGCCCGGCTCCGCCGTACGGCGAGAGCCGGTCCGTCGCCCCCCTGACAGCCGCGTCGATGGCGACATACCGTGGGAACAGGAGACATCGGAACCTTCCGGACGCCGGACCCGTTGCACTGGTAGGAGGGCGGAGCATGGATGACTGGATCATCTGGTTGATCCTCGCGGTGATTCTCGGCGTCGCCGAGATCTTCACGTTGACCACCGCACTCGGCCTGCTCGGCGGCGCGGCCCTGATCGCCTCTCTCGGCGCTCTCATCGGCCTCCCGGTCCCGCTCCAGCTCGTCGTCTTCGTCGGCTCCCTCGCCGCGGGGGTCGTCGTCGTCCGTCCCATCGCCAAGCGGCACCTCAAGCAGCCCCCTCTCGGCCAGCGCTTCGGCGTCCAGGCGCTCGTCGGGAAGACCGCCTACGTGACCAGCGAGGTGACGGGGCGGGAGGGCCGGGTGAAGATCGGCGGCGAGGAGTGGTCGGCCAGGGCCTACGACGAGACGCTGGTGATCCCGGCCGGGGCGACCGTCGACGTCATCGAGATCGAGGGCGCGACCGCCCTCGTCTACCCCAGGGAGTAGTGACCCATGGATCCGTTGCTGATCGTCGGGGTGCTCATCGTCCTGTTCGCCGTGTTCACGGTCATGAAATCGGTGCGGATCGTGCCCCAGGCGAGAGCCAGGAACGTCGAGCGGCTCGGCCGCTACCACAGCACGCTCAAGCCCGGCCTCAACTTCGTGATCCCCTACATCGACCGGGTCTACCCGATGATCGACCTGCGCGAGCAGGTCGTCTCCTTCCGGCCGCAGCCGGTCATCACCGAGGACAACCTCGTCGTCGAGATCGACACCGTGCTCTACTTCCAGGTCACCGACCCGCGCGCGGCGGCCTACGAGATCGCCAACTACATCCAGGCGATCGAGCAGCTGACGGTCACCACGCTGCGCAACGTCATCGGCTCCATGGACCTGGAGATGACGCTCACCTCGCGCGACACCATCAACAGCCAGCTCCGGGGCGTGCTCGACGAGGCGACCGGCAAGTGGGGCATCCGGGTCAACCGGGTCGAGATCAAGGCCATCGACCCGCCGAAGACCATCAAGGACGCGATGGAGAAGCAGATGCGCGCCGAGCGGGACAAGCGCGCCGCCATCCTCAACGCCGAGGGCCAGCGCCAGTCGCAGATCCTCACCGCCGAGGGCGACAAGCAGAGCGCCATCCTGCGCGCCGAGGGCGAGCGCAGCGCGGCCATCCTCAAGGCCCAGGGCCAGGCCCAGGCCATCGACGAGGTCTTCCAGTCCGTGCACCGCAACGACCCCGACCCCAAGCTCCTGGCCTACCAGTACCTCCAGGTGCTCCCCGAGCTCGCCAAGGGTCAGGGCAACACCTTCTGGGTCATCCCGAGCGAGGTCACCTCCGCCCTCCAGGGTGTCTCCCGGGCCTTCACCGAGTCCCTCCCCCAGTCCCCGGCCACCCGTGAGCTCTCGGGCGAGGACCGCTCCACCGCCGCGAAGGAGGCCGCCCAGGCTCAGCAGGCCGCCGCCGAGGCGGTGGCGGAGGCCGGCGAGGCCGAGACGGCCGCCGGCCCCCGTCAGCTCGGACCCGCCGCGGCCGCCCCCGGCGACCCCCTCGCCGACCTCGCCGGCCTCCAGGGACAGAGCGACCGGATCCAGGAGCGGCGCGACCGCACCCCCTGACCCGGGACCGCACCGCCCGCCCATGCCTCCCCGGCATGGGCGGGCGGTTGCGGGGCAGGACCGCAGCGAGTGTGAAGCCGAGCTGTGGGCGGGGTTAAGAAAACCGCGATGGACACCTCCGGAGCCGACCCGGCACAGTGCGTAAGGTCTGTACCGAGGGGGGATTCGCGATGAAGGCACTGGTCAAGGAGCGGGCCGAACCCGGTCTGTGGCTGACGGACGTACCCGAGCCGGCCATGGGACCCGGAGAGGTGCTGATCAAGGTGCTGCGCACCGGGATCTGCGGCACCGACCTGCACATCCGGAGCTTCGACGCCTGGGCTCGGCAGACCTTGAAGCTCCCGCTCGTCGTGGGGCACGAGTTCTGCGGCGAGGTCGTCGAGGTGGCCCCCGGCGTGGAGGACATCGCGGTCGGCGACCTGGTCAGCGGCGAGGGGCACATCGTCTGCGGCAAGTGCCGCAACTGCATGGCCGGGCGGCGGCATCTGTGCCGCAACACGATCGGGCTCGGGGTGAACCGTGACGGCGCCTTCGCCGAGTACGTGACGCTGCCGGCCTCCAACGTGTGGGTGCACCGGATCCCGGTGGACCCCGACGTGGCCGCGATCTTCGACCCGTTCGGCAACGCCGTGCACACCGCGCTGTCGTTCCCGATGGTCGGCGAGGACGTCCTCATCACCGGGGCCGGGCCGATCGGGCTGATGGCCGCGGCGGTCGCCACCCACGTCGGCGCGCGCAACGTGGTCATCACCGACGTCAGCCCCGAGCGCCTGGCCATCGCCGGCAAGCTCGGGGTCGGTCTCGCGCTGAACGTGGCCGAGACGTCCATCGCCGACGGCATGGAGCGGCTCGGCATGCGCGAGGGCTTCGACGTGGGCCTGGAGATGTCCGGGCACCCGCAGGCGCTCCGCGACATGATCGCGAACATGACCCACGGCGGGAAGATCGCCATGCTGGGCCTGCCCGCCGAGGAGTTCGCGGTCGACTTCGCGACGGTCGTGACCTCGATGATCACGATCAAGGGCATCTACGGGCGCGAGATGTTCGAGACGTGGTACGCCATGTCGGTGCTCCTGGAGAAGGGGCTCGACCTGTCCCCCGTCATCACCGACCGCTTCTCCTACCGCGACTTCGACGCGGCCTTCGACACCGCCGCGAGCGGCACGACCGGCAAGATCATTCTGGATTGGACGGCCTGATGTTCGACGACATCCGCGGCGACGTGCGCGCCACCCTCGACGAGATCGCCTCGGCTGGACTGCTCAAGCCGGAGCGGATCATCACCACCCCGCAGCGGGCCGGCATCGCCGTCTCCGCCGCGGGCGGGTCCCGCGAGGTGCTGAACTTCTGCGCCAACAACTACCTGGGCCTGGCCGACCACCCCGAGCTGGTGGCCGCCGCCAAGGAGGCGCTGGACCGCTGGGGCTTCGGCATGGCCTCGGTCCGCTTCATCTGCGGCACCCAGGAGGTGCACAAGGAGCTGGAGGCGCGGCTCGCGGAGTTCCTCGGCCAGGAGGACTCCGTCCTGTACAGCTCGTGCTTCGACGCCAACGGCGGGGTGTTCGAGACGCTGCTCGACGACCGCGACGCGGTGATCTCCGACGCGCTCAACCACGCGAGCATCATCGACGGCATCCGGCTGTGCAAGGCCCGCCGCCTGCGCTACGCCAACCGCGACATGTCCGAGCTGGAGGCCCGGCTCAAGGAGGCCGCCGACGCCCGGCGCAAGCTGATCGTCACCGACGGCGTGTTCTCCATGGACGGCTACTTCGCCCCGCTGGACGAGATCTGCGACCTGGCCGAGCGCTACGGCGCCATGGTCATGGTCGACGACTCGCACGCGGTCGGCTTCATCGGCGCGGGCGGCGCGGGCACCCCCGAGCTGTACGGCGTGCGCGACCGGGTCGACATCATCACCGGCACGCTCGGCAAGGCCCTCGGCGGGGCGAGCGGCGGCTACACGGCGGCCCGCAAGGAGATCTGCGAGCTGCTGCGCCAGCGCTCCCGCCCCTACCTGTTCTCCAACTCCCTCGCCCCGGTGATCGCCGCCACCTCGCTGCGCGTCCTGGACATGATCAGCGGCTCCAGCGAGGCCCGCGAGCGGCTGCGCGCCAACACCGAGCGGTTCCGCACCAGGATGACCGAGGCGGGCTTCGACCTCCTGCCGGGCCACCACCCCATCGTCCCCGTGATGATCGGCGACGCGGCCGAGGCCGGCGCGATGGCCGAGCGCCTGCTCGAACAGGGGATCTACGTGATCGGCTTCTCCTACCCGGTGGTCCCGCACGGCCAGGCCCGGATCCGGGTCCAGCTCTCGGCGGCCCACTCCACCGAGGACGTCGACCGGGCCGTGGAGGCGTTCATCGCCGCCCGGGGATAGCCGCGCCTCTGGACGGCGGAAGCCCCCCGGACGCCGAAGCCCCGGGCTCCGGAAGCCCGAAAGAGTCTCCCCGGGCTCCGGAAGCCCGGAGAGCACCGGCCGCCCTGACCGACAATGGAAGCGTGATTGACACGCGGCGGCTGCGGACCCTGCGCGCGGTGGCCGACCACGGGACGGTCACCGCCGCGGCGGCGGCGCTCCATCTCACCCCCTCCGCCGTCTCCCAGCAGCTGGTCGCCCTGGAACACGAGGTCGGCCACCGGCTGCTGGAGCGCGACGGCCGGGGCGTCCGGCTCACCGCCGTGGGCCGCATCCTGCTCGGCCACGCCAACGAGGTCCTCGCCCAGCTGGAGCGGGCCGGGGCCGACATCGCCGCCTACACGACCGGCACGGCGGGCGAGGTGAAGGTCGCCTCCTTCGCCACCGCGATCGGCCTGGTGGTCGCCCCGGCGGTGAGCGCGCTCCGGGAGAAGGAGCCGGGCATCCAGGTGCGGGTCCTCGACGCCGAGGGCGACCAGAGCCTCACCATGGTGCTGGACGGCGAGGTGGACGTGGCCGTCGCCGTCGAGTACCGCGGGGCCCCGGCCGAGGACGACCGCCGCCTGTCCCGCATCCCGCTGTACGCCGAGCCGTTCGACGTCGTCCTCCCGCGCGGCCACCGCCTCGCCGGTGCGCCGCTCCGCGCCGGGGGAGCGGCGGATCCGGTGGACGCCGGAGCCGTACGGGATCGGGGGGACGACCGCCCCGTCCCGGGACCGGCGGGCGCGCCCCCTCATGAGGAGCCGGTCACCGTCGCGGACCTGGCGGGCGAGACGTGGATCGGCCCCTACCCGGGCAACCCCTGCCACGACGTGATCGCCCTGGCCTGCGAGCACGCGGGCTTCGCCCCGGAGTTCGCCCACTCCTCCGACGACTTCAGCGCGGTGGTCGCGCTGGCCGGGGCGGGAGCGGGCGTGGCGATGGTGCCGCGCCTGGCGCTGCGCGGCACGGACCTGTCCGGCGTGGTGATCCGCCCGGTCGAGGGCCCGCAGCGCCGGGTCTTCGCCGCGGTACGGCGCGGCGCGGAGCGCCACCCGCTGCTCGTCCCCCTCCTGGACGCCCTGCACCTCGCCGCGGCGGCCCTGCGCCACGCTCCCTCGTCATGACGGCGCCCGCGAGGGGCGCCGCTCGCGGTTCCGGGCGGCCCCGCGGAATTCAGCGCCGCGAGATTCAACACTTCCGCCCCCGAATCCGTCTGGGAGGTGACGGACTCAGGAAGGCAGAGGTAAGTGGACGACGATTCCCGCTTTGAGGCCTTCGTCGCCGAGCGGGCCGACGCGCTGCTGCGCTACGGCTACGTCCTCAGCGGCAACCCTCACGACGCGGCGGACCTCACCCAGGAGGCGCTGATCCGGCTGCACCGCGCCTGGCCGCGGGTGCGCCGCAAGCACGAACCGGAGAGCTACGTCCGGACGACCATGGCCCGGCTGCACGTCAGCACCTGGCGGCTGCACCGCCGTGAGCGGCTTGTCTGGGACCCGCCGGAGGGCTCCCACCTGGACGCGCTCCCCTCCGGCGTCGAACAGGAGCTGTGGCAGGCCCTCGCGACCCTGCCCCGCAAGCAGCGGGCCGTACTCGTCCTGCGCTACTACGAGCAACTGACCGACGAGGAGATCGCCGGGGTTCTCGGCGTCTCCCGGGGGACCGTCCGCAGCCACGCGTCCCTCGGCCTGAACCGGCTCCGCTCGGCCGTACCGGAACCGGCCGGTCCCGGCCCGGCGGGCTCGGCCGGCCCCAGCGCACCGAACCCGACAGCCACCGGCGGGAGGACCCGATGAGCGACCACCTGGAAGACAGCCTCCGTACGGCCCTCGGCCACGCCGCCGAACACGCTCCACGGGCCCCGGGCGCCCTGTCGGCGCACGTCGCGGCCCGCTCCCGGCGGCGCAGGGCGCGCGCGCAGACTCTGCTCGCGGCCGCCGCCGTCGTGCTGGTGGCGGGCGGGGCCGGGATCGCCGTGCGCGGGATCGGGGACGGCCCCGTGACTCCCGCGACAGGCCCGTTCCCGGCGCCGAGCACCGGGAGCGCCTCCGGGACGCCGTCCCCCTCGGGCGAACCGGTGATGCCCGATCCGGTGGAGAAGGTCTGGCCGGAGGCGGTCTGGAAGATCCCGGCCGAGCTGCCCGGCGGGCGCGAATTCCATCCGCAGGCGTTCATCGACGACCGCACGCTGCTCCTGGAGACCTCGGAGAGCTTCGAGAAGGCCGACGCGATCTACTCCTACGATCTCGCCGAGCGCCGGATCCGCAAGATCGCCGACATCAGCACCCCGAAGGGGGTGTTCGCCTCCGGATACACGGTGGGCAACGGGCTGATCGTCTGGCAGACGATCGACGAGGCCGACGGAGACGAGAGCACCGCGCCCAGGACCACGGAGTTCTGGTCCGTCCCGGTCGAGGGGGGGCGTCCCACGGCCATCCGCACGGACCGCCCGCTGAAGGGAGGGGCCGGCAAGCTCACCGTGATCGGGGACAAGCTCGCCTTCTCCCTCGAACGGGGCGGGGTCTTCACGGTTCCTCTCGGGGGCGGGACCGTGGAGCCGGTGCCCGGGGCCGACCGCCACCACATCCTGCGCTGGCCCTGGGTGGGCACGCCGGGCAGGCATCCGCAGGACGGGGAGACCGCGTTCGGAGAGCTGTTCAACGTCGAGACCGGCGCCGTGGACGAGGCGGTCGTCCGGCCCGGCGAGCGGAATGTGAAGTGCGACGTGACGGCGTGCGTCGGCTCGAAGCCCGACGGCAGGTCCGCCTTCTTCCGCCTCCGCGACGGTTCCCGGGAACGCGACATCCCCGGAGAGTCGTTCGCGGGACTCGCCTCCGACCGCTTCCGCATCGTGCACCTGCCCGTGCCGCGGGGCGGTCAGTACCTTCACGACCCGATCACCGGCAAGTCCGGCGACCTGGGGATCCGCGCCGACGCCGACGGCTCGTCGATCGCCGTGCACGCCGCTCTGGGCGACGACCGCCTGGTCGCCTATCCGATCGAGGACGAGTACGTGATCATCGATCTCTCGAAGATCGGCGAGTGACGCTCCGCGGAAGGGCTCTTTACGCACGGCGGGCGGCGTGAAATATCGGAGAGTACGTCCACAGGAACTCCGACACGCCGCCCGGCCGCCGGGGCGCGCACCGGAAGGGGGCCGTCGGCATGCAGATCGACCTGCTTGAGGACACCTGGGAGCGCGGCGTCCCGCACGGGCAGTTCGCCCGCCTCCGCAAGGAGGCGCCGGTCTTCTGGCACGAGGTGCCGGACGACACGGGCTTCTGGGCCGTCACCCGCTATCACGACGTCAAGGCGATCAGCCGCGACCACCAGACCTGGTCCAGCGAGGCCGGCGGCACCTTCATCCGCACGCTGTCATCGCAGGAGATGGCGGTCGCGCGGCTGATGCTGCTCAACATGGACCCGCCCAAGCAGAGCCGCTACCGCAGGCTGGTCAGCGCCGGGTTCACCCCGCGGACGGTCGGGAAGCTGGCGGAGGCGATCCGGGCGCGCGCCGCGCGGATCGCCGACACGGTGGCGGACAAGGACGGGGAGGTCGAGTTCGTCGCCGACGTGGCCCAGCACCTCCCGCTCCAGACGATCTGCGACATGGTCGGGGTACCCGAATCGGACCACCAGATGATCTTCGACTGGTCCAACCGGCTGAGCGGCTCCCAGGATCCCGACTTCCAGAGCGGCCCGGACGACGGCGACGACGCCGGGGCGGAGATGTTCGTCTACTGCGACGGGCTGGTCGAGGAGCGGCGCGCGAACCCCCGCGACGACATCCTCACCGCGCTGATCAACGCCGAGATCGACGGCGACAAGCTCAGCCGCGACGAGATCGACGCCTTCTTCGTCATGTTGACCGTGGCCGGGAACGAGACCACCCGCAACCTGATCTCGCATGCCGTTCTGGCGCTGATCGAACGCCCCGACGTCTACCGCGAGCTGGCCGGGAGCCTGGAGGACGAGGAGCTGTGGCGCTCGGCCACCGAGGAGTTCCTGCGCTGGGGCTCCTCCATCCACAACTTCCGCCGCACCGCCCTGCGCGACACCGAACTGCACGGCCAGAAGATCACCGAAGGCGAGAAGGTCGTCACCTTCTACGCCTCGGCCAACTACGACGAGGAAATCTTCACCGACCCGCTCACCCTCGACATCCGCCGCATCCCCAACGACCACGTCACCTTCGGCGGCGGCGGCCCCCACTTCTGCCTCGGCGCGGGCCTGGCACGCGCCCAGATCACCGCGATGCTCCGCGAACTGCTCCGCCGCTTCCCCGCCGCCGAGTTCACCGCCCCGCCCCGGCGCATGCGCTCGGACTTCATCAACGGCATCAAGCACATGCCGGTCCGCTTCCATCTCTGACCCGGAACCGGCCCGGACTCCGACCCGGAGGACCCGCGCCCGCGCGCGGCCGGGCCGCCCGGGACGGCTCAGCCGGCGTCGTCCGCCGTGAAGGTCACCTCCGCCGTGCCGACGGTCCCCCCGCGGCGCCCGGGCGCGCTCTGCCACTTCCAGTAGAGATTGGTGTGCGCGATCACCTGCTCCGGGGGCGGCGCGCCGTACACGCTGAGGTCCTCGGTCGTGTGCGCGTCGCCGACCAGCGTCACGTCGTAGCCGCGGGTGAAGGCCCCGTGCATGGTCGAGCGGATGCACGCGTCGGTCTGGGCCCCGGTGACGACGAGCCGGCCCACCCCGCGCTCGGCCAGCAGCTCCTCCAGCTCGGTGGCCTCGAACGAGTCGCCGTAGTTCTTGTGGACGATCGGCTCGGAATCGCGGCGGACCAGTTCCGGGACGTACCGCCACTCGTTGCTGCCGCGCTTGAGGTCGTCGTCGGAGTGCTGCACCCAGACCACGGGCACGCCCTCCGCGCGGGCCTTGTCGAGCAGGACGTTGATGTTCGCGATCACGCTGTCGCGGTTGTGGGCGCCGCCCACCACCCCGTTCTGGACGTCGATGACGAGCAGCGCGGTGTTCGTCCGGTCGGGCAGGGTCGTCATGGGGGCCTCCCGGTTCCCGTCGAGGTCATGCCTGACCCCCACAGTAGGCCGGGCCGCCGACAGAAACCGGTCGCGGCCGCCCGGGCCCGGAGCTCCCGGGCTCACCGGCGTCTCGCCACCGCCCTTTACCGGCGTCTTATCACCGTGCTGCGAGATTCCGACCATGGGCGAGGACACCTCCGCGGCCCTGCCGGGCCGGCGCTGGGCGATCGTGATCCTGGGTCAGCCCGTGGTCTTCGGCCTCGCCGTCTGGCTGCTGGATCGCGCCGGGACCGCGGCTGCCGTGGAGAGCGTCCGGAAGCGGCTGAGCAATCTTCCGGCCGCGGACACCGGCACCTGGATCGGGTTCACCCAGTACGAGGAGGCCGCCGCCAGGATCCCCTTCCTGACCGCGGCCTTCTTCATGATGGCGGCGGTCCTCTTCGTCAACGTGGCCGCCCCGCTGTGGCACGGCTCGCCCCGGGCCGTCGCCGCCGCGCTCCTCTTCCTCGGGCTGACCGGCCCGCTGTACCTGACGGTCCTGGCAGGCATGGTGGTGACGGACGTGGAGGGGGATCTCCGCAACGGCCTCTGGTCGCCGACCGGGGACATCCCGGCGCCGGCCCCCGGCTGGTACGCCCCCGGCCGCGCCGCGACGCTGGGCGCCGCGGCCATGGCGTACCTGATGAGCGTGGTCCTGCTGACCAGGGCCGTGGCATGGCGGCCGGCGCCGGCCCCTCGCATGGCGCCTCTGATCCTGAGCCAGCTGCCGCTGCTCGGCCTGACCATACCCGTCCTGGATTTCGTGGCGATCGGTCAGGCGGGCCCACTCGCCGACGGGGAGGTGCGGGCCGCCCCCGATTACTACGCCGACGGGAAGTTCTACCTGGAGAACGCCGCCGGGTTCGCCTGGACCCACACCGCGCTGTTCGCCGTGGCCGGGGTGGTCGCGCTGATGCTGGCCCTGCTCATCCGGCGCTTCGGCGTCTCACCCGCGCTGCTGGCCGTCCAGGGAGCGGCCGGGTTCCTCTTCCTGCTCCTGCTGCTGGCGGTCTCGGTGGCCACGCCCTTCTCGCTCAGCGGCGCCGCCGACGAACCCGTCTCCCCGGTGCTGGGCTCCGGGCCGGACTGGTACCTCCCCGCCGTCCTCACCCAGACGGTCCTCTGCGCCGTCGCCTACACCACGACCGTGGTGTGGCAGATCACGTTCCTGAGGCGGGGCCCGGCAGGTGGAAGCCGGTCCGCCCGGCCTCTTGACGTACGGCGCACATCATGAAATATCGGGAAGTGAAGATATGTAGGAATCCTGATATTTCCTGAGGCGGATGTGGCGAGGACGCAGGAGCAGCGCAGGGCCGAGACCCGTGCCCGGCTGATCGAGGCGGCCTCCGACCTGTTCGCCGTCAAGGGGTTCCACGCCGTGTCGGCCGAGGCCGTGGCGGATGCCGCGGGCCGTACGACCGGAGCCCTCTACGACCATTTCGGCGGCAAGGAGGGCCTGCTGCTGGCCCTGCTGGAGGTGTGGAAGGACCAGGTCGCGGACGAGCTGCTCACCGCGTTCGGGGACAGTCCCGGGCTCGACGACCGGCTGTCCGCGGTGCACCAAGCGATCACCGACGGGAATCGCGGTGCGTCATGGCTCCTGCTGGAGATGGAGCTGTGGCTGCACGGCGCGCGCGACTCCCACATCGGCGACCTCCTCGCCAGGCGGTACGCCGAGATCCGGACCCTGCTGGCGGACGGCCTGAGCCAATGGGCCGAGCTGGCCGGGACGTCCCTACGAAGATCACCGGAGCACACCGCGGTCGCGGTGCTGGGTGTGCTCATCGGCTGCGCGATCCAGCACCGGCTGGATCCCCCCGCGGTCGAGACGCGGGCCGTCGTGGAGAGCCTGCGCGACCTGCTCGGTTTCTGAGCCCCCGATTCCGGCCGGAGCCGACGCTCCGGGTCCGGGGGTGCGGCGGCCGGGCTCCAGCCGTACTCGGACAACTCCTGGAAAACGCGCCGGAAGGGAGCCGTCGGCATGCAGATCGACCTGCTTGAGGACACCTGGGAGCGAGAGGTCCCGCACGGGCAGTTCGCCCGCCTCCGCAAGGAGGCGCCGGTCTTCTGGCACGAGGTGCCGGACGACACGGGCTTCTGGGCCGTCACCCGCTATCACGACGTCAAGGCGATCAGCCGCGACCACCAGACCTGGTCCACCGAGGCGGGAAGCACCTTCATCCGCACGCAGAAGCCGGAGGAACTGGAGGTCATGCGGCTGATGCTGCTCAACATGGACCCGCCCCGGCAGAGCCGCTATCGCAAGCTGGTCAGCGCGGGGTTCACCCCCCGCATGATCCGCAGGCTCACGGAGACCATCCAGGCGCGCGCCGCGCGGATCGCCGACAGGGTGACCGAGAAGGACGGGGACGTCGAGTTCGTCGCCGACGTGGCCCAGCACCTCCCGCTCCAGATGATCTGCGACATGGTCGGCGTGCCGGAGCCGGACCAGCCGATGATCTTCGACTGGTCCAACCGGATGGTGGGCTTCCAGGACTCCGACTTCCGCACCACCCCCGAGGACGGGGAGATCGCCGCGGCGGAGATGTACGCCTACTGCGACGGGCTGGTCGAGGAGCGGCGCGCCAACCCCCGCGACGACATCCTCACCGCGCTGATCAACGCCGAGATCGACGGCGACAAGCTCAGCCGCGACGAGATCGACGCCTTCTTCGTGCTGCTCTCCGTGGCCGGGAACGAGACCACCCGCAACCTGATCGCCCACGCCATGCGAGCGCTGATCGAACGCCCCGACGTCTACCGCGAGCTCGCCGACGGCATCGGCGATGACGACCTGTGGCGCTCGGCCACCGAGGAGTTCCTGCGCTGGGGCTCCTCCATCCACAACTTCCGCCGCACCGCCCTGCGCGACACCGAACTGCACGGCCAGAAGATCACCGAAGGCGAGAAGGTCGTCACCTTCTACGCCTCGGCCAACTACGACGAGGAAATCTTCACCGACCCGCTCACCCTCGACATCCGCCGCATCCCCAACGACCACGTCACCTTCGGCGGCGGCGGCCCCCACTTCTGCCTCGGCGCGGGCCTGGCACGCGCCCAGATCACCGCGATGCTCCGCGAACTGCTCCGCCGCTTCCCCGCCGCCGAGTTCACCGCCCCGCCCCGGCGCATGCGCTCGGACTTCATCAACGGCATCAAGCACATGCCGGTCCGCTTCCGGCGGTGACGGGCGCGTCAGAGTGAGTGGCCGGGACCCGCGGGCTCACGGGTGAAACACGCCACCAGGAGAGCGAGCCTGCGGTCCTGGTGCTCGCGCGGAAGCCTGCCGCCGCGCATCAGCGTCACCAGACCGTGCAGGGCGGCCCAGAAGGTCTCGGTCAGCAGACCCAGATCGGCGCCGCCCGCGTGCGGGCCGACGGCCTCGGCGAGTTCGTCGAACCCGGCGTGCAGAGCGGCCGGAGCCTGGGGGGTGGCGAAGGGCAGATCGACGTTCTGCCGGAACATGGCGTCGTAGAGGGCCGGTCTCCGGTCGGCGAACGCCAGGTAGGCGGCGCCGATCCGGGCGAGGGCGCCGGCGGGATCCGGCGCCGCGGTGCGGGCCGCGCGGAGCTCGGCGGCCAGGTCGGCGAAGCCCTCCAGGGCGACGGCCGTCATGATCGCGTCCTTGCCCTTGAAGTGGCTGTAGAGGACCGGCTGGCTGTACTCGACCCGCTCGGCCAGCCGCCGCACGGTCACCGCCTCCCAGCCCTCGGCCTCGGCCAGCTCCCGGGCCGCCGTGATGATGAGCTCTTCCCGCTGTGCGCGTTCGCGCTCCCTGCGCGCCTGAATCGACATGCTCCGAAATCTAGCATTGCTAGCACTTCTATCTATGCTCTGCTAGCGTCGTTCCCGTTCCTAGCAACGCTAGATTTATGGAGTCACACCATGCTCGTCACCGTCGCGTACGGCCTCGCCATCGCCGTCAACCTGCTGTGCCTGCTCATCGGAGCCCGCTTCCTGCTCGTGCCGTACGCCGCCGCGGCGGGCTACGGCGTTCCCGCCACGACCGACCGCGCCTACCTGACGATCAAGGGCCTGCGTGACGGCGCCTACGGTCTGATCGGCCTGGCTCTGCTGGCCTTCGCCGGCGCCCACGCCGAGGCCTGGTTCATGCTCCTCGCCGCCCTGCTCCCGCTCGGCGACACCCTGATCGTGCTGCGCAACGGCGGGACCAAGGCGGTCGCGTTCGGCGTCCACTTCGCCACCGCCGTGATCATGCTGCTCACCGCCGCCCTGCTCTTCGCCGTCTGATCCCCGCCCGGTCACCCACTCGATCGAGCACGAACGCGGGCCCACCGGCCGGGGAGGCCCTACGCGACCTTGGCGGAGGACGCCGTCCAGGTGTTGCACGCGCCGGGCCCGCCCGCCTTGTAACCCCGGGTGAACCAACTGACCTCGTTGGCGGTGGGCTTGTGCGTGAAGAACTTGCTGAACCCCTTGTCCTTGGGCTCGGGATCCTCGGCGTGCAGCAGGGGCTTCCAGTTCCTGGCCGTACGGCCCAGGCTCTTCACCGCCGCGCCGGACAGGCAGTACTGCTGCAGGTCGAAGCGGCGGTTCAGCTCCTTCTCCTCCTCCTCGATGTCGGTGCCCAGCGCCCACCAGGCCTCGCCGATCCCGGTCTGCCCCTGGACGACCCCGCCGAACGCCGCGGTGACCTGGAGGAAGACGGGGAGGTCGTCCTTGGCCTTGATCCAATCCGCGCCGAGCTGCACTCTGATGAAGGTTCCGCAGACGACGGCGTAGGAGTTGACCATCTCCGTCCCGCCGGTACACCGGTCGTCCTGCTTGCGCTTGATGTCCACGGAGACCGGCTGGTAGTCGTCGACGATCGGCTTCCAGGCGTCGTTCAGGCACCCGACCAGCTTCCTCAGATACTTCTCCGTGGAGGCCTCGGTCGTGCCCTTGCTCAGCTTGCAGGAGATCTTGGGAAGCTTGCCCTTCTTGTACAGGGGGTTGTGGGTGAGCTCGGGGACGCCCTTGACGGGATAGGCGGCGGCCGGAGCGGCGAGAAGCGCGACGCCCAACGTTGCCGCGGCGAACACTCTGATAATCATGAAAACGGATGTTAGGGGAGTGATACGAGAAAACTATAGGTTTCTTCTCTTGTCCGGCATCCGGTCAGCCGCGCCTCCGGAAGTACCGCCGATCAGCGCCGGGCGGTCGTGACCGCCTCGGTGAAGCGGTGATAGCGGGACAGTTCCTCCTCCACCGGTTCCAGCACGAGCGCGTGGCCGACCTCCGCCACGCTCGCACGCAGCGCCCTGGCCGCCTTCCGCGCCCGGCGGCGGCCGCCGAGCCAGGCGACGGCCCGGGAGAGCAGGGCGAGCACGAGGCCGAGCAGGATGCCGCCGAGCAGCAGCAGGGTGGGCCACGGGGCCTCGCCCGCGGTCGGCACCGGTGGTTCGGGCAGGCGGAGGTAGTCCATGGCGAACAGGCCGAGCAGCCAGAGCGCGCCCGCCAGCGCCGCCGTGAGCACCAGCCACTGGACCGTCCCCATCACCCGCCACCACGCCGGCCGCCGGGACGCCCCGAGCGAGGTGGTGGCCACCGCCCGGTCGAGCCGGTCCTCCAGCTCGTTCATCCGCGACCGGGCCGCGTGCCGTACGGCCGCCGCCCACGGTCCGGGGAGCCCCGCCGAGGCGGCGGCGGCCGTGTCGCGGATCGCGAGGTCCATCTGGGAGCGCTGGACGGTGGTGGCCGCCGGGATCGAGGTCCGCCCGACCACCGTTCCCGCCGTGTCCCCCGAGACGCTTGCGGACCCGGTTCCCGCCTCCGGCTCGGCCCGGGACCCGCCCGCGCCCGGGGGCGCGCCCAGACGGAGCCTGCGGAGGGGGTCCGGCCGGAAGCGGCGGATCCACCGGGTGACCGGCCAGCCGGTGGCGGCGATCGAGCGGTGCCGGTGCGCCCTGGCCACCGCGGCGATGACCAGGGGGACCCCGGCGGCCTGCGACAGCGCGGAGGTCAGCGGTCCCGCCAGGGCGTCCACGGACGCCTCCCGGGCCTTCACGAGGTCGGCCGCCTTCGGCCGCCCGGTCCCCGCCCGGCCGTCCTCGGGCCCGGCGGCCCGCCCGTCCCGTGTCCGCCGGTCGGCGCCGTCCCCTTCGGCCCCGTGCGCCGCGCCGGCCAGGACGTCGGCGGCGGCGCCCACGTCGGCGGCCAGGCGGGCGGCCCAGGAGCGCCGGTCGGCGACCCGGGAGGCCAGCAGGGAGCGCAGCTCCGGAACCCCGGTCCCGGTGCGCGCCGAGACGCCGATCACCGGCACCCCGGCCAGCCCGTCCTCGGCGAGCAGCCGCCGCAGGTCCGCCAGGCACCGTTCGGCCGCGGCCGGGGTGAGCCGGTCGATCTGGTTGAGGACGACCACCATGACGTCCCGGTGCCGGGCCAGGGGCCTGAGATAGCGGTCGTGCACGGCCGCGTCGGCGTACTTCTGCGGGTCCAGGACCCACACCAGCAGGTCCACGAGCTGGGCCAGCCGGTCCACCTCCAGCCGGTGCGCCAGCTCGATCGAGTCGTGGTCGGGCAGGTCGAGCAGGATCAGTCCGGCGGTCTCCCCCGCGTCGTCCTCACCGGATCCCCGGCCGTCACCACCGCGTCCCCCGGCGTCACCGCTCGCCGTACCGGATCCCGACCCGTCCACCTCGTGCCGGTTGGGGATCTGCAGCCAGTCGAGCAGCGGCCCCGATCCGGCTCCCCGCCACAGCGCGGCCTGCGCGGTGGAGGTGGTCGGCCGGGTCACGCCGACCGCGGCGAGCGTGGTGCCCGACAGCAGGTTGAACAGCGACGACTTCCCGCTCCCGGTGGCTCCGGCCAGCGCCGCCACCGTGTGGTCCACCGACAGGCTCCGCCGCGTCCCGGCCCGGGAGACCACGGTCCGGGCCTGTGCCACCGCCTCGGCGTCCAGCCGCCCGTCGGCCAGGTCCGCCGCCTCCGCCAGGGCCGCCAGCCGGTCGTCCAGGGAGATCGTGCTCTCGCGCCGCAGCAGCTTCACCGGTCGCCCGCCTCCCGGCCCGGCACGCCCTCCGCCGGAACACCCTCCGCCGGAATCGCGTCCCGGCCGTCCGGAGCAGCCTCCACCGCGGGCGCACTCCCGCCCTCGGGTACGGCCCCCGCCGGGATGCCGCCGCGGATCCCGCCGCCGTCCCGTACGGCCGACACGGCGGCGCGCAGGGCCCGGGCCGCTCCCTCCGGAGGCTCGACGGCGTCGAGGAGCCCGGTGAAGCGGGCCGCCTCGTCCCCCAGGATCTCCTCCACGCGCAGGCGCAGGTCCTCACGGGCCTTGGTGGTCAGGGTACGGACGGCCTGATCGCCGAAGACGGCCTCCAGCAGCTTCTGGCTCAGCACGCTGGTCCCCCCGGCGATGCCGACCTCGATCCCGGTCAGGCCGCCGGTGGAGGCGAAGACCGCGATCATGAGCAGCAGGCCGATCCCGTTGACGCCGAACGAGGCGACCCTGGCGGTGGTGCGCCGCTCCGCGCCTTCCTCCCTGACCAGGTCCAGCACGTACCCCTGCCAGCCCCGGACCGCCTCCTCCGCCGCCTGGCGCAGTCCCGCCGAGGCCCGGCCCAGCCGTCCGGCCGCCACCGCCCCGGTCCGCTCCAGCAACGCCCGCCCGGCGGGCAGGGACGACCATGACTCCAGCGCGCGCTCGGCCGCACCGTCGGCGGCCGCCCTGACCAGCGCCTCCACCCCGTGCTCCAGCGCCACCCGCAGCTCGCTCTCCGGCGCGGGCCGTCCGGTGAACAACGAGACGAGTCGGTCCCGCAACCGGCCCACCCGGCTCTCCAGCGAGCGCATCAGGTCACCGGTGCCGATGAAGTCCTGCCAGCGGGCCAGCACTTCGCCGCGGAGCAGCGAGCCGTCCAGCATGCCCTCGTCGAAGGTCGCCAGCCCGGCGGCGTAGGCGGCGTCGACCGCCGCGCGGAGCTCCCCGGCCCCGGCGCGCTGGCGGTCCACCGCGTCGGCGAGCGCGGGCACCCGCGTGGCGAGGCTGTCCAGCGCGCCCGACAGAGTCTGCCGGACCACGTCGGCCCGGGCCTGGGCGTCGGCCGCGATGCCGGTCAGCCAGTCGGCGACCGGCTGGACGGCGGCGCGGGGCAGCCGGGCGTTCTCCCGGGGGAGCTGCAGCTCCGGCACCTCGAACAGCCGCGTCCCGCCCAGCCCGTTGACCTCCAGCAGCCGGTTCAGGTCCCCGGCGACCAGGCCCAGGGCCTCCGGCGGGACGCGGGAGAGGATCACCGCCAGCGCCGTGCTCCGCTCGCGTGCCGCGCGCAGGAACCCCCAGGGCACCTCGTCGGCGTAGCGGGAGGCGGTCGTGGTGAACAGCCACAGGTCGGCGGCGGCGAGCAGCTGGGCGGCCAGCTCGCGGTTGGCGGCGACGACCGAGTCGATGTCCGGCGCGTCGAGCAGGGCCAGGCCGGGCGGGAGCGCCTCGGCGACCACCACCCGGAGCGTGCCCGGCTCGCCCTGGCCGCCCCCGGTGACGCGGGGAAGGCCGGGCAGGACGTGCGGGGAGACGAACCAGTCGCGGTCGGCGGGGCTGGTCACCAGCGTGGGGGCCAGGGTGGTCGGGCGCAGCACGCCGGGCTCGGTGACGTCGGCGTCGACCAGGGAGTTCACCAGGGTGGACTTGCCCGCCCCGGTGGAGCCGCCGACGACGGCCAGCAGCGGGGCGTCGATCGCGCTCAGCCGCGGGATCAGGTAGTCGTCGAGCTGGCCGGTCAGCTCCCGCAGCGCCCGGCGGTCGGCCTCCGCGTCGCCGACGGCGAGAGGGAAGAGGTCATGGTCGAGATGGCGCCGCAGTTCCCGCAGCGCCTCCAGCGTTCCGTCGTTCCCGCCCACGGGACCGATCGTTCCCGGCAGGACGGTCCCTAGACATGTCAGCGCAAAGGAGGCTGGTCATTCCATGAAACGGCGGGTGCCGGCGAGCACGCGCCGGACATGATTGTGCCCCACCGCTCAACCGGGTCACGGGGGCGAACTCGGTGAAGCGATGGGGCCTGTCCCCGGAGTCGGCGGCGGGCCGTTGCCGGACTCGCCTCCCCCGCAGCTGGAGGCGAATCCCGGATCCGCCGTGTCTTCCAGGGCGTTCTGGGGGTCATGCGTGCTCCATTGCACCCCATGAAGCTCAGGGTCAGATCCGGCGGACCTGAATATCAGCTGAAAGTTCAATCACCTTGCGGCGGCCGCAGAACGTATCCGACCCCGCGCAGAGTGTGGATCAGCCTCGGCTCGGCCGTGTCCACCTTCCTCCGCAGGTAGGAGACGTAGGACTCCACGACCCCCGCGTCACCGCCGAAGTCGTAGTTCCACACGTGGTCGAGGATCTGCGCCTTCGACAGCACCCTGCCGGTGTTGACCATGAAGTAGTGCAGCAGCTTGAACTCGGTCGGCGAGAGCCGCACCGCCTGGCCCGCCTTCCAGACCTGGTGCGCCTCCTCGTCCAGCTCCAGGTCGCCGACCTGCAGGCGGACGGGGATGTCGAGGTCCCCTCTGGTACGGCGCAGCACGGCCCGGATCCTGGCCAGGACCTCCTCCAGGCTGAACGGCTTGGTCACGTAGTCGTCGGCCACCTTCAGCCCCGTGACCTTGTCGTCGACGGCGTCCCGGGCGGTGAGGAAGACCACGGGCATCTGCCCGCCCATCTCCCGCAACCGCCCCGCCACCGCGAATCCATCCATGTCGGGCAGCATCACGTCGAGCAGCACGAGGTCGGGGCGGATCCGCTCGGCGAAGTGCACCGCCTCGCGACCGTCCCCCGCCGTCACGACCTCGAACCCGGACATGCGCAAGCTGGCGGAGAGGAGCTCCCGGATGTTCGGCTCGTCGTCCACCACCAGCAGGCGGGCCTCAACTCTGTCCAGCACAGACACGAGGTTTTCCCATCTCTCTGGGACGCGGCTCAACGTCACCTGAGTGTTTGCTGTAAGACGATCAGCGCTGACGGCCGGCGCCCTCGCTGATCGACGTGGCGGTCAGGGAGCCGTCCTCGCCCCGCGTCCCCTGGACGACGACCGTCCCGCCGGCCCGCAGATCGGCGACCTTCCCCTCCCGGGAGACCCGCACGGTCGTCTCGCCGGTGGTGTTCACCGTCACCACGGAGCCGTCCATGGTCTGGACGTAGACCTTGCCGTCCTCCACCCTCTGCACGGTGCCGACGGTCATACCGCCTCCCGAACCGCCCGGCCGCAGACCTCACCGAGCCCCTCCCGGCAGGCGGGCTGCCTCCCCACCGGCACGCCCGCGCCCACGGGCGGCCCGACCGGTCCGGCGCCCTCGGGCCGTCCCACCACGCCGGCCCCGTCCTCCCACCCCGGTGAGGTCGCCCCCGCGGGCGGCGGCATGGACGGTTCCGGCGGCGGGCAGCGGAGCGTGAAGACGGGCGTCCGGGGCGACCAGTACGTGGAGATCGTCGAGGGCCTCTCCGAGAACGAGCGGGTCGCCCTCCCGGACGGCGCGTCCGTCGGCGGGTTCCCCGACGGCAGCTGGCCCGGCGCCGCCCTCGGCGCCTCCTGAGGGCTCCGGCCGCACCGGACGATCAGGAACCCTCTCCCGACGATCAGCCGGACCCCTCTCTCCCGACCCGGGCGGCGGCTCCCCCGGTCCGGGCGGCGGCGCGGACGGTGTGCCGGAGCAGCAGCGCGGTGGTCACCGGGCCGACCCCGCCGGGCACCGGGGTCAGCGCCCCGGCGCGGCCCCGGACGGAGCCGGCGTCCACGTCGCCGACCAGGCCGCCCTCGGCGGTGGGGTTGGTCCCCACGTCCACCACGACCGCTCCCGGCCGGACGTGCTCGGCCGTGATCAGTCCGGCCCGGCCCACCGCCGCCACCACGATGTCGGCGGCGGAGGTGACGGCGGCCAGGTCGGCGGTGCGCGAGTGGCAGACCGTGACGGTGGCGTTCCGGTCCAGCAGCAGGTGGGCGGCGGGTTTGCCGACGACCGTCGAGCGCCCGACCACGGCGGCGTGCCGGCCGCTCAGCTCGATCGCGTGGTGGTCCAGGAGCGCCACCACGGCCTCCGCCGTGGCCGGGGCGAACGCCGGGAGCCCGGCGGCGAGCCGGCCGAGGGAGAGCGGGCTGGCGCCGTCCACGTCCTTCTCGAAGGCGATGGCCGAGGCGAGGTCCTCCAGCGCCGCACCGCCCGGCAGCGGCGTCTGCAGGATGACGCCGTGCACCACCGGGTCGCCGCTGAGCTCGGCGAGCGTCTCCCGGATCGTCCCGGCAGCGGCGTCGGGCCCCAGGTCGACGAGGTCGCAGACGATTCCCGCCTTCTCCGCGGCCCTGGCGATGGAACGGACGTACCAGGCGCTGGACTCGTCGGCGGTGGCGATCACCACGGCGAGCCGCGGGGGGATTCCCGCCGCGGCGAGCTCGGCGGCCTCGCTGGCGGTCTCGGCGCGGATCGCCTCCGAGAGTTCCTTTCCGGACAGGACGGCGGCGCTCATCGAACTCCTTCTGCGGTCGGATTCCCCGCCGGGCCGCTGGAAGGACCGGGCGGGGAGGTCGAGCGGGGATCTCCGGTCCGGGGGCGACGCGGACCGGACGCGGACCGGACGCGGGCACCGGCTCTCCGGGAGGCCGGAGTCCTCCGGGCGGGTTGCTCGGAACGAACGGCCTCAGAGCGGGATCAACCGGCGATCTCCGAGCGGACGGCGGCGGTGACCCGCTCGGCGCGAGCCTCGATCTCGTCGACCTGCGCGGTCTGGGTGGTCAGCTCCGCCCGGATTCCCTCGTCCCGGACACCGCCCATGTTGACCTCGACGTTCACGCGGGCGGTGGTCGCCGCCGCGCGGGCGGCCTCGGCCGCGGCGGCGACGTCCGTGATGACGTTGCGGTTGCCGATCGGCAGGAGCTCCTCGGCCAGCCCGATCACGCTCGACGCGACGCCGATGACCGCGGCCGGGGGCCTGCTCGCCTCGGTCAGCGCCGCGGCGATGGCGGCCGAGCGGTCGGCCTTCTCCTCCTCCGTCGTCTTGGGCAGCCGGTAGGCGTCGGTGACGGTGGTGAACGCCACCGCGTCCTGCTCGGCCAGGAGCAGCGCGGCGTATCTCAGCCCGTCCGTCTCCGCGATGACCCGCTCGACCGTCTTGCGGTGCTCGGCGTACTTCTCCCCGACGCTGTAGCGGGCCACCATGCCCAGCAGCGCGGCGGCCTGGGCCGCGTGCAGCGCCGCCGACGCTCCCCCGCCGGGGGCGGGAACCCGGTCGGCGAGGCTGTCCAGGAAGTCGCCGATCTTCTCTTCGCGCATGAACGCCTGTCCTCCCGATCGGGTGAGGTCACGTCACGCCGGAAATCCTTTCATGCGCCCTCCCCCCGACCCGGGAACGGGTCCGTATCGGGCCCGCCCGGCGGTCTAGCCGGCCTCGGCGGCGAGGGGGAGGCGGACGCGGAAGACGGCGCCCGCGCCGGGGGCGGAGTCGACCTCCACCGTGCCCCCGTGGGCGTCGACCATGGCCGCGACGATGGCCAGGCCGAGGCCGCTGCCGCCGCCGTTGGAGGAGTCGGGGCGGCCGCGGGCGGAGTCGGCGCGGTAGAACCGCTCGAAGACGCGCTCGCGCTGCTCGGCGGTGAGGCCCGGCCCCTCGTCGGCCACCTCGATGACGGCCGCCCCTCCCCTGCCGCGCAACGAGATCCGGACGGACGTGCCCTCCGGGGTGTGGGTGAGGGCGTTGGACATCAGATTGCCCACGACCTGGCGGAGCCGTACCTCGTCGCCCGAGACGATCAGCGCGGCGCCGTCGACCGAGAGCGTGATCTCCCGCTCGGGGGCCAGGATGCGGGCGTCGTGCACGGAGTCCGCGGCGATGGCGAGCAGGTCCACCGGGCGCATGGCCATCGGGCGCTGCTGGTCCAGCCGGGCGAGCATCAGCAGGTCGTCGACGAGCAGGCCCATCCGTACCGCCTCCGACTCCACCCGGCGCATCAGCGGCGCCGGATCGATGTCGGACGCCTGGCGGTAGAACTCGGCGAAGCCGCGGATCGACGTCAGCGGCGTGCGCAGTTCGTGGGAGGCGTCGGCGACGAACCTGCGCATCCGCTCCTCCGACCTGCGGGCCGCGCTCTCCGACTCCGACCTGGCCCGGAACGCGGCCTCGACCTGGGCGAGCATGAGGTTCAGGGACCGGCCCAGGCGCCCCACCTCGGTGTTCGGGTCGGCGTCCGGGACCCGGCGGCCCAGGTCTCCGGCGGCGATGGCCTCGGCGGTGCGCTCGATCTCCTCCAGCGGGCGCAGGCTCCGCCGGATGACCGCCACCCCCACCCCGGCGAGCGCCAGCATCAGCCCGCCGCCGCCGAGGACCTCCACCAGCGCGAGCTGCCCGATGATCTGCCGGACCTCGGCCAGGTCGACGGCCACGACGAGGCTTCCCCCGGTGTCCAGCGGGGTGACGCGGACCCGCCACTCACCGTTGTGGTACGGCTCCGGCCCCACGCCCGGGGGCACCGCCGGGCCCGGCCTGCCCTCCACGTCCGTCCCGTTGAGCAAGGTGATCATCCGGCCGTGCGGACCGCGGAGCTCCGCTCTCATGTCCGGCGGCAGGGTCTTGACCGCCGTGTCGAAGGGGACGGGGCGGCTCAGGCGGCGCAGGAGGTTGCCGGTGGTGATGTCGATCTGGGTGTCCACCCGGTCGACCAGGTAGCCCCGCATGATCGAGACGCTGCCGATCCCGATCAGGGTCAGCGCGATGCTCAACAGGACCAGGATGACCGCGATCAGCTTGACCCGCAGGGGGAGCCGGGTGAGCATCACGGGTCCGGCGGGAGGCGGAGCACGTAGCCGACCCCGCGCAGGGTGTGGATCAGCCTGGGGTCGGCGTTGTCGATCTTCCGGCGGAGCACGGACACGTAGGACTCCACGATCCCGGCGTCGCCGCGGAAGTCGTAGTCCCACACGTGATCGAGGATCTGGGCCTTGGACAGCACCCGCCCGGCGTTGGCCATGAAGTAGCGCAGCAGCTTGAACTCCGTCGGCGACAGCGCCACCACCCTGCCGTTGCGCCAGACCTCGTGGCTCTCCTCGTCGAGCTCGATGTCGGCGAAGGTCAGCCGGGGCGGCCGGGCCGGGGACTCTCCCCCGCCGGTACGGCGCAGCACGGCCCGGATCCGGGCCACGACCTCCTCCAGGCTGAACGGCTTGGTCACGTAGTCGTCGCCGCCGAGGGTCAGCCCGCGGATCCTGTCCTCGACCGCGTCCCGGGCGGTGAGGAAGAGCACGGGCGTGTGGGTGCCCCCGCCGCGCAGTCGCCGTACGACGTCGAAGCCGTCCATGTCGGGCAGCATCACGTCGAGCACGATGAGGTCGGGACGGTGCCGCTGGACGGCGGCGACGGCGTCGGTGCCGGTGCCCGCCGTGTTCACCCCGAATCCGGCGAACCGCAGGCTCGCGGCCAGCAGTTCGAGGATGTTGGGCTCGTCTTCGACGACCAGCAGGCGGGCTTCGGGTGATTCGCTCAGGGGAATTATCCTCACCCGCCTATATGAGAAAGCCGTTAAGAGTTCAGAACAGAGGTTATCCCTACAAGGTGCCTGGCTATTGCCAAGCTTGACGTCGCCGCAGGAGACGGGGCGTTACGGATCAAAGCGATCCGACCGTGCGTGTCGATCACGAAGTCGTCCACCATGCTCCCGTCCCGGGCCACGGCCTGCGCCCGGACGCCGCCGGCGGTCCTGACGAGATCGCCCCCGGTGAGGGCGGGCACGTAGCGGCGCGCGGCCTTCAGGAAGGACTGCTTGGCGAGGGAGCCGAGCACCTCCCTGACCCCGGTCCGCCAGTGCTGGGCGGCCAGCCTCCGGGTGCCCCGCCAGGCCGCGACCCGGCGCAGGTCGGTGAGATCGATATCACGCCAGGAGTAGCCCTCCAGGGCCAGGGCCATCACCGCGTTGGGGCCGACGAGCACCCCGCCGTCGATCCTCCGGGTCAGGTGCACGCCGAGGAACGGGTAGCGGGGGTCGGGGACCGGATAGATCAGCCCGCGGACCAGGTCTCTGGCGTCCCCGGCCAGGGCGTAGTACTCCCCGCGGAAGGGGACGATCCGCACGTCCCCGGCGACTCCCGCCATCCGGGCGACGGTGTCCGTGCCGAGCCCGGCGCAGACGACCAGCCCGTCGAAGCGCAGCTTGCGCAGACCGTCCGGCCCGTCGGTCAGCACCTCGACCCCGGCCGGGGTCTCCCGCAGCGCGCGGACCGGGTGCGAGAGCCGTACCGAACCGCCGGCCTCCGCCACGTCCCGGGCCAGGCGGCGGGCGACCGCCGGGAAGTCGACGATCGCGGTGTGCGGGGAGTGGAGGGCGGCCACCCCGACGGCGTGCGGCTCGATCTCGCGCAGGGCCAGCGCGTCCAGCTCGGCGAGACCGGGGACGCCGTTCTCCCGGGCGCGCCCGGCGATGGCCCGC
The DNA here is from genome assembly GCF_016863135.1 of Planobispora longispora. Taxonomy (GTDB): domain Bacteria; phylum Actinomycetota; class Actinomycetes; order Streptosporangiales; family Streptosporangiaceae; genus Planobispora; species Planobispora longispora. Next base: position 182,663 of record NZ_BOOH01000039.1, read on the forward strand.
AGGCCTGAGCGCTCGGCGGGGGTGGAGGCGATGACGAGCTTGCCGACCTCGTCGTAGGGGATGGCGTGCTCGGCGCAGTACTCCCGGAGCAGGGCAACGCCGTCCCGGCAGAGCTTCGCCTTCAGCGAGCCCGGCCGGTAGTAGAGGCCCGCGTGCACGACCCCGCTGTTGTGCCCGGTCTGGTGGGCCCCGACGCGGTCCTCCTTGTCGAGCACGGTCACCCGCGCGCCCCGGGTCAGCGCGAGTTCCCGGGCCACCGCCAGCCCGACGATGCCCGCACCCACAATCCCGATGTCCATGGAGTGACCTGTGACCTTCCGAGAGCTCCTCGTGACGCGACCCGGCCCGCGGACGCGCATCCCCGAAAGCTAGCGGCAACCCGCCCTCAGGAGAAGAGGGGCGTCTCCACAGCGGCGGGAAACGGATCAGGGCCCGCACCCTGTGGGGGTGCGGGCCCTGATCCGTGGCACTGCTTCGTCAGGCGGCGACAATGTTTTCGGCCTGCGGGCCCTTCTGGCCCTGCGTGATGTCGAAGGACACCCGCTGGCCATCGCGCAGCTCGCGGTAACCGCCCTGAGAGACGATGTTGGAGTAGTGCGCGAAGACGTCGGCGCCGCCGCCGTCCTGCTCGATGAAGCCGAAGCCCTTTTCCGCGTTGAACCACTTCACGGTGCCAGAAGCCATGTCGATCTCCTCTTGATTAGGTGCAAAGCCGGAATCTGCACTGCGCGGATTCCGCGTCGCCGAGATAGGCCCACACCCGGAGAAGACCGGAAAACAAAAAATGCACCTGAGGCTACATACCGTCAGGCGCACACAAGTTCATTATGGGTACCACAACTGCAACTGCTTCCCAGGCTAGCACATGTGCAGCTGAGGTTGAAAAGCGGGTGTTACGGCGGTTCGAGGACGAGGCCGCTCACGTTCGGCGCGCTGCCCGGCGGTCAGTACACCGCCTTCGGCCGCGACATCGTCCTCACCTCACCGGACGGGCGTCCCCCCGGGTCACCGCATCCGGCCGATGGTCTCCCGGAGACGGCGTATCTCCCGCAGGCGGGCCTCGTAGGTGGCGCCGACCACCACGAGGAGGAGCCCGCCCAGCGCCATCGGCGCCCATCGGGGCACCGCCACGACGATCTGCGCGATCCAGGGCGCCAGCTCGTGCAGGGCGACGGCGGCCAGGGTCAGGCCGCCGAGAACCGCCGGGGCCTGGAGCCGGAGGCGAGTCCCGATCAGGAGCACCGCGAGCGAGACCGTTCCCAGCAGCAGGGGGCGGACCCAGCCGGAGCCGGTGACCATCGCGATCGCGCTGGGCAGGAGGCTGGAGGCGAGCGCGGGGCCGTACGCGGTCCAGGAGGAGGTCGTCCCGGCCCTCGCCGTCCACCAGCCGAACCCCAGAAGGACCAGGGAGAACGGGACCGTATACGCCTCGATCACGGTGATGTCGGAGGCGAACAGGCGTGTCCAGGCCGCGAGCAGGAGGAATCCGGTTCCCGCGTAGGCCGCCTGCCGCCGGTCGGGGCGGAGCGCCGTCCCGGTCAGCATGAGGCCGACGACGGCGCAGGCCAGGCTGATCGTCGGCAGGTCGGGGCCGCCGGACGGCAGGCCGGAGCCGACGGGCGGCGCGCCGGAGGCGGCCAGCGCCAGCCCGCAGGCCGCGAGGACGTAACCCGCCGCCTCCAGCCCGGCCGCGGCGTCCGCCGCCCGCGATCGCCACGCACCCGTCATGACGTCGGTCATCCGTGATCGCCATGTGCTCGCGGCCGCGTCCGCCGCCTGGGACTGCCGTGCGTCCGCCGCGGCGTCCGCCGCCCGCGGCCGCCACAGGCCCGCCGCCGCCGTCGCCGCCAGGCAGGCCACGGCCAGCACGGCGAACGCCGCCTGCCGGGGCGGCAGGCCCAGCGACGCTCCGATCGCCAGGGCCTCCCCTCCCACGAGCAGCGCCGCGACCCCGGCGGCGACGGAGCGGAGATCACGGGTCCCGGCGACCGGGGCAGCGCCTCCCCAGGCGAGCGCGAGGACCGCGAGCGCGGCGTGGGTGGCGGTCCGCTCGGCCAGCGCCGTGGCGACGGCCAGAACGGTGACGGTCCCGGTCGCGCAGACGAGGACCCCCGCCCACCGGCGCCGGCGGGCCGCGGCCGCACCGGCCACGAGGACGGCCGCCAGGGTGAGCAGGACCGACAGATCCGCCGGATGGCTCCAGCCGAAGGCCTCCGGCACGAGGATCACCGCCAGCGTGCCGGACGACAGCGCGGCGACTCCCAGGAGCTCCCGGTGTCCTTGCGCGATCCTCGCCGCCGCAGCGGAGGCCGCGGTCAGCAGCGCGAGGACGACCAGCAGCGAGGTGGGCGCCGAGGGCCATTCCTCTGCGTGACCGCGGGCTCCCGACCAGATCCCGTCCAGGTGGGCGAACGGCTCGGCGAGGGTGTGGGTGATGTCGTAGTTGAACGGGACCACGGTCAGCGCCGCCAGGACGCCGCCGATGACCGCCATCGCGGAGCGCGTCCGCCCGCCCAGGCCCGGGAGGCGCAGCGCCGCGGCGGCGGCGACGGCCAATCCCGCGACCGTGTAGACGACCGCCGACCACGCCGGGCGGACGAGCGGGAGCCAGGGGGCCGCGAGCCCGGCGACCAGCGCGAACGTCGACGCGACAGTGAGCGCCGTGAACCGTCCCGCCGCGTCCCGCGACGCCACGGCCATCCCCGTCAGGGCCAGTACGGCCAGCAGCGCGCCCTTCACCGAGGAACCCGGCCAGTCCGCAGGAGAGAACCCCGTCATCAGCCCCAGTGCGGAGTCGAGGAACCCGCATCCCACGCCGAGCACCCACACGATCCCGAACGCGACCGCCACGGTCCCCCGGACCCCGCGCGCGGCTCCCGTGAGCTCGGACGCGGTTCCCGTGGGTTCGGCGTCCGCCGCTTCCCCATCCGGTGTCCCGGCGTCTTCCCGGACCTCCGCGGACCGGTTCCGCGCCGCGACGAGCAGCAGCAGGAGGGCGTCGGCCACGGCCGTCACCGTGAGCGCGGCGGTGAACCACGTCGCCGTCCGGTCCGCCGCGAGCAGGGGCAGCGGGAACTGGGCGAGGACGATCGCCGTCGGCAGCGGCAGCCTCAGCGGGAGCATCCTCGAATATCCCGCCAGGATGAGCGCCACCACGGCGAACACCCCGGCCGTGTAGTCGTTCCCGGCGAGGGCGTCGGCTCCGGCCAGACCGGTCCGCCGGGCGGCGTAGCCGTCCAGGAAGAGCAGGGCCACGCCGAGCATCGCGACGGTCTCCGCGGTGGCGTTCAGGCCGCGTGCCACCAGGACCTTCGGCACGGCCAGGGTCACCGCGGTGAACCCGGCCAGGACCGCCGCCCGCCCGCCGATGCCGAGGTTCCCCCAGCTCACGACCGTGAAGACGATGGCCGCGACGACCAGCAGCAACCCGCCGAGGGAGAGCAGCAGGTTCTGCACCGCCTTCGGCGAGATGTCCCCCCGCGACACTCCGGGGGTCTCGGGCTCCCGCAGGCCGCCCCCGGCCCGCTCCTGCGACCCTGTCCCCGTGCCGGGCTCCCCTTCCGGCCCCGCGCCGGACTCTCCGTCCGGTCCCGTCCCGGACCTCGCCCCGGCGGAGGTCCGTCCCGGGCGGTCACGCTCCTCCCGGAGGATGCCGAGCAACTCCCCGCGGCGGGCGAGCAGCCCGGCCTGCCTCGCCCGGACCTCGGCGAGCGCCCGGTCCAGCCGCCAGAGCTCAGCCGCCGCGGGTCCTTCGAGCGGCAGGGCGCAGCGCGGGCAACGGTCCCGGCGCTCGGTGAGGAGCAGATCGCAATCCGGACACCTCACCTCTCCCCGGGAAAGGGATGAACCCGGGTGCATGCTGTTGAACGGCATGTCCACAGGATTCCCCAACGGCTCTCCGGATCGCTTGCGGTGGAGTACTCAATCCGGCCTGAGTATCCGCGCCTCCCCAGGTCGCGCCCGCATCACCCGCCGTACGGCGGCGCGGGCCCGGGGGCGATGGAGGACCAGCGGATCCGGCGGGCTCCCGGGGGACCAGCGGATCCGATGGACGTCGGAGGATCAGTGGATCCGGCAGGCCCCCGGAGGACCAGCGGATTCGGCGGGCGACTGAGGATCAGCGGGTCCGGCGGGCGATGAGGGCGATGGCGCCGGTGGCTCCGACCGCCACGGCCAGCCAGAGGGCGATGGCCGAGAACGGGACCCCCGCATCCTCCTGGGGGTCCGCGGTCTCCGTACCGCCCCCCGCGGCCTCCCGGCCGGTCTCCGTCCCGGCGCCCGGCTCCGACGTGGGAGTGGGCGTGGGCGTGGGGGCCATCGCCTCCAGCACCCGCTCGGGCAGCGGCACCCGGTAGACGGGGCTGCCGGTCCCCTCGGTGCCGGTCAGCAGCGCCGTGCCGTCCGCGGTGTAGGCGATCGACTCGGCCTGCTCCAGCGGCGGCATCGTCACCTTGGACAGCTGCTCGCCGGGCGCGCTGTAGACCGTGGCGGAGAAGTACGTGCGGATCACGAAACTCGACCCGTCGGGGGCGTAGGCGGCGTCGGTCGCCATGACGGGGGCGGGGCCGACCCGGCGCAGGACGTTGACCTTGCCGGTGCGCAGCTGCTTCGGAGCCTGGTAGATCGAGCCGGAGAACTCCTTGCTCACGATGTACAGCCGCCCGGTGCGGGGGTGCACCATGATCCCCTCGGCGTTGTGCCCGCCGTCCTCGTAGCGGAAGCGGTAGCGCACGGCGGGCAGGGTGGCGTCCCGCAGCGAGGACGGCTCCTGCACCCGGTAGACGGAGATGTCGGGCCAGGCCCCGTCGAAGTTGTCGCCGATGTCGGCGAACCAGAGCACGCCGCGCCCGGTCCGCGGGTCCCGGGAGGCCGCCATGCCCTCCCAGTCGCGGGAGGCCGCGCCGCGCAGGGTGAACGTCGCGCGGGTCCGCCCGTCGCTCCCGGCCGCGAAGAAGACCGGCCCGGCCGAGCTGTCGTTGTGGGTGTAGTAGACGTCCTCGTGCGTGGGCGAGAGCGCCAGCCCGCTCGACTCGGTGATCCGCTCGTCCCGGAACCGGAAGAGGACCTCTCCCCCTTCCTCCCCCGGCAGGGTCGGCTCACCGCTCTCGCGCGCCTCACCGGTCGGCACGGCCTCCGCCCGGCTCCCGGACTCCGCACGGCTCCCGACCTCCGCATCCGCGAGGGTCCCGCCTCCCGCGCCCGCCCGCACCGCGGGCCCGCTGCTCGCCCACGCCCCGGCCCCGGACCCGGCGACACCGGTGAGACCCGTGAAAGCCGTCACCGCGACCACTCCGGCCAGGGCGCCCCCCCGAATGGCGAATCTCCGAATCAGGACATCCCCCGCTCTGCTCCGCATTCAGCAATCATGCCTCGCCGGCAGCTCGCGCAGGCGCCGCGGGAGCCGTTCATCCGCACTCCGCCAGGATGAAGGGCGGGATCGGGCCGACGGTCGTCGGCGAACCGGCCCCGGGCGGGCGCGGATCGAAAAACGCGGGAAGGGACGTTGGACGGCGGCGAAGAAGGGGTGTTCCTGTCCTCACCGCAGGGAGACCCTTGCATGATCACAGCTCCTGACGAGGTGTCGTCGATCACCGCCCCCGAGCGGTTCGGCGTCGTCTTCGACACCCACTACGAGGAGATCCGCCGCTACATCGGACGCCGGCTCGATCTCGACATCGCCGAGGACCTGGCGGCGGAGACCTTTCTGATCGCCTTCCGGCGGCGCGACCGGTTCGACCCCGCGCGGGGTTCGGTACGGCCCTGGCTGTACGGCATCGCCACCAACCTGGTGGGCCGGCACCGCCGGGCGGAGCTGCGCCGCTACCGGGCCCTGGCCAAGACCGGACCGCCCCCGGACGACGACGGCCACGACCAGCGGGTGGTGGACCGCGTCGCGGCGGGGGTGACGGTCGGCCGGCTCTCGGGGGCGCTGGCGCGGCTGCCACGCGGGGAACGTGACGCGGTCCTGCTCGCCGCCTACGGCGGGCTCACCTACGACGAGATCGCCGAGGCCCTCGGGGTGGCCTACGGCACCGTGGCCTCCCGGCTCAGCCGGGCCAGGGCCAGGCTGCGCGACTGGCTGGGAGTGGAGCTCTGATGAACGACTTCAAGATCATCGATGATGTGATGCCCGACGTCCCCCCGCCGGTGGTCGGCGCGGTCGCCGAGGCGAGGGCCCGCGTGTTCCGCCCCCACCGCCCTCACCGCCTCCGCCTCCGGTTCCCCGTGTGGGCGGGCGGCGTGGTGGCGGCCGCGGCCACAGTCGCCGTGATCGGCACGGCCGTCGCCGTCCCTCTCCTGGGAGACGGCGCGGGCGACAGGACGGGAGACGGTGCGACCGCCACGGCCACCGCTCTGGTCGACTCTCCCGGCGCCGAGGAGGTGCTCGACGCCGTCGCGGACCGGCTGGCCCGGCGGGAGGAGCCCGAACGCGCGAACTGGCGCGTGGAGACGGAGCTGATCGAGCGGTGGCCGTTCGCCGGAGATGAGTTCCTGGTCGAGAACCGGGACAGGGAGGTCCACTGGGCGGGCCCGGACGGCCCTGCCGTCGTCGAGGTCTCCAGGGTCGGAACCGAGCCCCTCACCGCCGCCGACAGGGCGGCGTGGGAGCAGGCGGGCTCGCCCCGGCTCTGCGGATCGGACAGCGACTGCGAGAACGACCAGGTCCCCTATGGGCGCACCCGGTACATCCCCGCCGACCCGGGTGATTATCACCTGTCCAGCGTCCGGCTGAGCCCGCAGGAGCTCCGCGAACTGCCTCAGGACCCGGTGGAGCTGAAGGAGGAGATCCTGTCGCGCTGGGCGAGGGCGCTGAAGGACATCGAGAACAGCGACACTCCTCCCGGAGGGGATGTCCCCTCGGACGGCGACGCGGTGTGGTGGGTGGGTCAACGCCTGCTCACCGAGGCCCCGACCACCCCGCAGACCCGGGCGGCCGTCCTGCGCATGCTGTCCACCCTGCCCGACGTGCGGATCACCGACGGCGTCCGGGACATCGAGGGGCGGGCGGGCCTGGCCCTCACGCGCGACACCGGCGGGCCGTACGCGGAGCGGATCGTGGTCGATCGGGCCACGGGCGACCCGCTGGCCGTGGAGGGGATGCCCACCGTGCCCGTGCCCCAGCTGAAGGGACTTCCGACCGGAAGCGCGGCCTTCTCCAAGCTGATCCGGCGGATGGGCTGGACCGACGAGGCCCCCGCCCTCCCCGAGGGCTGCACCCCGCGGACGAAGAAGGACTGCCTCCGCTAGGCCGTGTCCGGCGGATCCCCGTTCCTCGCCTGATTCATCCCTCTCGGGAGCCCACGACTGGGATAGCGTGGCCCGCCGTGACCGATTTCATCTCCTTTCCCTTCTACGACCTGTTCCACGAGAACGGGCACGTGCCGAAGATCCGTGAGAAGCTGCCCAGCCTGCTGACCGGCGTGACGCGGAGCATCGTGGAGATCGGCGCGGGGACCGGGCTGATCACCACGTCGCTGGCCGACTGCACGCCCGCCGAGATCTTCGCGCTGGAGCCCTCGGCGGGCATGCGCGCGGTGCTGCTGTCGCGCCTGGCCGGGCGGCCGGAGCTGCTGGAGCGGGTGACCGTGCTGCCGTACGACGCTCTGAGCCTGGATCTGCCCGAACCGGCCGAGGCCATGGTGATGATCAACGTGATGTACGCCCTGGAGCCGGACTACCGCAAGCGGATGTGGCCGGTGCTGGCGGAGCAGCTGGAGCCCGGCGGCCTGCTGGCGTTCACCTGGCGCGCCGGGGGCGCCCCGGAGGCGCGTGCGCTCCAGGAGGTGGAGTCGCGCCGGGTGGGCCGGCACACCTACCGGGTCCTGGTGGAGATCACCGAGGCGGGCGAGGAGACGTACGAGGCCCGCTATCTGTATCAGGTCGTCGAGGACGACAAGGTGATCACCGAAGAGGAGATCACCGGCAACGCCTACCGTCCCCTGTGGGAGACGATCGAGGCGGAGCTGACCGGGGCGGGCTTCGTCCAGGCCGACGCGCCCGAGGGGATGCTGGCCTGGCGGCTCGGCTGAGGCCGGGAGGGGAGCCCCGGCGGCGGCACGCCCCGGCGCTCCCCGGACGCCGCCCGACACTCCCCAGCACTTCCCGGACGCTTCCCTGCACCCTCCGGACGCTCCCGGAGCGGGGCTCGCCTGGAGTGCACTCCAGGTGCCTAGGGTGGGCGTATGGATTACACGCAGCTTGGCCGTACCGGCCTGAAGGTCAGCCGCCTCTGCCTGGGCACCATGAACTTCGGCCCCGTGACCACGGAGGAAGACTCCTTCGCGATCATGGACCACGCCCACGAGCTGGGGATCAACTTCTTCGACACGGCCAACGTCTACGGCTGGAAGAAGGGTGAGGGGATCACCGAGAACATCCTCGGGCGCTGGTTCGCCCAGGGCGGCGGCCGTCGCGAGAAGACGGTCATCGCCACCAAGCTCTACGGCGGGATGGGCGACTGGCCCAACGAGGACCGGCTGTCGGCCCTCAACATCCGCCGCGCCTGCGACGCGTCGCTCAAGCGCATGCAGACCGACTACATCGACCTCTACCAGGCCCACCACGTCGACCGGAACACCCCCTTCGAGGAGTTCTGGGAGGCCATGGACATCCTGAAGCAGCAGGGCAAGATCCTGTATGTCGGGTCGTCCAACTTCGCGGGCTGGCACCTCGCCAAGGCGCAGGAGACCGCCCGCCGCCGCAACTCCGTCGGCCTGGTCTCCGAGCAGTCGCACTACAACCTGATCGTCCGCGCCGCCGAACTCGAGGTCGTCCCGGCCTGCGAGGACTACGGGCTCGGCCTGATCCCGTGGAGCCCGCTCGCGGGCGGCCTGCTCGGCGGCATCCTCCGGAAGATCGACAAGGGTCGCTCGGCCTCGGAGAACATGGTCAAGGAGCTGGAGAAGCACCGGAGCAAGATCGAGCAGTACGAGGCGTTCTGCGACGAGCTCGGCGCGGACCCGGCCGACGTCGGCCTGGCCTGGCTGCTCCACCAGAAGGTCGTCACCGCGCCGATCATCGGCCCGCGCACGCTCGCCCAGCTCGACGGGAACGTCAAGGCCCTGGACGTCACGCTGGACGACAAGGCGCTGGCCCGCCTGGACGAGATCTTCCCGGGCTTCAAGACGGCTCCCGAGGAGTACGCCTGGTAGGAGCCGCCCCGGGACGGCTCTCCGGACGCGGGAACCCGCGCCCGGGAGCGGCGTTCGGGACGCTCAGGAGATGAGGGCGCCGATCACCACGAGGAGCACGAGCAGCGCGAGCACCGTGGGCAGCAGCCAGCGACGGGGACGATCCACGCCCTGGAGCCTAGCCCTGCCCGCGGGGTGCCCGCGCCCCGAGGGGCCACTCCGCGACGGGCTCGTAGCGGACCTGGGCCCCGAGGTGACTTCTCACCAGATGGACGGCCCCCGCCTCCCACGGGCTCCCGGCGAACGCCCCGAACGCCTCGACCAGGGCGCGCACGTCGGCCTCCTCGCGCGAACGGGCCAGGGTCAGGTGCGGCCGGAACCGCTTGCTCTCGTCCACCTGTACGGCTCCCGCCCGCCGGGCTCCGGCGGCCAGGGAGTCGGCCAGGCGGACGAGCGGGGACCGGCCTCCGCGGGTCCCCGTACCCTCATGCGGTTCCGCGCCCTCACGTGAGCCCGCGCCCTCGCGCGGAGCCGTACCCTCACGTGAGCCCGCGCCCTCGCGCAGACCGGTCCAGAAGACGCGCGCCCGGCGGGCCGAGGGGAACGCGCCCGCCCCGGTGAACGCCAGCGTCATCGGCGCGTACCGGGACGCGGCGCGCCCGAGCCGGACCTCCAGCCCGGGCAGCACCTCCTCCGGCACCTCCCCCAGGAACGCCAGCGTCAGATGCCAGTTCTCCCGGTCGATCCAGCGGAGCCGGGGCCAGGCGGCGCGGTGCGGCCCGAGCGCGCGGGCGAGCTCATCGCACACCGGCCGCGGCGGCAGCAACCCCACGAACAGCCGCATGCGACCTCCTGCCGATCATCTTGCTCAGCATTATCGCCGCGCCGACGCCGAGCAGGGTCAGCGCCCCGCCGACCATCACGCCCGCGCGCGGGCCGCCCAGGTCGGCGATCCAGCCGAGCAGCGGCGCGCCGATCGGGGCGCCGCCGGTGAACACCAGCACGTAGATGCCCATCACCCGGCCGCGCATCTCCGGCGAGGCGGCGAGCTGGACGCTGGAGTTGGCGCTCGTGTTGACCGAGATCAGCGCGATGCCGGCGGGGATGAGCAGGAGCAGGTAGAGCGGGTACGACGGGGCCAGGCCGGTGACGATCTGGAACACGCCGAACGAGACCGCGCCGCCGATCAGCAGCTTCCGGCTGGGCTTGGTCCGCCGGGCCGCCATCAGCGCGCCGCCCAGCGCGCCCAGCGCGAACATGCTGGAGGCCAGGCCGAAGGAGGCCGCGCCCGAACCGAAGACCTCTCCGGCCATCAGCGCTATCGACATCGAGAACGACTGCGCGCACAGCGAGACGAAGCCGACCAGCAGGATCGGCATGAGCAGCTCCTGCCGCTCCAGCACGTAGCGCAGGCCCTCACGGAGCTGGCCCTTCTCCCGGGGCACCGGCTCGGGGGTGGTCAGCTCCGAGGCGCGCATCATCACCAGGCCGCCGAGCACGGCCGCGAACGAGACCGCGTTGATCAGGAAGATCGGGCCGGTCCCGCCGAGCAGGGCGATCAGCACACCCGCGACGGCGGGGCCGACCACCCGGGCCAGGTTGAAGCTGGAGGCGTTCAGCGCGATGGCGTTGGACAGGTCCTTGCGGCCGACCATCTCGACCACGAACGACTGCCGGGTCGGCACCTCGACGCAGGCGATGAGGCCGAGCGCGAAGGCCATCACCCAGACGTGCCAGACCTGCACGACCCCGGTCACGGTGAGCACGCCGAGGGTGAGCGCGAGCAACCCCAGGAGCGACTGGGCGACGAAGAGGAGCTTCCGCTTGGGATAGCGGTCGGCGAGCATGCCGCCCCAGAGTCCGAACAGCAGCATCGGCAGGAACTGCAGCGCCGTGGTCACGCCCAGCGCGGTGGCGCTGCCCCCGGTCAGGCCGCCGCCCGTGGCGGCGCCGCCCGCGGTCAGGCTGAGGACCAGCAGGTCCTGCGCGGTGCGCTGCATCCACCCGCCGACGTTGGAGACGACGCCGCCGATGGCGAAGAGCCGGTAGTTGCGGTTGCTCAGCGAGCGGAACATGCTGCCGCGCGTCTCCGGCACCGCCTGGGCCGTCCCGGTCTCCGCGGCCTGCACCTCCCGGAGGGCGGCCGCGCGCCCGGCCTTCCGCCGCCGCAGCCGCGCCTTCAAACCCAGCTTCCGGCCGGGTACGGCGGGCCGCTCGGCGTTCCCGGGTACGGCGGTGGGCTCGGGAATCCGCGTCCCGATGCTCTCGGTGCTCCCAGTGCTTCCGGCGCTCTCGGGAACGGTCGGCGGCTCGGAACCGATCGACGACTCGGAAACGGTCGAGGACTCGGAAACGATCGAGGACTCGGGAGCTCGTGCCTCGGCCTCTGCGGGGGCGGCCGAGGCGCCGCGTTCCTCAGGTTCGGCTAGATCCGGCTGAGCTTCTCCAGAATCGGAGCCGCCTGCCGGAGCACCGCCCGCTCCTCGGGTGTCAACTCCTTCAGCCGCTGCGTCAGCCACGCCTCCCTGCGGCGGCGCTCCTCCTTCAGCAGCGCCGATCCCTCGGCGGTCACGCTCACGGTCACCTGCCGCCGGTCGGTCGGGTGCGGTGTGCGCGACACCAGTCCCCGCTCTTCCAGCGCGGCGATCACGCGCGTCATCGAGGGCGGCTGCACCTTCTCGTGCTCGGCCAATTCGCCGGGGGTTATCCCGGAATGCTGTTCCACGGCGACGAGCGTCGCGACCTGGGTGGGGGTCAGCGAGTGGCCCGTGCCCTGCCTGCGCAGGCGTCTGGTCAGACGTGCCAGTGACACGCGCAGCGCCGACGCCAGACCGGCGTCGCTGCGCAGGTTCGCGACGGGGTCCTTCCTGGGTGAACTCATTTGCAAGACTCATTACTCTTGCTAACGATAGCCAACCGCGTCACATTCCCTCCACCGAGTTTTTATTCCCGCGAGCCGTACAGCGTGCCAGACACACTCCTGATCCCCAACCCGCGGACATCGGCTCCGGGAGTGAGATCGCCCTCACTCCCGGGCGGCGCCGGGCGCGACCGGTCTCAGGGCTGAGGGTAGAGGCCGATCAGCTTGCTGATGAGCCTGCCGAGCGTGGAGTCGCGCATCGGCTTGTGATGGATCTTGAAGCTCCACCCCTTCTCGGGGTCGCGCTCCAGCTTGAACTCGGTCCTGATCGCGATCATCACCAGCGCGCCGACCCCGATCAGCGCGGGGTCGAAGCGCTCGGCCCTTTCGGTCGCGGCGATCTCGGCGGCCCGGGCGACCGTGTCGGCGTCGCTCTCGGCCAGATAGAGCAGCGCGGCCCTGGCCACGTCCCCCGGCGTGGCCTTCTCGTCCGGCACGGCCTCCGCCCGGACGTCCCGCCTGCCCGCCGCCTCCGCGACCCTGGCCTCGTCGGCCCGGAGCTGCGCGGCGTCCAGCGGCGCCCCCTGCTGCTCCAGGACCAGCCAGAGAGCCGCGACGGCGTCCCCGTCCGACAGCGCCATGACCCGGTTCCCGACCATGCGTCCCTCCAGATCTCGGGTTCTACGAGGAGAACGGACGGAAGACGGCGAGCGTTTCACCCCGGCCCGCCCACACCCCGTCCCCACCGCCGTGCGTCTTTTGACGGCGCCGGTACGGCGGGACGTGGTGCGGGCGTTTCCGGCGCCGCCGTACGGCGGGCGGCCCGGTGACCGGCTACGGGTGGAACGATCGGATCAGTCCAGGGAGTGGGCAGCGGTCGTGACGGCTTCGACGATCTGGCCGTAGGTGTGCTGAAGGGCGGCGGGGTCGGTGAGGGCGGCCAGCAGGTCGGCCAGGCGGACTCCGGGGACCTCCTCCACGATTCGGCACATCGCCGCCGCGTCGGCGGGCGCCTGGGCGGGGTCGTTCAGCTCTTGGACATCGGTCACGGCCGCCCGCAACTCGATCTGGGCCCCGCGCGGCGTGCACTCGCAGATATCCGCACAGATCGGTGAATGCCTCGTACCGTCAGTCCGCCGCATCCAGCCGCACGTCATGCCCGGCGACCGTCACCCCGCCGACGTCCAGCTCCCGCCGCCACGCCTCGGGGCTCCGGTAGTCGCACACGCGCAGGACGACGCTCACGCCTATCACCTCAGAAAAAGCGGAGTTCCTCCGAGCCCAGGTCGGTCCACTACGCCGTGCCAGGAGAAATCAGTCCTCAGCAGAGCCGTACCGAATCGTCCTCCCACGCCATGGCGGCGGGTTCCCAGCGTCCCGCCCGCACCCGGCCGTCAAGCACCGGATCCACCAGTGTCTTCGCGATCCGGAGCGCCTCGTCCAGATCCTTCGGCACGTCCGCGTCGCGGGCGGCGCTCGCGTACCCGGCACGCCAGAGCTTCTCATCCGGAACGTCGAGCGCGACGACCTCGGGCAGCGCGCGGCGCAGCCGTTCGGAGGCGAATGCCGCACGGAGATCCCGTGCCTGGAGCGGACAGTTCCATGCGACCAGCACGATGTCCACCAGATCACGAAATCGGGTGCTGGGCCTGTCCTGCCTGCGCTCACTCATCGCCGCGACCTTGTCCGCGACGGTGTCCACCAGGGGATAGAGCAGGTAGTCAGGCTGGACGACCCCGGGGACCGCCATCGGCACGAGCGGTGCGGCCGTCTCCGGGATTCCGGTGATGACGACGCCGGTCACCAGGTCGACACCGAACCGTTCGAACATCCGCGGTCCCAGCCGTGCCTCCACCGCCACCCGGACGCCTTCCACCCCTTGGACCAGGCGACGGGGTTGATCGATCACGAAGGTGAAGAAGTCACCGAGATCGGTGGCGGCTTGGTTGCGCAGAACCTCCAGCCCGGCCTGCGGAGAGTCCGCGCGGGCGACCAGATCGACGTCTGCGGAGTGCCGGGCCGCGCTCAGCCGGGCGAGCATGGCGACACCGCCTTTGAGGATCCAGCCGTCCTCCGGCTCGGAGAACAGGCGGGCGAGCAGCCGGTCGTAGGCGAGCTGCTTGCGGAGCTGGCTCATGGTGTACGGCGATGCGGTGGCCATCGTCTTGAGCCGGTCGGTGATGGCGGCGCCGAACGCCTGCGCGCTCCGGTAAGGGAACGCCTCCCGTGTCTCCAGCACCCCGGGTCCTCCTGTTCAGCCGCTCAGAAACGTGAGGAACTCCCCTCCGGCGGCGAAGCCGTACGCCTCCGCGTGCTGACCCAGAACGGCGAGCAGTGCCGCCTCATCCACCAGTTGCCTGGTCAGCGCATCGGCCACCACGCCTGACAGATGCTCTCCATCGAGGCGGATCCGACACAGGTCGGTCACAGTCCGGATCGGAGTCGTGACCAGGAGTTCATCGGCCCATTCCATCTCATCCGGGGAGAGTCCCGCCCGGTGAATGAGCACATCCGTTCGACGGCTCCGTACCCGGCGCGAAGGGGGGACGGTGAACTCGTGAGTGAGTGGTTCGAGTAGCCCGAGCTGATGGACGAGGGTGGCACTTTGGTGGGAGACGACACCGTGGCCCGCATTCCGTTCGTCCACGGAAAGTGCGGGGGCGAGCTTAAGCCAGGCTGCGCGGAGTTCCTCCCAGCGGGGCCGCGGCGATCCGGCGATCCGGTAGACGCCGTAGTCGATCCGTTCCAGAGCGCCGGCCGTGACCAGACGGCTGAGATCACGGCGGGGCACACCCAGCTGCTCCGCCTGGGCGGTCGTCACCATCCCTCGCTGCGCTTCAGCAAGGGAAGAAAGGCGTCCAAGGCTGCTTCCCATAGCCATGGCACAACTGTCTCATTATTGAGACAGTTGTGCCATCCATGCTCTGTCTTCGTCGACGCCGCCTGACTCGCCGGGCGTTTCCGGCGCCGCCGTACGGCGGGCGGCCCGGCAGGATCCGCGCGCCGAGGGAGGTCAGTCCGGGGAGTCGGAGGCGGCGTCGGTGTCGGCATCGGCGTCGGTGATCCTTCGCAGGAGCCGGTCGTAGTTCCGCCGGAGGGCGTCGGGGGCGGTGAGGGTGGAGAGCACCTCGGACAGGCGGACGCCGGGGACCTCCTCGACGATCCGGCACATCGCCGCCGCGTCGGCGGGAATCCGGGAGGGATCAGCCAGCCTCCGGACGTCGTCCGCGGCCTCCCACAGCGCGCCGTCCATTCCTCCGCCGCCGGTCACCGCGCACAGCAGCGCCGCCGCCAGGTGGTGCGCCAGCCCCTCCTCCGCCTGCCCGGCATGCCAGGTCAGGTAGGTGCCCAGGTTGTGGTGGCTGACCGCCAGCCCGGCCACGTCCCGCGTGGCGTACTTGTAGCGCAGCGCGTCGCGCTCCAGGCCGATCGCCCGCCGCCCGTGCCCCCGCTTGTCCTCCGCGTCGGCCAGCGCCGCCAGCACCTTGCCCAGCATCATCATGTCCTGATGGCGCTCGAACACCTCCCGGCAGTCCACCAGCAGCCGCCAGGCCTCCTCGACCCGCTCCAGCCGCAGCAGCGCGGCGTAGTCGGCGAAGCGGGCGGTCGCCACCGCCGTCTCGGTCGCGCCCCGCCCCCGCACCAGGGCGAGCCGCTCGGCGTTGAACTCCAGCGCCCGCTCCCACTCCTTCAGCTGCACCGTCGCCGATCTACCGACGTCCAGCAGGAGCTCCTGCACCTTCCACCTCGTCACCCCCTCGTCGGCACCGGCATGCGACGGCAACGACGCCGCCCGCTCCAGTAACCGCGACACCTCGGCCAGCGCCCGCTCGTCCTGACCCATCACGAGCAGCACCTGTGCCCGCAGCGCCTCACCCGCCAGCAGGGTCCACGGCCCCAGCCCGGCCCGCCGTGACAGCTCGATCTTCCGCTCGGCCAGCTCGAGCGCCTCCGCGGACCGGCCCGTCCCCAGATACAACCCCATCAGCTCTCCCATCGCCGCCGACGCGGTCCAGTGGTCAGCCCTGGCGTCCGCCCGTTCGGCCAGCTCACGGAACTGCGCTTCGGCCGCCTCCGGAGCCACATCCATCAGCGCCCGGGCGAGCACCCCCAGCGCCGCCGGCTCGTCCGGGCCGCCGCGCACCGCCTCGGCGATCCGCCGCAGGGCCGGCACCACCATCCCCACCACCTCGCGTGAGCCGTCCCGTTTCAGCACCCCCTCCATCAGCCGGCCCGCCTGCCCCCACTCGCCCAGCCGCAGCAGGTACGGCACCGCCGCCAGCCCCGCCCGCACCACTCGTGTCCCGTTCTCCTGCCCCCCGCCCTTCGCCAGGGTGAACACCATCCACCAGTGCATCGCCAGCGCCGCGTCCACCGACGCCTGGAACGCCTTCCCGGCCATCTCCCGGCCCGCCGCAGCCACCCCCGGGTGCACTCCCAGCCGCCCTCCGGCATCCGGCGCCGCCACCAGCCCCCGCGCCACCAGCGCCCCGAGCGCGCCCGCCAGGTCCGGCGCCGTCCCCTGCCGGGCCTGCCCCGGCCATCTCTCCTCCAGCACCGACCAGAGCCGATCCCCCTCCTCCAGGCAGCACAGGAAGTGGAACACGTTCCGCTCCGCCTCCGACAGGCCCTCGGCCACCACCTGCGTCCACCGCTCCAGCACCCGCAGGTAGTCCTCCCCCCGCGCCTCCGGCGGCTCATCGGCGTCCGTGAAGAAGTCCTCCGGCAGCCCGTCCTCGGTCTCCCGCCAGGCCTCGCCCCCCGCCTCCAGCAGCCCCCGCAGCCGCCCCGTGTCCGCCGCCTGGCCGTCCGCCAGCTCCAGCAGCTTCGGATGCCCGTGCGCCAGCTTCACCGCCCGTACGGCCAGCTCGCGGGCCTCGGACGGCTCCACCCCGCGCGTCCGGCCGTCCATCAGCGCCCGCAGCCCCGGCAGCTCCCGGGCCAGCAGCAGCGCCTCGGCCGCCGGGAGCGCGTCGATCGCGACGTGCGCCACCCGGGCGTCCAGCGCGGCGGGCCGGACCCGGCCCGTCACGACCAGCCGCGAGAAGCCGTCGTGCCCGGTCAGCGCGTCGACCGCCAGCCCCCAGCGGGAGTCCCGCCACCCGCCGTCCGAGGTCAGCAGCGACTCGGCGTTGTCCAGCACCACCAGCACCCGCTGCCGCTCGAAGAACTCGGTCAGCAGCGGCATCATCGCCCGGAGCCGGCCGACGTCCTCGGCCAGGTGCGCCAGCTCCAGTCCGGGGATCTTCCACTCCAGGTCCGTGAGGAACGCGGTGAACGCGCCGGTGATGTCGGCGCCCTCGTCCGGGGCCTTGTGCCAGGCCACGATCCGGAACGACTCGGCGTGGGTGTAGGCCAGCTCCAGCGCGCACGCGGTCTTGCCCGCGCCCGGCATGCCGTACAGCAGCACCCCCGTGAACCCGCTCCGGGGCGCCAGGGCCGCGCTCGCGTCCGTCATCACCTTCGTCCGGCCGACGAACCGCTTCCGCTGCGGCTCCAGCCCGGCCAGCTTCAGCGACTCGGGCCGGAAGCGCACCGGCTCGCCTTCCGGGGCCGTCAGCTTCAGATCCAGCGCGCGGGCGCCGAACAGCGCCGGGGTGGTCACCGACAGGGCCGGGCAGTCCAGGGTGGGCGGGACGGCGACCGCCGAGCGCAGGGCCATGCCGAGCGCGCGCGGCAGCGGACGCCCCTTCGCGACGAGCAGGCCGTACAGCTCGGCGGCCAGGTCGATGGCGAAGGAGTCGACGACCGGGTAACGCATGGCCAGCACCGCGCAGTCGAGACGGTCGGCGAGGTCGGTGGCCAGGGTTCTCAGCGCCGGCTCCGGACTTCCGGATCTGCGAGCTCCGGGGCCGGCGGATTCAGAGCTCGTGGGCTCCGGACCCGCGGGTCCGAGGCCGGTGGACCCGGAGCTCGCGGATTCAGAACTCACGGATTCGAGACCCGTGGATCCGGGGCTCACGGAGGCGGGGCCCGCGGGTTCAGAGCCTGCGGGCTCGGACCATCCGGCGGGCGGGGCGACGCCCAGCGCGCGCAGCTGGTCGGCGGCCTTCAGCGCGGCCGAGGAGCAGGCCGAGAGCGTGACGAGTTTGAGCCGGTCGGCGGTCAGCTCCAGCAGCCCGGCGAAGTCGTCGGCCGAGACCGGGTCCGGCGAGCCGTCCGGGCGCTCCAGCAGGAGCTCTCCCGGGCTGCCGTGCCCGGAGACGTGGACGACGTCCCAGCCCTCGCCGTCCTCCAGGATCTCGGTCAGCCTCTCGCGGGTCACCCCGTACTGCAGCACCCGCATCTCCACGGCCCGGCCGCGCACCGCGCCGACCTCGGAGAAGAGCGTGGCCAGCGCGTGCCGCTCCCGCCGCAGGTCGAGCACGCCTCCGCCGGTCGGCAGGCTGAACAGGCCCAGCACGCGCAGCCGCTCCCCGACCGGCTCCTTGCCGCCGGAACCGCCCGGACCGCCGGAACCGCCGAGGACGCCGAAGCCCCCGGGACCACCGAAGCCCCCGAAGCCCCCGGGACCACCGAAGCCCCCGGAGCCGCCGGGACCGCCGGAACCGCCGGGACCGCCGGAACCGCCGGAACCGTCAGACGCGCCGTCCTCCCCGCAGATCACCAGCGGGACGTTGTGCAGCGCCAGCGGCGTGCCGTCGATCCGGGCCAGCTCCAGCGGCCGGAAGGCGAGCATTCTGGCCTCGGGCGGGAGGATCACCCGGACCGCCGAGGGACGGGCCCGCACGAGCGCCGGACCGACCGGGCCGAAGACCTCGGCGCCGATCCAGTCGCCGATCTCGGCCAGGAGTTCCGCCTCCGCCTCGATCCGCCGGTCGGGGGCGGCGTTCCAGCGCAGGTACCGGTTCAGGTCGGAGAAGGCTTTGAAGCGCCAGTCGCCCGCGGCGAGCCGTACCTTGTGATCGGCCAGGAACTTCCCCCGCTCCTCGTGGAGCGTCCAGCGCCACCGCTCCGGGCCGTGGAAGTCGTGAACCTCGAGACGCAGCGCTCCGGGCATGGCATCACCTCGGGGAGAAGGCTTCTTCGTGATGCTAAATCTCCGCCACCCGGCATAAGCCGGATATCAGTGATGCACGAGGAAACACCATGCCGAACGGCATCCTGACCCTTTGGCGCCCTTCAGCGCCCTTCGACACCCCTCAGCGCTTTTCAGCCCCACGGAGACCGTCTCACCACGGTGATCGAAGACCCGTCCCGTGGGCAGCACTCCCCAAGAGCGATCCATCGCATGGAAGGTGGTGGATATGGTGGAGAGAAATCAACCGAAGGGCGCCGTATGTCAGGAACGTGCGCACAGGGCGACCCGGCCCGCTCCACCGCCGACCGCTCACCCTCCCCTCCTGACCGTCCCGCCCCGGTTCTCCCCGCGGACGCTCCCGCCCCGGTTCCTCCTCCTGGCCGTCCCGTCCCGGACGAGCAGCAGCGGACCCGCTTCCTGCTGGAGGTCGGGGCACGCCTGTCCGCCTCGCTCAACCTGCACCGCTGCGCCCGCACCGCCGTCGAGCTCGTCGTGCCGTTCCTGGCCGACGCCGCGCTCATCGTGCTGCCGCCCGGCGCCGCCGGCCGCTCGGCCTGGCTGCGCGCCGCGGACGACCGGTCCCGGCCGCAGGAGGGCGTGATCACGGCGGCCGAGGCCTCCACGGTGCCCGGCCTGGCCGAGGCCCTGACCGGTTTCCCGCCGGCGCCCAGCCGGTGGCTGGACCCCGCCCAGGCGCCCGGGTGGCTGCTTCCCGAGGGGTACGGCCCCGCCGGCCACCTGCTGGTGACGCCGCTTCCCGGCAACGGGGTGGCCGCCGGGGCGCTGGTGCTGGCCCGCCGGATCGGCACGCCCTCCTTCGAGGAGGAGACCGAGGCGCTCGTGCGCGTCTTCGCCGCCCGGGTGGGCGCGGCGATCTCGGCGGCCCTGCTCTACCAGGAGCAGAGTTCCGTCAACCAGGTCCTGACCACCGGATTGCTGCCGCCGCCCCTCCCCGAGCTGGACGGGGTGGAGCTGGCCGGGTCGCTGCGCGCCTCCCAGAAGGCCACCCGGATCGGCGGGGACTTCTACGACGTCTACCTCCCCGGCCCCGCCCGCAACGGCCCCGCCGGCGACGACCCCGCCGACCAGGACGGCGCCGCGGCGCTCGTCGCCCTGGGGGACGTGTGCGGGAAGGGAGCCCAGGCCGCCGTGCTCGCCGGGCAGATCCGCCACTCCCTGCGGGCGCTCATGCTCGTCGAGCGGCGCCCCGAACGGCTCGCCGAGCTGCTCAACCGCTTCCTCCTCGGCTTCCCGCCGCCCCGCTCCTTCGCCACCATGGTGCTGGCGGAGCTCCGCCCCGCCGCCGGACGCCTGCGGGTCGGCCTGACCGCCGCCGGCCACCCGCCGCCGCTGATCCTGCGCCGGGACGGCACCGTGGAGGAGAGCACCGCCCGCGGAACCCTGCTCGGCGTGTTCAACGAGGTCACCGCGGCCTCCGTCGCCGTCGACCTGGCCCCCGGCGAGCTGTGCCTGCTCTACAGCGACGGCATCACCGAGGCCTTCGGCGGCCCCACCGGCGAGGAGATGTACGGCGAGCACCGGCTCCGGGCCGACCTGTCCACCTGCGTCGGCATGCCGGCCCGGGCGGTGGCGGAGCGGCTGGAGCAGCTCAGCACCGAGTGGCTGGCCGACCACGGCGGAATCCACGACGACCGGGCACTACTTGTCATCCAGGCGAGGACGCGGTGAACCCCATCTCCGAGACCGTGATCGACCACTACCTGAAGCTGGCCGGTCTGGCCGACGAGTACGGCGCCATCGACCTGGCTCTGGATCTCCTCGATCGCGGCGTCCCCGCCGAGGACGTCCTGCTGGACCTCGTCGCCCCCGCCCAGGCCCGCGTCGGCGAACTGTGGGCCGCCGACGAGTGGTCGGTGGCGCGCGAGCACGCGGCCACCGCCGTCAGCGACCGCGTCGTCGCCGCCGTCGCCGCGCACGCGCGGCCCCGGCCCACCCGGGAGCGGATCATCGTGGCCTGCGCGGACGGCGAGTACCACGCGCTGCCCGCCCGGCTGCTGACCGAGGTCCTGCGCCTGCGCGGCTGGCAGGTCGATTTCCTGGGGGCCAGCGTGCCGGACGCGCACCTGATCACCTACCTCCACCAGACCGATCCCGAGGCGGTCGCGATCAGCTGCACCCTGCCCACCCGCCTGCCCCGCGCCCACGCCACGCTCACCGCCTGCCGGTCCGTCGGCGTGCCGGTCCTGGCCGGCGGGCGCGGCTTCGGTCCCGGCGGCCACCGGGCCCGGCTGCTGGGCGCCGACGCGTGGGCGTCCAGCGCCCGCCTGGCCGCCGACCGCCTCGACCGGGGGCTGCCGCCGTTCCCGCCGCAGCCTGCGGCCCTGGAGCACCTGGCCGACGGGGAATACACCTACCTGGCCGGCCGGCGCGGCGACCTGGTGGCCCGGGTGACGCGGACGCTGAGCGCCGCCTATCCGCCGATGGCCTCCTACGACGCCCGGCAGATGGAGACCACCGCCGAGGACCTCGCCCACTACGCCGATTTCCTCGCCGCGGCGCTGTACGTCGACGACGGCGCGCTGTTCACCGACTTCGTCACCTGGACGGCCGGGGTGCTGCGGGCGCGCGGGGTGCCGGACGGTGCCGTGCCGGCGGCGCTGGACGTCTTCGCCGGGGAACTGCGCGACTTCCCCCGCGCCCGCCGCTTCCTTGCCGCGGCGGCCGCCGCCCTCACCGGCCCGTCGTAGCCGCGCGGGCGATCGGACCAGCCGTCGCCGCAGCCCGTACGGTGCGGAGAGAATCGACGCCATCACCCTGCCCCGGAGCGGGCCGGGCCACGACGGGTCTCTCTACGACGGGGCGCCGTTCCGCTCCGTCTCTTCACTGATCCAGGTCAGATACCCGGCGCTTCCGGCGACGATCGGCGTGGCGATGATCTCCGGGGTGTCGTATGAGTGATTCGCCTTGATGTGCGCCTCCAGGGCGGGGAAGGCATCGGCCGTCGTCTTGGCGAGAAGCTGCCACTCCTCCGCCTCCTCCAGCCGCCCCTCCCACCAGTACACCGAACGGATCGGGCCGACGATCTGCACACAGGCGGCGAGTCGCGCCCCGGTGATGCTCCGCGCCAGCTCCGTCCCTTCCCGATGGCTCTCCACCGTCGTCAGGACCTGCAGATACGTCGCCATGGCTCGATCCCCCACACCATCGAAAAGATCACCGGGACGGCGTCCACCTTAACCGGGCAGCATGAGAACACGGTCATGCCCGGCATCCGGACCGACCCACCCGTCACGGACGGCGACGCAGGCGCCATCACCGCCCGTGCGGCACAGAGAAAGTGAAGCTCGATTCCGCCACAAACAATCCTCCTGTTTTGTATGTTTGGAGACATACAAAACAGGAGGTATTCATGACCACTCCTACGCGTCTCCTCGCCCGCGACGTGGAATGGTCCACTCTCACGAAGTTCGTAGCGCACCCCGATCCGCACCTGCGGCTGGGAGTCCTGTCAGGACGGCGACGCGTCGGCAAGAGCTACCTCCTGCGCGCGCTGGCCGATGCGATGGACGGACTGTACGTCTCCGCTGTGGCCGAGGAGGGTCCGGTAACCGCACGGCAGCGGTTCGCCGGTGACATCGCGCGGTACGCAGGCGTCAACGCCGCCCTCTTCCGTGCCGACGCCGACTGGGAGTCCCTGCTCGACGCGGCGATCGGCCTGACCGTCCAGCGCCGCGGCGTCTCCGGACTGCTGATCATTGATGAACTGCCGTACTGGATGGCTCATTCTCCGGAACTCCCGGGCCTGCTCCAACTGCTCTACGACCGCTCCCAGACAGATCACGGTCACACCGGCGGGCGAATCATCCTCTGCGGATCAGCGATGTCCGTGATGAACAACCTCCTGTCGGGCACGAAGGCGCTGCGCGGCCGGGCCGTCGTGGACATGCGTCTACGGCCGTTCAACCTGAGCACCACAGCGCAGCACTGGGAGATCGACGATCCCGCGACCGCCCTGCGGCTGCACGCCACGCTCGGCGGATCTCCCGGGTACCGCAACCTGACGTCACATCCCGCACCGCAGAACCTCCAGGAGTTCGATACCTGGATCTCTTCCACGGTCCTCAATCCCGGCCAGGCCCTCTTCTCCCGCAGCGAGGCGGAGTATCTCCTCCGGGAGGATCCGCAGTTCACCGGGAGCTCACTCCACTACGCGATCATCAACGCGGTCGCGGCTGGAGCCACCAGCCCGACGAAGATAGGTGGCTTGCTGGAGCGGGATCGCACGTCCCTGAGCCGCCCCATCGAGATGTTGACGAGCTCCGGCTATCTGGAACAAGCAGCCGACCCGCTCTGGAAGCGGCGCCCGGTGATCACCGTCGCAGACCCCGTCATCCGTTTCCATAACCTGATCACCGTTCCGAACCGGGATCTCATCGAGACGGGCGCTTCCCCGCAGGCCTGGCGCGAATCTCAGCCCACATTCGTCTCCCGCATCCTCGGGCCTCATTTCGAGGAGTGCTCGCGCGAGTGGCTCCGACGCCACGCCACTTCCTCCATCCTCGGAGAAACGAGGACGATCGCTTCAACGGTGATCAACGACCGCGGCGGGCGGGCCAAGCACGAGATCGACGTCATCGCCCTGACTCCGGGGTCCGATCGCGCCACAGTGGGTCTCATCGGGGAGGCGAAGGCCACTCTCGTACGGCGTGGCCCCGCAGATCTGGAAAGGCTCGAACGGCTCAAGACCGCCCTTCACGACCAGGGGCACGACGTCACCGGCGCCCGCCTCGGACTCTTCTCCATGGAAGGGTTCCATCCCGATCTCGTGACGGTCGCCCGCCGCCGGGGAGACGTGCTCCTGGTAGACCTGCCCTCCCTCTTCGATCAGGCGGAACCGCCCGTTCTCCCCGGCTGACCCGGAGACGCGATGGAAGAGCCGTCGTGGTGGCCACTCGTGCCGGTCACCACGACGGCTTCCGCTGACACCGATCAGGCGAGGCCGAGCAGGGTCTTGATGGGGCCGAGGGCGAAGTAGAGCACGAACAGGGCCGCGACCACCCACATCAGCGGGTGGACCTCGCGGGCCTTGCCCTTGACCAGTTTGATCAGGACGAAGGTGATGAACCCGGCGCCGATGCCGTTGGCGATCGAGTAGCTGAAGGGCATCAGAACGATCGTGAGGAACGCCGGGATGGCGATCTCGTAGTCGGTGAAGTCGATGTCACGGACCGAGGTCATCATCAGGAAGCCCACCACGACCAGCGCCGGGGCCGCCGCCTCGTGGGGCACGACGCCGACCAGCGGTGAGACGAAGATCGCCAGCAGGAACAGCACGCCGGTGACCACGCTGGCCAGGCCGGTGCGCGCGCCCTCGCCGACGCCGGCGGCCGACTCGATGTACGTCGTGTTGGAGGAGACCGAACCGGCGCCGCCGGCCGCCGCGCCGATCGAGTCGACGAGCAGGATCTCACGCGTACGGGGAAGCGTGCCGTCCTCCTTGACCAGCCCGGCCTGCCCGCCGACGCCGACGATCGTGCCCATCGTGTCGAAGAAGTCGGTGATCAGCAGGGTGAAGACGAGCAGCAGGGCGACGACGACGGAGACGGAGCTGAACGCGCCGATCGGGTCGAACTCCCGGAACAGCACCAGCGGGTTGGTGAACCCGAAGATCTCTTCGGGCCACGTGGGCACGACGAGCCGCCAGCCGGCCGCGTTGGGCGCGTCGGGCGTCCCGGAGCCGCCGACCTTGGCGACGGCCTCGACGACGATGGCGAGGATCGTGGTGGCGACGATGCCGATCAGGATGGCGCCCTTCACCCTGCGGGCCACCAGCAGGGAGATGAGCAGCAGGCCGGCGACGAACACGAAGATCGGCCAGCTGGTCAGGTTGCCGCCGATGCCGAGTTCGAGCGGAACGGCGGGGGCCTTGCGGACGAAACCGGCGTCCACGAAGCCGATCAGCGCGATGAACAGGCCGATGCCGACGCTGATCGCGGTCTTGAGCGGGGCCGGGATGGCGTTGAACACCGCCGTGCGGAATCCGGTCAGCACCAGCAGGGCGATGATGACGCCCTCCAGGAAGACCAGGCCCATGGCCGACTCCCACGACATCTGGGTGGCGATGCCGAAGGTGACGAAGGCGTTGAGGCCCAGACCCGCCGCCATGGCGAACGGGACCTTCCCGATGACGCCCATCAGGATGCTGAGCACGCCGGCCACGAAGGCGGTCCCGGCGGCGACCAGGGGCACGTTCGGGGCGGACCCGTCCCCGATGAACTGACCCTGGGCGTCCGGGGCGGTGGCGATGATCAGAGGGTTGAGCACCACGATGTAGGCCATCGTGAAGAAGGTCGCGAAGCCGCCGCGGACCTCCTGGCCCACGCTGGAACCACGCTCGGAGATATGGAAGAAACGGTCAAGGAAGGTTATTTTGGGCTTTTGGGATATCTGGGGTGCTTTAGCGTCACTCACGCACGCAGGGTGGCAGGGTGACTCCTGTGCCGGAAGACCCGCATCACGAATGGTGATTGGATCGCAACCGATCCGCGCCCTCACGCCGTCCGTTTTGCGAGTAGTGAGCTTCCGTCGCCTACCCTGGGTCGTGTGAACCAGCCTCACCGTCAGGATCTCCAGCCGCTGAAGACCAACGACACGGCGACGATCCTCGCGGGCATGGCCCTGTGGGCGGTCGCCCTGGTCGTGCTCCTCATCCTCCAGCCGGGCCCGGAGGACCGCTGGTGGATCTGGACGTGCCTGTCGGGCATCGGTCTCGGGGTGTTCGGTCTCTGGTACGTCAGGCGACGCGACCGCCGCGGCCCGCTCCCGCCCTCCCAGGAGCCGATCGAGCCCGCGACGGCGGTCTCGTCCCCGACCGCTCAGGAACCGGTCGGGCCGGGGGCGGCGATGCCGTCCGCGCCTCCGGCCCCGTCCGCCCCGGACACCGCCGGGTCGGCCTCCGACGCCGCCGGTTCCGCACCCTAGATCCGGGGTTCCGCCTCTTCCCAGGAGGCCGCGTTCCCAGGAGGCCGCGTTCCCAGGAGGTCGCGTTCCTAGGAGGTCGCGGCGGTCCAGCTGTCGAGGTCGGCCTCGGCGAGCAGCAGCGGCACCGCGGCCGGGTCGCGCAGGAGCGCGGCGACCGCGAGCCGGTCGCCCCACTGGCCCGCCGCCCACGCGAGTCCCCTCGCCAGGCCCTCCACTCCCGAGGCGTGCACCGTGCCCTCGGCGAAGCGCCAGGTGACCGGGACCCCGTCCACCAGGAGCTTCTCGTGCTCCATGTAGGTCGCGGGCGCGGTCGGCAGCAGCGACCGTACGGCGGGCGGGACCTCGCGCACCTCGCCCGGGGACGTCACCTCCCCGGCCGCCGCCTCCCCGGCCAGCGGCAGGTCGAGCAGCTCCGACAGCGCCTCGGCGAGATCGAACGGGGCCAGGATCAGCGGCCGGTCCGCGACCAGCGGCAGCAGGTCGGGCGCCTCGACCACGACCGGCTCGCCCGCCCCGGCGCCGGAGCCGGTGGAGTCGCCGGAACCGCTCCCGGAGCCGCCGGAGAGCGGACGCCCGTCCTCGGCGTCGGCGACGACGATCTCACCGTCGAGGACGGCGCGGACCGCCCGCGGGGGCGCGACGCGGGCCGGATCGACGGCGGCCAGGGCCACCCAGAGGGCCCGGAGCTGAGCCCGGTCCACCTCGACCGAGGGATCGGCCAGCAGGTCGAGGAGCTCGTCGGGACCGCCGTGCGAGGCGAGCAGGTCGGGGAGCGCGGTCCGGACACCGATCATCGCCAGGGCGGCCTCGTCGGCGGCGGCCGGGGCGTCGCCGTACAGGCCGAACAGCAGCGGGTCGCCGGTCGGCAGCCGCAGCTCCGTGGGGAGCTTCCCGCCGAGGACCGGGTGGGCGGACAACCACCAGGCGGTGTAGGACGGGACCTCCACGACCTCCCCCGCGGCCAGGACGCGCAGCGGGTGCAGGACCGAGCGGAGCGGCGGGCGGGAGAGCAGGGCCAGGGCCGAGGGCCAGTCGGCGATGTACTCCAGGTCGCGGACGGCGGAGAACTCCCTGGCCACCGGGGGGACGTCCAGCTCGGGCAGCAGGTCGAGCACGTGCTCCACCCACTCGTCCTCGCGGTCCAGGTCGTGGTCGCACTCGTCCGGGTCGAGCATGACGTCGGTGTCGTTGACCACGGCGAAGCCGTCGAGCACCCCGGCCGCAGCCAGCACCCGCGAGCCGTACCGCTCCACCAGGTCGGGCGCGGCCGTGCCGAAGTGGGTGCCGGGGTCCAGCAGCCCCGCCAGCGAACCCTCGGCCAGCAGCAGTTCCCCCGCCGGGTAGAGCTCGCCGTCGGTGCCTCGCAGCGCCAGGCCGGCCAGCCACGGGGCCTCGCCCGCGGTCAGCCCCGCGGCGTCGACCAGGGCCAGTACGGCCTGGGCCACCGGCTCGGGATCGGCGCTCTCCAGCGACTCGGAGACGGCCGCCCTGGTGAGCGGGTCCTCCAGCACGGTCCGGGGGGTCGCCTCGGCGGAGCCGAGACGCAGCAGCAGCGGGTGGGCGGCGTCGGGGTGGACCACGCGGAGCCCGAGCGGGCCGAGCACCGCCAGGTCGAGGGAGCCGCGCTCGGTCAGCATGAGCGTGCCGCGCGGCCCCCGGACCAGGCGGCCGTCGGCCAGCGGGACGGGCAGCGCGCCGAGCGCCTCGGGGTCGTCGCCGGGCAGCACCTCGTACAGCGAGCGCCACCAGGCCGGGTCCCGGTTCTCGCCCGCGCCGCCGGAGAGGTCGCCGGCGAGCATGTCCACGACGTCGGACAGCTCCACCCGCTTCACCCCGAGCGTGGTGATCGCGGGGTGCCGGGCCGGCCATCCGGCGGGCAGCAGGCCGGGGACCACGGGGGCGACCTTCTCCAGCAGCTCGCCCGGGGCGGCCACCACCGACGCCTGCCGTCCGGTCACGACCAGGGCGCCGGACCCGTCGCCGGCGGGCGCGGCGCCGGTGGATCCGGCGGCCCGCGCGGCATCGGCGGGTTCGGCGTCGGCGGGCGGGGAGAGCGCGGGCAGGAGCGGGGTGTCGGGGAGCCTGCGCAGGATCGCCCGGCGGATCCGGGCGTCGAGCTCGCCCCGGCCCATCAGGCCGGGCACGAGGTCGAGCAGCTTCGGCGTGCGGGGCAGGCCGGTGAGCAGTTCCAGGTAGGTCTCGGCGGCACGCTCGACCAGGAAGTCGGTGAGCGGGCCCATCGCCACGTGCCGCCGGTCGGTGGCCAGCGGGAAGGACGCGATCAGCAGGGCGGGCAGGTCGAGCGGCTCGTCACTGGGGGTCGGCGCGTGCACGACGGGCGGCACGTTCTCCGGCAGCGGCCCCGGCTCGCCGCCCCACGTCCCGTCCTCGGAAGCGGGCCGGGGGGAGAGGGGGACGGCCCAGCGGATCAGCCAGTGGGGGCGGGTGCGTTCTTCGGTCGGGCGGTCGGCGAAGAGTTCGGCCACCTGCTCCGGGGTGAAGTGGCCGGAGGCCGAGACGACCCGCCAGCCGCCGGGGGTGATGGTCCTGGTCTCGCCGTCCACGTCGATCTCGATCGACTCCAGGGCGGGCATGCCGATCAGCAGCGCGGGACCGGCCTCCCGGAGCATCGCCCGGACGGCCTCCGCCCCGCTCTCATCGCGGAGCGGGAGCCGTACGAGCGTGTCGAAGCCCTGCGGGATCTCCACCGGCCCGCCCGGGAACGGCAGGCGCAGCAGGGGCACGTGCCCGCCGCGCTCGGCGAGCTCCCCGGCCAGCGCGGGCTCGGCGGCCACCAGCGCGGCGGTCTGCTCGCGGGACCAGCGGACCACCCCGGAGCCGAGCGAGCCGATCACCGGCTCGTCGCAGACCGACACCACGGCCGCGAAGCCCACGCCGAACCGGCCCGTCGCCGCGGCCTCGCCCCGCTTCGCGGAGACCCGCAGGGTGGACAGGCTCTCGACGCCGGCGGTGTCGATCGGCGCGCCGGTGTTGGCGGCCGACAGCACCCCCTCGCGCAGCGAGAGGCGCAGGCGGCCGGGGACTCCCACCCGCAGGGCGGCGTCGGCGGCGTTCTGGGCCAGCTCGACGATCAGCCGGTCGCGGTAGCCGCCGAGCGCGAAGTCCTCCTCCGCGTTGGCGTCCTCGCGGAAACGCGCGGGCGAGGCGGTCCAGGCCGCGAGCACGGCGGAGCGCAGTCGGTCGGTGCCGAAGGTGTCAGTCACAGCGATGAATCCAAGGATCGGGGCCCGGAGGTCACCTCACGTGACCGCCGGACCGGAGGGGGTTCGAGGAGGAGAACCCCGGGTCAGGAGTGACCCAACGGCTCGTCGGAGGAGTCGTCGTCCACCGAACCCGCCAGGTCCGCCCCGGGGGTCTCCTCCAGGTCGTAGGCGTGGTCGTCGAGGATCGGGGCGGCCGGCTCGGCCTGGGGCGGCGCCACCGTGGCCTCGGAGTGCGCGCCGCAGCCGTGGTCGGCGGCCACCACCCGGCCGTCGTCGGGGGCGTACTCGTTGGCGCAGACGCCGAAGCCGGT
Source organism: Planobispora longispora (assembly GCF_016863135.1). Lineage (GTDB taxonomy): Bacteria > Actinomycetota > Actinomycetes > Streptosporangiales > Streptosporangiaceae > Planobispora > Planobispora longispora. The sequence continues at coordinate 212,152 of NZ_BOOH01000039.1, forward strand.
GCGCAGCGCGCCCGCGAGCGGCCAGTAGAACCCGCAGGTGGAGCACTGGGCGGGGGCGGCGTGCGCGATGGGGGTGTGCGGGCCGGCCTCGCCGGCGTGCCAGCGCCGCACGGCCAGGTCGCGGCCGAGGGCGGAGAGCACCCGGGCGCGGCCGAGGCCGTACTCGAAGATCATCTGACGCTCGTTCTCGTCATCGGTCTCCGTGAAGCCCGGGGCGAGCCGGACGTCGTCGTCGGTGGCGGGCAGCAGGTCGCCCACACCGAGGTCGCCGGGGCGCAGCCGTTCGCTCCACGGCACCCACGGGGGCGCGAGCAGGGTGCCGGTGCCGGGCAGCAGCACGACCTCGCTGACCGTGACGTTGCGCGCGCGGGCGGCGCGGACGACGGTGACCGCCCAGCGCCAGCCCCGGTAGGCGCGGTCGAGGCAGGCGAAGTAGTGGGTGACCACCCGGTCGCCCTCGGCCTCGACGCCGAGGTGCTCGCCGATCTCTTCCGGCCTGACGTTCTCCTCGACCGCGGAACGGGCCAGGTCGACCGCGGCGGCGCACGCCTGGTCGAGAACTGCAGAGCGAGATCGAGTACGGGTCACACTTCATTCTCGCCCATACCCGGAGCGGACGGCACCTGTACCGGTCAACACCGCCGGGAACGGTGTCGCCGCCGACCGGCCCTCGGGGTGAAAAACGGCATTTACCGGGAATGTGCCGCGCCCCCGACGCGCCGGGCGGCGGGACCGAACGGGATCGAGCTAAATCGAGCGGGATCGAGCGGGATCGAGCAGACGCCGGACGGCGGACCGGGTCCGCGCCGGGTGGCGGAACCGGGTAACAGAACCGACCGGACCGGACATCGCGCCTGTCCTTCGGGTAAGACTGGATTCGTGGCAGATGGCTGGGAGCAGACTCGGCGAACCGCGGGAGAGGCGTCCCGCCGATTCGGCCGTGCCCTCGCCGGAGCGGGCCGGGCGACCGTACAGGCCGGGCGGGCGACCGCGCGGGGGGGCAAGATCGCGGGACAGGCGACCGCGCGGGCCGGACGCGGCGTGGCGGACGCGACGCGCGGCGCCGGCCGGGCCGCGCGGCGGCTGACCCACGCCCAGGGCGCGGGCCGTACCGGCCTGGGACAGCTGATCGAGCTGACCGCCGCGCACAGCGCGGGCGACGCGCTGGTGACCGCCGCGCTGGCCGGGACGCTGTTCAAGCTGCCGGTGAACGAGGCCCGCGGGCAGGTCGCGCTCTACCTGCTGATCACGATGATCCCCTTCGTGGTGGTCGCGCCGTTCGTCGGCCCGGTCCTGGACCGGTTCCGCTCGGGCCGTCGCTTCGTCATGGCGGGCACGCTCTTCGGCCGCGGCCTGCTCTGCTTCGCGATGGCGGCGGCGGTCGTCTCGGAGGACGCGTTCACCATCTTCCCCGCGGCGCTGGCCGTGCTGGTGTTGTCGAAGGCCTACAACGTCTCACGTGCCGCGATCATGCCGAGCGTGCTGCCCGCCGACATCGCGCTGGTCACCGCCAACGCCAGGGTCGCGCTGTTCGCGCTGGTCTCGGCGGGGGTGGCGGTCCCGGCCGGCGCGGGCGTCAGCGCCTGGCTCGGGGCCGAGTGGGTGCTGCGCGCGGCGATGCTGCTCTTCCTGTTCCAGGGGGTGCTGGCGGTACGGCTCCCGCGCCACGTCGACTCCCCCGACCTGGAGGAGCTGCAGGACGAAGACGACGATCGGCCGCCCCGCTGGCGCACCATGCTCAACGTCGGCCCGGTGGTCGCCGAGTCGATGAAGGCCAACGTCGCCATCCGCTTCTACTCCGGCTTCATGCTCTTCTACCTGCTCTTCCTTGTGCAGGAGAAGAAGCTGCCCGGCCTGGCCCCGACGGTCACCATCGGCGTGCTGGCCCTCGCCGCCGGAGCGGGCGGCCTGATCGGCGCGGGCGTCGCCTCCTGGGTGCGCAGCCATTCGCCGCAGATCATCGTGCTGATCACGCTCGCGCTGGCGGCGGCGGCCACGGTGGTGGCGGCCGTGACGTTCACGCTGTGGACCGCGGTGGCCGTCGCGCTGGTGGCCGCCTTCGCCCAGGGACTGGGCAAACTCGCGCTGGACGCGATCGTGCAGCGCGAGATCGGCGAGGAGGTGCGCTCGTCCACGTTCGGCGTGGTCGAGGCGTTCCTGCAGATCTCCTGGGTGGTCGGCGGTCTGGTCGGGCTGCTGCTGTCGCTGTTCGCCGCCGGTTCCGCCGGGCTCACCGTGATGGCCGTGGTGCTGGCGGGCTCTCTCGGCTGGCTGCTGGTACGGCGCCGCGTGCGGGTCCAGGCGCGGGACGCCAGGGTGGAGGCCGCCCGATCCGCGGAGACCGAGCCCGTCCCGCAGGAGGAGGCCGGAACGCGGCGGGAAGGACCGCCGCGGCAGGAGCCGGGGAAGGGCGGGCCGAGGAAGGGCGGATCGGGGAAAGAGGAGCCGCGGCAGGAGGCCGGGCCTCGGCAGGAGCGCCGGCCGCCGGCCCCGGAGGACCGGTCCGGGGGGACCACCACCGTCATACGGCGCGACGATCCCCCCACGGAGAAGCACACCAAGCCGCTGACCAACCCGCACGGCTGAGGGGGACGACCGGCCGCCGGTCACCCCTCGGACCGCCGGTCAGCCGTCCAGGTCGTCGGCCACGGCCCGGAGCACCGTGGCGATCTTCTTCGCGTGCACGGCCTCGGGGTGCTTGCCCTTCTGGTAGGACATGGAGATCGTGTCCAGGAGCTTGATCAGGTCTTCCACGATGACGACCATCTCGTCGGGCTTCTTGCGCTTGCCCTTCGGCTTGGCCGGTTTGGCGAGGGTCGGGGGCTGGTCGATCACGCGGACCGAGAGCGCCTGCTGTCCGCGCCGCCCCTCCGCCACGCCGAACTCGACCTTCTGACCCGGCTTGAGGGAGTCCACGCCGCCGGGGAGCGCGGACGAATGCACGAAGACCTCACCGCCGTCGTCGCGGGTGAGGAAGCCGAAACCCTTGTCGGCGTCGTACCACTTGACCTTGCCACTCGGCACAGGGGTGACCTCGTTCAGACTGTCGTGAAAAGGATGGAAGTAGGTTATGCCCATGGAAGGCGGAGGGCGACCGTGTAAACAGGCGCCGACCGGAGTGTCTTGAAACGGCCTCACACGAGCGCGGTCTGCGCCCGCCACCCGTCGAACCAGCCGGCGAACTGCGTCAGATCGCCCAGCACGACGTCAGCTCCGTGCTCACGCAACTCTCCTGCCGGATAGAGACCAGTGGCCACCGCCACGCTGACGGCGCCTCCCGCCCGCGCCGCCTCGATGTCGGCGACGTGATCTCCAACATAAGCCGCCGCGCCGAAAGTCGCGAGAGCCGGACCCTTGTCCGCTCCGAAAACCGACCCGGCGACCTCGTTCACGTCCAGACCGAGGAACTCCACCGTGCTCTTCGCGTCACGGACGTTCTTGCCGGTGACCACGATGACCTTGCCTCCGGCCCGCCGTACCGCGTCGACGGCCTCGCGCGCGCCGGGCATGAGGCTGGTGGCGGGGATGGCGAGCGAGGGGTACAGCGACCTGAAGACCGTGACGGCCTCGGGGATCTCGTCCGCGGGAAGCCAGTTGGCCAGCTCCCACTCCAGCGGCGGTCCCAGCCGGGCGACCACGGCGGCGCTGTCGATGGCCACTCCCATGCGCAGTGCCAGCTCGTCGTAGACGGCGGCGATCCCGGCACGGGTGTCGGCGAGCGTCATATCGAGGTCGAACCCCACAGATTGCATACTCCGCAGCATGCCAAACGCCGACATAACTGGGTAATCGCGGCTTATCCCTCGATTCGCCCCGCCGGTCTCTCCAGAGTCGGCGGCGCGGGGCGACGGCTCCGCATGCCGCCCGTGGCGGCGCTGTACGTGGTGACACCACTGTGGAACCCTTCAGGGAAGGAATTACTTACTGCACCGGAAAGTTGCCATTGCCACAGGTGGTGACGGGGCGAACCGACTCCCGGCGGGTTCCGCACTGGATAAGGTCGTGATGGAGGTATCGGAGCCGAAATGAGCAGATCGACGCGCGAGCGGATCATCGATGAAGCCCTGCGGCTGTTCGCCGAGCGGGGATACTCGGCGACCTCGGTGGCCGAGATCGAGGCCGCCTCGGGTCTCTCGCCCGGCGCGGGCGGGCTCTACCGGCACTTCAAGTCCAAGTACGAGGTGCTGGCCGCGGCGATGAACGAGCACGCCGCCCGGACCCGCGCGCAGATCGCCGAGACCCTGGCCGAGATGAGCGCCGTCGACGCCACCCTCGACGTGGAAGCCCGCCTGGCGCACCTGTGCAGGGCGGGGCTGGCCAAGGTCCGCGAGGAGAGCGAGCTGACGCGCGTCTTCTTCCGCGACCTGAGCCAGTTCCCCGAGCTCGTGGCGATCGTGCGCGAGGGGCTGCTGCAGCCCATGTTCGACGCGATCACCACCTGGTTCCGCGCCCAGCCCGAATACGCCGGAGCCGACGTCGACTGGCCCGCGATCGGCGCCGTCCTGGGAGGCGCGGTGGTCCACTACCGCCTGTTCCAGGAGACGGTGGGCGAGCCCCCCGGCCGCGCGGAGCGCGAGCGTTTCGTGGCCGCGTGGGTGCGGCTCGCGCTGGGCCTCCTGCCCCACCCCGCGGTGCAGACGGTGAGCTGAGCCGCCTTCCGGCCGACGCCGCCTTCCGGCCGACGCTGCCCTCCGGCCGGCGCCGCCCTCCGGCGGACGGCCGGCTAGCGCGGCCTCCCGGTGAACGGGGCGGGCGGGTTGAACAGACGGTAGGCCAGCCAGAGGACGCCCAGCACCGTGCCGATGATGAACATGGACCCGCTCACGTCCTGGAAACCGCTGAGCATCCGGCCGAGATCGCCCTTCGCGCGGGCGATCGCCACCGCCGCGCCGCCGATGGCGTAGACGAGCACCGGAGCGGCCACTCCGAGCACCTTGTCCCCGACCTCCCATCCCGGGCAGGACAGCACGACCACCGTCCCGACCGCCCACACGATGAACGGGATCGAGAAGATCGCGATCGGCGCGAGGGAGGCGGGGACGAGAAGCCCCGCCACGGCGAGCACGACGACCCCGACGACCTCGCGCGGGCGCGAGGCCAGGATCGACCCCGCGTCGGACCGCCATCCGCTCCCCCGGCCGCCGGACCCCGTCCCCCCGCGCTCTCCGTCGTCGAAGTCTCCTCCGCCCCTTCCGGCTCCGGGCATGCTCCGGCGTCCCCGGCCGCCCATGCCTCTCCGCCGGCCCCGGCGTCCCCGCCGAGCCCCCGGTTCCTCCGGTCCGGACTCCCCCAGCCCCAGGAGGTCGTCGCCCTCCGGGACGGCCGGGCCGCCGCGCGCCCGGCGCCGGGCGAGGCGCCCGCCGGTCTCCCGCCCGGCCAGCGTCTTCCTGGCCTCCTCGGTGAACCGGGCCACTCCCGGCGGCATCCCCTGCGACGGCCGTCTGCCGCCCGGCACCGGGATCTCCCCCGGGCCCGGCCGGGCCGTGGGCGGGGGCTTCGGCGCCACCGCGGGCAGCTCGCGGGTGACCGCCTCCGCGGAGGCCATGAGGGTCGGGGAGTCGTCCACCGGCGGAGCCTGGGTCTCCTCCAGCCGCCTGACCTCGCGCGCCACCAGGGCCGCCGGGTCGCCGAACACGGCGAGCACCTTCTGGACGGCGGCCAGGCTCTCCGCCCCCCTGCGCTCGGCGTCGATCCGCTCGCGCAGCCTCCGGACGAAGTCGAGCCGCTGGTCCTGACGCAGCACGCCGTGAGCGGCGTCGGCCACCTTGCTGACGTACTCCAGGACGAGCTGGTCGGCACGCTCGATCACACTGCCATCCTCCCTCGGCGCTTCCCCGCCCGCGACCCCTTCCCCGATTCAGTGCCGATCGGACGAGCGACGCCATTTCCCCAGCATTGCCCCAGAGACACATTGTCGGTAGGGCGTCTTACCATTGACGGAATGAGCACGGACTTCGCGGAGTGGCTGCGCGGCCGGAGCGACGAGCAGCTACGGGAGCTCGTCGCCCTGCGTCCTGAGCTCATCACTCCGGTCCCCGCCCACGTCGAGGGCCTGGCCGGGCGGGCGAGCAGCCCGTCGGCCGTCGGCCGGGTGCTCGACCGGCTCGACCGGTTCACGTTCGCGGTCATGGAGACCGTCGCCGTGCTCCCCTCGCCGATCGCCTGCGCGCCGCTCCGCGACCAGGTGGCCCGGGCGCTGCCGGAGCCCCCGGGGCCGGCGGACTCGCTGTTCGAGGCCAGGTTCCGGGAGACGCTCGACCGGCTGCGGGCCCTGGCCCTGGTCTACGGTCCCGACGAGGCCCTGGCGCCCGCGCCGGGCGTGCGGGAGGTGCTGGACGCCCCCGCGGGCCTGGGACCACCCGCGGCGGAGGTCTTCCGCCACCACCACCGGGAACGGCTGGCCGAGCTGATCGAAGACCTCGGCGGCGCCGGCGACTCCAAGGAGGAGCTCGCCGCGCTGCTGGCCTGCCGGGAGACCCTGGAACGGCTGCTGGAGGAGGTCTCGCCGCAGGCGCGCTCCGCCCTCGACGAGCTGGCCTGGGGCCCGGCCGGGGGCCGGGTGCCCAACGCCCGCCGCGAGGTGCGGGCGGCCACCGCCCAGTCGCCGATCGAGCAGCTCCTGGCCCGCGCGCTGCTGGGCGCGACCGGTGAGGAGTCCGTCGTCCTGCCGCGCGAGGTCGGGCTGTTCCTGCGCGGGGGCCGGATCCACCGCGACCTGTCGCCGGTCCCGCCGCCGCTCGGCGGCGTCGAGCGGGACCGCGCGCTGGCCGACCGGACCGCGGCCGGGCAGGCTTTCATGTTCACCCGCGCGGTGGAGGAGCTGTGCGAGCGGTGGAGCATCGACCCGCCCGGCGTCCTGCGCGGCGGCGGCCTGGCCGTACGCGACCTGAAGCGCGCGGCGACGCTGCTCGACCTGCCCGAGTGGGTGGCCGGCCTGATCGTCGAGGTGGCGCACGCGGCGGGGCTGGTGGCGGCGAGCGGCGCGGTCGACGGCGAGTGGCTGCCGACCCCCGTCTACGACGCCTGGAAGGTGCGCCCCGCCGAGGAGCGCTGGGTCGCGCTGGCCACCACCTGGCTCACCATGGACCGGGTGCCGGGCATGATCGGTGAGCGTGACGAGCGCGACCGGCTGCGCAGCGCCCTCCACTCCGACCTGCGCCACCCGGCCGCGCCGGAGGTCCGCACGACCACGCTGGGCCTGCTCGCGGCGGCCGCGGAGGCGGCTCCCGGGACCGCGGGGTCCGGGGAGCCGCGCGTGACCGGCGGAGCCCGCGGGGCTCGCGGGGCCCAGGGCCGCGGGGTTCGCAAGCCGGCCGGGGCGGCGACCGTCCTGGCCCCGACACCGGAGGCGATCCGCGAGCGCCTGGCCTGGGAGCAGCCCCGCCGCCGCGGCGCCCACCGCGACCGCCTGATGGAGTTCACGCTGCGCGAGGCCGAGCAGATCGGGATCACCGGTCTGGGCGCCCTGTCCGGTCACGGGCGCGCCCTGCTGCCCGCCGTGCCGGGCGGCGAGGGCGGGGGCCGTACGGCGCCCGCGGCCGAGCTGCTGGCGCCGCTGCTGCCCGAGCCGCTCGACCACGTGCTGCTCCAGGCCGACCTGACCGCCGTCGCCCCGGGCCCGCTCACCGGCGAGCTGAGCCGCTGGCTGGCGCTGGCCGCCGACGTCGAGTCCACCGGCGGCGCGACGGTCTACCGGTTCTGCGAGGGGTCGATCCGGCGGGCGCTGGACGCCGGGCAGGGCGCCGACGAGATGCTGGCCATGCTGGAGCGGCATTCGAAGACCCCGGTCCCGCAGCCGCTCGGCTACCTGGTGACCGACGTGGCCCGGCGCCACGGCCGCATGCGGATCGGCACGGCCAGCGCCTACGTGCGCTGCGACGATCCGTCGGTGCTCGACGAGGTCATGGCGGACCGGCGGGCGACCCCGCTCCGGCTGCGCCGCCTGGCCCCCACGGTGATCGCGTCCAAGACCTCCCGGGCCACCCTGGTCGACGCGCTGCGCGCGATGGGATACGCCCCGGTGGCCGAGTCCCTGGACGGCGACGTGATCATCACCCAGCTCGACGTCCGCCGGACCGAGGGCCCGCCGCAGCCCCGGGTCCCGGTGGTCTTCACCGGCCCGGACACCGACGTGATCGCGGCGGCGGTGCGCGCCGTACGCGCCGGAGACGCCGCCCACCAGGCCCGGCGCAGACCGGTGGACGCGCCCGCCGGTCAGGTGCCCCGATCCCCGGCGACCGCCACGATCAGCGCCCTGCGCGACGCCATCCGGCAGGGGTCCCAGGTCTGGATCGGCTATCTCGACTCCCAGGGCAACGCCACCAGCCGCATCCTCGAACCCGCCCGGATGGAGGGCGGTTACCTGACGGCCTACGACGAGACGCGGGCCGCGGTGCACCGCTTCGCCCTGCACCGCATCACGGGGGTCTCCGAGATCCAGGCGTAGCGGCGCAGGGGCGCGTCAGACCGGCGGCCCGATCCGGGTTGACGCCGTGGCCGTACCGGATCACGTTGGCCTTATGGGCGCTGAGCACACGCTGGGCCGGCTGGCCGAGGATTCGTGGAACCGGTTCGGAGACTTCGACTCGCTGTATTACGAGGGGACCTGGCACCGGGCGCTGACGCTCGCCGAGCGGGCACGGCGCGCGGCGGGCGGCTTCGGCGCGTTCGGCATCAAACCGGGTGACCGGGTGGTCGTCATGATGGCCACCTGCCCGGAGGTGCCGATCGTCTACCAGGCGCTCTGGGCCGCCGGGGCCGTGGTCACCCCGGTGGTGTTCCTGGTCGGCGTGGAGGAGCTGCGGCACATCCTCGCCGACAGCGGCGCCGCGGCGGTGATCACCTCCCCCGAACTGCTGGAGACCGTGCAGGCCACCGCCGAGCAGACCCCGGTGATCGTGGTGGGCGACGCCCCGCCGGGCACGACGCCGTTCTCCGAGATCGAGGCGGCGCAGGAGCGGGGCGCGGCGGCCCGGGACTCCGGTGACCTCGCCGCGCTGATGTACACCGGCGGCACCACCGGCCGGGCCAAGGGCGTCATGCTCACCCACGGCGGGCTCTGGCACGTCTCGAAGGCCGCCTGGGAGATGTCCCACCTGCCCGGAGTCGACCGGGCGATCGTGCCGGTCCCGCTCTCCCACGCCTACGGGCTGATCGTCACGATCGCGGGCATGCACGCCGTCGAGCCGCCTCAGGCCGTGCTGATGCGCTGGTTCGACGCCAAGGCGTTCCTGAGCCTGGCCGTCGAGCAGCGCGTGCAGTACGGCACGGTGGTCCCGGCGATGCTGCAGATGCTGCTGGCCGAGCCGCTGGAGGAGTTCGACCTGCCGGAGCTGCGCTATCTGACCTGCGGGGCGGCGCCGCTGGGCCGGGAGGTGCTGGAGGAGTTCGAGCGGCGGGTGCCGGGCGTGCAGATCCTGGAGGGGTACGGCCTGACCGAGACCAGCGCGGTCACCACCTTCAACCCGCCCGGCAGGCGCAAGGTCGGCAGCGTCGGCCTCCCGCTCCCGGGCTACACGATCACGATCCGCGACGACGACGGCGAGGAGCAGGAGATCGGCGACGTGGGGGAGATCTGCGTCCGAGGCGAGGCCCTGATGACGGGGTACTGGACCGGCGACCCCGGCGCGGCCGCCCCGGACACCGCGCCCGTCCCGTCCACGACGGCGCTGGTGGGCGGCGAGCTCTACACCGGCGACATCGGCTGCCTGGACGACGACGGATACCTGCACGTCGTGGACCGGAAGAAGGACCTGATCATCCGGGGCGGCTTCAACGTCTTCCCCCGCGACGTCGAGGACGCCCTGAACGAGCACCCCGACGTGGTGATGTCCGGCGTGGTCGGCCGCCCCGACCCGGTCCACGGCGAGGAGGTCGTGGCCTTCGTCCAACTCCGCCCGGGGGGCGAGGTCACGGCCGAGGACCTCATCGACTGGGCCCGGGTCCGGGTCGGCCGGGTGAAATACCCCAGGGAGCTGCACTTCACCGACTCGATCCCGGTCACCAGCGTCCTCAAGCTCGACCGCAAGGCCCTGCGCGCCCGCCTGGGCGAGCGCGAGGACCTCGGTGACGCCGGGACCGGTCCATCCCGGCCGTGATATCTGTTGAGTACACACACCCTTCCGCACAGGTGAGACGGATTCTCCAGTGAGCAGTGGCACCCCCGAAGGCCCCAGCACGAACCCGGGCGACTGGAAGAGCCCTTACAGCACCGGGCCCGGCCAGACCCCCGGACACGGCGGGCAGCCCTCCGGCGATGAGGCTCCGGGCTCCGGCCAGGGCGGCTACGGCCAGTCCTCCCCGGGGTACGGGCAGAACGATTACGATCGGACCTCTCCGGGCTACGGGAACCACGGTCCGTCCTACGACGCCTACGGGCAAGCGGGTTACGGACAGGGCGGCTACGGCCAGGGGTACGGTTACGGGCCTCCGCGGCATCCCAACGTCGACGGGGTCAGGACCCACGCGACCATCGTTCTGATCATCAGCATCTGCCTCGCGCTGAGCTGCTTCCTCACTCTCGGCGGCATCGCCGGGGTCGTCCTGTCGGCCATCGCGCTCAGCAGGGTCGATCAGGAGACCCATCGGGCCGGTTACCTGCTCAAGTGGGCCTGGATCAGCATCGGCATCAACGTGGGGCTGCTCATACTGGGAGCTGTCACCTTCATCACCGCGGGCGTCAACGGCGTCTTCGACTGAAGCCCGCCGGATCGGGGACTGTCCGGCCGCGTTCTCTTGTTGGATATGCGGTAGCCGTACCCGGGGTGTGTCCGGCGGCCTTCCCCCGCTCCGCGGACCGGACGGCCGGACGCCCCGTGAGGATCCATCAGACACGCCCGAGGGGAGATTCAGTGGCCGACGGCCCGCTGATCGTGCAGTCCGACAAGACCCTGCTGCTGGAGGTCGACCACGAGAAGGCCGACGCCTGCCGCAAGGCGATCGCGCCCTTCGCCGAGCTGGAGCGCGCGCCCGAGCACGTGCACACCTACCGGATCACCCCGCTGGCGCTGTGGAACGCGCGGGCCGCCGGGCACGACGCGGAGCAGGTGATCGACGCGCTGATCGGCTTCAGCCGCTACCCGGTCCCGCACGCGCTGCTGGTGGACATCGCCGAGACCATGGCGCGGTACGGCAGGCTCCGGCTGGAGAAGCACCCCCTGCACGGGCTGGTGCTGACCAGCACGGACCGGGCCGTGCTGGAGGAGGTCCTGCGCTCGAAGAAGATCCAGCCGCTGCTGGGCGAGCGGGTGGGCGACGACGGGGTGGGGGTGCACCCGAGCGAGCGCGGCAACATCAAGCAGCTCCTGCTCAAGCTGGGCTGGCCCGCCGAGGACCTCGCCGGTTACGTCGACGGCGAGCACCACCCGATCACCCTGGCCGAGGACGGCTGGGAGCTCCGCTCCTACCAGCGCGAGGCCGCCGAGGCGTTCTGGCACGGCGGCTCGGGCGTGGTCGTGCTTCCCTGCGGGGCGGGCAAGACCATCGTGGGCGCGGCGGCGATGGCGCACGCCAGGGCCACCACGCTGATCCTGGTGACGAACACGGTCTCGGCCCACCAGTGGAAGCAGGAGCTGCTGCGCCGGACGTCCCTGACCGAGGACGAGATCGGCGAGTACACCGGGACCAAGAAGGAGATCCGGCCGGTCACCATCGCCACCTACCAGGTCATGACGACCCGGCGGCAGGGCGTCTACCGGCATCTGGAGCTGTTCGACGCCCGCGACTGGGGCCTGATCATCTATGACGAGGTGCACCTGCTGCCGGCGCCGATCTTCCGGATGACCGCCGACCTGCAGGCCCGGCGGCGGGTCGGGCTGACCGCGACGCTGGTGCGCGAGGACGGCCGGGAGGGTGACGTGTTCTCCCTGATCGGTCCCAAGCGCTACGACGCGCCGTGGAAGGAGATGGAGAACCAGGGCTGGATCGCCCCGGCCGACTGCGTCGAGGTGCGGGTGACGCTCAGCGACGAGGAGCGGCTCGCCTACGCGATGGCCGAGGCCGAGGAGCGCTACCGGTTCTGCGCGACCACGCCGTCCAAGACCCGCGTCACCGAGGCGCTGGTCAGGCGGCATCCGGACGAGCAGGTTCTGATCATCGGCCAGTACATCGACCAGCTCGACGAGCTGGGCGAGCACCTGGACGCGCCGGTGATCAAGGGGGAGACCAAGGTCAAGGAGCGCGAGCGGCTGTTCCAGGCCTTCCGCGACAAGGAGATCCGGGTCCTGGTCGTCTCGAAGGTCGCCAACTTCTCCATCGATCTGCCGGAGGCGTCGGTGGCCGTCCAGGTGTCGGGCACCTTCGGGTCACGGCAGGAGGAGGCCCAGCGGCTCGGCCGGGTGCTGCGCCCCAAGTCCGGCGGGGGCGGGGCCCGGTTCTACTCCGTGGTCAGCAGGGACACCGTGGACCAGGAGTTCGCCGCCCACCGGCAGCGGTTCCTGGCCGAGCAGGGATACGCCTACCAGATCATCGACGCCGACGACGTGCTCGCCGGAGACTGACCCGTCCTGCGGGCGCCGCGTGGATGCGGAGGACGTGTTCGTGACGGATACGGAGGACGTGTTCGCGATGGATGCGGACGACGTGCTCGCCGCCGATGGCAGTCGTCTGGCGAACACGTCGTCACCTGGTCGTCACCTAAGTCAGATCCACGAGATACCGCGGGTCTTCGACAAAGAAACCACCCCCTCGCTGGGTCGCGATGACCAGTGGCGGCATACCCTATGATCTGCGTAATTCACCAGGTTTGCCCGCCTTTTTCGCGCTTCCGTGAAGAATGACCGAGAGTTACCACTCAGCTACTTGACGATCATTCCTCCGACGAACAACGTCCCCTCCGCCACCACCCAAGCGGCCATGGCGGCGCCGGTCAGATTCATGAAACGCCGCTCGTCGCCGCGGACCGCCGGGGAGAACCAGGCGACGGCCGTACAGCAGGCCGCGACGGCGGCGAACAGGCAGGACACCGTGGCGACGTCGTCCATCCGCTCGGCGCATCCCGCGTCGGAGCAGAACGCCTTCGTCCCCCAGCCCGCGAAGACCGACAAGCCCCACAGCAGGCCGAGAAGGGCATTGGCCACGGTCGGTATCACGAAGGGGATCCGCACGATCGTCGAAATACCCGGGCCGGACATAACTCACGCGGGCGTTAATCCTTTTGAGACCGCTGCGGAGCGTCAGTAAGCTGGTCGATTCGCTGCCTGATAACCACCTCCGTTTACCGAATGGGAGGCGCTCTCGCATGCCCTCACGTCAACTGGCCCCGAACATAACCACCGGCCCCTCCTCCGCCGCGCCCGGCGGCCCCGGGGGAGAGTCCTCCCCCGCGGAGACCTCCGCGGCCGGGGACCTCGCCGCCGGAGATCCGGCGACCGCGGACCCCACGGCGACGGACCTCGCCGCCGTAGACCCCTCGGCCGCGATCCTCGCCGCCGAGCGCGAGCACCTGGCCGTCTCCCGGGCCGCGCTGCGCGCGATGCGCGAGCACGCCCAGTCCCTCTCCTCCGACGCCGCCGGCGACTGGGTCTCCCAGCAGATCCTCCAGGCGCTGCTGGACCAGCGGGTGGCGGCGCTCGCCGACCACGCCGGAACGCCGCTGTTCTTCGGCCGCCTCGACCGGTCGGCCGACGACGACCTGCCCGGCACGATCCACGTCGGGCGCAGGCACGTCCACGACGACCGGAGCCGGCCCCTGGTCATCGACTGGCGCGCCCCCGTCTCCCGGGCGTTCTACCAGGCCAGTCCGTCCGACCCGATGGGCGTCTCGCTGCGCCGCCGGTTCGGCTACCACGGCGGCGACCTGACCGCCTTCGAGGACGAGCGGCTCGACCAGGGCCAGACGCTCCAGCAGTCGAAGATCCTCACCGAGGAGATCGAACGGCCCCGTTCCGGCCCGATGCGCGACATCGTCGCGACCATCCAGCCCGACCAGGACGAGATCGTCCGCTCCGAGCTGGGCCGCACGGTGTGCGTCCAGGGCGCCCCCGGCACCGGCAAGACCGCCGTCGGCCTGCACCGGGCCGCCTACCTGCTCTTCACCCACCGGGAGAAGCTCGCCCGCTCCGGCGTGATGATCGTCGGCCCCAACCGGGCCTTCCTGTCCTACATCTCCTCGGTGCTCCCCGCCCTGGGCGAGATCAAGGTCGATCAGACCACGGTCGCCGGCATCCTCGGCGACCACTCCGCTCCCGAGGATCCCGCCGTCTCCGCGCTCAAGGGCGACGCGAAGATCGTCCCGGTGCTGGAACGCGCCCTGTGGGCGCACATCGTCAAGCCGGCCGAGGGTCTGCTGGTCACCAAGGGGTCCAACCGCTACCGGGTCGCCGACTACGAGGTCCGCGAGATCGTCGCCTCCCTGCGCGGCACCACCCGGTACGGTCCCGGCCGCGCGGCCCTCGCCCAGCGCCTGGCCCACCAGGTGCTCGTCCGGATGGAGCAGCGCGGCGAATCCCCCGACGACCGGGTCCAGGACGCGGTCGCCCGCTCCAAGCCGGTCAAGCAGCTCGTGGACCAGGTCTGGCCCAAGCTCACCCCGGCCCAGGTGCTGTACCGGCTCTTCAGCGACGCCGAGTTCCTCGCCGCGGCCGCCAAGAACGACCTCACCGCCGACGAGCAGACCGCCCTGCTGTGGGCCAGGCCCGCCAAGTCGTTCCGCTCGGCGAAGTGGTCGGCGGCCGACTGCGCGCTGATGGACGAGCTCGCCGACATGATCGAGCGGACCCCTTCCCTCGGCCACCTGGTCGTGGACGAGGCCCAGGACCTGTCGTCCATGCAGCTGCGCGCCCTGGGGCGGCGGTGCCGTACCGGCTCGGCGACCGTCCTGGGCGACATCGCCCAGGGCACCACCCCCTGGTCGGCGCGGTCCTGGACCGAGGTCCTCGGGCACCTGGGCTTCGCCGACGGCGCGGTCACCGAGCTGGTGCTCGGCTTCCGCGTGCCCCGCGAGGTCCTCGACTACGCCGCCCGGCTGCTCCCCTCCGTCGCCCCCGGCCTGGCCGCGCCCCGCTCGCTCCGTCCCGGTGCGGGCTCGCTGTCCGTACGGCGCACGCCCGACCTGGCCGCGTCCCTGGCCGAGGCCGCCGGGCGGGCGCTGGCCCGGGAGGGATCGATCGGCGTCATCGTCCCGGACGCCTCGGTCGCGGCCGTCTCCGGGATGTTGTCCCACCTCGGCCACGGCGTGCTGGCCCCCGACTCCACCGAGGACCACCGGCTCCTGATCGTGCCCGCCACCCTGGCCAAGGGCCTGGAGTACGACCACGTCATCGTGGTCGAGCCGGCCGACATCGTGGCGGCCGAGCCTCGGGGCCTGGCCCGGCTGTACGTGGTGCTCACCCGTGCGGTCACGTCCCTGACCGTGCTCCACACGAAGGATCTCCCGGCCGAGCTGACCTGACCGGTACCGGGAAAAGGCTTACCCCGGGGAGCATGCAAGCAGAGACTCTCCCCGGGGCGCACACACCCGCGGTAGCGCGATGAGTCCGCTACGCGTGTCGACGATGCCCGGCCGGTCCCGATTCAGTCCACTGGTAAGTTCTCCGGGCATGGGCGTGACCATCAGGCACGGGAAGATCGAAGACGCCGAGGCGCTGCTGTCCTTCTGGCGGACGGCCGCCGAGGGGACCGACCGGCATGACGACCCGGCCAAGGTGACGGCGCTCATCGAGCGCGACTCCGAGGCCGTCCTCATCGCCGAGGACGACGGGGAGATGGTCGGCACGCTCATCGCGGGCTGGGACGGCTGGCGGGCCCACCTCTACCGGCTGGCCGTCGACCCGGCCCGGAGACGGCAGGGCATCGGGAGCATGCTGATCCTCGCGGCGGAGAAGCGCTTCGCGGCGTTCGGCGCGTTCCGGGCCGACGCGATGGTCCTGCACGGCAACGAGCTCGCCCACCACGCCTGGGGCGCCGCCGGTTACGCCCCCCAGCCCCAGTGGTCCCGCTGGGTCAAGCCTCTCGACTGACGACGTCCGAGCCGAGGGGATTGTCCAACAACCAGATAAGCCCTCCGAACACACGCTCGGAGGGCTGGCATCACGATGCGCCGTACCGGGCGGGAGCCGTACGGGGCGGAGAAGAAGAAAGGGCCGGTCCCGTGGGGGACCGGCCTCTTCTCGTGATCAGGCGATGGACTTAGAAGTCCATGTCGCCGCCGCCCGGCATGCCGCCGGCCGGGGCCGCAGCCTTCTCGGGCTTCTCGGCGATGACGGCCTCGGTGGTGAGGAACAGCGCCGCGATGGACGCCGCGTTCTGCAGAGCGGAACGGGTCACCTTGGCCGGGTCGATGATGCCCGAGTCGAACATGTTGACGTACTCGCCGGTGGCGGCGTTGAGGCCCTCACCCGGGGTGAGGTTGCGCACGCGCTCCACCACGACGCCGCCCTCGAGGCCGGCGTTGACGGCGATCTGCTTGAGGGGCTCCTCGAGCGCCTTCTTGACGATCGCGGCGCCGGTGGCCTCGTCGCCCTTGAGCTCGAGCTTGTCGAACGCCTTGGCGCTGGCCTGCAGCAGGGCCACGCCACCGCCGGGGACGATGCCCTCCTCGACGGCCGCCTTCGCGTTGCGGACGGCGTCCTCGATGCGGTGCTTGCGCTCCTTGAGCTCGACCTCGGTGGCCGCGCCGGCCTTGATGACGGCGACGCCGCCGGCCAGCTTGGCGAGGCGCTCCTGGAGCTTCTCGCGGTCGTAGTCGGAGTCGGTGTTCTCGATCTCGGCGCGGATCTGGTTGACCCGGCCGGCGATCTGCTCGGCGTCACCGGCGCCGTCGACGATGGTGGTCTCGTCCTTGGTGACGATGACCTGGCGGGCGCGGCCGAGCATGTCCAGGCTGGTGGACTCCAGCTTGAGGCCGAGGTCCTCGCTGACGACCTGGGCGCCGGTCAGCGTGGCGATGTCGCCCAGCATGGCCTTGCGGCGGTCGCCGAAGCCCGGGGCCTTGACGGCGACCGAGCGGAACAGGCCGCGGATCTTGTTGACGACCAGGGTCGCCAGGGCCTCGCCCTCGACGTCCTCGGCGATGATCAGCAGCGGCTTGCCGGCCTGCACGACCTTGTCGAGGACCGGGAGCAGGTCCTTGTTGGCGGAGACCTTGGAGTTGACGACCAGGATGTACGGGTCGTCGAGGACGGCCTCCATACGCTCCGGGTCGGTCACGAAGTACATCGAGATGAGGCCCTTGTCGAAGCGCATGCCCTCGGTGAGCTCGAGCTCCAGACCGAAGGTGTTGCTCTCCTCGACGGTGATGACGCCTTCCTTGCCGACCTTGTCCATCGCCTCGGCGATCATCTCGCCGATCTGGGCGTCGCCCGCGGAGATGGAGGCGGTGGAGGCGATCTGCGCCTTCGTCTCCACGTCCTTGGCCAGCTTGGAGAGCTCCTCGGAGACGCGCTCGACGGCGGCCTCGATGCCCTTCTTCAGGGACATCGGGTTGGCGCCGGCGGCGACGTTGCGGAGGCCCTCGCGGACCAGAGCCTGCGCGAGCACGGTGGCGGTGGTGGTGCCGTCGCCCGCGACGTCGTCAGTCTTCTTGGCGACTTCCTTGACGAGCTCGGCCCCGATCTTCTCCCACGGGTCCTCGAGCTCGATCTCCTTGGCGATGGAGACACCGTCGTTGGTGATGGTGGGGGCGCCCCACTTCTTCTCCAGGACGACGTTACGGCCCTTGGGGCCGAGGGTCACCTTGACGGCGTCCGCAAGCTGGTTCATACCGCGCTCGAGACCGCGCCGGGCGTCCTCGTCAAACGCGATCATCTTGGCTGCCATACGGCTAGACCTCCCAAACACAGGGTGGCGTGCACCGGATCGAGCCGACGCCCGCGACGGCATGTGGGTCCGCGACTCCGTTCGGCGGGCCCCATCGCCTCGATCCAGATTTGGCACTCTCGAACAGAGAGTGCCAACGAACTGTTTAGCACTCTACCCTGCCGAGTGCAAGCTCCAGCCACAGTGACCTGCGCTCAGCCAAGAGCGAAGACCCGGCTCGCCTGCCGGGGCGGCGAGCCGGGTCGACGTGTGCGGCGATCCCCATGGACCGCCGGGCGCGGATTCGTACGGACTGCGGCGTTCCGGGCCTCGCGGACCGCCGTACGCGGTGAGCCGTGCGGACTGCGCTGCCGCACGGACCTCCGGCCGCCGGCGACCTGGCGGGACCGCCGGCTCAGACGGCCCGGACGGACTCCGCCTGGGGCCCCTTCTGGCCCTGAGTGATCTCGAACTCGACCCGCTGGCCCTGCTCCAGAGAACGGTAACCATCCATCATGATCGCGGAGTAATGGACAAAAACATCCTTACCACCGTCGACCGCGATGAAGCCGTAGCCCTTGTCCGCGTTGAACCACTTGACGGTGCCCTGCGCCACTTGCGACTCCTCTTACTGGCCTTGAGAACCACGCCCATTCCTCTGCGCGGCCCTCAATCTCCGTGGCGGAGACACCGCCTACGTCGATCGCCCTCGACCATACCTGTGGGACACCATGGGGCAACAGAGTCAATCCGACAATCGCTCCTTTTAGATGGCGTTTCATACGGGACATAGTTTTGCTATCACAATTAGTTAGTTAAAATTTGCATTATGTCTCTCGCCCCAGATAGACGCTCCCGCCACAAAGCACGACACCCGCACGCGGCCGGAGCCGGTGCGGGTGTCGGATGTCGGATGCGCCCCCGGGGCGCGGGGCGCCCAGGGGCGCCTGGGAGGCCGGTACGGGATCAGCCTCCGGCGACCGCCGGGATGATGGAGATCTGAACGCCGGACGGCGTGGGGGTGTCCAGATTGTCGGCGAAACGGACGTCCTCTTCTCCGACATAGACGTTGACGAAACGACGGATCTTGCCCGTTTCATCGAGAATGCGAGCACCGATGCCCGGGAAGTCCGCGTCGAGCTTCTGCAGAACCTCGCGGAGGGTCGCGCCCTCTCCGCCCACCTCGGCGGAGCCGTTGGTGTATGTGCGCAGAATCGTCGGAATCCGTACAGAAACGCTCATGATTAACGACCTTTCAGGAGTTCTTACGCGAAAGCCGTACGGAACGCGTCAAGCGACGGCCGAATGACAGCGGTGGGACGCGCCTGGGCCGCCACCGCGTCGAGGGTCTTCAGACCGTCACCGGTGTTGAGGACCACCGTCTCGGCGTCGGGGTCGAGCCTGCCCTCCGCGACCAGCTTGCGGAGCACGCCGACGGTGACGCCGCCCGCGGTCTCCGCGAAGATGCCCTCCGTCCGGGCCAGCAGCCGGATCGCCTCGACGATCTCGGTGTCCGTGACGTCCTCCACCGCGCCGCCGGTGCGCCGGGCGATGTCCAGGACGTAGGGTCCGTCGGCCGGGTTGCCGATGGCCAGCGACTTGGCGATCGTGTCGGGCTTGACCGGGCGGATCACGTCATGGCCCGCCTTGTACGCCGCCGAGACCGGGGAGCACCCCTCGGCCTGGGCCGCGAAGATCTTGTAGGGCTTCTCCTCGACCAGCCCGAGGGCGATCAGCTCCTTGAAGCCCTTGTCGATCTTCGTCAGCTGGGAGCCGGAGGCCACCGGGACGATGATCTGGTCGGGGATCCGCCAGCCGAGCTGCTCGGCGATCTCGTAGGCCAGGGTCTTGGAGCCCTCGGCGTAGTAGGGGCGGAGGTTGACGTTGACGAAGCCCCACTTGTCGCCCAGCTCGTCGCCGATGAGCTCGGAGCAGAAGCGGTTCACGTCGTCGTAGGTGCCGTCGATGCCGACGAGGCGGCCGCCGTACACCGAGGCCATGACGATCTTCGCCTGCTCCAGGTCGGCGGGGATGAACACGCAGGCGTCCAGCCCGGCGCGGGCGGCGGCCGCGGTGACCGCGCCCGCGAGGTTGCCGGTGGAGGAGCAGGACAGGGTGTGGAAGCCGAAGTTGCGGGCCGCCTCGACGGCGATGGCCACCACGCGGTCCTTGAAGGAGTGCGTGGGGTTGCCGGAGTCGTCCTTGACGTGCAGGGAGCGGATGCCCAGCTCGCGGGCGAGGTTGTCGGCCTTGACGAGCTTGGTCCAGCCGGGGGCCATGTTGGGCTTGCCCGTCACGTCCGCGGGGACCGGGAGCAGGGACCGGTAGCGCCAGATGTTGGCCGGTCCCGCGGCGATCTCCTCGCGGGTGACCCGGGAGAACTCGTAGGCGATCTCCAGGGGGCCGAAACACTCGATACAGGCGAAGATCGGACCGAGTTCGTAGCGGGCGCCGCACTCGCGACAGGACAGCGCGGTGGCGGGGCCGAAACGGCGGTCCGGCGAGTCGCCGGCGTGAGCGGGGGCGGTGACGGTTTCAGCGGTTGTGAGCGCCATGAAGCGAGGCCTTTCCCTCATCTTCGTCTGCGGCCACCTTGGTCGCAGACCGGAATTGGCACCTGTCCCGGCCGACCTCGTCAGATCACGAGCCTTGAACCGGGAGGGTTGCCGGGGCTTCGCAGGGCCGGTCCCTCCACCCCTCTGGATGAGCACATATGCAGTTGTCGTCCTGGTGACCAGGTCACATGCACTCTACCTTGCCTTTCCGCCTCTCTGACCACATGTCTCACTTCGCGAGATGCGATGTGTTACCCAATGGACAGCTCACGGGGGTCGGACGCCGTCCACAGGGTGTGGACGAACTCCGCACGGGGCAAGAAGTCGGATGAACGACCATCGACCCCGGCGGTGGAACCGCGGGGCCGTTCACTCAGGCCGGTGATGTCGGCGAGATCAGAAGCTGTAGGCGTCGCCCAGGGCTCCCTGGACGTATTTGCGCGCCTGGTGGATGCGGGACTTGGCGGTGCCCAGGGGGATGCCGAGCTGCTCGGCCACCTCGCTGTAGTCGAGCTGGCAGATGTCGCGGAGCACCAGCGCCTGCGCCAGCTCCGGCTTCTCGGCCTCCAGCGCCTCCATCGCGTCGAGCAGGTCCAGCCGGGATCCCGCGATCACGCTGACCCGCGCGACGTCGGGCTTCTGCAGCGGCAGCTCGTCGGAGCTCTGCTCGGCGGCACGGCGCTTCAGCGAGCGGTAGGTGGTCCGGGCGCAGTTGGCGGTCACGATGTGCAGCCAGGTGCTGAACCGCGCCCGCCCCTCGAAGCGGGCGATGTTGCGGGCCACCGCCAGCAGGGTGTCCTGGCTCGCCTCCTCGGCGTCCTGCCGGTAGGGCAGGATCCGCCCGCAGTGGCGCAACACGTCGGGCTCGATCCGCTTGAGCAGCTCACCGAGCGCGCGGTGGTCACCCCGGGCGGCCATACGGGCCAGGTCCTCGGTCGTCTCGTCAAGCGCCATCACGGGCCCCCATCAGCGGTCACAGTCGCTGCACATCCTACGGTCGAAGGTCATGGTTGGTTAACCTTCGGGCAAGCACTCCTGCCGGTGAGGGAACCGATGAACGCGATCCTGGTGGCTTCCAACCGCGGCCCCTTCTCATTCACCACGTCCGAGGACGGCTCGCTGTCCATGCGCCGGGGCGGCGGCGGGCTGGTGTCCGGCCTGTCGGAGGTGGCCAAGGATCTGAACGTCCTGTGGGTCTGCGCGGCCCTGTCCGACGGCGACCGGACCGCGGTACGGCAGGCGCCCGGCGGACGCCTGGACCACGCGGGCTACGACACCGGCGCCCTGCGCATGCTCGACATCCCGCAGGCCACCTTCCACCGCGCCTACAACGCCGTGGCCAACTCCACGCTCTGGTTCGTCAACCACCTGCTCTACGACACGCCGAACACCCCGAACTTCGGCGCCCGGTTCCGCCGCGAGTGGGAGTCCTACCAGTCCTACAACGCGGCCTTCGCGCTGGCGCTGGCCGAGGAGGCCGCGCACGGGGCCCGGGTGATGGTGCAGGACTACCACCTGACCCTCGCCCCGGCCATGCTCCGGGTCGAACGGCCCGACCTGCGCATCTCGCACTTCTCGCACACCCCGTGGGCCCCTCCCGAGTACTTCGCCCTGCTCCCCGACGACGTCGCGGCCGAGGTCCTGGAGGGCATCCTGGGCGCCGACCACGCGGGCTTCCTGACCACGCGATGGGCCGGCGCGTTCATGGACTGCTGCGAGCGGCTCCTGGGCGCCGAGGCGGACCGCACGAGCCGCACCGTCTTCCACGCCGGCCGGACCACCCGGATCGGCGTGCACGGGCTCGGCGTGGACGGCGAGGCGCTCTGGGCCCGGGCGCGCGAGCCCGACGTCGAGTCGAACATGGCGGCCCTGCGCGACCAGGTCGGCGACCGGAAGCTGATCGTCAGGATCGACCGGACCGAGCTGTCCAAGAACATCGTCCGGGGCCTGAACGCCTACCGCGAGTTCCTCGACACCCACCCCGAGTGGCACGGGCGCGTCGTGCACCTGGCCTTCGCCTACCCCTCCCGGCACGACCTGCCCGAGTACCGCGAGTACACGGCGGCGGTGCAGCGCTGCGCCGAGGAGATCGAGGACAGGTACGCCACCGAGGACTGGGACCCGCTGATCCTCAACGTGAACGACGACTACCCGCGCTCCCTGGCCGCCTACCGGCTGGCGGACGTGCTGCTGGTCAACCCGATCCGGGACGGCATGAACCTGGTGGCCAAGGAGGGGCCCATCCTCTCCCCGGGCAGCGCCCTGGTGCTCTCCCGCGAGGCGGGGGCCGCCGCCGAGCTGGGCGAGCACGCCCTGACGGTCAACCCCTACGACGTCTCGGCCACGGCCGACGCGCTGTACCAGGCGCTGATCATGCCCGAGGACGAGCGGGCGCGGCGGGGCTCCCGGCTGGCCGCCGCGGCCGCCGCGCTCCCCCCGCACCGCTGGTTCTCCGAGCAGCTCTCCGCCCTCAAGTGAACCGGTCGCCCGCCGCCGCGCGAACCGGCCCCGCCGCCTGACGAACCGGTCGCCCGCGGGCGGATCACCCCTGGTGAGATACTTTTGGTGGACATTTCAACTTTCGTCCGCCCGGGGGAACCGCAGTGACCACGATCACGTCCGTCCGCCTGACCCGTGATCGCGCGACCTGGCTCATCTACCTGCAGCTGGGCGTCTTCGCCACCTACCTGTACGGCCTCAGCGCGGCCCTGCCGTTGCTCCGCATCGACCAGGGGGTCAGCCAGGCCGTCGCGGGACTGCACGGCACCGCGATGGCGGCCGGCGCCATCCTGACCGGCCTCGCGCTCCCCTGGCTGACCCGGCGGATCGGCCGCCGCGCGGTCACCTGGACCGGGCTCGCCGGCATGAACGTGGGAATGGTGACGGTCGCCGCCGGTGAGGCCCTCCCCGTCACCCTCCTCGGGTACGGCGTCGCCAGCGGAATGGGCTCGATGGCCCTCTACGCGGGCATGGCGGTGCTCAGCGACCACCACGGCCCGGCGGGACCCTCGGCGATCAGCGAGGCCAACGCGGTCTGCGTGACCGTGGGGATCGCGGTGCCGTTCGCGGTCAGCTTCGCCGCGCAGAGCGCGCTCGGCTGGCGGGCCGCGCTGCTGCTGAACCCGGTCGCGACCGTTCTGCTCGCCCTGTTCATGGGCCGCGTCTGGATTCCCGCGCGGGAGGACAGCGGCGCCCCCTCCGCCGCTCCCACCGGCGTCCCCGCGATCGGCGGCCGGTTCGGCGGGCGGTTCTACCTGGCGGGCACGGTGCTGCTCTGCTGCGTGGCGATGGAGTTCTGCTTCAACCTGTGGGCGGCGAAGCTGGTCTCCGACCAGACGGGACTCTCGGTCGAGGTCGCGGCGACCGCCCTGACCGCGTTCACAGCGGGGATGGCGGCCGGGCGGTGGGGCGGGGCGCGTCTGGCCCTCCGGCTGCCCCCGGCCTCGCTGCTCGTGGGCGCGCTCGCGCTCACCGGCGCGGGCTGGCTGATCTTCTGGATCAGTGCGAACCCGGTCCTGTCCTACCTCGGCCTGGTCCTGTCCGGGCTCGGGGTCTCCATGCACTTCCCGCTGGCGCTCTCCCGCGTGCTGGCCGCCTCCGGCGGGCGGCCGGACCGGGCCTCGGCCGTGGCCTCGGTCTTCTCCGGCGTCGCGGTCGGGGCCGGCCCGTTCCTGCTGGGCGCGCTGGCCGACGGGTTCGGCACCCACCAGGCCTTCCTCATGGTCCCCGTCCTGATCGGCCTGGCCGTCGGCGGGGTGCTGGCGAGCGGCCGGTAGCGGCCCCGGGCCCGTCCCGGGGCCGTCACCCGCCGCGCGTCCGTCCCGGTCAGCTCCAGGTCGCCTTCTTCAGGATGTTCGTCAGGCCGGGGGTCTTCCACACGTCCACCACGAGGATCTTCGAGGTGGGCAGGAACCACTCGCGCTGGTCGAAGGTGGCCGTCTGCTCGCCGTTGCCGTGCTTCACGCACCGGCCGAACCAGGAGACGTACTTGGCCTTGTGCCCGCGGCCGACCTGGCGCAGGCCGAGCGCGGTGGGCTTGCCGATGACCTGGCCGTACTTGCCGTTGAAGGGGCACGCCTGCACGTCGCTGGCCGGGTAGAACGGCTGGTCGCCCTTGTAGGGGCCGAAGCCCTCCTTGCCGTACTTGATCGCCTGCGGGCCGAGGATCCAGAACCCCCGGCACTTCGCGGCGAAGTACGCCGGCGTCTCGCACGAGCCGGTCTGCACCAGCATCCAGTCGCCATCGCGGTGCACCTGCCAGCCGGACGGAACCTTCAGGTTCATCCCGCGGAAGGA
Source organism: Planobispora longispora (assembly GCF_016863135.1). Taxonomy (GTDB): domain Bacteria; phylum Actinomycetota; class Actinomycetes; order Streptosporangiales; family Streptosporangiaceae; genus Planobispora; species Planobispora longispora. The sequence goes on from NZ_BOOH01000039.1 coordinate 236,736, forward strand.
CACGGTCTTCACCCCGGCCGCGGAGGTCTCGGCGGCCGAAGCGGCGGAGGCGACCGCGGGAGCGGTGAGGAGGGCGGCGCCGGCGAGCGCGGCGATGACGATGGAACGCTTTCTCATGCGGGAGAAACTACCGAGCCGCACTTGACGTTCGCTTGACCGTGGGTTGTACGGGACCGTTGTGGCCGCCGGGATCGCCGTCCGCCGGGGATCCGCCGCCGGGGATCGCCGTCCGCCGGGGATCCTAGGACCCGGCGAGGGCGTCGGCGAGGGAGCCGAGAAGCTCGATCACCCCGGCGGGGCCGTCCACCACGATGTCGGCCGTCTCCCCCAGCTCCGCGCCCACCTCCGCCGAGCCGCTGAACACCGTGACCCCGGGCAGCCCGGAGGCGCGCACGGCCGCGAACGCCGCCACGTCCCCCAGGTCGTCCCCGGCGAACAGCACCGAGCGGGCCGAGCGTTCCCGGAGGAAGGCGCTCAGCGTGGTGCCCTTGTCGATCCCGGGGGGGCGCAGCTCCAGCACGAACTTGCCCGGCTCGACCGCCAGCCCGGTCTCGGCCGCCAGCACGCCGACCGGCGCGCGCAGCGCGTCGAGCGCGGCCTGCGGTTCGGGAGCCCGCCGCGTGTGCACGGCGACGGACCGGTCCTTGTCCTCGATCCTGACTCCGTCGAGCCCGGCGATCAGCCGGGGCAGTTCGGCCCGGACGTGCGCCAGGCCGGGGTGGACGGGCGGGGCCACGAGGCTGCCCGCCTCCCAGCGTTCGAGACCGTAGTGGCCGAGCACGACCAGCCCCGGCACCCGGTCCAGGGAGCCGTACTCGACGGCGGTGGCGGCGGGACGCCCGGTGACGATCACCAGGGAGCCGACCAGGTCACCGAGCCTGGCCAGCACCCCGGGACCGGCAGGGTGGATCCTGGCCGATTCGGGGTCGGGCACGATCGGGGCGAGCGTGCCGTCGAAGTCGAGTCCGACCACCGCTCCGGCGGGATCTGCGAGGATCGCCTTCAGCCCCTCGGTCAGGATCTTCTCCAGTCCCATGGTCATGCGTCATGGCCCGTTCTGTGGTGGTTTTCCTTCCCCTCGGCCATACCCGGGGATCAGGGACGTAGGCCGAGCCTCCGCGCGGCGCGGTCGCGCCTGCGGGTGTCGCGGAGCCGGCGCAGGCGCTTGACCAGCATCGGGTCGTGCGCGAGCGCTTCGGGCCTGTCGATGAGTTCACCGAGCAGCTGGTAGTAACGGGTGGCGGAGATATCGAAGGCCTCACGGACGGCCTGCTCCTTGGCGCCCGCGTAACGCCACCACTGGCGCTCGAAGGCGAGCAGCTCCCTCTCCCTGTCCGTCAGGGCCCTCGGGGTCGGTTTCTGGGCATCACTGTCACCGGGAATCGGCGCAGTGTCCATTGGCGGTCCTCCTCGGTCGGGCGCGGGGTGATCCCACCGCGCGCACGCGGCCCGAAGCCAGGATAGTCGGGAATTTCCGGCTGTTCATGACGGATGTGGAGACGTACAGTCACCAGATGTGACCTCTGTCATCACCCTCCTCACTGACTACGGGCTGGAGGACGGCTACGTCGCCGCCTGCCACGGAGTGATCGCCCGGATCGCCCCACAGACACGGATCATCGACGTGTGCCACCTGGTCCCCTCCGGGGACGTACGGCGCGGCGCGGCGATCCTGGCGCAGACCGTCCCCTATCTTCCCGCGGGCGTGCACGTCGCCGTGATCGATCCCGGTGTGGGCGGCGCGCGCCGGGGAGTGGCGATCGAGGCCGGGGACCACGTGTTCCTGGGCCCGGACAACGGAGTGCTCTCCTGGGCCGTCCAGGCGGTCGGCGGGGCCCGGGCGGCCTACGAGCTGGCCAACGAGGACCTCTTCCTCAAGCCGGTCTCCCTGACCTTCCTGGGCCGCGACGTCTTCTCGCCGGTGGCCGCCCAGCTGGCGGCCGGCCACGACACGGCGGGGCTGGGCCCGGAGATCCCGCTGGAGCGGCTGACCACCTTCCCCGCGCCGACCTCCCTGGTGCGCGAGGGCGTGGTCGAGGGCGAGGTGCTCTCGGTGGACCACTACGGCAACGCCCAGCTGTCGATCAGCGCGGGCGATCTGGCCACCCTCGGCGCCCGGCCGGGCACCACGCTGGCGGTACGGCTCGGCAGGCGGCAGATCTCGGTGCCGTTCCGCGAGACGTTCGCGGCCGTGCCCCCGGGAGAGGTGGTCGCCTTCACCGATTCCGCCGGGCTGATCGCGCTGGCGATCAACTCCGGTGACGCGTCGCAGCGGCTCGGGCTCCCCCCGGGGGCTCATGTCCGGCTCTCCATGGCCCCGTGAGTCAGACTCCGTACGCGCGTCCCGGTAACCGTCGGCCGTGAGCACGGTCTCCGGGCCATGGCTCTGTAAGCATGCTCCTGTAAGGAAACTTCCGGCTTTTAGAACTAAACCGACTAACGGTTCGTATCGGTCTGTTTACTGAAAGCAGCGGATTGCTCGGGGAAGCGCGTGTCAGAATCCCCATCTGACGCAACCTCCCCTCCTTCTCGCGAGGTCGCCGTGTTCCTCACGCGTGCGCTCGGCGCGGTCCTCACCGCCATCACCATGACCGCCTTCACCTGGCCCTCCGTCCGCGGTCCCGACGATCCGCCCGCCCCCTCCGAACGCCGGGCCCGGCAGTGGGCGCTGGATCCCCTGGACGCTCCGGAGGCGTGGCGGACGACCCGCGGTGAGGGCGTGGTCGTCGCCGTTCTGGACACGGGGGTCGACGCGCGCCATCCCGATCTGGCGGGCGCGGTGGTCAGCGGTCCCGACCTGACGGGCACGGGGCACGGGCGGTCCCGCTGGGGCCGCCACGGAACGGCCATGGCCAGCGTCATCGCCGGGCGCGGGCGCGGCGACGGCCGCTCCCGGGGGGTGACGGGGGTCGCCCCCCGCGCGACGATCCTGTCGGTCCGGGTCGCGCTCGAGAACGACGACCCCCGGCGCGGCCGGAACCACGAGCGGGGGAAGACCGCCCTGGCCCGGGGGATCCGCTACGCCGTGGACCGCGGGGCCAGGGTGATCAGCATGTCGCTGGGCTGCGGCGGCCGCTCGTGGGAGGGGTCGGCGGCCGAGCAGGAGGCGGTGCGGTACGCGCTCGACCGGGGCGCGGTGCTGGTGGCCTCCTCCGGCAACGACGGCGCGGGCCTCAACCGCAGGCACTTCCCCGCGGCCTACCCCGGCGTGATCTCTGTCGGCGCGGTGGACGAGGCGATGCGGGTGGCGCCGTTCTCCAACCGCCAGGCCCACCTGTCGGTGGTCGCGCCGGGCGTGGAGATCGTCACCGCCGACGGGCCCGGCTCCTACACCGTGGGGAGCGGCACGAGCTCGGCCGCCGCGCTGGTCGCCGGGATCGCCGCGCTGATCAGGGCGGAGTTCCCCGGGCTGAGCCCGGACCAGGTCCGCCGCGCCATCGAGCACGGCACGACCCACCGTCCCCCGGGAGGGCACGACCCCGCCTACGGCCACGGCGTGGTCAACGCCCCCCGGGCGCTGGAGCGGGCCGCGCAGATGCAGCGGCAGCGCCTCCGGGCGGTCGGCGGGATCCGGGAGGACGGGACCCCCTCGGACGAGGGCTCCGCCGGCCGCGGCGGCGACCACGGTGACGGCGGGACTCCCGCCGGGACCGGCATGGGGTACGGCTTCCGCCGGGTCGTCTGCGGCGTCCTGCTCCTTCTCCTCGTCGTGCTGACGGCCCGCCTGCTGACCGGCCGCGGCCCCCGCCCGTGAGGAGTGCCCCGCCCGCTCCCGGGAGCCGCGGGGGATGTTACCGAGCAAGCGCTTGTGTCATATTGGCTCTATGGCCGCACCCGCGATCGACGGCTGGTTCACCGTCGACAACGACATCGTCCATCTGATCGGCACCCGCTGCGCCGACTGCCGGACGGTCTACTTCCCGCCCCTGACGGGGTTCTGCCGCAACCCCCACTGCTCGGGCGAGGACCTCGCGCCGGACCGGCTCTCCCGGCGCGGCACCGTGTGGTCCTACACCAACGCCTGCTATCCGCCTCCCGCACCGTTCGTGGCGGCGGAGCCGTACACGCCGGTGACCCTGGCGGCGGTGGAGCTCGCCGAGGAGGGGATCGTCGTGCTCGGCCAGGTCAAGGACCTGACCGTGGACGACCTGCACGTCGGGATGGAACTGGAGCTGACCGCGGGCCCGCTCGCGGACGGCCCGCTGGTGTGGATGTGGGGCAGGCCGTGAACCGCCGAGGGCGCCGCACGGGCAGACCGGCGAGCACGGGAGGCAGAGCATGAGCGTCGTCATCGCGGGCACGGGGATGCACCCGTGGGGCAAGTGGGGGCGGCCCTTCGTCGAGTACGGCGTGGCCGCCGCCCGGGCGGCGCTGCGCGAGGCGGGCCTGGAGTGGACCGACGTCCAGTTCGCGGTGGGCGCCGACACGATCAGGAACGGCTACCCGGGGTTCATCGCGGGCGCCACCTTCGCCCAGGCCCTCGGCTGGACGGGCGCGCGGATCGCGTCCTGCTACGCGGCCTGCGCCTCGGGCGCGCAGGCGATCGACATCGCCCGCACCCGCATCCTCGCCGGCCTGTGCGACGTGGCGCTGGTCGTCGGGGCCGACTCCACCCCCAAGGGCTTCTTCCGGCCGGTGGGCGGCGACCGCCCGGACGACCCGGACTGGCTCAGATTCCGGTTGCTCGGCGCCGCCAACCCGGCGTACTTCGCGCTCTACGCGCGCAGGCGCATGGCGCTGTACGGCGACACCTCGCAGGACTTCGCCGCGGTCAAGGTGAAGAACGCGCTGGCCGGCTCCCTCAACGAGGCCGCCCGCTACCGCAAGACCGTGACCGCCGAGGAGGTTCTCGCCTCCCCGATGGTGGCCGCCCCCCTGCGGCTGATGGACATCTGCGCCACCTCCGACGGCGGCGCCGCGGTGGTCCTCGTCTCGGAGGAGTACGCCCGCCGCCGCGCCCTGAGCACGGCCGTACGGCTCGCGGCGGTCTCCACGGTCACTCCCTCCTTCCCCAACACCGTGCTCGAACTGCCCTGCTTCGCCACCGACTCGACCGCGGCCGTGCCGCCCCCCGAGCGCGCCTTCCGCGCCTCCATCGCGCACGCCGCCTACGAGGAGGCCGGCCTCGGCCCGGCGGACCTGTCCTTCGCCGAGGTCTACGACCTGTCCACCGCGCTGGAGCTCGACTGGGTCGAGGACGTCGGCCTGGCCCCGCCGGGCGAGGCCGCGAAACTCCTGCGCGCCGGGGACACCGCGCTCGGCGGCAGGATCCCGGTGAACCCCTCCGGCGGGCTCGCCTCCTTCGGCGAGGCCATCCCGGCGCAGGCGATCGCGCAGGTGTGCGAGCTGACCCGGCAGCTGCGCGGTACGGCCGGAGCCCGCCAGGTGGTCAACGCCAGGGCCGGTCTGGCCGCGAACCAGGGCCTGTTCGGTCATGGATCGGCCATCATCGCCATTACCTGACGCGCCTGCGTGTACGGCCGCGGGCGGCGGGCCCATACTGCTAGGCGCCAAAGCGTAGTCGTGCGGGCACGGAGAGCGGCAGGCGCCGCGCGTCCTGCCCGGAATTCCTTCGGGGGAAGAACATCATGGTCCGTCGCATCATCACCGCCTCCGCCATCGCCTGCCTCGCCGTCGTCGGCACGGCCACGGTCGCCTCCGCCGAGCCCGAGCCGCAGTCGCCGCAGCCCCTCTCCGTCGGCAGCTCCCTGCCCGGCCCGCTCGGCCAGCTGCTGAGCGGCCACGGTCCGCTCGGCACCATCGCCAACGGCCTCCTCGGCAACCTGCTCAACGCCGTCCGCGACTAGGACGTACGAGAACGCCTCCGGAAAAAGGGGCCCCTCCCGGACGGGAGGGGCCCCTTTTCACGCTCAGAACGAGCGCATGGCGTCGTAGACCTCCGCGAAGTGGCAGGCGCTCTCGTGCCAGGTGCCCGGCCGCAGCTGGAGCGGGGGCTCCTGCTGCGCGCAGATCTCCTGCGCCTTCCAGCACCTGGTGCGGAACCGGCAGCCCGAGGGCGGGCTGGCCGGGGAGGGCGGATCGCCCTGCAGGACGATCCGCCTGCGCCGCTCGCGCCCCTCCGGGTCGGGGACCGGCGCGGCCGACAGCAGCGCCTGGGTGTACGGGTGCGCGGGCTGGCCGTAGATCTCGGCGTCCCTGCCGAGTTCGACCATCTTGCCCAGGTACATCACGCCGACGCGGTCGGAGATGTGGCGGACCACCGACAGGTCGTGGGCGATGAAGACGTACGCCAGGCCCAGTTCCCGCTGGAGCCGCGCCAGCAGGTTGATCACCTGGGCCTGGATCGACACGTCGAGCGCGGAGACCGGCTCGTCGCAGACGAGGATCTCCGGCTGGAGCGCCAGGCCGCGGGCGATGCCGATGCGCTGGCGCTGCCCGCCCGAGAACTGGTGCGGGTAGCGGCTGATGTGGTCGGGGTTGAGGCCCACCAGCTCCAGGAGCGCCTGGACCCGGCGGCGGCGGTCGCCCTTGGGCGCCGCCTCGGGGTGGATCTCGTACGGCTCGCCGACGATGTCGCCCACCGTCATGCGCGGGTTCAGCGAGGTGTACGGGTCCTGCATCACCAGCTGGATGGTGCGGCGGACCCGCTTGAGCTCGCTCTCCTTGGCGTCGGCGATCTCCCTGCCCTTGATCCGCACCGAGCCGGAGGTGGGCCGCTCCAGCCCCATCAGCAGCTTGGCCAGCGTGGACTTGCCGCAGCCGGACTCTCCCACGATGCCGAGCGTCTCGCCGCGGCGCAGGTCGAAGGAGACCCCGTCCACGGCCCTGATCGCGCCGATCTGCTTGCGGACGAGCACGCCCCGGGTCATCGGGAAGTGCTTGACCAGGTCCCGGACTTCGAGGATCGGACTACCCGTGGCCGCCATCGAGGACCTCCCTCCAGTAGTGGCAGGCGCTGCCGCGCGTCGCACCGATCCGGTACAGCGGCACCGGGTCGGTGACGCAGTTGTCCTGACGGTAGGGGCAGCGGGGGGCGAAGGCGCAGCCCGGCGGCATGTCGAGGAGGTTCGGCGGCATCCCCGCGATGGCGTACAGCTCCCGGCCCTTCCGGTCGATCCTGGGGACCGACTCCAGCAGGCCGCGGGTGTAGGGGTGCGCGGGACTGCGGTAGACGTCGTGCACGGGGGCGTTCTCGACGACGCGGCCGCCGTACATGACGACGATCTTGTCGGCGACGTCGGCCACCACGCCGAGGTCGTGGGTGATCAGGATCAGGCCCATGCCGCTCTCCCGCTGGACCTCGGCGAGCAGCTCCATGATCTGGGCCTGCACCGTCACGTCGAGCGCGGTGGTCGGCTCGTCGGCGATCAGGACCTCCGGGTCGAGCGCGATCGCCATGGCGATCATGATGCGCTGGCGCATGCCGCCGGAGAACTGGTGCGGGTAGTCGTGCAGGCGCTGCCGGGCGCCGGGGATGCGGACCCGGTCCATCAGCTCGACCGCCCTGCGCTCGGCGTCGCGCCGGGACACGCCCTGGTGCACCTGGAACATCTCGCCGATCTGCGAGCCGACGGTGAACACCGGGTTCAGCGCGGAGAGCGCGTCCTGGAAGATCATCGAGATCCGGCGGCCCCGGAACTGGGAGCGGGCGTCCTCCGAGAGCCGGAGCAGGTCCGTGCCCCGGAAGCGGACCCGGCCCTTGGGGATGCGGGCGGGCGGCGTGTCGAGAATGCCCATGATCGCCTGCGCGGTCACCGACTTGCCCGAGCCCGACTCGCCGAGCACGGCCAGCGTCTCCCCGGCGCGCAGCGCGTAGCTGACCCCGTTGACCGCCTTCACGACCCCCTGCCGGGTGGTGAACTCCACGTGCAGGTCCTCGACGGTGAGCAGCGGCTCGTTCTCCCCGCCGCCCGTCCCCCAGGCCGGCAGCGGCGGTGTCGACGTCATGTTCACAAGCTGTCCCCCTACCGCAGCTTCGGGTCGAGGGCGTCGCGCACGGCGTCGCCCAGCATGATGAAGGCCAGCACGGTCAGGCTCAGGAAGGCGGCCGGGAACAGCAGCGGGCTCGCCGCCTCCAGGAAGCGCGGCCGGGCATCGGCGATCATGAGCCCCCAGGAGATCGAGGGCGACTGGACGCCGACGCCGAGGAACGACAGGCCCGCCTCGGCGGCGATGAAGACGCCGAGGTTGACCGTGGCCACCACGATCACCGAGGCGATCGAGTTCGGCAGGATGTGGCGGAACATGAGCCGCCCGCCGGACGCGCCGAGCGCCCGGGCCGCGATCACGTAGTCCTGGCCCTTGGCGGTGATCACCGCGGCCCGCATGATGCGGAAGGTCATCGGCCAGGCCAGCATGGCCAGCGCGAGCATGACGGTCCACATCGTGCCGGTGCGGAAGACGGCCAGGATCAGCAGCGCGCCGAGGACCGACGGGACGGCGAAGAAGATCTCCGCCACCCGGGACAGCAGCGCGTCCGGCCATCCGCCCCGGAACCCGGCCACCAGGCCGAGCAGCCCGCCGACGAGCGTGGTCACGAGGGTGGCGCTCAGGCCCACCAGCAGGGAGACCCGCGTCCCGTAGACCGTCCTGGCGAAGGTGTCGCAGCCCTGGCTGTCGGTGCCGAACCAGTGCCCGGAGCTGGGGGCCTGGCGGGCGTCGCCCAGACGGCAGCCCGCCGCGTCGTACGGGTCCACCGAGGTGAACAGCTGCGGCACCGCGGCCATGAGCAGGATCACGCAGATCAGCACGGCCGAGGCGATGAAGAGCGGGCGCCGGCGCAGGTCGTGCCAGGCGTCGCTCCACAGGCCCGCGGGCTTGGCGTCCTGCGGACCGGGGCCCTTCGGCGACCGGGGGTCCCGCGCGGGCTGCGCCGGCGACTTGGCGTGCCGGGCGTGCCTGGCCCTCGGAGTCCCCGGGCTCCCCGAGGTCCCGGGAATCGTGGTGTCACTCATAGCGGATCCTCGGGTCGAGCACGGCGTAGAGCAGGTCCACGATCAGGTTGGCCAGGATGTAGACGAGGACCAGGAGCGTCACGATCCCCACGACCACGGGCTGCTGGCGCTCGTAGACCGAGCGGAACAGCTCCTGGCCGATGCCGGGCAGGTTGAAGATCGTCTCTGTGATCACCGCGCCGCCCATCAGCGTGCCCAGGTCCGCGCCCAGATAGGTGACCAGCGGGATCAGCGCGTTGCGCAGCGCGTGACGCCCGATGACCCTGCGCCGCGGCATGCCCTTGGCCACCGCGGTGCGGATGTAGTCGGCGCGCAGGGTCTCGACGAGGTTGGTCCGGGTGAGCCGGGTGAGGTAGGCGATCGAGGTGCCCGCGAGGACGAAGGCGGGCAGCAGGTAGCTGCGCAGCCCGTCCGAGACGCCGGCGACGGGGAAGATCTCGATGCCGGTGCTCTGCTTGAGCTTGACGCCCAGCAGGAGCTGGAGCACGAACCCGGTCACCAGGGTGGGGATCGAGATCAGCACGAGCGTGGACGCCAGCACCAGGGTGTCCTGCGCCCTGCCGCGGCGCAGCGCCGCGTACAGGCCGAGGCCCACGCCGATGACGGCCTCCATGACCAGGGCGGTGAACGCCAGGTTCAGCGTGACCTGGAACTTGCCGGCGATGATCTCGGAGACCTCGACGCCCGCGAAGGTCCTGCCGAAGTTCCCCTGGAAGACACCGGAGATGTAGTGCCAGTACTGGACGATGAACGGATCGTTCAGGTGGTACTGCTCACGGATGATGTTGACGATGTCCTCGTCCATCCGCTTCTCGCCGAACATCGACGCGACCGGATCGCCGGGTAGGGCGAAGACGACGGCGTAGATGAGCAGCGTGGCGCCCAGCAGCACGGGGATCGCCTGGAGCAGGCGCCTGATGAGGTAGCGGCCCATGTGTTATGGCTCTTATTCACAGCGGTCGGGGTTCGCGGAGGTCGGGCCGGGCGGTCGTCCGCCCGGCCCGGGGGACGGTCAGGCCACCTTCTCCACCGAGGCCCACTCGACCTGGTTGAGCAGGTTGATCTCGACGCCCCTGATGTGCTCCGAGAACGCCGCGTTCATCCGGTAGTAGAAGATCGGGATCATCGGCAGGTCGCGGAGCAGGAGGTCGTCGGCCTGCTGGTAGTACTTCAGGCCCTCCTCCAGGGAGGCGGCGGAGTCGCCCTTGGCCAGCAGCTGGTCGAACTCGGGGTTGGAGTAGCCCGCGTAGTTGGAACCGGTCCTGATGGCGCCGGTCGAGAAGATCGGCGTCAGATAGTTCTCCGCGGACGGGTAGTCGATGAGCCAGCCCGAGCGGAACATGCCGGTGTACTGCTTGGCGTCGAGCCGGTCGAGGATCTCCTGGAACTTCTCGACCTGCTCGATGTCGACCGTGACCCCCAGGTTGGAGCGGAGGTTGTTGGCGACCGCCTCGATCCACTCCTTGTGGCCGTTGTCCATGTTGGAGCCGAGCTGCAGCGTCTTGGGGCCGTTCGCCTCGGCGTAGAGCTTCTTGGCCCCGTCCGGGTCGTAGACGCAGGCGCTGCAGGCGCCGGGGCGGTAGCCGGGCAGCAGCGGGTTGATGAAGTCGTCGGCCGGGGCGCGCGTGCCGGAGAAGACCGTCTCGGTGATGGTCTTCCGGTCGATGGCCATGGAGATCGCCCGACGGATCCGCGGGTCGTCGTAGGTGTCGCTCGCCACGAGCGGGAAGCCGACGTAGCCGATGCTGGCGTCTTCCTGGTCGATGTAGCGGTCGCCCAGCTCGGCCTTGGCGGTCGAGATCGCCGCGGGCGGCAGCTGCTCCTGGACGTCGATGTTGCCCGCCTGCAGGTCGTTCCAGGCGGTCTCCGCGCTGTTGTAGATCTTGAACTGCAGCTTCTCGAACTTCGGCTTGTCGAGCGGGAAGCCCTGGTAGCGGGTCAGGTTGATCGTCTGGTCGGTGCCCTTGTTGTAGGGCCCGTCGATCTGGAACATCCCCTGACCGATCGGCTTCTCGGCGTACGCCTTGGTGATCTTCCCGTCCCCGCCGAAGGCGACCTTGGGCAGCGGGTAGAACGCGCTGTAGCCCAGCATGGTCAGGAACTGGGAGAACGGCTGCTTCAGGGTGACCTGGAAGGTCGTCTTGTCGATGACCCGCAGGCCGCTCATCTTGTCGGTCGCGGGCTTCTTGCCCTCGCCGGGATTCAGAGCGTCATACCCGCGCACGCGCGCGAAGAAGTAGTTGGTGCTCTGCGCGTTCTCCTGGTTGGCGGCGTAGTTCCACGCGTCCACGTAGTCCTGCGCGACCAGCTTCTCCTTGTTGTGCCAGGTGAAGTCGTCCTTGATCTTGATCGTCCAGACGCGGTTGTCGTTCGTCTCGATCGAATCGGCGACGTACTCGACGGGCTTCTTCTCCTCGTCGTACTTCACCAGCGGAGCGAAGATCGCGGCCAGGACCTCGGCCCCCTCGGACTCGACGGTGTCGCTCGGGTAGAACAGCTTCTGCGGCTCACCGATCCTCATGCGCACGGGCTGATCGGCGTCGGCGGCGCCGCCCGCGGACGTGACGCTGCCACACGCGGCGAGCCCCAGAGAGAGCAACGCCGCCCCGGCGATGATCTTTGCGCCCTTGAAGACACGCATTTGTGGTAAATCCTCCCTTTGCAGGCGAGCGTCGAGACTGAGCACCGCCATCCGGGGGCAGCGTCGCGAAGGGTGTCGCCCCCGCATCCCACTGGCCCGGCCAACGCACTGACGCCACACCGGTCGGACGCGACTATTCCGCACCGCTCCACACCGGGTCGTCTCCGGGATGTTGCAGTTCGGTCACACGGACGCCGGTGCGCCGTCATACCACAACCAGTCCAGACCGACATAAACCCAAAATCACCCTAAAGGAGACATTTGCGTACATGTAGCGCGGGAATGGTCACGCCAACATACCTTCCCCGCCAGAGTGGGCGCGCCATTGCCCGCAGCCGACCCCCGCCTGGGCTACCGTTGACCGACAGTCACGCGCGGCGGCTGACCGCGTCACGCGAGACAGGGGTGAACCGGGGGCAGGAGGACAACTCGCGCAATCGATGTGGAACCTCTCATCTCCGTCTCCCGTCCAATGTCCGGCGGAGCCCCGCCGCAGGCATGTCATCCACCCACATCCAATAGAGTCCTAGCCATGAGCCAGCCGGAATCCGCCACCGCGGACGCCCAGGCGGGCGGCCCGAGCGACGGCACCCCCTCCGCGGGGCAGGAGCCGCTGGCCAAGCTCGCCGAGCGTTACGGACTTCGGCGTGCCATCGCACGCCCGAGTCTCCCCGTCTACCTGCGCCAGTTGTGGGAACGACGGCACTTCATCATGACGTACGCCACCTCGCGCAACGTCTCGAAATACAGCAACTCCGCCCTCGGCCAGCTCTGGCAGGTCCTGACCCCGCTGCTCAACGCCGCGATCTACTATCTGATGTTCGGCCTGATCCTCGGGGCGAGCAAGGGCACGGTGAGCGACTACTATCCCGAGTTCCTCATCACCGGGATGTTCGTCTTCACCTACACCCAGCGCGCGGTGAGCGGCGGCGCCAAGTCGATCTCCAGCAACCTGTCGCTGATCCGGGCCCTGCACTTCCCGCGCGCCGCGCTCCCGCTGGCCTACACGATCCAGGAGTTCCAGCAGCTCGTGATCTCCATGGGCGTGCTGGTCGTGCTGGTGCTCGTCACCGGCCAGCCGCTCACCTGGCTCTGGCTGCTCATCCCGGTCGCCCTGCTGATGCAGACCATGTTCAACATCGGCGCGAGCCTGGTCCTGGCCCGCGTCGGCGCCACCGCGCGCGACCTGAACCAGCTCCTGCCGTTCATCATGCGCACCTGGCTCTACGCCTCCGGCGTGTTCTTCTCCATCGGGGACAAGGTCACGAGCTCCGCCGGGCTCCCTCAGTGGGTCGCGGACGTGATGTATTTCAACCCCGCCGCCGCCTACATGGAGCTCATGCGCCATCTGCTCATCGCGCAGCACGAGATCCGGCCGTACATCTGGTTCGTTTGCGTATTCTGGGCAGTGTTCGCCCTGCTCGGCGGCTTCTGGTACTTCTGGCGAGCCGAGGAGAAGTACGGTCGTGGCTGAGTTGACGGAGGAGCTGTCCCGCGTGAAGGCCGAGGAGCCCGGCGTCCCGAGCACGGACGTCAGGGTGCACCCCAACCCGGAGCCCCCCCGCCATCCCCGCGCGGGCACTCCCACCGTCGTCGTCGACGACCTGCACATCATCTACCGGGTGTACGGCGCCGCCACCGACGCGGAGAAGGGCAACGCCGCCAACGCCCTCATGCGCCTGCTCAAGCGCCAGGGCCGGCCGCAGATGAAGGAGATCCACGCCATCCGCGGCGTCTCCTTCGTGGCCCACCACGGCGACGCCATCGGCATCGTCGGGCGGAACGGCTCGGGCAAGTCCACCCTCCTACGGGCCATCGCGGGCCTGCTGCCCCCGCACTCCGGCGCGGTCTACACCGACGGCCAGCCCTCCCTGCTCGGCGTGAACGCCGCGCTGATGCGCGAGCTCACCGGCGAGCGCAACATCGTCCTGGGCTGCTACGCCATGGGCATGAACCCGGCCCAGGTGAAGGACAAGTTCGACGACATCGTCGACTTCTCCGGCATCGGGGAGTTCGTGCAGTTCCCCATGTCCACCTACTCCTCCGGCATGGGCGCCCGGCTCCGCTTCGCCATCGCCTCGGCCAAGAAGCACGACGTGCTGATCATCGACGAGGCCCTGGCCACCGGCGACCGCGAGTTCAAGCGCAAGAGCCAGGAGCGCATCAAGCAGATGCGCGCGGAGGCCGGCACGGTCTTCCTCGTCGCGCACAACCTCGACGTGATCGAGGAGACCTGCAACCGGGTCATCTGGCTGCACAAGGGGAAGATCAAGATGGACGGCGACCCGAAGACGGTGCTCGCCGCCTACAACAAGGCCTGACGACGGGGCAAGATGAGGAGCGTCCTGAACGACGCTCCCATCGGAGGTGAATCGTGTCGCCACGGCCGCCGATTCCGTACGACTTCCTGCCCCGGGTCCCCGCGCTGACCGTCGAGAGCGACGACATCCGCGACGGCGAGACCCTGTCCGACGCCCACGTGTTCGACGGCTGGGGCATGAGCGGGCAGAACATCTCGCCGCACCTGCGCTGGTCGGGCGCTCCCGAGGGCACCCGGAGCTACGCGGTGACCTGTTTCGACCCCGACGCCCCCACCGGCAGCGGGTGGTGGCACTGGCTCCTGTACGACGTCCCGGCCGACGTCACCGAGCTGCCCCGGGGCGCGGGCGCCGCCGACAGCGGCTTCGGCGTGCACGGCCGCACCGACTACGGCGCCAACGAGTACGGCGGCGCCGCCCCGCCCCCCGGCGGCCCGCACCGCTACATCTTCGCCGTCCACGCCCTGGGCGTGGAGAAGCTCGGCCTGGACGCCGACACGCCGCCCGCGGTGGTGGGCTTCAACATCACTTCGAACACCCTCGCCCGCGGCTACATCGTCCCCGAGTACGCCGTCTCCGGCTGACCGGGCCCCTCCGCCGGGCCCGGGGATCGAGATGCGATTCCCGGGTCCGCCCGCCCTTCCCGGCCCCGTAACGCGCTCCCCGGGGTCGGTGCCGCCGTACGGCGAGTCGTGAGGCAATGGACTGACAGTGGGACCGGCGTTCCGCTATGATTCGAACGTTGTTTCGATCAGGGGGTTTGAACCCAAGGAAGCCGTCATGGAGTGGGGGCGCGCGATGCGAGAGCTGTCCACCGCGATCGACCACCTGGCAGCAGAAGACCCATCCGAGATCTCCCGCCTCCAGCTCGCCGAGCAGCTCATCGAGCTGCACTGGCAGATGGCCAGGCTCCAGGCCCAGATCGCCCGCCGCACCTCCGTGCGGATCCCCGGGTCCTGAGAGCCTGCTTCCCCGGGCCGGAGAGAGGCACCCGGACATCCCTCCGGGCGGAGACACACCGCACAGAGCACGAAGAGACCGGCCGGTGCGCACCGGCCGGTCTCTTCTTCTGTCCGCTGTCCGCCTGTCCGGGCTCCGCCGTCACTGGGCGGTGGCGGCCCTCCTGCTCGCGCTGTCGACGGCGTCGGCCACGGAGTCGACGAGCCCGGTCGTCGAGGAGGCGGCCTGCGCGCCGGTGTTGCTCACCAGCGGGGCGAGCTCGTCGATGGAGGCCGACCCGGTGACCGGCGCGACCGCGCCGGTCACCGGCGCCACCTCGTTCGGGGTCACCGCGCTGACCGCGGGAGCCAGGTTGCCCCCGGTTCCGGGGCCCTGCGGGAGCGCCTCGTTCACCCCGTGGACCAGGCCGTCGACGGCGCCGCGCTGGTTGCCCAGGCCCTCGGCGCCCTCGGCGGTGCCCTGGGCGTTGTCCGTCAGGCGCCCCAGGGAGGACGTCGCGTCGGCGGCGGTGCCGGTGAGGCCCGAGACGCTGTCGACGGTCTGGCCGACCGGGCCCGTGCCGTCACTGACGCCGCGCGCCGGAGCGCCCCAGGTGATGTTGTCGGCGGAGACGCCCAGAATCCTCTCGACGGCGTCCGTCCCGGTTCCGACGACGCCGTCGGCGGTCATGGTGCCCTGACCGCTGCCCAGGCTGCTCAGCGCGGCGCCGCTGTCGAACAGACCGCCGGAGAGCCCCTGGATCGCCGCGGCGACGGTGCCCGCCGCTCCATAGCCGTCGAGGGTTTCGTCGGCCGTCTCCGCCTGGGCGGGCGAGCAGATCGCCGCCGCGAGACCGAACGCCGCCACGGCCACAGCCGCTTTGATGACTCGCTTCATGATTGCCTTCCCAGCTCGTAACGGCGCCACTCCTCCTGGAGATCCGGGAGGTTTCCAGGAAATCCAAGAAAGCAGCGCCTGAGACCCATTTCACCGGCGGGCGCGATGTGGAAAATTACACGGAACACCCCCGGCCGGAAGCTGCTCCGGCATTTCTACCACCCGCTCAAGCGACTTCCGAGCCGGTTTACGATGAGCAAACCTCTCGCTGGCACTGCGGATATGTCCGCAGCGGGGACGCCCCGGCAGGCCAGGTCAGGCCGTCCGAAGCGTCCCGTAAAAGCGGAAATAACAGTGAGAAGGACTGCGCCCCCTCAGGCTTTATGCCGGAAATACCGTAGAAGTCCGAGGCTGCCATTCAGACCATGAACGGCAAGTCCGGTGCAAGGAACAGGAAAGCGGGGGCCACCGGTCCGGGAACGGAGTTTTCCCGGACCCGTACCCCCGCTTGACCGGAGCATCACGCGGGCAGCGCCTGTACGACCGCCTCGGGCTCGAACGGGAAACGGTCGGCGAAGGCCGGCCTGAGGTCGGTGAGCCACACGGCCTCGGGGTCGTACCGGGCGAAGAAGGGGCGGCCGACCAGTTCGGGGTCGCGCGCCTGGATGAGATGGAGGACGAACACCTTCTGCCCGGCGATCTCGGTGACGCCGTCCACGCACACCTTGCCGGGCGTGGCCGACATGGAGGGGCCGCGCACCGTACGGCACAGCCCCGAGACGCTCGCGTAGGCATCCCGGAAGATCCCGTAGGCGCGCGCGAGCGGGACCGCGAAGTAGTCCTGCGGTCCGGTGTCCCGCTCGACGAACATGTAGTACGGCACCATGCCCAGTGTGAGCTGGCGCCGCCACATCGAGGCCCAGATCCCCGACTCGTCGTTGATCGACCTGATCAGCGGCGCCTGGGTGCGGATGATCGCCCCCGTGCCGAGGATCCCGGCCACGGCGGCCTCCACCACCGGGGGTTCCATCTCCCGGGGGTGGGAGAAGTGCGCCATGAAGGCGAGGTTCTTGCCCGCCTCCACCACGGAGGAGAACAGGCGGAGCGTGTCGCCGGCGTCCGGGTCCGAGACGAACCGCTGCGGCCAGTAGGCCAGCGACTTGGTCCCGATCCGGATGGATTCGATCTGCTCTATCTCCAGCAGCGGCTCCAGGTAGCGGCGGAGCACCGGCTCCCCCATGATCATGGGGTCCCCGCCGGTGAACAGCACGCTGGTCACCTCGGGATGTTCCTTGAGGTAGCCGATGAGGCCCTCGACGTCGTCGGAGGCGAACTTCAGGTCGGGCTCGCCGATGAACTGCGCCCACCGGAAGCAGTAGGTGCAGTAGGCGTGGCAGGTCTGCCCCTGCTTGGGGAAGAAGAGCACGGTCTCGGGATATTTGTGCTGCGTGCCGGGGAGCGGCTCCGTGCCGACCTTGGGCACGTTGAGTTCGAGCTGTCCGGCGGGATGCGGGTTGAGCCGCATCCTGATCTCGGTTGCGATCGCCTGAATCTGCGCATTTGGGGCGCCGGACCGCAGGAGACCTGCCAGTCTGGTGACGTCAGCCTCGGGCAGCATGTCCGCCTGGGGGAAAACCAGCCGGTAGATGGGGTCCTCGGGGACGGCCGACCAGTCGATGAGCTGGTCCACCACGTATGCGTTCGTGCGGAAGGGCAGCACGGTCGCCACCGCCCGGATCCGGAGCCGCTCCTCCTCCGGGAGACCGGCTCGCTCCAGAAGATCGTCGAGATGCTTGGCGGTGTAGGCGCGGAACCCGCGCGTGGAGCCCTCTTTCAACATCACCAGGCTTTTTCCTTCCGTTTTTTGTCCTTCTCCGCGTAAACCTCTTGGCGTAGTCGCGCGTCTGTAGCGCTTATATACCGGACGTGACACCCACCGCCCCCGGTTCCGCATGTCCGAAACCTCATTGGCATACAGTCCGTCCCGCGCCCCGCCCCCGCGCCCCCACCGGCGGCGGCCCGGCTGGAACCTTCCAGGCGAAACCTGAGCACCCCGCTTGTTTAACCCGCTGGTAACCGCGCCTACGATGCGGAGAGCCGACTCCCGCGCGAGGTGACCGTTTGCCTGATACCGCCACTCCCGGTGTCGCCCCCATCGCCCTGGACGCCATGGGCGGCGACCACGCCCCGGACGAGATCGTGGCGGGCGCCGTACAGGCCGTCAGGCAGCACGGGGTCCCCGTCGTCCTGGTCGGCTCGCCCCGCCCGCTGTACGAGGCGCTGACCCGGCACGACGCGACCACCGAGATCCCGATCGTCCGGGCGGAGGAGGTCCTGACGATGGACGAGGGCGCCCTGGCCAGCCTGCGCCGCCCGCGCTCCAGCATCGCCGTCGCCTGCCACCTGGTACGGCGCGGCGACGCCTCCGCCGTGGTCTCGGCCGGCTCCACCGCCGGCATCGTCGCCACCGGCAAGCTCCGGCTCAAGAGCCAGCAGGGGGTGCTCAGACCCGCGATCGCGGTGGCCCTGCCGACCCGCCCCACCCCCTCCGTGCTCCTGGACGCCGGGGCGAACGCCGAGGTCAAGCCGGAGATGCTGGTCCAGTTCGCGCACCTGGGCGCGGCCTACGCGGAGACCGCGCTGGAGATCGAGAAACCCCGCATCGGCCTGCTGACCATCGGCAGCGAGCCCGGCAAGGGCAACAAGCTCGTCAGGCGGGCGCACGAGCTGCTGTCGGCCGCCCCCGGCCTGGACTTCGCGGGCAACATCGAGGGGCACGACCTGCTCACCAAGGTCGCGGACGTCATCGTCACCGACGGCTTCACCGGCAACGTGGCGCTCAAGGCCATCGAGGGGAGCGTCCGCTACGCCTTCACCGAACTGCGCGAGACCATCCAGGAGAGCCGCACGGCCCGGCTGGGCGGCCTGCTGCAGCGCAGGCGCATCCGGGAGCTCCACCGGCGGCTGGACCCCGAGGAGCACGGCGGGGCCGTACTGCTCGGGCTGAACGGCACCGTGGTCAT
Organism: Planobispora longispora; assembly: GCF_016863135.1. Lineage (GTDB taxonomy): Bacteria > Actinomycetota > Actinomycetes > Streptosporangiales > Streptosporangiaceae > Planobispora > Planobispora longispora. Next base: position 255,409 of record NZ_BOOH01000039.1, read on the forward strand.
CGCGCACGGATCCTCCCGCGCCCAGGGCGTGAGCGCCGCCTGCGCGCTCGCCGCCACGATGTCCCGGCAGGGCGTGGTGGCCCGCATCGGCGAACGCCTCGTCGCCGCCCACCGGCCGCACCGCCTGTGGCGATCCGCCCCGCCCGGCACGCATGGCACGGACGCCCCGATATGACAGGAGATCGTGAGCACGCTACCGATACCCTTGATTCATGACCGACCCGCAGCTCTTCCTCACCGAGCGCGTCCAGCAGGCGCTGGCCGCCGCCTTCGGTCCGGAGTTCTCCGACGCCGACCCGCTGATCCGTCCCTCGCAGTTCGCCGACTACCAGGCGAACGTCGCGATGAGCCTGACCAAGCGACTCGGCCGGAAGAACCCGCGGGAGGTCGCCCAGGAGATCGCCGAGCGGCTCACCGGCGCCGCCTCCCCGGGCGCGGCCAAGGTCAGCGGACCCGACTTCCCCGGCACGGTCGAGGTCAGCGGCCCCGGATTCCTCAACATCACGCTCGACGACGCGTGGATCGCGGGGCAGGCCACCGACGTCCTGGCCGACCCGCACACCGGCGTGGTGATGACGGACTCCCCGCAGACCGTCGTGGTCGACTACTCCGCGCCCAACGCGGCCAAGGAGATGCACGTCGGCCACCTGCGCACGACCATCGTGGGCGACGCCCTCGTCCGCGTGCACGAGCACGTCGGCAACAAGGTCGTCAGGCAGAACCACCTCGGTGACTGGGGCACCCCGTTCGGCATGCTCATCGAGCACCTGCTGGACATCGGCGAGGAGGCCGCCGTCGCCCAGCTCGAAGCCGGCGAGGGCAACGAGTACTACCAGGCCGCGCGCGTGAAGTTCGACTCCGACCCGGAGTTCAACAAGCGCGCCCGGGCGCGGGTGGTGACCCTCCAGGCCGAGGAGCCGGAGACCATGCGCCTGTGGCACATCTTCATGAACGCCACGGTCCGCTACTTCAACAAGGTCTACACGCGGCTCGGCGTCACCCTCACCGACGACGACATCGCCGGCGAGAGCATGTACAACGCCGCGCTCCCCCAGGTCTGCGACGAACTCCAGGAACGCGGCATCGCCGTGATCAGCGACGGCGCGCTCTGCGTCTTCCCGCCCGGCTTCACCGGCCGGGAGGACCAGCCGCTCCCGTTCATGATCCGTAAGAGTGACGGCGGGTACGGCTACGCCACCACCGACATGGCCACGATCCGCTACCGGGTCCAGGACCTCAAGGCCGACCGCATCATCTACGTGATCGGCGCCACCCAGGCCCTGCACATGTCGATGTTGTTCGCCTCCGCCCGGATGGCGGGCTGGCTGCCCGAGCACGTCCGCGCCGAGCACGTCCAGATCGGCAGCGTGCTGGGCAGCGACGGCAAGATGTTCAAGACCCGGAGCGGTAAGTCGATCAAGCTGCTGGAGCTGCTCGACGAGGCCGACGTCCGCGCCGCCGCCGTGATCGCCGAACGCGAGTACGACGACGCCGCGCGCGCCGAGATCGCGCACGCGGTCGGCATGGGCGCCGTCAAGTACGCCGACCTGTCGGTCAGCCACGACAGCGAGTACGTCTTCGACTTCGACCGCATGCTCGCCCTGACCGGCAACACCGGCCCCTATCTGCAGTACGCCACGGCCCGGATCCGCTCCATCTTCCGCAAGGGCGGCGTCGGCCCCTCGCAGGCCGCCGGCCCGGTCGTGCTCCGGCACCCCGCCGAGCGCGCCCTGGCGCTGCGCCTGCTGGGGTTCGGCGCGGCCGTCGCGGAGACGGCCGAGGATTCCGCCCCGCACAGGCTGGCCGCCTTCCTGTTCGACACCGCCAGCGCCTTCACCACGTTCTACGAGAACTGCCCGGTGCTCAGGGCCGACGTCGAGGAGGAGACGCGCGCCTCCCGGCTCGCCCTGTGCGGACTCACCCTGCGCGTGCTGGAGACCGGCCTCGACCTGCTCGGAGTCCCGGTCCCCGAGCGTATGTGAGCCCCCGCCGGATGATCGCCCCGGTTTCCCAAATCGGGCCGATCATCCGGCAAAGACGGGTTCGGCGCGCCTCGCTGCGTGATTGTCCGGGGCGCACTACGCTGGCGCGGTCAACGGACACGACGTCGAAAGAGTTCTCCTCACTTGAGCATGGACCTGACCGCGAGCCCCGACACCAGGACGGAGTTGCATCGCTACGCCGAGGCGCTCCTGGCGGATCTCGCCGCCGCCGGTGGCTCCCTCGCGGGCACCCCGCCGGAACTCGCCGACGTGCCCGGTTACTGGCTCTCCCCCGCCGTGGACGCCCTGAACGCGCTCATGCGCGGCGACGACGCGCTGGAGTCACTCGGCCGCGCCGCCCAGCGCGACTCCCAGAAGACCGCGCTCTTCCTCTGCCTCGCCCTGGCCGTCGCCGGCCAGGGCGACCGCATCCACGCCTCCTGGTTCGGGACCGCCTTCGGCGAGCTCTCCCCGGACCGGCCCGTGACCCACGGCCAGCGGGCGCTCTGGCTCGCCGCGGCCCGCGGGGCGTACGGCCCCGCCGGGAAGATCTTCGTGCTCCGCAAGCTCGACGCGGTGTCCCTCTTCTCCGGCCGCTCCTCCGGCTCCCCGGAGCCCGCGGAGTCTGCGGAGCTCGCGGAGCTCGGCACCTCCGGGAGCGCAGCGACGGCCTCGAACCCTACGGGTTCCGCCGGTTCCGGGGGCTCCGCGGGCTTCGATCCCGGGCCCTGGCTGCGGGCGCTGACTCCGGACGAGCCGTCGATCGTGGTGCCGCCGTCCCTGACCGACTTCCCCGAGCTCGCCCAGCTCCCCGCGCTGGCCCAGCCGGTCCACTCGGCCGCCCAGCTCGCCCGGCTCCGCAGCCGCTGCGTCGAGATCACCTCGGCCCGCACCGACCGGGAGCACGGCGGCGGACGGCTGGTGAACCGCTCGCGCACACCCGCCGCCGCCTGGGCCGAGGAGGAGCCGCTGGCCGTCCTGCGCCGGCTGATCGGCTCCGGCGGTCCCGAGGGCCCGATGAGCTCGCTCACCGGTCACCTCCTCGCCGACCTGCGGCCCGGAGCCGACCCCCGCCTCACCACGATCGCCCTGCACGTGGCCGCCCCGATCGTGCGCGACGCCGCCGAGAACCTCGCGCGGGCCACCCAGTCGGCGCCCCCCGAGTCGGTCACCCTCCCGCTCCTCGGGCACGACGTCGTACTCCGGCCGGAGGGGCCCGACCCGGCCTCCCTCTCGGCCGCCGAGGAACGCATCGTCACCGAGGGCGTGCCCGCCCGCGGCCTGCCGTGGGCGGCCCACACCCTGATCGCCGTCGCCGCGGTGCTCGTCGTCACTGCCGTTCTCGTCCCCCTGGCGTCGCCGGAGACCGCGCTGCCGGTGCCGCTCGCCGCCGCGGTGCTCGGGCTGGCCGCGGCCGCCGCCGGAGGACACCGGCTGTGGCTGCGCCGCAGGCAGGAGCAGGCGGACGCCGAATACGTCACCGCGCAGGTCGAGGAACTGCGCGAGCTGGCGGAGAACGCGGTGTGGGCGCTGCATGAGTACGCCAGGGAGGCCGAGAAGCGCGCCCGGGCCGCGACCACAGACCTGGCCGAACTGACCAGGCTGCTCCGCCGCGGCCCCCGTGCCGGGTAGCGGAGCGCTTCTCCTCCGGGCGCACCCGGAAGAACCCTTCAGACGTCCTCAAGCACCCGGGCGCCTCAGGCGGTGGTGACCTCCACATCGGCGGGGGCCAGCAGGAAGACCTTCTCCGCGATCCGCTCGATGCGGCCGTCACAGCCGTAGGCCAGGCCGGCGGCGAAGTCGACCATCCGTGTCGCCTCGGCGGTGCTCATGCCGTTGACGTCCATGATGACCGTCTGGCCCTCGCGGAAGTGCCTGCCGATGGTGGGCGCGTCGTTGTACTTGCGCGGCGTCAGCATCACGATCCGGGAGGGCTCGATCACCGAACGCCAGCGCCTGGCCGCCCGCTCGGAAGCGGACTCCCAGTCCTCGCCTTCGACGTGCTCGACGTCCTCCCCGTAGTCATACGAATCGTCATAATGCTCTACCCTGTCCAGGCCAAGGTAGCTGGCTACCTTGCGCACTGCCCCCATCGGCTCGTCCTTTCCGGAAGAGGCCCCGGCCGTACCGGCCTTCAGTCTCTCCCTCCACATTGGACGCTAACCGACGCTCAGAAGTTCACGGCGCGACACGCCCAGTATGTATTTCCATTTTGTGTGACGGGCGTTCTCTCGTGCCAGCCAATATGATCCCCGCCAATCCCGGCCCGCGACATCGTCCGGAGATCCTCCAGGGAATGCCCGCCACAGCAAAGATCAATCACGTGACGCCCTACCATCGCATCATGCGGATCTACACGGTGGACGCCTTCACCGACCAAGCCTTCCACGGCAATCCCGCGGGGGTCTGCCTGCTGGACTCCCCGATGCCGGACTCCTGGATGCAGTCCCTCGCCGCCGAGATGAGGCACTCGGAAACCTCCTTCCTCCTCCGGGGCGAAGACGGCGGCCCGTACTCGCTCCGCTGGTTCACGCCCGCGGTGGAGGTGGCGCTGTGCGGCCACGCGACGCTGGCGACGGCGCACGTTCTCTACTCCACCGGAGCCGCCTCCGGAACGGTGGAGTTCTCGACGAAGAGCGGCATCCTCTCGGTGACGCGGGATGGGACCGGTCTGATCACCATGGACTTCCCCGCGAAGGCCCTTGAGGAGGCGGTCCCGCCGCCGGGCCTCGTCGAGGCGCTCGGCGTCAAGCCCGTCTGGGTCGGCAAGAACGAGTGGGACTACCTCGTGGAGGTCGAGAACGAGGAAGCGGTCCGCGCGGTCTCTCCCGACTTCACCGCCCTGGCGGCCGTGGACGCCCGCGGGGTCATCGTGACCGCGGAGGCGGCCGGGAGCGGCGCCGACTACGTCTCCCGGTTCTTCGCCCCCCGGGTCGGCGTCCCGGAGGACCCGGTGACCGGCTCCGCGCACTGCGCCCTGGCCCCGTACTGGACGCACCGGCTGGGGCGGGACGTCCTGACCGGCCGACAGCTATCGGAGCGCGGCGGCACGGTCCGCACGACTGTACGGGGTGACAGGGTCGAGCTCGCCGGCCGTGCGACGACCGTGCTCTCCGGGGAGCTCCACATCTGAGCTCTCCCGCTACGGCACGCCGCAGCGCAAGGACCTCTGACCGGCGGGAGCAGAGCCTGACCGGCGGGGGCACGGGACTGCTTCCGGTCCCGTGCCCCCG
>NZ_BOOH01000040.1 GCF_016863135.1 Planobispora longispora
ATTCACGCCGGGTACCTCTCGACGGAGGACCAGGCCAGGGCCACGGGCGCCTACCGTTCCACCAACGCCGGTTCCATCACCACCCGCACCCCCGCCCATCTGGACGTCTACACCCAGGGGCTTGAGGTGCTCGACCCCGGAATCGTCCCCGTCCAGTCCTGGCGCCCGGAGTTCGAAGAGGACGCCGTCCCCGACTTCACCAAGCCCGGCATCATCGGGGTGGTCGCCAAGGCGCCGTGATCGTTTTGAGGGACGCCGAGACATCTCCAGCAAGTGACCGAGTCGCTCACGCATCACCTCCGAGCCGCCGACTCCCCGCCTCGGTCCGGCCGGCACGATCGCGATCACGGGATTCCGAGAAAACTCCGTCCCTTTAGTGTGATCGGACCCCTTCGTGCGCACATCCGTACGCATGACCGACTTCTTCGCCGGGGACCCGCGTACCAACCGCGAGCGCATGCTCGCCGGTGACCTCTACATCGCCGACGATCCCGAGATCGAGGCCGCTCTCAAGCGCGCCGCCCTCCTGGCCCACCGGTACGGCGAGCTCTACGTGACCGACCACGAGGCGGCCCGCGCCGTTCTGAAGGAGCTGCTCGGCTCGGTCGCCCCGGACGTCCACATCCGGCCGCCGCTCCACGTCGACTACGGCTCCCACATCACCATCGGTGCGGGCACGTTCGCCAACTACGGCCTGACCGCGCTCGACGTCGCCCCCATCACCATCGGCGACGACGTGCAGATCGGCCCGAACGTGCAGCTGCTCACCCCCACCCACCCGCTCGATCCCGTACAGCGGCGCGCCAAGCTGGAGGCCGCCGCGCCGATCATGATCGGCGACAACGTCTGGCTGGGCGGCGGCGCCATCGTGCTCGCCGGGGTCACCGTCGGCGCCGACAGCGTCATCGGGGCCGGCGCCGTCGTCACCAAGGACATCCCGGCCGGTGTCGTCGCCGTGGGAACGCCCGCCCGCGTGGTCCGCGACCTGTGACGCCGCCCGCCGCTCGAACGGGAGGCCCCGCTCAGGGATGACCGCCTGCCGCGCCCCGTCCGAGGAGCGATCGCCATGCGTCCGCTCCGCAGACTTCGATCTCCGCTCTCCCTAGACTGGTTCGTGTTTTGGAAGGGAGTGTTCACCTTGAGTAACACCACCGAACTCCAGGAACTCAAGTCACGGCAGCAGAAGACCTGGGCCAGCGGCGACTACAGCAAGATCGCCTGGCTCACCGTGCCCATCGGGGACGTGCTGTGCGAGGCGGTCGACCTGCGGGCGGGCGCGGCCGTCCTCGACGTGGCGACCGGCACCGGACACGTCGCGCTCGCCGCGGCGCGCCGCTTCTGCAAGGTCACCGGCATCGACTACGTGCCCGCCCTCCTCGACCGGGCCGCCCGCCGCGCCGAGGCCGAGGACCTCGACGTCGACTTCCGCGAGGCGGACGCGGAGAACCTGCCGTTCGCGGACGCGTCGTTCGACTACGTGCTCTCCTCGATCGGGGTCATGTTCACCGCCGATCACCAGCGGGCGGCGAACGAGCTGGTCCGGGTCTGCCGGCCCGGCGGGCGCATAGGCGTGGCGAGCTGGACGCCGGCGGGCTTCATCGGCGAGCTGCTCCGGGCGGTGAGCAGCCACGCGCCCCCGCCGCCGGCGGCCCGGCCGCCGACCCGCTGGGGCGAGGAGGGCACGATGCGCGAGCTGTTCGGCGACAGCGTCTCCGCCCTGACGTTCGTCACGGCGGCGGCGACCCAGCGTTTCCCCTCACCGGAGCACTTCGCCGACTTCTTCCTGGCCCACTACGGCCCGACGCTCAAGGCGGCCGAGCGGCTCGACGACGCCGGGCGGCGGGCCTTCCGCGACGACCTGGTCGCCATCGCCGCCAAGTCGAACCGCGTCACGGACGGCACCCTCGTCAGCGACTGGGAGTACCGGATCGCCGTCGCGACCCGGGCCTGACCCTCCCCGCCCCGGTCCGGGCTCACGACCCTCCGGACACAACCTCTCCCATGACCGTGAAAGTGGATCGACGTATCGGGTGATACAGGATGACCGCCGATCCGCTCTCGAGAGGTTGCACATGACGGGGAGACCATCGTGACCGCGATGTCCTGGGCCGCGCGGCCGGTGGAGGACACTCCGCCGGCCGTGACGGAGGCCCGCGGCGTCCGGCCGTCCCTCGCGGAATCCCGGGGAGCGCGATCGTCCTTCGACGATCCCGAGTCGTTCGGCGCGGTCTTCGACACGCACTTCGCGGAGATCCACCGGTATGTCGCCCAGCGGCTCGGCGCCGACCACGCCGAGGACGTCGTCGCCGAGACGTTCCTCGCCGCGTTCCGCAAGCGGGCGCGCTACGACCCGTCCCGCGCCACCGTGCGGGCGTGGCTGTACGGCATCGCCACCAACCTCATCGGCAAGCACCGCCGCCTGGAAGTGCGCACGCTGCGCGCGCTCGGCCGCCACGGCCCGGAGGCCGACGCCCCCGGGCACGAGGAGCGCGTCGCCGTGCGGGTCAGCGCGGAGAGCCTGCGCCCGGACCTGGCGGCGGCCCTGGCCGGGCTCGACCGGCGGGACCGGGACGTGGTGCTGCTCGTCGCCCTGGCCGGGCTGAGCCACGAGGAGATCTCCACCGCCCTGGGCATCCCGTACGGGACCGTCGGCTCCCGGCTGAGCCGGGCCAGGAAGAAGCTGCGCGTCGCGCTCGGCGGCGTCAACCCCATGCTCGACCCCGAGGAGGCCGGCCGTGGATGAGCTGCGGGCGATCCGGGAGCTGTACGGCGAGCCGCAGGCCGACCCGTTCCTGGCGGCCAGGGTCCGGAGACGGCTGGAGGGCGGTTCCCGGCGACGGCGGAGGCTGCCGTGGACGGCGGCCCTGGCGGGTCTCGCCGCCGCCACCGCGGCGGCCACGGTGATCGTGGTCCCGGGGGTGACCGGGCTCGGGCGGGGGCCGGACACGGCCGCGCGGCCCCCGGGGGCGTCCGGGCTCCCCGGTCTGTCCGGGCAGACGGGGGCGCCCGGACAGACCGGGGAGCCCGGACAGACCGGGGAGCCGAGCCGGGGGGCCACGACGCTCGCCGGCCGGTCCATCCTGCTGGCGGCGGCGAGCACGGCGGCCTCGGAGCCCGCGTCGGCGGGTTCCTACTGGCGGGTCAGGAAGCTCTACCGGCAGACGCATCCGGAGCGGCTCGGGCGGGGCGGGAACCGCTACTGGGTGGTGGAGTCGCGACTCACCGAGCAGTGGGTCGCCAGGGACGGCAGGGTCTGGTCCGGTTCCCGGACGCTGGGGGTGTATCCGGCGAGCGCTGCCGACGAGGACGCCTGGCGGCGTGACGGCTCCCCCGCCGAGTGGTCGAGCCAGGGACGCGTGCTGTCCACCTCACCCGAGAAGGGACAGATCAGGGAGGCGACGGGCAAGGTGCCGTTCAGCATGGCCGGCCGGGAGATGACCATGGAGGAGATCCAGGGCCTCCCGGCCGATCCCGCCGCGCTGAAGGAGTGGGTGAGCGCGGCCGTACGGGAGGCAGGGGCGGCGGAGATCACGCTGACGGCCACCGCCGAGCCCACCGCCGAGCCCGCCGGCGGAACGGCGGAGAACACCCCCGGACCGACCGGCGGAACGGCGGAGAACACTCCCGGCGGTTCCCCGGGACCGGACGACGGCCTCATCGCCGACGCGCTCAGCGGCCTGCTGTGGAGCAAGCCGTCACCGCCCGCCGTGCGGGCCGCCGCCTACCGGGCTCTCGCGGAGCTGCCGAACGTCCGCTATCTGGGAGAGTCCACGGACGAGCGGGGGCGCACGGGCGCCGTGTTCTCCTTCACGACGCCCTTCGCGGCGTCCTCCGCGACGCAGGACGCCGCCGTCCAGCGGACGTTGATCATCGATCCCGGCACCTCCCAGGTGCTCTCCTCGACCACCACCGGCCTGCCGGGGGTCAAGGGCGAGCAGGTCGAAGTGGTGCTCGAAGCGGGCTGGACGGACGACGAGCCGTCCCCTCCCGGGCCTCTCCGGTGAGCTGACCGCGGCCGGGCCCCGCGGCCCGGCCGCGCATCCCTTCCTCCGATCTCCCTGAACCGGTCCCTCTTCATCCGGTATCTCCACCGGCCTCCCTTCCTCCGGTCTCCTGCACCGGCTGCCTTCATCCGGTCCGCGGACGCCCGGGGGCCGTCCGCGCCCTTGATTGGAGCAAGCGCTTGCTCAGAAACATCGTGTCCGCGCTCGGCCTGGCGCCGCGCCGACCCGCCGTACCGGCCCGCGTGACCGGTCACGGCTCGGCCCGCACCACCGGCGGCGGCCCGGCCCGCATGACCGGGGACGGTCCGGCCGTCTGCGTGGCCGGGCATTTCCCCGAGGTCAAGGTGCCGGAGGTCATGCGAGGCCGGGTCACGTTCGTCGGCCTGCCTCCCGTCGATCTGGGCACCTCGGGCATCGACTGGCGCCTCGACCCGCACCGCAACCGCTCGTGGGCGCTGAACCTGCACGCGCTGCGCTGGATGGGACGGCTGGTCGTGGAGTACGAGCGCTCGGGGGAACGGCGGTACCTCGACCGCGCCGCCGCCGTCGCCGAGGACTGGGCCCGGAAGAACCCCCGGGGCGGGAACGGCGTCAGCCCCTGGGCCTGGGCCGAGCATCCGGTCGCGCTGCGCGCGCCGGCCCTGGTCTGCCTCAGCGCGCACGTGACGGACCGCTGGCTCCGCGAGAGCCTCGTCACGCACGGCGAGATCCTGGCCGACCCCGCCGGTTACCGGCAGGGACACAACCACGGCCTGGACCAGGACATCGCGCTGCTGCTGGTCGGCGCCCGCCTCGGCCACGACGAGTGGCGGGACCTGGCGCTGCGGCGGATGACCGCCTCGGCGGAGATCGCCATCGACGCGCAGGGCGTGCTGCACGAGCAGGCCCCCCGGTACGGCGTCTACGTGCACCGGCGGCTGGGCGTGGCGCTGGAGGCGATCGAGCGCTGCGGGGCCGAGGTCCCCGCGGGCCTCGCCGCCCGGCGCCGCTCGCTGGAGACCTACGTCAGCCACGCCGTCCAGCCCGACGGCCGCCTGGTGCCGATCGGCGACAGCCCGGCCGGCATGCGCCCGGCGGGTTTCGCGCACGAGGAGGCCACGGTCGGGGTCTTCGACGGCGGCTACGTGTTCGGCAGGACCGCCTGGGACGATCCGGGCGCGGCCCACTACTCGATCAGGTTCGGCCCCGGGCGCAGGCTCCACGGTCACGAGGACCACCTGGGCGTCACCTACCACGCCCAGGGGCGGGACATCCTGGTGGAGGCGGGCTTCCACTCCTACGAGCGCACGCCGTACCGGAAGTGGACCTCCTCCCCCGAGGCGCACAACGTCCCCGTCGTGGTGGGCGCGGACTTCCGGGAGGGTACGGCGACGCGCCTGGTGGGCTCGTCCGTCGCCCCGGCCCGGCAGTCCTTCCGGTTCACCGACGACGCCTACGGGGTCAGCCGCGTCCGTTCGGTGCTGGTCAACCACGGCGCCGACCTGATGGCCGTGCTGGACGCGGTTCCGGCCGGGTCGGCGCTGCGCAGCCTGTGGCACTTCGATCCGGCGCTCACCGTGGTCTCCCGGGAGGAGGGGCGGGTGGTGCTGGCCGACGGGGACTGGCGGGTGACGCTGGTCCAGCTCGCGGCGCCGTCGTGCCGCCCGCTCGGCGGCCAGGCCGTACGGCCCGGCGTGATCTCGACCGGCTACCTCAAGACGGCGGAGGCCGTGACGGTGCTCTCTCCGGCGGCGCGGGCCGTACTGACCCTGATCGTGCCCGGGACCGCGGACCCGGAGGTCGCCTTCTCCGAGCGGAACGGCGAGGTGACCGTCCGCACCCCCGGCGGCCCCGTCTCCTTCCCGCCCTCGCTCGGCCTGTAGATCACGGCGACGCCCCGGCGGCGCGAGATGAGTACGCGTACTCAGCCGGAACCGGGTACTCGCGATCCTGTTCATACACTTTCGTGCCTGATTATTCACATATGAGAACAATGACGTCCTGGGCCGTCGCCGGCCGGGGCGCCCTGATCGGCACGGTCGTCGGGGCCGTGGAGGGTGTGATCTGGTGGCACGCCGAGGGCATCGCCATCATCCACCTGTTCCTGATGCTGCTCGTGCCCGTGCCGCTGAGCGCGATGCTGGCCGCGGGCCTCCGGCCGCCCCGGTGGTGGGCGACCGCGCTGGCCGGGCCGCTCGTCTTCGCGCTCCTGGTCCAGACCCTGAACGCCCTCCTTCCCAGCCACTCCCCTCCCGAGCTGCCCAAGGCGTTCTACGCCCTCCCGTTCGTCCTCGCCGGGACCGTCGGCTACGCGGCGGTGGCCTGGATCGCCGCCGGCCGCCGGACGTGGCGGCCGAGGATCGCGGTGGCCGCGGCGCTGTCCGTCCTCGTCGCCGTCATCCTGCAGGGGCGGGCCGCGATCGCCGACTGGCACGAGGAGCGGGCGATAGCGGGCCTGGGCCTCACCCTCCTCGGCCTCGACGCGCACGCCTACCAGGCCAACTGGTCCGCCGTCTGGCGGGATCTCGACGAGGGGGACGTCCCCGACGCGCTCAACATGGAGTACGAGCCTCGCGGCGTCGCCGGAACCGCCGACGTCAGGCTCGTCGGCGTCATGCTCGTCCCCGCCTCCTGGGGCAGCGCGCAGGACCTGTGCGCGCGGCCGTCCGTCACGCAATCCCGGCAGACCTGCCGTCCGCTCCCCGGGAACCGCTGGCTGCGCGCCGACGAGCACAGGCAGTTCTCCGTGACCGCCCAGCGGGAGGACACCCTGATCGAGGTCAGCGCCCCGTCCGAGGCCGAGGCGCTCACGGTCCTCGCCGATCTTCGCCCGGTGACCGCGGAGACCGTGGCGGGCTACCGCTGACCGCCGACACTCCGGACATATCGCAATAATCGGATGTGGCGTGTCACGGCATGATCTAGTCTCATGCCGTGACCAAGCTCAACCAGATCCTCGCCGTGGAGAAGGGCGTCAAATCCGACGTCCAGCGCAAGGTGACCGACGCGTATCACACGATTCAGAAGACGCCCCTGCTGTCCGGAATCGCGCGGTCCTACCAGCCGATCGACGACGAGGGCGAGCAGCTCCCGCCCGAGTCGACCAGGGTCCAGGTCCAGGTCGAGGCCGTTCTCAAGGACGTCAGCACCACCCTGTCCCGGCTGTTCGACGTCACCGCGACGAAGGACTGGGCGAACTGCACGGCCAAGGCCGACGTCACGGTCGACGGGACCGTCCTGCTGTCCGGCGTGCCGGTGACGTACCTGCTGTTCCTGGAGAAGCAGCTCGTCGACCTGCACACGTTCGTCTCCAAGCTGCCGACGCTCGACCCGTCCGAGGCCTGGACGCTGGACGAGAACACCGACTCCTGGCGCACCGAGCCGGTCAAGACGACCCGCACCAAGAAGGTCCCCCGCAACCACGTGCTGGCCGAGGCGACCGACAAGCACCCCGCGCAGGTGCAGGTCTACAACGAAGACGTCGTCGTCGGCTACTGGACCAAGGTGTCGTTCTCGGGAGCGCTGCCGCAGCGGCGCGTCAACGAACTCCTGACCAGGGTGCAGAAGCTGCAGGACGCGGTGAAGTACGCCCGTGAGGAGGCCAACGGCATCGAGGTCACCGATCGCCGGATCGGTGAGGCCGTGTTCGGCTACCTGTTCGGGTAGCCCCGAAGACCCCCGTCCCGGAGTGGACGGGTGCGCGAGGAGCGCAAGCTGAAACTGAAGGTCAGCCTGAACGACGGTGACAGCGGAGGTTCGACTCCTCCCCCGGGCACGACGGGCCCGGGTAGCCCAACTGGCAGAGGCAGCCGGTCAAACTCAGACTCTCGCTCCAGAATCAGCATCGCCGTCGAGCGCCGGATCGACCGAGGTGGACTGTGATCGCTGAGATGCCGGTTCGAGTCCGGCTCGATGCTCTCATCATGCATCGGTAGTTCAATGGCAGAGCGCAGCGTCGTTACGACTGATCCACTCTCTTAAACGCCGCCGGCGCCACGATATGACGGTATCGAAGACCCCCGGGGACACGGATAGGTTCCCGGGGGTCGCTCCTTCTCCGGCGGGCCCCGGCCCAGGAGATCGCCGGGCGGGGACCTTCCCGCGCGCCCGGAGACGAACACGACCGGACACCACCGCCCACCGGGAGATCAGGGCAGCACGTAGCACTCGACCTCGGCCCGGCGGGACGGCAGGCCGCCCGCGGCCGCGGTCCCGGCGCACTCCCGTTCCCGCTCGCTGAGCGGGAGGGTTCCGCACACGCTGACCCCGGAGTACGTCCGGCAGTCCAGGGAGGGGTTCTCCTTCCCCACGCGGTAGCCGCGCTCGGCCGCCGAACGGCATCGCTCGCGCAGTTCCGCCGTGTCGGCGTACCGGCACTGGTCGAGCAGGACGCGGTACTGCGCCGGGCTCACCTCGATCGGGGCTCCGGCCGGGGCCTCCCCCGCCCGCGCCGTCCCGGCCGGGTTCACCTCGGCCCGGCTCGCGCGGACCGTGCCCTCACCGGCCGGACCCGTTCGCGCCGTGCTCCCCGCCGGCCCCGCGGGCGCCTGTGCCACCGGCGTCCCGGTCGTGACACCGCATCCGGCAGCCGCGACCGATGCCGCGGCCAGCGCCGCCGCGCAGATGAACACCCTCATATCGCCCCCCGCCTCACCGTAGCCCGAAAACGGTCATATCCCCGGAAAGGCCACGTATCGCTTGAGTAGTCCGGCCACGTGAGCGGTCCGGCGGTACGGGAGCCGTCCGGCGGCTACGACGTCAGCGCGCGGCGCAGCCGCAGGCCGCCGGAGGCGAGAAGGACCGCGGCGTAGACGGTCAGCGCGCCCAGCTGCGGCAGGATCGCCGTCACCGTGGCGCCGTGCCGCACCAGCTCGGCGAAGCCCTCGTACCCCCAGGCGTGCGGGGTGAGGTGCGCCAGCGTCCGCATCGTCGGGCCGAACGACTCCAGCGGCATCATCGATCCGCCGAGCGCGGCCAGGCCGAGCCCGAGGATCAGCGCGATCGCGGCGGGCGGTCCCGGCGTGCGGAACAGGGAACCGAGCAGCATCGCGGCGCCCCCGCCGACCAGGGAGAAGACCACGAGCAGGGCGGCGGCGCCCAGCGGGTCGCCCCACTCCACGCCGAACAGCAGGGCCGAACCCAGCATGATCAGCAGTCCCTGGGCCAGGGCGATGACGATCCTGCCCAGCGCCTCGCCGAGCACGATGGTCCGCACCGGGGTCGGGCTCGCGTACATCCGCCGTGACACCCCCAGCATGCGGGTCTCCACGAGACCTACCGCCGCGGTCAACGAGGTGAGGAAGACGAACATCAGCAGCAGCGGCGGGGCGGAGATCGCGAACGCGCCGAGTCCTTCGGGGAAGACCGCGTCGCCGGTGGTGGTGGTCCGCACCTCGATCCCGGGCACGGAGGAGGTCTCCGCCGCCCGGAGGACCTCGCCGAAGGAGCCCGCGCCCCGGGCCGCGCCGAACTGCGCGGCCCGGACGAGCGCCGCCTCCTCCGCCACGACCGAGCGCGTCCACATCGCGACGTCCTGGGCGTTCAGATCGTCCGGGCGGACGAGGGAGCGGAGCTCGACCGGACGCCCGGCCGCGAGGTCGGCGTCGTAGCCGCCGGGGACCACCAGCCCGGCGTTCACCCGCCCGCGCTCGACCGCGAGGCGCAGATCCTCCTCGCCGCCGACCCGCTCCACGGTGATGCGCGGCCCGGAGCCGAGCGCGGCGACCAGGCGACCGGCCAGCGGGCCGGCCCCGTCGGCCGCCACCCCCAGCCTGAGCTGCTGCCCGCCGCCGGACAGCTGCCCGATCACCAGGATCAGCAGGAACGGCGCGACGATCACGAAGAAGATGTTCGTCCGGTCCGTGAAGACCCGGCGCAGGTTGAGCAGCGCGATGGACGTCACCGCGGGCACCGTGGCGGGCATCGCGATCGGCGGGGTCTTCATGCGCGGGCCACCCTTCCCAGCCGGGCCAGGGCCACCGGGATGCCGACCGCCGCGAAGCCCAGCAGGACGGCGACGGGCAGCGCCACGGAGCCGCCTCCGCGCAGGTCGGCCAGCCCCTCCAAGAACCAGTGGTGCGGACTCGCCTGACTGAGCACGGCGAGCCCGCCCAGCTGCCCCACCGGGAAGAACGCCCCACCGGCGATGCCGAGCGCGGTCGCGGCGACCGACTGCCAGTTGGCGGCCTGCTCCGCGGTCCGGGCGAACGTCGCCACCGCGGCCATCAGCCCGGTCGCGGCGAGCACGACCGCTGCCACCAGCGCGGCGACCCCGGCGGGATCGCCCCAGCGGGCGCCCAGCAGCAGGCTGGAGGCGACGACGAGGATCACCATCCCGATCAGCGCGGTCAGCGCGCCGCCGAGCAGCTTCGCCGCCATGACCACGGGTCCGCGGACCGGCGCGGCCATGATCCTGGCCAGCATGCCCGAGGCGCGCTCGGCGAAGATGCCGCTCACGCAGATCAGGACGGCGAAGAACAGGAAGAAGACGGCCGTGCCCGCGGCGTGGTAGGTCCCGGTGTCGAGCTGCCTGACGGACAGGGACGCGTCCTGCCGAACCCGGATCGGCTCCGGCAGGGCACGCAGTTCCGGTACCGCCCGCGGACCGGCGCCCGCCACGGCGAGGGCGAGGCGCTCGCCCCGCTCGGCCGCGGCGTAGGACTCGGCGAGCTCCCGGGCGACCTGCACGGCGACGGGCGCGTCGACGCTGCCGATCACCTCGATCGACGCGGGACCCGTTGTCCCGGGCGACACGGGATCCGTCGCCCCGGGCGACGCGGGATCCGTCGTCTCTGCCGGCGGGAGATTCGCGACGGAGGACGGTCCGGGGCTCCCGGCGAAGACCGCGTCGAGTTCGCCGCGCCCGGTCAGCTCCCTGCCCTCCTCAGCCGAGGCGACCTGGCGCAGCCGTACACGACCGGCCGCCTCCATCGGACGCAGCACCCGTTCGGTGAAGGCGGGCAGGCCGACGACGCCGTAGCGGGCGTCGAGCCGCTGCGCGGACCCGCCCATGACCAGGTTGAGCAGGAAGGCCATGCCGAGCGGGAGCGCCACGGCGTAGATGAGCAGCGTTCCGTCCCGCAGCCGCTGCCGCAGGTCCTTCCGCAGGATGAGCATGAGCGCGCGCATCGTCCCACTCCCCGCCTCAGTCCCTCAGTTCTCTGCCGGTCAGCTGCAGGAAGGCCGCCTCGAGGTCGGGCGCGCCCAGCTCGTCCGGTCTGCCCTCGGCCAGCATCCGGCCGTGGTCGATGATCCCCACCCGGTCGCAGAGCCGCTGCGCCTCCTCCATGTAGTGCGTGGTGTAGAGCACCGCGGTGCCGTCGCCGGCCAGGCGCCGCACGCTGTCGAGGATGGAGGTGCGGCTCTGCGGGTCGACCCCCGCGGTGGGCTCGTCGAGCACCAGCAGCCGCGGCCGGTTGAGCAGGCCGATGCCGATGTTGAGCCGGCGGGACATGCCGCCGGAGTACTTCCCCGCCGCCTCGCCGGCCCGGTCGGCCAGACCGACGATCTCCAGGACCTCGCCGATCCTGCGCCGGGCCTCGGACCCGCGGATGCCGTACAGCCCGGCGAAGAACCTCAGGTTCTCCCGCGCGGTCAGGTCCGGGTAGACGGCGAGCTCCTGGGGGACGTACCCGATCAGGGACTTCGTGGCCCTGCCCGCGGTGTCGTGCGGCCGCCCGGCGATCCGCACCTCCCCCGCGTCACGGGCCAGGACCCCGACCACCATGGAGATCGTGGTGGTCTTGCCCGCGCCGTTCGGGCCGAGCAGGCCGTACGTCTCGCCCTCCCGTACGGCGAAGCCGACGCCGTCGACGACGAGTCGATCCTTGTAGCTCTTGCGCAATCCGACGACTTCCAGGACCGGCACGGCGGCCTCCCTTCAGCGGTTCGGTCAGGTGAGCCTGTTGCGGAGCGGGACGTCACGGATGATCGCCCAGGTCATCGCCAGGCCGAGCAGGAAGCAGCCGGCCCCGGTCGCCAGGGTCGTCGCGACGGCCGGAGAGGAGGCGACGCCCAGCGGCATCTGGATGAAGGGCAGGCGGAGCTCCGCGCCGACGGCCGCCTCGCCCAGGACGACCAGCCCGATGCCGAACGGGATCGAGAGCAGTCCGCCGCCCTGCCAGCGGTAGAACGCCGCCCCCATGAAGGTCCCCGCGACGATCCAGGCGAGGAACTCGACGAGGTACTCGGCGAAGACCAGCGGCACCTGGGTCGGTGAGGCGAACAGGTGCGGCCTGGCCAGTTCCTGCGTCCAGCCGGCCACGTCGTACAGGAGCGTCTCCAGCAGGTAGCCCACGGCGAGCAGGGCGGACAGGGCGGGCGCGTACAGGGCGACGGTCACCGCCGCCTGCGCGCCGAACTGCCTGCGGGTCTGCCCGTGCGCGATGTAGAGCGGGAGGAACTCCCGGATCAGGGCGACGCCGACGAACAGCGCGAACCAGCGGGGCACCTGCGTCGCGCCCTCCCACACGCTCCTGTCGAGCGTTCCGAAGATCGCGATGCAGATCGTGATCAGCGTCGTGACCGCGTAGAAGGCCGCCCAGAGGATCGCGGCGAAGTAGATCTGGGCGGCGAGCAGGCGGCTGGGGAATCTCATCGGGCGTCTCCAGACGGGTTCGCGGAGGCGTCCGCGGCCGGTGCGGCGGGTGCGGCGTCCCCGGAGGCTTCGGTGAGGTGGATGAACAGGTCCTGCATGGCGATCGGGCCGAGTTCGAGCCCGGCCTCGCGGGCCTTCCTGCGCATGGCCTCGTCGAGGTCGCCGTAGACCATCACCGAGGCGGTCGGGCCCAGCCGCTTGGCGCCCAGGACGGTGAGCCCGGCGGTGAACGCCTCCACCTGACCGGCGGTCCCGGTGACGGAGGTGCCGCGCGACAACAGGGTCTGGCTCTCCTCGTGCAGGACCAGCCTGCCCCTGTCGATGATCACGACCTCCTCGAACAGCGAGCTGTACTCCTCGATCAGGTGGGTGGAGAGGATGATCGTGCGCGGGTGCTCCATGAAGTCGGCGAGCAGCGCGTCGTAGAAGGCGTAGCGGGACGGCGCGTCCATGCCCAGGTAGGACTCGTCGAACATGGTCAGCGGTGACCTGCCGGCCAGCCCGACCACCACGCCCAGCGCCGAGCGCTGGCCCTTCGACATCTCCTTGACCTTCATGTTCCGCCGCAGGGCGAACCGGTCCAGCAACTCGCCGGCGTAGGCGGCGTCCCAGCGGGGGCGCAGCCACTCGGCGAAGTAGAGGGCGTCCTCGACCTTGTCGATGTCGATCGTCTCGCCCGCGTCCCGGATCAGGCAGATCTCCCGGGTGACCTCGGAGTTCTCGAACACCGGCCGCCCGCCGACCCGGACCGTGCCCCCGGACTCCCTGCGGAAGCCGGCCAGCACCGACATCAGGGTGGTCTTGCCCGACCCGTTCCGCCCCAGCAGCCCGTAGATCTTGCCGCCGTCGAGCGAGAAGGTCATGTCGTCGACGGCCCGGACGTCGCCGTAGTTCACCCGCAGGCCGCTGACCTCGATGTTCATCGGTTCCTCTCCAGCTCGTCGATGCGCTTGACGATGTCGCCCAGCGGGATCCCGATCGCTTTCGCCTCGGCCACCATCGGGTCGACCACGTCGGCGAAGAAGCGCTCCCGGCGCCGCGCCCGCAACTCGTCCCGGGCGGCCGGACTGACGAACATCCCGATACCTCGTTTCTTGTAGAGAACCCCTTCGTCGACCAGCTGCTGGAACGCCTTGGCCGCCGTGGCCGGGTTGATCCGGTAGAACGCGGCGTACTGGTTGGTCGACATGACCTGCTCGTCGCCCTGCAACGCCCCGCTCAGCACGTCGGCTTTGATCCGGTCGGCGATCTGCCGGTAGATCGGGCTGCGGTCGTCGAACATCGCACCTACTTCGTTGGTTCATTACTCATGCAATGAACCATAGAAGGACGGCGGGCACGCGTCAACGGCCTTCCGTACGGGATCACGGCACCGTACGGAAGGCGTCAGAGAGCACGGCTGTGCGGGCGGCCGGGGGCGGGCCGACCCGGGGGTGTGCAACGGCCCGGGCGATCAGGCCAAAGGGCGCGGCCCGGGTAGCGGAACGGCCCGGGCGATCAGGCGAACAGAGCCCGGCCCCAGTAGTCGCCCGCGTCCTCCACCCCGGGCGGGCAGGCGAACAGGCCGCTGGAGATGTGCTTGATGTACTCGTTGAGCGGGTCGGCCTTGGCCAGGCTCATCTGCACGGGCACGAACTGCTTGCGCGGATCGCGCTGGTAGGCGATGAAGAAGAGCCCGGCGTCCAGCCTGCCGAGGCCGTCGGAGCCGTCGACGTAGTTGTAGCCGCGGCGCAGCAGGTGCGCGTCGCCGTGCGCCGAGGGATGCGCCAGCCGTACGTGCGCGTCGGGTCTCATCGCCGCCAGGTCGACGGGGTCGAACTCGTTCTTCCTGCCCACCGGCGCGCCCTCGCCCTTGCTGCGGCCGAAGATGTCCTCCTGCTCCCGGAGCGAGGTGCGGTCCCAGGTCTCGATGGTCATGCGGATCTTCCTGGTCACCAGGTAGCTGCCGCCCGCCATCCAGTCGGCGCCGTCCTGGGGCGCGGCCCAGAGCTGCTCGCGCAGCAGGGCGGCGTCCTCCAGCTTCATGTTGTTGGTGCCGTCCTTGAAGCCCATGAGGTTGCGCGGGGTGGCCTGGGCGCGGGAGGTGGAGGAGGTACGGCCGAAGCCGAGCTGCGACCAGCGCACCGAGACCCTGCCGAAGCCGATCCTGGCCAGGTTGCGGATGGCGTGCACGGCCACCTGCGGGTCGTGGGCGCACGCCTGCACGCAGATGTCACCGCCCGAGATCTCCGGGACGAGCTGGTCGCCGGGGAACTTCGGCAGGTCCGCCAGGGCCGGGGGGCGCCTTCCGGCCAGCCCGAAGCGGTCGTCGAACAGCGAGGGCCCGAAGCCGATCGTCAGCGTCAGCCCCGAGGCGGGCAGGCCGAGCGCCTCGCCGGTGTCGTCGGGCGCGGCCTCGGCGGAGCCGCCGACGGCGCCGAAGGTCCCCGCCTCCCGGCCCTGGGTGAGCCGGGCCGCGGCGGCCGTCCACTCCTGCAGGAGGTCGACGAGCTCGGCCTTCTCGTCGGTGGTGACGTCGAAGGCGGCGAAGTGCAGCCTGTCCTGCGCGGGAGTGACGATGCCCGCCTGGTGCCCGCCGTAGAAGGGGACGGGGTCGGAGGCGGAGGAGGCGTGCGCGACCGGCGGCTCCTGCAGCAGCGAGTGGGCGGCGATCGCACCGGCCCCCGCCGCCGCGATCCCGGCCGCGCCCAATCCGAACATCTTCCTGCGACTCATCGGCTCGCTCACGGCAGCCCCCTACTCGGCCACGATGGGCGCGATCCTGCTGATCGGCTCGGCCAGCGCGTTGATCACGTCGGAGAGCTGCTTCAGCTCCTCCTTGGACAGCTCGTCGTGCAGCCGCCAGCCGTCGCCCTTCTGGTGCGCGCCCAGCTCGGCCTCGGCGGCGGCGAACTTCTCGTCCAGGGTCTTGACCAGGTCGGGGGCACGCTCCTCCAGCACCGGGCGCAGCGACTGGACGGCGGCCTTGGAACCCTGGAGATTGGCGGCGAAGTCCCACAGATCGGTGTGCGACCAGATGTCCTCCTCGCCGGTGATCTTTCCGGTGGCGACCTCGTCGAGCAGCTCCTTGGCCCCGTTGGCCAGGTTCAGCGGGGTCAGCTCGGCGGCGTTGGCCTTCTCCACGATGGTCTTGACGTCGGCGATCAGCTTGTCGGCGACGGGGCCGTCCTCGCTGACGTCCTTGGTGATCCAGAGATCCTTCTCGATCTTGTGGAAGCCGGTCCACTCCTCACCCTCGGCCAGGTCGGCCTCGCGGGCGTCGATGGCGGGGTCGAGGTCGCCGAAGATCTCCGCGACCGGCTCGATGCGCTCCCAGTAGGTGCGCGAGACCGGGTAGAGCGCCTTGGCCTTGTCGATCTCGCCGGCCTTGACCGCGTCGACGAACTCCTGCGTCTTGACCAGCAGGGTGTCGCTCTGGCTCTTGACGTAGCGCTTGTAGCTGGCGGTGGCCTCGGCGAGCTTGGCGTCGGCGTTCAGCGGCCTGTGCTCGCCGGTGACGGTCAGCGGATTGCGGATGCCCTTGCCGACCATGCCGGGCTTGCAGGCCGTCTCGTAGGTTCCGGCGGGGAGTTCGACGACGAGCTCGCGGGTCAGGCCGGGGACGATGTTCTCCACCTCGGCCATGACCCGGTCGCCCGGCGCGTAGACGTAGAACTCGGTGACCTTGCTGCCGCCGTTGGTGACGGCGAAGGTGCTGGTGCCCGCCGCCACCTCGGAGACGGCCACCTTGCACTCGGTGTCGCCGGCGGCGACCGCGACCTTGCCGGGCTTCCGCGCCGCGCCGGAGTCACCCGGAGCGGCGGGCTCGGCCCCGCACGCGGTCAGCGCGGCCAGAGCCAGGGCGCCGGCGGTGAGACGTGCGATAGCAGACATGGATGCTCCTGATTCAGGCCGCGGGCTTTCCGGCTGCGGATGCGGGGGTGGTCTGGGCGCGTGAGGGACGCAGGAAGAAGTAGAGGGTGGGGATCAGGTAGGCGGCCCAGGCGACGGTCTCCAGGACGCTGGGCTGGGGGGTGATGTTGAGCGTCCCGGCCAGCAGGGTGCCGTACCAGGAGTCGGCGGGCAGGACGGCGCCGATGTCGAAGGCGTAGCCGTTCAGGCCGGGCAGGATGGCGGCCTCCTGCAGGTCGTGCACGCCGTACTTGAAGATTCCGGCCGCGACCAGGATGAGCAGCAGGCCGGTCCAGGTGAAGAACGTGGTGAGGTTGATGCGCACCGCGGACTTGTACAGGCCGTAACCGATCGCGACCGAGGTCAGCAGACCCAGGCTGATGCCGATCAGCGGCTGGGCCGAGGTGGTCGCGCCCTGGACGGAGGCGAAGAACAGCAGCGCCGTCTCCAGTCCTTCGCGCGCCACAGCCAGGAAGGCCATGAGGACCACGGCGGCCGAGCCCAGTTCGAGGGCGCCGCCGAGCTTGCCGCGCAGTTCCTCCGACAGCGCGCGGGCGGCCCGCCGCATCCAGAAGATCATCCAGGTGACGAAGACGACGGCCAGCAGCGAAGTGATCGCGTCGAAGAGTTCCTGGCCGGTGTGGCCGAGGTTGGCGGCGGTGAAGGTCAGGACCGCGCCGAAGCCGACCGACAGGGCCACGGCGGCGAGCACGCCGGTCCACACGTGCGGAAGCCTGTCCGTCCGGTCGCTCTTGACCAGGAAGGCGACCAGCACGGAGACGACGAGCGCCGCCTCCAGCCCTTCGCGCAGGCCGATGAGATAGCTGGCGAACACCGTTGCTCCAATGTCGGGAAAGCCTTGACTGAATGAGGGGGGGACGAACGACGGCTCATGCGATCCGCCCGCCGGACGCCACCCCGGGCAGGCCGGCCTCGATCACCGCACCGGAGACATCGGCGTTCCGAGCGAGGAGCACACCGGCCGGAACGCGCACGGGCGGGTTACGGGGGCGGGCACAGCAAGCTCCTCAGGGTCGGCGGAGGAGAGCCCGGAGCCGGGCCCTGCTACATGCTGTAGAAGTTAACATAGGCTCACCTAAGTAAACCAGGCGGGCCGGTCACGGCCAGGAGAGGTGCGCGAACCGCAGCAGTTCCTGCAGGTCGTAGATCGCTTCACCGGTCCACACGACGGTTCCGGCCGCCACCAGAGCCGGGAGCAGGGACAGCAGCGTGCGCGACCGCCCCGTCGGGCGCAGCAGCGCGGCCACCCGCCGGGGAATCACTCCCGGTCCCGCCGCCGGGCCCACCGCGTTCAGAACGTTCGAGGCCGTACCGGGCCGGGCCCCGGCCCGGCGCGCGCGGGTGGCCGCCAGCGACGCCGCGCCGACGGCCCGGGCGACGAGGCGCCGGTCACCTGTCTCGGCCGCCGCCTGCTCGTCGGCGGCCCGCTCCACCAGGAAGCCGACCTGGGCGCCCACCCAGCGCAGCGCGGGGTGCGCGGCGCCGGCCAGTTCGGCGAGCCGCACCAGGCGGTGGTGGGCGCCGGCCAGGTGGGCGCGTTCGTGGGCCAGCAACGCCGCGTACTGCTCGCCGGTCAAGGCCTCGCGCATGCCGGTGGTGACCACCACCCAGCCGGGATCGCGCGGCCTGCCCCGGCCACCCGGAGCACCCGGCACGGCGAAGGCCGTCACCGCGACGTCCTCGACCAGCAGCACGTCACCGTCCGGGCGCGGGAGCAGCCGCGCCGCCCGCAGATCGCGGCGGTGGCGGCGATGCGTCCGCCACAGCGCGACCGACACCGCCGCCAGGAGCAGCAGCGATCCCCACGACACCCACGGGACGCCGGCGGTGTCGTCCCGGACGACCGTGGACGACCAGCCCATCACCCGGCCCACCGCCGGCAGCTCGGCGATCGCCTTGAGGGCGAACACCGCCAGGTTCGCCGTGCTGGCCGCCGCCACCACCGCGGCGGACCAGGCCAGCAGACGGGCGGCCAGCGCGGGCGCGATCCGGCCGGAGACGACGGAGGCCGCCAGCACGATCAGCGGCGGGCTCACCACCACTGACCATACGAAGTGATCGAACACCTGTGCCTCCCGGGTCGTGTGCGGCTTCAGCCTGCCATGAAGTCCGGCGGGCCCCGATAGGGTGTGCACGGTGGACGCAGACCCGGACGATCTCGCCGGTCGGGGTGATTCCCCTGATCGCGGCGAGCGCCGCCGGCCCGGCGGGCTCGAGGCGGTGATCCTCACCGCCCTGCGGGACGCCGGTCGTTCGCTCACCCCCGGCCAGGTCCGGGATCTGATCGCCCCCGAGGGGGGGTTGTCCTACAGCGCCGTCGTCACCACGCTGATCCGCCTGCACAAGAAGCAGGCGGTCACCCGGCGCCGGGAGGGCCGCTCCTACCGCTACGGCGCCCTCGTGGACGCCGCCGGGCTGGTCGCGCAGCGGATGAGCGCGCTGCTCAACGCCGAGGCCGATCACGCCACCGTGCTCCGGCGGTTCGTGCACGAGCTGGACGCGGGCGATGAGGAGCTTCTGCGCCGGTTGCTCACCGACGAGTCCGGCGGGCCGGGCGCGGACCGCTGACCGCCGCCCCCGCGGAGCGGGCCCGGGAGGCCCGGAAACCGAGAAACCCCAGCTCAGCGTAGTGAACTGGGGTTTCCATCGGGTGCGCCGCCAGGGACTCGAACCCCGGACCCGCTGATTAAGAGTCAGCTGCTCTAACCAACTGAGCTAGCGGCGCTTGACCTCGATAAGAGTACCGGACCCCGGGACGTGGTCGGTACATGAGCCGATATATGGCGACTACGAGATGCGAGCCTCACCTGGCGCGGCCCGCACCGGGAAGCCCCAGGCGCGGGCCCCAACCCCAAAGGCAGGAAAAAAATCCGTTTACTCCACTTTGCGCGGGTAGAGGGACCGAGCCCGGAGAACCAACGAAGGGAGATGGAACCATGCAGCCTGAGCTGTGGTCTTACCGTACTGACGTCTACGACGCCACCAAGAGCTTCGACCTCGCTGGATACGACGTCGAAGCGACGGACGGCAAGATCGGATCCGTCGACGAGGCCTCCTACGAGGTCGGCGAGAGCTATCTCGTCGTCGACACCGGTCCGTGGATCTTCGGTAAGAAGGTCCTGCTCCCGGCCAGCACGGTGACGCAGATCGACCCGCAGGAGCGCAAGATCTACGTCGCGCGCACCAAGCAGGAGATCAAGGACGCGCCGGAGTTCGACGAGTCCACCTTCAAGGAGACCTCCTACCGTGACCGGGTCGGCGAGTACTACGGCCGCTTCCCCTACGGGGGCGGCCCGGCCACTTACTGATCCGACAGGGCACGACGAGGGGCCCCGCCGTACGGCGGGGCCCCTCCGCGTTCTCAACACCGCTCCGGCCGGTTCCACCACCGGCCTGACGGAAGTTCCACCACCGGCCTGACGGAAAGGGCGGCCCGGTTCATGAACCGGGCCGCCCTTTCCGCGTCACAGCCTCACAGCCTCACGGCCTCACGGCCTCACGGCCTCACGGCCTCACGGCCTCACGGCCTCACGGCCAGGATGGATCACCCGACGGGTCGACGGGGCCGTTCACCACTCCCAGGCGCTCCAGCAGGGTCAGAAAGGTATACGCGTACGGCGAGGACTGGCTCACCGCCGCGACGCGGTTCCAGTCGACCTGCTCCCGCAGCGCCCGGACCTGGGGAAGCAGGGAACCGTAGTCGCAAGCGTGCTCGGAGAGCGGCAACAACCAGGAGATGACCAGGTCGGTCGCCTCCAGGACGGGCACGATGACGGCGGACGCCTTCAGCGGTTCGGCTCTCTCCAGCAGGGCGGGGGTCACCGGGTTGTCGGCGATACGGAAGATCAGGTCCACCAGCCTGCCCTCGTCATAAGCCTTGACCAGCCAGTCCTCCGGCGGTTTGGCAGTCTCGAACCCCAGGTCCCGCAGGGCTTCCAAGGCGGCCGGCACGTCCTCCTGCGGCAGGACGAAGTCCACGTCGTGCAACGAAGGTGCGGCCCCGCGCGAATAGGCGGCGCATCCCCCGGCCAGCGCGAACCTGATATTGGCGTCCTTGAGTCCGGTACTGGCCCGCTTCAGTGTCTCCAGGATCGCGTCCGTGACCTCGTGACTGTGGCTTCCCATAGCCGAGGATTACCCCCAGGATCGCCCCCTAGTCACCAGGCATATCACCTTAAAGCAGGGGTAATCGACCTAGATGAGTAACCCCTCCGATCCCCGAATGGAAGGACCGCAGCCGGGCGAGAGCCACAAGGAACGGGTCGACCGCGAGCTGACCGAGTTGCTCCAGGGCCTGCGCGTCGCGGTGACAGGCGTGCAGGTCCTGTTCGCCTTCCTGCTGACGGTTCCTTTCTCACCCGGTTTCCAGAAAGTGGACGCCCTCGGCCGCTGGTTGTTCTTCATCGCGTTGATGAGCGCCGCGTTCGCCTCCGTCTGCTTCATCGCCCCGGCCGCCCAGCACCGTCTGCTGTTCCGGAGCGGACTGAAGGAGAGGATGCTCCACGCCGCCAACGGACTGGGCATCGTCGGCGCCGTCTTCCTGGCCGTCTCGATGACCAGCGCGGTGGCACTCGTCACCGAGACGCTCATCGACGGCTGGCCGGCCATCGTGTTCGGCGGCGCCGTCGGGCTGACCGCCGCCTGGTTGTGGTTCATCCAGCCGCTCATCGACCTTTACCGAGCGAAGGACGTTAAATAGCGAATCCTGGGGGCAGTGGCCGTTTATGGCTACATTGCTCTGGATTATCGCAGTCGTCCTCGTCATCGCCGGGATCTACGTGATCCTGGCCCGCCGCGATCTCCTCTGGGGGATCGTCCTGATCGTCCTCGGATTCCTCGTCGGCCCCGGGGGTGTGAGCATCTTCAATGTCTGATGCGAGCATGGCTCGCATCACCTCAAGTCGCCCCGAATTCCAAGTGAGTCCCAGACAAGCGTTAGCGGGCCGGGTTACCACCCGGCCCGCTCTTAATGTCTGCTGATGTCCGCCGACGCTCGCTGATGAGTTGACGGCCGCTGATGAGTTGACGGCCGCTGATGAGTTGACGGCCGTCAACGGCCACGGCCGATGACCGCGGCGGGGGCGTCAGCAGCGGCCGTCGCCGTTGAGGCAGTAGACCCCGTAGGCCCGGCCCAGCACGGGGAGCGCCACGTTGCGCACCCGGATGCCCGCGGGCGTGACCCCCTTCTCGGTCCCCATGTGCGCGTGACCGTGCAGGATCAGGTCCGCGCCCTCCGCGTCGATCGCCTCGGCCAGCAGGTAGCTGCCGAGGAAGGGGTAGATCTCCGGGGGCTCGCCGGCCAGCGTGTCGTTGACCGGCGAGTAGTGCGACAGGACGACTCGCCGGTCGGCCTCGAGCTCCTTCAGGGCCGTCCGCCAGCGGTCGGCGATCCGCTTGGTGTGGTTGACGAACGCCTTGATCTCCGGCTCGCCGAACTCGCTGGCGCACTTGCCGGCGAACCCGCCGCCGAAGCCCTTCCCGCCGACGACGCCGAGCCGCTCGCCGTTGACGTCGAGGACGACGGCATCGTCGTGCAGCACCGCGATCCCGGCCTCGCGCATCATGGCCGCGATCTCGGCGGGCTTGTCGGAGTGGTGGTCGTGATTGCCGAGCACGGCGATGACGGGGATCGGCAGGTCGCGGAACTCCTCGACCACCACCTCCCCCTCCTCCAGGGTTCCATGCCTGGTCAGGTCGCCGGCCAGCAGCAGAACATCGGCCTTCTCCTCGATCCCGGTCAGGTGGGAGCGGTAACGCCCGCCCATGTCCGTCCCCAGATGGACGTCACCGACCGCTGCGATTCGCAGGCTCACAGTTTCTCCTCCTCTTCGGGCGTCCGGACGTCCACGACGGTGAGCTCGTTGCGGACCACCAATCCGGGCGCCGCCTCACTCGCCACATCGGCGATCAGCTCACGGCGCTCCTCGCAGCTCACCTGACCGCGCAGGAAGAGCTGCTCCCCGCGGACGTCCACCCGGATGCCCAACTCGTTCGTACGTTCGTCCTCCGCCAGTGCACCCTGCACCCGCGCGGCGACATACTGCGGAGCCTCCATGACCGAACTCCTCTCGCCTTCGAACCGTCACCCCAGCACCCGGGGACTTCCCGCGAACTCCAAGGTCAAACGGGTTTAAAAGCCCCCTCGGGGGTAGAGCAGCCCAAAGGATGCCTAAGACGCAGGCACGTTTCTGTTGCATTACCGCTGCGGAGCCGTGCCTATGAACATCGCGATGGTGTCCGAACACGCCAGTCCCCTCGCCACCATCGGCGGCGCCGACGCGGGCGGCCAGAACGTGCACGTCGCCGCGTTGTCCTGCGCGCTGGCCGCGCGGGGGAACACGGTGACCGTCTACACCCGCAGAGACTCCGCCGAGCAGGACACGGAGGTCGCCTTCGCCCCCGGCGTCACCGTCGTCCACGTTCCCGCCGGTCCGCCGGAGAGCATCCCCAAGGACGACCTGCTCGCCTGGATGCCCGACTTCAGCCGGTGGATAGCCCGGCGCTGGGCGGCGTCCGCCCCCGACATCGCGCACAGCCACTTCTGGATGAGCGGCCTGGCCGCCCTGGCCGCCGCCCGGGCCACCGGGGTGCCCGTCGTCCACACCTTCCACGCTCTCGGCACCGTCAAGCGGCGGCACCAGGGCAGCGCCGACACCAGCCCGCGCGAGCGCGTGGAGACGGAGACGGTCATCGCCTGGCAGGCGGACGCGGTGATCGCGACCTGCTCGGACGAGGTGGCCGAGCTGAACCGGCTGCGGGTCCCCCGGCGGGCCACCCACGTCGTCCCCTGCGGCGTGGACCTGGCCGCGTTCACTCCCGCGGGCCCGGCGCCGGACCTCGGACCCGGCCCGGTCCTGCTCTCCATCGGCCGGCCGGTCCCGCGTAAGGGCGTGGAGACCGTCGTCCGCGCGCTCCGCCGGGTGCCGGACGCCACGCTGGTGGTCGCGGGCGGCGAGCCCGGGGAACCGGAGACCGCCCGCCTGGCGCGGATCGCGGACGAGTGCGGCGTCGCCGGCCGGGTCCGGTTCATCGGGAGGGTGGAGCGCTCCGCGGTCCCCGCCCTGATGCGGGCGGCGACCGCGGTGATCAGCGTGCCGTGGTACGAGCCGTTCGGAATCGTGCCGCTGGAGGCCATGGCCTGCGGGGTGCCGGTGGTCGCCTCGGCGGTGGGAGGGCATCTGGACACCGTCGTCCCGGGGGTCACCGGCGTACTGGTCCCGCCGCGCCGGGAGGCCGTCCTGGCGGGCGCGCTACGCGGGCTGCTGGCGGACCCGCCGCTGCTGGCGGCCTACGGCGCCGCCGCGGTCGAGCGGGCCGCGTCCCGCTACAGCTGGGAGCGGGTGGCGGCGGAGACGTCGGCCGTCTACGCCGAGGTTCTCGCCAGCCGGAGCCGTACCGCGCGGATAACCGCGGCGGCGCGCCATCCGCGAGAGATGAGCCGCCCGCGCGAGACGAGCGGGCGCGCCCATCCGGCCGTCGCAGTCCGCTCGCCCGGCGAGGCCGGGTCCGCGGTCACTGTCCGGTCGCTCGATGAAGGCTCCGTGCCGCGGAGCGGTCGATCGCTGCCTTGACGACACCGAAGATCGCCCCCTGAACGGCCGCGGCGAGCAGGACCTCCCCCCAGCCGTACTCCTCCGAGTTCGCCTGGGGCGCGTCATCCTTACCCGAGGCGAGTTTCCAGACCTGCTTGAAGATGACTCCGGCGAGAGCACCGCCGAGCATTCCGCTCGCGGCGCTCACGCCCCTGGATACGACCTTGCTCAACGTCCGTCCTCCGTTTCACCTGGGTAAGAACTCACACGACCGGGGGGTCGTCGTAGCGGCGCTCCTCGTAGATCCGCTGATGGGTGACCGGGTCCTCCGTGACGACAGTGGTGTTGGAGGCCAGGGCACGGCGAGCGGCGTTCAGGCGGTAGAGCGCGAACATCAGCCACACCAGGCCGCCGAGCATCAGGATCACGCCGAGGACATTGATGTCGAACCCGGCAAGGTCGAACTCGACCGCCCAGGTGAAGATGGCGCCGATCATGATGAGGACGATGCCGCCTGCGATGGTCATGGGTCTTCCCTCCTTCGAACCAGTACCTTCTCCCTATCCCTCGTACGGATCTCAAACGTCGCCGCATGGAGGCCGCAGTGATACCTGACCGTCCGATCGTCGTCACCGGCCTGATGGGCTCGGGGAAGACGTCCGTGGCACGGATCCTCGCGGCGGAGCTCGGGCGCGGACTGCGCGACAGCGATCCCGACATCTCCGCGCGGTACGGCGGCGCGACGGCGGCGGAGACCGTGGCCACGGCGGGCACGGAAGAGCTCCACCGGCGCGAGGCGGAACACCTGGCCGAGTCCCTCGCGGGGCGGCCCGCCCCGGTGATCGCCGCGGCGGCGAGCGTGGTGGACGACCCGGGCCGCCGGGCCGCGCTGAAGGAGGCGACGGTGGTCTGGCTGGACGCGCCGCCGGCGATCCTCGCCGAGCGCATGCGCTCCGGAGCGCACCGCCCGCACTTCGAGCCCGACCTGGAGGCCATGCTCGTCAAGCAGCGCGCCCGCCGCGGGCCGCTCTTCGCCGAGGTGGCCGACCTGACCTTCGACGTCTCCGACCTCTCCCCCGAGGAGGTGGCCGCCCGGGTGCTCGCCTCGCTCGAAGAGGGGTGATCCGGGAGCGGACGGTCACCGGCCCCGCAGGCGCAGCATCTGCTCGATCTGGGCGGTGCGCGAGAGGTCGATCCGCTCCGCCAGCCGCCGCACCTCGGGGTGCAGGCCGGCGGCCGCCTCCGCCCTGGCCAGCTGGACGGCGTCGTCCTGGTGGGCGATCAGCGTGTCGAGGAAGCGCGTCTCGAAGTCGGCCGGGGCCGCGCCGGTGACCTCGGCGATCTCCCGCTCGCTCGTCTCCGGCATGCCGCCGTGGGCGGCGTGCTCGTCGGCGGGGGCGGTCGCGGGCTGATCCCAGCCCCGCAGCCAGCCGGCCATGGTGGCGGTCTCGGCCTCCTGGGCGGTGACGACGGCCGCCGCGAGGATCCGCACCTCCTCGCGGGCGGCCCGTTCGCGCGCCAGCCGGGCCAGCTCCACGCCCTGGCCGTTGTGGGGGACCATCATCTGCAGGAACATCACGTCGGCCGTGTTGAACCCGCGGGCGGGACCGGCCTCCGACGCCCGGTCGGCCATGACGCCGCGCGCCCATTCGCCGCCGGAGGCTCCGCAGCCGGTCAGGGCCGCGCCGGCGGACAGGGCGAGGGCGCTCAGCGCCGCCAGGACAGTGCGCTTCATCGGGGACTCCTCGTGGACGACGGCGCGGACGGCCGGGGAGGGGCCGGGCCGGGCCGGGGAGGCGAGGTTCTCCCCGGCCCGGGAGCCGTGTTCCCGGCTCGGGAACCGTTCCCTGACCGGGAGCCGTCCCCCGGACCGGGACAAGCCCCTTACAGGCGCTTCCAGAGGGCGGGCACGTTCGGCGGCTCCCAGCCCGGCAGCGAGGTGTGCGTCTGCAGGCACTGGTAGGTCGCGCCGCCGTAGGTCACCCGCGCGCCCGCCGCGTAGGCGGTGTTCGGGGCCCAGGTGCCGCCCGGCTGGGTCACGGTCGGCGTCGGCGTCGGGGTGACCGTCGGCGTGGGAGTGGGCGTCGGGGTGACCGTCGGCGTCGGGGTCGGGTTCGTGCCGCCGCCGAAGTCGACGTCGCTGCAGGTGTAGAAGGCCTCCTCGCTGCCCACCACGCGCTGCCAGATCGAGTAGATCATGGCGCGGCCGGTCCGCTGCGGGAGGTTGATCGTCCAGTTGGTGTAGGTCGTCGGGTTCTGGTTGTTGAAGGTCTTGATGTGCTCCAGGTCCGACCAGCGCAGCGGCTGGGTCGGGCTCCAGCCGGGCTTGGTGATGTAGAACTCGAAGTTGCTGTTGGCGTGCGGCGCGGTCGCGTGGTAGGTGATCGTCAGCGGGCCCGGATTCACCTTCGTGGCCGGCCAGTCGGCGCGGGCGAGGTCGAGGCCGCGGTACTTGTCACGCCCGGCGCTGCACAGCTTGCCGTCCGGGATGAGCTCGCGGTGCCGTCCGCCCGCGGTGAGCAGGGACACCTCGTGCCAGTCGTAGAAGGCCTGGGTGCCGCCGGCCGCGACGGCGGCCTTGCACGCCGCGGACTTCGGGCTGTCCGGGCCCTCGGTCTTGCAGACGTAGGCGCGGCTGGGGGGATTCGACATGGACCCGTGGGCGCCCGCAGGGGCCGAGGGGATCAGGGCGAGCAGGGATCCGGCCGCGAGGGCGACGGCTCCGGTGGTCACCTTGTGTCGCAGGTGCACGTGGACTCCTCCTACAGGGGGGAATGGAGGTGGAACATGTCCAACGGCCGACGGATAGCACGTTATTAATAGGAAACCTTACTAAGAATTAGTCGAACCGGCCAGGGTTCCGCGGAACACGCCGAGGGGCCGGGCGCCGCACGGCGCCCGGGGTCCCGCCGGTGGTGGTGATCCTGGTGTCGTCCACGAACGCGCCGACCTCGCCGGTGGCCGGGTCGGTCACGTAGCCGATCGAGATCTCGACCCGCCGGCCCGCGTACGGGGACAGGTCGAAGGCCCGGTTCGTCATGTGCCCGTCGGTCTCGCCGTTGGTGGTGTAGAGCTCGGCTCCGATGTCGGGGTCGTACCCGGGTACGGCCGGCGTCGCGTCGTCGCCGAGCAGCGCCTCGAAGATCAGGTCGTCGGGGTGGGGGCGGCCTGCTGCCAGCCGACGCCGTACAGCAGCAACTGCGCGGCCGAGTGGTAGTTGATCAGATAGGTGAAGCCCACCCGCCTGGCCAGGTCGTCCTTCCCGTGTCCGCCGTTACATCGGGTGACGGGCTGAGCATGATCAGTGAGTCCGCTATTCTCCCGCTATGCCCGACAGGGAAGACTTTGCGGAGCGGTACCGCCTGATCCGGGAACTGGGCAGCGGCGGGATGGGAACCGTCTGGCTGGCCAGGGACGAGATGCTTGACCGCGAAGTCGCGGTCAAGGAGCTCACACTGCCCCCGGGGATCGACGAGGCCCGCCGGGCCGAGCTGGTCACCCGTGCCGTACGGGAGGCGCAGGCCACCGCGCAGATCCGCCACCCTTCGGTGGTCGCCCTGCACGACGTGACGGTCCACGAGGGCAAGCCGTGGATCGTCATGGAGCTGCTGCGCGGCCACAGCCTCAGCGCCCTCGTCGAGGAGGAGGGTCCGCTCCCGCCTCAGCAGGTGGCCGCGATCGGCGCCCAGCTCGTCGACGGGCTCGCGGCGGCCCACGCCCGCGGCATCCAGCACCGTGACGTCAAACCGGGGAACGTCTTCCTGACCACCTCCGGGCGGGCCGTGCTGACCGACTTCGGCATCGCCCACCTCACCGGCGACGCGACGCTGACCCAGACGGGACTGCTCATCGGCTCGCCCGGGTTCATCGCCCCCGAACGGCTGGACGGCGAGCGGGGCGGGCCCGCCTCGGACCTGTGGTCGCTCGGGGCAACCCTCTACTTCGCCGTCGAGGGCATCGCCGCCTACGAGGGCGCGCCCATGGTGAGATTGAGCGCGGCGCTGTCCGGGCGGATCAGGCCGCTCGAACTGGCCGGCCCGCTGGAGCCGGTCCTGGTGGCGATGATGGCGCGGGAACCGGCGGCACGGCCGGACGCGGGCACGGCCCGGTGGCTGCTCACGCAGGTCGCCGAGGGCCGCGTGCCCGAGGTCCCCCAGGCCCCCCAGGTCCGCGAGGCTCCCGGTCTCCCCGGCTCCCCCCGCGTCACCGGGGACTCCGCGATCCGCGTCCCGCCTCCGCCCCCCGGATCGGTCCCGGTCCCCCTCCCTCCGCCGGATTCGGCGCCGGTCCCGCTCCCGCCCCCGCCGCCGGGCGCGACCCCGGTCCCGCTCCCGCCCCCCGGCTCACCGACCCCGCTCCCGGCCCCGCGGGGCGAGGGGCCCGGCGCGGTCCCGCCCGCCGGGCGGAGCCGTCTGCGGCTCTGGATCGCGGCGGCGGTGGCGGTCGTCCTCGTCGCGGTCGCGGCGGGCGTCACGATCGCGCTCCTGAGCGGGGACGGGGAGCGGACGGAGTTCGCCGGGCCGGTGGACTTCTGCTCGCTGCTCACCCCCGCGCAGGCGCGCGAGATCACGCGCGCCCCCCAGCCGCCGACCGGCACGCCGTACGAGGGGGGATGCGCCTGGACCACCCGTAACAGCGGGGTCGCGCTGATCCCCCGCGCCGTCAGCGACGCCGTGCAGCCGTGGGGGATGAGCCCGGAGACGGCCCGCGAGCACCTGGCCGCCCTGGGCAGGTCGCACCGGCAGCCCACCGAGTTCCCCTGGGAGTGGAAGGAGGCCGGGATCACCCGCGTGACGGCCAGGACCACGGCCGCGCGCCCGGTGCCCGAGCTGGGCGAGGGGGCCTTCGCCCACGACCTGACCTCCGAGAGCGGCCAGACCCACACCGGCGTCGTCCACTTCCGCGTCCTCAACCTCGTCGTCGAGGCCCGGTACTCGACGATCTCCTCCACGCCCACCGACGCCGACATCAGGGACGGCGCGCTCAAGGCCGCGCGGTGGGCTCAGGCGGCCCTGCGGAACGGGAAATGACAGGACGAGAGATGACGGGGCAGGAAGGCGCCGGGCCCGCGCGGACGCTCGCGGGCAGGTACCGGCTGCTGGAACGGCTGGGCGAGGGCGGGGCGGGCACGGTCTGGCGCGCCCGCGACGAGATGCTCCGCCGCGAGGTCGCGGTCAAGGAGCTGCGCGGCGGCCGCGAGTTCGCCGAGCGCGCGATCCACGAGGCCAGGGCCGCCGCCCGGGTGAGCCACCCGGCCATCGTCATGGTCCACGACGTGGTGACCGACGGCGGACAGCCGTGGATCGTGATGGACCTGGTCGGCGGGGACTCGCTGGACAGGGTGATCAGGCGGGAGGGAACGCTCCCGCCGCGCCAGGTCGCGGCGATCGGCCTGCGGGTGCTGGACGCGCTGGAGGCCGCGCACACCCACGGCCTGCTCCACCGCGACGTCAAACCCGCCAACGTCCTGCTCGACGCGGACGGCACGGCGATGCTCGCCGACTTCGGCATCGCGGCCCCGCTGACCGGTGAGCTGAGCCTGTCCGGCCACGCGGGCTCGGCCGGGTACACCGCCCCGGAGCGCCTCCGGGAGGAGCCCGCGGGCCCCGCCTCCGACCTGTGGTCGCTGGGGGCGACGCTGTACACCGCGGCCGAGGGCCGGGCCCCGTTCCACCGGGATCACCCCGCCGCCATCGCCGCCGCGGTGCTGATGCGCGAGCCGCCCGCCCCGGAGCGCGCCGGGCCCGAGCTGGGCGGGCTGCTGCTCGCCCTGCTGGCCAAGGACCCGCAGACGCGCCCGGAGCCGGAGGAGATCCGGCGTGTCCTGAACGGCGTCGCCCGCTCGGGCCGGACCTCGGGCACCTTCCCCCTCACCCGCCCGGACGCCCCGGACCTCCAGCCGGCGCATCAGGCACAGCCGCAGCAGGCGCGGCACGGTGCGAACGGGTTCCCCGCCGCCCGCCCCGGCCTGGACGGACTCCCCACCGTGCCCGCCCGCGTACGCGGCCCGCGGTCCCGGAGCGCCAGGCGCCGCCGGTTCGTGTGGATCGCCGCGGCGGCCCTGCTGGCGGCCGTGGCCGCCGGGACGCTGTTCGCCTGGCAGGTGACCGCCTCCCGCGAGAGCGCGCCGGACGGCGGGCGGTTCGCCACCGCGCCGGAGGCCTGCGGCCTGCTCACCGTCGAGCAGGCCGACGAGCTGGTCGGCAAGGCCACCGACCCCAGGATGACCAGGGCGGACGAGTGCGAGTGGAACGAGCCCAACGGGCGCCGGTACCGCTGGATCGCGGTGCAGACGCAGGCCGTGCCCGTCCAGGGCGGGACGGGCGCGCCCGAGGCGGCCCGGCGGCTGTTCGAGCGCAAGAGGCAGGAGGCCGTCGCCGCCGCCGGCACCCGGCAGCTGGCCTACAGCGAGACGCGGTCCGCGGTCCGCGACCTGTCCGGGGTCGGTGACGAGGCGTTCACCCAGGACACCGCCAGGAAGGGCGGGCTCTACGACAGGACCATCTGCACGACCTGGCTCCGGGTCAGCAATCTGATCGTCAGGGTCGAGTGGGTGCGCGCGGAGGAGGGCGGGGTCACCCCGGCCGACCAGGAGGCCGCGCGCCGCGCGGCCGAGCTGGTGGCGGCGGGGCTCACGGCCGCCTCGCCCGGCGGGACGGGCGGCCCCTCCGCGGGGGAGTCCCGCTCCCCCGGTGAGTGAGCCCGTGGAGAGCGGTGATCCCGCAGAGCCCGCCTAGAGATCCCGTACGGGGAGAGCGAACCCGGAAAAAGCGGACCCGGGTGCGCGAACCGCAGCCCGTCCCCGCGACTCCTATACAGGAGACTCCGCCCCGCCCGCAGGAGACTCCCCGCCAGACCCCTCCGACTCCCCCGCAGGAGGCTCCATGAGCCACGACAGTCCCGAGCCCTCCACCAGGCAGCTCCGGTGGACGGCCACCGTGCCCTCCCCCGCCGCCCCCCGGAGGGGCCGGCTGGTCCTCGCCGCGGCCGGCGTGGTCGTCCTCGCCGCGGCGGGCGGCGGCGGCGCCTACGTGGTGACCCGCTCCCTCACCTCGCCGGACCCGGGCCCGGCCCCGTCCCCGGCCGCCGCCCCGGCCACGCCCGTCGCCCAGACCGCCACGGGACCGATCAAGGCCTGCGCCACGCTCGACACGCTGGAGACCGAACGCCTCGTCCCGAAGGCGACGGTGAGCGACACCGTCTCCGACAAACGAGACGAGTTCTCCTACATCGCCTGGAGCTGCACCTGGAGCAACCCCAGCCTCTCCTTCGGGGAGTACCGCAGGAACCGCAAGATCACGGTAGAGGTGACCCAGCACCACGCCCGTGAGAGCGACAGCGCCGACACCGTCTCCCGGCGGCAGTACGGCATCGAGCTCAGCAGCAGCCAGTTCAGGGCGGCCAACCCCACCAAGGACGCCTACTACGCGATGGCGAAGCTGGACGGGATCGGCGAAGAGGCCCACGCCCGGTACACCTGGTACAAGGGGAACAGCATCCCGAGCGCCTTCGGCGAAGGATTCGCCCGCGTCGGGGACGTCACCGTCAAGGTGGAGTACGAGGCCAGCCAGGAGCGCAAGGACTCGCCCCTGTTCACCTCCAAGGGCCGGACGCTGGTCACCGAGAAGAACGCGATGCGGGAGGTCAAGCTCCTGCTCGGGCAGGCGGCGGAGTCGGTCGCGGCGTGGCGGCAGGGCAGGCCGTACGCGCGCGCGACCCTCGATCCGACGCCGACGCCGACCGGCCCCACCCCGACGCCCACGCCGGTGGCGATCGACTTCCCCAAGACCTGCGAGGCGGTGACCCCGGTCGCCACAGAGCTGGTCCCCGGCGCGAAGTCCAACGCGGAGCGGACGCGGGACGGCGGCAAGACGATCGTCAGCTGCCGGTGGAACAACCGGGAGATCCCCGCCCAGGACGGGTTCGGCCTGCGCACCGTCTTCATCAGCTTCACCACCTTCACCAACCGGTCCGGGGCTCCGGACACCGGGGCGGCCAAGCACTACTACATCGACCTGCGCTCCAAGGCCAAGGAGTGGGAGGGGAGCGGGTTCCAGGGACTCTTCTACCACAAGGTGACCGAGCCCAAGGACTGGGGCGACCGGGCCCACTACCAGTACCGGAAGAACCGCACCCCCAGCGTGCACGCGGGGATCGCCGACAGCGCCGTGCTCGTGGGAGCGACCGTGATCGAGGTGACCCACGGCGGCTCCGAGCGCGCCAAGGACCAGCCGATCAACTCCCCCAGCTCCGTCCTCATGCCGCAGAAGCAGGCGGTCGCCGGGCTGCTGAAGGCCACTGAGACGGCTCTCGAGGCCTTCCGGAAGACCGGGACGGACTGACGTGGCGACCAGCGAGACCCGGCGGCGCTGGCTCGCGCCCGCCGTGGCGGGCGCGACCGCCCTGGCCGTCGCCGGCGGCGTCGTCGCCTACACCGTGTCCCGTCCCGGCACGGGGACGGCCCCGGCCTCGTCCGCCGCCTCGGCCACGCCCGCCGCCCACTCCCCGGACGACCCCCCGGACGTCTGTTCCATGATCAGCGCGTCCGAGGCCGAGCGTCTCGCCCCGCGGGCGGTGATCGACCGCACCGCCTCGGACGACTCCTCCGCGACCGCCTGGAAGTGCAGGTGGCGCGGGGACCTCCTGCCCGGCGAGAACGGTTCGGCCGGCGAGATCGAGATCGAGGTCAAGCGGTACAAGAAGACCGGCGAGAGCGCCGAGGTCGTCGCGGCGCGGAAGTACGCCTTCGCCGTCCAGGGCGACCAGAGTCTCGCGACCCGCTCCCACAAGGAGTTCGTCGACGCCCCGGTGAGGAGGTTCAGCGGGATCGGCGACTCGGCGCACGGCCAGTACTCCCGTTCCCGCACGGGAAGCGGGTACGACGTGGCCAAGGGTTCCAGCAGGGTCGGGGACGTCATCGTGGGCGTGCAGTACAGGCCCGGGGGGAGCCCCGCGCCGCCCCTCCCCCGCGGGGACATCCCGCCCGCCGCCGAGAGGGCGGCGCTGCGGGAGGCCGAGAGCCTCCTGCGTCAGGTGTCGGAGTCGGTGACCGACTGGCGCGCGGGCAGGCCGTACGCGCGCCCGGCCACCCCGGCGGCCACACCCGCGCCCACCGGCACGCCCGCCCCTGCCGCCACGCCCACGCCGGTCCCGGTCGACTTCGCCGCGAACTGCGCCAAGTTCGGCCTGGCCGCCGCCAGGCTGGTCCCCGATCCGAAGACCGGCGCCTCCCGAACCGTGTTGTCCGACCGCACGGTCGTCGACTGCTGGTGGGAGAACGCGGACCTGCCCGCGAGCCGGGGCCTGCGCCTGCGCAACGTCTCCATCAGCGTCCTCACCTTCACCAACCGGGCCGGCAACCCCGATCCCGAGGGAGCCCGGCGGCACTATGAGGAGCGTCGCGACAGGGCGCTGCGACGGGCGCGGGACGGTGTGGACCGGGAGTATCCCGGCATCTCCTTCACCGAGGTCACCGACCTGCCGGGGACGGACGATCCGGCGTACGTCCAGTACAGGCGGCACCGGGCCGCCGAGCTGCAGGTGGGAGTGGCCGGGGTGCTCGTGGTCGTCGGCGGGAGCGTGATCGAGGTCTCCTACGCGGGCTCCGAGCGCCCCCGGGGCGCCGGGATCGGCTCCGCCAGATCCGTCCTCATGCCGGAGCGGGAGGCCCGCGCGGCCGTCGCCCCCCTCGCCAGGGCGATCGCCGGGATCGCCCGCCGGTGATCCGGTCGGCCGGGCCCGGCGGTCACACCAGGGCGAGGCAGACGGACCCGGCCCGCTCGGTCCTGGTGACGGAGCCCATCCGGCCGGGCCTGACGGCGGTGCTCACGCGGTCGGCCATGCCGAGGGCCCAGCGCATCCGGCTGGCGTACGCCTCGGGGTGGTCACCGGCCTCCTGCGCGACACTGGCCAGGCAGTCGGCGAGATCCGCGTGGCAGATGCGCAGCCGGTCCTCGATGGCCGTGCGCGCCTGCTCCGGCGAGGGGTCGTCGGATGCCTGCAACGCGGAGGCGAAGAGAACCTGTGCCAGCTCGGGCACGCTCATCGTGATCAGCATCGCATGCCTCTCTCCCTCGGGGATCTCCGGATCCGCTGACCCGGCGGTGCCCCGTCTGATCGTTTAAGTTCTTCTCACAGCTCTATAGTCTCGAACGGCACCGACATTTTCGGAGTTCCAACACAGCCCCCGGACAACCTCGGTACTATTTTTCTTTCTTTCGGCGGACCCGGCACCTTCCGTCGGGCCCTGCGCCCTCTTCCGGCAGGCTCCGCGCCGTCTCCCGGCGGCTTCGCCCGCCCCGGCGAACCCCCCGCCGGACCCGTCACAGGCCGTCCCACGTCGTCTTTCGCCCGTATTGTCGGTCCCACGCCCTACCCTGCCGACCAGGCCCGCGGTTCGCACGCGGCCGTCCCGCCGATCGGCGGCCTGTGACGCGGGCCGTACGGGATGATTGGATCCTCACCGTGGAAGCCTCGGTCGAGCAACTGGTTTACGTCCGCGAGGACGAATACACCGTCGCGCGGATGAGCGCCGAGGACATGCCCGCCTTCGTCGCCTCCGGCCGGGCGCTGGCCGGGGTGCAGCCCGGGGAGACGCTCAAGCTCGTCGGCGAGTGGGACGACCACCCACGTCACGGCAGGCGCCTGATGGTCAGCGCGTGCGAGCGGGTGATCCCGTCCACGGTCCGGGCCATCGAGCTGTACCTCGGCTCGGGACTGATCCGCGGCATCGGCCCGCGCCTGGCCCACGCCATCGTCAGCCACTTCGGTGAGGAAAGTCTTACCGTCATCGACACCGATCCCGTACGCCTGCGGGAGGTCATCAACATCGGCCCGGTACGGCAGGCGCAGATCGTCGAGGCGTGGCGGGAGCAGAAGGCGATCGCGGCGCTGATGGTGGTCCTGCAGGGGTACGGCGTCAGCCCGCTGCTCGCCGCGAAGGTCTACCAGGCGTTCGGCGCGCAGGCGGCCGAGATCCTGACCTCCGACCCCTACCGGCTCATCGGCCGGGTCAGGGGCATCGCGTTCAGCACCGCCGACCGGATCGCCCTGCGGTCGGGCGTGCCGGAGAGCAGCCCGCAGCGGATCCAGGCGGCGGTCCTGGACCGGCTGGACGCGGCGGCCAGCGGCGGAGGGCACTGCTACCTGCCGCTGCTCGCCGTGCTCACCCAGACCATCGCGATGATCGGCCAGGAGGAGGAGCTGATCCGGCAGGCGGTCGACGCCCTGGTGGCCGAGCGGCGGGTGGTCACCGAGCCGTCCCCGGAACGGCCCGGCCAGACCGTCGTCTACGCCAAGGAGATCCACAGCCGGGAACTGGCCCTCACCGACCACCTGACCCGGCTCTTCCGGGCCCGTTCGACGCTGCCGATGCGCGGCTTCGAGGAGGACGCCACCCTCAACGACGACCAGCGGGCCGCGGTGACCATGGCGCTGGCCGCGACCGTGTCCGTCCTCACCGGCGGTCCGGGCTGCGGCAAGAGCCACACGGTCAGGGCGATCGCGGCCACCGTGCGGGCGATGGGCGGCACCGTCACCCTCGCCGCGCCCACCGGCAAGGCCGCCAAGCGGCTCTCGGAGCTGACCGGCGTGCCCGCGATGACCGTCCATCGCATGCTGGCCCACCAGCCCGACCCCGACGCCCTGTTCGACCGGAACCCCGCGCACGCCGACCTGATCGTCGTGGACGAGGCCTCCATGCTCGACCTGCACCTGGCCACCCGGCTGTGCGCGGCCATCCCCTCCGGGGGCCACCTGCTGCTCGTCGGCGACAGCGACCAGCTCCCCAGCATCGGCCCCGGCAACATCCTGGCCGACCTGCTGCGCGTGGAGGACATCCCCCGGGTCCGGCTGACCCACATCTTCCGGCAGGCGGGCGACAGCGCCATCGTCCGGGCCGCCCACCGCATCCGCGCCGGGGAGCTCCCGCGCCTGCCCGGCGGGGGCGGCTTCTGGTTCGAGGAGCTCGACGACCCCGAGGCCGTCGCCGAGCGGGTGGTCGAACTGGCGACGGTGGCGATCCCGCGCAAGCAGAACGTGGACCCCGGTCAGGTCCAGGTGCTGTGCCCGATGCGCAAGGGCGCGACGGGCGCCACGGACCTCGGCCGCAGACTGCAGGAACGGCTCAACCCGGCCGCCGAGGACAAGGCCGAGCACTGGGCGGGCGCCTCGGTCTTCCGGGTCGGCGACCGGGTCATGCCGATCCGCAACAACTACGACAAGGGCGTCTTCAACGGCGAGACCGGCACCGTCACCCGCGTCGTCCCGGAGGACCGGCTGGTGGAGATCGTCATCGACGACGGGGAACCGGTGACCTACGGCTTCGACGAACTGGACGACCTCACCCACGCCTACGCCATCAGCGTCCACCGCTCCCAGGGCAGCGAGTATCCCTTCGTGGTCGCCCCCATCGTCGCCGACGCCGGCGGCGTCATGCTCCGCCGCCGCCTGCTCTACACCCTGGTCACCCGGGCGAAGTCCTGGGTGGTCCTGGTCGGCCGGCGCGACGCCCTGGAGCTCGCGGTCCACCGCCTCGGCCACCGCCGCAACACCGGCCTCGCCCCCCGCCTGGCCCTCAGCCTCTCCGCCTGAGCCCCCCGGCCGCCGGCTGCCGGTCCATAGGTATCGTCTGACCTACACCTTTCGATCCCCATAAAAGATGACTTTGGGTAGGGTCGGGGCTTTTGCCCGTTGCCGCCATTCGCGGGGGTAGCCCAGGGAGACCTCCTCGAAGCGCACCCCGTCATGCCAGGTCGTCCGCGGGATGTGCAGGTGGCCGTAGACCACCGCCTCGGCCCGGAAGCGCACGTGCCAGTCGGCGGTCCGCTCGGTGCCGCACCACAGGGCGAACTCCGGGTGACGGAGGACCCGCACCGGATCTCGGACCAGCGGATAGTGGTTGACCAGCACGGTCGGCAGCTCCAGGGCGGCCAGGCGCCTCTCGGTGGAGGCGACTCTGGCCGCGCACCACGCCGGCCTGGAGGGATACGGATCGGGGTGCAGGAGGAACTCGTCGGTGCACATGACTCCGCTCTCCTCGGCCATGGCCAGCGCCTGCTCGGCGGAGCGCGCCCCGGGG
Source organism: Planobispora longispora (assembly GCF_016863135.1). GTDB lineage: Bacteria > Actinomycetota > Actinomycetes > Streptosporangiales > Streptosporangiaceae > Planobispora > Planobispora longispora. The sequence continues at coordinate 37,102 of NZ_BOOH01000040.1, forward strand.
GGCCGGAAGGAGTAGTCGTAGAGCACGAAGAGCGGCGCGACGGCGAGCGGTCCGTCCGGTCCGGTCCACACGGGGTACGGATCCTCCGGCGTGACCACGCCGAGCTCGCGGCAGCGCTCGACCAGCAGGCGGTACCGCTCCTCACCGCGGAGCGTGACCGGATCGCCGGGATGGGTCCACAGCTCGTGGTTCCCCGGCGCCCACACCACGGTGGCGAAGCGCTCGCGGAGCAGGGCGAGCGTCCGCTCGACGTCGGCGACCCGCTCGGCGACGTCGCCCGCGATCAGCAGCCAGTCGTCCGGCGACCGGGGACGCAGCCGCTCGACCACCTCCCGGTTGTCCGGGAAGCCGACGTGCAGGTCGCTGACGGCCAGCAGCGAGCTCATGCGCGCACCGACAGGATCGCCTTGATATCGGACATGACACTTCCCGATCAGAGCCGGAGGACGAGAAGAGGACACCTTCGAGGACTGGGCCCGGTGATTGCTATCTGCAGCTTTTCTCGCTGAACCCCGACAGACAACCCCTGTCCCCCGTGATCCGGCGCCGGGCCGGATCGTGGCGTCATACGGAAAAACCCCAGCTCGGACGGTGCCGAACTGGGGTTGTACCGGTGCGCCGCCAGGGACTCGAACCCCGGACCCGCTGATTAAGAGTCAGCTGCTCTAACCAACTGAGCTAGCGGCGCCTGCGATGAGGTAACTCTAGCAGCCCCGCCAGGCGGAACGCACATCGTCACGGGTCGGGGCAGGGGCGGGGGCGGGGGCGAAAGCACGGGGGCGGAAAAGGCGCGGGGCCGGACGGTTCCCCCAACCGTCCGGCCCC
>NZ_BOOH01000041.1 GCF_016863135.1 Planobispora longispora
CCAACCGTCCGGCCCCGTCTCTACCTCGCGGGCTTGGCCGGCCGTCTCCCCCTAGACTCCGGCGGCTCCGCGCGGGACGCGGTAGCCGCGTCCTGTTTCCGGTGAAAGTCTCCGTGTGCTCCCATGAGGCTCACAGATCTCGTTGACCTGTCTTCAACACTAGCGAGCCGATTGCAACGAGCACGTCATCGACAGGTTGATTCTGGGGCTACATACAGAGTTGACCTGGTATACCCGAACCGGGCCCGCCGGACCCGGAAGCCGTCAGACGGGCAGGTCCAGGATGACCTCGGTCTCGTTGCGCAGGGCATGGCTCACCGTGCAGTAGTTCTCCTCGACCCGGTGGGCGACCGCGCGGAAGACCTCCGCCGCCTTCTCGTCGCCCTCGGGCAGCTCGATCTCGTAGGAGACGGTGATCGGCCCCAGCTTCGTCTTCTCGATCTTCTCGGCGTGGACGGTCATCGCCAGCCGGACCAGCCGGTGGCCGCGCTTGGCGGTCAGCGGCTCGACGGTGACGATGTTGCAGCCGCCGAGCGCGGCGAGCAGCAGCTCCACCGGGGTGAACACGCCCTCCTCGTCACCGCCGCCCATGGCGACCTCGGCCCCGCGGTCGTTGCGTGCGACGTATCCGCTCTCGGTCCGCTCCACATTCACCGACGCCACGGCGTGTCCTCTCTCCTCGACTGCCGATCACCCTATCCAAAACCGGCAGAACGGACAGCGGTCCCGGTCAGGCGTCGGCATGCTTGGACAGGTATTCGATGTAGAACGGACGCAGCGCCTCGGCGAGCTCGCCCTCCCCGGAGGCCATCGCATCGCTGAGCAGGGCCGAGACCCGGCTGAGATCATTGGCCGTCTCCTCGTTGTGCCCGCTGGCCGCCTCGGCCGCCGGGATCACCTTGAGCAGCTCCCACAGGAAGCCGAAGTCTCCATGCCGTACGGCATAGCGCACCGAACGGTCGTGCAGCTCCTGTGCCGACAGCGCCTCTAGCTGGTCCGTTTCCACCGAACACACCCCCTTATGCCCCCTCTGCCCGCAGATTCGAGGGATCATGCACAACCGGCGCTCCGGTGAGCATCTCGCGACCGCCCCCCTCCCGCCCTCGCCGGAAGATCACAGGAAGATCGCGGTACGGCGGCCGCCATGACGACCCCGGAGTGTCTAGGGTCTTGGTAGAACCATGACGACCTCGAGCCCCGAACGCCCATCCGACCATCCCCGCGAGGACACCCGAACGTGAAGATCATCGTCAAAATCCTCATCGTGGCGGCCGCCCTGTGGGCGGCCACCGAACTGGTGGACGGCATCACCGTCTCCGGCGACACCACCACCAAGAACATCCTGACCCTGCTCGCGGCCGCCCTCATCTTCGGTCTCGTCAACGCGATCCTCAAGCCGATCATCAAGACCGTCGGCTGCGCGTTCTACGTCCTCACCCTCGGCCTGTTCGCCCTCGTCGTGAACGCCGGCCTGCTCCTGTTCACCAGCTGGATCGCCGCCCAGCTGGACCTGCCCTTCCACGTGGAGGGCTTCTGGGCCGCCTTCTGGGGCGCGATCATCGTCGGCGTGGTGAGCTGGCTGCTCGACCTGGTGCTCGGCGACTGAGGCGTCCGGGGCGGCGGGAGCCGCCCCGGGCCGGTCCGAGGCCGATCCGCAGCCGGTCCGGGGAGGTCAGCCGACCGAGCCGCGTTCGCGCAGCTGCGGGGCCTGGACGATGCGGTCGTGGCGGGGCGGCCCGCCGTCGGCGGCGAACACGACCATGCGGACCGCCGCCCGGACGATCCCGTCGATGTCCCAGTCGACCGTCGTCAGCCCGGGGCTGAGCAGGCCGGACATCGGATGGTCGTCATAGCCCATCACGGTCACCTCCCCCGGGATCGACAGCTCCCGCTCGGCCGCCGCGGCGTACACCCCGTAGGCGATCGAGTCGGCGAAGCAGAAGAAGGCCCGGTGGCCGGCGGCCAGCGCCATGCCGGCCACCTCCGTCGCGGCGGCCAGCGCCTGCGGGGCGGTGACGACCTCGATGTCCAGGCCCAGCCGTCCGGCCTCGGCCAGGACGTGCAGGTCGGCGGGGCGGTCGGGGGTGCTCGCCCGGGTGGGGGTGAGGACGGCGACACGGCGGTGCCCCCGGCCGCGCAGGTGCTCCAGCGCCAGGGTCACTCCGGCCCGGTTGTCGAACACGACCTCCCCGGCCGTCCGCGCACCCGCCAGGGCGTCGCCGATCGCCACCACCGGCAACCCCTCGCACAGCCCGGCCCAGAACGGCGCCGCCGGGTCCACCGGCTGCACGATCAGCGCGTCCACCCGCTGGTCGCGGAGCTGCCGGGCCAGGGTGCGCTCGCGCGCCGGGTCGCCCGCCGCGTCCAGGATGAAGGCGTAGCGGTCGTTGTCCTTGAGCGCCCGGCCGATGCCGACGGCCAGCGCCTGCTGCCAGAGGTCCTCCAGCGAGCCGCAGAGCAGGCCGACCGTGCCGGTCCGGCCGCTGGCCAGGGCGCGGGCGATCGGGTCGGCCTCGTAGCCGAGTTCCTCCGCCGCCCGGCGGACCCGCTCGATGGTCTCCTCGGAGACCTGCAGGCCGCGGAGCGCGTATGAGACCGCCGCGGGCGAGAGACCGGTCGCCTTGGCGACCTCGCGTATCGTCGCGCGTTTACGTGGCTGCGGCACCCGCCCAGCCTATGCCCCACCCCGGGGGCGGGGAGGCGCTCGCGAGGCGCCCGATTGACAGGCCGCCTTGTGAAGCGGTTCACTGAAACGGTTCACTGAACCGCTTCACCGAGTGACGTCAGAGGTCGAAGGGATTGCATGTATTGTAGGTAGGAAATAGGGAAAAGCTGGAGGCGAGATGGCGATCGACGTGCACCAGCATCTGTGGACCCCCGCGTTCACGGACGCGCTGCGGCGCCGTACGGCCCCGCCCCGCCTCGACGGCTGGACCCTCCACCTCCACGGCGAGCCCCCCTTCGCGGCCGACCCGCTCGACCATGACCTGGCCGCCCGCCTCGCCCTGAACGAAGGGCTCGACCTGGCCCTGGTGTCCCTGTCGAGCCCGCTCGGCATCGAGTCGCTCCCGCCCGGGGACGCCTGGCCGCTCATCGACGCCTACCACGAGGACGCCGCCGCCCTGCCCCCGCCCTTCGGCGCCTGGGCCGCCGCCTGCCTCGCCGACATCGACCCGGTACGGCTCCGCGCGGCCCTCGACCTCGGCCTGGCCGGGCTCCAGCTCCCCGCGACGGCCGTGGGGAGCGAGGCGGGACTGCGGTCGGTGGCCCCGCTGCTCGACGTGCTGGCGGAGCGCGACCTGCCGCTCTTCGTCCATCCCGGCCCGGCCGGGAACTCCGAGAGTCCGGGCTGGTGGCCCGCCGTGGTGCCGTACGTCCAGCAGATGCACGCCGCGTGGTTCGCCTTCGCCGCCTTCGGCCGCCCCCGGCACCCCCGGCTCCGGGTCTGCTTCGCGCTGCTGGCCGGGCTGGCCCCGCTGCACTCCGAGCGATTGATCAGCCGGGGCGGCGCCGGCCGGGGGCGGGTCGACCCCGGCGTCTTCGTGGAGACCTCCTCCTACGGCCCCCGGGCCGTCGACGCGATCGTCCGCGAGCTCGGCGTCGACGTCGTGGTCAACGGCTCCGACCGGCCCTACGCCACCGCCCCCGATCTCGCGCCCGCACTCGGCGAGGCCGCCCGGCACGCCGTGACCGTCACCAATCCCGGCCGTCTGCTGAACCGGAAGGAGTCCAGCCCGTGAACCAGTCCCAGAGCAGTACGCTCCCCGTGCGCTCCGGGGCCGCCGGGGCCCCCGCGCCCACGGCGCTCCGCGAGGAGCCCGCGACGGGCATCGAGTCGCTGCCCGCCCGCACCCTGGACCGGCGCGAGCTGCGCGACCTGGTCGACGCGCTGGCCGCCGACCCCGCCGGCTGGGCGGACCAGGTGCTCTTCCCCGAGGAGGGCGGCCGCCACTACGCCTCCCTCCACCGGGACGCCTACGTGGACGTCTGGCTGCTGTGCTGGCGGCCCGAGGACGACACCGGCTGGCACGACCACGACATCTCCTCCGGCGCCGTCCGGGTGGTGGCCGGGACGCTGCGGGAGTGCAACCCGCGCATCGGCGGCGAGCATCTGGAGACCCTCGTCCCGGCGGGAGAGTCGTTCTCCTTCGGCCCCGACCACATCCACCGGCTGACCGGGGTGGAGCACGGCAGCGTGTCGATCCACGCCTACTCTCCCCCGCTGTGGCGCATGGGCCAGTACTCCATCGACGGCACCGGCCTCATGCGCCGCGTCTCGGTCAGCTACGCCGACGAGCTCCGTCCCGTGGACGAGGTCGCCTGACCGCTCCCGGGACTACACCCCGCGGTCGAAGACGCGTTCCCGGACGGCCCGGGCCATCCCCGGGTCGTCGGCGAAGACGCCGTCCAGGCCGAGCCGGTAGAGCTTCTCCAGCCAGCCCATCACGTCGCCGGTGGCCCGGGGGAAGACCGGGCTGGCCGGGTCGCCGAGCCGGAAGTCCACCGGGAGCTGGGAGTTCTCGTTGCGGATGGTCCAGGTGTGGACCTCCAGGCGGACCCGGTGGGCGTCCTCGATCAGCCTGGTCGGCGCGAGCAGGCGGCCGTCGGGGCCGACCGGGACGATGCGCCGGGTGTCCACGCCGACGCCGTCGGCGTAGCCCGCGACCTCGCGCAGGCCGTCGGGGGTGACCATGGTGTCGTAGGTGCGGGGGTCCCCGGCGGCGACCCAGTCGTACGGCGCGCCGGTCGCGCTGATCAGCTGGATCAGCGGCAGCCGCGTCTTCTTGTTCAGCTCGCGCAGGTTGGCGGTCTCGAACGACTGGATGAAGACCGGGGCCTTGCGCCCGTTCCAGCCGTACCGGTTCAGGACCTCCAGCAGCGGTTCCTCCAGGGACAGGCCGATGGAGTCGAAGTAGGTGGGGTGCTTGGTCTCGGGGTAGACGCCGACGCCGTGCTCCTGCGCGAGCCGGACGACCTCCTCGAAGGTCGGGATCTGCGCCAGCCCGTTGAAGGCGGTGTTGTCCGGGCGCAGGTCGGGGATGCGCTCCTCGGCCTTGAGCGTCTTCAGCTCGGCGAGGGTGAAGTCCTCGGTGAACCAGCCGGTCACCGGCCGCCCGTCGATGGTCTTGGTGGTACGGCGGGCCGCGAACTCGGGGCGGTTGTCCACGTCGGTGGTCCCGCCGATCTCGTTCTCGTGGCGTGCGACGAGCACCCCGTCCTTGGTGGAGACCAGGTCGGGCTCGATGTAGTCGGCGCCCATGGCGATCGCCGCCTCGTAGGAGAGCAGCGTGTGCTCGGGCCGGTGGGCGCTGGCGCCGCGGTGGCCGATGACGATGGGTTCACGGGCGCGGCGGTCGGCCGCGGCGGGGTCGGGTTGGTGCAGCACAACGGCGACGGTACCGGTCGCGAGGACGGTCAGCGCCACGGCGACAAATCTACGGATCATGACTGGAACGTAAAGATTTCGGATGACCTCCGGGTGCCCTTCACGCGGCCGGTTCCGGACACCTCGGTGTCCGGACGGTCATCCTCGGACGGCGGACGCGGGGACCTGCACCGGCACGGGGCGGCCGGCCAGGAACCCCGCCGCCAGCTGGACCGCGCAGGCCCCGAGACCGGCCAGCAGCGGCAGCGTCCACCCGCCCGAGACCTCCCGCAGCACGCCGACCAGGAACGGGCCGAGCGCCGCCAGCACGTAGCCGGCCGACTGCGCCACCGCCGAGAGCGCGGTCACCGCCGCGGGGTCGGGGGCGCGGAGCGTGATGATCAGCAGGGCCAGCGCGATCGAGGCGCCCTGGCCGACGCCGAGGAGGAGCATCCAGAGCCACGGGACGGTCGTGGGGGCCAGCAGCACCCCGGCGTACCCCGCCGCGGTGAGCAGGGTGGCGACCGTCACGTGCGGCACCTGCGAGCGCGCCTTCCCCGCGTGCGGCGGGACTGCGAGCGCGACCCCCACCTGGACCAGGTTGGACAGGCTCAGCAGGTATCCGGCCTGGTCGGCGGGGATCCCGGCCTCCTGGAAGATCGTCGGCAGCCAGGCGAGCGTGACGTAGAAGGTGAGCGACTGGAAACCCATGAACAGCATGACGAACCAGGCCACCGGGGCGCGCAGCAGCGCGCGGAACGGCCTGCGCTCGGCCCGCCCCCCGGCCCGGGGGCGCAGCGCCTGCGGCAGCCAGAGCGCGGCCGCCGCCACGGCGGGGATCGCGGCCATCGCGGTCACCTCGCGCCAGCCGTACCCGGTGGCGTGCTCCAGCGGGATCATCAGCCCCGAGGCCGCCGCCGCGCCCAGCACCAGGGCGGAGACGTAGATCCCGGTGAACAGGCCGACCCGCTCGGGGAAGTGCTGCTTGACCACGGCGGGCATGATCACGTTCGCCACCGCGATGGCCGTCCCCGCGACGGCCGCCCCGGCGTACAGCGCGGGCACCGTGCCCGCGCTGCGCAGCAGTACCCCGGCGGCCAGGACCAGCAGGCACGCCAGGAGCACCCGGTCCAGGCCGAACCGGCGGGCCAGCGGCGGGGCGAGCGGGGCCAGCACGCCCAGGCAGACGACCATCACCGTGGTGATCGCCCCGCCCCCGGCCGGGCTCAGCCCCAGATCCTCCATGATCTCGTCGAGCACCGGCGAGATCCCCGCCAGCGCGGGCCGCAGGTTGAGCGCGGCGAGCACGAACCCCGCGACCATCACCGCCCACGACAGATCACTCCGACGCTCAGACACCGTTCAACCTTCGCACACCCCTCCAGCACGGCATCCGCACGGGACCGTCTCCCGGCTCTCCGGTCGGCTTCGCCCCGGCGCCGGTGCGGCGAGACGGCACGACGGCGTTTCCCGGCGCCTCCGTACGGCGGGCGACCGGTGGGCATCCGCGAACGCTAGAAGGGGTAGCCCGCGATGTCGCCCTGCATCGTCACCCACCGGGTCTCGGTGAACGCCTCGGCGTTGACCCGGCCGCCGCCGAAACGGGCCCCGGTGCCCGACGCGCCCACCCCGCCGAACGGGGCCACCGCCTCGTCGTCCACGGTCTGGTCGTTGATGTGCACGATCCCGGTGGGGATCAGGTCCGCCAGGGCCAGGCCGCGCATCACGTCGCGGGTGAGGATGCCCAGCGAGAGGCCGTACTCCGTGTCGGACGCCAGCGCGGCGGCCTCCTCGACCGTGGAGAACGGCACGACCGGGGCGACCGGCCCGAAGACCTCCCGGGCGTAGGCGGGCGCGTCCCTCGGCACGCCGTCCAGCACCGTCGGCCGGTAGAACAGGCCCTCGAAGGCGCCTCCGGCGGCCAGCCGCGCCCCGGCCGCGACGCTCCCGGTGACCAGGGCGTGGACCCTGTCCCGCTGCCCGGCGTCGATCAGCGGGCCGAGCGCGACCTGCCCGGTGGCGGGGTCGCCGACCGGCAGGCGGTCGGCCTTCTCGGCGAGCCGCGCGACGTACTCCTCCGCGATCGAGGCGTGCACCAGGTGCCGGCCGGTGGTCATGCAGACCTGCCCCTGGTGCACGAACGACCCCCAGGCGCCCGCCGAGACCGCGAGGTCCAGGTCGGCGTCGTCCAGCACGATCAGCGCCGAGTTGCCGCCGAGCTCCAGGTGGGCGCGCTTGAGCAGCCGCCCGCACGCCTCGCCGACCCGGCGGCCCGCGGCGGTCGAGCCGGTGAAGGAGATCACCGGCACCAGCGGGTCGCCGACCAGCGTCTCCCCCGTCTCGACGCCGCCGGGCAGGACGTGCAGCAGGCCCGGCGGGAGCCCGGCCTCCTCGAAGACCCGGGCGATGGAGACGCCCCCGGAGACGGCGGTGCGCGGGTCGGGCTTGAGGATCACCGCGTTGCCCAGGGCGAGTGCCGGGGCGACCGAGCGGATGCCGAGGATCAGCGGGAAGTTGAACGGCGCGATCACCCCGACGACGCCCACCGGGACCCGCCGGGCCAGGCTGAGCCGCCGCCGGGCGGTCGGCAGGATCTCCCCGGGCGGCTGGGAGGCCAGCGCGGCGGCCTCGTAGCACTCCTGCGCGGCGACGTGCGTCTCCAGGCCCGCCTTGGGGCGGATCGACCCGGCCTCGCGGACCAGCCAGTCCTGGATCTCCTCGGCGTGCTCCTCGAAGAGCCGCCCGGCGCGCCGCAGCACCGCCGCTCGCTCCTCGTACGAGGCGGCCGCCCATTCCCGCTGCGCCCGCACGGCCCGCACGACCGCCGCCGCGACGTCCTCGGGCCCGGCGATCCCGGCCCGGCCGAGCTCCCGGCCGGTGGCGGGCTCGACGACGGCCGCGTCACCCGCCCGCGAGGCGGTCCATCCGTCCCCGTAGACGAGTCCCGTCCACGTCTTGGCGTCCATCAGGTTGGCACCGGTCATCGTCATGGCTTCTCCTTGTGCGGGCGGGATGCGGGGGGGTCACGGCCGGAAGTCGGGGTCGGGGGGCACGGCGACGTCGAGGAGCAGGGGTTCCCCCCGGCCCGCGAGATCGGGGATCACCTCGTCGAGCGCCTTCACCAGCTCCTCGTAGGAGGCCACGCGGCGGGCCGGGCAGCCGAGCGACCGCGCCAGGGCCGCCATGTCGATCTCGGTGAACGGCGGCCACGGCGCCGCGCCGCCCCCGGACTGCTCCGCCAGGCGGTCCATGACCGCGTACCGGCCGTTGGCCAGGACCACGAAGAGGGCTCCGACCCGGTAGTGGGCGGCGCTCCACAGGGCCTGCACGCCGTACAGGGCCGAGCCGTCGCCCACGACCGCGACCACCGGCCGGTCCGGCGCCGCCATGCGCACGCCCACCGCCGCGGGCAGCGCGAACCCGAGCCCGCCCATCGCCGCGGAGAGGAACCCCAGCGGGCGCCGGGCGGGGATCAACCGGTGCAGGTCCGGCCGGGAGGACGGCGTCTCCTCCACCACCACGGTCTCGGGCGCCAGCCGTACGGCCAGCTCGTGCAGGACGTGCGCGGCCCGCAGCGGCTCCCCGGGCACGGGCGGCTCGGGCGGCACGGCGCGCGCGGTCCGGGGCGGCCGCCCCCCGGCGCGGGCGGGCAGCAGGGCGGCCAGGCGGGCGCAGACGGCCGCCGGGGAAGCCAGGACGGCCAGGTCGGCCGGGCTGCGGTGGGCCTCGGCCGGATCGTCGGTGACGACCGCGACCGCGGTCCCGGGGGCGACCAGCGGGCCGGGCTCGTAGGGGTACTGGCGGAAGACCGGGGCGCCCACGGCGAGCACCAGGTCGTGCCCGGACAGCGCCTCGCGCAGCCGGGAACGCCCCGCCGGGAGGATCCCGGCGAACAGCGGGTGGTCCTGCGGGAACCCCGCGCGGGCGCCGAAGGGCTCCTGCCAGACGGGGCAGCCCAGCAGCGAGGCGAGCGCGGTCAGCGCCTCCCAGGCCGCGGCGGAGTCCGCCCCCGCGCCGGTCACCAGCACCGGCGAGCGCGCGGCGGCGAGCAGCTCGGCGAGCGGGGCGAGGTCGGCGTCCGCCACGGCGGCGGGCCGGACGACCCGGAGCGGGGCCGCGGCCACGGCGTCGCCCGATACCGGCCGGCCTGCCCCGGCCGGGGTGGGGGGTTCGGCCGGGGCGGGGTCCGCAGCCGAGGCGGGGGCCGCGGCCACGGCGTCGTCGGCCGCCGGGGCGGACCAGTCGTCCATGGGGACCACGACCAGCGCCGGTCCCCGGGCGGTGACCGCCTCGTGGCAGGCCCGCGCCACCGCGCCCGGCACGTCCTGGGCCCGGACCGGCTGGTCCGTCCGGACCGGATAGTCGCCCGCCAGGCCGGCCAGCCGCCCGGTCAGGAACGGTTCCAGGGCCAGGTGCCTGCGGTCCTGCTGGCCGACCAGGACCACCAGCGGCGCCCGGTTCACCCGCGCCGTGGCGATCGCGCCGACCGCGTTGCCCAGCCCCGCCGTGGTGTGCAGCAGCGCGAGCGCGGGCCGGTCGCGGGCGATCGCCCAGCCGGTGGCCATGCCGACGACCGAGCCCTCGTGCAGGGCGAGCACGAACTCCAGATCGTCGGGGAGCCCGGCGAGCAGGGAGACCTCGGTGGACCCGGGGTTGGAGAAGATCGTGGTCAGCCCGGTACGGCGCAGCACGTCGAAGGTCGCGTCCCTGACCGTCCTCATCGGCTTCCGCGTCTTCATCGGCTTCCGCGTCTTCATCGGTCTCCCGTCCTCATCGGTCTCCCGTCCTCATCGGTCTCCCGTCCTCATCGGTCTCCCGTCCTCATCGGCTCCCCGTCCTCATCGGTCCCCCCTCGCCCGCTGGATCTGCGCGTAGAGACGGCCGCGCAGGTCGGCGAAGCGGGGCAGGGACCGGGTGGTGAGCTGGTCGCGTTCCGGCGGCAGATCGATCTTGAGGTCCTCCATCACGACGGTCGGCGAGCCGGACAGCACGATCACCCGCTGTCCGAGGTAGACGGCCTCGTCGATGTCGTGGGTGACGAACAGCGTGGTCACCCCCAGGTCGCGCCAGAGCGCGAGGATCAGGTCCTCCAGGTCCGCCCTGGTCTGGGCGTCCACCGCCGCGAACGGCTCGTCCATCAGCAGCACCTGCGGCTCGTAGGCGACGGCCCGGGCGATCGCGACCCGCTGCTGCATGCCGCCGGACAGCTGCCACGGGTGGGCGTCGGCGACGTCGGCGAGCCCCACGGCCGCCAGCGCCCCGGCCACCAGCTCGTTCCGCCGCCCGGCGGGAACCTTCTTCTCCTTCAGCGGCAGCTCGACGTTCTGCCGCACGGTCATCCAGGGGAACAGGCTCCGGCCGTACTCCTGGAAGACCACGGCCATGCGCGGCGGCGGGCCGGTCACCGGCACGCCGCCGACCCGCACCGATCCGGCGGTCGGCGGCAGCAGCCCGGCGACGCAGCGCAGCAGCGTCGTCTTGCCGCACCCCGACGGGCCGACGACGCAGACGAGCTCGCCCGCGTCCACCTCGAAGGTGACCTCCCGCAGCGCCTCGACGCCCCGGTCCTCGTAGACCTTCCGCACCCCGCAGACCTCAAGCACGGTCCACCCCCCGCCCGCGGTGCCAGGACAGGACGCGGCGTTCCAGCCGCCGGAACAGCAGCGCGAGCGTGTACCCGAGCAGGCCGAGCAGGAGGATCCCGCTCCACATCTCGGGGATCTCGAAGCCGCGCTGGAACAGCACGATCGTGAAGCCCAGGCCGCTGCTGCTGGCGAACATCTCGCTGATCACCATGAGGATGATCCCGATGGACAGCGCCTGCCGCAGGCCCGCCATGATCTGCGGGCTGGCCCCGCGCAGCACCAGGTGGCGCAGGCGGGACGGACCCCGCACGCCGTACATCCGGCAGGTGTCGGAGAGCACCTCGTCCAGCGCCCGGACGCCCTCGACGGTGTTGAGCAGGATCGGCCAGACGCAGCCGGAGGCGATGACCAGCACCTTCATCCCGTCGTCGATCCCGGCCAGCACCATGATCAGCGGCACCAGGACCGGCGGCGGGATCGCCCGGAAGAACTCCAGCACCGGCTCGGCCGCGGCCCGCAGCCGGGGCGAGAGCCCGATCGCCACGCCGAGGCCCACCCCGGCGGCGGCGGCCAGCGCGTACCCGGCCAGGAGCCGGGCCAGGCTCGGCAGCACGTCGTCGAGGAGCCGCTCCGAGAACCAGGTCTCGACGAACGCCCGCGCCACCCGCCCGGGGGCGGGGACGTAGAAGTTCTCCGACAGGGAGCTGTAGACCTGCCACGCCAGTACCAGGAGCGCCGGAACCCCGGCGACGGTGAGCACGCGTGCCGCGACCCGGCCCGCCCAGCCCGCCCGGGCGCCCCTCCCCGGTCCGGGGGCCTCGCCGGGGGCCTTCACCCGTGCCGCGTCCCGCCCCGTCTCGTTCATACGGGCGCCTCCCCCCGGATCGAGGGATGCCAGGCGAGCACCCGGCGCTCCACGGCGCGGACCCCGGCGTTCACCGCGACGCCGACCAGGCCCGCGAGCACCACCAGCGCGTACATCGTGGTCACCGCCCCGCCCGACTGGGCCGCCTGGATGGAGCGGCCCAGTCCCGGGCTGCCGATGACCAGCTCGGCGGTTATCGCGAGGATGAAGGCGACGGCGGCGGCCAGGCGCAGGCCGGTCATGACGTACGGCAGCGCGGTCGGCCAGACCAGGTGCCGGATCCGGGACCAGGCCGACAGCCCGTAGGACCTGGCGGTGTCGTGGGCGACGGCGTCGACGTCGGCGACGCCGTACAGCACCTGGATGAGCACCTGCCAGAAGGAGGCGTAGACGACCAGCAGCAGCGTGGAGCCGAGCGAGGCGCCGAACAGCAGCGTGGCCAGGGGGATCAGCGCCACCGACGGGATGGGGCGGAGGAACTCGATCGTCGAGTGCGTCGCCGCGCGCAGGCCGGGCACGACGCCGATGAGCATCCCCGCGGCCACCGCCGCGCAGAACGCGATCGCCAGCCCGAGCGCCCAGCCCCACAGGGTCTCGGCGAGGGCGGCCCACAGCTCGGCGGTGGCCAGCTCCGCCGCCAGCGCGCGGAGGATCTCCGAGGCCGGCGGGAGGAACCGCGCGTCCACCAGCCCGGACCTGACGGCCGCCTCCAGCACGATCAGGAACCCGCCCAGTCCCGCCGCGCCGTACGCCACCCGGAAGCCCGTGCCGCGCCCCGGCCTCGCGCCGCGCCCCGGCTCCGTGCCGTCTCCCGCGGGATCAGACCTCGCGCCGCGGTTCGCGGGATCAGATCTCGCAGCGTGACGCACGGGCCCAGACCTCGCGCCGCGTCTCACGGGATCAGCGCGGCCACGTCGACCTTGCCCTTGAGCACGCCGTCGCCCTGCGCGAGGTCCGCGATGGCCTGGACCGAATCACGGTTGATCTCCGTTCCCCACCGCGGCAGACGGATCTCGGCGATCACCTCTGGAGCGATCTTCGTGTAGGTCTTCAGGACCTCCCTGGCCTCCTCCGGGTGCCCCTGGGCGTAGGTCAGCGACTCGTTCATCGCCGCGGTGAACCGCTTGACCAGGTCGGGATCGGTCTTGCCGGTGGTGAAGTACATCGCGACGGTCAGGTCGTCGACGGCCTCGGCGAAGTTCCACGTCACCGCGCGGGCCCCCCGGCTGAGCGCCTGGCTGACGAAGGGCTCGACCACCCAGATGGCGTCCACCTGCCCGCTCTCCAGCGCCGCGGGCGCGTCGGGGAAGGCCAGCTCCACGAATTCGATCCCGGCGGGGTCGCCGCCCGCCTCGCGCACCGAGGCGCGGATCGTGGTGTCGCCGATGTTCTTGAGCTGGTTGACCGAGACCTTCTTGCCGGCCAGATCCCTGGCGGTCCTGATGGGGCTGTCCTGCTTGACGAGGACCGCGCTGAAGTCCTCGCCCGGCTCGCCGGTGGAGGAGACCCCGTTGGCCACGACCTTGACGTCGAGCCCCTGCTCGCGTGCGGTGAGCAGGGAGGTGGTGTTGGCGAAGGCGAACTGGAACTGACCGCTGACCGCCCCGGAGATGCTGGCGGCCCCGCCCTGGACGGGGGTGATGGTCAGGTCGATGCCCTGCTTGTCGAAGAAGCCCTTGGCCTTGCCGAGATGGATGGGGGCGGTGTCGACGATGGCGATGACGCCCGCGTTGACCTTGTCCTTCCCGCCCGCGGCGGGTTCTCCGGCCGAGCCGCACGCGGCCGAGGAGGCCAGCAGGAGGGCGGCGGCCAGGGTGGTGAGGCGGCGACGCATGTGACCTTCCGAGGGAGTCACGGGGGGGCGTTCGCTATGCGAACATTCATCCTCTTCACGAACAATGCGCTATTCGCGGAATGTACGCCGCCGATCTCCGGTCGTCAAGGATCCCTTCCGGGCGGCGACAAACGGTCGATTGACCCGAACAGGAACCACTCGGTATGTTCGGAAGGAGAACGTCCGTTCGCATGACGAACATGATGAGAGGGGCGCAATGGCCACGGTGGTCCCGCTTGCCGAGGCGGTGGGGAACCTCGTCCACGACGGCGACAGCGTCGCGATGGAAGGTTTCACCCATCTGATCCCCTACGCGGCCGGGCATGAGATCATCCGCCAGGGGCATCGCGGCCTCACCCTGATCCGGATGACCCCCGACCTGATCTACGACCAGCTCATCGGGATGGGCTGCGCCCGGCGGCTGGTCTTCTCCTGGGGCGGCAACCCCGGTGTCGGCTCGCTGCACCGCTTCCGCGACGCCGTGCAGAACCACTGGCCGGCGCCGCTGGAGATCGAGGAGCACAGCCACGCGGGCATCGCCAACGCCTACGTCGCCGGGGCCTCGGGCCTGCCGTTCGCGGTGCTGCGCGGCTACCGGGGCACCGACCTGCCCTCCCGGACCCCGAACATCAGGCCCATCACCTGCCCGTTCACCGGCGAGGAGCTCACCGCCGTCCCGGCGATCAACCCCGATGTCGCGATCGTGCACGCCCAGCGCGCCGACCGGCGCGGCAACGTGCAGCTCTGGGGGATCACCGGGGTGCAGAAGGAGGCCGTGCTGGCGGCCCGGCGCTCCCTGGTCACCGTGGAGGAGATCGTCGAGGAGCTGGAGCCCCGCCCGGGCGCGGTCGTCCTGCCCGAATGGGCGATCACCCACGTGTCCGAGGCGCCGCTCGGCTCCCACCCGTCCTACAGCGCGGGTTACACCGTCCGCGACAACGACTTCTATCAGGCCTGGGACGGCATCGCCCGGGACCGCGACACTTTCCTCGCCTGGATGGACGAGAACGTCCTGGACCGGAAGGCCGCCCGATGACCGTCTCGCCCTCCGCCTCCTCCGCTTCCACCGCCTCCTCCGGCGCGGACGCGTACACCGCCGACGAGATGATGACCGTGGCCGCCGCCCGGCGGCTGCGGAGCGGCTCCTGCTTCGTCGGCATCGGGCTGCCCAGCGTGGCCGCCAACCTCGCCCGCCGCACCCACGCCCCGGACCTGGTGCTGATCTACGAGTCCGGGACCATCGGCGCCAAGCCCGGGCGCCCGCCGCTCTCGATCGGGGACGGCGAGCTGGCCGAGACCGCCGACGCCGTGGTGAGCGTCCCGGAGATCTTCAACTACTGGCTCCAGCCCGGCCGGATCGGCGTCGGGTTCCTCGGAGCGGCCCAGATCGACCGGTTCGCCAACATCAACACGACCGTGATCGGCCCCTACGACGACCCGAAGGTCCGCCTGCCCGGCGCGGGCGGGGCGCCCGAGATCGCCGCCTCCTGCCGCGAGGTGACCGTGATCGTACGGCAGAGCCCCCGCACGTTCGTCGAGCGCGTGGACTTCGTCACCTCGGTCGGCTTCGGCTCCGGCCCCGGCGACCGGGAACGCCTGGGCCTGCGCGGCAGCGGTCCCCGTACGGTCATCACCGATCTGGGCGTGCTCGAACCCGACCCGGCCACCTGCGAGCTGGTCCTCACTCACCTGCATCCCGGCGTCACCCTCGACCGGGTCCGCGCCGCCACCGGCTGGGATCTCACGGTCGCCCCCGGCCTGCGGGAGACCGAGCCCCCCACCGCCCGCGAGCTCGCCGCGCTGCGCGCCCTCACCGGCGGACGGGGGTAGGGACCCACCGGACGCAGGCCGGGAGGACCCGCCGGACCCGGGCCGGGAGGGACCGCCGGGCGCGGGCCGGAAGGGACCGCCGGGCGCGGGGGTCGGGAGGGATCGCCGGGCGCGGCGGTACCGCTAGGGTTCGGTCCGGACAAGGAGGCGCAGATGGTCGAACCGGCCGACCGAGGCTCGGATCACGTGCAGTCGCTGGCCAGGGGGCTCGCGGTGATCAGGGCGTTCAGCGCGGACGCCCCCGAGCTCACGCTCAGCGAGGTGGCCCGCGCCACCGGGCTGACCCGCGCGGCGGCCCGGCGGTTCCTGCTGACCCTCGTCGACCTGGGTTACGTGCGCACCGACGGGCGGCTGTTCGCCCTCTCCCCCCGCGTCCTGGAGCTCGGCTACGCCTACCTGTCCAGCCTCACCCTGCCCGAGGTCGCCGAGCCGCACCTGGAGCGGCTCGTCGCCGAGGTCCACGAGTCGGCCTCGGTCGCGGTGCTCGACGGCGAGGACGTCGTCTACGTCTCCCGGGTGGCCACCAGCAGGATCATGCGGGTGACGATCAGCATCGGCACCCGTTTCCCGGCCCACTGCACCTCGATGGGGCGGGTGCTGCTGGCCTGGCTGCCCCCGGACCGGCTCGACGCCTATCTGGAAGGCGCCGAGCTGCGCGCCTTCACGGCCAGGACCGTCACCGCTCCCGTCGCGCTCCGCGCCGAGCTGGACCGGGTCCGCTCCCAGGGGTGGGCCATGGTCGACCAGGAGCTGGAGGAGGGACTGCGCTCGCTCGCCGTCCCGATACGAGAGCGTTCCGGCCGGGTGGTCGCCGCGATGAACCTCTCGTCCCACGCCAGCCGTACGACCCCCGAGTCGGCCCGGCGCGACCTGCTGCCGCCCCTGCTCGCGGCGGCGGCGCGGGTCGAGGCCGACCTGCACGCGACCGGGGCGGGCAGCACCGCGCTGTCCCGATGAGCGCGGCCCCCGTGAACACGGTCCTCTTGGACATCGCCGCCTTGGGCACCGTCACGACGGGCACCGCCCCTTCGAACGCCGTCACGGCGGACACCGCCCCTTCGAACGCCGTCACGGCGGACACCGTAACGGCGGGAGTCGGAACCGTCGCCGTCCCGGGCGCCGGAACCGGAGAGCGCTCCCTGGGAGGACGGCGGATGACAACGTTGTCTGTGCGCGCGACCTGGGTAATGATCGAGCCGTGACAGGGAGCATCCAGGGACGTCCCACGATGAAGGACGTCGCGGCGGCGGCCGGGGTCGCGCTCAAGACCGTTTCCCGGGTCGTCAACGACGAGCCGGGGGTCAGCCCCGCCATGGCCGAACGGGTCGCGGCCGCCATCGAGCGGCTCGGTTACCGGCGCAACGAGGGCGCCCGGGTGCTCCGCAGCGGCCGGACCGCCACCATCGGCCTGGTGATCGAGGACGTGGCCGACCCGTTCTACTCGGAGATCAGCAGAGCGGTCGAGGACGTGGCGCTCCAGCACGGCTCGCTGGTGCTCAGCGGCTCGTCGGGGGAGGATCCCCGCCGGGAGCGGGAGCTCGTGCTCACCTTCTGCGCCCGCCGGGTGGACGGCCTGATCATCGTTCCCGCCGGGACCGACCACGACTACCTGCTGCCCGAGCTGGACGCGGGCGTGCGCGCGGTCTTCGCCGACCGGCCGGGCGGGCTGGCGGAGGTGGACACCGTGCTCTGCGACAACGTCGGCGGCGCACGCTCCGGGGTGGCGCACCTGATCCGGCACGGCCACCGCCGCATCGCGTTCCTCGGGGACAGCCCGTCCATCTTCACCGCCGCGGAGCGGCTGTCCGGCTACCGCCTCGCGATGGCCGAGGCGGGCCTGCCCGTCGACGAGTCGCTGATCGAGATGGGCCCGGCGGCGCGGACCGGGACCGCGCTGTGCGCGATGCTCGGCGCCTCCGACCCGCCCACGGCGGTGTTCACCGGCAACGGGCGGATCACCGTGGCGGTCCTGCGCGGCGGTCACCGTCTCCCCCTGGTCGGGTTCGACGACTTCGAGCTGGCCGACGCGCTGACGCCCGGCGTGACCGTGGTGGCCCAGACCCCGGGCGGGCTCGGCCGCACCGCCGCGGAGCTGCTCTTCCACCGGCTCTCCGGCGGGTCGGGCCCCGCCGAGCGCATCGAGCTCCCCACCCGGCTCATCGCCCGGGGCTCCGGCGAGCTCCCGCCGTGACGGGCCCGCCGCCTCACCGGTGACTCCGCGAGCTCCGCGGGCTCCGCGGGCTCTGCGGGCTCTGCGGACTCCTTTCTTTTCTCCACGGCACCGCTTTCACCGCCCATGCATATCCCTCACATCTGGGGCTCCATTTATCTGGGGCCGCTGTGAGTTATGGGGCCGCAGGGTACACTCTATTGATCGGCGTGATATCCACCGCGAAAAGCGTCGCCGAGTACGTATTAGTGCATAGAGCGGAATTAACCGGCTTCCTATCGTGAGAACCACTCTCACGGAAGGAAGAGATCATGCGTAAGCTCCTCGCGAGTGGCGCCCTCGCCGCTTCCTTGGCTCTCACCGGGCTTGTCACCGCGGCTCCCGCCCAGGCGAGCGTCACCGCCGGCGCCCCCACGATCAGTGAGACCTCCGGCTGCCCCCACGGCTACTACTGGCACAAGCACCGGTACAAGAAGTGGTACAAGGGTGGCCACTGGTGGAAGGGCCATTACCACAAGAGGGGCCACTACCACTACTACTACAAGTGGCACTGCCACAAGAAGCACTGAGGCATCGAGGAAAGGGCCCGCCGATTCCGATCGGCGGGCCCTTTCCGCTGACCGCTTTTTTCGCCGCGCGGCGATCGATGCTCCGGCGGCCGGGCGAGCCGCGCCCGGCCGGCGGGACAGCGGAGCGCCCGCCCCCGATTTGAGTAAGGGGTTACTCAGGCGCTCAGGGAAACGTCGTCCAACGATGGAGGGAACCCATCCGGAAAGGTGAAGACGATGGCACTCCGTCCCGCACAGATGACCGCAGCGCAGAGAATGATCTCCGACTTGGTCGACGGCATCCACCTTCAGGCGTACATCAAGGCGAAGCTGGAGGGCGAGAAGGACGAGAAGGCCCGTGAGGCGCTCCTGAAGGAGCTGTCGAGCACGATCGCCGAGGCGTCGCGGCTGATGCTCAGCCGCTACACCTACGTCCCCCTTCTCGTCGAGATCGCCACCGAGCACTCGGAGCACGTCCAGAAGGCCTACGAGCAGCTGATCTACGGAACCCGTGAGGGGTGGAACCTCCCCGAGGTCCAGCGCAAGCACCTCCAGGATCTCGTGCAGGCCAAGGCGGACGGTCACTTCCCGACCCTCGTGAGGAACCACGCCGCGAGCGTCGCCGCCGAGGCGCTCGGCGCCAAGCTCGCCGCCGACGTCCACGGGGGCGTCACCGGCGGTTCGTCGGGCGAGTACGAGTGGTACGTCATAGTCGTGGTCAACGCCATCTGGCTCGGCGAGCAGATCGTGCACGGCGCCGAAGAGGTGATCCACTGGGTCGAAGGCGCCGTCAGCACCATCGGCCACTGGCTCGGCATCGGGTGATCGCTTCCCCCGTCCCGGCCCGGGACGCCGCCCGAGCCGGGACGGTTCAGCCCTTCAGGGCTCCGGCCATCAGGCCGCGCATGAAGAAGCGGCCGAGGAGGACGTAGACGACCATGGTGGGGATGGAGGCGAGGAGGGCGGCGGCCATCTGCTGGCTGTAGGGGACGGTCTGGGCTCCGGCGATGTTGTTGAGCATGACCGTGGTGGGCCAGCTGCGCGGGCCGGTGAGGAAGACGGCGAACAGGAAGTCGTTCCACAGGGCGGTGAACTGCCAGATGATCACCACGGCGAAGGCGGGGCCGGAGACCGGCAGCACCACCGACCGGTAGGTCCGCAACATCCCCGCACCGTCCACCCGGGCGGCCTCGATGACCTCCTCGGGGATGGTGACGTAGTAGTTGCGGAAGATCAGCGTGCAGATCGGGATGCCGTAGACCACGTGGGCCAGGACCAGGCCGGGGATGCCGCCGTAGAAGACCCCGTTCAGCCCGGTGACCTCGTTGAGCTTGGACAGCAGCTGGACGAGCGGGATCATGACGCCCTGGTAGGGGATGAACATCCCGAACAGGAACAGCGTGAACACCACGTCCGCTCCCGGGAACCGCCACTTCGACAGCACGTAGCCGTTCATCGAGCCGAGGATCGCGGAGATCAGCGATCCGGGCACGGCCAGCAGCACGCTGTTCCAGATGCCCGGCGCCAGCTTCTCCCACGCCACCTGCCACGGCCGGAACGTCCACACCTCGGGCAGCGCCCAGGCCCGGGACGGGTCGGCCTCGGTCAGCGGCTTGAAGCTGGTGACGAGGAGCACGTAGACCGGGATCAGGAAGACCACGACGAAGACGGCCAGCAGGGTCAGCCGGACGCCGCGGGCCCACCGCGCCCGCCGTACGGCCCGCTCGCCCCGGTCCCGGGACGGTGCGCGCTCCTCCCGCACGTCTGCCACGGCCGTCACAGGCGGCCCTCCTTCACGCCTGCCACGGTCGTCACGAGCGCCTCTCCTTCCGCAGCGACCAGACGAGGTAGGGGATGACGAAGACGCTCACCGCGATCACGATGTAGGCCGCGATGGTGGCGCCCTTGGCCGGGTCGTGGGAGTCGAAGACCGCCACCCACATGAAGACCGCCGGCACGTCGGTGATGATCTGCTTGCCGGAGACCGCGACGATCAGGTCGAAGGCCTTCAGCGAGATGTGGCCGAGGATGATGAGCGCCGACAGGGTGACCGGGCGGAGCATCGGCAGCACGATGTGCCGGTAGACCTTCCACTCGGTGCAGCCGTCCACCCGGGCGGCCTCGCGGAGCTCCTCCGGCACGCCCCGGAAGCCCGCCAGGAACAGCGCCATGACATATCCGGACATTTGCCAGATCGCCGGAATGGCCATGGCCGCCATCCCCCAGTCCTGGTCCCGGAACCACTGCCACTGCAGGAACTCCAGCCCGAAGAAGTCGAAGAGCCGGTTCAGGCCGACCGCCCGCTCGCCGGTTCCGGAGTTCATCAGCCAGCGCCAGACGACCCCGGTCGCCACGAACGAGATCGCCATCGGGAACAGGTAGATCGCCCGGAAGGTCCCCTCGCCCCGGAGGCCCTTCTCCATCAGGAACGCCAGCAGCCAGCCCAGCAGCAGCGCTCCGCCCACGAACACCACCGTGAAGACGATGGCGTGGTTGACCGAGAGGGACCAGCGCTGCTGGTCCCAGATCCCGGTGAAGTTCTCCAGCCCGACGAACTTCCCCTCGGTCACCTCGTCGTGCTGGTCGGTCATCGCCAGCCGGAAGTTCCAGCCGAGCATGCCGTACACGAAGACGGCGACGGCCGCGATCGACGGCGCCACCAGCAACAGCCCCGGCAGCCACCTGCGCATCCGCGTCACTGACGTCCTTTCCCCGGCGTCGTTTCCCGATGTCCGGCTCCCCGGCTCCCCGACTTTCCGGCGTACGGCCCGCGCCCTGCCGGGCGCGGGCCGTACCCGGGAGGACCGGCGGCCGGAGATCACCGGCCGGAGGTCACTGACCGGAGTTCTTCGCGGCGTCGGCCAGGGCCTTCTGGAACTCCGCCACGTCCTTGGACTGCTGGAACAGGCCGACCGCCTCGTTGATCGCGGTCCGCCAGGCGTCGTTGACCGTCACGCCGTGCTGGATGGAACCGGCGAGCTTGTTGCTGCCCCAGTCCTTCAGCGCGTCGCCCAGGTAGTCGGTGTAGAGCGAGGTGTCGGCGTCCTTGCGGGCCGGGATCGAGCCCTTCTTCGGGTTGAAGGCGTCCTGGCCCTCCTTGCTCGCGGCCACCTTCAGCCAGGCGATGGCCCCGTCCCGGTTGGGCGCGCCCTTGGGGAGGGTGAAGCTGTCCGACAGCCACATGAACGTGCCACCGGTTCCGGGCGAGGGCGCCCAGTCGAAGTCGGTCTTGGACGTCTTGCCCAGGCCGCCGTCCGGCGGGTTGTGGAAGTAGCCGTAGGCCCAGTCGCCCATGATGTTGAACGCGGCCTCGCCGTCGGCCACCTGCTTGGCGGCGGGCTGCCAGTCGTCCTGCGGGTCGCCGGCGTACGACAGGATCGTCTTGAAGTCGTTGAGCGCCTTGGTCATCGCCGGGCCGGACCAGTCGGAGTTCGCGGTCCACAGCTGGTTGTAGGCCTCGGTGCCGAGCGAGCCGAGCAGCACGCTCTCCAGCAGGTGCACGGCCGTCCACTCCGAGCCGATCGAGAGCGGGATCTTCCCCGCCTGCTTGACCTTCTCCAGCGCCGCGATGAACTCCTCGATCGTCGCGGGCGCCTCGCTGATGCCCGCGTCCTTCAGCACGCCGGGGTTGAACCACATCACGTTGGAGCGGTGGATGTTCACCGGCACCGAGTAGATCTGCCCGCCGACACTGATCTGGTCGACGAGCTGCTGCGGGAAGACCTCCTTGAGCTTCAGCTCGTCGTAGAGGAAGTTGACCGGTTCCAGGTCGCCGGCCTTGATGTAGCCCTGCAGCTCGGCGCCCGCGTGACCCTGGAAGGTGTCCGGCGGTTCGTTCGCCTGCAGCTTGGACGTGAGCAGGGCGCGGGCCTTGTCGCCGGAGCCGCCCGCCACCGCCGCGTCGAAGAACGTCAGCCCTGTGTTCTGCTTCTCGAAGATCTCCCGCATCGCCTTCAGGCCGTCGGCCTCGCCGGGCCCGGTCCACCAGGAGAAGACCTCCACCTGTTTGGCCCCGCCGGCCTGCGGACTCTCCCCTCCACCGCCCTCTTCGCCGCCACCGCACGCGGTCAGCGTCAGCAGGCCCGCCATGGTGGCCGCGACGGCCGCCATCCACCGTCGTCGCATTACTCCGTCCCTCCTGGGTCGTCGAGCGCGGCCCCTACGCCGCAGGTCCCCCGAGAAAGGTGACAACGTTGTCAGTAGGGCAATCAACCCACTCGCACCCAGCGTCGTCAAGATATGTACGGATAACGACGGATAACGTCTACGCCACGCCGCACCGTGCCGGACGCCCACGCCACGCCGTGCCGGACGCCCACGGCCCGGACGCGACCGCCGCCCTGGCAAACTGTCGGTGGCACCGCTCACACTGATTGTCATGGCGGACACTCCCCCGGCAGCGCGCCCACCGGCGCCGCCCCCGGAACCTGCTCCCCAGGCGGCGACCACCCCCGACGCCCCTCCCTCCGGCTCCGGCCCCGATCCCGAGCCCGACCTCGGCGAGCTCACCTTCTCCGACTGGCACGCCCACGCGGAGAAGCTGGTCGGAATCGGCTTCCTGACCATCGCCCGCCGCCTCCCCGCCCTCATCGCCCACGCCGTACGGCTGGCCTGGCTGGCCAGCCCCCGCGACACCCTCGCCACGATCGCCCTCAGCGTGCTCGGCGGCGTCTTCACCGCCTTCGGGCTGCTGGCCACGACCGGGGTGCTGTCGGCCCTGTTCGAGGCGGGCCCGACCCCGGACCGGGTCAGGGCCGCGCTGCCCAGCCTGATCCTGGTCGGCGTGGCCGCCGCCCTGCGCACGCTGGTGCAGGCGGGCGCGGGCTGGGCGCAGTCCCGGCTGGACCCGCAGGTCAGCCGGATCGCCGAGGAGCGCCTGTACGGCCTGACCAGCCGGGTCGACCTGGCCGCCTTCGACGACCCCGAGTTCCACGACGCGCTGCAGCGCGCCAGGTCGAGGGGGGTGGCCATGGCCGACACGGTGGTGAGCACCGCCGTCAACCTGCTGACCGCCGCCATCGGCATCGCGGCGGCCGCGGGGGTGCTCGGCGTCCTGCACCCGGTGCTGCTGCCGCTGCTGGTGCTCGCGGTGCTGCCCGACGCCTGGGCCGCCGTGCGGGCGGCGCGCATGCGCTACACGACGATGTACGCGCTGATCCCCGCCCACCGCCGCAAGTGGATCATCGCCGAGCTGCTCGCCAACCGCGAGCCGGCCGCGGAGGTGCGCTCGTTCACCATGCGCGGCTTCCTGATGCGGATGTACGACGCGGTCTCCCGCGCCGAGCAGTCCATCATGCTGAGCCTCGCGCGGCGGCAGACGCTGGCGCGGCTCGTCGGGGAGGCGCTCAGCGGCGTGGGGACGGCCGCGGTCTACGTCGCCCTCGGCCTCCTGCTGGCCGTCGGCGCGGTGCCGCTGGCCGTGGCGGGCACCGCCGTGCTGGCCATCCAGTCGGGCAAGAGCTCCCTGGCGAACCTGATGTACGCCACCAACCGCCTCTACGAGGAAGGGCTCTACTTCACCGACTTCCTCGACTTCTGCGCCGACGCGGAGACCCGGGTGAGCACCGGGCGCACCGCGCCGGCGCCCCGGGGGTTCGAGCGGATCACCGCCGACGACGTCACGTTCACCTATCCGGGCTCCGACTCCCCCGCCCTCCAGGGCGTCTCGATCCACATCGACCGGGGCGAGGTCATCGCGCTCGTCGGCGAGAACGGCTCGGGCAAGACCACCCTCGCCAAGATCCTTTCCGGTCTCTACGCGCCGGACGGCGGGCGGGTGCTCTGGGACGGCACCGACCTGGCCGGGGTGGACCCCGACCAGGTCCGCGGGCACATCGCGGTGATCGCCCAGGACCACACGCGCTGGCCGCTGACCGCCAGGCACAACATCGACATGGGCACCGGCAAGGGGGAGCCGGCACTGATCGCCGCGGCCGAGGTGGCCGGGGCCGACCAGGTCGTGGCCGAGCTGCCGTACGGCTACAACACCCTGCTCGACCGCCGGTTCAAGGACGGCCAGGAGTTGTCCGGCGGCCAGTGGCAGCGGATCGCGGTCGCCCGCGGCTTCCACCGGGACGCCCTGCTGCTGATCTGCGACGAGCCCACCGCGGCCCTGGACGCCCGGGCCGAGCACGCCCTGTTCGAGCGGATCCGGCGGCACGCCGACGGCCGCACCGTCCTGCTGATCACCCACCGGCTGGCCAGCGTGCGCTACGCCGACCGGATCTACGTCCTGGACCACGGCAAGGTCACCGAGCAGGGCACGCACGCCCGGCTCATGGAGCTCGACGGTCTCTATGCCGAGCTCTACACCCTCCAGGCGCGCGCCTACTCGGCCTGACCGGCGATCCGCGCGCCCACCGGCAACCGCGTCCACCGGGAACCGCGCCGCTCCGGACCCGGTCGTGTCACGACTGACGCCCGGCCGCCCCCGCCGCCCACTCACAGATCGCGGCCAGCGGTTCCTGCAGCGTCTTCCCCAGGTCGGTCAGGGCGTACTCGACGTGCTGCGGCGCGCTCTCCTTCAGGACGCGCCGCTCGACCAGTCCGTCGCCCTCCATCCCCCGCAGCGTCTCGGTCAGCATCTTCTGCGTGATGCCGGGGATCCGCCGGCGCAGTTCGGCGTGCCGCTGCGAGCCCGCCAGCAGCGCGTAGACCACGAGTATCCGCCACTTCGCGGCGAGCCGTTCCAGCGCCTGCCGGGTCGCGCAGCTCTCCTCCAGCACCTCTGGGATCACCAGAGCCATCGCGGATCTCCCGTCGTCGCGGCGGCCGTCGGACATGGGCACCCGGAAGTGCCTTCTGGGCAGCGTCTCCGGCTCAGCCTAGCGTCGGGGCCGTGACGAACACGGAAGGGATCTCTCCGGCCATGACCGACTTCACGCTCCACACCTACACCGCTGCCGAACCGGGCATCTTCGTCAACAGTTACCTGCTGGAGTGCGCCGAGGGGGTGATCCTCGTGGACGCCAATCTCCTCGTGTCCGACGCGCGGGCCCTGGCCGCCCGGCTGAGCGCCTTGCGCAAGCCCCTGCTCGCGGCATTCGTGACGCACGCCCATCCCGACCACTTCAACGGCCTGCCGTACGTGGCCGGCGACGACGTGCCGGTCTACGCCACGGCCGCCGTCGCCGAGACGATCGCCGAGATCGCGGTGCCGAAGCGGGAGCAGTGGCGGCCGCTCTACGGCGACGAGTGGCCCGACCGCCACCGCGTCCCCGACCACCCCCTCCCGCTCGGCGGCGTCGTCGAGGTGGGCGGGGTGCGGGTCGAGGTACGCGACCTCGGCGCCGCGGAGAGCCACGCCGACTCGTATCTGCTCGTCGGCTCCGGTTCCCGGCGGGTGGCCTTCGTCGGTGACGTGGCCTTCGACGGCGTGCACTCCTACACCGCCGACGGGCACACCGGCCGGTGGCTGCAGGTGCTGGACCGGCTGACCGGCGAGCTGGACGGCGTGCGGCTGTACCCCGGCCACGGCGCGCCCCGCAGCCACGCGCTGCTGGCGGACCAGCGGCGCTACCTGCTGATGTACCGGGAGGCCGTGCGGAGGATCGCCGGGGGCGCCGCGACCCTCACCGATCTCCAGAAGCAGGAGCTGACCGACGTGATGACCCGCTTCCTGCCCGGCGCGCCGCTGTCCTGGATGGTCGGGCTGGGCGCCGACGCCGTCGCGGGGGAACTGGCCGCCGAGGGGGAGCCGGCCGGAGCGGAGCCGGTGAGGACGGCCTCGGTCTGACCGGACGCGCCCGAGGCCGGAGACCCGCCGGACGTTCCGGGCACCCCGCGCGGGGCGTCAGGCCCCGGATCGCGGCGGGCGAGACGGCGCGGGATGTCAGGCCCGGGTCACGGCGGGCGAGACGGCGCGGGATGTCAGAGGCCCGGATCGCGGTGGGTGGGCCGGCCGTCCAGGACCGTGAGCAGCACGGGCAGATCGGGCAGGTCGGTGGCGGCGGTGGTGAGCGGGTCGTCCGCCAGGACGGTGAGGTCGGCGCGGCAGCCGACGGCGAGGCGGCCGGCCTCGTGCTCCGCGCCCGCCGCGCGGGCGGGGTTGAGCGTCATGCCCTGCAGCGCCTCCAGGGCGGTCAGCGCCTGGCCGGGGCCGTGCGGGGGCTGGGTGAGATCGCGGCTCGGGCGGCGGTGGCGGGGCCCCCCC
>NZ_BOOH01000042.1 GCF_016863135.1 Planobispora longispora
CCCCCCGCCATGACGCCGAGCGGGGGGTGGGGGGCGATGGGCCAGTCGGAGCCGAGGACGACGGTGGCCCCGGAGTCCCACAGGTCGCGGCAGCGCCAGGCGCGGGAGGCGCGCTCCTCGCCGAGCCGGCGCGACCAGTTGTCGGTGTGGTCGGCCCGGGTGAAGTCGCAGCAGTGGGTGGGCTGCATGGACGCGACGACGCCGAGCTCGGCGAAGCGGCGCAGGGTGGCGTCGGGGACGGTCTCGATGTGCTCGATCCGGTGCCGGACCGCGCGCTCCCCCGTGCTCTTCCCGGAGGACCCCGTTGCCGTCAGGGCCTTCTCGACGGAGTCGAGGACGTGCCGTACGGCCGCGTCGCCGATGGCGTGGGTGGCGGTGGGCACTCCGGCCCGGTGGAGCTCGCCGACGACGTGCGTGTAGGCGCCGGGCTCGGGCCAGAAGGCGTGCGTGGACTCGCCGTGGCAGTCGGGGCGCTCCAGCCAGGCGGTGCCGTTGTCGATGGTGCCGTCCATGAAGAGCTTGACGCCCTCGACCCGCCAGAGCCCGCCGCCGGTGCCCTGCTGCTCGATGAGGGCGCGCAGGCCGTCGGCGTCGACGCCGGGCTGGCACCAGGGCGCGACCCGCAGCCGCAGGGGCAGCTCGCCGGCCTCGTCGAGCTCGGCGTAGAGGGCGAGGCTCTCGCCGTTGGCGTCCATGACGTGCCCGCCGGTGAGCCCGGCGGCGGCCATGGTCCGCAGGGCGGCGGCCAGGCGGGCCCGGCGCTCGGCGCGGGTGGGCCGGGGAGCCGCGCGCTCGACGAGCTCGCAGGCGGCGTCCTCCAGGAGCAGGCCGGTCGGCCGGCCGGCGTCGTCGCAGACGACCTCGGCGGCCTGCGCGAAGGCGCGCGGCCCGTCGACGCCGGCCAGTTCGAGGGCGCGGGCGCTGGCGAGCATGGAGTGGGCGTCGAAGAGCTGGAGGAGGGCGGGGACCCCGTCGAGGACGGGGGCGAGGGCGGCGGTCTCGACGGGCCGGTCGCCGAAGACGTTCGGGTCCAGGCCCCACGCGTGCAGCCACGCCCCGGGCGCGAGCGTCCGGACCTCGCGGGCCAGGGCCTCGCGTACGGCGTCCAGGTCGGCGCAGCCCGACAGGTCCAGGCCCTGGGTCAGCTCGGCGCCGGACACCGGGTGGAGGTGCCCGTCGACCAGGCCGGGGATCACCACGGCCCCCTTCAGGTCGATGACCGTCGTCGAGGGGCCCGCGAGCGAGCGTATCCGGCGGTCGTCGCCCAGGGCGGCGATCCGCCCTCCGGAGACGGCCAGCGCGGTGTCCGGCAGCGGCCGGCCGGTCGCGGGGTCCAGCAGGCGGGCGGAGAGCAGGACGAGACGGGGGTGCACGACGGCTCCTTGCGGGACTGATCAGTTGGAGGTGGCCGGCGGGGCGGCGCCGCCGGATGCCGGCGGCGCGCCGGTCCGGCCCGTGCCGCCGGGTCCGCCGTGCCGGGAGAGGGTTCCGCGCGCCAGGCCGAGCTCGCGTTCCGCCGTGGTCACGGCCATGCGCGTCACCGTCTCGGGACGGTTGCCGCTGTCGGTGTTGGCGTGCGCGCCGAGGCCGTCGATCACGACCAGGATCTGGATGGTGGTCACGTGGGGGTCGTCCGTACGGAACTCGCCCCCTTCGACGCCCTCGCGGATGAGGCCCTCGAGGCGTCCGCGCCACGCCTCCTCCTGCGCGGTGACGCGGTCGCGCAGGACGGGCCGGTAGCGGCTGAGATGCCGGGCGTTGATCCAGAGCCGGCTGATGGCGTCGTACGCCTCTCCCGTCGCATGCGCGAAGAA
This sequence comes from Planobispora longispora, assembly GCF_016863135.1. Classification (GTDB taxonomy): domain Bacteria; phylum Actinomycetota; class Actinomycetes; order Streptosporangiales; family Streptosporangiaceae; genus Planobispora; species Planobispora longispora. The sequence goes on from NZ_BOOH01000042.1 coordinate 1,815, forward strand.
CCGCGCGAGGTGCCGCGTGGGAGTCTCGCCGGACCGGTCCGCCGGGAGGAGGGTCTCGAGCTCGGCGTTCGCGGCGCTGCCGAACGCCTCGGCCACCAGGTCCTCCGCCGAGGGGAAGTAGTGGCTGATCAGCCCCGGGCGGACGTCGAGCTGCTCGGCGATCCGCCGCAGGGTGACGCACTCCAGCCCTTCGGCCAGCGCGACGGCGGCCGCCGCGTCGACGATCTCCGCGCGCCGGTCGGCCGGTGATTTCCGGATTCGCTTGCGCTGAACACTTGACGACACCCTCCCGATGCTATTGAGTGTGCGACCAATAAGCAACTGTTGAGCGTGCGACCAATAAGCGACGGCGGCACGACCGGCACCCGGAGGGCCTCATGACGTCCACGATCCCCGACCCGCACCCGGGCGCCCACGATCCCCGCGACACGCCGTCCTCGGACCGGGCGGGCCGCATCGAGGTCCACGGCATCGACCACATCCCCGACGCGGAGCGCCACGGCCGCCCGCGGGAGCTGTTCGCCGTCTGGGCCGCGGCGAACGTCAACTACCTGAGCCTGGTGGTCGGCGGCGCGCTGATCCTCATGGGCCTGAGCCTCTGGCAGGCACTGGCGGTGATCGTGGCCGGCAACCTGTTCTGGGCGGCGGTCGGCCTGCTGGCCGTCTCGGGACCGGCGTCGGGAACCCCGAGCGAGGTGATCATGCGGGCGATGTACGGCGTCCGCGGCAACCGGGTGAACATCGCGATCACCGGCTGGGCGATCTGCATCTGCTACCTCGCCCTCAACATGGCGGCGGCCGCGCTCGCCGCCTTCTCCCTCGCCGAGAAGGCCGGCATCCCGCCGAACGCCGGGGTGAAGATCGTCATCGTGGTGGTCATCGCCGCCCTCACCCTGGCCATCAGCGTCTACGGCCACGCCACGATCGTGAAGCTCTACCCCCTGATCACCCTGGCCCTCACCGCGGCGTTCGCCGTCGTGGCCGCCGGCGTCCTCGGGCACGCGGACTTCGGCCACGCCCCCGCGGAGCCCCTGACCGGCGGCGACCTGTGGGCGGTCATCGCGGCCGGCGTCACCCTCATCGCCGCGGGCCCGCTCTCCTACACCAACAGCGCCGACTTCTCCCGCTACCTGCCCCGCACGACGTCCCCGAAGGCGATCGTGTTCTGGAACGCGCTCGGCGGCTTCCTGCCCAGCGTCGTCGTCACCTCGCTGGGCGCGTTCGCCGCGACCGCGGTCGACATGACCGACCCGCAGACCGCGCTGGAGGCGATCCTGCCCGCCTGGTTCACCCCCGTCTTCCTGCTCGCGCTGGTTCTGGGGACGGTCTCCATCAACGCCATGACCGCCTACAGCTCCGGCCTCGCCCTCCAGGCCGTCGGCGTGCGCATCCGCCGTTCCCTCAGCGTCGTCGTCGACGGGGTCCTCGCCGTCGCCCTGACCCTGTACGCGCTCCTCGTGTCCGACTTCCTGGACACCGTGAGCAGCGTCCTGCAGCTCACCGTCGTCCTGCTCGGCCCCAGCATGGCCGTCTACGCCACCGACATCCTGCTGCGCCGCAACCGCTACGACGGTCCCGGGCTGACGGACGAGACCCCGGACAGCCCCTTCTGGTACACCGCGGGCGTCAACCGGGCGGGAGCCGCCGCCCTCACGGCGGGCGCCGCCGCGGCGGCCCTCTGCGTGAACACCCTCTACACCGGCCCGGTCGCCCACGCCCTCGGCGGCGTGGACCTCAGCCTGCCCGTCGGCGTCGCCGTCGCCTCGGCGATCTACGCCGTCATGATGCGCCGCCCCCTTTCCGGGCCCGGCGCCGGGATGCGGGCGTGAGCGGCCTCCGGACGGCCCGCGGGCGGCCACCGCAGGACGGCCCGCACGGGGGTCCACACGGAGCGGCCCGCGCGGGCGGTTACCGCAGGACGGCCTGAGTGATCGCCTTCGCCACGGGCGCCGCGACCCGGCCGCCGGACCCGCCGCCCTCCACGACGACCCCCACCGCCACCCGGGGGGAGCCGGCCGGCGCGAAGCCGGTGAACACGGCGTGATCCGCCTCCCCTTCCGCGTTCTCCGCGGTGCCGGTCTTGGCCGCCACCTCGATGCCCGGGATGGCCGCCGCCGTACCGGTGCCGCCCGGCTGGGTGACCGCGACCATCATGGCGGCCAGCCGGAGGGCGTCGCCGGCGTCGAGCGCGCGGCGGTACTGGGAGGGCTCGGTCTCGTCGATCACCGTGCCGTCGTCGAGCCGGATCTCCCGGACCAGGTGGGGACGCATGAGCGAGCCGCCGTTGGCGACCGCCGAAGAGATCATCGCGAGCATCAGCGGGGTGACCCGGTCGTCGAACTGGCCGAGCGCCGACATCGCGGTCTGCGCCGGGTCCATCCCCGCGGGATAGACGCTCTCGGCCACGGGCATCGGGACGGTGAGGCCGCCGTCGTTGAAGCCGAACGCCTCGGCCTGCTCGCGCAGGGCCTCCTGGCCGAGCTCGACCCCGATCATCGCGAACGGGGTGTTGCAGGAGGTCTTGAACGCGTAGGCCAGCGGCGGCTCGCCGTCGCCGCAGGACGACCCCCGGACGTTGCGCAGGCGCACGGAGGTGCCCGGCAGGAGGAAGGCGGCGGGCGCGCTGACGGTCTCGGCCGGTCCGTAGCCGCCCGAGGCGAGCGCGGCGGCCCCAGTGATGACCTTGAAGACGGACCCGGGCGGATAGTTCTGCTGGATCGCCCGGTTGAGCAGCGGCCTGGCGGGATCGGCCTGCAGGCGCGCGTCGGCCCGGGCCAGGGTCTCCACGTCGAAGGACGTGTACAGGTTGGGGTCGTAGGAGGGGAAGGAGGCCATGGCCAGGATCGCGCCGGTGGCCGGGTCGATCGCGACCGCGGCCCCGGGCCGTCCGGTGGCGCGCAGCGCCTCGTAGGCGGCGCGTTGCGCCTTCCCGTCGATCGTGAGCCCGACCGTGGCCCCCGCCCCGGTCGCGGCCATGATCGAGCGCACCATGACCCGGGAGTCGGTTCCGGAGAGCACGGCGTCCCGGGCCCGTTCGAGGCCGGTGGCGCCGTACCGCGACAGGTGCCCGGTCACCGGCGCGTACACCGCCCCGCCGGGGTAGACCCGGCGGTGCCGGAACTCCCCCTCGCCCGCGCCGCCGGTCGCCACGACCGTGCCGTCGCGGAGCAGGATCTCCCCCCGCGGCCGGTCGAACCGCGCGAACAGCGGCCGCTGGTTGTGCGGGTTCTCCTTCAGCCTCCCGGCGTCGAGCACCTGGATGCGCGTCACGGTGCCGAGCAGGACGAACAGCAGGACCCCGCAGAGCACGGCGAGGTGACGCAGCGGGACGTTGATCCGGCGGGCGCGCGGAGCGGCCATGGGCCCCCTCTCTGAGGTCCGGCTATCCGGTCTAACAGCGGCACCGGAAAGCGCCCCTCACACCTGGGCAAAGGCCCCGTACACCCGCGGGTCCGGCACCGCGGGCGGCGATCAGCAGCTCACGGCGCGGTAATAACCGATCTTGTTGCGGATCGCGGTCTGCTTCTCCCTCAGGTTGGCCACCTGGGCCTCCACCCGGCGGTCGTGCGCCTCCAGCAGCGCGATCCGGTCGGGGATCGTATGCTCGCCCGCCCGGACCAGCTCCGCGAAGCGGAGCATCTCGGCGATCGGCATGCCGGTGTCCCGCAGGCATCTGACCATGCCGAGCCATCCGATGTCGTCCTGGGTGAAGCGGCGCTGCCCCGCGGCGTTACGGCCGACGGGCTCCAGCAGCCCGATGCGCTCGTAGTACCGCAGGGTGTCCAGACTGAACCCCGTCTCCTCTACCACCTGTCCCGGCGTGAACACACTCATGTCCGGCAGCATGGCACCTGGAGTCGGCTCCAGGTCAAGCCGGGCCGCTCCGCGACCGCCGGATCGACGCCGGGAGCGGATCGACGAGTGGATCCCCGCGCGGATCCGGCCCCGCTTGACATGGAGTTCACTCCAGCTCCCAGGCTGTGCCGCATGACACGCATCCCCTTCGCACTGGGCACCATCCCCTTCGGCACCTCCGTCGACGAGCGGACGACTTTCGCGATCCTGGACCGGTTCGCCGAGGCCGGCGGCGCGATCCTGGACACCTCGAACAACTACCCCTTCTGGAAGGACGGGGCGACCGGCGACGAGAGCGAGCTGACCATCGGCCGCTGGCTGGCCTCCCGGGGCAACCGCGACCGGGTCGTGCTGAGCACCAAGTGCGGAGCCCGCCCGACCGTCCCCGGCGACCGTACCCTCGCCTCCGCGGAAGGACTGTCCGCGGAGGTGATCAAGGCCGCGGCGGAGGGCAGCCTGCGGCGGCTGGGGACCGACCGCATCGACGTGTACTGGGCGCACGTGGAGGACCGGTCGGTCCCGCTGGAGGAGACCCTCGGCGCGTTCGACGAGCTGGTCGGGGCGGGTTCGGTGGGCGAGATCGGCGCCAGCAACACGCCCGCCTGGCGGCTCGAACGGGCCAGGAACGTCTCCCGCGCGAACGGCTGGACGCCCTACACCCACCTGCAGCTCCGCCACTCCTACGTCCGCCCCCGCCCGGACGCCCCGCTGCAGTCGTCCGGGCACACGCTGGTGAACGACGACACCCTCGACTACCTGCGGCAGGAGCCGGAGGTGTCGCTCTGGGCCTACAGCACCCTGCTGAGCGGCGGCTACACCCGCGAGGACCGTCCCCTGGAGGAGGCGTTCGACCACCCCGGGACCACCCGCCGCCTGGCGGTGCTGCGCGAGGTCGCGGCCGAGCTGGGCGTCACCCCGAACCAGGCGGTCCTCGCCTGGCTGATCGGCGGCTCCCCGGCCGTCATCCCGATCGTGGGCGTGAGCTCCTCCGCCCAGCTGGAGGAGGCCCTCGGGGCCGTCGACCTGAAGCTCGACGACGAGCTCCGCGCCCGGCTGGACGCCGTCCACTGAGAGCCCGCGGGGACTATGACAGGTAGTCCGAGAGATAGCGCCGGACCAGGCGCTTGCACTCGGAGATCAGCTCGGGATCGCCTTCCGGCAGGGCCCGGAAGGCGAGCTTGAGCACGGCGTCGGCGGCCTCGACCGCGACGACCAGCGCCCGGTCCAGCCCCGGCGCCGCCGGGTCGCCGAACAGGTCCACGATGACCGCCCGGAGCCGGTCGGCCACGACGACGTTGTTCTCCAGCGCGGCGTCGAGCATGCGCTCGGTCCCCTGGAGGGCGGGGCCGCCCGGCGTGGCCAGCACCTCGCCGAAGTCGACGACGCCGAAGCCGGCGACGGACCGCTTCATGGCGACGAACTCGTCGATCGCCAGGTCCGCCATGGCGGTCCAGTCGGAGGGCCCGGCGTCCTCGAGCCGGGCGGTGATCCGGTCGAGGAACGCCTCCAGGTTGCGCAGGGCCAGCGCGCGCACCAGGCCGTGCTTGTCGGGAAAGAACTGGTAGAAGGTCCCGATCGGCACCTCCGCGCGGCGCGCGACCTCCTTGGTGGTCAGCGCGTCGTAGCCGACCTCGTCCAGCAGCTTCGCGCACTCGTCCAGCATCCGCTCCACCCGTTCCGCGCTGCGGCGCTGGGCTGGGCGGCGCCGCAGCGTTCCCCCGGGGACGTTCGTCATCCCTTCATCATCCCCTAAATACGACGTCGAGCGGCTAACATGAGCAGTACTCATACCATTGGGAGGTCAGGATGTTCCTCTGGGGTACGGCTACCGCCTCCTACCAGATCGAGGGCGGCGTCACCGAGGACGGCCGCGGCCCCTCCGTCTGGGACACCTTCGCGCACGAGCCCGGCCGCGTCCGCGATGGCCACACCGGCGACGTCGCCTGCGACCACTACCACCGCTGGCCCGAGGACATCGCGCTGATGGCGGACCTCGGGGTCGACTCCTACCGTTTCTCCATCGCCTGGCCCCGGATCCAGCCCGACGGCAAGGGCCCGGCCAACCCGGCCGGCCTGGACTTCTACGACCGGCTGGTCGACGGGCTCCGCGAGAAGGGCATCGTCCCGGCCGCGACGCTGTTCCACTGGGATCTGCCCCAGGCCCTCCAGGACGAGGGCGGCTGGCTGGCCCGCGACACCGCCTCCCGCTTCGCCGACTACGCCGCCCTCGTGGCCGAGCGGCTCGCCGACCGCGTCCCGATGTGGATCACTCTGAACGAGCCGTTCGTCCACATGGCCTTCGGCTACGCCATGGGCGCGCACGCCCCCGGCCTGGCCCTGCTCACCGGCGCGCTCCCGGCCGCCCACCACCAGCTCCTCGGGCACGGCCTGGCCACGGCGGCCCTCCGGGCGAACGGGGCCGGGCAGGTGCTGATCACCAACAACTGCACCCCGGTCTGGCCCGCCTCCGACGACCCGGCCGACCTGGCCGCCGCCGAGGCCTACGACATCCTGCACAACCGCCTGTTCAACGACCCGGTCCTGCTCGGGCGCTACCCCGACCTGTCGGCGTACGGCCCCGCCCTCGACTGCGTCCGCGACGGCGACCTCGACCTGATCTCCGCCCCGCTCGACGGGCTCGGGATCAACTACTACAACCCCACCCGGATCGCCGCGCCCGGCGGGGACGGCCTGCCGTTCACCGACGCCGGGATCACCGGATACCCCGTCACCGCCTTCGGCTGGCCCGTCGTCCCCGACGGCCTGCGGGAGCTGCTGACCGGTCTCAAGGCGCGCTACGGCGACGCGCTGCCCCCGGTCTACGTCACCGAGAACGGCTGCTCCCAGCCCGACGAGCCCGGCCCCGGCGGGACCGTCGACGACCAGGCCAGGATCGCCTACCTCGACGGCCACATCAGGGCCGTCGAGCAGGCCGCGGCCGAGGGCGTGGACGTCCGCGGCTACTACGTCTGGTCCCTGCTGGACAACTTCGAGTGGGCCGAGGGCTACCACCAGCGCTTCGGCCTGGTCCACGTCGACTTCGCCACCCAGAGGCGCACGCCCAAGGCCTCCTACCACTGGTTCAAGGAGCGCATCGCCCGCCGCTGAGAGCCCGCCGGAACCCCGGCGGGGTTCGAGCGGGGTCCGGTCAGCTGTAGTGCTGGAAGCGGGGCCAGGCCGTACGCCACGGCTCCCGCAGGCCCCGGCAGACGAAGATCGGCAGGTCCTGGAACTCGTTCTCCACGCCGACGCCGTTGTCGGTCCGGCCCGCCTCGGCGCACTCGGCGAACCGGGTCTCCAGCAACCGCCTCGGCATCTTGACCGCGACGGCGACCGTGGCCGACTCGGGCGGCGGCCCGTAGAGGTGGAGGTGGTTGTGCCCGCTGTAGACCGCCGGGAGCCCGTACCTCCCTGCGGCGAGGTGCAGCATCCCCGCCTCGCCGTAGCTGCCCGCCAGCAGCACGGTCCGGGCGCGCTCCTCCGCGGGCAGCCCGCGCACGACCGCCGCGACCCGGGAGGCGAACTCCTCCCAGCCGACGGACTCGCGGGCGACCTCGTTGACGTACGGCACGGGCGTGGCGCTCAGCGCCGTCACCGGGATCAGCGGCAGGGCGATCACCGCGGACAGGACGCCGTTCGCGGACAGCGCGATCACGACCGTCCGGAGCCGTCCCGCGCGCCGCCCCGCCCATTCCTCCGCGCTCACGCAGCCCGCCGCCGCCAGCAGCACGATCAGGCCCGCCGTGTAGTCGAACCGGCCCCCGCTGAGCAGCGTCAGCGCCGCCGCGACCGGGTAGGCGACGGCCAGCGAGCGCACCCGCCGGTTGCGCCGGAGCCGCAGCCAGCCCACCGCGCCGAGGACCGCCGCCACCGGCCCGAACAGCACGAGCTGCATGGGGAGGTACAGGATCCGGAACTCCGCCCCCTTGTCCTCGCTGAGCGCGGCGGCCATCTCCAGCTGCGGCCAGCCGTTCGCGACCTGGTAGAGCAGGTTCGGCGTGGCCAGCGCCACCGCGAGCAGGGCCCCGGCCCACAACCACGGGCTCCGCAGCGTCTCGCGGGGACCGGCCCCGAGCAGGCCCGCGGCCAGGCCGATGACCAGAAGGGCGATGAGATGCCTGTTGTAGGTCGCCAGCCCGATCACCGTCCCGGCGGCGAGCCACCACCGCCCGTCCCCCCGCAGCAGCGCCCGCAGGATGAACAGGACCGCCGCCGTCCACAGCGGCAGGTCCGCGCTGAGGGTGAGCAGGCTGTGCCCGGCGATCAGGGTGAAGACGCCGGTGCCGACGCCCGCCGCGGCCAGCAGCTGCGCCGTACGGCCGCCGCCCAGCTCCCTGGCGGTCAACGCCACCAGCACGACCAGGATCGCCGCGCTCAGCGCGGCGGGCGCCCGGACGGCCACCAGCAGGTCGCCGAACAGGGCGGTGCTCGCCCGGGCCAGCAGCGGCGTCAGCGGGGGCTGGTCGACGTAGCCCCAGGCCGGATGTTCGCCGAGCATCCGGAAGTAGAGCTCGTCACGGTGGTAGCCGTACCCGGGGCTGAAGCTCACCAGCAGGGTGAACAGGACCAGGGAGACGACGGTGACATGCCGCCGGGCGAACGCGGGGATCTCCCCGAGGCGGCTGTCGTCCGCTGTCCGGCTCACCGGTGATCGCACCACAGTCGAGAAAACTATCAGCGGGGAGAGGCGTCTCCAATGGGTCGCGCCCGGGCCCGCCTAGGCGGGCGTGCGCGGCGGCCCGCCCCCGGCCGGTGCGGCGTTCTCCCCGCCCACGGAGGCTTCCCCGGCGGATCCCGCCGACGGGGCCTCCCCGGTGAAACCGCGCAGCTCCCGGCTGAGCGCGGCCAGGGCGGCGGTCAGGCCGAGCAGCCCGCCCAGCACCACGAGCGCCGCGGCGCCGCCCAGCGCCGCCGCCAGCGCCCCGCCGAGAGCCGGCCCGAGGGGCTTGAGCCCCGTCCCGCCCATGTTCAGGACGGCGCCCATCCGGCCGAGCATCCCCTCGGGCACCATCCGTGCGATCACCACGTTCAGCACCACGTTGAGCGAGGGCGTCGTCAAGGTGATGAACGCCAGCGGGATCATCGGCCACCACGCCCCCCACGGCAGCGCCGTGGCCGCCAGCGCGGCTCCGAAGACCGACGTGACGGCGAGCAGCAGCCTCCCGGGCGGCAGGAGCCGGCTGACGCGGCCCGACAGCAGCGCGCCGGCCAGCCCGCCGACGCCGAGACCGGCCAGGACCGTGCCGGTGGTGAGCGCGTCACCGCCGCGTTCGCCGACGAGCACGATCAGCGGGATGAGGAACGCTCCGCCCAGCAGGTTGAGGACCATCACGGCCGCGGTGACCTCCCGCAGGCCGCGCCGGCGCCACAACCAGGCGACGGCCTCACGCGCTTCCCGGACCATGCCGCGCCGGGCCGGCTGCCGCTCCCCGCTCTCCTCCCGCGCGGGAGGGGACGACTGGTCCGCCGGGCGGCGCGGCACTTTCGCCAGGGCGTAGCAGAGCGTGGCGGCGAGGAAGGTGAGGGCGTCGACGACGAAGGGCACCGCCCGCCCCAGGCCGTACAGCAGGCCACCGAGCGGCGGGCCGATCAGCCCGGCGGCGTGGGTGCGGGCCTCTTCTTGTGCGTACGCGGTGTGCAGCTGGCCGACGGGGACGATCCCGCGGATCGCCGTGTCCCTGGCGGGGCCGGTGAACGCGGCGCACAGCCCGTCGAAGGCCGCCAGCGCGACGAAGTGCCAGGCCTGCGCCCGGCCGGCGAGGACCAGCGCGGCCAGCAGCGCCGAGACGGCGGCCTGGAGCCCCTGAGCGGCGAGCAGGGTACGGCGGCGGTCCCAGCGGTCCACCCAGACGCCGGCGGGCATCTGGGTCAGCAGGAAGGCGACGGTGCGGACCCCGGCGACGACGCCGGCCAGCCCCGGCGAGCCGGTGAGCGCCAGTACCAGCAGCGGCATGGCGAGCCGGGTGAGCTCCGAGCCCAGCTGGGAGACCGCGCTGCCGAGCCACAGCAGCTGGAAGCGGATGTTCTTGCGCAACGGGACGATGTCGGTCACGGGACGTCTTTCTGCGGTGCGGTGAGCACCTCAGAACATGGAGATGTGCACGTGGTCGATGTGGTTGGCGGTGTTGCCGCCGCGGTCGGACATCATCCGCCAGCCCGCGCCCGTGCGGACGTCGTAGTACTTCTGCTGCCAGATGACGTACATCACCCCGAGGCGCTGGCCGTTGGTGATGGCCCACTGGGCCAGGCGGTCGCCGCGGGCCTTGGCCTCGGCGGTGGGGACGCGGCCGCCGGTGCTCAACATGAAGTCGCAGGCCCGGCCGCTGCCGTGGTCGCCGGGGTCGCCGGGGCGCAGGCAGCCGTAGCCGTAGGGCATGGGGAAGGTCTGCAGCACCAGGTTGCGCATGGTGACCGTGCGGGCGGTCAGGCCGCCGTTGCCGCTCGGCGTCTGGAAGCCGTACTTGGCCAGGAGCGTCTCGATCTTGACGCGGTTCTTCTTGAGCCTCTCGATGTCCTTGCGCAGTTCGACGATCTCGGCCTCGGCGGCCTTCTCCGCCTTGGACGCCTCTTTGATCAGCTCCTTGACGCGGAAGAGCTGGGTGGTGCGCGTGGTGGTGAGGTGGGACAGGGTGGCGGCCTGGTTGAGGGCGAGGGAGGCGTCGCCCTGGAAGGCGAGCAGGCCGCCTCCGTCCAGGGCCCCGTACATGTAGTTGTTCTGCGCGAAACGGCGGACGTCGGTCTGGGCGCCGGCCAGGGCGGACTTCAGCCTCTTGGCCGTGTCGGTGGCCTTCCTGGCCTTGACCCGGGCGTCCTCGAGACTCTGGACCTGGCCCCGGTAGTCCTTGTTGAGCTGGTTGGCCTGCTGGGTGAGTTTGCGCAGGTCCGTCTCGGGGTCGAGCTTGACCGCCCGCACGGTGCTGGCCCCTGCCATCACGGGGGTCAGCAGCAGAGCGGCGAGCAGGACACCCAGCGTCGCCGGGCGGCTCGGTCTCACGCCTCGCTCACCTCCAGAGCCCCCTCATGGACGGAGCGAAACTATAGGAGACGATCTTCAGCCTCGCCACCAGAACGACAGAACCCATGCACCGTTGACGAACTATCTACCAGTTTGCGGTGGTTTAAACAAACAGGCGTGGGCGGCCCGTGGCCGCGACCTTCCCCTTGTCACCGCGGTTAGAACATGGTTCGGTTTCAACAGCGACGGGTCTTGTGGAGGATGCCGCGGCGAACGACACTATCCAAGCAAGCACTCGTTCAACTACAACGCAGCGACCCCACGACTCCGGCCCGCCCACCAGGAGGCAACACATCATGCGCCAGCACGACAAGCTGTTCATCGGGGGCGACTGGGTGGCCCCCGCGGGCACCGGGACCATCGACGTCGTCTCCCCCCACACCGAAGAGGTCGTCGGCCGCGTCCCCGACGGCACCCCGGCCGACATGGACCGTGCGGTGGCCGCCGCCCGCCAGGCGTTCGACCAGGGCCCGTGGCCCCGGATGACCATGGCCGAGCGCGCCGCCGTCGTCAGCAGGCTCGCCGAGATCTACGCGGCCCGCCAGGGCGAGATGGCCGAGATCATCACCGAGGAGATGGGGTCGCCCATCACCTTCTCCCAGATGGCCCAGGCCCCGCAGCCCCTCGGCATGCTCCAGTACTACGCCGAGCTCGGCAAGACCTTCCCGGTGGAGGAGGAGCGGCCCGGCACGTTCGGCCCGGTGATCGTACGGCGCGAGCCGGTCGGCGTCGTCGCCGCCGTGGTCCCGTGGAACGTCCCGCAGTTCGTCATCATGATCAAGCTGGCCCCCGCCCTCGTCGCGGGCTGCACGATCGTGATCAAGCCCGCGCCGGAGACCCCGCTCGACTCCTACCTCCTGGCCGAGATGGTCAAGGAGGCCGGGATCCCCGACGGCGTCGTCAACATCGTCGCCGCCGGGCGCGAGGCCGGCGAGCACCTCATCTCCCACCCCGGCGTGGACAAGGTCGCCTTCACCGGCTCCACCGCGGCCGGCCGGCGCATCGCGAGCATCTGCGGCGAGCAGCTCAAGCGCTGCACCCTGGAGCTCGGCGGCAAGTCCGCCGCGATCATCCTGGACGACTGCGACCTGCCCTCCGCGATGGGCTTCCTGTCGATCGCCTCGCTGATGAACAACGGCCAGGCGTGCGTCGCCCAGACCCGGATCCTGGCCTCCCGCAACCGCTACGACGAGGTCGTCGACGCGGTCGCGGCGATGGTCCAGGGCATGCCCGTCGGCGACCCCGCCGACCCGGCCACCGGCATCGGCCCGCTGGTCGCCAAGCGCCAGCAGGAGCGGGTCGAGGGATACATCAAGATCGGCATCGACGAGGGCGCCAAGCCCGTCGTCGGCGGCCTGGAGCGCCCCTACGACCGCGGCTGGTACGTCGCCCCCACCGTCTTCGCCGGTGCGACCAACGAGATGCGCATCGCCCGCGAGGAGATCTTCGGCCCGGTCCTGGCCGTGATCCCCTACGAGGACGAGGCCGACGCGGTCCGCATCGCCAACGACAGCGACTACGGCCTGGCCGGCACGGTGTGGACCGCCGACGTCGAGCACGGCCTGGACGTGGCCCGCCAGGTCCGCACCGGAACCTACGGCGTCAACCTCTTCATGATCGAGACCAGCTCCCCGTTCGGCGGCTTCAAGAGCAGCGGCCTCGGCCGCGAGCTGGGCCCCGAGGGGCTCTCCGCCTACCTGGAGTACAAGTCCATCGCCCGCATGGGCTGAGGGCGGACCGGACCGCTCGCGCGGCCCGCACCCGGTCGCGGCCGGATCTCCCGCGCGGCCCGCACACGGCGGCGTCGGACTTCCCGCGCGGCCCGCGCCCGGCCGCACGAGCGAGGGGCGCGTGGCACGGCTCATCCAGCCGCGCCGCGCGCCCCTCGGGGATGGTCACCCAGCGCGCCCCCGCGACGCTGGGCTACCGCCCAACTACATGAAGTATGTCCCACGACCACCTGACCATGGTGGTTCGTGTCCCCTGGACTTCTCCCAGCGGATTTCTTCCATCCGCTGTAGGTAGACGGCATTCATCCGCGGTTGGTTCGCGAAACCACCGCGAAAGTTTGCCGGGCGATCTCCAGCTCCTCGTCCGTGGGCACCACCGCGATCTTCACCCGCGAGTCCCCGGCCGAGATCACGCCCTTGCCGTCGGCGTTGCGCGCCGGGTCCAGCACGATCCCGAGCCCGTCGAGCCCGCTCATCGCGCGCTCCCTGACCAGGGACGAGTTCTCCCCCACCCCGCCGGTGAACGCGATCACGTCCACCCTGCCGAGCACCGCGCAGTAGGCGCCGACGTACTTGCGCAACCGGTGGCAGTAGACCGCCAGGGCCAGCCCGGCGTCCGGGTCCCCGGCCGCCACCCGCCGTTCCACCTCGCGCATGTCGTTGTCGCCGCAGAGGCCGAGCATGCCGCTGCGGCGGTTGAGCAGCGTGTCGATCTCGTCGAGGGACATGCCCGCCGCCCGTCGCAGGTGGAGGAGGACGCCCGGGTCGATGTCCCCGCTCCGGGTGCCCATGACGAGCCCCTCCAGCGGGGTCATGCCCATCGAGGTGTCCACGCACCGCCCGGCCGCCACCGCCGAGGCGCTGGCGCCGTTGCCCAGGTGCAGCACGATCACGTTGGCGTCCGGCCGGCCCGCCAGCGCCGCCGCCTCGCGCGAGACGTAGGCGTGGGAGGTGCCGTGGAAGCCGTAACGCCGGATGCCGAGCCGCCCGGCCGTCTCCCTGTCGATCGCGTAGGTCGCGGCCTCGGCGGGCATCGTGGCGTGGAAGGCGGTGTCGAAGACCGCGACCTGCGGCAGGTCGGGGCGGACCCGCCGGGCCACCTCCATGCCGGCCAGGTTGGCCGGGTTGTGCAGGGGCGCCAGCGGGATCAGGTCCCGGACCCCCGCGACCACCTCGTCGGTGATGAGGGTGGGCTCGGTGAAGGCCGTGCCGCCGTGCACCACCCGGTGCCCGATCGCGGTCAACTCCGGGGAGTCGATCCCGAACCCCGTGGAGGCGAGCTCCCCGGCGACGACCTCCAGCGCCGCGGCGTGGTCGGCCACCGGGGAGCCCTCCTCGCCGATCCGCTCGATCGTCCCCGAGGCCAGGCGGGTCGCCGTCCCGGACGCGGACCAGTCGTCGGCGGACAGGAGCCGGTACTTCACCGAGGAGGACCCGGAGTTCAGGACCAGAATGTGCGTCATCGGGCGGTCTCCTGGGCCTGGATGGCGGTGATGGCGACGGTGCTGACGATGTCGGTGACCAGCGCGCCCCGCGACAGGTCGTTGACGGGCTTGCGCAGACCCTGCAGGACCGGGCCGACCGCCACCGCCCCGGCCGAGCGCTGCACGGCCTTGTAGGTGTTGTTGCCGGTGTTGAGGTCCGGGAAGATCAGCACGGTCGCCCGGCCGGCGACCTGCGAGCCGGGGAGCTTGGCCGCCGCGACCCTCGGGTCGACCGCCGCGTCGTACTGGATGGGTCCCTCGACGAGCAGCTCCGGGGCCCGCTCGGCGACCCTGGCGGTGGCCTCGCGGACCTTGTCCACGTCGGCGCCCTGCCCCGAGGTCCCGGTCGAGTAGGAGAGCATCGCGACCCGCGGCTCGACGCCGAAGCGCTCGGCCGTACGGGCCGAGGAGATGGCGATGTCGGCCAGCTGCGCGGCGTCCGGGTCGGGGTTGATCGCGCAGTCCCCGTAGACGAGCACCTTGTCGGCCAGGCACATGAAGAACACCGAGGAGACGATCGAGGTCTCCGGGACCGTCTTGATGATCTGGAACGCGGGCAGGATCGTGGCGGCCGTGGTGTGCGCGGCGCCCGAGACCATGCCGTCCACCCGGCCGGTGTGCAGCATCATCGTGCCGAAGAAGTTGACGTCGGTGACCACGTCCCTGGCCCGCTCCATGCTGATGCCCTTGTGGGCGCGGAGCCGGGCGTACTCCTCGGCGAAGGAGTCGCGCAGCGGCGAGGTCAGCGGGTCGACGACGGGCGCCCCGGCCAGGTCCAGGCCCAGCTCGGCGACCCGCTTGCGGACCACCTCCTCGCGGCCCAGCAGGGTGAGGTCCACGATGCCGCGCCGGAGGAGGATGTCGGCGGCGCGCAGGATGCGGTCCTCCTCGCCCTCGGGCAGCACGATGTGCCTGCGGTCGGCGCGCGCCCGCTCCAGCAGCGTGTGCTCGAACATCATCGGGGTGACCCGCTCGGAGCGGGTCAGCTCGATGCGGTCGGCGAGCCCGGCGGTGTCGACGTGCGCGTCGAAGTGGCCCAGCGCCGTCTCGATCTTGCGCGGGTTCTCCGCGGCGAGCCGCCCCTCCAGCCCGGCCAGCGTGGTGGCCACGGTGAAGCTGTCGTCGGAGGCCGCCAGCACCGGCATGCCCGGGGCCAGCCGCGCGGTCAGGGCCCGTACGGCCTCCGTCGGCTCCTCCCCCAGCGTGAGCACCACCCCGGAAGGACGCGCCGTCCCCGCGGCCTCCGCGGCCAGCGAGACCAGCAGCAGGTCGGCCCGGTCCCCCGGAGTGATCACCAACGCCCCGTCCACCAGGTGCTCCAGGAACACCGGGATCGTGGCGCCGCCGAAGACGAACCCGGTCACGTCGCGGGTCAGGCCCTCCTCGTCGCCCTGGAGCTGCTTGGCCTGCACGGCCCGCGCCACCTGCTCGACGGTCGGCGCCGACAACGAGGGGTGCTCGGGGATCATGTAGCACGGCACCGGCAGGTCGGGCTCGACGGTCATCCCGGGCGGCACCCGGTTGGCGATCACCGCCAGGACCGTGCAGCCCAGGTCGGAGAAGACCTGGTAGCCGGTGCGCATCTCCCGGGCGATCTCGTCGGCCGCGTCGGCGTGCGCGCCCACGACCACGATCACCGGGGCGCCGAACTCGGCGGCGAGGCGGGCGTTGAAGGCCAGCTCGCGGGGGAGGTCGTCGGTGGCGAAGGAACTGCCCAGCACCAGCAGCGCGTCGCATTCGCGCTCCAGCGTGTGGAAGCGGGAGACCAGCCGGGCGATGAGCTCCTCCGCCCCCTGCCGGGCGTAGATCTCCGCGGCGTCCTCCGCGGTCACCCCGATCGCCGCGGCGGCCGGGCGGTACCGGTCCTGCAGGAGCTCCGAGGCGTGCGCCCCCCGGGCGATCGGCCGGAACACCCCGGTCCTGCCCACCCGGCGGGTCAGCAGCTCCATCACGCCGAGCTCGACGATCTGCCTGCCGTCCCCGGGACCGAGACCGGCCACGTAGATGCTCCGCATATGCGATTACCCCCGCCTCGACCAGTTGCCGTGCACGACAGGACTAAACCATGCCGATCCAGCGTCCGATCCGGCGGATCAGGTCCGGGGTGGCCGCCGACTCCGCGTGGCCGTACCCCGGCTCGATCCAGAGCTCCTTGGGCTCCCCGGCCGCGTCGTGGATCTGGTGGGCGTGGTCGAGCGGGAAGAACGTGTCGGCGTCGCCGTGCACGATCAGCAGGGGCGTCGGCGCGATCTTCTCGGCGGCCTCGTACGGCGCCAGCGGCACCGGGTCCCACGTGCCCTTCCCGATCCGGGTGCCCTTGCCCAGCCGCGCCGCCAGCCGCCCCACCGGCCGCTCGATCGCCCAGTGCACCTGCCGCATCGGCCGGGTGCCCCGGTAGTACCAGCGCGCGGGGGCGCTCACCGAGACCACCGCGTCCACGCCGCGCTCATGGTCGCGCTCGCTCTGCGCCTCGCCCGCTCGGCTCCGGCTCGCCGCTCCGTGGAGCACACCGGCGTGACGCAGGGCGACCGCCCCGCCCATCGAGAAGCCGACGGTCACGACCCTGGTGTAGCCGATCACGCGAGCGTGCCGTACGGCCGCGTCCAGATCGAGGATCTCCAGGTCTCCCACGGTCGACTCCCCGCCCGAGCGGCCGTGTCCCCGGAAGTCGATGGAGACGACCCCGCCGAACCCGCTGAGCACGTGGGCGATGCGCCGGGTGGGGCGCTCCCTGAGCGAGCCGGTGAACCCGTGGGCCAGCACGATTCCGAGGTCGGCGGCTCCGCGCGAGGGGGTGTGCGCGGCGTCGATCCGCACGTTGTCCTGGGTCTTGAGCATCACGGGGAACGACGGCGCGAAAGACATGCCCCGAGCATAGAGAGTGATCAATCTCATGACATGTCGGGATTCATGACGCCGCCCCGGCCGCCGACAACCTGCTTACAAAAAGGTAGACAGGGGATGAATTAGGGCACTTCCCCATGAGAGCGCGTGAGCGATTGCGCGGATCAACTAAAATGGTAGGGCCGCACGGTCCGCGGCCAGCCTCCACGATCACAGAGTGAGACTCCATCATGCCTTTGAACAGCCGCGACGACCTGCGGAACATCGCGATCATCGCGCACGTCGACCACGGCAAGACCACTCTCGTGGATGCCATGCTCTGGCAGTCCGGTGCCTTCCGGGCCAACCAGGACGTCGATGACCGCGTCATGGACTCCAACGACCTGGAGCGCGAGAAGGGCATCACCATTCTCGCGAAGAACACCGCCGTCAAGCACGGCGACATGACCCTCAACATCATCGACACCCCCGGCCACGCCGACTTCGGCGGCGAGGTCGAGCGCGGCCTGTCCATGGTGGACGGCGTGGTGCTGCTGGTCGACGCCTCCGAGGGCCCGCTGCCGCAGACCCGCTTCGTGCTGCGCAAGGCGTTCGCCGCCAAGATGCCGGTCATCCTCTGCATCAACAAGGTCGACCGTCCCGACGCCCGGATCAAGGAGGTCGTGGACGAGGTCTACGAGCTCTTCATGGACCTCGACGCCACCGAGGAGCAGATCGACTTCCCGATCGTCTACGCCTCGGCCAAGGCCGGGCGCGCCTCGCTGAACCGCCCCGAGGACGGCGGCCTGCCCGACTCCGAGGACCTGGAGCCGCTCTTCCAGGTCATCAAGGAGACGATCCCCGCCCCGACCTACGACCCGTCCGCCCCGCTGCAGGCCCACGTCACCAACCTGGACTCCTCGTCCTACCTGGGCCGGATCGCGCTGCTGCGCGTGCACCAGGGCGTCATCAAGAAGGGCCAGCAGGTCGCCTGGTGCAAGACCGACGGCACCATCGAGCGCGTGAAGATCAGCGAGCTGCTGATGACCGAGGCGCTGGAGCGCAAGCCCGCCGAGCAGGCCGGCCCCGGCGACATCATCGCGATCGCCGGCATCCCGGAGATCATGATCGGTGAGACGCTGGCCGACCCCGAGGACCCGCGCCCGCTCCCGCTGATCACCGTCGACGAGCCGGCCATCTCGATGGTCATCGGCACCAACACCTCCCCGCTCGTCGGCAAGGTCAAGGGCGCCAAGGTCACCGCCCGCATGGTCAAGGACCGCCTGGACAAGGAGCTCGTCGGCAACGTGTCGCTGCGCGTGCTGCCGACCGAGCGCCCGGACGCCTGGGAGGTCCAGGGCCGCGGCGAGCTGGCGCTGGCCATCCTGGTCGAGCAGATGCGCCGCGAGGGCTACGAGCTGACCGTCGGCAAGCCGCAGGTCGTCACCAAGACGATCGACGGCAAGCTGCACGAGCCGGTCGAGCGGCTGACCGTCGACTGCCCGGAGGAGTACCTCGGGGCCGTCACCCAGCTGCTGGCCGTCCGCAAGGGCCGCATGGAGCACATGACCAACCACGGCACCGGCTGGATCCGGATGGAGTTCGTGGTCCCGGCCCGCGGCCTGATCGGCTTCCGCACCGAGTTCCTGACCGAGACCCGCGGCACCGGCCTGGTCCACCACGTCTTCGAGGCCTACGAGCCGTGGTTCGGCGAGCTGCGCACCCGCAACAACGGCTCCCTGGTCGCCGACCGTTCCGGCCCGGTGACGGCCTTCGCCATGCTGAACCTCCAGGAGCGCGGCGTGCTGTTCGTCTCGCCCGGCACCGAGGTCTACGAGGGCATGATCATCGGTGAGAACTCGCGCTCCGACGACATGGACGTGAACATCACCAAGGAGAAGAAGCTCACCAACATGCGCTCCTCCACGGCGGACGAGACCGAGAAGGTCATCCCGCCGCGCATGCTCTCCCTGGAGCAGGCGCTGGAGTTCATCCGCGAGGACGAGTGCGTGGAGATCACCCCCGAGTCCGTGCGCATCCGCAAGGTCGTCCTCGACGCCTCCACCCGCGCCCGCACCACCGCCCGCGCCAAGCGCGGCAACTGACACGGCCGAACACGCGCGGAGTGCCGGCGAGCGGCCTCACTCCCGTACGGCGAGGGCGCCGGATCCCCTGCGGGTCCGGCGCCCTCGCCGTACACAGCGCGTCACATGTCTGTTTTGCGGCATATAGAGACAATAGGGAGCTTCAGCCCCTTTCTCCTGCGGTAGGAGAACCGGGAGGGCCCCTCCGCACAGGAAGCGGAGGACGGCCACGACCTACGGGGGAACCTTCCATGCTTCGCAGGACACAACTGGCCCTGGCCGCCACTGTGGGAGCGGGAGCGATCGCCGCCGGCGTCGGGCTGTCGGCCGAAGCGTCACCGGACCCGTCCGGCACCGCGACTCCGGCGACTCCCGGCCCCGCCACGCCGGACGGGACGACCGCGAGCCCCACCGGCACCGGCACCGTGGGACCGCCGGTCGCCATCTCGATCACCGCCGAGATCAAGGACGCGAAGGGCACGATCGTCGGCTCCCTCACCGCCAAGGAGGACCAGGACGGCAAGCCCCAGATCAGCATCACGGTCAGCGGGCTGCCCACCGGGTATCACGGTCTCCACATCCACACCAAGGGCGTCTGCGATCCCGGCTCCGTCGATCCGGGCACCGGGAGCCCGTTCTCCAGCGCGGGCGAGCACTTCTCCCTCGGCTCGGAGCCCCACCCCGGCCACTCCGGCGACCTGCCCGACCTCCTGGTCGGCGGGAACGGCACCGGCAGCGCCTCCTTCATCACCGACCGATTCCAGCTGAAACAGCTCGCCGACGCCGACGGCAGCGCCGTCGTCATCCACGAGAAGGCCGACAACCAGGCCAACATCCCCGACCGCTACAACCACCCGGCCGACACCGACGACCCCGAGTCGGAGACGACGATGACGGCCGGTCCCGACATGGAGACGCTGAAGGGCGGCGACTCCGGCGCCCGCATCGCCTGCGGCGTGATCATCATGAAGTGAGCGGCCCGCCACCCCCGGGAGAGCCCGGGAAGCCGAGCCGGGATCACCCCTTCGACCAGTCGGCCGGGAGAACCGAGCCGGGGCCGGCCCTCCGGTCAGTCGGCCGGGAGATGGGCGGTGAGCCACTCCACGAGCGGGGTCAGGTCGCGCCAGACCGCCCGGACGCGGGAGACGACCTCGGGGGTGTGCACCCAGGGCTCGGGCTCGAAGCGGCGGCCCGCGTGCAGCGAGCGGTGACGGAGCAGGTCGAGGCGGGGATGGTCTTCGGGCACTCCGCGCGGGCGGGTCTTGAGCCGGTCGCCCTCGACCGCGTAACCCGCCGCGCGGAGCGCGTCCACGACCTTCTCCAGCGGGGCTCCGCTGACCTCCTCGTCGACCGCCTCCCGGTAGCGGGCGAGCCGCGCGCCCTCCGCGGCGTAGAGGCCGGCCCCCACGTGGAGCCCGGCGGCGTCGAGCTGGACGTAGTAACCGACGGCCTCGGCGGTGGCGGCGTAGGCCCCCTGGTGGGTCTTGTAGGGCGACTTGTCCTTGGCGAAGCGCACGTCGCGGTTGGGCCGGAACAGGTGCACCGCGCCGAACTCGCCCTCCAGCTCCTGACCCAGCGCCGCCATGGGCGCCTTCACCATGTCCTCGTAGACCTGCCGGTGGCGGGTCCAGTAGGTCTTGGAGTTGTCAGCCTCCAGGCCCTCGTAGAACACGAACGCCTCGTCAGGGAAACCGCTGAAGCTCATGCCGCCCATCGTGGCATCCGGCACTGACAGTTTCCCGCTCCGCACCCTCCGGCCCCTCGACGCCGAGCCCTCCGGCCGCTCAGCCCTCCTGCCCTTCGGCCCCTCGGCGCCGAGCCCTGCGGCCGCTCAGCGCTTCATGTACCGCTTCCCCGGGGTCAGCTCCCTGCCGTACAGCTCCGACAGCGTCACGAACGTGTAGCCCTCGGCGGCGAGATCCTTCAGCACCTCGGGCACCGCATCGACCGTCGAGCGGTGGATGTCGTGCAGGAGCACGATGGACCCCGGGGCGGCCGCCGCCACGCGGCGGGTCACGACCCCGCTGTTCCGGTCGCGCCAGTCCATGGTGTCGACGTTCCACAGGATCTGCGACAACCCCCGGCTGCGGCTCGCCTCGGCGACCCGCCCGTCGGTGGCGCCGTACGGCGGCCGCATGAAGACCATCCGCACCCCCGTCTCCCGTTTCACGATCTTCTGGGTGCGGTCCAGCTCGGCTGCGATGCCGGACCTCGACAGGGCGGTGAGCTGCGCGTGGCTCCAGGAGTGGTTGCCCAGCTCGTGCCCCTCGGCCACCATCCGGCGCAGGTCGCCCCCGCCGCCCCGGGCCACCACCCCGCCGACCACGAAGAAGGTCGCTCTGGCCCGGTGCTCGGC
This sequence comes from Planobispora longispora, assembly GCF_016863135.1. GTDB lineage: Bacteria > Actinomycetota > Actinomycetes > Streptosporangiales > Streptosporangiaceae > Planobispora > Planobispora longispora. The sequence continues at coordinate 23,162 of NZ_BOOH01000042.1, forward strand.
GAGGGTGTCGAGAAGGTCGCCGGTGTGCTCGCCCGGCCCGTCGTCGAAGGTCAGCGCGACGCACTTGGCCTTGGCGCAGTCCACGTCGCGCGCCGGAGGGGGGACGGGACGCTCGGGTTCGGGCCACTCCGGCTGGATCGCGGTGAGTTCCCTGACCAGCCTCGCCGGGTCGATCGGAGGGTCGACCGGAGGCACGGCCGCTCCCCCGAATCCGAGCATCATCGCCAACGGCACAGTCCACACGCGCATGTCTCCCCCGAATCCCCGTCGAGCGGGACGGTGGCACCGGCGGCCGCCGGCCACGCCCCTCACGGAACTTCTCTCACTCCCTTCCCCCATAATCGGACATCAGACCGCAATTCGCCGCACCACAGATCATGTCGGCGGGTCGTCCCGGCCCGGCCCCCACTCATGCCCGGCCCGGCACCCCATCCGCCTCGGCACCCCCGCCGACGCACCTCCGCCGACGCACCCTCCCGGACCACACGCCCGGCCGGCCCCGCCGGCGCGCCCTCCCGGGTCAGTGGTCCGGCGTCTCCCGCGGCTCCGTCACGACCATCACGAAGCGGAGCGGGCGCTCACCCTCGTTGGCGTACCGGTGCGGGCGGTCCGCGCTGAACACCACGGCCCCGTCCGTGCCGACCACGTGGCTTCTGCCGTACACCGTGAGGGTCAACTCCCCTTCGAGGATCGTGAGCATCTCCCGGGTCCCCGGCGGGTGGGCGTCGCCGTCGTGGTGCTCGCCGGGGGCCAGCCTCCAGTCCCACAGCTCCAGGATCGCGGGCGCGTCGGTCCCGACCAGCAGCCGCGCCGCGCTCCCGTCCCCGTGCGGGAAGGTGACCATGTCGGCGGCGTTCACCACCCGGACCACGGGCGTGTCGGAGACCTCCACCATCCGGGCGACGGTCACGCCGAGGGCGTCGGCGATGCGGGTGAGCGTGTTGATGCTGGGGTTGGTCCGCCCCTGCTCGACCTGGACCAGCATGCCGCGGCTCACCCCCGAGCGCGCGGCGAGCTCGTCGAGCGTCATCTGCCGGTGCGCCCGCTGGGCCCGCACGTTGTTGGCGATCGCGCCGGTGATCGTCTCAGGATCCATGAGTGCAGTGTAGTGAAACTAATTTGCACTAGAGTGCACCATACGTGTTGTACTAATAGTGCAATCCACTGAACTGAGGTGAACGATGACTGCGGTTGTCCTGGCGACGGCCTGCGCGCTCGTGTACGGCACGGCGGACTTCTTCGGCGGACTGGCCACCCGGCGGTCCCGGGTGATGGCGGTGGTGGTCCTCTCCCAGCTGGCCGGCCTGGCCCTGGTCACCGCGCTGCTGCCGGCGCTGCCCGGGGCGTTCTCGCCGGGCGGGCTCGTCTGGGGCATGGCGGCCGGGGTGTCCGGCGGCGCGGCGCTGGTGCTGTTCTACCGCGCGCTGGCCACCGGAGTGATGTCGGTGGTGGCGCCCGTCACCGCCACCACCTCGGCGGCGCTGCCGGTGCTGTTCGGGCTGGCGGCCGGAGAGCGGCCGGAGCCGATCGCGCTGGGCGGCGTCGCGCTCGCCCTGGTCGCGGTGGTGCTGGTGAGCCGTGACTCCTCGCCCGCCGCGGCCGGCAGGGGCTACGGCCCGGTGCTGAGCTCGCTCGCCGCGGGCGCGGGCTTCGGCGGCTTCTTCATCCTGCTCGACCAGGTCCCCGACGGCGGCGGCATGTGGCCGCTGTTCGGCGCGCGGCTGGCCTCGGTCGCGCTGATCGCCCTGCTGGCGCTGGCCACCCGCCGCACGCTGCGGCCCGGCACGGGCGCACTGTGGACCATCGTCGTGGCCGGGGTCCTGGACATGGCCGCCAACGTCCTGTTCCTGCTCGCCACGGAGCGCGGCATGCTCGCCCTCGTCGGCGTGCTGGCCTCGCTCTACCCGGCGAGCACCTTGCTGCTGGCCCGCTACGTGCTGGGCGAGCGGCTGAACACCGTCCAGACGGTGGGGATCGGCTGCACCCTCGCCGCGGTCGCCCTGATCGCCTCGGCCTGACAGTCGGCGGCGGCGGCGAGGCGAGGACAGGCGACGACGGCGAGGCGGGGGACGGCGGGAGGACGAGGGAAACGCGACGGCCGTCCCGTCATCCGGCGATGACCCGTTGTGCTCTTCCCAAGCGCTTGTTACGGTCATGCCCGTGCAGCCCAGTCGGGCATCCGTCGTCTCCGGGCCGTTCGCGCACACAGCGGTCGCGTACGGCTCCGACGAGGATTTCCTCATCCTGGTCCCGCCCCTGGTCCTCGGCGGGCTGCGCGACGGCCGCAGCGTCCTGGTGGCCACCTGCGAGCGCAAGCTCGCCCTGCTGGACGACGCCCTGGGCGAGGACGCCCGGCGGATCGACCGCAGGATCACCGAGGAGTGGCACGTCAACCCCGTCCGCACGCTCGCCGCCTGCTGCGAGTACGCGCGGCGGGGGAAACCCACGACGATCATCAGCGAGCCGCCCTGGGCCGGCTGGGACGAGCGGCGGACCCTGGACTGGATCCGCTACGAGGCGGCGATCAACATCGCGCTCGCGGGGCTCCCCACCGCCGCCTGGTGCCTCTACGACCGGACGGCCGCCCCCGGCCACCTGTCGCGCACCCACCCCACGTTCCTGAACGCCCACGGTGTGGAGCCCAACAGGCTCTACACGCCGCCCGAGCAGCTCGTCCTGCCCGGCGACGGGGCGCCCCTGCCCGAGCCGCCCGCCACCGCGGCCGTCACCGCCTTCGCCCCCGAGACGATGGGCGCGCTCCGGCGCGCGGTCACCGAGCAGGCCAGGGCGGCCGGCATGGACCGCAACCTGGTCGCCTCACTCGTGCTGGGCGTCTCGGAGATCGCGGCCAACAGCGTGGAGCACGGCGCCGGGCACGGGCGGGTCACCCTCTGGACGGAGGGGGACGAGCTCGTGTGCGAGATCACCGACCCCGGAGGCGGGCTCGACGACCCGCTCGCGGGATACCGCCCGCCGGAGCCCGAGTCCCAGCGCGGCTACGGGCTGTGGATCAGCCGCCAGCTCTGCGACCGGGTGGAGATCCGGAACTCGCCCGAGACTCTCCGCGTCCGCCTGTACATGTCGCTGCGGCAATGAGCCCGCGCACACGAGCCGGGCGCGCCATGCCTGTCCATGTCGCCGCGGCGACGAACCCGCGTATGACCGAGCCCTTCCAGGTCGCCATGGCGACAGCCCGCGTACGACCGGGCCCTTCCATGTCGCGACGGCGGCCGTACGGTGGCCCTCAGGCGGCCCTCAGGCGGCCCTCAGGCGGCGCGCTGCTCCGGCAGCAGGCGCAGGGCGCCCTCCTCGCGGGCGTAGTCCTCCAGCATCGTGCGGAGCTGGCGGCGGCCGCGGTGCAGACGGGACATGACCGTGCCGATGGGGGTCCCCATCCGCTCGGCGATCTCCTTGTAGGCGAAGCCCTCGACGTCGGCGAGGTAGACGGCCACCCGGAAGTCCTCCGGCAACGAGCGCAGGGCGTTCATCACGACGCTGTCCGGCAGCTGCTCCAGCGCCTCCGTCTCGGCGGACTTCAAGCCGGTGGAGGTGTGGGACTCGGCGGCGGCCAGCTGCCAGTCCTCGATGTCCTCAGCGGCCGAGAGCTTGGGCGAGCGCTGCTTCTTGCGGTACTCGTTGATGAAGTTGTTGGTCAGGATGCGGTGCAGCCAGGCCTTGAGGTTCGTGCCCTCGCGGAACTGGTGGTAGGAGGTGAAGGCCTTGGTGACCGTCTCCTGGACCAGGTCCTCGGCGTCGGCGGGATTACGGGTCAGACGCATGGCGGACGCGTAGAGCTGCCCAGTCACCGGTACGACGTCGCGTTCGAACCAGCTCTGGCGCTGCTCCTCGGTCATCGTGATCATGTCATCCCCCTTGTTACTTTCCCCCGGTAACGCCGAGCACGGGTGTGGTGCACCCTTTCCGGCAGTCTTGCTGATGCTCCCATCGGCTTCGTAAGAGAGCCGTTAAGAGTTCCGCCCGGATGAGAGGCCTATTCGTGACCGTTTCGTGAGCGGAAGTGACACGCCCTACGGTCGGCCAAGTCTCAATAGGGTAACACCCTTTACTTGATTCGCCGGGAGATGTGCTCATCCTCACATATACGCAGGTGGGGATAGCTTGGGCGTCATGTACTACGTGGACCGACACGACCCCGCGACCCGGGACTGGACGGCCGAGGCCATCCGCCGGGTCGAAGCCGACGCCAACCGCAGTTGCGACACCCATCTCCACGTCTTTCCGCTGCCCGCGAGGTGGGGCGTAAACCTCTATCTGAAAGACGAGTCAGTCCACCCCACCGGTTCACTCAAGCACCGCCTGGCACGCTCCCTGTTCCTGTACGGCCTGGCCAACGGCTGGATCGGCCCCGCGACCACGGTGGTGGAGGCCTCCAGCGGCTCGACCGCCGTGAGCGAGGCCTACTTCGCCCGGCTGCTCGGACTGCCGTTCATCGCGGTGATGCCCGCCTCGACCTCGCCCGAGAAGATCGCTCTGATCGAGTTCTACGGCGGCAAGTGCCACCTCGTGGACGACCCCGCGGCGATCTACTCCGAGTCCCACAGGCTCGCCGAGGAGACCGGCGGGCACTTCATGGACCAGTTCACCTACGCCGAGCGGGCGACCGACTGGCGCGGCAACAACAACATCGCCGAGAGCATCTTCAGCCAGATGGCGCTGGAGCCCCACCCCGAGCCGGCCTGGATCGTGGTGGGCGCCGGGACCGGCGGCACCTCCTCCACCATCGGCCGCTACATCCGCTACCGCCGCCACCCCACCCGGCTGGCCGTGGTGGACCCCGAGGGCTCCGCCTTCTACCCCGCCTGGTGCTCGGGCGACGACGCCGTCACCGCCCCCGGCTCCCGCATCGAGGGCATCGGCCGTCCCCGGGTGGAGCCGTCCTTCCTGCCCACCGTCATCGACCGCATGGTCCAGGTCCCCGACGCCCGCTCCATCGCCGCGATGCGCTGGGTCCGCGAGGTCACCGGCCGGCACGTCGGCGGCTCCACGGGCACGAACGTGGCGGCGGCCGTACAGCTCATCGGGGAGATGCGCGAGGCCGGCGAGCACGGCAGCGTGGTGACGCTGATCTGCGACGGCGGCGAGCGCTACCGCTGCACCTACGATGATGACGCCTGGCTCGCCGAGCGCGGCCTCGACATCGGCCCCCACCTGGAGGAGTTCCGCGCCTTCCTGACCCGCCCCTGACCCCTGCGCCTCTCCCCGCACGGGAACCCGCGCGGGACCCCGTGCGGGGAGAGGAAGGGTCAGGACGCCTTGGCCGGGTCGACCTCGAACATCTTCGCCAGGTCGTCGAGCATGACGTGCGCGCCCTGGATGCCGACGGCGCTCATCCAGGTGACGTCGTCGACCACGTGCTGCTCGCCCTTGAGCTTGCCCCAGAGCGGGTTGGACTGGAACCGCTTCTGGACGGCCTCGATCTCCGGGTCCGGGTAGGACACGACGAAGATGTGGTCGGCGTCGAGCTGCGGGATGTTCTCCTCGCTGATCGGCACCATGATCGTCTCAGTGGTGCTCGGCTGGCCCTCGGGGCGCGGGAAGCCGACGTCCTTGAGCACCAGGCCGGAGTAGGAGTTCTCCACGTACAGGCGGACGGTCGGCTCGTTGGTGAAGCGCGCGACGGAGACCGTGGGCATCTCGCCCTGCTTCTCCTTGACGGCCGCGCCGATCTTGGCGGCGCGCTCCTCGTAGGCCTTGATCCGCTCGCCGGCGAGCTCCTCCTTGCCCAGGGCCTGTCCCACCAGGCGGAGGTTGTCCTTCCAGATGGCGCCGGTGGTCTCGCTGAACACGGTGGGCGCGATCTGGGTGAGCTTGTCGTACAGCGCCTCGTGACGGATCTTGGCCGAGACGATCAGGTCGGGCTTGAGCGCGATGATCTGCTCCAGGCTCGGCGCCTCCAGCGTGCCGACCACCTTGATGTTCTGGGCCTGATCCATGACCGGGGCCAGGTACTCGGGGAGCTTCTCGTCGATCCCCCGGTAGACGGTGTAGCCGACGACCTCGGTGTCCAGCGTGAGCACCGCGTCGACGAAGCTCTGGTCGAGGGCGACGACCCGCTTGGGCTGGGCGGGGATCTGCGTCTCGCCCATCGCGTGCTTGATCGTGCGCGGGTAGGCCGCCGTGTTCCCCCCTGCGTCGCTCGCCGCCGGAGCCGGGGACGCGCTGTCGGTGGCGGCCGTGGTGCCGGAGGTGCTCGACCCACAGGCGACGAGGCCGAGGGACAGTGCGGCTCCCGCCACGCCCACAGTCAGGGCGCGCAACGCTCTCATCAGGGATCCTCTCAGTAAGGCAAGACTAACCTAATTAAGATTAGCCATACCTAACCTGTCATACTCGGACGGGGTCCGGCGAACGAGAGGAACTCAGTGAGCACAGCGATGACCGTGGCGCGGCCGCCGTCGGCCGGCGGCGTGCGCACGGTTCGCCGGCGCCGCCTCCTCGTGCTCACGGCCCTGTTCGCGACGCTCGCGGCGGCCGTCGCGCTGAGCATCGCCGTCGGCGCCAAGCCGATCTCCCCGGCCGACGTCTGGCACGGGCTGACCGATCCGTCCGGGACCGAGAACGACATCGTCATCCAGTCGCTGCGCCTTCCCAGGACCGCGATCGGGATCATGGCGGGGATCGCGCTCGGCGTCGCGGGCGCGCTCATGCAGGGCCACACCCGCAACCCGCTGGCCGACCCGGGTCTGCTCGGCGTCACCCAGGGCGCGGCGTTCGCGATGGTGCTCAGCATCCTGGTCCTCGGCGTCACCGGCCTGTACGGCTACATCTGGTTCGGCCTCGCCGGAGCGCTGATCGCCAGCGTGGGCGTCTTCGCCCTCGGCATGGTCGGCGGCCGCGGCGGCCCCACCCCGGTCACCCTCGCCCTCGCGGGCACCGCGGTCAGCGCGTTCCTGTACGCCCTCACCTCGACCATGGTCCTCATGGACGAGCAGGCCATGGACGTCTTCCGGTTCTGGCAGTCGGGCTCCATCGCCGCGCGGGGCTCCGAGATCGCCTGGCAGGTGCTGCCGTTCATCGCCGCCGGCCTCGTCCTGGCGCTGGTCAACGCCCCCGCGCTGAACGCGCTCTCGCTCGGCGAGGACGTCGCCCGCGCCCTCGGCCAGAACGTCACCCTGACCCGGACCGTCGGCGTCGCCGCGATCACCCTGCTCAGCGGCGCCTCGGTGGCGGCCTGCGGCGCGCTCTCCTTCCTCGGCCTGATGGTCCCGCACCTGGCCCGCCCGCTCTCCGGGCCGGACCACCGCTGGCTGCTGCCGTACTCCGGACTGCTCGGCGCCTGCGCCCTGCTCCTGGCCGACGTGGTCGGCCGCGTCGTCGCCCGCCCCGGCGAGCTGGAGGTCGGCGTCGTGCTGGCCATGCTGGGCGCGCCCTTCTTCATCGCCCTGGTCCGCCGTAGGAAGCCGATCCGCCTGTGACTCCCCTGTCCCACCCCCCGGCCCCGGTGCGGCTCCCGCACGAGCGGCCGCTGCGCGTCGGCCCCGTCTCGTGGTTGCTCCGGCTGCGCCCGGCCGCCATCGCCCTGCTCCTGCTGGCGGCCGTGGCACTGATGACGGCCCTCGGCATGCGCATCGGCGACATCCCGATGACGGTCGTCGAGGTCCTCCAGGCGATCACCGACGACGGGCCGAACCACTTCGTGGTGATGGAGCTGCGCCTGCCCCGCGCGCTGACCGGCGCCCTGGTCGGCGCGGCGCTCGCGCTGGCCGGCGCGATCACCCAGGCCATCGCCCGCAACCCGCTGGCCAGCCCCGACATCCTCGGCGTGACCAGCGGCGCCAGCGTGCTCGTGGTCGCGGCCATCGTGGCCGCCGGGAGCGCGCACGGCGGCCCGAGCGGCGCCCTGGTCGAGGTCGGCATCCCGCTGCTGGCCGTGGGCGGCGGCCTGGCCGGGGCGCTGGCCGTCTATCTCCTGGCCTGGCGCCGCGGGCTGGACGGCTACCGCCTGGTCCTGGTCGGCATCGGCGTCACGGCCGTGTTCACCAACGTGAAGTACTGGCTGCTGACCCTCGGCGACGTCAACGACAGCAGCCGGGCCATGGTCTGGATCAGCGGCTCGCTCAACGGCCGGGGCTGGGAGCACGTCCACCCGACCGCGCTGGCGCTGGCGGTCCTCGTCCCGCCGGCCCTGCTCGGCACCCGCTCCCTCGGCGCGCTGCGCTTCGGCGACGACACCGTGACCGGCCTGGGCGTGCGGACGAACCTCGCCCGCGGCCTGATGATCCTCGCCGCCGTCCTGCTCGCCGCCGTGGCCACCGCCTCGGCCGGGCCCATCGCCTTCGTCGCCCTGGCCGCCCCGCAGATCGCGCTGCGCCTGGCCGGGGTGTCCCAGCCCCCGCTGCTGGTCTCCGCCCTGGCCGGCGCGTTCCTGACCAGCGCCGCCGACCTGGCCGCGCGGACCGTCTTCAGCCCCGTCGAGCTTCCCGTGGGCGTGGTCACCGCGGTCCTCGGCGCCCCCTATCTGATCTATCTTCTCGTCCGCGCGCGCAGAGAGGTGCGTTCATGAGGTTGCAGGCCGTTGACGTCAAGCTCGGGTACGGCGATCGGATCATCGTCGACGGCCTCGATCTCGGGATCGAGGCCGGGACGGTGACCACGATCATCGGCCCGAACGGCTGCGGGAAGTCCACGCTCCTGCGGGCCCTGGGGCGGCTGCTCAAGCCTTCGGGCGGGGAGGTGCTGCTGGACGGCAAGCGCATCGACCGCATGCCCACCAAGGAGGTCGCCAAGGTCCTGGGGGTGCTCCCGCAGGCGCCGACGGCCCCGGAGGGGCTGACGGTGGCCGACCTGGTGGCCCGGGGGCGGCACCCGCACCAGACCTGGTACCGGCAGTGGTCCTCCGACGACGAGTCGGCGGTCAGCGAGGCGCTGTCCATGACCGGCCTGCTCGACTTGGGCGAGCGCCCGCTGGACGAGCTCTCCGGCGGCCAGCGCCAGCGCGCGTGGATCTCGATGGCGCTCGCCCAGGGGACCGACCTGCTCCTGCTCGACGAGCCGACGACCTTCCTCGACCTGGCCCACCAGGTCGAGGTCCTGGAACTGGTCCGCAGGCTCCACGGCGAGCTGGGCCGGACCGTGGTGATGGTCCTGCACGACCTCAACCTCGCCGCCCGCTACGCCGACCGCCTGGTCGCCATGCGCGGCGGCGAGGTCATCGCCGCCGGCACCCCGGCCGAGGTCCTCACCGAGTCCCTGCTGTCGGAGGTCTTCGACCTCGACGCCAAGGTCATCGAGGACCCGGTGGCGGGCACCCCCCTCGTCGTCCCCATCGGCGTCCGCCACTGAGGGTTCCGCGGCTCGCGGCGCGGACCCGCCCGTCCTCCGCCGTGTCCGCGGGCGCGTTCCCTTGATCCCGTACGGCCCCCGCCGGAGAATGTGAAATCCGTCCGCCGGGGGATGTCCGGTACGGGCCCGCGGCTCCGACGTCCCCGGTGAGCGGCGCCGGAAGGGCGCCGACGGAGAAAGGGGAGAGCCGTGAAGTACATGATCTTGATGTACGGCTCGCAGCGGGACTACGACATGATTTCCGGCAGGCCCACCGACACGGTCACCTGGTCCCCCGAGGACATGGCGGCCATGCACGCCTTCATGGAGGCGTGGAACAAGGAGCTGGTCGAGTCCGGGGAGTTCGTCGACGCCCAGGGCCTGAGCGCGCCCGTGCACGCCAGGAGGATCCGGCTGCGGGACGGGGTCCCCGTCGTCACCGACGGGCCGTACGCCGAGACCCAGGAGGTCCTCGCCGGCTACACGATCGTCGAGTGCGCGAGCTTCGACCGGGCGACCGAGATCGCCGCGCGCCTGGCCGAGACCCCGCACCCGGCGGGGGCGGATCTCGGCCGCGAATGGTACGTGGACGTGCGCCCGATCGCCGACGGCGTCGACGAGCTGACGGTGTGACCGGCCGCCGTGGCGGATGACCGCGTCGAGGACCTGCTGCGCCTGCTGGCGCCGCAGGTCCTCGGGGCGCTGGTCCGGCGGTACGGGAACTTCGACACCGCCGAGGACGCCGTGCAGGAGGCGCTCCTCGCGGCCGCGACGCAGTGGCCCGGCGAGGGCGTCCCGGACGACCCCCGGGCCTGGCTGATCAAGGTCGCCTCGCGCCGGCTGACCGACCTGCTCCGCAGCCTGCAGGCCCGCCGGGAGCGTGAGGAGGCCGTCGCCCGGTGGACGCCGGCCGACCGGTGGTCGGCGCCGGCCGCCGATCTGGCCGCGCCGGAGGCCGACGACACGCTCATCCTGCTGTTCATGTGCTGCCACCCCGCGCTCTCGCCCGCCTCGCAGATCGCGCTCACCCTGCGGGCGGTCGGCGGCCTGACCACCGCGGAGATCGCCCGCGCCTTCCTGGTGCCGGAGGCGACCATGACCCGGCGCATCAGCCGGGCCAAGCAGAGCGTCAAGGACAGCGGCATCCCGTTCGGCCTGCCCTCCGGCCCGGACCGCGACGAGCGGCTCGGCGCGGTCCTCCACGTGCTCTACCTGATCTTCAACGAGGGCTACGCCAGCACGTCGGGCCCGGACCTCCAGCGCGCCGAGCTGTCCGCCGAGGCCATCCGGCTGACCCGGATCGTCCACCGGCTGCTGCCCGGCGACGGCGAGGTGGCGGGGCTGCTCGCGCTGATGCTGCTCACCGACGCGCGCCGGCCCGCGCGCACCGGGCCGGACGGCGCCCTGATCCCGATGGCCGAGCAGGACCGGAGCCGGTGGAACGCCGAGCACATCGCCGAGGGCGTGGCGCTCGTCACCGGCGCGCTCGCCCGGGGCGCGGCGGGCCCGTACCAGCTCCAGGCGGCGATCGCCGCGCTCCACGACGAGGCGCCCAGCGCCGAGGCGACCGACTGGCCGCAGATCACGGCGCTGTACGAGCTGCTGATGCGGATCTCCGACAACCCCGTGGTGGCGCTGAACCACGCCGTGGCGGTGGCCATGGCCCGCGGGCCGCGTGTGGGGCTCGGCGTGCTCGACGAGCTCGCGGCCGACGGGCGGATCGCCGAGGACCACCGGCTCCACGCGGTCCGCGCGCACCTGCTGGAGATGGCCGGCGACCGCCCGGCGGCGCGCGAGTGCTATCTGGCGGCGGCCCGGCGGGCGACCGGCCTCCCGCAGCGGCGTTACCTGAACGGCCGGGCCGCCCGGCTGGCGGACGGAGGCGGACAGGCGTGACGGAAGCGAAGAATGTGGCGGCGGTGAAGAGAAGGGGCGGAGCCGGAGAAGTGCGGCGGGATTGACCAAGGCGTGACGGAAAGACGAGACCGGCGTCCGGCACGGTGGGCACCGGCCATTTTCCGCGGAAGAGACCGGCACCGTTTCCCCGACACCGGTCCCTCGCCGATCAACCGCCGGTGTGCCGAGGGCTGGCCTGCCCCTTGAGCTGCACGGTCCCGGGCTTGTGAACGATGACCTTCTTCACTGCCCACCCTTTCCGATCAGACGGCCGAGGGGAACTCCACCTCTGAAATCAATTGGAACATAATTTTTACGAATATTCCGGATATGGCAGATATTGGATAAAGGCATTTTCGGATCATGCACACAAAAAGAAGCGCCCCCCGACGAGGGGCGCTTCCCGGGCGCGGAACCCGCGAGGGAGGATCAGTCGCCGAGCAGGGCGTCGACGAAGACCTCCGGGTCGAAGGGGGCCAGATCGTCGGGGCCCTCGCCGAGGCCGACGAGCTTGACCGGGACGCCCAGCTCACGCTGGACGGAGATCACGATGCCGCCCTTGGCCGTGCCGTCGAGCTTGGTCAGGGCGATGCCGGTGATGTTGACGACCTCGGCGAACACCTGCGCCTGGCGCATGCCGTTCTGCCCGGTGGTGGCGTCCAGGACGAGCAGGACCTCGTCCACCGTGGCCTTCTTCTCGATGACGCGCTTGACCTTGCCGAGCTCGTCCATCAGGCCGGTCTTGGTGTGCAGGCGGCCCGCGGTGTCCACGATCACGACGTCGGCCTTGACATCCATGCCCTTGGCCACGGCGTCGAAGGCCACGGAGGCGGGGTCGCCGCCCTCCGGGCCGCGCACGACCTCGGCGCCCACCCGGTCGCCCCAGGTCTGGAGCTGGTCCGCGGCGGCGGCGCGGAAGGTGTCGGCCGCGCCGAGCACGACGTGCTTGCCGTCGCCCACCAGCGAGCGGGCCAGCTTGCCGGTGGTGGTGGTCTTGCCCGTGCCGTTGACGCCGACCACGAGCACCACCGCCGGCCGCTCGCCGTGCTTGGCGACGTGCAGGGTGCGGTCGGTGTCGGTGCCGATCTGGTTGAGCAGCTGCTCGCGCAGCAGGCCGCGCACCTCACCGGGGGACCGGCTGCCCAGCACCTTCACGCGCGTGCGCAGCTCCTCGACCATCACCTGGGTCGGGGCCACGCCGACGTCGGCGCCGATCAGCGTCTCCTCGATCTCGTCCCAGACGTCGTCGTCGAGGCGGTCGCGGGAGAGCAGCTCCAGCAGGCCCTTGCCGAGGGTGGTCTGCGAGCGGGCCAGCCGGGCGCGCAGCCGCACCATCCGGCCGGCGGACGGCGGCGGGACCTCGATCTCCGGGGCGACCGGGACCTCGATCGGCCGGGCGGGGGGCGGGACGGTGGTCGTCGCCGCCTCGTCCTCGCGGACGGTCCCGCTCGGCGGCGCCTCCCGCTCCGCCTCGGGGACCGGCCGGACCTCGGGCGGCGGGGGCGGCGGCGGGACCGCCTTCCTGCCCTGCCGGACCAGCAGGAACATGCCTCCCGCCGCGAGCAGGACGGCGACGGCGATGATCACGATTAGGCCGAGATAGCTCTCCACAAGCGCCTAGTTTTCCAGACAGCAGGCCATAGTCCGACCTTCTGCAGGTCAGGCGGGCCCGTGTTCTCTCAGACGCTTTCTCTCAGGCGCTGGCTGATGACCTGGCTGACGCCGTCACCCCGCATCGACACGCCGTACAGGGCGTCGGCGATCTCCATCGTGCGCTTCTGGTGGGTGATGATGATGATCTGCGAGGTCTGCCGGAGCTCCTCGAAGAGGGTCAGCAGCCGCTGGGTGTTGGTGTCGTCCAGAGCGGCCTCGACCTCGTCCATCACGTAGAACGGCGAGGGCCGCGCCTTGAAGATGGACACCAGGAACGCCACCGCGGTCAGCGAGCGCTCGCCGCCCGACAGCAGCGAGAGCCGCTTGACCTTCTTGCCCGGCGGCCGGGCCTCGACCTCGACGCCGGTGGTCAGCATGTTCTCGGGGTCGGTGAGCACCAGCCGGCCCTCGCCGCCCGGGAACACCCTGGAGAAGATCGTCTGGAACTCCCTGGCGACGTCCTCGTAGGCGGCGGCGAACACCTGCTCGACCCGGTCGTCCACCTCCTTGACCACGAGGAGCAGGTCGCGGCGGGTCTTCTTGAGGTCCTCCAGCTGCGAGGTCAGGAACGCGTGACGCTCCTCCAGCGCCGCGAACTCCTCCAGCGCGAGCGGGTTGACCTTGCCGAGCTGCGCCATCTGCCGCTCGGCCGCCCGGGCGCGCTTCTCCTGCTCGGCGCGGACGTACGGCACCGGCTCGCCGTCCAGCGCCGGCACGGGCTCGGCCGGGCCGTACTCGGCGATGAGGATCTCGGGCTCGACGCCGTACTCCTCGACGGCGCGGGCCTGGAGCTGCTCCAGGCGGAGCCGCTGCTCGGTCCTGGCCACCTCGCTGCCGTGCGCCCGGTTGACCAGCTTGTCCAGCTCCGCGGAGAGCTCGCGGACCTTCAGGCGCATGGCCTTGAGCGCGGCGTCGATGCGCCCGCGCTCCTGCTCGGCCTCGTCGCGCTCGGCGGCGGCCCTGGCGAGCGAGGTCTCCAGCGCGCGCTGGGCCGCCTCCGCGCCCCGCAGGACCGCCTCGGCCACCCGCGCCTGCCTGCGCCGGCGCTCGCGCAGCCGGGCGGCCCTGGCCCGCTCCTCGCGCTCGCGCTCCGCCGCGCGCGTCAGGGCGTCGGCCCGGCCCGCGATGCCCTTGACCCGCTCCTCGGCCGTGCGCACGGCCAGGCGGGCCTCCATCTCGTCCTGCCGGGCCGCCGCGCAGACCTCGGCGAGCTCGTCACGGATCTCGGTGGTGGGCTCGGCCTCCAGCTCCCCGGCGCGCTCCGCGGCGGCGAGCCGCTCCTGCAGCTCCGCCAGCTCGGCCAGGCTCCGCCCGCGCGCCTCCTCGGCGGCCCGCACGCCCTCGGCCAGCCGCGCGCATTCGTCCCTGGCGGCCGTGGCCGCCGCGCCGAGCTGGGCGAGCCGCCGCGTGGCCGCGGCGATGCGCTGGTCGGCGTCGCGCTGGCGGGCCCGGACCGCGTCCAGCGCGGCCTGGGCCGCGTTGACCCCGCCCTGGGCGGTCTGCACGCCGGTCTGGGCCTCGCCCACCCCGGCCTGGGCGGCCTCCACGGCGAGCTGGGCCTCGCCCTCGGCCCGCGCCGCCTCCCCCATGACCACCGCGGCCTCTTCGGCGGCGCGGCGGGCCTGCTCCAGATCGGCGACGGCCTCGTCGAGCGCGGCCCGCATCTGGATGGCCGAGCCGCCCGCGCTCCCGCCGCCCGCGGCGGCGTGGTCGGCGATGAGATCACCGGAGCGGGTGACGGCCCGCAGCTCCGGCCACTGCTCCACGACCTTCCTGGCGGCCTGGAGATCGTCGACGACCAGAACCCCGGCGAGCAGGCGCGCGGCGGCCGCCCGCAGCTCGGCCGGGACGGTCACCAGGTCGGCCGCCCACTCGGCGCCGGGGACCGGGACGGGGCCGGGCGGGGGCGGCGGGCTCGCGGCGGAGATGACCAGGTCCGCCCGGCCGCCCTCGCGCGCCCGCAGGAACTCCACCGCGTCCACCGCGCTCTGCAGGGACTCGACCGCGACCGCCTCGGCGGCGGCGCCGAGCACGGCGGCGACGGCGGCCTCGGCGCCGGGCCGTACGGACATCATGGCCGCGACCGGGCCGAGCACGCCGGTGACGGTCCCGCCGTCGGCGGCCAGGAGCGCGGCCCCGCCGTCCGCGCCCCTGGACAGGCCCAGCTGCAGCGCCTCGAACCGGGCCTCCAGGGCGGCGACCTGGCGCTGCGCCTTCTGATCCGCCGCGCGCGCGGCGGACAGGGCAGCCCGGGCCGCGCCCAGCGCGGCGTTCGGGCCGGCGACGGCGCCCTTGGCCTCCTCCACCACCGCCTTGGCCGCCTCCACGGCCTGCCGGGCGGAGTCCACGGCCGCCAGGGCGATCTCCAGCTCCTCCGCCAGGACGGGGTCGCCGTCCGGCTCCGCCAGCTCCTGGGCGGCGTGCTCCGCCTCGGCGCGCCCGGCCCGCTGCTCGGCCGCGGCCAGGGAGCGGGCCAGCCGGCCGATCTCCTCCTCGGCGGCCTCCGCGCGGCTGCGCACCGCGCCGGCCTGACCCCGGAGCCGGGCGAGCCCCTCACGGCGGTCGGCGGCGGCCCTGGCCTCGGCGGACAGCCTCCGCTCCTCGGCCGCGAGCGCGCTCTCGGCCTCGCTGCGCCGGGCCACCGCGTGGGCGAGCGTCTCGCGCTCCCCGGCCAGCAGTTCCTCCAGCACCTGTTCCTGCTCGCGGACCTCCTCGGCCTCGCGCTCGTAGTCCTCGGGGTCGCGCCCGCGCCGCTCCACGGCGGCGTCGGCGGCGTTCCTGCGCCGCTCGGCGGCCAGCCCGGCCAGGCCGCGCAGCCGCTCGCGGAGCGAGGACAGGCGGAAGTAGGCCTCCTGCGCGGCGGTCAGGCGCGGCTGGGCCTCGGCCTCGGCGGCCTCCAGCTCCGCCTCGCCGTGCTGGCTCCGCTCCAGCTCCTCCTCGACCGCCCTGCGGCGGGCCAGGACGGCGGCCTCGTCGGCGGCCTCACGCTCCAGGGCGGTCCGCAGCGTGAGCACGTCGTCGGCCAGAAGGCGCAGCCGGGCGTCGCGGAGGTCGGCCTGGATGACGGCGGCCTTGCGGGCGATCTCGGCCTGCCGGCCCAGCGGCTTGAGCTGGCGGCGCAACTCGGTGACGAGGTCCTGGACGCGGGTCAGGTTGGCCTGCATGGCGTCCAGCTTCCGCAGCGCCTTCTCCTTGCGCTTGCGGTGCTTCAGGACCCCGGCGGCCTCCTCGATGAACGACCGGCGGTCTTCCGGGCCGGCGTGCAGCACCTGGTCGAGCTGGCCCTGGCCGACGATGACGTGCATCTCGCGGCCGATGCCGGAGTCGGACAGCAGCTCCTGGATGTCGAGCAGGCGGCAGGTGTCGCCGTTGATGGCGTATTCGCTCTGGCCGCCCCGGAACATCAGGCGGCTGATCGTGACCTCGGTGTAGTCGATCGGGAGGGCGCCGTCGGAGTTGTCGATGGTGAGCGTGACCTCGGCGCGGCCCAGCGGGGCCCGCGAGGAGGTGCCGGCGAAGATGACGTCCTCCATCTTGCCGCCGCGCAGGGATTTGGCGCTGTGCTCGCCCATGACCCAGGCCAGGGCGTCGACCACGTTGGACTTGCCGGAGCCGTTGGGGCCGACGACGGCGGTGATGCCCGGTTCGAAGCGCAGGGTGGTCGCCGAGGCGAAGGACTTGAAGCCGCGCAGGGTGAGGGTCTTCAAGTACATCGCGAACCCCCTCGTCCCCTGGCCGTCGTGCGAGCCGCCCGCACCGGCGCCGGTGCTCTCCCTCGGACCCGTGGTGGCGCGGCGCGCCACGGCTCGGGGCGGCGACCGGCGTCCGGATCGGGTCACCGGCACGCCCTTGTCGGGGAAGACTACCGTTCTTCGCCCGCGCCCGCCCGCGCACGGCCTAGGGTGCCCTGCATGGATGCGGAACGCGGCGAGGGGCTTGTTCCACAACCCTCCCGAAGTGGGAAAAATCAGCTTATTCGAAGAAGTTTTCTGGTGAGCGGAGGCCTGGCCCTGGCGGGTCTCGGCGGGCTCTCCCTGCTGCTCGGACCGGACGGCCTGCGGGACGCCTACGGGCAGATCAAGTGCGGCGCGCTGCCCGATCCCCCGGAGAGCACCCCCGGCAGCCGCCAGAGCGGCACGATGGACGGCCGCCGGGTGGTCATCGGGCTCCCGCCCGGGGCGCGGGGCAGGCTCCCCGTGGTGATCCTGCTGCAGGACACCGGGGGCGACGCGCTGACCCCGTTCGGCCTCTACGCGGTGGACCGCTATCTGGCGGCCGGCGGCGCGCGCTTCGCGGTCGCCTCCGTCGACGACTGGCCCTCCGCCGATCTCGGCGGCGCGCTCCTGCCCTACCTGTACGGCTGCGGCCTGGACGTCCGCAGGATCGGGCTGCTGGGCTGGGCCGCCGGAGGCGCGGGGGCGCTGAGGATAGCCGCCGGGCTGGGCAAGGAGAGGGTCGCCGCGGTCGGGGCGTCGGCGCCGGCCGTCACCGCGGGGCAGGCCCCGCTGGGCGAGCTGCTGGACATCCCGGTCTGGCTGGACTGCGGCGACCGCGACAGCTGGGCGCCCCAGACGGAGACGATGCTCAAAGGACTGCGGGCGCTGGGCGCGACGGCCGAGGGCGGGATCGCCGGAGGGTGCCACGACCCGGCCTACCACCGCCGGGTCCTGCCGGACCAGCTGAACTTCCTGGCGCGTCACATGGGCGCGTGAGGCGGCTGTGACGCGGGAGTGAGATGAGGCCGAGGTTCGCCCGGGAGGCCACGGGGTGGCCCCTCACCCGGAGGCCGATGGCCGAACCCACGGCCTCAGGGTAGGGAAATGACAAGGGACGCCCGGTGAAGGCGTCCCTGGACAAGGTGTTTCCACACCGGCTTTCCGATGGAAGCCCGCTCCTGTCCCCGCGCCGCGCAGCGAGCGAGGGGCCGACGAGGGAACAGGGCTCAGGTGAGAGCCGGCTCGCGATCCTGCAGGCGGAACGTCTCTTCACGGTTGTTTCCCGTGAGCTCGTCGTTCTGGGCCTGGAGCCGGGTGAGCTCTGCCTCCAGATCACGGATGCGCTGCTGAAGCCGGCGCATTTCCGAGACCATCCGAGGGTCGGGACCGCCGACGTGGCCGAGTAGAGCCTTCGCCATGGTAAAGGGTCCTCCACGCTGAGTGACCAGACTGGTTCGCGCACTTCTTGCCGCGGGAGGGGTGCGCGTAGTTCTTATCAAGAGTCGCACCGGTGAGGGAGACGGTCAAGTTGAACACTCCGCTTGGATGCACCAGTGGGCACTCTCGACGACTAAATATACCTTATGTGACAGTTTAAGGGAAGAGCTAGCGCTCGACAAACCCCACCAAATCACCTTTAGCTTCGCTCCAGCGCTCTACAACTCCATCGACCTTGCCGGGAGTCGCGCAACCCCGCAGCGACTCCAGGAGCCCGGCGGCGGCCTCCCTGGGGCCTTCGGCCACCACTTCCACCCGGCCGTCGGCGGTGTTCCGCGCCCAGCCGACCAGGCCGAGCTCCAGCGCCCGCGCCCGCGTCCACCAGCGGAAACCCACCCCCTGGACCCGCCCCCTGACCCAGGCGGTCAGCCGCACGTCCGTCATGGACCGGCCTCCCTTGGGGCCCGGAGGGCTCGCGGAGCCCGCGGAGCTCGCGGAGCTCGCGGCCGGGGCTGGCAGCCCGGGCAGCTGTAGGAGGAGCGGTTCATGAACGACTCCCGGACGATCGGGGATCCGCACCGCGAGCAGGGCCGGTCGCGCCTGCCGTACACGGAGAGCGACCGCTCGAAGTAACCGCTCTCCCCATTGACATTCACGTAGAGACTGTCGAAAGATGTGCCGCCCTCCGCCAGGGCCGCGGTCATCACCTCCCGGGCGGCGTCCAGCAGCTCGGCGACCTTCGGCCGGGTCAGCGCCGCCGTGGACCGCGCACCGTGCAGCCGGGCCCGCCAGAGCGCCTCGTCGGCGTAGATGTTGCCCACCCCGCTGATCAGCGACTGGTCCAGCAGCGCCCGCTTGACCTCGGTCTGCCGGGCCCGCAGCCGCCGGGCGAACGCCTCGGCGTCGAAGTGCTCCTCGAACGGATCGGCCGCGATATGGGTGATCGGCTCGGGCACCGGCCGGCCGACGGCGTGCGCCAGCGGGGTGACCAGCACGTGGCCGAAGGTCCGCTGATCGACGAAGCGCAGCTCGGGGCCGCCGTCGGTGAAGCTCAGCCGGACCCGCAGGTGCCTCTCCAGGGGGGAGTCCGGCTCGACCACCAGCAGCTGGCCGCTCATCCCCAGGTGCGCCAGGATCGCCTCGGCGCCGTCCAGCGGGAGCCAGAGATATTTCCCCCGCCGCTCGGCGGGACCGATCACGCGGCCCCGGAGGCGGGAGGCGAACTCCTCCGCGCCGGGGACGTGCCGCCGGATCGCCCGGGGGTGCAGCACCTCGGCGCGGGCGACGGTCCGCCCGGACACCCAGCGCTCCAGCCCCCGCCTGACGACCTCGACCTCGGGCAGCTCAGGCATGCGTCCTCTCCTCTCCGGCTCGCCTCTCCGGGGCGGGCGACCGGTTCTCCTCCCCGGAGGGTCAGCCGGCCTCGCGCCCGTCCTGAGCCGTCTCACGGCCGTTCGCGGTCCGGTGCCCGTCCTGGGCGGCCCGCTCGTTCTGGGCGTTCCTGATGCGGTTCCACGCCGCCTCGGCGGCCTGCTGCTCGGCTTCCTTCTTCGAACGGCCGGAGCCCGAGCCGTACTCCTCGCCGCCGAGGCGGACCACGGCGGTGAAGGACTTGGCGTGGTCGGGGCCGCTCTCCTCGACGTGGTACTCCGGCACGCCGAGCGACTCGGAGGCGGTCAGCTCCTGCAGGGAGGTCTTCCAGTCGAGCCCCGCGCCCAGCGAGGCCGAGCGGGTGATGAGCGCGTCGAAGAGCAGGTGGACGACGCGGAAGGACTCGTCCAGGCCCTTGTCGACGTAGACCGAGCCGATCAGGGCCTCGAGGGTGTCGGCCAGGATCGAGGACTTGTCACGCCCCCCGGTGCCCTCCTCGCCCCGGCCGAGCCGCAGGAAGCGCCCCAGGCCCAGGTTGCGGGCCACGTCGGCGAGGGCACGCATGTTGACCACCGCGGCCCGCAGCTTGGCCAGCTGGCCCTCGGGCAGGTCGGGGTGGTTGCGGTAGAGCGTGTCGGTGACCACCAGGCCGAGCACCGAGTCGCCGAGGAACTCCAGGCGCTCGTTGGTCGGCAGGCCGCCGTTCTCGTAGGCGTAGGAGCGGTGGGTCAGCGCCCGCTCCAGGATCCCCAGGTCCAGCTGTACGGCCAGCAGCCGCTCCAGCTCGTCCCTCGCGATCTCGACGGCCACGGGCTTCACGGTCGTTGCCACATCTTCTCCTCGCACAGCGATCGATGGAATCCGCGATGGCGAGGAAGAGGAAGAGGAAACGCCCGATACTCCGAAGACGTGGTGGGCGCCGGGAGGGCACGCGCAGCCGCGAACCCCGGCGTCCACCACGACCGCGGACGGACCGCCATCGCATCGGGTGGAGACGGTGACGCCGGCCGGGGGCGGAAGGCCCCCGACCGGCATCCGTCAGTCAGACTGCGATCAGGCGGAGGGCTCGATCACCTGACGGCGGTTGTAGGTGCCGCAGGTGGGGCACGCCATGTGCGGACGCTTCGGCGAGCGGCACTGGGGGCAGCTCACGAGCGAGACCGCGGCGGCCTTCCACTGCGACCGGCGGGAGCGAGTGTTGCTCCGCGACATCTTGCGCTTGGGGACAGCCACGTCAGCTCTCCTGATCGTTGTTATGTTCCGGTACCAAACCCTGCAGCTTGGCCCAGCGGGCGTCGATGACCTCGTGCTTGTGACCGGGCTCGGCGTCAGCCAGCCTGATCCCGCAATCCGTGCAGAGCCCGGCGCAGTCTTCACTGCAGAGCGGGCTCAGCGGCAGTGTGAGCACCACCGCGTCACGGAGAACGGGCTCGAGATCGAGCAATTCACCGTCGAGAAGCGAGTCGTCCTCGGCCGCATCCTCAGCCGAGTAGAAGAACAGCTCCTGGAACGACACCTCGGTCTCCGAGGTGACCGGTTCCAGGCACCGTGCGCACTCCCCCCGCAGCGGGGTGAGCGCCGTGCCCGTGACGAGCACGCCTTCCATGACCGCCTCAAGCCGGAGGTCCAGCTTCACGTCGGCGTCTTTGGGGACGCCGATCATGTCGACGCCGATGTCCGCCGGTGCCGGGAGAGTGAGACGCATCTCACGCATCGATCCCGGTCGTCGGCCCAGGTCATGGGTGGAGACCACCCATGGGGCTCGGGGATCAAGGTGCAGAGTCATTCCGCTCTCATCAGGCATGGCGAACACCGCCGTCGTGCAAGGCCGAAATAAGAGAATACCAGGGCCTGGAGGTTATCCTGCGACCTCTCCGCCGAGCGGCGGGGAGACGGCCCCGGAGACGCCTCCCGGATCTCCGGCCCGCCGCGCGACGGCCCGGGATCCGGGAGACGGACCTAACCGTGGAGCCTGTCGACCAGGCGTTCCAGGACGAGGTCGGGGACCAGGCCGGCCACGCTCCCGCCGTACCGGACGATCTCCTTGATCCGGCTGGAGGAGAGGAACGACACTTCCGGACCGGTCGCCATGAACAGCGTCTCGACCCCGGACATCCGGTAGTTGAGCTGCGCCATCTGCAGCTCGTAGTCGAAGTCGCTGATCGCGCGCAGACCCTTGACGATCGCAGGGATCTCCTGCTGCTTGCAGTAGTCCACGAGCAGGCCGTGGAACTTGTCCACGCGGACGTTGCCGTACTCCTTGGTCACGGCCTGGAGCATGTCGATGCGCTCCTCCACCGTGAACAGGCTTTTCTTCTCGATGTTGATCAGGACGGCTACGACAACCTCGTCGTACTGCCGGGAAGCCCGGCCGATGATGTCCAGATGGCCGTTGGTGACGGGGTCGAAGGACCCCGGGCAGACAACGCGTCGCAAGGCGAACCCCCAGGTTTACGGATTCCCGGCGGCGCGACCGTACCAAACGGCCGCTTCCCCGTAACGACGGACCCTCTCCTCTTCGAACCCCGGGGGCCAGACCAGGTCTTTTCCGCGGCTCTCCCGCTCCACCGCGATCAGCGCGTCCTCCGCCAGCCAGCCGTGGTCGCGCAGCTGCCCCAGCACGGCGTCGACCTCCTCGGCGGTCACCGCGTAGGGAGGATCGGCGAACACGAAGTCGTACGGCTCCGCGGCGCCCCGGGCGAGCACCCGCTCCACCTTGTCCGCGGCGAGCTCGGCTCCCGGCAGGCCGAGGGCGGCGACGTTGGCCCTGATCGTCCTGACGGCCTTGGCGTCGCACTCCACCAGCAGCGCGTGGGCCGCGCCCCGGGACAGGGCCTCCAGCCCGACGGCGCCCGACCCGGCGTAGAGGTCCAGCACCCGGGCCCCGTCCAGCGAGCCGAGCAGCGACCCCACCGTGGAGAAGATCGCCTCCCTCGCCCGGTCGCTGGTGGGCCGCGTCCGGTTCCCCGGTGGCACGGCCAGCCGCCTTCCTCCTGCGATCCCCGCGATGACTCGACTCACCTCCCCATTGTCCCGTGTCGCGTCCCGCACCGGGGACGACCGCATAACCGCAGGTCAGGCGGGCTCGTTACGGTGATCTCGGTCAAGAGTGGGCAAGGAGTGGCGAGGAAAGCGCAAGGGTCGTTCCCCCGGGCCCCGACACCTTGCATGATGAGTGCTGCGGCCTTCAAGTGACCCAGGGGGAGGCCGACCGACGTGGTCGTGAGCCCTTCCGCACGTCGGTGCTCTCGGCACCTGACCCGAGAGTGGGCCCAGGCGGGGACGGCATTCGGGGGGAGGCCGTCCCCGCTACTGGGCTTTCCGCCTCCATGCTCCCGGAGGGATCAGGTCTTCTCCAGGTACTCGGCGCGGTCGTCGGCGAGCAGGCGCTCGATCTCCGTCCGCAGGACCGGGTGGCCGACCAGGTCGGGGTCGGCCGTCAGCATCGTCTCCGCCTCCTGCCGGGCGGTCTGGATGACGTCCTCGTCGCGCAGCAGGCGAAGCATCTTCAACGACGACCTGCGGCCCGACTGCGCCACGCCCAGCACGTCGCCCTCCCGGCGCTGCTCCAGGTCGACCCGGGAGAGCTCGAAGCCGTCCAGCGTCTCCGCGACCGCGTCGAGCCGCTCGCGGGCCGGGGTGCCCGCGGGGGACTCGCTCACCAGCAGGCACAGCCCGGGCAGGCCGCCCCGGCCCACCCGGCCGCGGAGCTGGTGGAGCTGGGAGACGCCGAAGCGGTCGGCGTCCATGATGACCATGACCGAGGAGTTGGGGACGTCCACGCCGACCTCGATGACCGTGGTCGCCACCAGGACGTCCACCTCGCCCCGGGCGAAGGAGCGCATCACGGCGTCTTTCTCCTCCGGCGGCAGCTTGCCGTGGAGCACCGCCGTGCGCAGCCCGAGCAGCGGCCCCTGCGAGAGCATCTCCGCCACGTCCAGAACCGCCAGCGGCGGCCTCCGGTCGTCGTCGTCCTTCACCTTCACCAGGTCGCCCTCGTCGCCCTCCAGATCGCCGATGCGCGGGCACACCACGTAGGCCTGCCTGCCCAGCTCGATCTCCTCCCGGAGGCGGACCCACGCGCGGTCCAGGAAGTGCGGCTTCTCGGAGACCGGGACCACGTGCGTGGTGATCGGGGCGCGGCCGGAGGGGAGCTGGGAGAGCGTGGAGACCGTGAGGTCGCCGAAGACGGTCATGGCCACCGTGCGCGGGATCGGCGTGGCGGTCATGACCAGGACGTGCGGGCGCCCGCCCCCGGCCTTCTCGCGCAGCGCGTCGCGCTGCTCCACGCCGAAGCGGTGCTGCTCGTCGACCACGACCAGCCCCAGATCGGCGAACTGGACCTTCTCCTGGAGCACCGCGTGGGTGCCGACCACGATCCCGGCCGCGCCCGAGGCGGCGTCGAGCAGCGCCGTACGGCGCGCCGCCGCGCCCAGCGAGCCGGTCAGCAGGGCGACCGCGGTGCCGCCGAACATGCCGCCGGCGGCCAGGTCGCCGAGCATGGCGGAGATCGACCGGTGGTGCTGCTGGGCGAGCACCTCGGTGGGCGCCAGCAGCACGGCCTGGCCTCCGGCGTCGACCACCTGGAGCATCGCCCGCAGCGCCACCACGGTCTTGCCCGCGCCGACCTCGCCCTGGAGCAGCCGGTGCATCGGGTGGGGCCGGGCCAGGTCGGCCGCGATCTCCTCGCCGACCTCCCGCTGCCCCTCGGTGAGCTGGAACGGCAGCCGCTCGTCGAAGTCGGCCAGCAGCCCGTCGTCGCGCCGGGGCCGGGGCGTGGCGGGCCAGGACTCGGCGGCCATCCGCCGCTGCATCAGCACGGCCTGCAGCAGGAACGCCTCGTCGAACTTGAGCCGCTTGCGCGCCCTGGTCACGTCGCCGTGGTCGCGCGGCCGGTGGATCGCGGTCAGCGCCTCGGCCAGGCCGGGGAGCGAGAGCCGGGCGCGGAGCTCGTCGGGGAGCGGGTCGTCCAGCTGCCCCATGGTGTCCAGGATCACGCCCAGCGCCCGCCGGATCGCCCAGGGCGTCACGTCCTTGCCCGCGGGATAGATCGGCACCAGCGCGTTGGCGAACTCCCCCGCGCTCGTCTCGGTCTCGTCGATCATCTCGAACTCGGGGTGGGAGAGCTGCCACTTGCGCCGCTCGCCCTGGCCGAAGGCGCTGACCTTGCCCGCGAACATGCCCCGGGCCCCGGGGCGCAGCCGGGTCTCGGCGATGTGGGACGCCTTGCCGAAGAACGACAGGTAGATCTTGCTCCGCCGGCCGTCGACGACCTCGGCCTCAAGCCAGGTGCCGCCCTTGTTGCGCATCGGCTTGCGCATCGTCCTGGTGACCTCGCCGATCACCGTGACGTGCTCGTCGACCCGCAGGTCGTCGAGGTCGGTCAGCTCACCCCGCTGGGCGTAGCGCCGCGGATAGTGCCGGAGCAGGTCACCGGCCGTGCGCAGGCCGAGCACGCTCTCCAGCAGCCGGGCCGTCTTCGGGTCCAGCGCCTTGGCCAGTGGCTCGTCGAAGCTCGTCACCGCAAATTTCTACCTCTCCCCACCGACATTCCCGTGGCTTTCCGTCACACCGGGGGTCGACCCGTCACCCGCCGTGACCGGCCGGATCCGCCGCCCGCCGGCCGGCACCGGGGCGGCGCCGGCCGTACGGCCCGCCGCGGCGCCGGTCATTCGACACCGATCAGCAGCGGATAACCGCCCTGACCCCCCTCGTAGCGGATCACCTCGATGTCGGGCCGCTCACCGGCCAGCCGGTCCTGTACGGCCCGCATCAGCCCGCCGGGGGCGCCGCTGCCCTCCAGCAGGGTGACCAGCTCGCTGCTGGCCGACACCATGCGGCCGACGACCTCGAGCGCGGTCTCCACCAGGTCCGCGCCGACGATCGCGGCGTCCCCGTCGATCACACCCAGCACGTCTCCCGGCCGGACGAGCCCGGCGCTCGTCATGACCACGCGGTCGGCCACCCAGACGTGCCCGTACCGGGTGTGCGCCGCGGCCTCGGTCATCGCCACCACGTCGTCGTCGAAGCGCCGGAGCGGATCGTGCACCGCCAGCGCCGCCAGGCCCTGCACCGAGGCCCTGGTGGGCAGCACGCTCACCACGGTCCCCTCCTCGCGGGCGATCTCCGCGGCGGCCGCCGCGACCTCGCGCGTCCCGCTGTCGTTGGGCAGGACCACGACCTCGCTGCCCGCCTGGCGGATCGCGGCCAGCACCGCGGCCGCCGACGGGCTGGCCCCGGGGTCCCGGCGCACCACCACGGCGCCGGACCGCTCGAACACCGCGCCCAGCGCCTCCCCCGCCGCCACGGCCACCACGCCCCGCCCGCGTGCGGCCCGGTGCGTCCGGCCGGCCGCGGCCAGGTGGGTCACCTTGATCCGGTACGGCCTGCCGTGCCGGATGCCCGCCTCGATCGCCGCGCCCGCGTCGTCCACGTGGACGTGGACGTTCCAGAGCCCCTCGCCCCCCACGACCACCAGCGAGTCGCCGAGCGCGTCGAGCTCCCCGCGCAGCGCGCCCACCGCCGCCGTGTCGGCCTCCAGCAGGTACATGACCTCGTAGGAGGGCCCCGCCTCCGGCTCCGGGGTGAGCCGGTGCGCGGGCGCCGGGATGTCCAGCCGTTCGGTGTAGGAGTCGGTCACCACCGCGGCGAGGCTCTCCAGGATCAGGGCCAGCCCCGCGCCGCCCGCGTCCACCACTCCGTTGCGGGCGAGCACGTCGAGCTGGCCGGTGGTCCGCCGGAGCGCCGCCCGGGCCTCCTCGGCCGCCCGCCTGACCACCGAGGCGAGATCCCCGGACAGGTCCCGCACCGCGACGGCGACCGAGCCGAGCACGCTCAGCAGCGTGCCCTCGACGGGTCTCTCCACCGCGGCCCGGGCCAGCTCGGCGGCCCGGGCCAGCCCGCGCCCCAGATCGGCGCCCCGTCCCTCGGCGGTCCCGAACACCTCGGCCAACCCGCGGAGCGCCTGGCTGACGATGACCCCGGAGTTGCCCCGCGCGCCGAGCAGGGCGCCCTGCGCGAGCGTCCGCCAGGTGGTCGCCGCGTCGGCGTCGCCGGGCAGCCCCTCCAGCGCCTCCGCCGCCGAGAGCATGGTCAGGTGGAGATTCGTCCCGGTGTCGCCGTCGGGCACCGGGAAGACGTTGAGCGCGTCGATCTCCTCCCGCGCCCGGCCGAGGTTCTCCGCCGCGAGCCGGGACCACCGCCGTACCGCCGGCGGATCGAGAACCTCCAGCATCCTGCCTCCGTGCCTGTGGTCGCGCGCGACCCGCCGCCTGTCAGTCCCCGGATGCGCTACGGTTGCCTCGGAGATTATCCCCGTTCGGCCGGTCGTGGCAGCTCGCGTTGGCATGCAAGGTCAGGCATCGGATATCCTCGTTTGGCCAGCCGGTTGTCCCGGCATGCCCGATGACCGCCAAGCGGATCGGGTCTATCGACTGATAAAAGGAGCGAACCGTGGCTTCCGTCTGCGACGTCTGCGCTAAGAAGCCGATCTTCGGCAACAACATCTCCCACTCGCACCGCCGCACCCGGCGCAACTGGAAGCCGAACATCCAGCCCGTGCGCGCGGTCGTGAACGGCACGCCGAAGCGGCTGAACGTGTGCACCTCCTGCATCAAGGCCGGCAAGGTCACCCGCTAGCCAGACTTCCCGACGGCCCGCCGCCCCGACGAGGGGCAGGCGGGCCGTCGGCGTTCCCCACCCCGCCGATGATCTGTTTCCCGCCCGGGCAAGGAGCTGTCTCACACCCCGGCGGGAATCCGTCTCACACCCGGTGGGGATCCGTCTCACACCCGGTGGGGATCCGTTTCCCCTCGGCGAGGGGCCGGGGGCTCGGACGGCGCCCGCCCGGAGAGCCGACGACCGCCGTTCCGGAGCCGGAGAGCGGCTAGCGATCGCGCCAGCGCCAGGCGTGGTCGACCGGGCCGATGCCCGCGCCCAGGGGGAAACCCCGGACGATCGCGCCGGTGACGTACTCCTTGGCCTTCTCCACGGCGGACGGCACGTCCTCGCCGCGGGCCAGGTGGGAGGCGATGGCCGAGGCCAGGGTGCAGCCGGTGCCGTGGGTGTGGCGGTTGTCGTGCCGCTCGGCGGTGAAGCGGAACTCCCGGGTGCCGTCGGTCAGCAGGTCGACCGGGGGGCCGGGCAGGTGACCGCCCTTGATCAGCGCCCAGGACGGCCCCAGCTCCAAGATCGCATCCGCGGCCGCGCGCAGGTCCGCCTCGCTTTCGACCTTGACCCCGGTGAGCTGGGCGACCTCCCACAGGTTGGGGGTGACGACGGTGGCCACGGGCAGCAGCCGCGACTTCACCGTCTCCACGGCCTCGGGGGCGAGCAGCGCGTCGCCGTGCTTGGAGACCCCGACCGGGTCCACCACGACCGGCGCGCCCGCCCCGGCCAGCACCTCCGCGACGGTCTCCACGAGCACGGGCGAGGCCAGCATCCCCGTTTTGATCGCCTGGGCGCCGATGTCGCCCAGCACCGAGTCGAGCTGGGCGCGCACCGCCTCCGGCGGGAGCTCCCAGTAACCCTGCACACCCACCGAGTTCTGCGCGGTCACCGCGGCGATCACGCTCATGCCGTGCACGCCGAGGGCCAGCATGGTCTTCAGGTCAGCTTGGATGCCCGCGCCGCCGCCGGAGTCGGAACCGGCGACGGTCAGCACGCGGGGAGGGGACGAAACGGTCATGACCCCATCCAACCAGCCCGCGCGGGAGCCATCCAACCGGCCGGTTCACCCGCCCGGCCGCCCTGAGCCCGCTCACCCTCCCGGCCACCCGGGGGGCCCGCTCACCCGCCCGGCCGCGCAGGCGGCTGTCCGCCTGCCTGACCGGCACCGTCCGGGTGGTCGCCGAAGAGCCGGGGGCCCCGACTAGGAGACCGTGCACTCCCCCGAGGCGCTCTGGCAGCTCTGCGGGGCCCGCGCCTCGCCGCGCGCGGTGAAGGAGACCACCAGCTTCGCGCCCGCCGGCAGGTCCCTGGAGGACTCTATGACCAGCGTGCCGCCCTCCTGCCGCCACTGCGCCCCGTGCAGCGAGATCACCTCGCCGCCGACCGGGAGGCTCAGCCGTACGGAGGGCAGGTCCCTGTCGGCGGTGACCACGACGCGCGCGTCGTAGGTGCGGGACCGCCGCCTCTCGCTCCGGTCGGCGCTGAAGGAGACGGTGACCGCCGCGCGGCCGGCCAGGGAGGACGGCTCGGGCGACTGCGGGGCCTCCGGGGAGCCGGTCGCCCGCGGGGACTCGGAGGGCGGGGACTCCTGCCCCGGGGGAGTCGGGCCGGACGTCTGCTCGGGAGCGGAGTCCTGCCGGTCGCCGGAGGAGAAGGGGTCGTCGTCCTCCGGCGGGGGCGGCCGCTCCTCGGAGGGCCGGGACTCCTCGGTGGGAAGCGGGTCGTCGGCGGGGGGATCGCTCTCGGCCGCTCGCGGCGTGCGGGGGGACGCCTGCGGGTCGTCGTCGCGGTCCCGGCGGGCGACCACCGGCGTCGGCGCGGGAGAGGTCTCGGCCTGCCGCGGCGCGGGTTCCTCGCCGGGCTCGGCCTCCCGGCCGGGATCGGGTTCCCCGGTGGGCCCGGCGGTGTCCGCGACGTCCGGCTCGGACGGCGGCCCGCCCGGGCCCGCGGCCAGACAGCCGCCGAGCGTGCAGTCGGTGACCGGCGTCGTCGAGCTCTTCCACGCCTGGACGCCGGCGACGGTGCCGCCGGCGACCGCGGCCACGGCGGTGACGGCCAGCAGCGTCATCTTCAGCCATCCGCCGGAGCGGCGCTCCCGGCCGGGATCGTCCAGCTCCTCCCGCCAGGTCTCGGCCCTCCGGCCGGGACCCGCGGGGCTCCGGAGATCGGCCCGCATCTCGATCGTCGCCGACTCCTCTGGGCGGAGCCGTCGCCCGGCCGGTTCGACACGGGAGTCCGGCCCGGGGGCGGAGAACTCCGGCCCTCCGTTCCCCCCGCCGTGGGGGGTGTCGTCTCCACGTGCTCCGTGGCGGCCCATGTCACCTCTTTCTCCGGGAACGATGGCCGCCCATCTTCATAACACCATCAACACGTCTTTGTCACAAATTTCACTGATGTCCCCGGAGATAAGAGACATCACTCACGGAAGTGATCCCATCCGCCCCGCTCGGGCGTACGCCCCCTGACCTGGACACCGGCCCCCTCGGTCACCCGGCCCACCACGGTCCACTCGGCCGGCAGCCGTACCTCGCGGGGGAAGGTGGCGGCGAGCGCGTGGTCCTCGCCTCCGGAGAGCGCCCATTCCAGCGGGTCGGCGCCGAGCAGGCGGGCGGCCTTCTCCATCTCCGGGGTCACGGTGAAGGCCGCGGGGTCGAGCAGGACACCGGCTCCGCTGGCCTTCGCGACGTGGCCGAGATCCTGCAGGAGGCCGTCGCTGACGTCCAGCATCGAGGTCGCGCCCAGGATCGCGGCCCGGGGACCGCAGGCGTAGGGGGGCCGGGGGCGGCGGTGGGCGTCCACCAGCCCGCCCGGGTCGTCCAGCCCGGCCTGGAGCAGCGCGAGACCCGCGGCGGCGTGGCCGAGCCGGCCCGCCACCGCGACGACGTCGCCCGGCCTGGCCCCGGAGCGGGTGACCGGCGCGCGCCCGCCCAGGTCGCCGAGGGCGGTGACGCCGATCACGACCAGGTCGCAGCGGGTGGTGTCGCCGCCCACGACGCTCGCGCCGACCAGGTCGCACTCGTCGCGGAAGCCGTCGGCGAGGTCGTCCAGCCAGCCGGCGCCGGTGTCGGCGGGCATGCCCAGGCCGACCACGATCCCGGTGGGGTCGGCTCCCATGGCCACCACGTCGGCCAGGTTCTGCGCGGCGGCCTTCCGGCCGATGTCGTACCCGCTGGACCAATCGCGCCGGAAATGTCTACCCTCAAGTAGTAAGTCCGTTGTCACGACGACCCGCCCGTCGGACGCACTCACCACCGCGGCGTCGTCTCCGGGACCGAGCAAGACGGTCTCACCCTGTGACAGGCGTCCGGCAATCCGTGCAACGATTCCGAATTCGCCGAGATCTCCGACTGTGATGACGCACCTCCCGTTCATCTCAGGGTACGGTGGCCCTTCGGCACTGATCCAATCGCCCGGGAGGACGTGATGGTGCAGGCCTACATCCTTATCCAGACCGAGGTCGGCAAGGCCGCCAGCGTGGCGAGAGAGATCTCGGCGATCGCCGGCGTCACGCAGGCCGAGGACGTGACCGGTCCCTACGACGTGATCGTGCGCGCCGAGGCCCGTAACGTGGATGAGCTCGGCAAACTCGTGGTGGCCCAGATTCAGGCGGTGGAGGGGATCACGCGTACGCTTACGTGTCCCATCGTCCACATCTGAGCCACTGGATGAAAAATGGCATACCGGTTCGCCCGCTGGGCGGCCTGCGCCTGCTCCCTGTCGATTCTCACGGGGTGCGGCGGCGCGATCCGGGTGGATCCCCCCGTCCCGGATCCCGCGTCCGCCGCCGCGTGCGAGGCGCTCGTCGAGGGGCTGCCGGAGACGCTGGACGGCGCGGAGCGGGTGGAGTCCGCTCCCGCGTCGCCGTACGTCGCGGTGTGGGGTGAAGGCGAGATCGCACTGCGTTGCGGGGTGCCGCGCCCGGTGAACATGGCCGCCACCGACGAGGTGCCGGTGATCAACGACGTCGCGTGGTTCAGCGCCCCTTCCCTGCCGACGCTGTTCACCTCCGTCGGCCGCCAGGCCTACGTGGAGGTGACGATCTCCCGTTCGCACACCCCGGAGACCGTCCTCGTCGATCTGGCGGCCCCGATCAAGGCGGCCCTCCCCCAGACCGGCTGACGACCGGGCGCCCCGCCCGCCCCCTCAGCGGAGACCGGGCGACCCCGCCCGGCACTCAGCGCAGGCCGGGCGAGCGCTCCAGCGCCAGCTGGATCAGCCGGTCCACCAGCTCGGCGTAGGGCATTCCGCTGGCGGCCCACAGCTGCGGAGCCACCGACATCGCGGTGAAGCCCGGCATGGTGTTGATCTCGTTGAGGATCAGCCGCCCGTCGGAGGTGTAGAAGAAGTCCACCCGGGACAGGCCTTCGCAGCCCAGCGCCTCGAACGCCCGCACGGCCATCGCCCGCAGGTCCTCGGCCACGTCGCCGGGGATGTCGGCGGGCACCGCCAGGGACATGTCGTCGCCGATGTACTTGGCCTCGAAGTCGAAGAACTCGTGGTCGCCGTGGACCAGGACCTCGCCGGGGACGCTCGCCCGCGGGGGCTCGTCGCCCAGGGACTGCAGCACCGCGCACTCGATCTCGCGCCCGACGATCGCGGCCTCGACCAGCACCTTGGGGTCGTGCTCGCGGGCGAACTCGATCGCCCGCTCCAGCTCCCGCAGGTCGTGCGCCTTGGAGATGCCCTGGCTGGAGCCGGCCCGGGCGGGCTTGACGAAGACCGGCCAGCCGAGCTCCTGGATCTCCTTCAGCACCCGGTCGCGGTCGGTGCGCCAGTCGCGGTCGCGGACCGTGACGTACGGGCCGACGGGCAGGCCGGAGGCGGCCAGCACCAGCTTCATGTAGGCCTTGTCCATGCCGACCGCGCTGGCCAGCACGCCGGAGCCGACGTAGCGGACCCCGGCCATCTCCAGCAGGCCCTGGATGGTGCCGTCCTCGGCGAACGGGCCGTGCATCACCGGGAAGACCACGTCGACCTCGCCGAGCTCGACGGGGATCCGGGCGGAGTCGTAGGCCACCAGGGAGCCGCCGCCGGACGGCAGCGCCAGCTCGGAGCCCTGGACGTCGATGGCCGGCAGCTCGCCGTCCTCGATCGCGTAGCGCTGGTCGCCGGAGGCGAGCACCCACCGCCCGTCCTGGGCGATCCCGATGGGGATCACCTCGTATCTGGACTGGTCGATGACGTTGAGCACGCTGCCGGCTCCGAGGATGGAGACGGCGTGCTCGGAGTTACGGCCGCCGAAGACGATCGCGACTCGGGGCCGGGACGTGGACTGCTCGCTCATGATGACCGAATCTACCTTCTCCGCGACGCCGATCCGGTTGTCAGGCCCGCTATACCCGTGATCCCGGAAGTGAGTCGAGCGCCGCGGTCACGTCCGCGATGAGGTCCTCGGCGTCCTCCAGCCCGATGGAGAAGCGGACCGCCGCGGCGTCGACGCCGGACGACCCGTCGCCGAGCTGGCGGGGGCCGGTGGAGGCCGCGTGGGTGGCCTTCGTGCGGGTGCCGCCCGCCGTGGCGGCGACGGAGACCAGGCGGAGCGCGTCGACCAGCCGTACGCCCGCGTCGTAGCCGCCGTGCGGGATGACCGTGACGCACGCGCCGTACCGGGTGCCCTCGGGACCGGAGTCGAACAGGTGCCTGCCGAGCTCGTGACCGGAGTGTCCGGGCAGGCCCGGATAGTGGACCCGGCGCACGGCGGGGTGCTTGGCCACCGCCGCGGCGAACACCATCGCGGTGGCGCACATGCGGCGCACCCGCAGCGGGAGCGTCTCCAGGCCCCGGCGGAGCAGGAAGGCGTCGTCCGGGGAGAGCTCGCCCCCGACGTCTGCGGCGACCTCGCGGAGCCGGGCGACCAGACCCGGGCGGCCGACGACGACCCCGCCGGCGCAGTCGTCGTGCCCGCCGAGATAGGTGGTCGCGGCGTGGACCACGAGGTCCGCGCCGTGCTCCAGCGGGCGGCACACGACGGGGGTGGCGAAGGTCGAGTCGACCACCAGCAGGGCGCCGGCCGCGCGGGCGATCCGGTAGAGGCTCCGGATGTCGGCGACGACCATCGTCGGGTTCGACAGCGTCTCCGCGTATATGATCTTGGTGCTGGGCCGGACCGCCTCCTGCACCCGGTGCAGGTCCGCGTAGTCGACGAAGTCCGCGCTCACCCCGAACCGGGACAGCACGTTGGTGATCAGCGAGTAGGTGCCGCCGTACAGCGGGGCCGGGGCGACGACGTGCGTCCCCGCGCCGAGGAAGGTCATCAGCACGGTGCTGACCGCGGCCATCCCGGAGGCGAACGCCTGTCCCGCGACGTCCTCGGGGGCGGCCGCGCCCTCCAGGGAGGCCACGGCCGCCGCGAACGCCGCGACGGTGGGGTTCTCCACCGCGCCCGGCCCCTTCTCCCCGAACGCCTCCGCCTGCTCGGCGGTGCCGGCGAAGCTCCACGCCGAGCTGCGCCACACGGGCAGGCCGAGCGGGCCGGGCCGGGGCGCCGTGACGGGCGGCAGGCGCACCGATCGGGTGTTCTCCCCCTGCCGTCTGCGCGCGCGCCGGTTCACACGCCGTACCGTTCCGGCTTGGGGGTCCGCGACATCAGCAGCGCCGCGGCCTCGCCGGGCGGCATGCCGTCGTGGACCACGGCCACCACCACCTCGGTGATCGGCATCTCCACGTCGTGCTTCCTGGCCAGCTCCAGGACCGACTCGCAGGACTTGACGCCCTCGGCGGTCTGCTTGGTCGCGGCGATGGTCTCGGCCAGGGTCATGCCGCGGCCGAGGTTCTCGCCGAAGGTGCGGTTGCGCGACAGCGGCGAGGAGCAGGTCGCCACCAGGTCGCCCATTCCGGCCAGCCCCGCGAATGTGTGCGGGTCCGCACCGAGCGCCGCGCCGAGGCGGGTGATCTCCGCCAGCCCGCGCGTCATGAGCGTCGCCCTGACGTTGTCGCCCAGCCCCATCCCGGCCGCGATCCCGACCGCCAGCGCGATCACGTTCTTGACCGCCCCGCCGAGCTCCACGCCCACCACGTCGGGGTTGGTGTAGGCCCGGAACCACGGCAGGTGGCAGGCCTCCTGGAGCCGCTCCATGGCCCGCTCGTCGGGGCAGGCGACCACGGTCGCCGCGGGCTGGCCGAGGATGATCTCACCGACCAGGTTGGGGCCGGAGACCACCGCGACCCGTTCCTTCGGCACCTCGGCCACCTCGCAGACGACCTCGCTCATCCGCTTGGTGGTGCCCAGCTCGATGCCCTTCATCAGGCTCACCAGCACCGCGTCGGGCGGCAGGTGCGGCTTCCACCCGGTGAGGTTGCCGCGCAGCGTCTGCGAGGGGACGGCCAGCACCACGAAGTCGGCCCCGCCGAGGGCCTCGGCCGGGTCGGTGGTGGCGCGCAGCGTCTCGGGCAGCGCCGTGCCCGGCAGATAGTCGGGGTTCTCGTGGCGCTTGTCGATCGCCTCGACGATCTCCGCGCGCCTGCCCCAGAGAGTCGTCTTGGTGCCCGCTGTCGCGAGGAGCATCGCGAACGTGGTGCCCCACGAGCCTGTCCCGAATACGGCCGCCTTGGTCATTTCATCACCGTACGCCGACGTCAGCCGTCAGTGGACTTTCCGGGCCCACCGGCGGGATTCCTGAAGGGGACCGCGGGGGGCTTCTCCTCGCGCAGTTCGGCGAGGAGGGCCGTGATCGCCGCCATGATGTCGGCGGTGGCCTCCCGCAGGACGTCGGCCTGGAGCGGCAGGCCGTCGTACTTCGACAGGTCGACCGGCGGCCCGACCAGCACGCGGAAGGTCTTGCGCGGCAGCAGCCGGGGACGCTTCTCGCCGTACGGCAGGATCTCCTGGGCTCCCCAGTGCGCCACCGGGATCACCGGGACACCGGTCTGCAGGGCCAGCCGGGCGACACCGGTCTTGCCCTCCATCGGCCAGAAATCCGGATCGCGGGTGCAGGTGCCCTCGGGGTAGAACATCACGCACGCCTGCTCCTCGGAGATCCGCTTCCCCGCCGCCTCCAGGGAGCGGATCGCGTCGGCGCTCCCCCGGTAGACCGGGATGGCCATCAGGGACCGGACCGCGCGGCCGAGCCCGGGAACCGAGAAGAGCGCGGCCTTGGCCAGGATCACCGGCCAGCGCCCGTTGTTGTAGAGGAAGTGCGCGACCAGGATGGGGTCCAGCCACGACAGGTGGTTGGTCGCAAGGATCATCGCGCCCTTGCGAGGCAGCCGGTCGGCGCTGCGCCAGTCCTTCTTCACCAGGAGCCACGAGATCGGTTTGACGATCACGACGGCCAGGGCGACCCAGAATCCGGTCGGCCAGCCGGGGCGTCTCATTCGGTCCTCCGTATGCGCGGGGTGCGCCCCAAGTCTCCCGGTTGGCTCCGGGAACTGTCGAGGCGGGATGCTTAAGGTTATGCCTCCTTCCGAGAGTTCCGGCTGGACCCTCGTCGTCCCGGTCAAGACGCTGGTCGCAGCCAAGACGCGGCTGGCCGAGGCCGCGGGGCCGCACCGGGCCGCGCTGGCCGTGGCCATCGCCTGCGACACCGTCGAGGCCGCCCTCGGCTGCGCCCTGGTGGACCGGGTCGTGGTCGTGACGGGCGATCCGGTGGCGGCCGAGGCCCTGGCCGGCGTGGGCGCCCATCTGGTCGCCGATCCGGAGGCGGGACTCAACGCGGCGCTGCGCCACGGCGCCCGGGAGGCGGTACGGCTGGCGCCCGGCGGCCCGGTCGGCGCGCTCCAGGCCGACCTGCCCGCCCTGCGCCCCGGGGAGCTGGCGCTCGTCCTGGCCGCCGCGGCCGAGTTCGACCAGGCGTTCCTGCCCGACGCCGCCGAGGTCGGCACGACCTTCTACGGGGTACGGCCCGGCGTCGACTTCACCCCCGGGTTCGGCGGCGAGTCACGCGAGCGCCATCTGCGGCGCGGCGCGAAGGAGTTGTGCCCGCCGGGGGTCGAGTCGGTCCGCAGGGACGTCGACACCCCCGACGACCTGCGCGCCGCCCTCGCCCTCGGCGTCGGGCCCCGGACCCGGGCGGTGACACGACAGATCGGGGAGCCCCCCGGCCGGGAGACTCCCCTTCCCTGACGCGCCGGGCCCGGCGCGGCCGGCGGGTCAGTGTCCCGCGTGCTCCTCCTGCCGGGCCTGCCTGGGCAGCAGGAAGGCCGTGACGAAGGTCAGCAGGAGCATCCCGGCGACCACCCAGAGGATGGTGGTCATCACCCCGCCGAAGTCGGGGATCGCCTGAGCGGCCAGCCGGTCGAAGAAGACCGTGCCGAGCAGGGCCACGCCGAAGGCGCCGCCGAGCTGCTGGACGGCGGTGAGCGTGCCGGAGGCCGAGCCGGTCTCCTGCTGGTCGACCCCGGCCAGCACGATGTCGAAGAACGGGGCCATCAGCAGGCCCATGCCCACACCGGTGACCAGGAGGGCGGGAACGAACTGCCAGGGGGTCACCGCCGTGCCCGCGAGGGAGACGGTGAGCAGGACGCCCAGCGTGCCGAGGGTCATCACCAGGACGCCGCCCTGCAGGACCTTGCGGCCGAAGCGCTGCACGGCCTGGGCGAGGCCGAACCCGACGACCATGCCCAGCGACCAGGGGATCATCACGAGGGCGGCCTTCAGCGTGGAGTAGCCCAAGCCCACCTGGGTGTAGAGGTTGAACACCAGCGTGAAGCCCGCCATCGAGGAGAAGAACACCAGGCCGGTCAGCAGGCCGCCGGTGAAGGCCCGCTTGCGGAACAGGGTGGGCACGACCAGCGGGTCGCCGCCCGTGCGGCTCTTGCGGGCCTCGAACCAGCCGAAGAGGCCGAACACCGCGATGGAAGCGCCCATCATGACGAAGGACCAGACCGGCCAGCCGCTCTCCCGTCCCTGGACCAGCGGGTAGACCAGGAGCAGGCCGGCCAGCGTGGCCAGCAGCATGCCCGGGATATCCAGCTTGAGCGGGTGCGGCGAGCGCGACTCGGGCAGGAAGCGCAGCCCGGCGGCGAGGGCGGCCAGGCCGAGCGGCAGGTTGATCAGGAAGATCATGCGCCAGCCGGTGCCGAAGAAGTCGGCGTCGATCAGCCATCCCGCCAGGATCGGACCGCCCACCGAGGACAGCCCCATGACCGGGCCGAACAGGCCGAAGGCCTTGCCGACCTCGTCCGGCGGGAACATCTCCTTGATCATGCCGAGACCCTGCGGCAGCATCACCGCGCCGAACAGACCCTGCACGACACGTGCTCCGACGAGCATCTCGGGGGACTGCGCGATCCCGCACAGCAGGGAGCCCACCGTGAAGCCGGCGGCTCCGATCAGGAACATGCGCTTGCGGCCGAAGATGTCGCCGAGCCGTCCACCGGTGATCAGACCCACGGCCATCGAGAGCGTGTAGGCGGCGCCGAGCCACTGGATGGTGGCGGGGGTGCCGCCGATGTCGGCGCGGATGGAGGGGGCGGCGATGTTGGTGATCATCGCGTCGAGCAGGTCCATCACCTCGGCGGCGAGGATCACGAAAAGGGCGGCCCAGCGCCACCGGTAGGCCGCCGGCTCCGCTGGTGATCGGCGGGCCGCCTTCACATCAATGCTCATGAAGCTTCCTCAGGGATTGCGAAAGGGATCGCGAAAGGGATTGCGGACGAGCGGCCGCACGGGACGGCCGCAGCTTGAGAAGAACGAGGGGAACGAAGGGAACGAGAGGAACGAAGGGAACGAGGGAAACGAGGGAAACACTGTTCTGCTCCTCTGAACAGTGTTCACCATACACGAGCGCCATCCGATTTGAGAACAGTGTTCAGAAGGAGCGTTCGGTGTTCTCACGATATGACGCGTGGAGATTCCGTACAAGATATGTCTTGAAGGTGAGCATCGTTCGGCAAGGAGAGCATCGTTCGGCCCGCAGTAGACTGCGACCATGAGTGACGAGCTGCCCGCACTGCCCTGGGAGCGGTCACGCCGTCGCGCCGCTCCCGCCCGCGTCCCGCTCACCGCCGAGCGGATCGTCGACGCCGCCTACGCGGTGCTCGACCGCGAGGGCTACGAGAAGCTGAGCATGCGGCAGGTCGCCGCCGAGCTCGGCGTCGCGGTCTCCGCCCTCTACACCCATGTGAGCGGCAAGGACGAGCTGCTGGAGCTCATGTACATCCGGCTGTTCAAGGGCTGGGAGCTGCCCGAGCCCGACCCCGCGCGCTGGCGGGAGCAGGTGGCCGACTTCGCCCGCGAGTCCCGCGGACGCCTGCTCGAACACCGCGACCTGGCCAGGATCTCCATGGGCGGGATGCCGTTCAGCCCCGACGTGCTGCCGCAGATGGAACGGCTCTTCAGCCTCTTCCGCACCGCCGGGCTCCCCGACTACGTGGCCGCGGCCGCGGGTGACATCATCTCCACGTTCATCGACGGGTTCGCCTACGAGGAGAGCATGTGGGAGAGCCGCCAGCGTGAATCCGACCAGACCGCGTGGCCGGACATGCGGGCCAGTCTCAGGCAGTACTTCGCGGACCTGCCGCCCGAGCGCTTCCCCGCGCTGACCGCGCTGGCCGACCACATGCTGCCCGAGTCCAGGGACGAGCGCTTCGAGCTCGGCATGGAGATCATCATCCGCGGGCTGGCGTCCTTCGCCGAGGAGACGGCCCGGAACGGCGGGGGCGCCGGCGACGCCGGCGGGGGCTCATAGCCGCAGGATCGCCCGGCAGGTCAGCACCGGCAGGTGGGCCAGGAAGAACCCGCACACGGCGACCCAGAGGATCGCGTGCGCGTCGAACCAGGTCCCCAGCGTCCCGCCGAGCAGGCCCCCGGCCGGGGCCGCGCCCCACATCAGGAACCGCATGCTGGCGTTCATCCGGCCGAGCAGGCGCTCCGGGGTGATCCGCTGGCGGTAGCTGAGCTGGTTGACGTTGTACACCGACCCGCCCACGCCGAGCAGCAGACATCCGAGCGGGTACAGCGCCAGCCGCCAGCCCCCGGCGGCCAGCGGGACGAGCAGGGGGGCGGCGGAGGCCAGGACCGCCCCGCCGCACATCGCCCGGCCGGTGCCGTACCGGGCGGCGAGGCGGGGCGCGAGGGCCGCGCCGATCAGGCCGCCGACAGGGGCGCCGGTGAGCAGCAGGCCGTACAGCCCGGGGCTCACACCGAGCGTCCTGAGCAGGAAGAAGGGCTGCGCGACGAACCAGACGCCGTTCGAGAGCATGGTGACCGCGCCGACCATGGCGAGGCGGCGCAGCATCGGGTGGTCCACCACGTAGCGGACCCCCTCGGCGATCTCCTCCCGGAGGCTGCGGCGCTCCGCGGCGGGCGCGGGCGCCTCCTCCGCCCGGACCCCGCCCAGCAGCAGCGCGGAGACCAGGTAGCTGACCGCGTCGGCGAGGAGGGCGATCGGCGCGGTGACCGCGTGCACCAGCCAGCCGCCCAGCGCCGGACCGGACAGGACCGCGGTGCTGCGCATCGTCTCCAGGACGCCGTTCCCGCGCAGCAGGTCGTCCCTGCCGACCAGCGAGGGCAGGAAGCTCATGTGCGCGACGTCGAAGAAGACCGTGCCGAGTCCCATGAGCAGGGCGACGAGATAGAGCTGGGGCAGGGTGAGGGCGTCCAGGGCGACGGCGAGCGGGACGGACGCCAGCGCGGCGGCGCGCAGCAGGTCGCTCCAGATCAGGATGGGGCGGCGGCGCAGCCGGTCCACCCACACCCCCGCGGGCAGCCCCAGGACCAGGAAGGCGGCGGTCTCGGCGGCGGTGACCAGGCCGACCTCGAAGGGGCTCGCGTCGAGGGCGAGCACCGCGACCAGCGACAGGGCCACGATGGTGACCTGGGTCCCGAACTGGCTGATCGCGTCGGCTCCCAGGAACAGCCGGAACGACCTGTCCCGCCACATTCCGGCACCCGTCTCCCCGGTCCGCATGATCACGGATCGTCCCGGCCCCGACCGGGAGGGTCAACTCCTTTTCCCGTACGGCGGCCCGCGCCCCTCCGCGGGGTCCGCTCCCTCCATACGGTGCCCCGTCTCTCCCTACGGCGGCCCGCGACGGGTCTAAGGTGGTGGGCGTGCAGGCGACGGTGAAGGTCTTCGACCCCGAGACCCGGTCCGGGTCGGTGTTCCTGGACGACGGGACCGAGATCCCGTTCGGCGCGGAGGCGTTCGACGCCGGTCCCCTCCGGCTGCTCCGGTCCGGCCAGCGGGTGAACATCGTCATGGACGACGGCCTCGTCACCTACGTCACGCTCTCGACGTTCCCGCTCCCGGACGCCACCCTCTAGGCGGCCGGCCCGGGGCCCCGCCGTACGGCCGGACACGGAACGCCCGGGTCCACGACGGTGGACCCGGGCGCCCGGCGTGCGAGGACTACTTCTTGCCGACCTTCTTGCCGCCCTCGTTGACGAGGTCCTTGAAGTCCGAGCCCGGGCGGAACTTCGGCCCCCAGCTCTCGGCCACCTTGATCTCGGCTCCGGTCGAGGGGTTCCTGGCCGTGCGGGCCGGCTTGTGCACCATCTCGAAGGCGCCGAAGCCGGTGATGGAGACCTTGTCGCCCGCGGCGACCGCTTTCTGGATGGTGTCGAGGACCGCGTTCACGGCCTCGTTGGCCGTCTTCTTGTCGCCCACCCGGTCCGCGATGGCGTCGACGAGTTCTTTCTTGTTCATGAGGTTGGTGGCTCCCTATTGCCGATGTCCGGGAGCGGGCCCTGAGAAAGAAAGCCCGTCTTACCCGTGTGTCACCGCGAGGGTCCCCGACGGAGCGAGAAACCCCTTACCCGCTTGAAATTAGGGGACGAACGCGTGCGACTCAATCACCTTCGGCAATATTTCCAGCACTCTGCGTGTCCAAAATCAGGACATCTAGCTCTATAAGGAAGGATTCCAGGCGCGTCGCGGCGGGTCCGAGGTCGCGTTTGGAGAGCTCGCAGATGGCCAGCAGGCGCTTGGCCAGACGCTGTTTGGTCTCGGCGGGAACGGGCAGCGCGCGGACGCGGCGGTGCGCCTCGCGCAACCGCCGCGCCAGCTCGTCTTCTGGATCTTCTGAACGTGTCAGACGGTCGTCGGCAGCCATGACTGCCGACCATTCTCGTACGAGGCGATGTCGTCGGCGTTGCGCAGGGTCAGTCCGATGTCGTCCAGGCCCTCCAGCAGCCGCCAGCGGGTGTAGTCGTCGATCTCGAACCCGGCGGACTCGGCGCCCCAGCGGACCTGACGCTCGCCCAGGTCGACGGTCACCTCGAGCGCCGGGTCGGCCTCCGCGGCCGCCTGCAGCGCCTCGACCGTCTCGGCGGGCAGGACGACCGGGAGCAGGCCCATCTTGGTGGCGTTGTTGCGGAAGATGTCGCCGAAACGGGCGGCGATCACCACGCGGAAGCCGTACTGCTGCAGGGCCCAGACCGCGTGCTCGCGGGAGGAGCCGGTGCCGAAGTCGGGGCCGGAGACGAGGATCGAGGCGCCCTGGTAGGCGGGCTGGTTCAGGATGAACTCGGGGTCCTCGCGCCAGGCGGAGAACAGGCCCTTCTCGAATCCGGTCCGGCTGACCTGCTTGAGCCAGACGGCCGGGATGATCTGGTCGGTGTCGACATTGCTCCGGCGCAGCGGCACGGCCCGGCCGGTGTGGGTGGTGAAGGCTTCCATGATCAGATCTCCTAGGCCAGGTCGGCGGGGGCGGTCAGCTTGCCGGTGACGGCGGTGGCGGCGGCCACGGCGGGCGACACCAGGTGGGTGCGTCCGCCCTTGCCCTGCCGGCCCTCGAAGTTGCGGTTGGAGGTCGAGGCGCTGCGCTCGCCGGGGGCGAGGGTGTCGGGGTTCATCCCCAGGCACATCGAGCAGCCCGCCTCGCGCCACTCGGCGCCGGCGGCCTTGAACACCTCGTGCAGGCCCTCCTGCTCGGCCTGGAGCTTGACCAGCATCGAACCGGGGACGATCAGCGTGCGGGTCACGACCCGCCGGCCGCGCAGCACCTCGGCGGCGGCCCGCAGGTCCTCCAGGCGGCCGTTGGTGCAGGAGCCGACGAAGACCGTGTCCACCTGGATCTCACGGAGCGGGGTGCCCGGGCTCAGGGCCATGTACTCCAGCGCGCGGCGGGCGGCGGCCGGGTCGTCGGTGTCCTCGGGGGCCGGCACCGCGCTGCCCAGCGGGGCGCCCTGGCCCGGGTTGGTCCCCCAGGTGACGAACGGGGTCAGCGCCGAGGCGTCGATCTCCACGACGGTGTCGAAGACGGCGTCCTCGTCCGTCGTCAGCGACTTCCAGTACTCGACCGCGGTGTCCCAGTCGGCGCCGGTCGGGGCGTGCGGGCGGCCCTTGAGGTAGGCGAACGTCGTCTCGTCCGGGGCGATCATGCCCGCCCGGGCTCCCGCCTCGATGGACATGTTGCAGATGGTCATCCGGCCCTCCATGGAGAGCTTGCGGATGGCCTCGCCGCGGTACTCGACGATGTAGCCCTGGCCGCCACCGGTGCCGATCTTGGCGATGATGGCCAGGATCAGGTCCTTGGCGGTGACGCCGGGCGGCAGCTCCCCGGAGACCTCGATGGCCATGGTCTTGGGCCGGTAGGCGGGCAGCGTCTGGGTGGCCAGCACGTGCTCCACCTCGGAGGTGCCGATGCCGAACGCGATGCCGCCGAAGGCGCCGTGGGTGGAGGTGTGAGAATCGCCACAGACGATGGTCATGCCGGGCTGCGTCAGGCCGAACTGCGGCCCGATGATGTGCACGACGCCCTGGCCGGCGTCGCCCATGGGGTGCAGCCGGACGCCGAACTCCGCACAGTTCTTGCGCAACGTCTCGACCTGGGTCTTCGACACCGGGTCGGTGATCGGGCCGAGCACGGTCGGGACGTTGTGGTCCTCGGTGGCGATGGTGAGATCCGGCCGCCGCACACTCCGCCCCGCCATGCGCAGGCCGTCGAACGCCTGCGGGCTGGTCACCTCGTGGACGAGGTGCAGGTCGATGTAGAGCAGGTCGGGCTCTCCCTCGGCACGTCGCACGACGTGCTGCTCCCAGACCTTCTCCGCCAGCGTGCGGCCCATGTCGCCTCCTACGCGATCCTCTGTCCGTCCGCGGTGCCTCGTCGCACCGCCCCGGTCCCGACTTGCTTTCTCATATGTCGAGACGGCAGTATCGGGGTATGGACAACTCTAGCGGAGTCGGCGTACTCGACAAGGCCGTTCTCGTGCTCAACGCTCTCGAAGCCGGTCCGGCTTCCCTGGCGCAGCTCGTGCAGGCGACCGGTCTGGCCCGGCCCACCGCCCACCGGCTGGCGGTCGCGCTGGAGCACCATCGCATCGTCTCCCGCGACACCCAGGGCCGTTTCGTGCTGGGCCCGCGGTTGTCGGAGTTGTCCACCGCCGCCGGGGAGGACCGCCTGCTGGCCGTCGCCTCGCCGATCCTGGCCCAGCTGCGCGACCTGACCGGGGAGAGCGCGCAGCTCTATCGCCGCCAGGGTGACGAGCGCGTGTGCGTGGCCGCCGCCGAGCGGGCCAGCGGGCTGCGCGACACCGTCCCGGTCGGTACGGCCCTGCCGATGTTCGCCGGTTCCGCGGCGCAGATCCTGCTGGCCTGGGAGGAGCCCGACCGCCTCCACCGCGGCCTGCGCGGGGCCAAGTTCACCGCCGCGACGTTGTCGAGCGTCCGGCGCAGGGGCTGGGCGC
This sequence comes from Planobispora longispora, assembly GCF_016863135.1. GTDB lineage: Bacteria > Actinomycetota > Actinomycetes > Streptosporangiales > Streptosporangiaceae > Planobispora > Planobispora longispora. The sequence continues at coordinate 66,755 of NZ_BOOH01000042.1, forward strand.
ACAGCGTCGGGGAGCGTGAGCAGGGGGTGGCCAGCGTCTCGGCCCCGATCAGGGGCGCGGGCGGCAAGGTGATCGCCGCCGTCTCGGTGTCCGGGCCGATCGAGCGCCTCACCCGCACCCCCGGCCGCCTGCACGCCGCCCCCGTGGTCGCCGCCGCCGAGCGCATCACCGAGTCGATGCGGCGCTCCGGCTGACGTCGGCGCGGCGCTCCGGCGGAAAAGGAGCACCGGACGAAAAGGGGCGTCGGGCGAAAAGGAGCCGGAGCATGCAATCGCCACCCGATATGGGGAGGCGAGCACCCCTGCGGGCCCCTAGGCTGGGCAGGTGACAGATCGCATCGAGGCAGCCGCCGCTGAACTGCGTCCCCTGCTCCAAGCATTCATCCTCTGGGCCCGGGAGCACGCGCCGGGCAGTGACTCCAACCTGGTGGGCTCCGTCGCCCTGTGGCACCGGCTGGCCGCCTCCGACGACGTCGGCCGCTGGCGGACTGCCGACCTGCGCACGGTGCTGCTCGACCGGATGCCGCAGGTGGTGGAGGATCCCGAGACGGCGGCCGACGGCCTGGTGCCGTCCGTCCGCGCCTACCTGACCTACCTGTCGGACACCGGCAGGCTGGCCAAGGGCTCGGCCCCGCTCCGGGAGCTGCTCGTCGAACTCGACCGGATCGAGGACGACGTCGTCGACGCGATGGAAGACCTCATCGTCGAGGACGACGAGGACGAATACGACGGCGAGGAGGAGTCCGAGGGCCTGGGCGACTTCGAGACGTTCGCCGACGAGCTCGCCGCGCTGCCCACGATCCGGCTCCGCCCGGACGCCGAGCTGGCCGAGGCCGCCCGCCGGGTCCCGCTCATCGGCAAGGCACGCGATCTGGCCCTCTGGGTCGGCGCCGAGCGGCGCGTCGGCGAGGAGACCCTCCTCACCGACGCGGAGATCACCGAGGCCCTGGGCGTTCTCGGCCTCCCCGCGCCCGAGACGGAGGGCAAGCCGCTGGCCGACTCCGTCCCCGCGCTCTGGAACGTCTGGAACCTCGCGATCGACCTCGACTTCCTCCAGCCGGAGGGAGCGGACACCGTCGGCGCCGACGCCGACACCGCCGCCTGGCCCTTCGAGGACGACGAGGACGTGCTGGACGCCTGGCTGTCCGGCCTCCACTCGATCGACTACGGCGACCCCGAGCTGGACGACGAGGAGGCCACGATCGCGCTGTCCGGGCTGACCCGGGCGCTGCTGATCCGGATCCTCCTCGCCAGCGGCTCCACCTCCCTGGCCGGGCTCCGCACCGAGCTGGCCGAGGCCGCCGCCGAATACGACGACCTGGGCGCCGAGGCCTGGACCGCCGCCACCGAGCGGTACGGCGACCCGCTCGTCCCCGTGATCGAGTGGCTGTCCGGATACGGCATGGTCGAGGTCGAGCACGAGCAGGTGCGGCTGACGCCGCTGGGCATGGAGGGCGTGGTCCACCTGGTGGACGAGGAGGACATCGAGCTCGACGCCCGCCCCGCCATCGACGCGATGACCGCCCTGGACCTCCTCTCCTTCAGCGCCGAGCTGCCCGAGGAGGAGGCCGACGCCGAGTTCGCGGCCTGGATGGAGCTGCGCGATCCCGACCGGGCCGCGCACGAGCTCCTGCGGGCCGCCGCGGAGGACGAGGCGGACGCCCTGGTCAGGGTCCAGGCCGCCAGCGTGGTCGGCTCGCTCGGCGAGGTGGCCGTGCCCGCGTGGCGGGACGCCCTCGACGAGCCGTCCCTGCGTCCCTACGCGGCGACGCACCTGGCCCAGCTCGGCATCGAGGACGCCCCGGCCCCCACCCCGGCCGACACCCACTGGCTGATCCTCGACATGCTGACCATCTCCCTCGGCCTCGGCCGCTCGGAGTTCGTCAGCAGCCTGGACGACATCGGCTCGGCCTCGGATCTCGTCAGCCTGCTCGACGTGCTCTGGAAGATCCCCCACCCGCACCTGGAGGAGCTCCTGGAGGCCGTCGGCAAGGCCCACCCCGACCGTCAGGTGGGCAAGGCCGCCAAACGAGCCCTGTTCAAGGCCCGCTCCCTGCAGAACTAGACCGGGCGACGGCGCCGCCGGGGCTCGCGCCCCGGCGGGCGTTCACCGCGGGTCCTCGTGCCAGTCGGGAAGAGGCCGGTAGATCGCGATGCCGGCGGCTTCGAGCTCCTCGCGGAGGGCGAAGTACTCCTCGCCGAACGGGTCGACGCCCCGCAGCGGCATGAGGCCGCGGCGGATGGCCAGGTCGTGCGGGGCGAGCGCGGCGGCCGTCTCCAGGTGGCGCTCGGCGGCGGCCGTACGGCCCGCGCGGAGCAACCAGGCCGCGACCCGCGCGTGCAGCCGGGCCCGGCGCTCGTCGGCGGTGGGGGCGCGCAGTTCCCGGACGGTCGTCCCTGCGTCGCCGTCGATCACCCATCGGCGCAGGGCGGCGACGGCCCGCTCGGAGGACAGGCCGTTCATCGACCGGAAGGCGTCGGTGGCGGTCATGGTGTCCTGCGGGCGGGCGATGCGGCCCTCCTCGTCGACCCAGACCACGGTGGGCACGTTGATCACGTTGTAGAGCTCGGCGATCCTGCCGTCGGCGTCGATCACCGTCGGGTGGGTGGCGCCGGCGAGCCACTCGCGGGCGTCCTCCGGATCACGGTCGAGGGAGACGCTGAGCACGCTGAAGCCGTACCCGGCCAGCTCCCGGTGGAGCTCCTCCCAGGCGGGCAGGTCGTAGCGGCAGCCGCACCAGGAGGCCCAGAAGACCAGCGCGACCTTGCCGCCGCGCAGCTTCTCCAGCTCCTCGAACGGCGGCGCCTCGCCCGGGGCGGTCTCCGCGGGCTCCCCGATCGCGATCACGCCCTCCTCCGGGTCGGCCACCACCTGCCTGCCGAGCAGCTCGGCGAAGGCGGCCAGGTGCACGCCCTCGGCGGTCTCGGCCGCCGCGGCCCGGAAGGCCGGCACGCACGCCTCGCCCCGGCACCAGCCGTGCGGCTTGCGCTCCCAGCCGAGGACCGGCACGCCGTGCGGCACGATCGGCCCGTCGATCCCGGTCTCGCCGCCGTCCACCAGCAGAGTGATCATTCCCGACCTCCTATTGGATAGCTCCACTCTCCAATTATTAGATAGGAACGCTATCCAATCAAGAGGTATTCCAGGACGGCCGATAACAACAGAAAACCCCTGGAAGCGTTTGCTTCCAGGGGTTCCACAAGGTAGCCCCGACCGGATTCGAACCGGCGCTACCGCCTTGAGAGGGCGGCGTCCTAGGCCACTAGACGACGGAGCCTTGTGCATGTGACAGTGTGGTAGTCCCGACCGGATTCGAACCGGCGTTACCGCCTTGAGAGGGCGGCGTCCTAGGCCACTAGACGACGGGACCCTGAACACTGTCATCACATACTGTGATCGGATTTGGCTGAGCCTCATCCGTAGCGACTCCGGGGGGAGTCACAGCTGGGGTACCAGGACTCGAACCTAGACTAACTGAACCAGAATCAGTCGTGCTGCCAATTACACCATACCCCACCGCTTCGGGCGCCCCTGTCGGGTCTCCCTGGCGACTCCGAAAGAATAGCCCACCTTGAGGGCCAAGGCCAAAACGACAGTCGCGGGCGTCGGCCCGGAGCGAACCCCGTGACGCCGAAGTGCCTATCGGTCACCCGTTATGTAACGCTGCTGGAGAGATCCGTCCGTATAAGAGGAGCCGCGCTGTGGCCGACAACCCCTTCTTCACCCCCAGCACGCTGCCCTATCAGCTGCCCCCCTTCGCGCAGATCCGCGAAGAGCACTACATGCCCGCGTTCGAGCACGGCATGGACGACCAGCTCCGGGAGGTGGCGGCGATCGCGGACAACCCGGAGCCCGCCACCTTCGCCAACACCGTCGAGGCCCTGGAACGCTCGGGCCAGATCCTGAAGCGGACGTCGATCGTCTTCTTCAGCGTCGCCTCCTCCGACGCGACCGACGGCATCCGGGCGATCGAGACCGAGATCTCTCCCAGGCTGGCCAAGCACCGCGACGCCATCCACCTGAACCGCGCCCTCTACGCGCGGATCAAGCAGATCGCCACCGAGAGCCCGGAGGAGGCGTGGCTGCTGGAGAAGTACCGCGTGGACTTCGTCCGGGCCGGCGCCGAGCTGTCGGAGGAGGAGCAGGAGCGGCTGAAGGCCCTCAACGAGGAGCTGTCCACGCTCTCCACGACCTTCTCCCAGAACCTGCTGGCGGCCTCCACCGCCTCGGCCCTGGTCACCGAGGACCGCACGGAGCTGGACGGCCTGCCGGAGAGCACCCTCCAGTCCATCCACCAGGACGGCAAGTACGTCCTGCCGCTGCTCAACTTCACCAACCAGCCCGCCCTGGCCGAGCTGACCAGCCGGGAGACCCGCAGGAAGCTGTACGAGCTCTCGGTGAACCGGGCGCCGGAGAACTTCGAGCTGGCGATCAAGATGGCGACGCTCCGCGCCGAGCGGGCCGCCCTGCTCGGCTACCCGAACCACGCCGCCTACTCCGTCGCCGACCAGACGGCCAAGACCACCGGGGCCGTGGAGGAGATGCTCGCCAAGCTGGCCGGGCCGGCGGTGGCCAACGCCCGCCGGGAGGCCGAGGCGCTGAGCGAGCAGGCCGGGTTCGCCATCGAGCCCTGGGACTGGTCCTTCTACGCCGAGAAGGTGCGCAAGGCCCGCTACGACTTCGACAGCTCCGAGCTGCGGCCGTACTTCGAGCTGGACCGGGTGCTGCGGGACGGCGTCTTCCACGCCGCCACCGAGCTGTACGGCGTCACCTTCGCCGACCGGACCGACCTGATCGGCTACCACCCCGACGTCCGGGTCTACGAGGTGTTCGACGCCGACGGCTCCCCGATGGGCCTGTTCCTGTTCGACCCCTACGCCCGGCCCACCAAGCGCGGCGGCGCCTGGATGAACAACCTGGTCGACCAGTCGCACCTGTTCGGCGAGCTGCCCGTGGTGATGAACAACCTCAACATCACCAAGCCCGCCGAGGGCCCGACGCTGCTCACCTTCGACGAGGTCAACACCGCCTTCCACGAGTTCGGCCACGCCCTGCACGGCCTGTTCTCCGACGTCCGCTTCCCCCGGCTCTCCGGCACCGAGGTGCCGCGCGACTTCGTCGAGTACCCCTCGCAGGTCAACGAGATGTGGGCGACCTGGCCGTCGGTCCTGGCCAACTTCGCCAGGCACCACGAGACCGGCGAGCCGGTCCCCGCCGAGCTCCTGGAGAAGATGCGGGCCGCCGAGAAGTTCAACCAGGGCTTCACGACCGTGGAGTACCTCGCCGCGACGCTGCTCGACTGGGCCTGGCACAAGCTGGCCGCCGGCGAGACCGTGGCGGACGCCGAGGCGTTCGAGGCGGCGGCCCTGGAGCGGGCGGGGATCGCCTTCCCGCTGGTCCGCCCCCGCTACCGGACCAACTACTTCGCGCACATCTTCTCGATGGGCGTGGGCGGCTACAGCGCGGGCTACTACTCCTACATCTGGAGCGAGGTCCTGGACGCCGACAGCGTCGAGTGGTTCAAGGAGAACGGCGGCCTGAAGCGGGAGAACGGCGACCGCTTCCGGTCCCGTCTGCTGGCGGTCGGCGGCTCCAAGGACGTGATGGACGCCTTCCGCGAGTTCCGGGGCCGCGACCCCCGCATCGAGCCCCTGCTGGAGCGCCGGGGCCTGCTGGGCTGAGGACGGGCGCGAAAAGAGGGCGGTCCGGGTTCTCCCGGACCGCCCTCCCCTTCACCGCCCGGTCAGCCGCGCAGGCGGGCCAGCGCGGCGCGCAGGCGGTCCGCGGAGCGCTCGCGGCCGAGGACCTCGATCGACTCGAACAGCGGCAGGCCGACCGTCCGGCCGGTGAGCGCCACCCGGACCGGGGCCTGGGCCTTGCCCAGCTTGAGGCCGTGCTCGGCGCCGACCTCCTCCAGGGCCGCCTTCAGGGAGTCGGTGTCCATGCTCACCGTCTCCAGGCGGGCGAGGTATCCGGTGAGGATCTCCTCGGCCGGGCCCTTCATCGCCTTGTCCCAGGCGGCCTGGTCGAAGAAGGGCTCGTCCAGGAAGAGGAAGTCGACGTTCGCGCTGATCTCGGAGAGGACGGCGACGCGCGTCTGGGCCAGCTCGGCGACCTTGGCGAAGGTCGCCCGGTCCCAGCTCGGGTCGAGCCAGGGCTCGACCCTCTTGACGAACTCGTCCGGCGGCAGCGCCCGGATGTACTCGCCGTTGAAGGCGCGCAGCTTCTTCTCGTCGAAGAAGGCGCTGGCGGAGTTGACGTTCTCCAGCTTGAACAGCGGCATCATCTCCGACCAGGGCATGATCTCGCGGTCCTCGCCGGGACCCCAGCCGAGCAGCATCAGGTAGTTGACCATCGCCTCGGCCAGGTAGCCCTCCTCGCGGTAGGACTCCAGGGCGACCTTGTCGCGGCGCTTGGAGAGCTTCTTGCGCTGCTCGTTGACGATGACCGGCAGGTGCGCCCAGACCGGCGGGTTGGCGCCCAGCGCGGGCCACAGCAGCTCCTGGCGCTGGGCGTTGCCCAGGTGCTCCTCGCCGCGGACCACGTGGGTGACGCCCTGGGTGATGTCGTCGACGGCGTTGGCCAGGACGTACAGCGGCGAGCCGTCGCTGCGCGCGATGACGAAGTCCTCCTGCGCGTCGTTGGGGAACTCCACCCGGCCGCGGATGAGGTCGTCCACCACGGTGACGCCCTCGTCGGGGGTGCGGAAGCGGACCGCGCCCCCGGTCAGGCCGCGGTCACGGCAGAAACCGTCGTAGCCCTTGTGCTCGGAGCCGGTGCGCTCCTGGAGCCGCTCGCGGGTGCAGTCGCAGTAGTACGCCTTGCCGTCGGCGAGCAGCTTGGCGACGGCCTCGCGGTGCTGGGGCTCGAAGGCCGACTGGAAGAAGGGGCCCTCGAAGACCGGGCTCTCGTCGCTGATCCCGATCCAGGCCAGGGCCGAGATGATGCCCTCGGTCCACTCCGGGCGGTTGCGGGTGGCGTCGGTGTCCTCGACGCGCAGGACGAACCGGCCGCCCGCCTGCTGGGCCAGCGCCCAGTTGAACAGCGCGGTGCGAGCGCCGCCGACATGGAACATGCCGGTGGGCGAGGGAGCGAAACGAACCCTAATCACGGGAGACCACCCGGTTGCTGAGAGTGCCGATACCTTCGATGGCGACGCTGACCTCGTCCCCGATCTGGAGCGGGCCGACCCCCTCGGGCGTCCCGGTCAGGATGACGTCGCCGGGGATGAGGGTCATGACCGCGCTCACGTGGGCGATCAGCGTCGGGATGTCGTACATGAGCTTGGAGGTGCGCGAGCTCTGCCGTACCTCGCCGTTCACCGTCGTGGTGATGCCCAGGTCGGCGGGGTCGAGCTCGGTCTGGATCCACGGGCCGAGCGGGCAGAAGGTGTCGAAGCCCTTGGCCCGGGTGAACTGCACGTCCTTCTTCTGCAGGTCCCTGGCCGTGACGTCGTTGGCGCAGGTGTAGCCGAAGATCACTTCATGGGCCCGCTCGACGGGGACCTCCCGGCAGAGCCTGCCGATGACCACGGCCAGCTCGCCCTCGAAGTCGACCCGCTCCGACAGCCCGGTCGGGTAGGCGACGGCCTCGGCCGGGCCGATCACCGAGGTGGACGGCTTGATGAACATCAGCGGCTCGCCGGGGACCTCCCCGCCCATCTCGCGGGCGTGCTCGGCGTAGTTCTTGCCGATCGCGACGACCTTGCTGGGCAGCATGGGGGCGAGCAGCTTGACCCGCGAGAGGGAGTGACGCTCGCCGGTGAACTGGATCGGGCCGAACGGGTGCCCGGAGATCCCGGAGATGAACTCCTCACCGGGGCCGCCCTCGACCACCCCGAACCCGACACCGTCGCCTGTGGAGAACCTCGCTATACGCACCCCACAAGGCTAGTGCCGTCTCCGGACCCGTATGCGGCGGCCACCGGAGAGCAGGTGAAGACAAGGCAAAAGGATCACTGCTGCCTGGGCCCCGGCCTTCGGATGGCTCGTGGGCGCGGCGGCCGTGGTGGCGTACCGCAAGGTGGAGCCCGTGCCCGGGCCCGTAGGGTGATCGGGAAGACGTTCCGGGAGGAGAACTCATGTCCGTTGTGAAGATCAATGTCCTGACCGTGCCCGCGGAGATGCGCGAGGCACTGGAGCACCGGTTCTCGAACCGGGCCGGGATGGTGGAGGCTGCCGACGGTTTCGAGCGGTTCGAGCTGCTCCGTCCGGTCGAGGGCACCGACCGCTACATGGTGTACACCCGCTGGCGCTCCGAGGAGGACTTCACCCGCTGGACCGAGAGCCAGGCCTTCCAGCGCGGCCACGCCCAGGCCGCCGCCGAGGCGGGCGCCCAGGGTCACGGCCACGGGGCGGCCGCGGGCCAGGGCCACGGACACGGCCACGGGCACGGCGGCCCGGCCGCCTCGGGGTCCGAGATCTGGTCGTTCGAGGTCGTGCAGAGCACGGGTCCCAAGGCCTGAGACCGCCGCGCGCCGTACGGCGGCGCCGGGCACGCCGGTACGGCTCCCCGCCGTACCGGCGCCGTCGGGGGAACGCGCGGCGCCGGGAGGAGAGACGACGGCGGCCGTCGGCGCTCCCGGAGACGGCCGCCGCGGGGAAGAGAGATCGCCGTCAGCGGCCCGGGACGGGCCACGGCGCAGGTGAAAAGGCGGCGGCCGTCGGCGTTGCCGGGGACGGCCGCCGCGGGGGAAGAGGGATCGCGGGGTCAGCGGTCCAGGGGGTTGGCCGCGATGCGGGCGGCGACGCCGCCGCGGACGAAACCGCCCGCGAGGCTGTCGGGCTTGCGCTCGCCCTGGTTCTGGATGCAGGCGGTGAACTCCCCGGCGATTCCGAGCCGGGGGTGGCGGGCCAGCACCTCGGCGCGCAGGTCCTCGGGCCAGGCCTGCGGGTTCCGGCCGGAGATGTCGAGGCCGGTGGAGAGCTCCAGCAGGTGTCCCTCGGGGTCCTCGGCCACGTCGACCTCGTCCCACATGTGGCGGATGATCACCTCCGAGGCGCGCACGCGGCGCTCGACCGGCCAGCCGGCGCCCGCGCAGAAGATCCACGCCACGTGGCCCCCGGCCTCCTCGAAGGGGACCGTGTGGCTGTCGAACTCCGCCACCAGCCCGATGTCGTGGAACATCGCCGAGACGTAGAGCAGTTCCGCGTCGAAGGCGATGCCGTTCAGCTCGGCGTAGGCCGCGGCCCACAGGTAGGACCGGATCGAGTGGCCCAGCAGCGCGGGCGAGCAGTAGGCGGTGGCCGCCTCCAGCGCGGCGCGGGCGGCGGGGGTCTCGGGGATCACGATGTCGGCGAGTCTCATGGCGTCCAGGATGCCGGGGGACGGCCCGGCGGCGTGAGTGGCCGGGAAGTCATCCGTCGATAGGATCGCGCCATGGGATTCTCCACGGTCGCGGTGCTGATGTTCGACCGGATCCCCCTGTTCGAGGCGTCGGTGCCGATCGCGGTGTTCGGCGAGCGGCGGGACGACCGGCCGGAGTTCGACGTGCGGGTGATCGCCGCCGAGGGCGGTCCGGTCCGCACGGACGCGGGCATCACTCTCGCGGCGCCGTACGGCCTGGACGCCGTGGAAGGCGCCGATCTCGTCATCGTGCCGACCTGGCGCCGGCCGTCGGCCGGCGACCCGCCTCCGGAGGAGGCCCTGGAGGCGCTGCGCCGCGCCCACGCGCGGGGCTCGACGGTGGTCTCCCTGTGCCTGGGCACGTTCGTGCTGGCCGCCTCCGGCCTGCTGGACGGCCGCCCGGCCACGACGCACTGGCGCTACGCGGGGCTGCTCGCCTCGATGCACCCGCGCGTCGAGGTCCGGCCCGACGTGCTCTACGTGGACGAGGGCGACATCCTCACCTCCGCGGGGAGCACCGGCGGCATCGACCTCTGCCTGCACCTCGTGCGCCGCTCGCACGGCGCGCAGGCGGCCAACAGCATCGCCCGCGGGCTGGTCACGCCTCCCCACCGGGCCGGAGGGCAGGCGCAGTACATCGACCATCCCGTCCCCGCCCCGGCCGCCGGCGACCCCTTCGGCGACACCCTCGACTGGGCCCTGCGCCGTCTGGACCGGGAGCTCACCGTGGACGACCTGGCCGCCCGCGCGCTGATGAGCCGCCGCACCTTCGACCGGCGCTTCCGCCAGGCCACCGGGACCACCCCCGCCCAGTGGCTGCTCCACCAGCGGGTCCTGCACGCCCAGCGGCTGCTGGAGACGACGGCCGAGCCGGTCGAGCTGGTGGCCCGCAAGTCGGGGTTCGCCTCGGCGGTCGCGCTGCGCCCTCATTTCCGCCGCCAGGTGGGGGTCTCTCCCACGGCCTACCGGGAGACCTTCGGCACGGGCGGGGCGGACGGCGCGGGTCCCGGGACCGCGCGGGCGCGACGGACGGCGTGAACCCCGCCGGCGCCCACGCATCTAGTTGCTAACGATGCGCGGGAAGCGGCCCCTGCGGCTTGACCGGTTTGGTGGGATTCGGACAGCATAATCAGCTCTCCCACCTGCCCCGGAAGGAACTGGCGTGCGCCGCCGCACACAAGCACTCGCACTCTCCACCGCCCTCCTGCTCACCTGCGGAGGGACGATCGGCACGGCGGCCGGTACGGCGGAGGCGGCGGACAAGGTCAAACGCACGGCCGAGTGCCAGGGCGACTGGCTGCCCGCGACCCCGACCGGACCGGACATCATGAACGGCCAGGTGGAGTTCCTCGACCTGCCCCCCGTGAAGGTCGGCAAGGACGTCAACTGGCGGACCGACCCCTATCGCAACCGGTCGTGGAGCATGGTCTTCCACTCCCTGCGCTGGATGGGGCGCCTGGTCGCCGACTACGAGAGCAACGGCGACAGGGCCTACCTGACCCGGGCCACCGAGATCGCCAAGGACTGGGTGAAGGACAACCCGCGCCGGGGCGGCGGCAGCCCGTACGCCTGGCAGGAGCACCCGATCGCGCTGCGCGCGCCCGCTCTGGTCTGCCTCAGCAAGCACGTCAGCGAGTCCTGGCTCACCAAGAGCCTGGCCGAGCACGCCTCGATGCTGGCCAACCCGGCGCTGTACGAGAAGGGCCACAACCACGGCATCGACCAGGACATCGCGCTGCTGGGCATCGGCTGCCGCTACGGCCGCGAGCAGTGGTCCGGGCTGGCGATCCGCCGCCTGACCGAGACGGTCGAGCTCGACGTCGACTCCCAGGGCGCGCTGCGCGAGCAGGCCCCGCGCTACGCGATCTACGTCTACGACCGGCTCAAGGTCGCGATGGACAACATCAAGGAGTGCGGCCGGAAGGTCCCCGCCTCGATCGAGAAGCGCTGGAAGTCGATGGAGGACTTCATCTCCCACTCCACCCAGCCCAACGGCTTCATGGTGCCGATCGGCGACGGCGGGGCGGACGTGCGCCCGGTCGGGTACGCCGCCCCGAAGCAGACCGTGAAGGTGTTCGGCAACGGCTACGTCTACGGCCGCACCGCCTGGAACAAGCCGGAGTCGGCGTTCTACTCCATCCGGTTCGGCCCCGGCATGAAGTACCACGGCCACGAGGACCACCTCGGCGTGACCTACTACGCCCAGGGCAGGGACGTCCTGGTCGACGTGGGCTTCCACTCCTACGAGAACAGCGCCTACCGCCGCTGGACGATGTCCCCCCAGGCGCACAACGTGCCGGTCGTGGCCGGAGCCGGGTTCCGCGGGGGGACCAGGAGCTCGCTGACCAAGTCCTCGATCAAGGACGACCGGCAGAGCTTCCAGCTGACGGACAGGGCGTACGGCGTGGCGCGGACCCGTTCGGTCCTGGTCAACCACGGCGAGGACGTGATGGCCGTGCTCGACACCGTGCCCCGCGGCTCGAAGGTCGGCACGATCTGGCACTTCGCCACGGACCTGTCCGCGGCGTCGAGCGACGGCGGCAAGGTCGTGGTCAAGGACAAGTCCGGCTGGAAGGCCGCGCTGGTCCAGGTGGCGATGCCGTCCTGCAAGCCCGTCTCCTCGAAGGTCGTGCGCGGCGCCACGAACCCCTACCAGGGCTGGGTCTCCCCCGCCTACCTGCGCAAGCAGGCCGCCCCCGCGGTGGTCTCCGCCGCCACCGCCGGATCGGTGCTCACCGTGGTGACGCCCGGCACCGGCACGCCCTCGGTCTCCTGCTCCGGCGGCAAGGTCACCGTGGAGACCTCGGAGGGCACGGTCGGCTTCCGGGTGAAGGGGTCGTCCCTGTCCTAGGGCGCTCCGGGGCGTCTGTCCCCGGAGCACCCGGGAAGGTCGCGGACATCCGGGAGCGCCCGCGTGGTTTCGGCGATGGATCGAAGCGCGTGGTCACGACAAACGGTCCGTATGTCTGCGCCACAGGGACTGACTGGGTCAAAATGGCCCCCATGTCTACCATCCCCGAAGATCATGTCGAGGCCGCAGACCCCTCCGCGTTCAACGACTACGACCGTCTCGCCGAGGGGTACGCGGCCGAGAACGAGAACAACCTCCTGAACGCGTACTACGAGCGGCCGGCGATGCTGGAGCTCGCCGGAGACGTGACCGGCCGGCGGATCCTCGACGCCGGCTGCGGCGCGGGTCCCCTGTTCGCCGCGCTGCGCGATCGGGGCGCCGTCGTGACCGGCGTCGACGCGAGCGCCGGGATGCTGGAGCTGGCCCGGCGGCGGCTGGGCGCCGACGCGGACCTGCGGGTGGCCGACCTGGCCGATCCGCTGCCCTTCCCCGACGGCGCGTTCGACGACGTCGTCGCGTCCCTGGTACTGCACTACCTGGAGGACTGGGGACCGACGCTGACCGAGTTCCGACGCGTGCTGAGGCCTGGCGGCCGGCTCCTCGTCTCGGTCGACCACCCTTTCGTGATCACCCTCATGCGCCACATGGCCGGGGAGAAGCCCAGCTATTTCGGAATCCGTAACCGGGTCGAGGAATGGACCATGGGCGGGCAGACCGCCCGGATGAGCTTCTGGGACCGGCCGCTGCACGAGATGACCGAGGCCTTCATCGCGGCCGGCTTCCGCATCGATGTCATCAGCGAACCGCCGTTCGTGCCGGAGGCCCGCGACCTGTTCCCCGAGCAGTTCAGCGAGTACGAGCCCACCCGCACGAGGTTCCTGAGCTTCCTGTTCTTCGTTCTCGACGCCGGCTGACGGCGCCGCCTGACGGTGTCGGCTGACGGTGCCGGAGCGCGGACGGCCGAGGGGGTACGGCGCGCGGCGCCGTACCCCCTCGTCACAGATTCCCGGACCGGACGCTCAGTCCGCGTGGTGGCCCGCCTGGAGCAGCCCGTAGGTGACGGCCTGCTCCAGGGCCTGCCAGGAGGCCTCGATGATGTTCTCGTCGACGCCGACGGTCGCCCACTCGCCCGTCGCGTCGCTGGAGGTGATGAGCACGCGCGTGATCGCGTCGGTGCCGTGGGCGCCCTCCAGGATCCGCACCTTGAAGTCGATCAGCTCGACCTCGGCCAGCTCCGGGTAGAGCCGCTCCAGCCCCGCCCGCACCGCCTTGTCCAGGGCGTTGACCGGGCCGTTGCCCTCGCCGGTGGCGACGATCCGCTCGCCCTTGGCGTGCAGCTTGACGGTGGCCTCGCTGATCAGCTCGCCGCCCCGGGTCCGCTCGACGATCACCCGCCAGGACTCGACCGAGAAGTGCCGCCTGCGCTCGCCCGCCACGGTGTCGCGCAGCAGCAGCTCGAAGGAGGCGTCGGCGGCCTCGAAGGTGTAGCCGCGCGACTCCAGCTCCTTGACCCGCTCCACCAGCTCGCGGGAGGTCTCCGGGGTCAGCTCGTAGCCCAGCTCGCGTCCCTTGAGCTCGACCGAGGCGCGCCCGGCCATGTCGGAGACCAGCATGCGCATGTCGTTGCCGACCATGGCGGGATCGATGTGCTGGTAGAGGTTGGGGTCCACCTTGATGGCGCTGGCGTGCAGCCCGGCCTTGTGCGCGAAGGCGGAGACGCCGACGTAGGGGGCGTGGGAGTTCGGGGTGACGTTGGTGACCTCGGTGATCGCGTGCGCGATGCGGGTCATGTCGGCCAGCGCCTCCCGCGGGACCAGGTCGAAGCCCCGCTTGAGCTGGAGGTTGGCCACGACCGTGAACAGGTTCGCGTTGCCGGAGCGCTCGCCGTAGCCGTTGGCGCAGCCCTGCACGTGGGTGGCGCCCGCCTTGACCGCGGCCAGGGTGTTGGCCACCGCGCAGCCGGTGTCGTCGTGGCAGTGGATGCCGACGCGGGCCCCGGTGCCGACCGCCTCGTGGACGACGTCGGCCAGCTCGTCGGGGAGCATCCCGCCGTTGGTGTCGCACAGCGCGATCACCGAGGCGCCCGCCTCCGCGGCGGTGCGCAGCACCTCCAGCGCGTACGCTGGGTTGGACTTGTAGCCGTCGAAGAAGTGCTCGGCGTCGAGGAAGACTCGCTGGCCCTCCGCACGGAGGTGAGAGACCGTGTCGCGGATCATCGCGAGGTTCTCCTGGAGAGTCGTGCGGAGGGCCAGCTCCACGTGCCGGTCGTGGCTCTTGGCGACAAGGGTCACGACCGGCGCGCCGGATTCGCGCAGTGCGGCCACCAGTGGGTCGTCGGCTGCCTTCACACCGGCCCGGCGGGTCGCGCCGAACGCGGCGAGCTGCGCGTGCTTCAGGTCGAGCTCTGTTCGAGCCCGCCGGAAGAACTCTGTGTCCTTGGGATTGGCCCCCGGCCAGCCCCCCTCGATGAAACCGACGCCCAGGCCGTCCAGGTGCCGCGTGATGGCCAGCTTGTCGGCCACCGTGAGGTTGAGGCCCTCCTGCTGGGCCCCGTCACGGAGCGTCGTGTCGTACACGTGGAAGCGGTCGTCGGTCATTCGGTGTCTCCTTCGCGGTCCGATGTCTCGCCGCGCGCTCATTTCGGCCTGAGAAACAAGAAAGACCCCTCACGGACGTGAGAGGTCTGCGCGCCGGCGGTGTCCCTTGTCAGCCGGCGCGCCTGCCGATAATGAGCAGACCATAGAACATGATGCGTTGAAGTCTGCCACACGCCGACACCATCTGACACATCGGTCTCAGGATCCGAGATGTACGGCGTGGCGACGGAGAGACACCGACCGGCGACACGGAGCCACCCCGCTGCAGGGAAACGATGGTCAACCTACGACAATGGGCTGTATGAAGGCGACTTACCTCGAACCGGCCATCGGACAGTACCTGCTGGCGCACAGCACGCCGCCCGACGACCTGCTCGACGCCCTGACCGTGGAGACCCGCGAGGTCACCGGCGATCGCGCCGGCATGCAGATCACACCCGACCAGGGCCGCTTCCTGACGATGATCACCCAGGTGGCCCGCGCCCGGAACGTCGTGGAGGTAGGCACCTTCACCGGATACTCGGCCATCTGCCTGGCCCGCGCCCTGCCCCCGCGCGGCAGGCTCCACTGCTTCGACATCAGCGAGGAGTGGACCTCGATCGCCCGGCGCTACTGGGAGAAGGCGGGGGTCGCGGGCCGCATCGTGCTGCGGCTCGGCCCGGCCGTCGAGCGTCTCAAGGACCTGCCCCTCGTCCCCGCCGTCGACCTGGCCTTCATCGACGCGGACAAGGAGAACTACGGCGTCTACTACGAGATGCTCATGACGCACCTGGCCCCGGGCGGGCTGATGCTGGTCGACAACACCCTGTGGAAGGGGAAGGTGGCCCACCCGTCCGAGCGCGACGAGACCACCAAGGCGATCCGCGAGTTCAACGACATGGTCGCCGCCGACCACCGGGTCACCTCGATCATGCTTCCCATCGCCGACGGGCTGACCATGATCCGGAAGCACTGAGGGAAGACCCTCCGGACGAGGGCGACCTCTCCGGCGGACGCGGAGCGGGTCGCCCTCCCGGAGAGCCGGAGCGGGTCGCCCCCGGGGAAGAGCCGGAGCGGGTCAGCAGAGCTTGTGGACCCAGCCGTGCGGGTCGGGGCGGGTGCCGTACTGGATGCCCGTCAGCTCCTCGCGGATGCGCCGGGTGACCTCGCCCTGGGTGCCGTCGCCGACCGCCCAGGCGCGGTCGGCGCCCTTGACCGCTCCGACCGGGGTGACGACCGCGGCGGTGCCGCAGGCGAAGACCTCGGTGAGCTCGCCGGACTCGCAGCCCTCCTGCCACTCCTCGATCGAGATGCGGCCCTCCTCGGCCTTGAGGCCCAGGTCGCCGGCCAGGGTGAGGATCGAGTCGCGGGTGATGCCGGGCAGCAGGGTGCCGGTGAGGGCGGGGGTGAGCAGGCGGTCGCCGAAGACGAAGAACAGGTTCATCCCGCCCATCTCCTCGACGTACCGGTGCTCGTGGGCGTCCAGCCAGACCACCTGGTCGCAGCCCTGCTCGACGGCCTGGCGCTGGGCCACGAAGGCCGCGGCGTAGTTGCCGCCGCACTTGGCGAAGCCGGTGCCGCCGGGGGCCGCCCGGGTGTACTCGGTGGAGAGCCAGACCGAGACCGCCTTGCCGCCGCCGAAGTAGGCGGCGGCCGGGGAGGCGATCACCATGTACTTGTAGGTCTTCGAGGGATAGTTGACGCCGAGCGCGGGCTGCGTCGCGATCATGAAGGGGCGCAGGTAGAGGCTGTGCCCCTCGGTCGTGGGCACCCACTCCCGATCGGTCTGGACGAGCAGCTCCAGCGACTCGACGAACGCCTCCTCGGGCAGCTCGGGCATGGCCATGCGCGCCGCGGAGACGTTGAAGCGGGCGGCGTTGGCGTACGGCCGGAACGACGCGATCGCGCCGCCCCCCTGCCGGTAGGCCTTCAGCCCCTCGAACAGCTCCTGGGCGTAGTGGAAGACCGAGGTCGCCGGGTCGAGGCTGAGCGGGCCGTACGGCATCAGCCGGGCGTCGTGCCAGCCGCGGCCCTCGGTGTAGTCGATCGAGATCATGTGGTCGGTGAAGACCTGCCCGAACCCGGGGCTCGCCAGTACCTGCTCGCGCTCGGCCGAGGTGCGAGCATGGTCGGAGAGCTGCACGTCGAAGCTGAGCTTCTGAGCAGTGGTCATGACGGAGATCCTTCTCTTCGTGGCGGGTCTACCCTTTAGTCCATTCTGCGATGGACCGGGTAACGGGAAACTACTGCATCGGGACGGGTGCCCGGCAGAGGCCGGAATGTGCCCTGATACGCGAAGACGCGCCCGGTGGCTCGCTGTGAGCCGCCGGGCGCGTCGGAAGTGTCGGGAGTGGCGGCTCGTCAGCCGGCTACTCGGGCGGTGATGTCGTCGCCGATCTCGTGGGTGGTCCGGGCGGTCCAGTTGGTCTGCCGCTCCAGCAGGTCGTCGGCGACGGCCTGCTCGACCCGGGCGGCCTCCTCGGCCAGGCCCAGGTGGTCCAGGAGCATGGCGACCGACAGGATCGTGGCGGTCGGGTCGGCCTTGCCCTGGCCGGCGATGTCGGGGGCGCTGCCGTGGACCGGCTCGAACATGCTCGGCGCGGTGCGGTCGGGGTTGATGTTGCCGCTGGCCGCCCGGCCGATGCCGCCGGCGACGGCCGCGCCGATGTCGGTGATGATGTCGCCGAAGAGGTTGTCGGTGACGATCACGTCGAACCGCTCGGGCTGCGTGATGAAGAACATCGAGGCCGCGTCCACGTGGCAGTAGTCGGTCTGCACGTCGGGGTACTCCAGGGCGACGCGGTCGACCGTGCGGGCCCACAGGTCGCCCGCGAAGGTCAGCACGTTGGTCTTGTGGACCAGCGTCAGCTTCTTGCGGGGGCGGGCGAGCGCCTGCTCGAAGGCGTAGCGGACGACGCGCTCGACGCCGAAGGCGGTGTTCAGCGACTCCTGGGTGGCGACCTCGTGCGGCGTGCCGCGGCGCAGCACGCCGCCGGCCCCGGCGTAGAGGCTCTCGGTGCCCTCGCGGACGACGATCATGTCGATGTCCTCGGCCCGGGACTTGGCCAGCGGGGTCTCCACGCCGGGGAAGAGCTTGACCGGGCGGAGGTTCACGTAGTGGTCGAGCTCGAAGCGGAGCCTGAGCAGCAGGTCGCGCTCCAGCACGCCCGGCGGCACGCTGGGGTCGCCGATCGCGCCGAGCAGGATGGCGTCGTATCCGCGCAGCTCGTCCAGGACGGCGTCGGGGAGGGTCTCGCCGGTGCGGTGGTACCGCTTGGCTCCGAGATCGTAGGTGGTGGTCTCCAGCTTGGCGCCCACCGCGTCGAGGACCTTCAGGCCCTCGGTGACGACCTCGACCCCGATCCCGTCGCCGGGGATGACTGCCAGACGAATGTTGCGCGAATCCATGCGGGCACCCTACCGTCCCGTCTCGTCTATCGGATACCCATCTCAGATTATGGACATTTCGCCGGTCTAGCGGGCGGACTCCCCGCCGTTGTCGCGCCGGTCCAGCGCGGTCTGCAGCGCGTCGGCGGCCTCGTCCTTGGCGTCGTCGGAACGGTTCCAGGGATACATGTCATACATGGCGATCTCGTCTCGTGTCGCATGGGAGCAGGGGGGGAGATGGTCCGGATCTCCGGTCGCGGATCCGGACCGGGCCTGATGTCGCGGGCCCGGGTCACGGACCGGCGAGGAGGACTTACGGCCAGGACGCGCCACCGCACCGCGGCGGGCTCCCGGCCTGCCCTGTCAGGCCCCGCCGCGGCAGGTAATGAGTACGAGAACCTGGCGCATTTGTCCCAGGTTACCTGGTCGCCGGAACGTCGTCTCGCCCGCCGTCCCGGTTTCCCACATGATGAGACGGCCGCCGTCCCGCGGGGCGGGGCGGCGGCCGTACGGAGAAGCGGAGCAGGGGCGGAGCCTGAACGCTCCGCCCCTGCTCCGCCCGATGTCTTCCCGGGAGTGCCGGAGGGTCAGTCCGTCAGGTCCACCGAGCGGCCGCTCTCGGCGCCGATCTCGGCGACGATCTGCTCGACCACCTCGGCCGGGATGGCGCTGTCGACGGTCAGGGCGATGAGGGCCTTGCCGCCCTTGGCGTCCCGGGACACCTGCATCGAGGCGATGTTGATGCCGTGGTCGCCGAGGATGCGGCCGACCACGCCGACGACGCCGGGCCGGTCGGAGTAGGCGAAGAACGACAGGTGGTCGGTCGGCTCGATCTCCATCTCGTAGCCGTTGACCTCGACGATCTTCGTGATCTGACGCGGGCCGGACAGCGTGCCCGAGACCGAGACCGTACGGCCGTCGGCCAGGACGCCGCGGACGGTGACGACGTTGCGCCAGTCGGGGCTCTCGGAGCTGGTGACCAGTTCCACGGTCACGCCGCGGTCCTTGGCCAGGAGCGGGGCGTTGACGTAGGTGACGGAGTCCTCGACGACGTCGGTGAAGACGCCCTTGAGCGCGGCCAGCTCCAGCACCCGGACGTCCTCGGCGGCGATCTCGCCGCGGACCTCGACGTCGAGCTTGGTGGCGACCTCGCCCGCGAGGGCGGTGAAGACCCGGCCGAGCTTCTCGGCCAGCGGCAGGCCCGGCTTGACGTCCTCGGCGACGGCGCCGCCCTGGACGTTGACCGCGTCCGGCACGAACTCCCCGGCCAGGGCGAGCTTCACGCTCCGCGCGACCTGGGTGCCGGCCTTCTCCTGGGCCTCGTGGGTGGAGGCGCCCAGGTGCGGGGTGACGACGACCTGGTCCAGCTCGAACAGCGGGCTGTCGGTGACGGGCTCCTTGGGGAACACGTCGATGCCGGCGCCGGCGACCCGGCCCTCCTTGATCGCGGAGTAGAGGGCGTTCTCGTCGATGATGCCGCCGCGCGCGACGTTGATCAGGCGGACCGACGGCTTGACGATCTGCAGTTCCTTCTCGCCGATGAGCCCGATGGTCTCCTTGGACTTGGGCAGGTGCACCGTGATGAAGTCCGCCTCGCGCAGGGCCTCCTCCAGCGACACCAGGCGCACGCCCATCTGCGCGGCGCGGGCCGGCTGCAGGTAGGGGTCGTAGGCGATCAGCTCGACGCCGAACGGCTGCAGGCGCTGGGCGACCAGCTGGCCGATCTTGCCGAGGCCGAGGATGGCGACGACCTTCTCGTCGAGCTCCACGCCGGTGTACTTCGAGCGCTTCCACTCGCCGCCCTTGAGCGCGGCGTGCGCCTGCGCGACGTTGCGGGCGGAGGCGAGGATCAGTGCGACGGTGTGCTCGGCGGCGCTGGTGATGTTGGAGGTGGGCGCGTTGACGACCATGACGCCCGCCTTGGTGGCGGCCTCCACGTCCACGTTGTCCAGGCCGACGCCGGCGCGGGCGACGACGCGGAGCCTGGGCGCGTGGGCGACGGCCTCGGCGTCCACCTGGGTGGCGCTGCGCACGATGAGCGCGTCCACGTCGGCGAGGGCGGGCAGGAACTGGGCGCGGTCGGCGCCGTCGGTGTGGCGGACCTCGAAGTCCGCGCCCAGGACCGCGAGACCGGCCTCGGAGAGTTCCTCTGCGACCAGTACGACGGGCTTGTTCACTGGCGTTTCCTTTTGAGACGGGAAGGGCTGCACGGACCTCAGGCAGTCTATAGGCGCTTGTGAACGCGTTCACGAGTGTCCCGCGATCCGAGACGGGCGCGCGTCGTACCCCTTCCCACTCAATCTCATGCCTGGAACCTTGAAGTTGGTATTGCTTGCGACAAATCTTCACGATTACCCTCATAAGCCGTGGTCCTCTACCTATCGTTCGTCATATGAGCATCGGGAACCGCGCTCTCGGCGACGTGCTCTCGCAGCACGGCGGTCCGCACCGGCTGCTGGCGGCGCTTGCCGAGGGGGGACTCCTCGTCGCCGTCCGGCCGGACCGCTCTGTCGTCCTCGGCACGACGCAGGCCGGTGAGAGAGTGCTGCTCGGATACACCTCGGCGAGCACCTACGCGCGGCACGGTGGCAGCCACACGTTGTCGGAGTGCGACGCCGACACCGTCCTCGACATCCAGCGCGTCACCGGCGTGCGGGAGATCGTGATCGACGCCGCCGGGCCCACGGCGGCGGCCGTTCCGATCGAGGATCTCCAGCGCTACCTGCTCGCCACCCGCAGCGGCCCCATGCCGGTGCTGTCGGGAACCGCTCCGACGGCGTACGCCACCGGGGCGATGGCGACGGTCTCGCGCACCTCGGCCATGAGCCAGACCGGCCCGATGACGTCGACCGGACCGGCGGGCCCGCTGGTGCCGGCCGGCGCCGCGGACCGGGCCGGCCCGCCGCGCTCCCCCGGCCTGCCGGCCTCCGCCCAGCCGTGGATCCCCGCGCCGCGCCCCCACCTGTCGGGTCCGATGCAGATGGTCGACCCCGGCTACGAGCGGTGCACCCACCCGATCCTGCCCGCGCTGCGCGTGGCGATCGCCCAGCTGCTGTCGGACTTCCCGCTCATCCACCACGTGTGGATCTCCGACGCCAGGACCGCCTCCGGCGCTCCCGGGATCATGCTGCACGTCAAGGTGCACATGTCGGCGGCCGAGGACGTCGTGCGGGACCTGCACCGCGGGGTGCGCGCCCGGCTGCCGCAGCTGGCGGCGAGCGGGGCGCCGATCCTCATGGCCAGGGTCGCCGACGCCCGCAGTGAGCAGCGCATGGTCGAACTGGGCGCCCATGTCGTCTGCGCGGACGTCAGGGACTGATCCGGGACACCGGAACCGATCCGGCGGGCCGTTCCGGCGGCCCCCGGTCATCTCCGTCCCCGTTCTGGGTAATACGAGGGTCATCCGCACGCCGTTCACACCTTCGACCGGCCCGGCTTCGGCGACCATGCCTGGTGGGTCCGGCCGCCCCCGGCGATCACCTCCGCCGGGGGATCCGACGACCTCCCCATCCCGGCTCACGGAGGCACAGGTGAGATGACATGACCCGTACGGACCCGATCCACCAACTGCGCTATGCCGTACGCCATCCCGAGCGCATCGTCCCCCACGTGCGGCGGCTGGCCCGCGACACCTGGCTGCGGCTGCGCACCAGCGACCACGTCAGCTACTACCGGGCCGTCATGAAGTCCGACACGGCGCGCAGCCCCGAGGCGGCGGTCGGCAGCAAGTCGCACGACCGGTGGCTGGCCCTCGGCCAGATGCAGTTCGACTACCTCGTCCAGCACGGCCTGCGCCCCGAGCACCGGATGCTGGAGATCGGCTGCGGCAACCTGCGCGCGGGACGGCTGTTCATCGAGTATCTGGACGGGGGCAACTACTACGGCCTGGACATCTCCCCCGACATCCTGATCGCCGCGCAGAGGACGCTGACCGAGTACGGCCTGCGCGACAAGCTCCCCCACCTGACCCCGGTCCGGGACCTGCGCTTCGAGTTCCTGCCCGACGCGTGCTTCGACGTGGTCCACGCCCACAGCGTGTTCTCCCACTCCCCGCTGCACGTGATCGAGGAGTGCTTCGCCCACGTGGGCCGCGTCCTGCGGCCGGGCGGCTGGTTCGACTTCACCTTCGACCGGACCGAGGGCCGCGAGCACCAGGTGCTGCGCGAGGACTTCTACTACCGCACCGAGACGCTGCTGAACCTGGCCGCCGGGCACGGCCTGGCGGCCAGGTTCATGGACGACTGGGAGAAGCTCCCGCACAAGCAGTCCAAGATCCGCATCACCCTCCCGTGACCTTCCCCGATCCTCCCGCCGGGCGTCGCGGGAGGATCGGGGCCGGGACGGCGGTCAGGTCATCCGGCGGGTGAGCGCCACCCCCGTCCGGGCGAACGCCCCGGCCACCGCCGCGGCGAGCACCGGCAGGCCGATCACGACCGCGGCCAGGAAGGGCCAGGGGATCTCGACCGTCGGCGTCCCCTCGGGGAAAGGCGGCAGCCCGCCGCCCTGCAGCAGCACGGCGGTGTTGCTGTACTTCTGGAGGGTCAGGTTCCAGGCCGCGCCGACGCCGGTCACCACCCCGGCCAGGGCCCCGACCAGCACGCCGAGCCCGGCGACGAACCCGGCCTGACCCGCGACGACCAGCCTGCGCGTGCCCGGCGGCGCGCCGACGGACGCCATGGTCGCCAGATCGGGCCGGAGGTCGGCCGCGGCGAGCCCGGTGGCGGCGAGCGTCCCGCCCAGCACCAGGACCAGTGCCGCGCCCAGCAGCAGCCACAGCTGGAGGGCCAGGTCGCCTCCCTCGAATCCCCGCTCCAGATAGACGTCGACGCCCTGGCCCATCGTCATGAGGTCCCGCTCGAACCGGACCTCCCACTCGAGGTCGGTCCGGTGGCCGGCCCCGGCCAGGTCGGCGTACAGCCTGCGCGGCGCGGTCGTCAGCCCGGCGGACTCGACGGCGGAGGCGGGCAGCACCACCAGCGCGTGCCGGGGGTCCGCGGCCGCGGCGGCGACCGCGGGGACCGTGATCTCCCAGGGTCCGGTGTCCTCCGCGGAGATCACACGCAGCTTCAGCCGCCCGTCGCGCACCAGCGCCGGATCGAACACCACGGCCTTGCCCGCGGCGAACGCCTCCGCCGCCACCGGATCGGACCTGCCCTGGACGAGGCGGAGCAGCCGCGCGTCCCCGATCGGCGGGGTGTTGCTGACCCCTTGGACGTGCACTTCGCCGCCGGACAGGAACGGGGCGCCGGGGTCGGACACGACGTGCAGGTCCACGACCGCGCCCTCGGCGTCCCGGGGCTCGGCGGCCTCGATCAGCGGCACACCGGGCAACCGTTCCCGGACGGCCTCGGCGACCTCGGCCCATCGGCCGTCGTCCAGCCCCCATCCGGCGACCCCCATCGTCCCGGCCGGGATGGTCGCCTGGAAGGCGTCGCGCCTGTCGGCGACGTCGCTGCTCACCGCGACCCCCGCCGCGGTGAAGGCGGCGGTCGCGGTCATGACCGCCGCGACGGCGGAGGCCGTGCGGCCCCGGTGCCGGGAGGCGTCCCGGGCCGCCAGGCGGAACGGGAGCGGGAGACGCGCCGCGAGACCCGCCGCGCCCCTGACCAGCCGCGGAGTCAGCGCGATCAGCCCGAGCTGGGAGAGCACCGCGGCGGCGAAGACCCACACCGCCTCCACCCTGACGGCGAAGACGGCCGCCACGATTCCCGCCAGGAGCAGGACCGCCCCCAGCACGGGACGTCCGGCGCGGTCGCGCGCCTCGCCCCTGCGCCCGCCCAGCACCGCCGCCACGTCCTGGCGGCCCGCCTGAACGGCCGGGACCACGGCGGCGGCGAGCCCGCTGAGCACACCCAGCAGGGCCACGGCGGCGACCGTCCCCCAGGGGATGTCGAGCGGGCCGGCCCTGCCGACCAGCCGGCCCGCCTCCAGCAGGACCGCGAGGCAGGCGAGACCGACGCCGAGAACGAGGCCCAGCGCCGCCGCCCCGCCGCCGAGGACGAGGCCGTCGGCCAGGACGACCAGGCGCAGGTGCCCCGGGGAGCCGCCCTGCGCGGCGATCAGCGCCAGCTCCCGCCTGCGGCGGCGGAGCCCGACCGCGAAGGCGGGACCGGCGAGCAGCACCACCTCCAGCACGATCATGACTCCGGCGAGCCCGATCGCCACGATCTGGTTCGCGTTGTTCGCAGGGGTGTAGGGCGCGGTGTCGGCGGGCGGATCGGCGATGACCGCGCGGGACTGCGCGACCAGCCCGGCCGCGTTCAGCCGCCGGACGTCGGCCCACGTGACCGGCTGCGGAGTGTCGGCCAGCCAGCCGGTCCCGTTGCCGTCGCGCCGGTCGAGGAGCAGGACCCCGGGGAACCCCACGATCTCCGCTCTGGCGAGCTCGTGGGGGTGCTCGATGACGCCGACGACCCGCACCGGCCGGTCCTGCCGCGTCACCGCGAGCGTCGCGCCGAGCCGGGCGCCCCGTTCCCGCATCTCGGGGCTGATCACGACCTCCTGCGGCGAGGCGGGCAGGCGCCCTTCCACCAGGCGGTACAGGCCCGCCGCCAGCGGGTCGCGCAGGTCCACCTCGTGGGCGGAGACGTGGTCGTAGCCCTCCTTCCCCCGCACGTCGACGCTGCCCTGGTTGGCCGGGACGAGCCGGGTCCCGGCCCCGAGGAGCGCCGTCACCTCGGACGCCGTCCACGGCCGCGTCGATTCGACGGGATCCGCCGGGGCCGCCCAGAGGCGGCCGGCCACGTCCTGGTACACCTCGCCCCGGAACGAAGTCGTCTTGATCCGGGCGTCGGCCGCGCCGATGTTGCTGCCGAGCCCCTCCCGTGAGCTGATGTCCGCGATCTCCAGCAGGGTCAGGAGCAAGGTGATGACGAGGACCGGCAGGCCGATCATCACCATGACCAGGGCACTGCGGCCCTTGGCCCGCCGGGCGTCGCGGCGGGAGATCCGCAGGGCGGCGGAGAGCGCGGCCAGCGGGGAGCGCCCGGCTGCGGGCGGGCGCTCCTCCGCGTCCCCCGGACGTCCCCCGCGCTCGGTCAGGAGGTCCCCGGGGGTGCCGGCGCTCATCGGGCCGTCTCCGGTGCCGCGTCGGTGGAGTCGGCGATCTCGCCGTCGCGCAGGAAGACCACCCGGTCGGCCCAGGCCGCGTAGCGGGACTCGTGGGTGACCAGCAGCACCGCCGCCCCGGCGTCGCAGCGGGCGCGCAGCAGCCGGAGGACCTCGTCGCCGGTGGGGGTGTCCAGCGCGCCGGTGGGCTCGTCGGCCAGGAGCAGCCGCCGTTCACCGGCCAGCGCGCGGGCGATCGCGACCCGCTGGCGCTGGCCGCCGGAGAGCTCGTCGGGGAAGCGGTCGGGCTCGTCCAGGCCCACCTCCGCCAGTGCCGCAAGGGCCTCGCGCCGGGCCTGCCTCGCCCGCACCCCGTCCAGCTCGCGCGGGAGCATCACGTTCTCGGCGGCGGTCAGCGACGGGATCAGGTTGAGGTCCTGGAAGACGTAGCCGGCGTGCCGGCGGCGCAGGGCCGCGAGTTCCTTCGCCGTCAGGCTCGTCAGCGGCGTGCCCTCGACGGTCACCGCGCCCGAGGTGGGCCGGTCGAGGCCGCCGGCCAGGTTCAGCAGGGTGGACTTCCCCGACCCGGAGGGCCCCATGACCGCGACCAGCTCTCCGGCCGCGACCTCCATGCTCACCCCTCTCAAGGCGTGTACGGCCTGCGGGCCGTCGCCGTGGACGCGGGTCACGTCCGCCAGCCGTACGACCGGATCGAAACTCATGTTTGTGTCTCCTGCGTCTGGGGGGAGGCCGTGAGCACGGCCTCGCAGTGGTCGAGCCAGCGCTGCTCGGCCTCGGCCCGGAAGATCATCGATTCGAGGACCAGGAGCTGGGCCGCCCCGGCGCCGTTCACCCGCTTGGCCCGGACGAGCTCCTGCAGCGCGCGCATGGTCGCGGTGCGCTGGGCCTGGATGACCGGGCGCACGTCGGCGCGCGCCGTGACCGCCATGGCGAGCTTGATCACCAGCTCGTCCCGGGGCCGGTCGGACGGGGCGACGGGGGTGCTGAGCCATCGCTCCAGTTCGGTCCGACCGGCCTCGGTGATCGAGTAGACGACCCGGCCCTGGTCGTCCTGCTCGCCGGGGGCCACCAGGCCGTCGCGTTCCAGGCGCGAGAGCGTCGTGTAGACCTGGCCGATGTTGAGCGGCCAGGTCGCCCCCGTGGACGCCTCGAACTCGGCGCGCAGCTGGTAGCCGTAGCGCGGCCCCATGCTCAGCAGGGCGAGCAGCCCTTGTCGGATCGCCATGCATACTGAGTATGCATACTCAGTATGGTCACGGCAAGCACGGCGAGAGATCCGCATATTCTGGACAGGTATCGCCGTTGGGACCGATACTCGGGGGATGAGCTCGATACAGCCCCCTCCGCGCGCATCCGACGGGGACCGTGATCGTGCCATCAACGAGCTCCGGGACCGCGCGGTCGAGGGACGGCTCTCTCACGACACGTTCCTCGGACGCGTCGACATGGCGCTGCGCGCACGCAACCAGGGCGAGCTGGACAACCTGATCGCCGACCTGCCGCAGCGCGGCCGGCTCCGCCGCCTGGTGACCGAGGTCGTCTCCTCCGTCTCCGACTTCACCACGCGCGTGGAGTCCGCCTGGCGCCGTCCCCGGCTGCCCAAGCTGGCGCTGCCCGGCGACGCCCGGACCCGCTACGTGGTGGGCCGCGGCTCGGCCTGCGACCTGGTCCTGGCCGACCTGACCGTCTCGCGGGTGCACGCCGAGCTCCGCCGCGACGACGAGGGCTGGCTCCTCGTCGATCTCGGCTCGCTCAACGGCACCCGGCTCAACGACTGGCGCCTGGTCGGCCCGGCGAAGGTCCGGCCGGGCGACGTGATCTCGTTCGGCGACTGCGCGTTCGTGGTGATCACGCCTCAGGCGGCCTGACCCCGGCCTTCTCGATCTCCTCCGAGGTGAGGGTGTAGCGCCTCACCAGCACGATGGCGACGGCCATGACCAGTGCGGGGATCAGCGTGCCGCCGTACAGCACGGCCTGCACCGCCGACTCCGGCTGCTCCACCGGCGTCTTCGGGTCCGACTCCACGAACCCGGCCACCCCCAGCAGCCAGCCGAACACCAGCGCGCCGAAGGCGAAGACCACGGTCTCGGCGGCCGTCCAGAGCCCGGTGAACACCCCGGCCCGGCGCTTCCCGGTGACCGCCGCGTCATAGACGATCACGTCGGACAACATCGAGAACTGCAGCAGCTGGAGCCCGGCGTAGCCGATGCCCACGAACAACACGGCCACGTGCGCGTAGGCCGCGCCGAACTGCCCGGACAGCGCCATCGCGACCGTGCCGGCGAAGAACAGCGCCGAGCCCAGGAGCATCGCCCCGCGCTTGTCGTAGCGCTTGGACAGGCGCACCCACGCGGGCATGGTGACCAGCAGCGGCCCGACGATGCACAGGAAGAGCGTGGTGGTGGCGCCGGGGTCGCGCAGGGTGTAGGTGGCGAAGTACGGCGCGCCGGCCAGCAGCATGCCCGCCGAGAACATCTGGGCGCAGCTCATGCCGAGCAGGATCATGAACGGCCGGCTCGTGCGGGCGGCGGCGAACTGGGCCCGGATCGACGGCTCGGCCTCGGCCCGGGCGACCACCGGGGCCTTCGCCGTGCCGAAGAAGGAGGCCAGCATCGATACCAGCAGCACTCCCCCGATGATCACGCCCATCAGCCGGTAGCCGGAGACCTCCCGGCCCGCGATCGCGGGGGCCACGGCCCCGGAGAGCAGGATCGCGAGGCCGACGAAGACCATCTTCCACTGCAGGATCGAGGAGCGCTCGTGGTAGTCCTCGGTCATCTCGGCGGGCATCGCCTTGTAGGGGACCTCGTAGAAGGCGTAGGCCGTCGCGGTGAGGAAGTAGCAGACGGCGACGTACGCCGCGGCGGGCAGGCCGGTCAGCGGCGGCCCCGCGAACGTGGCGACGAACGTCACGGGCAGGAAGAGCGCGCCGGCCAGCATCCACGGGCGGCGCGCGCCGAAGCGGGAGACGGTGCGGTCGGAGCGCTGGCCGACCCAGGGGTTGATGACGACGTCCCAGACCTTGGGGAGGAAGGCGACCAGGCCCGCGATCCACGCGGGGATGGCCAGGACGTTCGTCATGTAGAACAGCAGCAGCAGTCCCGGGACCGTGGAGAAGGTCGCGGTGCAGACCGAGCCGACGCCGTAGCCGATGCGGACCTGGCGCGGCACGGTGACGCCGGAAGGGGAGCCGGGAGCGGAAACAGGGCCGGGGGTGGGCGCCGGTGTGACCATTCGCACATTGAACCCCACCGAACAACCGTCCGGTAGGTCCTATTAGAACCAAATCTCCTCTTGTCAACCCGCCCGTCGTTACGGACGATCACCGCATACGCCCGCTGTCTTGACTGCGGAATCTGACTACGCGGGAGAGGCGGCAGTGTCCCTGGAGCAGCCATGCGACCATCACGACGATCACCAAGACGGGCATCACGACGGGCCACCGTCTCCGTCACCCTCCTGCTGCTGGCGGGCCTCACCTGGTCCTCGCACGGCGCGGCCCCGGCCGCCGCGTTCGAGCCCGCCCCCGGCGTCGCCGATCTGGTCGAGGACATCGACCGGATCCTGGAGGACGCCCGGCTCACCCCCGCCCGCGCCGGGGTGGTGGTGCGCAGCGCCGCCTCGGGCGAGGAGCTCTACGCCCGGGACCGCGGGAAGATCCTGACTCCCGCCTCCAACGCCAAGCTGGTCACCTCGGCCGCCGCCGCGGAGATCCTCGGCCTCGACTTCCGCTTCACCACGAGCGTGCTGTCCACCGGCCGCCGCGCCGGCTCGGCCCTCGCCGGCGACCTCTACCTGAAGGGCACCGGCGACCCGACCATGCTCGCCTCGGACTACGACGCCCTGGCCGCCCGCGTGGCCGCGGCCGGGATCAGGACGGTCACCGGCAGGCTGGTCGCCGACGACACCTGGTTCGACGCGGTACGGCTCGGCACGGACTGGTCCTGGGACGACGAGCCCTACTACTACGCCGGGCAGATCTCGGCGCTGACCGCCTCCCCGGACACCGACTACGACGCCGGGTCGGTCATCGTCTCGGTCGCCCCGGGCTCGGCCGCCGGACGGCCGGCCAAGGTCTCCACCACCCCGGAGACCGACTACCTGAAGATCGACAATCGCGCCGTCACCGGGGCCGAGACCGATGTCCTGGTCGAGCGGCAGCACGGCACCAACACGGTTCTGATCACCGGGACCGTGGCGGACCCCTACGACGAGTGGGTCACCGTCAACGACCCCACCGGGTACGCGGCCTCCCTCTTCCGCGCGGCCCTGGGCAGGCACGGGGTGCGGGTGCTGGGCCGCACGGCGCGCGGCGCGGCCCCGTCCGGGGCGGCGACCGTGGCCGAGCGCCGGTCGATGCCGCTGGGCGAACTGCTCGTGCCGTTCATGAAGCTCAGCAACAACATGCACGCCGAGATCCTCACCAAGTCGATCGGGCGCGAGGTCTCCGGCGCCGGGACGTGGAGCGCCGGACTGGCCGCGATCACCTCCTTCGCCCAGGCCAACAGGATGCCCACGCTGCGCATGCGGGACGGCTCCGGCCTGTCGCGGGTGGACGGCCTGACACCGGGCGGGGTCACCGGGATGCTGCTGGCGCTGCGCTCCCAGCCCTGGTTCGACACCTGGTACGGCTCGCTGCCGGTGGCGGGCGAGGCGGACCGGATGGTCGGCGGGACCCTGCGCAGCCGGATGCGCGGCACCCCCGCGGCCGGGAACGTCCGCGCCAAGACCGGATCGCTGACCGGGGTCACGTCCCTGTCGGGTTACGTGACGGGAGCGGACGGCGAGCCGCTGGTCTTCTCGATCATGATCAACCAGTATCTGTCCGCCTCGCCCAAGGACGTCGAGGACAAGATCGCCATCCGGCTGGCCCGGTTCAGCCGGACCTCTCCGGCCGAGATTCCGGCCGTCCCGGCCCCCCGGACGGCATCGAACGTTCCAGAGCTCGAATGCTCCTGGTCAAAGCCCGCGCGGTGCTGATCGCAGACGCCTCAACGATCACACAGGTTTACCCGGTTACCTTATGAATTCCTTAAATTTCGTGACAAGGAGGATCTACCCACACCAGAATGCGGGTTCCATCCAGCGTCTAACCCTCTGGAGGAACCGATATGCGCAGACCGCTCGGAGCACTTGTGTGCGTCGGGAGTCTGGCGGCACTGAGCACCCCGGTCGCCGCGGCCCACGCCGCGGCGGCCCCCCAGGACGTCTGTCGCGTGCAGGTGTCCGCCCCCGTCGTCAACACCGCCGGAAAGATCCAGGTGATCGGGACCCGCGCCGGATGCGACGACGCAGCAGTGCTCCGCATCCGGATCAAGCAGGCCAAGCGCGGCCCCGACCGCACCGTCAAAAGCGGCGCGCGGCGCGGGGACGACGTGCAGCTCACCCTCACCGCACGGTGCAGCGCCACCCCCCGCACCTACTACGCCCTCGCGACGGACTACCGGGGCCACACGGTCGTCTCCAAGCCGGCCCGGCTCACCTGCGCCCCCACGGGCACGCCGTCGCCCGCCCCCACGCCGACCCCCACGGTCAAGCCCACGGCGACCCCCACGGTGAAGCCCACGACCCCGGCCCCCAGCCCCACCGGCGGCACGGGCGGCACGGTCGGCACGACCGAGGAGAACGAGGTCGTGCGCCTGACCAACATCGAGCGCCAGAAGGGCGGCTGCGGCCCGCTCAAGCACGACCCGCAGCTCAACAAGGCCGCGCACGACCACTCGGCCACCCAGGCGTCCCGCAACCAGATGACGCACCAGTTCCCGGGCGGCCCCACCTTCGTGGAGCGCATCCGCGCGGCGGGCTTCACCGGCGGATCGGCGTTCGCGGAGAACGTCGCCGCGGGCTACGGGACCCCCGCCTCCGTGGTCGCCGGCTGGATGAACAGCTCCGGCCACCGCGCCAACATCATGAACTGCAAGTACAACCTCATCGGCGCGGGCATGGTCAAGAGCTCCAAGGGCACGCCGTACTGGACGCAGGTCTTCGTCGCCCGCTAGAGCCCTTCCCCGAGGGACCCACGAGGCTCCGGGGACGGCGTGAGCACCCCCCTCAGCGCCCGTCACGCCGTCCCCGGCGAGACTCCCGCCCACCGCGCCGCTGTCCGGGCGAGCCCGGCGGGCAGGGAGGTTCTCCCGAGAGCGGGAGAGAACCAGGACGCCCCCTCGACGGACGGATCGTCGCGGGGGCGTCTTGCGTGCCCGCGACTCCCCGCCTTCCCGCCTGACAGCTCACCCCTGCCTGACGCAGATTTTCTTCTGCCTCAGAGGATCGAAAGAATATTTCGCGAACTTCATCGCCTGAGCGACAAATCTTGGCTTCCCAGGCGTGAGTCCCATATGTAACATGTTCCCCACTTTCCCGCTGATCTCCGGAAAGTGACCACCGTCAGAGGACCCCAAGAGCCGCGACCAGCTCCCACGCCCGGCTCTCGTCCGGCTCCTCCTGGCGCCCCTCCCCCGCGTGTCCCCGCACGACACGCCCCGTACGGCCGGCCGAGTGACACCACACAGGCACGCTCGCCGGACCTCTTCACCCCCCGGAGGAACATTGAGACTGCGGTCTCTCATGGCGAGTGCCACCGTGCTCGCCGCCACCGCCGCGGCCCTGGCCGTCACGCCCGCCGCCCACGCCGCGCCCCCCGCCGCCGGCACACCCGTCGTCGACCCGGCCCTCAAGGCCGAGGTGCAGCAGGGCGAGACGGTCCGCGCCATCGTCGAAGTGGACCGCGGGCAGCAGGTCGCCCCGGTCGCCAAGAGCGCCGAGGCCCTGTCCACGACCACCGACGTGCCGGAGCAGCCGCCCGCCCGTGACTTCTTCGTCATGGAGGTCGACAAGGCGACGCTGACCAAGCTCGACGACGACAAGCGCATCGAGTCGATCTACGAGGACCGGCTCAGCCGCCCCACCCTGGGGGCCAGCCTCAAGGTCATCGGCGCCGACAAGGCCCACGCGTCCGGCCGCACCGGCGCCGGCTGGGACATCGCGATCCTGGACACCGGCATCGACCGCGACCACCCGTTCTTCGCCGGCCGCATCGTCGCCGAGGCGTGCTTCTCCACCACCGACAGCCGCCAGGGATCGTCCTCCCTCTGCCCCAGCGGCGAGAACTCGCAGATCGGAGCCGGCGCCGCCGACGCCGAGACGGCCAAGTGCGGCGGCAACGGAAGCCTCTGCACCCACGGCACCCACGTGGCCGGCATCACCTCGGGCAAGAAGAGCGCCGACAACACCGCCAACGGTGTCGCCCCCGACTCGGGCATCATCGCCGTCCAGGTGTTCACCCGCTTCGACAGTGCGGACGCCTGCGGCGGGAAGGCCCCGTGCGTCCTGTCGTACACCTCCGACCAGAAGCGCGCCCTCGCCTACGTCGCGGAGCTGAGCAAGACCCGGAAGATCGCCGCGGCCAACATGAGCCTCGGCGGCGGTCAGTTCGCCTCCTCCTGCGACGCCAACCCCTCGGGCAACGGCGTCAAGCCCGAGATCGACGCGCTGCTGGGCCGCGGCGTCGCCACCGTGATCGCCGCCGGCAACTCCGGGTACGGCGCCGCCGTCAGCTCGCCCGGATGCATCTCCAGCGCCGTGACGGTGGGCGCCACCGACAACGGCGACGCGATCGCGACCTTCTCCAACCGGGGCAGGCTGCTCGACGTCTTCGCCCCGGGCGTGCAGATCCTGTCCAGCGTCCCGAACAACGCCTGGGCCCGCTACAGCGGCACCTCCATGGCCGCCCCGCACGTGGCCGGCGCCTTCGCGGTGATGCGGCAGGCCATGCCGGAGGCGACCGTGGCCGAGATCCTGGCGAAGTTCCAGAGCACCGGCAAGGCCGTCGCCTACAGCAGCGGCGGCGGCAGCGTCACCACACCGCGGATGAACCTTCTCGCGGCCCTGCCCACGGCGGGCCCGACGCCCACCCCCACGCCGACCGGCACCGCGACCCCCACCCCGAGCCCGACCGGCACGGCGACCCCGACTCCGAAGCCGACCCCGACCGGCACCGCGACCCCGGCCCCCACGCCGACCGCACCGGTGGAGCGCCCCGCCGAGAAGCGGGTCGTCGACCTCGTCAACCAGGCGCGCGCGGACCGCGGCTGCGCCCCGGTCGTCTTCGACGCCAGGCTGTACGCCGCGGCCCGGGGTCACTCCACCGACATGGCCGAGAACGGCTACTTCAGCCACACCTCCAAGGACGGCCGCAACCCCGGCGCCCGCATCCGGGAGGCCGGTTTCTCCCCGCTCCGCGCCTGGGCCGAGAACATCGCCCGGGGCCAGCGCAGCGCGGAGTCCGTCCACAACGCGTGGATGCGCAGCAGCGGCCACCGGGCGAACATCCTGAACTGCAAGCTCACCCACATCGCCGTGGCCTACGCCAAGAACGCCGGCGGCGTCCCCTACTGGACCCAGAAGTTCGCCGCCACGACCGCCTCGGCCCCCACCGCCAAGCCGACCGCGACCCCCACGGCCAAGCCCACGGCGACCCCCACGGCCAAGCCCACGACCCCGGCCCCCAGCCCCACCGGCACGGGCGGCACGGTCGGCACGACCGAGGAGAACGAGGTCGTGCGCCTGACCAACATCGAGCGCCAGAAGGGCGGCTGCTCCCCGCTCAAGCACGACCCGCAGCTGCGCAAGGCCGCCTACGGCCACTCCGCCGACATGGCCGAGAACGGCTACTTCAGCCACACCTCCAAGGACGGCCGCAGCTTCATGGACCGCATCCGCCAGGCGGGCTTCACCGGCGGATCGGGCTGGGCCGAGAACATCGCCTGGGGTCAGCGCACCCCGGCCGATGTGGTCAACGGCTGGATGAACAGCTCCGGCCACCGCAAGAACATCATGAACTGCAAGTACAACCTCATCGGCGTCGGAGCGGCCAAGAACTCTCAGGGCCGGATCTACTGGACCCAGAACTTCGCCGCCAAGTAGTGCCATCCGGGAACGGCTGACGGCCCCCGCCCCACGCCGTTCCCCGCAGGACCCCCACCCGCCGCGACCGCCGTCCGAGCGGACGCGGCGGGCGGGGGGGTGACTCCCGGGCACCGGGAGAACACGACGCCCCCGCGACGGACGGATCGTCGCGGGGGCGTCGCCGTTGCGGGAAGAACCCGCCCGGAGCCTACTTCAGCCAGCTCATCATCGGGCGGAGCTTGGCGCCGGTCTTCTCGATCGGGTGCTCGGCCAGTTCCTCGCGGTAGGCGGTGAACTTCTTCTGGCCGCTGTCGAACTCGTCGACGAGCTCCTTGGCGAACTCGCCGGACTGGATCTCGGCGAGGATGCGCTTCATCTCCTTCTTGGTCTCCTCGGTCACCACGCGCGGGCCGCGGGAGTAGCCGCCGTACTCGGCGGTGTCGGAGACCGACCAGTACATCTTGTGGATGCCGCCCTCGTACATGAGGTCGACGATCAGCTTCATCTCGTGCAGGCACTCGAAGTAGGCGACCTCGGGCTGGTAGCCGGCCTCGATCAGGGTCTCGAACCCGGCCTTGATCAGCTCGGACACGCCGCCGCAGAGCACGGCCTGCTCGCCGAAGAGGTCGGTCTCGGTCTCCTCGGTGAAGGTGGTCTTCAACGCGCCGGCGCGGGTGCCGCCGATGCCCTTGGCGTACGACAGCACCAGCGGCCAGGCGTTGCCGGTGGCGTCCCGCTCCACGGCGACCAGGCACGGCACGCCGCGGCCCGCGCTGTACTGGCGGCGGACGAGGTGACCCGGGCCCTTGGGGGCGACCATGGCGACGTCGACGCCCTCGGGGGCCTCGATCAGGCCGTAGCGGATGTTCAGGCCGTGGCCGAAGAAGAGCGCGTCGCCCTCCTGAAGGTTCGGCAGGATGTCCTGGGTGTAGAGGTGCCGCTGGATGTGGTCCGGCGCCAGGATCATGATCAGGTCGGCCTCGGCGGCCGCCTCCGCCGGGGTGAGCACGCGCAGACCGTCGGCCTCGGCCTTCTCCCGGCTCTTGGAGCCCTCGGGCAGGCCGACCCGGACGTCCACTCCGGAGTCGCGCAGGGACAGGGCGTGGGCGTGGCCCTGGCTGCCGTACCCGATGACGGCCACGACGCGGCCCTGGATGATCGACAGGTCGGCCTGGTCGTCGTAGAAGATCTCAGTCACTTGCTCAAACCTTTCAGGGTTTCGTACGGCTAGCGGAACTCGGGTCCGCTAGGCGGTCCGGTCCAGGGCCCGGAGAGAACGATCGGTGATGGAACGGGCGCCGCGGCCGATGGCCACCATGCCCGACTGGACGAGTTCCTTGATGCCGAACGGCTCCAGGAGCTTGACGAACGCCTCCAGCTTGTCCGGCGTGCCGGTGACCTCGATGGTCACCGCGTCGGAGGCGACGTCGACGCAGCGCGCGCGGAACAGGTTCACCAGTTCCAGCACGTTCGAACGGGTCTCCGCGTCGGCCCGCACCTTGATCAGCATGAGCTCGCGCAGGACCGACTGGGCCGGGTCGAGCTCGACGATCTTCAGCACGTTGATCAGCTTGTTGAGCTGTTTGGTGACCTGCTCCAGCGGCAGGTCCTCGACGTTGACCACGATGGTCATCCGCGAGATGTCGGCGTGCTCGGTGGGCCCGACGGCCAGCGAGTCGATGTTGAACCCGCGGCGGCTGAACAGCGCCGCGACGCGCGCCAGCACGCCGGGCTTGTTCTCCACCAGAACCGAGAGCGTGTGCCTGCTCATGGGGTCCTACTCCTCGCTGTCCCAGACCGGCGCCATGTCGCGCGCGAACTTGATGTCGTCGTTGCTGGTCCCGGCCGCCACCATCGGCCAGACCATCGCGTCCTGGTGGACGACGAAGTCGATCACGACGGGCACGTCGTTGATCTCCATCGCCTTCTTGATGGTCGCGTCCACGTCCTCCGGGCGCTCGCAGCGCAGGCCGACACAACCGTACGCCTCGGCGAGCTTCACGAAGTCGGGAATCCGGCGGACCGTCTGCAGGTCGGTGTTGGAGTAGCGCTCGTTGTAGAAGAGCGTCTGCCACTGGCGGACCATGCCGAGGTTGCCGTTGTTGATGACCGCGACCTTGATCGGCACCCCTTCCAGGGCGCAGGTGGCCAGCTCCTGGTTGGTCATCTGGAAGCAGCCGTCGCCGTCGATCGCCCAGACCACGGCGTCCGGGCGGCCCATCTTGGCGCCCATCGCGGCCGGGACCGCGAAGCCCATCGTGCCGGCGCCGCCGGAGTTGATGAACGTGCCGGGGTTCTCGTAGCCGATGAACTGGGCGGCCCACATCTGGTGCTGGCCGACGCCGGCCGTGTACAGCGCGTCGGGGCCGACGATCGCGCCCAGCCGCTCCATGACGTGCTGCGGGGCGAGGGAGCCGTCCTCGAACTCGTCGTAGCCCAGCGGGTAGGTCGCCTTGTAGCCGTTGAGCAGGGTCCACCACTCGGCGTAGTCGCCCTTGCGGTCCTCGGCGCGGACCGCGGCGATCAGCTCGGTGATGACCTCCTTGCAGTCGCCCACGATCGGCACGTCCGCGTGCCGGTTCTTGGAGATCTCCGCCGGGTCGATGTCGGCGTGGACCACCTTGGCGAACGGCGCGAAGCTGGACAGCTCACCGGTGACGCGGTCGTCGAAGCGCACGCCCAGGCCGACGATCAGGTCGGACTTCTGCAGCGCGCCCACCGCCGAGACCGAGCCGTGCATGCCCGGCATGCCCATGTGCTGGGGGTGGCTGTCGGGGAAGACGCCCCGGGCCATCAGCGTGGTCACCACCGGGATGCCGGTCAGCTCGGCGAACTCCCGCAGCTCGGCCGAGGCGCGGGCCTTGTGCACGCCGCCGCCGACGTAGAGCACCGGCCGCTTCGCCTCGGCGATCAGCTTGGCCGCCTCGCGGATCTGCTTGGAGTGCGGCCGCGTCACCGGCCGGTAGCCCGGCAGCTGCATCGCCGGCGGCCAGCTCGGGAAGGTCGTCGTGGCCTGCAGCGCGTCCTTGGAGATGTCCACCAGCACCGGACCGGGCCGCCCAGTGGAGGCGATGTGGAAGGCCTCGGCGATGGTGCGCGCGATGTCGTCGGCGTTGGTGATCAGGAAGTTGTGCTTGGTGATCGGCATGGTGATGCCGGAGATGTCCGCCTCCTGGAAGGCGTCGGTGCCGATCGCGCCGCTGGCGACCTGCCCGGTGATCGCCACCATGGGCACCGAGTCCATGTAGGCGTCGGCGATCGGGGTGACCAGGTTGGTGGCGCCCGGGCCGCTGGTGGCCATGCACACCCCGACCTTGCCGGTGGCCTGGGCGTAGCCCTGGGCGGCATGACCGGCGCCCTGCTCGTGCCGTACAAGCACGTGCCGGACCTTGACCGAGTCGTAGAGGGGATCGTAGGCGGGGAGGATGGCGCCGCCCGGAATCCCGAACACGGTATCGACCCCGACCTGCTCCAGCGCCCTCACCAGGGCCTGGGCTCCTGTCATCTGTTCGGTCATCGGCTCGTTCCTTGCGTGGCTGAGCTTGGAAACTGGCATAAAAAAGGCCCCATCCCACCGATGCGGCGGGGCTGGGGCGGCGCGCAGGTCGGAGTGCTTCGCTATCGGCCTGCGCGCCGGCGAAGTACTACCTGAATCCCACGGTGATGCATGGGTCCACCATGGCCGACAAAACGCTCCGCCGTCAAATCCATGGGACGCGTGTCTCACTTCCCGAGATGACCGGCGGGGGAAACCGCCGGTCAGACGGTGCCCTGGAGGGTCGAGAGACCGGCCGGCATCAGCGAGTCGACGCCCCGCGGGGCCATCGGCCGCGCCACCAGGTAGCCCTGGCCGCGGGTGCAGCCCATCTCGCGCAGCGCCTCCAGTTGCTCGGGCCGCTCGATGCCCTCGGCGACCACGATCAGCCCCAGGTCGCGGCCGAGCCGCACGATCGTGCGGGTCAGCAGGGTCAGCGTCTCGTCGCGGCCGAGCCCCGACACGAAGGACGGATCGATCTTGATCATGTCCACCGGGAGCTGGCGCAGGAACGCCAGCGAGGCGTAGCCGGTGCCGAAGTCGTCGATGGCCAGCCGGACCCCGAGCCCGCGCAGCTCCGAGAGCCGGGTGACGATCTCCTCGGCGTCCTCGACCAGCATCTCCTCGATCACTTCCAGCGTCAGCGCGCTGGGCGGCAGCCCGCTCTCGGCCAGCGCCGACTCGACGGTCTCCACGAAGCGCGGCGCGGTGATCTGCCGGGCCGACAGGTTGAGCGAGAGCCCGATCTCCCAGGACGACGCCCGCCAGGCCGCCACCTCCCGGCACGCCTCGCGCAGGATCCACTCGCTCAGCGGCACGATCAGGCCGGTGTCCTCGGCCGGGCCGAGGAACTGCTCGGGCGGCACGTACGCGCCGTCCTTCCACCAGCGCACCAGCGCCTCCACCGCGGTGACCCGCGAGGTGGCCAGGTCCACCACCGGCTGGTACTCGATCGCGAACTGGTTCTCCAGCAGCGCCCGCTGCAGGTCCGCGGCCAGCTCCAGGCGCCTGACCACGTCGGCGTGCATGTGCGCGGCGAACACCTCGACCCGGCGGCCCCCCAGCTCCTTGGCCCGGGCCATCGCCACGTCGGCGTTGCGGATCAGGTCGGCCGAGGACACGTCGTCGTCGGCGAAGGCCACCCCGACGCTCGTGGTCAGCGCGATGTCCCGGTCGGCCACCCGGAACGGCTCGGAGGAGACCGTGTGGACCAGCAGCTCGGCCAGGTCCACCGCCGTCTGGGCGTCCGCGCCCGCCTCCAGCAGCACCGCGAACTCGTCGCCGCCCCACCGCGCCAGGGTGTCGTCGGCCCGTACGGCGGCGCGCAGCCTCCGGGCCGCCTGGCCGAGAAGGTAGTCGCCGCTGGCGTGCCCGACCGAGTCGTTGACCGAGGTGAAGCCGTCGAGGTCCAGGAAGACCACCGCGACCCGGCTCTCCCCGGGCCGGGCCAGCACCTCCCGGGTGCGCTCCTCGAAGTAGGCCCGGTTGGGCAGGCCGGTGACGCCGTCGTGGAAGGTCAGGTGGGTGACCTGGTTGCGCAGGGCCTCCTCGTCGCTGACGTCCCGGGTCGTCACCAGCAGCAGGTCCTCGCCCCGCACGTGCCGGGTCGCCACCGACTCGGTCGGCCGCCAGGTGCCGTCGGCCGCGCGGATCCGGCAGGCGATCATGCAGGCGCCGCCGCCCTCCGCGGACTCCTCGTCCGGGCCCATCGCGCGCAGCGCCTGGCGGATCCCGGGGACGTCCTCCGGGTGGATGTAGTCGAAGATCGAACCGCCGACCAGCTCGTCGGGGCGGTAGCCGTAGGTGGTCTCGACGCCGTCGCCGATCCGGCGCACCACGCCGTCGTAGTCGCACAGCAGGACCACGTCGCCGGTGCTCTCGGCCAGGTCGTGCAGCTGCCGCTCGGCGAGGTCCACCAGGCGCCGCATGCGCCCGGCCGCCATCAGCACGGTGAACAGCCGCACCACCAGCACGCCCACGACCGAGGCCGTGACGGCGGCCAGCACCGCGACCGGCCCCTCCACCCCGCCGCGGACCGCCCGCACCAGCACGACGACGGTGGCCACGGCCACCAGGACCAGCGGCACCGCCGTGATCAGCGCGGAGGCGGGCTCCCGCACGGGCGGCTCGTGATCGCCGTCCGGCTCGTCCGCCCCGTCCACCGGGCGCGCCGTACGGCCGCTCCAGGGGACCGCCGCCAGCAGCAGGAACGCCGCCGGAGCCGGCCAGGCCCCGGCGGACGGCGGGGCGTCCCCGGCCAGCCTGGCCATCGCGGTGATCAGCTCGCCCCCGGTGATGGCGGCCAGCACGGCGAGCGCGGCCAGCCCCACCGGCCACGCCGAGCGCCGGACCGGCACCACGGACGGGGCCGCCACGCATGTGAGGATCAGGCAGAGCAGCGGGGCGGCGAAGGTGACCGCGAAGTCGCCCGCGCCGCCGGCCTCCCGGTACAGAGGTCCCAGCGCGAGCGCCCAGGCGATCACGAACAGGGAGGCCGCGCACACGTAGGCGTCGGCGAGATCGCGCAGGAACGCCTGCCCGCGCGCGGGCCGCGCGGCGCACAGGCCCGCGCCCACGGCGAGCATCGCCGTGCCGGACAGGAGCACCAGGTCGGCGAAGTTCACCGCGAACGGCGTGCCGTCCGCGAACGGCCGGGCGCCGGTCCCGGCCAGCCAGGCGATCGAACCCGCCGCCAGCCAGCGCCAGGCCAGCGCCTCGCGGCGGCCGGTCGCCCGGGAGGCGGCGGCGAACAGGGACAGCGCCGCGATCGCGCCCGCCGCGACCCCGGCCACGGCGCCGCCGGCCACGGCCGGCGTCCCCGCGGCGAAGGCGGCGACAAGCCCGGCCGTGCCGACCCCGGCGGCGGTCAGCGGTACCCGGGGGTCACGCCAGCGGATCATGTCGTCTGCCCATCCAGTGTTCCGGTCCGTCCCGCTCACGCGGCGTTCCTGGGATCGCCGCGATCACGATGCTGTCACGGGACGCGCGTCTCAACCTGCCGCGTCCCGGGGAGCACACGGCCAGTGTGGGCTCTCCGCACAGCGTGGGGGGTGACAACGCAGCAGTCGTCACCGTTCTGATAACCATGCAAGCGATCAGGGTCGCACGAGACAACGATACGCACCGAAGGTCACGGAGCAGCCACGGTCCGGATTCCTTTCCCGGTCGTCTTGCCGAGTCAGTATGATCCTGTAATCACGTTTTTCAAGGGCTCACCTGCGAGGTAACGCAGCAGCTGCGAGCGGAGAAGCCGCAGCGTGCGCCGCCCCGACGCCGGTGTGCTGCCCGCGACGTGCGGGGTGACGAACACCCCCGGAGCCGTCCACAGCGGGTGGTCGCGGGGCAGCGGCTCCGGGTCGGTCACGTCGAGCGCCGCCAGCAGACGGCCCTTCTCCAGCTCCGCGAGGAGCGCGCCGGTGTCCACCACCCCGCCCCGCGCGGCGTTCACCAGCAGCGCGCCGTCCTTCATCGCGGCCAGGAAGTCCGCGTCGACCAGCCCGGCCGTGTCACGCGTCGCCGGGACCAGCAGCACCACCACGTCCGCCCGGGGAAGCAGCTCCGGCAGCTCGTCCTGGCCGTGCACGTTCTCCCGCGCGCTCCTGGCCACCCGGACGATCTCCACCTCGAATCCGGCCAGCCGCCGCTCCAGCGCCTCGCCGATCGAGCCGTACCCCACGATCAGCACGGTCGAGTCGGCCAGCACCCCGGTGTGGTGGTAGGTCCACTCCCCGCGCTCCTGCGCCCTGACGAACCCCGGGAACTCCCGCAACGCCGCGATCATCGCGCCCACCGCCCACTCGGCGGTGCCCGCGTCGTGCACCCCCCGCGCGTTGCACAGCACGACGCCCTCCGGCAGGTGCGGCCGGTACGGCTCCACGCCCGCCGTGACGGTCTGCACCAGCTTCAGCCGGGTCATCCCGGCCAGCAGCCCCGGGATGTCCGGCACCGGCATCAGCGGCGGGATCCAGACCTCGGCCTCCTCGATCCCCTCGGGCACCGGCCCGGCGCCGTCGTAGACGACGCACTCCGCGTCGGGCAGATCACACAGGACATCGGCGGCGGCCTTGGACGGGACCCAGATCTTCATGACCCGATTATCCCGGGGAACGTTTCGGAGCCCCCGGGAGTCCCCATCGGGTATGGATGAAGTGACGGACGAGGGGAGAGAGGTCTCCATCATGCCCAGCAAGCCGACCTCCGCCGCGAAGGACCCTGCCGCGAACGCGAAGGACTCCGCCGCGAAGGACCTTGCCGCGAACGCGAAGGACCCTGCCGCGAAGAACGGCGGGCCGCTCCTCCCCGGGAGACGGACAGGTCCCGGGCACGCCCCCCGGCCGGCCCCGGTCATCGCCCTCGTCGCCGCGGTCCTGGCGGCCGGCTGCTCCTCGCCCTCCGCCGAACGGGTCGGCACGGCCCGGACACCCGCCCCCGCCCCCGCCCTCTCCCAGGCCCCGCAGGCCGGCGAGCCCCGCGTCCTGGCGAAGGGACTCGCGGTCCCCTGGGGCATCGCGTTCCTGCCCGGCGGCGACGCCCTGGTGACCGAGCGCGACACCGCCCGCCTCCTGCGGGTCACCCCGGCCGGCGAGGTCTCCGAGGTGGCGAAGATCGACGAGGCGCGCCCCGACGGCGAGGGCGGCCTGATGGGCGTGGCGGTCTCCCCCCGCTTCGCGCAGGACGGCCTCGTCTTCCTCCACTACACCGCCGCCGACGACAACCGGATCGTGCGCTACCGCTACG
Source organism: Planobispora longispora (assembly GCF_016863135.1). GTDB lineage: Bacteria > Actinomycetota > Actinomycetes > Streptosporangiales > Streptosporangiaceae > Planobispora > Planobispora longispora. The sequence goes on from NZ_BOOH01000042.1 coordinate 109,161, forward strand.
ACCGCGGCCTGACCGACGCCACGGTCGTCCTCGACGGCATCCCCAAGGGTGTCATCCACAACGGCGGCGGCCTGGCCTTCGGCCCCGACGGATACCTGTACGCCACGACCGGCGAGACCGGCGACCGTCAACTCTCCCAGGACCTCGGCTCCCTCGCCGGCAAGATCCTCCGCATGACCGCCGACGGCGCCCCCGCCCCCGGCAACCCCGCCCAGAACGTGATCTGGAGCCACGGCCACCGCAACATCCAGGGCCTGGCCTGGGACTCCTCGGGGCGCCTGTACGCCAGCGAGTTCGGATCCAGCTCGTTCGACGAGGTCAACCTGATCGAGAAGGGCGGCAACTACGGCTGGCCCGAGGTCGAGGGCGTCGGCGGCGACTCCCGCTTCATCGACCCGATCGTCACCTGGAGCACCTCCGAGGCCTCCCCCTCCGGCATGGCCTACGCCGACGGCTCCCTGTGGGTCGGCGCGCTCCGCGGCCGGAAGCTCTGGCGCGTCCCGATCGCCCCGGACGGCACGGCCGGCGCGGCCGCCCCGCTGTTCGACGGCCGGTACGGCCGCCTCCGCGCGGTCACCGCCGCCCCCGACGGCTCCCTGTGGATCGGAACCAGCAACGAGGACGGCCGCGGCTCCCCCGCCCCCGACGACGACCGCGTCCTCACCCTCACTCCCTGACCCCGTACGGCGCGCCGCGCCGGCGGGGAGCACGGGGCCGGCTGCCGCGGCCGCGTCCGGCGCTTTCGCGGGGAGGCGGAACTCCTTCCCCTCCCCGCGCGTTTTCCCGCTCGCATCAGTCGGTTGATCATCTCGAGGGAAATTGACACTCAAGCTGCGCTCGCTCGTCTCCACCCTGGCCGTCGTCCTCACCGCCGGGGCGTGCGCGCCCTCCGCGGAGAACGGCCCCGTCGCGGAGGGTGACGGTTACCCCCCTCAGCAGCGGTCGTTCGTGGAGGAGGACTCCGACTTCTCCCAGGGGGTGGGAGAGGAGGAAGAGGAGTCCTACATAGAGGTGTGCGTGCTGAAGAAGACGCGGGTCCGCGTCGGCTACCAGGGGTGCGACGACTCCGAACCCGGCTACACGTGGTATTTCATCGCGTACGACAAGAGGGTTCCCCCGGTGGGACGGAAGGCGGGGAAGGGGTCGTTCCGGCGGCCCGACGGTGAGAGGCACCGGGCGCGGGCGAAGGGCGGCCGGGGGCCCGAGGTCTCGTTCACGGACGATGAGAACCGCTTCGAGATCTGCGTACGCGAGGACACGCGCGTCCGCGTCCCCGACGCCAGGTGCGACGACGAGGACGAAGGCTTCGCCTGGTACTACGTCCGCCTCGACGGGCGTGCCCCGGCGACGGGCCGGAGGGCCTCCGGAGGCTCTTTCCTCGAACCCTCCAGATCCACCTATCGCGCCGAGAAGCGGGGCGGCTCCGGGATGAAAGCCGCGATCGATCCTTACGCGGATACAGATATGGACACGGACAGCAGCACCGGCACCGGCACCGGCAGCGGTGACTCCTCGACCCGCAGCCAGTCCGGCTGTGGACTCAACTGCGGAGGCGGTACCCGGACCAAGTCCGGCCGCCGCTGACAACCGGGACGAGCGCGCAGCGCACGCGATGCCGGCCCGGCGGCCGCTGCTCGGGAAGGTGGCCGCCGGGCCGGGTTGGGGATCAGTCGTTGCGGGTGTCGAGGCTGGGCCCCTCGTCCTTGCCGGGGCCGCCGGTGTCGAACTTCTCGGTGGTGACAGGCCCGGTCGGTTCAGGTCCGGCGGGCCGGGGACCGTTGGGCTCCGGCAGCGGGACCGCCGTGCAGGGCTCGACCTCACCCTCGACGATCTGCAGCGACGTCGCGGTCGGCGGCTGGTCCGGGTGGGCGTGGTCGAAGGAGACCCTCAGGACCAGCGTCTCGTCAGCCGTGATCTGCCCCGGCTTGAGCTGGAAGGAGATCCCCTTTCCATCCTTGCCGATCTTCGATTCCATCGGTTCGCCCGCACGGCCGGCCTGAGAACGCCCGTTCCGGGGCTCCTCACAGGTCTGGTCCCCGGGCAGGTAGTCCACCTGCGCCTTGACCCCCTCCTCTGCGAGCTTGGCCTCCAGCTCCTCAGGCTCGCGGAACTCCTTGATCCACACATCGACCGACCCGTCCGCGGCCTTGGTCACCGCGAAAGCCGGGGTGCTGCCTGCGCTGAACAGCGTGACCGCCACCGTGGTGGCCGCCGCGACCCCCGTCAGCGCGGCGGCCAGCCCCACGACGCGGCGCCTCGATCCCCGCCGCACCGATGTCGTGGCCACCATGCCCTCTCGGGCGCTCCTGGCGGCGACGTCTTCCTTGAGCGCGCTGAGCAGGCGCTCTTCGAAGTTGCTCATGCCTGTCCCTTCACGTATACGGCCTGCGGCGAAACGACGTCTCCGAGAGCACGCCTGGCGCGGTGCAGTCGGACCCGTGCGGTCACCTGCCTGATCCCCAGGGCCTCGGCCGCCTCCGCGACGGTGAGCTGATCGATCGCCACGAGCTCCAGCACGGCCCGCTCCCCCTCGGGGAGTTCCCGCATGGCCTCCAGGGCGCCCCGCACCCGGCGCTCGGCGTCGATCCGCTCCTCCATCCGGCCGAGGTCGTCGTCGTCCATCAGCCTCCGGCCGGAGATTCGGCTGGTCACCCGCACCTCGCGGATCGCCTTTCGCTGCTGGGCCGCCATGACGTTGCGCGCGACGCCGTACAACCATGCGATCTCGCTGCCCCTGCCGGGACGGTAGGTGTGTGCCGAGTCCACGGCCGCCAGGAACACGTCAGCGGTCAGGTCGGCCGCCAGATGAGGGTCACTCACCCGTCGGACGACGAACCGCATGACAGCGTCAACGTGGCGGCGGTAGAAGGCCTCTAAGGCCTCAGGGTCTTCATTGAGGCGCACCGGCCTCGCTCCCTTCGTCGTTCGCCCTTACACCTCTACTTGGACCGAGCGCCGCAAAGCGTTTCCGGCGGCCGGGCACCACACGGCGAACCGTCAGAAGGTCCAGATGTCAACCCGCTCAACATCCAGCCTCAGGATCAAGTACGGCTACGCAGCCCCACCCATGAAATCTGCATCGGTACCCGCTCCAGATTGGGCGCAGCTACGGTGGCCTGCCCTGAGCTCCTTCCTTCCAGGGTGGCCGCAGGCGACGGCGCTCAGCCCTGCACGGTGCCGCGCCTGCGCTTCAGCATCGGCGGGCACCCTGGTCGTCCGGGGCAGGGCCGCATCCATACGGCCCGCACCCGGTGCGGCGAAGGGCGAGGAGTGCGGAGCGGGCGGATATTCCAGCCGGCGTAAGACCGTGCCAGGACCATGCGCGCCCGCCAGGCCGGAGGCCTGAGCCACCAGGGCCCGGCCCCGACGGCCGGATGGAATGTCCGCGCGCGGAGCGCGACCATGACCCCACCACAGAAGCCCGCACCGAAGCGCGGGCCCCACCTTCCGGGCTTCACCTTCCAGGCCTGGCCTTCCGGGCCTCACTTTTCCGGGCCTGGCCTTCCCGGGTCCGGCTGGGGACCCGGCTCCCAGGGGCCGGGTTGCGCGCCGTAGCTGCGGCGCCGGACACGTTTGTGCGGCGGCTCGCCGTACCGGCGCCGGTTCCTGGCCTGGGTGCGCGCCGTACCGGCGCCAATCACGCCGCAGGCGCACCCCGTGCCGTAGGCGCAGCCCTTTACTCGTCCCCGGCGGGATCCTCGGGAACGCACTTGAGATCGAGCTCGGGCTTGTAGACCGTCGTCTTCTTCTCCCGCTTGATCTCCTTGCCGTCCTGCTTGAAGATCCGGGTCACGTCGATCGTGAACCCCGGCTGGCCGGTCATCGGGATGCAGTCGGGACCGCTGTCGGTCTTCCGCTCGAACTGGGTGGGGTTGTAGCGCTCGGAGGAGACCGACTCGATCTCGTAGCGCTTGGTGCTCCAGAAGGTGACCGTGACCGACGTGCTCGTCGAGGAGGTCTTCACGAGCACGCCGTACGGGGAGTCGTTCTTCCAGCGGAAGTCCGGCTGCGGCCAGGAGACCGTGGACTCGCGGCCCGCCGGGTAGCGGGAGATGTAGAACTCGTGCGCCATGTGCTGGACGTCTTCGAGGCCGCCGAAGAACACCGCGTTGTACATCGTCGTGACGAACTGGGAGATGCCGCCGCCGACCGAGGGGATCAGGCGGCCGCCCTGGATCATGGGGGCCTCGACGAAGCCGCGGGCCTTGTCGCGCTGGCCGACCACGCCGTTGAGCGAGAAGGTCTCGCCGGGTTTGACCAGGTGGCCGTCCAGGAGCTTGGCGATCGTCCGGATGTTGGTCACCCGGGGCGCGCAGCACGGGTACATCGTGGTGAACTCGCTGATCTTCTCCTTGACGCCGAGCTTGCGCATCTCGGCCAGGGAGGTCCGCGGTCTGACGGTCGTGAGGGTGACCGGGATCGTCCGGCTGCCGCCCTCGGCGACCAGCTTGGCCACGTCCTCGGCGAGTTTCTCGTCGTCCACGCCCTTGCCCCTGCGGCCGGCGACCAGCTTCGGCCTGTCGCCGACGATCTGGAAGGCGGGCTCGCGGGGGGCCTGGGCCGGGTCGACGAGGTCCTTCTCCACGGCGGCGATGGCGTGCTCGGCGTCGAACACCGGGCGCATGCCGCCGGAGCCGTCGGGCCGGAAGGTCAGGTGCGCGGCGATGGTCTCGACCGGGAGCTGCGTCTGCTTGTCCCCGCTGGTCAGAGTGATCGGACCGGACAGGGCCTCGCGCGCGGAGGCGGCGGTCTCGGCCACCACGTCGGCCGTCACCTTGGGCTTGATCACGGTGATCGGCAGCTCGACCGGGCCGCCGGAGCCGAGGAACGCCTTCTCGATGGCGGCGGCCGCGGCCTCCCGCTCCAGCTCCCGGCCGTCCTGGGGCTTGACGGACACGGGCTTGACGCCCTCGAAGCCGACCTCGCCCTCGACCACCTTCCGGTCGATCTGCTTGGCGAGGTCCTTGACGGCGTCCTGCATGCTCTCCGGGTCGGCGGAGACCTTCGGGGACAGGGTGGTGGTGCCGGTGAGCGCGCGCCAGACCTCCGCCGGGTTGGGGAAGTCGCTGGGGGCCTGGCCGATGGTGGCCACGACGTCGAGTTCGAGACCGGCCTGGGCGGGGTCCAGCGTGTAGCGCTTGCCGAGGGCCTCCAGCGTCATCGGCGCGCGCGCCTTGGCCGCCAGCCGTTCCCTGAGCCGGTCGGCCGCCTCGGTGGCGGTCAGCCCGCCGATGTCGATGTCCTGGACGCGCGTGCCGGGCAGGATCTTGCCGGACATGGCGATCGCGGGGACGGCGTAGGCCAGGCCCGCGAGCAGCATGAGGAGCACGGCGACGACGAGGAACACGCGGCTCCGGCGGCGGCGCGGGGGCCGCTCCCCGGAACGGGGGGCGGAGGGCCCGGGCTGCTCGCCGGCCTCGGGCGCGACATCGGCTCGCGGCGGTCTCTGCCGGAAAGGGGGCTCCGGCGGCGGCGCGGCCATCCGCCAGGGCTGGGGCGGGGGCGGGGCCGGGGGCAGGCCCGGCGCTCCGGGAGCGGGGGGCGCGGCGGGGCCGGGGGGCTGCTCGAAGCCGGGGGCGGCGAAGATGTCGGGCGAGACGCCCGGGGGGAGGCGCGGCCTGCCGTCCGGGGCGTCACCGGCGGGGGGCTGCGGGCGGCGGGCCCCGGCGTCGGCTCCCGGCCGGACGGGGCGTGCGGGCAGGGGAACCGCCGCGAACGGATCCGTCGGGGGGTCGATGGACCTTCCGGCGTTCCGCACGGTTTCCGTCTCCTCCTGCTTCGTGAGCTCCGCGAGCTCTGTCCCGGCCACCATAAACCACAACGACGCAAGCCGCCGTCAAAGAAATAACAAATTCAGCCCGTCCAGCGGTAACGGTGCTCGGGCCTTCCGGCGGTGCCGTACTTCGGCCGGAGCTGCGTCTGACCTGCCGCGCAAAGGTGCTCCAAGTAGCGCCGGGCGCTGACCCGGGACAGGCCGGTGATCGTCGCCACCTCGGCCGCCGACAGGTCGGTGTCCGCCTCTCTGAGCGCGTCCGCGACGAGGGCGCAGGTGGTGGCCGACAGCCCTTTGGGCAGGGGCGGCGGGCCGTCCCCGGCGCCGAACAGCCGGTCCACCTCGTCCTGGCGGGCCTCGGGACCGATGGTGGCCAGCTGCCTGCGCATGTCGGCGTACCGTTCCAGGCGCTCGGTGAGCGCCCTGGCGGTGAACGGCTTGATCAGGTAGTTGACCGCGCCGCCGCGCATCGCCGCGCGGACCGTGGCCGTGTCGCGGGCGGCGGTGATGACCAGCACGTCGGCGGGGTGGGACACGCCTCTCAGCGTCCCGAGCACGTCGAGGCCGGACATGTCCGGCAGGTAGATGTCGAGCAGCACCAGGTCGGGCCGGTGCTGAGCCACCGCCGCCACCGCCGCCCGCCCGGTGTGCACGGTGCCGACGACCGTGAACCCGGGGACCCTCGCCACGTATCCACTGTGGATCTTGGCGACCATGAAGTCGTCGTCGACCACCAGCACCTTGATCGGCGCCCCGCGCCGCGGCTCGGGCGCCGGAGGCCGGAGGTTCGCCTCGCCGCTCATGACACATCCTCTCGATGCGGGAGGAGTGCGGTGAACACGGCGCCGCCGGCGTTGTGCACGCGAACCCAGCCGCCGCGGCGCAGGCACGCCTGGCGGGTCAGGGCCAGGCCGAGGCCGCGGGGCCCGGAGCGGGCGACCTTGGTGGTGAAGCCCTGGCGGAACACCTCCTCCGCCAGGCCGGGGCTGATCCCGGGACCGGAGTCGCCGACGCGGACGTGCAGCCCGTCCTTCTCCGCGCGGACCGAGACCTCCACCGTGCCCCCAGTATCCTCCAGGGCGTCCAGGGCGTTGGCCACCAGGTTCCCGACGACCAGCACGGCGTCCTGCGGGTCGCCGAGCGCGCCTTCCTCCACCCGGCAGTCGTCGGCGAGCACCAGGGACGCGCCGCGCTCGGCCGCCTCGGCGGACTTGGCCAGCAGCAGCGCGGCCAGGGTCGGGTCGGCGACCTTCTCCCGGACGCCGGCCGAGTAGTCGCCGTACGCCTCGGTGGTCTGGGTGATGTAGCCGATCGCGGTCTCGTGCTCGCCGAGCTCCAGCAGGCCGACCACGGTGTGCATGCGGTTGGCGAACTCGTGGGCCTGGGCGCGCAGCGCGTCGGTCGTGCTGCTGGCCTGGTCGAGGTCGCGCGCCAGCCGTACCAGCTCGGTCCGGTCGCGCAGGGTGACCACCCACCCGCTGCGCTGCTCCCGTACGGCCACCGGCATGCGGTTGAGCACCAGCACCCGGTCGTGGTGGAGGACGACCCGGTCGTCGCCCGGGTCGTCTCCGGCCAGCACGTCCCGCATCCGCTCCGACAGCGGCATCTCCGCGATGCTCCGGCCGACGTCGCGGCCGGACAGTCCGAGCAGCTCCCGGGCCGCGTCGTTGATCAGCGTCACCCGGCCCTGCAGGTCGAGGGCGAGCACGCCCTCCTTCACGCCGTGCAGCACGCCCTCGCGCTGTTCGAGCAGGGCGGCGATCTCGCGGGGTTCGAGGCCGAAGGTCTGCCGGCGGACCCGCCGGGAGATGAGCGCGGCGCCCGCTGACCCGGCGAAGAGCACCGCCAGCACGGTCCACAGCAGCGGCGGCAGGGCGTCGCCGAGCTGGTCGGCGACGGTCTCCTCCAGGACGCCGACCGAGGTCAGGCCGATGACGTTGCCCTCGGCGTCGCGGATCGGGGCCTTGCCCCGCACGGAGCGGCCGAGGGTGCCGGTCTGGGTGCCGGTCCAGGCGCGGCCGGTGGTGAGTATGCCCGAGGCGTCGGTGGAGAGCCGTTTGCCGATCAGCGCCGGGTTGGGGTGGGCGTAGCGGATCTGGTCCCGGTTGGCGATCACCACGTAGTCGGCGCCGGTGGCGGCCTGCACGCCCATCGCGATCGGTTGCAGGATCAGCTCCGGCCGGGACTCCGAGAAGGCCTCGCGGACCCGGGGCAGCCCGGCCACGGACTCGGCGATGGCCAGGGCCCGCTGCTGGTGCTGCCGGTCGAGCTGGTCACGGGTGTGCTCCACCCAGACGCCCGCCGTACCGCCCACCGCGACCAGCACGATGATCATCTGCAGCACGAACAGCTGGGTGCCGAGGGAGGCGTTGAGGATGCGTCGCACGAGTGAACTCCCTGGTCAGGGTACTCATAAAAGCATCCAGAGGTAACGGTGCGGTCGCGGGCGGAGGGGTGCCGGCGTGACCAATACGACCGATACGACGGCAAGCACGCAAAGCATCGACACTGTGACCCGCACCGCTCAGCATCCTCACCACGCTGTTTCGTTCGCTGTTGGGAGATGACCATGCGTCTTCGGAGAATCACCGCCCTGGCGGTCTTGTCCTTGACCGCCCTCACCGCGTGCGGCTCGGGGTCGGGCTCCGGCACCACCGCGCTGAAAATCATGGCCCCCGCCTCGCCGGGCGGCGGCTGGGACCAGACCTCCCGCACGGCCGAGCAGGCCTTCAAAGCCGTCGACCCGTCCCGCAAGATCGAGGTCTACAACGTCCCCGGCGCCGGCGGCACCATCGGGCTGGCCCAGCTCGCGGGTGAGAAGGGCAACGGCAACCTGCTGATGACCATGGGTCTGGTCATGGTCGGCGCGGTGGAGCAGAACAAGTCGAAGGTCACGCTGGCCGAGACCACGCCCATCGCGAAGCTGACCGAGGAGTACGAGATCGTCGTGGTCCCGGCCGAGTCGCCGTACAAGACGCTGGGCGACCTGGTCACGGCCTGGAAGGCCGACCCGGCGAAGATCGCGATCGCGGGCGGCTCGGCCGGCGGCACCGACCACATCGTGGCGGGGCTGATGGCCAAGGCCGCCGGGATCGACCCCAAGCAGGTCAACTACGTCGCGCACTCCGGCGGCGGCGAGGCGCTGAACGCGCTGCTGGGCAACAAGGTCGCGATGGGCATCTCCGGCATCGGAGAGTTCGCCGAGCACGTGAAGTCCGGCAAGCTGCGCGCGCTCGGCGTGTCCTCTCCGGAGCGGCTGGCCAATGTGGACGCGCCCACGCTGAAGGAGGCCGGCCTGGACGTCGAGCTGGCCAACTGGCGCGGTTTCGTCGCGCCCGGCGGGCTGGACGAGGAGGCGAAGAAGAACCTGATCGACGCGGTCACCAAGATGCACGACTCGCCGGCGTGGAAGGAGGCGGTGGCCAAGAACGGCTGGACCGACGTCTTCCAGACCGGTCAGCCGTTCGCCGACTTCCTGGCGGCCGAGCAGACCAAGGTCAAGGCGATCATCGCGGAAATGGGACTCGTCTCCTGATGTCCGCTCACGAAGAACCGGAGGTGGGCCGCGGTCCCGAGGCGCCGGAGGGCGCCTCGGGCGGGCCCGCCGTACCGGCGTCCCGGACGGATGAGCCCGCCGGGTGGGGATGGCGGCGGCCGGAGCTGGTGATGGCCCTGGTCGTGCTGGGACTGGGCGTGTTCGTGATCGCCGGGACGGCGGACGTCACCGCCGCGGGCTCCGCGCTCGGGCTCGGGCCCCGCTTCTTCCCCGTGCTGGTCGGCTCCGCGCTGCTGCTGATCGGGGTCTTCTACGTGCTGGACGTGGTCCGGGGCGGCCACGGCGACCCGGAGGAGAGCGAGGACGTCGACTCCGGCGCCCGGGCGGACTGGAAGACGGTGGCGCTGCTCAGCGTGATCTTCCTCGCCTTCGCCGGCCTCGTCGACCTGCTCGGCTGGATCATCGCGGGCGCGCTGCTGTTCTTCGGCCTGGCGGTGACGCTCGGGGCCGAGCACCGGCTGCGCGCGGGCGTCATCGCGATCGTCCTGTCGACCCTGTCGTACCTCGCCTTCGTCAAGGGCCTGGGCGTGACGCTGCCCGCCGGCCTGCTCTCGGGAGTGATCTAGGTGGAGTCGCTCCAGCTCCTGCTCGACGGGTTCGCCACCGCGCTCACCCCGGTCAACCTGCTCTACGCGCTGGTCGGGGTCACCCTGGGCACGCTGGTGGGCGTGCTGCCCGGCATCGGCCCGGCCATGACCGTGGCCCTGCTGCTCCCGATCACCTTCAGCGTCCCCCCGGCCAGCGCGTTCATCATGTTCGCCGGGATCTACTACGGCGGCATGTACGGCGGGTCCACGACCTCGATCCTGCTCAACACGCCCGGCGAGAGCTCCTCGATGATCACCGCGCTCGAGGGCAACAAGATGGCCCGGCGCGGCCGGGCCGCCCAGGCGCTGGCCACGGCGGCGATCGGGTCGTTCGTGGCGGGCACGATCGCCACGGGCCTGCTGGTCGTGGCGGCGCCCGCGGTCGTGGACTTCGCGATCTCCTTCGGCCCGGAGGACTATTTCGCGCTGGCGGTGCTGGCGTTCACCGCGGTCTCGTCGGTGTTGTCCCGCTCGGTGGTGCGCGGCCTGGCCTCGCTGGGCTTCGGCCTGGTCATCGGCCTGGTCGGGATCGACGAGCAGACCGGGCAGGCCCGGCTGACCCTGGGCATCCCCCAGCTGCTCGGCGGCATCGAGGTGGTGGTCGTCGCGGTCGGCCTGTTCGCCCTGGGCGAGGCCCTGTACGTCGCCTCCCGGCTCCGGCACGGCGAACCCGAGATCATCCCGGTGGGCCGGGCGTTCCTGGGCCGCTCCGACTGGTCCCGGTCCTGGCGGCCGTGGCTGCGCGGGACCGCGCTGGGCTTCCCGTTCGGCGCGCTGCCCGGCGGCGGCGCGGAGATCCCGACGTTCCTGTCCTACTCCGTCGAGCAGCGCCTGGCGCGCGGGGTCGCCCGCGAGGAGTACGGCAAGGGCGCGATCGAGGGCGTCGCGGGCCCCGAGGCCGCCAACAACGCCTCGGCCGCGGGCACCCTCGTCCCGCTGCTCGCCCTGGGCCTGCCCACCTCCGCCACGGCCGCGATCCTGCTGGCCGCCTTCCAACAGTACGGCCTGCAGCCCGGCCCCCAGCTCTTCGACCACAACCCGGCCCTGGTCTGGGGCATGATCGCCTCGCTGTTCCTGGGCAACGCCATGCTGCTGGTGCTCAACCTGCCGCTGGCCCCGGTCTGGGCGAAGGTGCTGCACATCCCCCGGCCCTACCTGTACGCCGGGATCGTGCTGTTCGCCGCGCTCGGCGTCTACGCCCTGAACGCCTCCTGGATCGACCTGGTCGTGCTGTACATCCTGGGCCTGCTCGGCTTCGCGATGCGCCGCTTCGGCCTGCCGATCGCACCCGCGGTGATCGGCATGATCCTGGGCCCGATGGCGGAGGTCCAGCTCCGCCGGGCCCTGGCCATCGGCGCGGGCGACGCCACGGTCCTGGTGCGGAGCCCGATCGCGGCGGTCTTCCTGGGCCTGGCGGCGCTGGCGCTGCTCGCCCCGCTGGTCAGGAAGCTGGCCGCCGCCAGGACCCGGAGCGGGGTGGCGCCGGGACCGTCGGCCGGGTCCGGAGGGGAGTGACGCCCGGATCGCCGTCCGGTCCCGGAGCGGGGTGACCCCGGGACCGGACGACGGCGCGTGCGGACCGGTCGTGCGGACCGGTCGTGCGGGCTGGTCACGCGCCCGTACGCCTGCGGACCGGTCCTGGGGGCTGGTCACGCGCCCGTACGCCTGCGGACCGGTCCTGAGGCTGGTCACGCGCCCGTGCGCCTGCGGACCAGCTCCCTGTCCTCCTCCGGCAGCGCGTCGGCGGCCAGCAGCCGCGGCAGCAGGTCCGGCTCGCGGGTCAGCGCGCGGAAGGCGAGCGCGACGGTCACGTCGTGATCGGGCCGGTGCACGACCTCGACCGGGTCCCCGGCCCGGATGTCCCCCGGCTCGATCACGCGCAGATACGCGCCCGGTCTCGCCGCCTCGGTGAACCGCCTGATCCACCCCTCGGTCTCCAGCCAGCCCTGGAACGTCCCGCAGGGGATCCGGGGGCACGACACCTCCAGGATCACGTCGGGGCCGACGCGCCAGCGCTCGCCGATCAGGGCGGCGTTGACGTCGAGGCCGGCGGTCGTGAGGTTCTCCCCGAAGGAGCCGTTCGGCAGCGGCCTGCCCAGCTCCCCCTCCCACCGGTCGAGGTCCTCCCGGGCGTAGGCGTAGACGGCCTGGTCGGATCCGCCGTGGTGCTTGACGTCGTAGACGCGGTCGCCGGCCAGACCGACGGCGCCGGTGCCCTTGGGGCCGGGGTCGCGGACGGCGACCGGGCCGTCGGCGGGGCGCTTGTCGATGCCCGTCGCGCCGAGGTTCTTCCACGGGTTGGGCCGGGGCCTGCCGATGTTGACGGAGAGGAGCTTCATGCGGGTGACGGTACGGCCCCGCCGCGCGCCGGAGCGAGCCGTTTCCCGGCCGTCCCGGATGCGGCGGGGGCGGCCGGTCCGGGTGTCCATGGACATCGCCCGTGAACGAGGGGGTATTTGGACGTGTTTTCCATGAGCTGGGCGCGATGTACTACCTCGCGGGCCAGGGGGCCCACGACTCTCAAGGAGACACATGAATCTCAGCATTTCGCGCAGGGCCGGTTTCCGTGCTCTCGCCACGGGGGCACTGCTGCTCATCTCGGCGGCGGCGACCGGCGCCGCACCCGCGCAGGCGCAGACGTTCACCAACGTGACGGCGATCAGCGGGAAGCTGTCCGTCAACGCCGGCAACGTCGGCGACAACATCACCATCAACGTGGAGAACGGCAGCCTGGTGGTGCGGAACTTCAACGACACCATCACGGCGGGCAGCTTCACCTGCACCAACGTGGACGCCAGGACCGTCCGGTGCAACAGTGCGGGGATCACCAACATCCTGGTGAACTCGCAGGGCGGCGCCGACACGGTGACCAACAACACCACGCTGCAGTCCAGGGTGTTCCTCGGCCCCGGCAGTGACACCTTCATAGGCGGCTCGGCCCGGGACTTCGTCAACGGCGACGGGAGCAACGACCGGCTCGAGGGCAGGGGCGGCAGCGACATCCTCATCGGCAACGACGGCGCCTCCGACCAGGCCATCGGCGGCACGAACACCGACTTCTGCACCGCCGAGGCGGAGCTGTCCTGCGAGGAGGACGCCTAGGAGGCCCGACCGGGCCCCACCCCGCCCGGTGGTCCGGTGGCCCGTGCGCGATCGCACGGCTCCCGGCAGTCGAAAGTCCGGAATGTACGGAATACCGGAATAACGGAAAAACGCGAGCCCACCGGTCGGACGACCGGTGGGCCCGCGGTGCGCACCGCCGCGGGGGCGATCGCGGAGGGCTACTCGGAGACGCCGAGCTTCTCCAGGATCAGCTCCCGCGCCCGGCCCGCGTCGGCCTTGCCGCGGCTGGCCTTCATGACACCGCCGACCAGGGCGCCGACCGCGGCGATCTTGCCGTTGCGGACCTTGTCGGCCGCGTCGGCGTTGTCGGCCAGCACCTGGTCGATGATCGTCGAGAGCTCGCCCTCGTCGTTGACGATCTGCAGGCCGCGGGCCGCGACCACCTCGTCCGGGCCGCCCTCGCCGTTCAGCACGCCCTCCAGCACCTGGCGGGCCAGCTTGTCGTTGAGCGCGCCGCCGGCGACCATCGCGCACACCCGGGCGATCTGGTCGGGGGTGATCTCCAGGGCGCTCAGCGGGACGCCGGCCTCGTTGGCCCGGCGGGCCAGCTCGCCCATCCACCACTTGCGCGCGTCGGCGGGCGGCGCCCCGGCGGAGACCGTCGCCTCGACCAGGTCGATGGCGTCGGCGTTGTGCATGGCCTCCATGTCGAGGTCGGAAACGCCCCACTCCTGCTGGAGCCGCTTGCGCTTCAGGCGCGGCAGCTCCGGCAGGGCGGTCTTGAGCGAGGCCACCCAGGCGAAGTCCGGCGCGATCGGCACCAGGTCGGGCTCGGGGAAGTAGCGGTAGTCCTGCGCCTCCTCCTTGGACCGGCCCGAGGTGGTGGAGCCGGTGTCCTCGTGGAAGTGACGGGTCTCCTGGATGATCCGGCCGCCCCCGGCCAGGATCGCGGCCTGGCGCTCGATCTCGCTGCGGACCGCCCGCTCGACGCTGCGCAGCGAGTTGACGTTCTTGGTCTCGGTACGGGTGCCCCACTCGGCGGAGCCGCGCGGCATGAGCGAGACGTTGACGTCGCACCGCATGGAGCCCTCCTCCATGCGCACGTCGGAGACGCCGAGGGCGCGCATGACCTCGCGCAGCTCGGTGGCGTAGGCGCGGGCGACCTCGGGGGCGAGCCGGTCGGTGCCCGCGATCGGCTTGGTGACGATCTCCACCAGGGGGATGCCCGCGCGGTTGTAGTCGACGATCGAGTAGTCGGCGCCGTGGATGCGGCCGGTGGCGCCGCCCACGTGGGTGGACTTGCCGGTGTCCTCCTCCAGGTGGACCCGCTCGATCTCGATCCGCACGGTCTTGCCGTCCACCTCGACGTCGAGGTAGCCGTCGAAGCAGAGCGGCTCGTCGTACTGGCTGATCTGGTAGTTCTTCGGCATGTCCGGATAGAAGTAGTTCTTCCGGGCGAAGCGGCACCACTCAGCGATGGAGCAGTTCAGCGCCAGGCCGATCCGGATGGTGGACTCGATCGCGGTGGCGTTGGCCACCGGCAGCGAGCCGGGCAGCGCCAGGCAGACCGGGCAGACGTGGGTGTTCGGCGGGGCGCCGAAGGCGGTCGGGCAGCCGCAGAACATCTTCGAGGCCGTACCCAGCTCGATGTGCGTCTCCAGGCCCAGCACCGGCTCGAAGCGCTCCAGCGCCTCGTCGTACGGCATGAGCGTGTGGGTGCTCACAGGTAACCAAGTCCTTTCAGTGCGTTCCTCGTCTCGGCGACCCAGCCGGCGTAGCCGGGGACCTGGGCCAGTACGGCGAGGTCGATGGTGCGTCCGATGTAGTGGAAGTAGTCGCCGGCCGGCTTCCCCCGCCGGGGGACGGTCGCGGCCAGGGCCTCCCGGGGGTCGGCGATCCTCTCGACGTCGCCGGGCCGGGCGGGCAGGCGGGCCGGGTCGCTGCCGGTCAGCCCGGCCCAGACCGCGGGGTCGGCGAGCGGCCAGCCCTCGGTGTCGCCCAGGCCGACCACCGGCACCAGGTAGTGCGAGTGGTAGCGGAGGCCGTCCGCCCTGCCGCGCTCGCGGCCGCCGCGGCGGGCGAAGATCAGGTGGCAGTCCGCCGCGAGCTCCTCCAGCGCCGCGACCACGTGGGCGCGGTCGCACACGACGACCCTCGTCGCCTCGACGTCCACCGCATGCGGGGACTCCGCCGCCAGCTCGCGGAGCTGGCGGTAGATCACCACGTCGAGGAAGCCCCGGTCGGCCGGGTTCTCCGCGACCAGGCCGGGGACCAGGGGACGGCTGACGGCCCGTGCGCCGCTCACGCGACCCCCTCCGGGAGCCGCGTCCGCGCCGCGTCCATGACCCGCCCGCTCACGCCGCCGCCCCGAGGTATTCGCGGATCTGCCGGGGCGAGACGAACGTGCCCGGCTCGCCGTCCGCCTGCACGGGCTTGGCGACCGTCACCCGCGAGACCCGGCCGTGCTCGGGATCGACGCGCGCCACGGCGTCCAGGAAGGTCAGGGCCTCCGGGGCGGTCCGGTAGAGCTCGGCGACCACGACCGGCGAGTGGCTGGTCAGGATCACCTGCCGGTACGGCTGCGTGCCGCCGGGCTCGGCGACCCGCTGCCGGACCCGGCGCAGCAGCTCGGGCAGGCGCGCGGGGTGCACGCCGCGCTCGATCTCCTCCACCAGCAGGGTGGCCGGGTGGTCCGGATCGTGCAGGGCGGCCAGGAGCCCGAGCACCCGCAGGATCCCGTCCGACAACAACGCCGCCGGGACCGCGCCCTGGCCGTCCATGACCAGGTCGAAGGTGGACGCCTCCCGCTCCAGCCGGGGCACGAGCACGGCGGCGTCGGGCACCAGCGCGGCGAGGTCGGCCGTCAGGTCGGCCAGCGCCGCCGTGCCCGCCATCCGGCCGAGCACCGCCGCGAGGTTCGCCCCGTCGGCGGCCAGCGGGCCCCGGTCGGCCGGGGCGCACCGGCCGCGCATGGCCTGCGGCACGGGGGCGCAGCGCCGCCAGGCGGCGACCGTGCGGCCGGGCGTGGTCTCCGGGTCCGGGTCGGCGACGATGAACCGGAGCAGTTCCTCGGGGAGCCCCCGGACCGCGTGGCTGACGACGGCCCCGGTGGACCTCGGGATCCGCAGCACCATCTCCGCCCCGGTGTCGAACCGGACCGGGAGCAGCGCGCCCGGCTCCGGAGCGACCAGGGTCTCCACCGCGACGGCGAAGGCGGGGACGGGCTCCCCTCCGGCGATCCGGTGGAACTGCTCGTGCGGAGCCCCCCGGCCCGCGCCGAGCAGCCCGCCGGGGCCGCCGACCTCGTCGGCGACGAACGCGAGGGCGTCGAGCAGGTTGGACTTGCCGCCGGCCGCGGGGCCGGCCAGCGCGAGGAACGGCGGCACGTCGAGCTCGAAGTCCAGGAATGACTTGAACCCGTCGATCTCGATCCGAGTGATCACGCCGCCGTTCTTCCTCTCCGCCCCGCCGTGCCCGCCGGTCCTACAGCTCCGGCGCCCTGGACAGCAGGCTGCCGCCCCAGCGGTCGTTCAGGGCCCGCTCCACGGCGGCGCCGACCCGGTAGCAGCGGTCGTCGCCGAGCACCGGAGCCATGATCTGCAGGCCGACCGGGAGACCGTCCTCGTCGGCCAGGCCGCACGGGATCGAGATGGCGGCGTTGCCGGCGAGGTTGGTCGGGATCGTGCACAGGTCGGCGAGGTACATCGCCATGGGGTCGTCGGCGCGCTCGCCGATCGGGAACGCGGTCGTCGGCGTGGTCGGCGAGATGAGCACGTCCACCTGCTGGAAGGCCGCCTCGAAGTCGCGGGCGATGAGCGTGCGGACCTTCTGCGCCTGGCCGTAGTAGGCGTCGTAGTAACCGCTGGACAGCGCGTAGGTGCCCAGGATGATGCGCCGCTTGACCTCGGGGCCGAAGCCGGCGGCGCGGGTCAGCGCCATGACCTCCTCGGCCGAGCGGGTGCCGTCGTCGCCGACGCGCAGGCCGTACCGCATCGCGTCGAAACGGGCCAGGTTGGACGAGCACTCCGACGGGGCGATCAGGTAGTAGGCCGGCAGCGCCGTGGTGAACGACGGGCAGGAGACCTCGATCACCTTCGCGCCCAGCGACTCCAGCAGCTCCACGGTCTCCTGGAAGCGGGCCAGCACGCCCGCCTGGTAGCCCTCGCCGCCGAACTCCTTGACCACGCCGATGCGCAGCCCGTCGACGTCACCCTCCCTGGCCGCCTCGACCACCCGCGGGACCGCGGCGTCGATGGAGGTGGAGTCCATGGGGTCGTGGCCGGAGAACGCCTCGTGCAGCAGCGCCGCGTCCATCACGTTCCGGGCGAAGGGGCCCGGGGTGTCCAGGGAGCTGGCGAAGGCGATCAGACCGTAGCGGGAGGAGCCGCCGTAGGTCGGCTTCATGCCGACGATGCCGGTGACCGCGGCGGGCTGCCGGATCGAGCCGCCGGTGTCGGTGCCGGTGGACAGCGGCGCCTGGTAGGCCGCGACCGCGGCGGACGAGCCGCCGGAGGAGCCGCCCGGGATGCGGGACAGGTCCCACGGGTTGCGGGTGACGCCGTAGGCGGAGTTCTCGGTGGAGGAGCCCATCGCGAACTCGTCGAGGTTGGTCTTGCCGAGGATCACCAGCCCGGCCTCGCGCAGGCGGCGGGTCACGGTCGCGTCGTACGGCGGCCGCCAGCCCTCAAGGATCTTGGACCCGGCCGTGGTCGGCATGTCCGTGGTGGTGAAGACGTCCTTGTGCGCGATCGGCACGCCGGCGAGCGGGCCGAGCTCCTCGCCCGCGGCCCGGCGCTCGTCGACCCGGCGGGCCTGGGCCAGCGCCGTCTCGGCGTCGACGTGCAGGAAGGCGTTGACCTTCGGCTCGACGGCGGCGATCCGGTCGAGGTGGGCCTGGGCGACCTCGACGGCCGACGCCTCGCCGCTCGCGATCAGCGCGCCGAGCTCGGCGGCGGTCTTGTGGATCAGGCTCATGCCTCCTCCCCGAGGATGCGCGGGACCCGGAAGCGGTCCTCCTCGACGGCCGGAGCGCCGGACAGCGCCTCCTGGGGCGTGAGGCCGGGCCGTACCGCATCGGGCCGGTAGACGTTGGTGAGCGGGAGCGCGTGCGAGGAGGGCGGGATGTCGTCGGCCGCCACCTCGGCGACGCGGGCGACCGCACCGATGATCACATCGAGCTGGGCGGCGAAGTGGTCGAGCTCCTCATCGGACAGCGCCAGCCTGGACAGCCGGGCGAGGTGCGCGACCTCGTCGCGGGTTATGGCGGACATGAGTCGTTGAACCCGTTTCGTGGAGTGGCAATTGGACACTGTCATCCTAGGGCGCACGGCCCCGCAGGCCCGACTTCATTACCCCGTGGCTCCCACTGCGCCCTGCCGTCACCCGCTCACCTCCGGCCGCCGCACGCCACCGGGGACCGCCCCGACGTCCTCTCCTCCGACCTGCCGGGGCGGAGCATGTTCGCCGAGGCGGCTCCGGGCTCCTGGAACAGCGCTCTCCAACTCCTGGCCGACACGCTCTCCTGGCCGACACGCTCTCCTGGCCGACACGCTGCCGGACGACAGCCCGTCAATCGTCGTCATCGATGAGGTCCCCTATCTCATGGAACGGGTCGACGCCTTCGAGAGACTGCTCCAACGGGCCTGGGACCGGTTTCTCAGCCGAAAGCCCGTCCTGCTCATCCTCATCGGGTCGGACCTGCCGATGATGGAGGCGCTGAACAGCTACGAACGCCCCTTCCACCAGCGCGGAACCGAGATGGTCATCGGACCGCTCAATCCCCGGGAAATCCAGCGGATGCTCGGCCGGGGCAACGACGTGGAAATCGACGTCGTCGGAGCCGATCGGGGGCCGATCGCCGAGGAGCTCCGCTTCCTCGGGTCCGTCAAATGGCTGGAGAACGCCCCCTTCGACGACCACGACTTCGCCGCACTGGCCCGGCACCGCGCCGCCCTCACCGACGAACCCGTCCCCCTGGTCGCCCTGTCACGCGACGGGGTCGCCTGCTCGGGCCTGGCCGCCGCCTACGACCCCGACGACCTGATGCGGGCCTGGAGCTAGGCCGTCTGGGGGTCGAGGACGTCGGCGGGGTCGACCTCGAACGGGGGCTTCACCGGGACGGGCCGCTGGTCGCGGTGCTTGCGGAGCCACTCCGTGGCGTCCACCGCCGACATCGGCTCGGCCAGCCACCAGCCCTGGCCGAGGTCGCAGCCCATCTCGGCCAGGCGCTTGGCCACCTCCGCCGACTCGACGCCCTCGGCGACCGAGCGCAGGCCCAGCGAGCGGACCAGGTCGACGATGGAGCGGACGATCCGCTCGTCGTCCCTGGACTCGCAGATCCGGCCCACGAACGAGGCGTCGATCTTGACTTCGGAGACGGGGAGCCGCTGCAGGCGGACCAGCGAGGAGTAGCCGGTGCCGAAGTCGTCCAGCGCGAGCTGCACGCCCAGCGAGGCCAGCGCCCGTACGGCGTCGGCCGTGTAGGCCTGGTCGGTCATCAGGATGCGCTCGGTGACCTCCAGCTGGATCGCCTTCGGCGGCAGCCGGTAGCGGGCCAGCCCCGCCTCCAGCCGCTCCGGGAGCGCGGAGTCGAGCAGGTCGCGGGCCGAGACGTTGACGGAGATCTGCTCGTGCACGCCGGTGTGCCACCAGTGGGCGGCCTGCTCCAGCGCCGCGTCGATGACGTACTCGGTGAGCTGGCGCATGAGGTAGGACTGCTCGGCCAGCGGGATGAACTCATCCGGACCGACCATCCCCCGGGTCGGGTGGCGCCACCGCAGCAGCGCCTCCACCCCCCGGACCTCCCCGACGGCCAGGTCGAGTTTGGGCTGGTAGTACAGCCTCAGCTCGGAGCGGTCGATGGCCCGGCGCAGGTCGCCGAGGAGGTTGAGCCGCTCGGGGCTGTTGCGGTCTTTGTCGGCGAGGTAGAGCTCGACGCCGGTCCGGCCCTCCTTCGCCAGGTACATCGCCACGTCGGAGCGCTGCAGCAGCAGCTCGAAGTCCGGCGCGTGGTCGGGGTAGAGCGCGATGCCGACCGAGGCGTCCAGGTCGAAGGTCATGCCCTCCAGCCGGACGGGCTCGGTGAGGGCCACCCGGAGCCGGGCGGCCACCTCCCGGGCCGCGGAGGCGTCCCGGACCGAGGGGAGCAGCACCGCGAACTCGTCGCCGCCGAGCCGGGCGACCACGTCGCCGGGCCGTACGCTGTGGGTGAGCCGGTGCGCCACCATCTGCAGCAACCGGTCGCCGACCGGGTGCCCGAGGGTGTCGTTGACCTCCTTGAACCGGTCCAGGTCCAGCAGGAGCAGGCCGACCCGCTCGCCCTCGCGCGTCCGCGCCTCGGCCAGGGCCTCCTCGGTCCGGAGCACGAGCATCTTGCGGTTGGGCAGGCCGGTGAGCCCGTCGTGCATCGCCTGGTGGTCGCGGCGGACCGACAGGGTGGCGGTGAAGTAGACGGCGGCCAGCGGCGCGACGAAGAGCGGGACCAGCGCCGGGGAGTAGTTCATGACGACCACGACCAGCGGGGCCAGCCCGAGCAGACCGGCGTAGACGAGGCTCTGGTGGCCGATCGTGGTCTTGATCACCCGGTGGATCGACCGGCGCTCGTGCAGCGCGACCGCGCCGGAGACCAGCAGCGCCCGGGCCACGAAGTAGGCGAGCCCGGCCAGCCCGATCGCGAGCATGTCGGTGCCCGTGGGCACCCGGGCGGCCAGCGAGGCCGGCCGGTGCCCGAACGCCCCCAGCACCGCCCCGGCCGCCGCGTAGGCCAACGTCACCTGCGCGACGTTGAACAGGATCCGGTGCGCCGCCCTGCGGGTGACGGCGCCGTTGACGAGGATGCCGACCGTCTGCATCAGCACGGCGACCGGCAGCCCGTAGTGCAGGAGGACGGCGAAGGTGAACATCGTGGACGGGTACGTCCCGCCCACCGCCGTCGACGACGAGAGCATCACCGGCCGGAGCTCACCCAGCACGACCAGGACGGCGAGCGTCCAGAACTGCGCGGAGGAGGCGGCGTCGGCGAGCTCCGCCGGGCTGGTCAGCCACTGCGCCGCCACGAGGACGGTGAACCCGACGACGGTGACGACCGTCAGGTAGGTCCACAGCGGTGAGCCGGGTCGGGGTCCGATGTCGCGGGTATCGGTTGGGTCAGCCATGAGTAACAAAACCCCCATTAGTTCACTATGGGAGAGTACGGCCTACGGACCACTTCGCGAAACCGGTTGGGCACGTTCCGTCACTGTGCATCTTGTCTCGCCCGCCCCGGCGCGCCCCCCGCTCCGCTCCCGCCGCCCCGGTTTCTCCCCCGCGGACCGCCGCTCCGGCTTCTTCCCGGGGAACCGCACCCCCGGTTTCTCCCCCGCGGACCGCCGCCCCGGCGCCGATCACTCCTCCGGCTCGACCGCCACCGCCGCCGCGGCCTCCGGCCCCTCGGCCAGGAGGACCCCCAGACCGCCCTCGTCGAGGATCGGCACCTTCAGCTTGACCGCCTTGTCGTACTTGGACCCGGCGTTCTCGCCCACCACCACGAAGGAGGTCTTCTTCGACACCGAGCCGGACACCTTGCCGCCCCTGGCCGCCAGCGCCGCCCCCGCCTCGTCGCGGGTGTAGCCCGCCAGCGTGCCGGTGACGACGAAGGTCAGCCCGGCGAGGGTCTGCGGCGGCAGGTCGGCCGGGGGTTCGTCCTCCATCCGGACACCGGCCGCCCGCCACCGGGTGACGATCTCCTGGTGCCAGTCGATCTCGAACCACTCGCGGATCGCGGCGGCCACGCGCGGGCCGACGCCCTCGACGGCGGCGAGTTCCTCCTCGGTGGCCTTGGCGAGCGCGTCGATCGAGCGGAACTCCGCGGCGACGGCCTGCGCGGTGGGCGGGCCGACGTGCCGGATGGACAGGGCGACCAGCACCCGCCAGAGCGGCTGGGCCTTGGCCTTATCCAGCTCCTGGAGCATCTTCTCGGCGTTCTTGCTGGGCGTGCCGTTCTTGTTGGCGAAGAAGGTCACGACCTTGGGCTCGCCGGTCTCCGGGTCGGTCTTGGGCAGGCCGGTGTCGGGGTCGCGGACGACCGACTCGATCGGCAGCAGCCGCTCGATCGTCAGGTCGAACAGGTCGGCCTCGGTGCGCAGCGGCGGCTCGTGCGGCGGCAGCGGCTGGGTCAGCGCGGTGGCCGCCACGTATCCCAGGCCCTCGACGTCGAAGGCCCGGCGGCCGGCGGCGAAGAAGATCCGCTCGCGGAGCTGGGCGGGGCAGGCCCTGGTGTTGGGGCAGCGCAGGTCGGCGTCGCCCTCCTTCTCGTAGGCCAGCTCGGTGCCGCACTCGGGACAGTGCGTCGGCATCGTGAACTCCCGCTCGGTGCCGTCGCGCAGTTCCCCGACCGGCTTGACGATCTCCGGGATCACGTCGCCCGCCTTGCGCAGCACCACGGTGTCGCCGATCAGCACGCCCTTGCGCGCGACCTCCGAGCCGTTGTGGAGCGTGGCCCGCTCGACCGTGGAGCCGGCCACCACGATCGGCTCCATGACGCCGTACGGCGTGACCCGGCCGGTCCGGCCGACGCCCACCTGGATGTCGAGGAGCTTGGTGTTGACCTCCTCCGGCGGGTATTTGTAGGCGATCGCCCAGCGCGGCGCCCTGCTGGTGGAGCCCAGGTTGCGCTGGAGCTCGATGCGGTCCACCTTCACCACGACCCCGTCGATCTCGTAGGCCGGGTCGTGGCGGTGCTCGCGGTAGAACTCGATGAACGCGTTGATGCCGTCGAGGTCGTCGACGACCTTGTAGAGGTCGCTCACCGGCAGGCCGAGCTCCCGCAGCCGGTCGTAGATCTCCGACTGGGCGCGCGGCGGGGCGGTCCCCTCCCAGGCCCCGACCCCGTGGGCGATCATCCGCAGCGGGCGCTGCGCGGTGATCCGCGGGTCCTTCTGCCGCAGCGAGCCCGCCGCCGAGTTGCGCGGGTTGGCGAAGGCCGCCTTGCCCGCCGCGACGAGCTGCTCGTTGAGCTTCTTGAAGTCCTCCACCGGGATGTAGACCTCGCCCCGGACCTCCAGCAGGTCGGGCACGTCGTCGCCGGTCAGCCGGTGCGGGATGCCCGCGACCGTGCGGACGTTGGCCGTCACGTCGTCGCCGATCCGGCCGTCGCCCCGGGTCACCCCCCTGACCAGCCGGCCCTTCTCGTAGACCAGCGCGATCGCCAGGCCGTCGATCTTCAGCTCGCACAGGTAGGGGGCGGGGTCGCGCTCGGCCAGCCGTTCCACCCGCGCCTGCCAGGAGGCGAGGTCGTCGGCGTTGAAGGCGTTGTCCAGGCTCTCCATCCGCCGCAGGTGGGCGACCGGCGTGAACTCGCTGGAGATCGGCGCCCCGACCTTCTGCGTCGGCGAGTCGGGGGTGCGCAGGCTCGGGTGCCCGTCCTCCAGCGCCCACAGCTCGCGCATCCACGTGTCGTACTGCGCGTCGCTGACCGTCGGCGCGTCGAGCACGTGATAGCGCCAGTTGGCCTCCTCGACCAGCTCGCTCAGCTCCGCGTGCCGCTCCAGCGCGGTCACCGGCACGCCCTCGACCTCAGCGCTCATCGTCCGCCTCTCTCCTCGTCCGGCACCAGGGAAAATCTATCGCCGACCACCGACATTCAGCGGTGCCCGGCGCATCGGACGCCGGCGGGAGGAGATGACGCGAGCGGGCATCAGCCGCCCTGGGTGTAGATGGTCTTCCAGGAGGTGCACCAGCCGGTCGGACGGCTGGAGTTGCCCCGGCAGACCTTCGCCTTGATCTTGAGCGGGAGGCCGACGTTCTTGCGGAACGTCCCCGTGCCCGGGGTGCAGTTCCAGTAGCCCGCCGAGCTCCACTTGCCGTTGCCGGAGCTCTGCCAGCGCAGGATCACCCAGGAGCACCCCTTGCCGCGGGTGTCGGAGAGGCTGCCCCTGACCTGGAACGAGTGCTGGGTGACGACGACCTTCCCCTTGGCGGTGGCGTGGCCGTCGGTCGAGTGGATCGGGCCCCACTTCCAGGTGCTCGCGGAGGCCGAGGCGGCCGTCTCGGCCGAGGCCGCGGTGGAGCCGGCCAGGGTGAGGGCCGCGGCGGCGGTCAGGCCGAGCAGGACGCGGAAGCCGGTGCGCATGAAAACTCCAGACATGTAGCTGTAATTCAGGACATGTCAATAAATAAGGCCCCACACTTGCACGCCACTTGAATCCCGGTGGAGGCTCCGCGAACCGGCTCCCCCTCCCGCCCCTCCTGCCCGGCGGGTCCTTGCCCTCCGGGCCTCGCGGGCCTTTCCCCAGGCATCCCGGGCCTTTCCGCGCCGACCGGCCTCCTCCGGCGCCCTCCGCCGGGAGCCCTCCGCCGGCGGCTCTCTCCGCGCGCTACTCCTCGCCGGGGTCCTCCCGCAGCACGAGGGCGGCCCGGCGGCAGCGGGACAGGGCCGCCTGCGCGTACGCGGGCGAGGCCCCGGCCAGCCCGCAGGAGGGGGTCAGCACGACCTGGGAGGCCAGGGTCGCCGGGGAGAAGCCCATGCGCCGCCAGAGCTCGACGGCGGGCCGGGCGACCACGCCGACGTCCGGGAGCGCCGCGTCCACGCCGGGCACGACGCCGAGGAAGAAGGCCATCCCGGCCTCGACCGCCTCGCCGATCGCCTCCTCGTCGCGGCGCCGCAGCAGCGAGGCGTCCAGTGAGACGCCCCCGGCCCCGGCCCGGCGGATCACCTCGAAGGGCACGCCGGGGGCGCAGCAGTGCACGATCGGGAACGTCCCGCCGGGCAGCGCCGCCAGCGTCTCGCGGAGCCGCTCCACCGCCACCGGCGCCTCGACGGCGCGCAGCCGCCCGAAGCCCGAGGCCGTCGGCACGGTGCCCGCCAGCACGCCGGGCAGGCCCGGCTCGTCCAGCTGGACCACGATCTCCGTGGCGCCCGGCACCCGCCTGCGGACCTCCGCGACGTGCGCGGCGAGCCCCTCGCCGAACGACTCCACCAGGTCGCGCACGGCTCCCGCGTCGGCGAGCGTCTTGTCCCCGTGGCGCAGCTCGACGGCGCCCGCGAGCGTCCACGGCCCGCATGCCTGGATCTTGAACGGCCCCTCGTATCCCTGGGCCCCCTCCTCCAGCCCGTCGAGGTCGCGCGCGAGGTGGTCGCGGGCCCGCTTGGCGTCCCGGCCGGGCCGGTCGGTGAAACGCCAGCCCGACGGCTGCACCTCCACCGGCAGCTCCACCAGCAGCGACGCGGCCCTGCCGATCATGTCCGCGCCGACACCGCGCCCGGGCAGCTCCGGGAGGTACGGCAGCGCGGGCACCTCCCCGAAGACGACCTTGACCGCCTCGGCGTGGTCCTCCCCCGGGTGCGACCCGACACCGGTCGCGGTCGCCTCACTCCACGGAAACGTGTTCACGAAGGTCCAGCTTAGGACCCGCCGGCCCCGGCCGCCTGACGGCGAAGGGCGGTCCCCGGAGCGGCCCGCCTCCCCGCCGTAGGGTGAGGGCATGGAACTCACGAAGTTCGGGCACGCATGCGTCCGCCTGGAGAAGGACGGTTCGGTCCTCGTCATCGACCCGGGCGCCTTCAGCGAGGAGTCCGCGCTCGATGGCGCGCAGGCCGTACTCATCACCCATGAGCACTTCGACCACGTGGAGCCCGAGCGGCTGCGCCGGGCCGCCGCGGCCAACCCCGCCCTGGAGATCTGGACCTGCGAGGGCGTGGCCGCCACGCTCACCGACGTCCCGGCGAAGATCCAGACCGTGCGGGACGGCGACGCCTTCAGCGCGGCGGGCTTCGCGGTGAAGACCGTCGGCGAGTGGCACGCCCCCAACCACCCCGACATGCCGATCGTGCAGAACGTCGGCTTCCTCGTCGACGAGGAGGTCTTCTACCCGGGTGACGCGCTCACCCCGCCGGGGGTCGAGGTGCCCACGCTGCTGGTGCCCGCCAACGCGCCGTGGATGAAGGCGCCGGAGATGGTGGCCTACCTGCGCGAGGTCCGCCCCGCCCGGGCCTTCTCCACCCACGACGGGCTGCTCAACGACCTCGGCCTGGGGCTGGTCGACCGGTGGCTGGAGATCGAGGCGGACAAGCAGGGCGCCGACATCCGCCGTCTGAAGCCGGGCGAGTCCGTCACCCTGCCCTAGGACTCCCCGGGAAGCGCCTCCCCGGCCGCCCCGAGAAGCCCGGGGAGGCGGCGGGTTCCCGCCCGCTACCCGTGGAGCTCGTGCTCGTCGACGACCTCGTCGGCGGGCGGGGCGACGACCACGACGTGCGATCCCCAGTCGCTGTAGCGGGTGTCGGTCCGCTGGGTCACCTGCGTTCTCGAGTTGAGGTACGCCTTGCGGGAGGTCATCAGGCGGGTGGGCAGGCCCGTGCCGTCGGTCCACAACCGCCATGCGATCTTCTCGTCGCCCTCGCCGAGGAGCGTTCTGGACTCCGCCACCCTCGAGGGGTTCTCGGACGCCTCGGCCAGCTGCCGGTAGCTCACCGTGCCCCGGTAGAGGAGACCACCGGGGACGGGTCCGCCCGTCACCCCCTTGAGGATGGTCTTCAGGACGGCGGGGTCGAAGACGTTGATCACCTGTTCGGTGGTGATGTCGGCATCGAGGGCGAAATGCCTGCTGCGCACCCAGGTCTTGCCCTCGGGAAGGGGCGTCGCCCTGAAGCCGTCGGAGACGTACCTGTATCCGCCGACGACGATCCAGTGCGCCGGTTCCTCTGCGACGGCCCGTAGTTCGTCCTCCTCCAGCCACTTCCTGAGGGACGGGTCGACGACCACTCGCCAGGTCGCGTCGGAGGCCACCGGCCCGGAGCGGGCGAACTGCACCCTGCCGTTGGCCCGCACCCTCATCGAGTCCTTGTCGTCGAAGACGTACCGGGTGACCTCGGCGATGTGAACGCCGCGCTCGGGATGGAACTGCCGCCTGAGCGCCCGCGTCGGATCGGCGGGGGCGACCTGCGCGGCGGCGGGGGTGACGACGACCGACACGGATGCGATCAGTGTGGCGGCCACCAGGGCGGCCCATCGTTTCATGGAGTCGTGATCCTCTCCACGGGAGGTTGTGCCTTCGGGAAGAGGATCATTTCAGGGAAAAATGGAGATTTAGGCGGGCGCATGTCAAGAAACCGCGCAGAATCTCCGGTGCCAGAACAGCGCCGTGACCTCGCGCCGGCCCCGCCGGGCGGGGCCGGGCTCAGGAGGCCGAGGCGATGGTGGCCGAGCCGATCACGGTGTCGCCGAGGTACAGCACCGCGGCCTGGCCCGCCGCGACCCCGGTGGCCGGGCCGTCCAGCGTGATGTGGAGGTCGTCTCCGGACAGCTGGGCGCGGCAGCCGTACACCTCCCCGTGGGCGCGGAGCTGGACCGTGCAGGCCAGCGGCTCGCGCGGGGCGTCCGCCGGGCCGTTCCAGACGGGCCGGGCCGCCACGATGGCGGTGACCTCCAGGGCCGAGCGCGGGCCCACCGTGACCGTGTTGGAGACCGGCTCGATGGACAGCACGTAGCGCGGCCTGCCGTCGGCGGACGGGCGGTCGATGCGCAGGCCCTTGCGCTGGCCGACGGTGAAGCCGTAGGCGCCCTGGTGGCTCCCGACCACCTGGCCCGACTCGTCCACGATCGGGCCCTCCGCCGCGCCGAGCCGGTCGGCGAGGAAACCGCGGGTGTCGCCGTCGGCGATGAAGCAGATGTCGTGGCTGTCGGGCTTGTCGGCGACCATGAGGCCGCGCCGCGCCGCCTCCTCGCGCACCTGCGCCTTGGTCGAGTCGCCCAGCGGGAAGATCGCGTGCTTGAGCTGCTCCCGGGTGAGCACGCCGAGCACGTAGGACTGGTCCTTGGCGGCGTCCGGGCTCCGGCTGAGCACGCCGTCGACGAGCCGGGCGTGGTGCCCGGTGGCCACGGCGTCGAAGCCGAGGGCGAGCGCCCGGTCGAGCACCGCCTCGAACTTGATCTTCTCGTTGCAGCGCAGGCAGGGGTTGGGCGTACGGCCCGCGGCGTACTCGCTGACGAAGTCCTCGACCACGTCGCGGTGGAACCGCTCGGCCATGTCCCAGACGTAGAAGGGGATGCCGATCACGTCGGCGGCCCGGCGGGCGTCCCGGGAGTCCTCGATCGTGCAGCACCCGCGGGCGCCGGTCCGGTAGGACTGCGGGTTGGCCGACAGCGCCAGATGCACGCCGGTGACGTCATGGCCCGCCTCGGCGATGCGGGCGGCGGCCACGGCGGAATCGACGCCCCCGGACATGGCGGCAAGCACACGAAGAGTCATAACCCTCTCAGGGTACCCACGTCGGCGGGCACTCCGCCGGGCCGTACGGGCCGTGCACGCCCGGCCTCGCTGTTGGCACCGCTCTCGCCGGACTGGGAGAATCCAGGGCTATGCGACTGTTCGGGCGCAAGAGCGAGCCCACCCCGGAACCCTCCGACGGCACCGAGGAGTTCTGGTCGTGGTGGCCCGAGGCCAGACCGGAGCTGGACGCGATGGTCGCCGCGGGCGAGGCCGACCGGCTGGCCGAGTGGATCAGTCCCGCGGTGCAGGTCGTGCACCCCTCCCTGGTGTGGGAGATCGCTCCCGGGCGCACCGCCGACCAGGCGCTGGTGGTCACCGCCGCGGGAGACCCCGAGCTGCGCGCCGTCGCCCACCGCTGGGCCGCCGCCGCCCCGCCGCCCGACGCCCTGTGGGAGTTCCACCCGTCCCGGCAGGCCAACCCGCACGCCGTGGACCTCACCATCGACGTGGGCGGCTACGAGTTCGCGCTGAGCAAGCTCGTGCTGGGCCTGCGGGCCCCGCACGGCAACCCCCGCGTCGACGTGGTCGCCCACCATCCGATCTTCGGCGCCATCGACGAGGAGACCAGGACCGAGGCGACGCTGCTCGCCCTCGACTGGCTGCTCGGCGAGGACGACGTGGCCCGCTGGGTCGGCGAGATCTCCGCCGTCGAGTTCCCGCCGATCGACGCGGTGCCCGCCGTCCACCTGCCCAGCGTCGTCGCCGACCTCGCCTCCGAGTTCCAGGACGAGCAGTGGGCGCTGCTCGAAGGCGAGACCGGCAACGGCTCGCGCCTGATCGCCACCACCCGCTACCCGCTCCGCTCGGTCGACTATCCCCTGTTCGACCAGCACATCGCGATCACCCTTCCCTACCTGAACCGCGACCCCGACGGCCTGCCCACCGGCCCCTCCCTGGAGGCGCTGCGCGACTTCGAGGAGCGCCTGGCCGGACGGATCAGCAAGCTGAGCGGCGCCGCCGTCCTCGCCGCGCACATGAGCGCCGAGGGCCAGCGGGTGCTGCACGTCTACGCCGACCCGGCGGGCGAGGCGGCGATCCACGCCAAGGAGCTGATCATCAGCTGGGAGGAGGGCCGGCCCCGGGTGGATGTCGCCGCCGACCCCGGCTGGACCGCCGTCGCCCCCTTCCTCAGCTGATCCGGAGGCCCGGACGCCTCCGCCCCCTCCCGCCGTGACCTCGCTCCCGCCGTATGGCCCCGCTTCCCCGTGTGACCTCGCTCCCGCCGTGTGATCCCGGAGCCGCGCCTTCATGGAGAGGCGCGCCCCCGGATCATGAGAGCGTTCTCGCGGCCTTCCCGCCCCCGCCAGGCAGGCCGCGAGGACGGCCGTGCCGAGGAGCGCCTGCCCGGCCAGGAATCCGCCCAGCGCGACGGGCTGGAAGAACAGCGCCGCCGCCAGGGGGAGACAACCGAGCGCCACGAGGTCGATGCCGGTCAGCGCCCAGAGGAGCACTCCCGTGGGCATCGCCCCCATCGGCGTGTCGATGACCGGCATCGTGTGATCGACGGGCCTGCGGCGCGCCGCCCGCAGCGCCCCGGCGGCCAGCGCGGGAGCGGCGGCCACCCCCAGCAGCCACCACGGGCCCGGGGGCAGCGCGCCGGTCACCGTGAGCCCGCCCAGCACGAGGACCAGCCAGGACGCGCCCAGCAGCCCCGGCAGCAGCGCCCGGGCGGCGAGAGCCCGGCGGGGGCCGACGCCGAGCAACCGCGCCAGCGCCGGGTTGTCGCCGTCCCTGCGCGCGCCCGAGGTCCCCGTCGCCGCGGCGGCGAGCCCGCCGGTGAGCATGAGGCCCACGGCCGGCACGAGACCGGTGAGACCGCCCGCGTCCACCGGCGCGGCCGACACGGCGGTCGCCGCCGGGGATCCCCCGCCGATCTGCGCCACGACCGCGGAGGGCGCCTCCAGAGACCCGCCACCGGTCTGCGCCACGACCGCGGAGGGCGCCTCCAGGGATCCACCGCCGGTCTGCGCGGCGAGCGCGGGCAGCGCGGCGGTCATGAGCAGTACGGCGAGCCGTCCGGGGCGGCGTCCCAGCCGCCGCCAGTCCTGCCAGGCCAGCGCCATCGGGGCCGGCAGCGCGGGCCACCTCCGGGACCGCAGGGCACGTCCCCGCCAGTGCTCGTCCTCCACGCTCCAGGCCAGGGCCTCGGGGTCCATGGTGACGGCGGCACCGGCCGCGCGCCCCGTCCCGGCGGAGGCGGTCAGCAGGGTGCGGGCCGGGATCCGGTCCAGCGCCGTCCAGGCCAGCCGTACCAGCAGGGCGGCGAGCGCGGCGGCGATGCCGGCCAGTGCCGCGCCGAGGGTCGGCGGCGCGGAGGCCGCCGCGGCGAGGAAGCGGCGCGCGGGACCGGATCCCAGCAGCGCGACGACCGCGGCCAGCGCCACCGTCGTGACGATCACCGGGCCCGCCCACGCGTCCCAGGTCCGGAACGCCTGCGCCAGCACGGCCAGGGCCATGCCGCCCGTGGCCGCCGCGACGCCGAGGACCGTCGCCGCGGACAGCCGCACGGTCGTGTGGTCCGGGGCTCCGAGCACCGCGAGCAGACCCGCGCCGAGTGCGGCGCCGATCACGACGGAGATCGCGAGGAGGACGCCCGCCGGCCGCCGCAGCACGGCCCGGCGGTCGAGCGGGGAGAGCAGGAGCCAGGCCGCGTCGGCGGGCGGCGGGGCGACGGGACCGATCATGCGGGCGGCGGCGAGGAAGCCCGCGTAGGCCAGCACGACCAGGGCGATCCCGGCCCCCATCCGCGCCGGATCCGCCTGCCGGGCGGC
The DNA here is from genome assembly GCF_016863135.1 of Planobispora longispora. Classification (GTDB taxonomy): domain Bacteria; phylum Actinomycetota; class Actinomycetes; order Streptosporangiales; family Streptosporangiaceae; genus Planobispora; species Planobispora longispora. The sequence continues at coordinate 140,154 of NZ_BOOH01000042.1, forward strand.
CGCGGCGAGGATCGCGGAGGCGGGCTGGGACAGCACCGCCGCGGCCACCGCGAGCCCGAGCCCGGCCGAGTAGAGATCGAGCCAGTTCCGGGGCCTGCGGCCCCGCGACCGGACGAAGGCCCTCACCTCCGCGACAGAGCCCACGGAATCTCCCTTCCTCACGAGATCTCCCTTCCTCACGAGTTCACGAGATCTCTCTCCGCCGGACGACCGGCGATCGCCGTACGCTCCCGGTATGGGCTGCGTTCCCGGTATGGGCCGTGTTCCCGGCCCGGGCGCCGAGGCGCTCTCGCCGGGCAGCGGAGGGCGGGGTCATACGGTGCTTCTCGCGCGCCCGTCGGCCAGGACGACCCGGCGGCTCCGGACGGCCTCGGCGAGCCCGGGATCGTGGGTGGCCATCACCACCGTCCCGCCCCCGGCCGCGTAGTCCCTCAGGATGGCCGCCAGCCGCTCCCTGAACTCCGTGTCGAGCCCCCGCTCGGGCTCGTCCAGCAGGAGCACCCGGCTCGGCCGGAGCAGGGTCATCGCCAGCGTGAGGCGCTGCCGCTGGCCGGTCGAGAGGGCGAACGGCGCCGCGTCCGCCCGGGGCTCCAGGCCGAACGCCGCCAGCGCAGCCCCGACGGTCATCCGGGGCGCGGAGTGGACCGCGCCCATCAGCTCCAGGTGCTCTCGGACGGTCAGCCCGGGGTACCAGGCGGGTTCGTCGCCCGCCTGGGCGACGTCGCGCCAGAAGGCGGGCTCGTCGCGGGGCGGCCCGCCGAGGACGGCGATCTCGCCCGCGTCCGCCGTCCGGAGCCCGGCCAGGCAGCGCAGCAGCGTCGACTTGCCCACGCCGTTCGGCCCCGTCACGGCGACGATCTCACCGCGCGCGACGTCGAGGTCGACTCCCTGGAGCACGGGATTGCCGCCGAGCGCGACCTCGACGGCACGGGCCACGATGATCGTTTCGCTCACCACCCGAATCTAGCCAACGGATCCCGGACCCGGTGCCGCAACCGGTGGTGGTCGCCGGGAGAGGCTTTCACCCCCTCCTCACGGTCAGGGCAGCAGCAGACCCCAGTAGGCAGCCCACGGGACGAACAGCGTCCCGCCGGCGATCAGGAGGCCGAGCCGTATCTTCTCGCCGAGCCCGACTCCGGGTCCGCCCGGCCTCGCGGCCTCTCCCCGCCGCCCACGCGCCGCGGGACCGCGGGAGCGGCGCCAGGCCAGCGCGGTGAGGACCGTGGCCGCGACGCAGGCCACCGCGAGGGCCTGCAGCGCCAGCCAGATCAGCGGGCGCCCCGCTACCAAGGGTCCCGGTGCCGCCAGCTTGCTGCCGTTCATCAGTAGATAGAACAGGTAGAAGAACGACCCGAGCACCACAACCGGACCCGCGGAGCCGAGCAGCCGCGCCGCTCTGGTCACCGACGGCCGCCGTCGGCCGCGCAGGCGCCTGATCAGCGCGATCATCGGATAGGCGGTGAACGCCGCCATGATCAGCGTGAGAACCGCAAGCTGCACCGGCGCGGACCCCCACCAGGCCGGAGGCTCCATCGGGACGGTCGGCGAGGTCTGCACCGGGGCCGGTCCCGAGGTCCGGGCCACCGGCGCCCTGCCCGCGGTGACGTCACGGACCCAGGAACCGACCAGATCGGCGTAGCCGGGGGCGAGCTCGGGCAGTCGCGTGATACCGCCGTCCGGGGTCCGGTGAGCGGCGTGATCGGCGCCGGGGAAGAAGTGGAACGCGTAGTGCCGGTTCCCGCCCTTCTCGAGCGCCCGGGCCACGAGCGGCGGGTTCTCCCTGGGCGGGGTGAGCAGGTCGTGGACGCCCCAGATGCCGAGAACCGGCTGGCGCACCGCGGCCAGGGTCGGCCCGGGGTCGTAGTACGGCTCGGGGAACATGCCGCCGTCGGCGATCGTGCGGTACATGGCGGGCTCGGCCCGGTCGACCAGCGAACCCGACACCCCCGCCTGACGCAGCCCCGCGGCCACGGCCCAGGTCTGCTGCCGCAACGGTGGCATGCCGTTGGCGCCCACGAGCACGACGAAGGCGACGTCCGCCGAGCGTGACGCCGCGATCGGCGCCACCCAGCCGCCCTCGCTGAACCCCCAGACGCCTACCTTGGCCGGGTCCACTCCCGGCTGGGAACGGAGCGCGGCCACGGCCCCGAGCGCGTCACCGGCGAGCTGCGCGTAGGACCGCCGGAAGAGCGAGTAACCTTTGGAACGCTTGTCGTAGATCAGCACGGACAGCCCCTGGCGGGCGAACGCGACAGCTTCTTCCATCAGCTTCGTCCGGCGGGTGCCGGTGCCCGAACCGTGGACCAGGACGATGCCCGGCCGGCCGGGCTTCGCCTTCGCCGACGAGAGCACCGTCCCCCGCATCGCGAGCCCGCCGCTGCCGTGGAAGCCCACCTCCTTCGTGACCAGATCGGCGGGGGTGGCGGGTGGAGGCTCGGGCTCCGCCAGGAGTACGGCCCGCGTCGCGGGCGTGGCGCCCAATACAGGTGCGGCCCCCGCCACGGACGAGGCCAGGAGACAGAGGACGACGGCCAGGAGTCTGGAGGTTGATCTCATATGCCGAAAGTACTCTGCAGACATTCCTCGGCAAACGAACATCTGCAGATATCCTTCTGCAGGACTAGAGTGATCCTCATGAAGGATGACGAGCCGCTCCTCCTCGACGACCCCGCCAGGCTCAAGGCACTGGCCCATCCCATGCGCCGGCGCATCCTGCGCCACCTCAACCTGCATGGCCCGGCGACCTCGACGACGATCGGCGAGCTCCTCGACGCCAAGACCGGAACGACCAGCTACCACCTGCGCCAGCTGGAGAAGTACGGCTTCATCGAGGAGATTCCCGAGCGATCGGCCGGCCGGGAGCGCTGGTGGCGCAAGGCCGACAGCCCCCGGGACATCCGCCTGCCCACACCCGACCAGCTCGCTCCCGAGGACCGCCCCGTGCTGGCCGAGTTCCACCGGATCGGTTTGCGGGAGGACCGCGAGCTGCTGGACCTCCTCCCCGCGGCCTACGAGCGCGACCCGAGCTGGGTCAAGGCCTCGCGCGGCTTGAGGCGGATGACGAAAGCGGAGTTCGAGGAGTTCTTCGAGGCCTACATGGCGCTGCTGCACAGGTACGGCCACCGGGCCGACGACGCCCCGTCCGACGCCCGTCCGGTGTACATCCGCCTGTTCACCCTCCCCGCCGACGAGAAGTGACCGCCCCCGCGGAGGCGTTCACCCGCCGTCAGGACAGGCCGGCGCGGCGGGCGCGCTCGACGACCAGGCCGATCACGTCGACGAGGCGGTCGACGTCGGCCTCGGTCGAGGTGTGGCCGAGGGAGAAGCGCAGCGAGCCGCGGGCCCGGACGCCGTCGGCGCCCATGGCGAGCAGGACGTGGGAGGGCTGGGCCACCCCGGCCGAGCAGGCCGACCCGGTGGAGCACTCCACCCCCTTGGCGTCCAGGAGCATGAGCAGGGCGTCGCCCTCGCATCCGGGGAAGGAGAAGTGGGCGTTGCCGGGGAGCCGGTTCACCGGGTCGCCGTTGAGGATCACGTCGGGGACGGCCTGCCGTACCCGGCGGATCAGGTCGTCACGGAGCTCGGAGAGCCGGGCCGCCGTCCCGGCCTGGCGGGCCACGGCGATCCGCACCGCCGCCGCGAGACCGGCGATCGCGGGCGCGTCGAGCGTTCCCGAGCGGACGTCGCGCTCCTGGCCGCCCCCGTGCAGGACCGGCACCGGATCGGCCCCCCGGGCCAGCAGCAGCGCGCCGACGCCCATCGGGCCGCCGACCTTGTGGCCGGAGAGGGTCAGGGCGTCCACTCCGGAGTCGGCGAAGGCCACGGGGAGCTGGCCGATCGCCTGGACCGCGTCGGTGTGGAAGGGGATGCCGTGGTCGTGGGCGATCGCGGCGAGCACCGGGACCGGCTGGACGGTGCCGACCTCGTTGTTGGCCCACATCACGCTGACCATGGCGACGCTGCCCGGGTCGCGCTCGATGGCGTCGCGGAGGGTCTGCGGATGCACCCGGCCGAACTCGTCGACGTCGAGCAGCTCGACGGTGGCGCCCTGCCGGTCGCCCAGCCAGTGCGCGGGGTCCAGCGCGGCGTGGTGCTCGACCGCGCTGATCAGGACGCGGTCGGCCCCCGTGGCGCGGCGAGCCCAGTAAAGCCCCTTGATGGCCAGATTGTCGGCCTCGGTGCCGCCGGAGGTGAACACGACCTCGCTGGGCCGGGCGCCGAGCGCGTCCGCGATCGTCTCGCGCGACTCCTCGATGACCTGGCGCACGCGGCGGCCCGCCGCGTGCAGGGACGAGGCGTTGCCGACCTGGCCGAGCTGAGCGGTCATCGCCTCGAGGGCCTCGGGAAGCATCGGCGTGGTCGCCGCATGATCGAGATAGGCCGACTCCACAGCCGCACTCCCCTTCGCAACTTATTTTCAGCCTTCTCAGGGTATCCGCGCTCCTGAGGGCCGCCATCCCCGCGTTGACTACTGTACCGTCCGGACGGTACAGTAAAGAGCATGAGACGAGAGGACCTACTGGACGCGGCCGAGAACCTGCTGTCCGACCAGGGCTCCTCGGCGCTCACCCTGGCCGCCGTCGCCGAACGCGCGGGCTGCAGCAAAGGCGGCCTGCTCTATCACTTCAGCACCAAAGAAGCCCTCATCAAGGGCATGGTCGAGCGGCTGATCGAGGAGTTCGACGAGCTCGTCGCCGAGCAGGAGGGCGACACCTACACCAAGCGCTATCTCGCGGCCACGTTCATCGCCGTGCGGAGCGGCCGGCTGCGACGCTGGGCGGTGGTCACCGGCGCCTCCGGCAACCTCTACCTGCTGGCCCCGCTGCGCGAGGCGATGGCGCGCTGGCACCGCGAGGGCCTGGAATCCGAGCCCGACCCGGCGGCCGCACAGATCGTGCGCCTGGCCTGCGAAGGACTGTGGGACGTGGCCAGCCATGACCCCGAGCTCTACGACGACGGTCTCTACACGGATCTGGAGCGGCGCCTGCTGGCGCTGCTGCCCGGCTGACCTCCGCCGCCCGGACGGCCCGGCGCCCGATCGCGCCCGGCCGGATGTCACTCTCCGTAAACATTGGTGGTCGCTTCCGCGCGCACGGAAGCGACCGGCTTTTCTGTGCCCGCCTGGCACCACCCGGAAACCTCCATTGAAGGGATTGCGTGATGACCCGCGACCTGAGGACTGCCCGTAACGGGGCGATCCTCACCTTTGTTCTCGGCGGACTGATGTGTGGATCGATAACCGTGCGCCTGCCCGCGCTGTCCGACAAACTCGGCCTGTCCGAGGCGTCGATCAGCGCCTCCCTGCTCGCGTGGAGCCTGGGCGCGCTGGTGACCATGCAGTCGATGCGCGGGGTGATGACGCGCTTCGGCAGCCGGAGCATCCTGCGGGTCGCCGCGCCCCTGTGCGCCGTCACCCTCGCCGTCCTCGCGTTCGCGCCGTCGTTCCCGCTGCTGCTGGTCGCCTCCGTGCTGTTCGGCCTGGCGTTCGGCGCGCTGGACATCGCGATGAACGCGCAGGGCGCGGCGGTCGAACGCGCCCACGGCCTCCCGCTGATGAACGGCATGCACGCCGGCTGGTGCGTGGGCGCCATCTCCGCGGGCGTGCTCGGCACCGCGGCCATCGCGGCCGGGCTCTCGTTCACGACCCACCTCGCCTTGATCGCCCTGGTTTCGCTGCCCGCGGCGCTCATGCTCAGCCGCACGTACCTGCCCGACCCCGCCCCCGAGCACGAGGAGACCGGGGACGGAACCCGCCGCCGGATGCCGCCGGTGGTCTACCTGCTGGGCGTGATCGCGTTCTGCGCCTTCATGGTCGAGGGCGCGGTGGCCGACTGGAACGGCCTCTACCTGCGCAACGAGCTCGGCGCCGCCGAGGCCGTGGCCGCGCTCGGATACCCGATCTTCGAGGCGGGCATGCTGATCGGCCGCCTGGCCGGCGACCGCGTCCGGATGCGGTTCGGCGCCCGGAACATGATCATCGCCTCCGGGCTGGCCACCGCCGCGACCTTCGCCGCGGCCATCGCGTCCTCCTCGGCGGCGATCGCCGTCCCGGCCATGCTGCTGGTGGGCCTGTCGGTGGCGACGATCTCACCGGTCGCCTTCTCCCTGGCGGGCGACGCGACCACCACCCCGGGCCCGGCCATCGCCCAGACGGGCGCGCTGGGCTACGCGGGCCTGCTGCTCGGCCCGGTGATCATCGGCTTCCTCTCCGACCTGGCGTCGCTCCGGATCGCGCTCGGCGTCGCCGCCCTGCTGGGCGTCCTGATCGCCGTGGCCGGCCGGTTCCTGCCCCGGTCCGGTACGGCGTCCGCCGCCCCGGCCGAGGCTCCCCGCCCCGAGGCCGCCGCGGCCCTCTGAGGCTGAGGCTGAGGCTCTGAGACGGCCGGACGGCCGTCCGGAGCGCCGCAGCGTCCGCCACGCCGCGGCCGCCCGGAAGACCCCCGAGAGCTCTCGGCCCCGGACAAGCGGCTCCATATGCCCGCACGAACGAGAACGGCGTCGCACGGGTTGCCCGTGCGACGCCGTTCTCACGTTCCGCGGCCCGCGCGGGCCGGGAAGCCTACTTGCGCTTGGCGATCTCGTCGGTCAGCTGCGGGACGACCTGGTTGAGGTCGCCCACGACGCCGTAGTCGGCGAGCTCGAAGATCGGCGCCTCGGGGTCCTTGTTGATCGCGACGATCGTCTTGGCGGTCTGCATGCCGGCCCGGTGCTGGATGGCCCCGGAGATGCCGGCCGCGATGTAGAGCTGCGGCGAGACGGTCTTGCCCGTCTGGCCGACCTGGAACTGGTGCGGGTACCAGCCGGCGTCGGTGGCGGCGCGGGAGGCGCCGACGGCCGCGCCGAGCGAGTCGGCCAGCTTCTCGATGATCGAGAAGTTCTCGGCCGAGCCCACGCCACGGCCGCCGGAGACCACGATCGCGGCCTCGGTCAGCTCGGGGCGGGCGCCCTTCTCCTCCTTGACGCGGTCCACGACCTTGGCGGTCTTGGCGGTGTCGGAGACGGCCACGGAGACCTGCTCCTCGGCGCCCGCGCCGGCGGCGGCCTCGACCGGGGTCGCGTTCGGGCGGACCGCGATGATCGGGGTGCCCTTGGTCACGCGGGACCGGACGTTGACGCCGCCGCCGAAGATGGACTGGTCGGCGACCAGGTCCTCCCCGATGCCGACGGCGTCGGTCAGCACACCGGAGTCGATCTTGATGGCCAGCCGGCCGGCGATCTCCTTCGCCTCGGCCGTCGCGGCGACGAGCACCGCGGCGGGGGAGGCGGTGGATACGAGCTGGGCCAGCAGCTCGGCCTTGGGGGCGACCACGTAGTCGGCGATGTCGGCGGAGTCGGCGACGTAGATCTTCTCGGCGCCGTACTCGGCCAGCTTGGCCTTGGCCTCGGCGGAGTAACCGGGGCCGGCCCAGACGGCCGACGGCGCGCCCAGCTTGCGGGCGAGCGTCAGCAGCTCCAGGGTGACCTTCTTGACCTGGCCTTCGACGTGCTCGACGAGAACGAGGACCTCAGACATCTCAGCTAACCTCCCGTTCTCAGATGAACTTCTTCGACGCGAGGAAGTCGGCGGCCTTCGCGCCGCCGTCGCCCTCGTCCTTGACGATCGTGCCGGCCGCGCGCGGCGGGGCGGCGGCGAAGTCGGTCACCTCGCTCCACGAGCTGGCCAGGCCCACCTGCGCGGCGTCGATCTCGGCGTCGGCGACGCCCAGCTTCTCGACCGGCTTCTTCTTGGCGGCCATGATGCCCTTGAACGACGGGTAACGCGGCTCGTTGATCTTCTCGACCACGGAGACGACGGCGGGCAGCGAGGCCTCGACCTTGTCGTAGCCGTAGTCGGTGACGCGCTGGATCGCGATGGCCGAGCCGTTGACCTCGACCTTGTTGGCGAAGGTGAGCTGCGGCACGTTCAGGCGCTCGGCCAGCATCGCGGCGAGCACGCCGGTGCGGGCGTCGGTGGACTCGGAGCCGAGCACGACCAGGTCGAACCCGATCTTCTTCAGCGTCTGCGCCAGGGCGTGGGAGGTGCCCAGGGCGTCAGAGCCGTGCAGGGCGTCGTCCACCAGGTGGACGGCCTTGTCGGCGCCCATGGCCAGGGCCTTGCGGATGGTGTCGCTGGCCTTGTCGGGACCCATGGTGAGGACGGTCACCTCACCGCCGTGGGCTTCCTTGAGCCGCAGCGCCTCTTCGACCGCGTACTCGTCGAGCTCGTTGACGACGCCGTCGGCGGCGTCGCGGTCGAGCGTCTTGTCATCGGACCTCAGCTTGCGCTCGGTCGCCGTGTCGGGGACCTGCTTCACGCAGACGACGATGTTCATGGCCGGTGGCCGACCTCCCGTGTTCGCGTGCGCCACCGTTCACGGCTGGCGCCGGATGCTCGGTACGCGCACGCGGGGCACGTGCGCGTGATGCCAAGACTGCCAGGTGCCCGAGGGCGTTATGACAGCGGGTGGCCCGGTCGGGATATGCCCTCCCTGGTCCCCCGGCAACATGTTACCCATCGGTAGCTTAGGCGCAAACCACCAGGCCGTACGGCCCGCGGCCGCGCCATCCCGACAACCACTCCCCCACCATACCGAACTATGTTCCGGAGACGGCGGGCGGATCCCCTCCCGGCGGGGATCAGCTGCTCAGCAGGATCACGACCAGGACGAAGACCACCGTCCCCAGGGCCAGGCCGAGGGTGAGCGGGCTGAAGAACGCGCCGAGCACGGCCCACAGCGCGACCGAGCCCCCGGCGCCGGCCAGGTCCACGACCAGCCGCGGGCGGTTCTGCCGGGCGAACAGGGCGACGCCCCCATCAATGATCATGACCGCGCCGTAGACCGTCAACAGCAGCAGCGACACCTCGGGCAGGGGGCTCTTGGCCGCCGCGGCCGCCAGCGCCACCAGCAGGCCGGTGCCGATCACCCAGCGGCGGTGGATCACGGCGCGGCGGTGCTCGCGGGCGGACTCCGGAAGGGAGGCGTCGAGCCGCGAGCGGCCGCGGCGGCCGGGACGCCACTCCCGGGTGGTGAGGCCGTGCACGCCGCTCTCGCGGTCTTCCCGGCTCCGCCGGCTCTCCCGGTCCTCCCGCGGGCGTCCGCCCCGCCAGGAGGAGAAGGGGGGACGCGGCCGCGGCGGCGCGGGAGGCGGCGGAGGGCTCGCGAAGACCCCCGGGCCCACCGGGGCCGCGGAGCCCGCGGAGCCCGCGGAGCTCGCGGAGCTCGGGACGGTCGCGGAGCCCTCGGAGCCCGCGACCCGTCCGACCGGCGCCACGGCGGCCAGCCGGGCCGGCAGCGCCGCGGCGGGCGGACGCGCCGCCGGATCGGGGACCAGGCACTCCCGCAGCAGCGGCTCCAGCCAGGGCGGGACGCCGTCGAGGTCCGGCTCGTGATGGACGACCCGGTAGCCGATCGCCGAGGCCGGGCCGGTGCCGTACGGATGGCGTCCGGTGGCGGCGAAGGCGAGCGTGGCGGCGAGGGAGAAGACGTCGGCCTCCGGGCCCGTCTCCCCGCCCTCCAGGATCTCCGGGGCCAGGTAGCCGGGCGTGCCCAGCACCGCCCCCGAGGTGGTGACCGTGGCCGAGTCGAGCAGGCACGCGATGCCGAAGTCGATGAGGACCGGCTCGCCGTCCGTCAGGATCACGTTGCCCGGCTTCAGGTCGCGGTGGATCACCCCCGCCGCGTGGACCGCGGCCAGGGCCTCGGCCAGGCCGCGCGCCAGGCGCACCAGGACCTCGCCGCCGACCGGGCCGTCCCCGGAGACCACCGCCGACAGGGGCCGGCCCTGCACGTAACGGGTGGCGAGGTAGGGGCGCTCGCTCTGCAGCGAGGCCTCGATGAGTTCGGCGACGTACGGCCCCTGGACCCTGCGCATCGCCTCCACCTCGCGGGCCAGGCGGGTCAGGGCCACCTCGTCGGCGGCGACGTGCGGATGCAGGATCTTGACGGCCACCGTGTGGCCCTCGGGGTCCAGTGCGAGGTGGACCTCTCCGAAGCCTCCCGCCCCCAACGGCGAGAGCAGGCGGTACGGGCCAAGACAATCACCGTCCGGCGCTCCCATGCGACTCCCTCCGGCCTGTCTCCTTCATCGTGCCCCAGACCGGGCCGTCTCGCACTGAGAGATTGCAAGAACCCACCCATTCACGGACACGGAACGCACCGTGAGCGGTCCCGCTCTCCCCTCCCGGAAACCGGACTTGAAGCGGGCTTGGGGTGAGTTGCCAAGAATCGCCCAAGATGTCCGGGCCAACCTGGCAGCGCCCCGGAGGATCCCGCAGGTCTCACAGGAGCTCGAAGGAGAAGCAGATGACCGTCGCCCACCAGCCCGGCCTCCAGCGGGGGACTCACTTCCAGAAGGTCAGGAACCCGAGGCCGAGCTTGTTGAGCAGGTCGTCCACGAGGCCGCCGATGAGGTCCATCACGCCCATGGCGCTCTCGTGGGCCTGGGCCTTCCACTCCCGGGTCAGCCGGGCCACCACCTCGGAGGGCGGATCCCACGGGGTGAAGGACGGGATCATGCCGATCGCGGCCATCACCGTGAAGAAGGCGATCGTCCCCAGGATGAGAGTGGTCACCATGGCGGCGCCGGGGCTGCGGATCGCCCCGGTCAGCACGCGGGAGACGGCCTTTCGGGGCTTGCCGCCGCCGGGCAGCACGAACAGCCCCGCCACGAAGGCCCCGGCCGCGTAGGCCGCGGCCTTGTCGGTGCCCATCTGGCCGATGTAGACCAGGGCGCCCCACACGCACATGCCGAACATCGCGGCGACCGGGGCGGTGATCAGCGTCGCCGCCCCCGCCTTGATCAGCGCCCAGGGCGTGCCGACCACGGCGAGCAGCGGGTCGGAGGCGCTGCTGCCCCGCGCGGAGCGGCGGTCGGCCAGGTCTCCGAAGAGGTACTCCCCCACCCGCAGGCAGACCACCGCGACCAGCGCGGAGGCGCTCACGATGACGGGCAGCACGCAGGCCAGCGCGACCACGATCGCCAGCAGCAGCGCCCCGGCCAGCGGGTGGGCGGCGCGGTACGGCGCGCGTGCCGGGGCCTGCGCGGCCGGCGGGGTGTTCGGCCGGGGCCGGGCGGGCGGGGGCGCGACCGGCTGCGCCGGACCCGCCTGCCGCGGCGCCGGGTATCCGGCGACCCGCTGGTCGGGGTAGGGCGGCGGCGCGAACCCGGGCTGCCGGGCCGCCGGCGGGGCCGGGACGTACGGCGGCGGCGGTCCGGCCGGCACGTACGGCGGCGGGGGCGCGGCGGCGGCCCGCCCCTTCTGCTTCGGCTCGCTCCGGGACTCGCGGGGCTTGCGCTCGCGCCGCTCCGGCTTGGCGTACTCCACCGGCGGGAGCAGGTCGGAGTAGCCGCCGTCCTGCGGCAGCACGCGGGTGCCGTTCGCCGGCACGCCGGGCGGCGGGGTGTGACCGTTCGGCGACGCGGGAGCCTCGCCGCCCCGCCCGCGGGCGCCGTCCGGGGGCCCGTCGCCGAACCTCTTCGTGCCGGGGTCGAGCACTTTCGTGCCGGGGTCGAGCACCGCGGTCGGCGGCGGCTCCTCGTGGAAGGCCGTCACCGCCGGGTCGAGGGCGCGCGCCATGCGGTGCAGCTGCTGCGCGCCCGGCCGGGCCGCGGCGTCCACGTTCAGCGCCTGGCGCAGCCAGCCGCGCAGCCAGGCGGGGGCCAGGTCGAAGTTGGCCCGGCCCTCCATGATGTTGAAGCAGACGACCTCGAAGGCCCCCGTGCCGAACGGCGGCTTGCCGGTCGCGGCGAAGAAGACCGTCGAGGCCAGCGCGTGCACGTCGGCCGCCTGGGTGATCTCGGAGTCACGGATGATCTCCGGGGCGAGGTAGCCGGGGGTGCCGACGAACATGCCCGTCTGGGTGAGCCGGGTGGCGTTGACCAGGTGCGCGATGCCGAAGTCGATGACCAGCGGCTCGCCGTCGACGAGCATCACGTTGGCCGGCTTGAGGTCGCGGTGGACGACGTCGGCGGCGTGGATGGCCACCAGCGCGGCGCACAGCCCCCGGGCCAGCCTGATCACCTGGTCGTCGGGGAGCGGGCCGTCCTGCAGGACGGTGTCCTCGAGCGTGCGGCCGGGGGCGAAGCGGGTCACGATGTACGGCTGCGCCCCGGTCAGCTGCGCGTCCAGCACCTCCGCGACGTACGGACTGCGCACCCGGCGCATGGTCTCCACCTCGCGGGTGAGCCGGTCGCGGGCCTTGAGATCGGCGGCCACGTGCGAGTGCAGGACCTTGACGGCCACTTCCCGCCCGTTCTCGTCGAGCCCGAGATGGACGGCTCCCATGCCGCCTTCACCGATCTTGCTGAGCAGCCGGTACGGTCCCAGCCGCTCAGGCGCCCGCGTGTCCCCCGTCATCGCGCTCGCTCCCGTAGTTTCTCCAGTTCGTCCACCACCGTCCCGACGTCGACCGGTGCCCACGTCGTCTCCCGCGCCCGGTCACCCACGGTGCCCATGACGAGGAAGGCCATCAGCACGGCCACCGCCCCCAGCGCCGCGGCCGTCCCCACGGCCGCGCCCCGGGAGGGAAGCAGTGATGCCAGAGTACGTCGCATTTGTCGTCCCGGTGCTTCCACACCGGGTCCGGCGCAGACCGTCCACAGCGCGATCGCCGCCCCCCAGGCGAGCGCGTTGGCCTCGGGCATCGCCGGGACCAGCACGGCCAGCAGCAGCGTCACCGGCAGGCCGAGGATCAGCGCGTACGGCACCAGCGCGACGGTGGCCCCGATCGACTTCAGCAGCGCGCCCGGGTGGGAGAACACCCGGAACACGTCGCCCACGGCCGGGCGGCCCACTCCCAGCCGGGTGTTCAGGCCCGGCTGGGCGATGTCGGCCGCGCGCAGCAGGATCGCGACCGGTATCGCCACGGCCGCGACGAGCACGGGGGAGATGACGGCGGCGACCGTCATGATGGCGAGCAGCAGCAGGCTCACCGCGCTGTGCGCCCCGGTGGGCTGCCCCGCCGGCTGTCCCTGACGGGCCTGCTGGACGGGCGGCTGATAGGGGGACTGCTGGTAGGGAGACTGCTGCGGCGACGCGTACCCGTGGGGGGACGGCGGCGCCGCGGAGGGCCGCACGTGCGGCGTCTGCTGATCGAAGGCCCCCGGCGACCGTCCGGACGCCTGCTGCCCGTGCGCCTGCTGCCCGTGCGTCTGCGGACGCGCGACGGGGCGTCCCGCCTGGGAGGGCGGGGACTGCTGCTGGGACGGCGTGCGGCCGCGCATGTACTCCGGCAGCTCGTGCGGGCGGACCCGCTGGGTCGGGATGTCCCCGTCGGCCACCGGGGCGGTGGCGCCGGGCTCCCCGGTCACGCCGGAGCCGCCCTGCGCGGGCCGTGCCTGCCCCGACCGGCCCTGACCGGTCGCCCGGTCGCGGACCCTGCCCGTGGGGATGTCCTCCTCCCCGAGCATGCCGGTGGGCAGCTCGTGCGAGGCCGGCTGGGCCTGCTGGCTCTTGTGGCCCTGCTCGGCCGCCACCTGGCGCAGCTCCTCCGCCGTCACCCGGCGGGTGGGCCAGTTGTCGGCCGGCGACTGCTCGCCGAGCAGCGAGACGTACTCGCGCGGCGGGGTGGCGGGGGCCGGAGGCCACGGGGTGGCCGGGTTCGTCCCCGCCGGGCGCGACGCCACCGGCGTCGCCACCTCTCCCGGATCCGGGGGCAGGAGCGACCCGGTGGCGGGTCCCGCGACCGGGACGCCGGGGACGCCCGGCCCCGGCCGCACGCCGGATCCCGCCGGGCCGCGCGACCCCGTGAAGCCGCCGGAGTCCTCGAAGCGCGGGACGGTGGTGATCTCGTCCGGGGGACGGTGCCGGTTCGGCTGGCTCGCCCTCGGCATCAGGCGCGTCACCTGCTCGACCAGCTCGGCGGCCGAGGGCCGCCTGGCGGGGTCGCGCTGGAGGGCGGCGCGCAGCACCGGCTGGAGCTCCCGGGGCGCGCCGGCCACGTTCGCCTTGCCCGCGGTGATGTTGTAGAAGATCATCTCCAGCGTGCCCTTGCCGAACGGGGGCTCGCCGGTGGCGGCGAAGACGAGTGTGCCCGCCCAGGCGTGCACGTCCACCTCGGGGCCCGCCTCGTGACCTTCGATGATCTCCGGGGCGAGGTAGCCGGGGGTGCCGATGAACATGCCCGTCTGGGTGAGCCGGGTGGCGTCCACGGCCTGCGCGATGCCGAAGTCGATGAGGACCGGCTCGCCGTCCAGGATGAGCACGTTGCCGGGCTTGAGGTCGCGGTGGATCACTCCGACGGAGTGCACGGAGGCCAGCGCCGCGGCCACCCCGTGAGCGATCTTGAGCAGCGCGGGCAGGCCGAGGGGGCCGTCCTGCTTGACGACCTCGTCCAGCGGCTGGCCCGGGACGTAGCGCGTGACGATGTACGGCCGGTGGCCGGTCACGTCGGCGTCGAGCACCTCGGCGATGTACTCGCTGCGCACCCTCCGCATGGTCTCGACCTCACGGGAGAGCCTGCGGCGCGCGACGTCGTCCCCCGCGACCTCCGCGCGCAGCACCTTCACCGCGACCTGCCGCCCCTGCGGATCGACGGCGAGGTGGACCACGCCCATGCCACCCTCACCGAGCCGCCTCAGCAGTCGGTATGGCCCCAGTCGGTCGTCCTGATTCATGGCATGAAGCACCATACCGGCTTAATCCCCGCCTATGAGATGAACCATCAGGCCACATTCCCCGTCCGAATAACGTCTGCTACGCCTCAACGGTTTCCCAAGGGCGGGTAACAGGCAATCTCATTTCGGCGTCAGTTTGCCAGGCGGAGCACCTCGGCGCCCTCCAGGCCCGCCAGCACCGCGCCCGCGACGGCGAGCTTGGAGTGACGAACGCCACTGCCGATGACGACCCCCGGGTGAGCCGCCACCGCCTCGTCCACCAGGACCGGCCACCCCTCCGGCAGTCCCAGCGGCGTGATGCCTCCGTACTCCATCCCGGTCAGGCTGACCGCGTCCTCCTGCTGCGCGAACGAGATCTTCCGGGCGTCCAGGCGCCGCCGGACCACGCCGTTGACGTCGGCGCGCGCGGTGGCGAGCACCATGCACGCCGCGTAGCGGACCTCCCCGCCCCGCTTCGCCGCCACGATCACGCAGTTGGCCGACTCGTCGAGGCGCACGCCGTACCGCTCGCAGAAGGCGGCCGTGTCCGCCAGCGCCGGGTCGATCTCCGCCACCCGCACGCCGGCGTCCGCGGCGAGCCCCTTCACCGCCCGCGCCACCGGCTCCGCCAGCAGGTCCAGCCGCTCCCCGGCCCCGGTCCACTCCAGCGTCCCGATCCCCATCGCCGTCTCCTCACGCTCGCGCCGGAAACCCTAGCCGGGGAACCCTATGGCGACCGTAAACCCGCGCGGTCCGCGGGCCGTGCGCGACCGGCCGCCGCGTCCCTTCCCCGCTCGCCGACGGGTTTCCCGCTCCGTGGAAGGTTCTCTACTCCGTGGCGAGAACGCGCCGGTGAAGGCCGGTGACGGCGTTCCTGGCCGACTCCATCGCGCCCGCCTGCCAGGCGATCAGGTGACTGAGCCAGTCCCCGGCGAAGTACACCCGCCCGGCCGGACTCTGGAGCAGCGCGAAGCCGCCGCCGTGGAAGGGGAAGCGGGCCCAGGCGCCCTCGATGTGCGGCTGGCGGCTCCAGGCGACGGAGACGCTGGAGCGCAGCTCCGTGCGGTACTTCTCACCGTGGATCCTCTCCCCCCGGGCGAGCGCGCGGTCACGGCGCTCGTCGTGCGTGAGCCCGCCGTACGCCTCGGCCTCCGCGCCGATGTTGTAGTAGCCCACCACGAGGCCGCGCTCGCCGTGGTAGCCGTGGGAGGGGTACCAGATGTGGGTGATGTCCAGGTCGGTCTCGGTGATGCCGCCGTAGATGCGATCGTCGATCTCCCACCAGCGCCTGCCGTACTCCAGGCCCATCTTGCCCGCGGCGTCCGCCACGGGCTCGCGCAGAGCGGCGGTGACCTGGGCGCCGAGGTTGTGCCGGAGGCCGGCGAGCAGGTGCGGCGGGAGCGCGGCGATGCAGTAGTCGGCGCGGGTGACGCCGCCGGAGTGCACGACCTCCACGCCGTCGGGCAGGTTCCTGATCTCCGTGACCCGGGCGCCGGTCCTGATCCGGTCCTCTCCCACCGCGCGGGCCAGCGCGGTCACGATCGCGTCCATCCCGCCGACCGGCTGGAACATGGGCATGGCCTGGTCGACGCCGAAGTCCAGGGTGATCGCCCGCCCCGTCCCCGCGGCGAGCACCTCGCCCAGGGAGGACGGCCCCGGCAGGGGCGTGCCCGCGGCGGCGCCCGGATAGACGGCGAAGCCGCGGCGGTCCGAACCGCGGTAGGACAGGTCCCGGCCGATGTCGCCGAAGTGGCGAAGGAACTCCAGCAGCCGCTCCCGGTCGTCCCCGGTGAGGGTCCGGTCCAGCGCGCCCGCGTCGGTGGCCTTGGCCAGCAATTCAGCGATATATCCGTACATGTCGGCGCGGGCGGTGCGGGCGCGGACCGGCGCGGCCATGCCCTGGGTGTAGATGTACGCCGAGGCGTTGTTGTTGACGAAGATCTCGACGGGCACGCCCAGCTCGCGGCAGTAGTCCATGGTGACCATCCACGACGCGATCCGGGCGGGGCCCGCGTTGAAGTAGACGCCCTCCCCGAACTCCGCGACCTGCGTCCGCCCGCCCAGCTCGGGCAGCCGGTCCCCGCCCCGGAGCGTGAGGTTCCTGCCGCCGATCCGGTCGGCCGCCTCCAGCACCGTGCACTCGTATCCGGCCTTGCCCAGCTCGTAGGCGCAGGTCAGCCCGGCGACCCCGGCGCCCAGGACCACGACCTCCGCCGACGCCCTGCCGCTCAGCGCGAAGTCGGACCGCCGCGGCGGGGTGAAGGACCTCTCCTGGGAGTCGGGGGCGAGCCCCAGCGCCCCCATGGCGGCGAACATCGCCCCGGCGCCCCCGGCCGCGCCCAGGCCGACCAGCAGCGCCCGCCGCGTCATCCCCCCGGCCGATCCGGCGCGCGCGGTTCTCTCCCCGGCGCTCTCGTCGCCCATGCCAGACTCGTCCATGATCACCCATAGACCCCGCTGCCGCAGGCGACCTGGCCGCCGATCATGGCGAAGATCCCGAACAGGGACATGATCTGCCCGAAGTCGTCGGTGGCGAATTCCGTGTGGCGGGGGCCTGCGGCCCGCACGCCCGGGATGAGCGCGCATCCGGCGGCGATGGCGGTGGAGTTCCACTCCACGCCCAGCGTGTAGGGAGGCCGGACCGTGTACGGCCGCAGCTCCTCCAACCGCCCGAGCGCCCGGGCGGCGGCCTCGCGGATGCGGGCCTGGGCGACCGACGGCGGCAGGAGCTCGGCGGAGAACCGGTCGATGCCCTTCTTCACCGCGACCGTCTCGACGTCGCCGAGCAGCTCGTGCGCCTCCTCGCAGACGGCCTCGTCCCCGGTCACCAGCGCCACCGGCACGCCGAGCGACCCGGCGAACGCCGCGACCAGCCGGGTCTCCCCGCAGATGTCACCGTTGAGGTAGACGTTCTGGATCTCCTTGCCCATCCAGGTGTGGTTGAGCACGCCGTGCCGGACCCCGGCCCGCGCGTGGTAGCCGGCGAAGCACGCGGCGGCGTAGGTCTCATCCAGCCCCTGTCCCATCCGCAGCGGCTTGCCCGGCCCCCGGATCAGCGTGGCCCGCTCGTCGAGCAGGTCGATCCTGAGGTTCTTGGTGGACCCGTGGGCGTCGTTGACCCGCACCGCCTCCGCCCCGGCCTCGAAGGCGCCCCGGATCACCGCGTTGGCGTCGCCGGTCATCAGCTCGCAGCCGCGCTCGTAGCCGCGGCCCCCGGCGTGCATCTCCTCGGGGTCGGTCAGCCCGGTGACGCCCTCCATGTCCACCGACACGTACACCTTCACGACAGCACCTTCATCGCAAACCCCTCACCGCGGCACCTTCACGACAGCACCTCCACGACCTTCACGACACCCCCGACGCCGTCTCCGCCGTCAGCTCCGGCGTCGCCTCCGCCGTCCCGATCCCCCACGTCTCGACGCGACGTGCCTCATCGTCGCTCATGAAACCCACCTCCGCGGCCATGAAGTCGCGGACCCGCCCGCGCCAGGGCCCGGGGATCTCCTCCACCGCCGGCGGGTAGCAGCGCTCCAGCCACGCGGTCGACTCCTCGGTCGCGTTCAGGAACCCGGCCGCCTCGCCGAAGACCGTGTCCTCGATGCCGGGCACCCGGGCGCAGCCGTACTCGACCATCTCCTGCCCGCCGTACGGCGGAGGCCGCCGCCACTTGCGCGCCACCCCGCGCTCGGGAGTGACCCCGGTGCGCAGCGGGCGGCGCTCGACGGCGGCGTGGATGAGCTCCTTGTAGAGGCACTTGCCGCACGTCCCGCAGGGGCCGTCGATCCCGCGCAGGCACCAGCGGACCCGCTCCCCGAGGTCCGAGGCGAGCGCCAGGCGCATCGTGACGGCCTCGCTCACGCCGCCGACCGGCAGGACCAGCGGCACGCCCGCCGCGGCGAACGCCTGCCCCCAGGCGCCGTGCGGCGCCCACATCGGGTTGTCGGGGGTGTACCTGTGCAGATAGCGATCACCGCCCAGCCAGCGCGACCCCAGCTCGTAGCCGAGGGCCAGTCCGCCCAGCCCGAGCTCGTCGGCCAGCAGCAGCGCCCCGGCGGCCACCGCGTGGTGCTCGGGGTAACCGGGCCGGGGCTCGGCGAGGGTGAACTCCAGGTCGGAGCGGGCGATCGTGAGCTCCCGCCCGGTCTCCGCGGCGAGCCGGGCCAGCACGTCGGCCCGGTAGTGGGACCAGCGGTTGGGCACGCGCGGGTGGGAGACCCGCTGGAAGTGCACGAACGGCGCGTCGGGCAGGATCGCCGCCACCGCGGCGGAGTCCGCCCCGCCGCTGTAGGAGATCGCCAGCCTGCTCCCGGCGCGGGGGGAGCCGCCGACCGGTCCGGCCTCGATCCCCCAGCCCTCCTCGATGGCCCCGGCCAGCTCCGCGGAGACGGGCCGGTCGAAGACGACCCGCCGCCGCGTCCACGGCGCGACGACGGTCCACGCGGCGAGTGCGAGCAGATCCGGGTGGATCTCGTACGGCCCGCGCGGCAGCTCCACCCGGAACGTGTTGGTGGCCAGCTTCAGGGCCTGGCCGTCGGCGCAGAACCCGATGATGGCGTCCTCGGCGTCCAGCCGGAAGGCGCAGTGCCGGACGGTGCTCCGGTCACCGCCGTCGGCCGTCCAGAAGACTCTCACGCCGCCGCGTCCTCACACCCTGCCGTCGGCGGAGACGGTCCCCTTGGGCGCCCCGTTCCCCTCGGGCACGGCCCGGACCGGGACCGCGCCCCCGGCGGGCAGGGCTCCCTCGGACAGGGCTCCCTCCGGCAGGCGGTCCACCGCCTGCCAGAGCAGCACCTCGTTCTGGAGCACGCGGTCCATCGCGGCCGCGGTCTCCTGCGCCAGCCGGTGGGCGTCGTCCCAGCGCCTCACCTGGTCCTGGGTGACCCGGACCCCGGCCCTGTCCTGACCGGCGCGGGCTCCGGTCCCGCCCGCCCCGGCGCGGAGCCGCTCGACCTCCGCGCCGAGCGCGGCGACCTCGCGGCGGAGCGTCTGGACCTCCCAGAGGGCGTCCCTGATGTCCTGGCGATGGTCGGCCCGGGAGATGTACCGGGAGTCGAACCACCCACGGACGATCCGCCGCAGGCGTGCCGGAATCAGCGCACGCTTCACCAACCGCACCATAATCGGGCACGATACCGGTAAAGCTTGATCTACCAGGACATATCAAGAAAGCGCGGTCAACCGTCAGCGGCCGGTGAACTTCGCCTGGGTCTTCTCCGCGAAGGCGCTCATCCCGATCTTGGCGTCGTCCGTGGCGAACAGCCCGGAGAAGGCCAGCCGCTCGATCTCCAGGCCGGTGTCCAGGTCGGCCTCCAGGCCGTGGTCGACCGCCTGCTTGGCGGCGCGCAGGGCCACCGCCGGGCCGCCGACGAACTTCGCGGCGTAGGCGAGGGCCTCGGTGTAGACGTCGGCGTCGGGGACCACCCGGTCGACCAGCCCGATCTCCAGCGCCTCGGCGGCGCTCACGTGGCGGCCGGTGAAGATGAGGTCCTTGGCCCTGGCCGGGCCGACCAGCCGGGGCAGCCGCTGGGTGCCGCCCGCGCCGGGGATGATGCCCAGCAGGATCTCCGGCTGGCCGAGCTTGGCCGACTCGCCCGCGATCCGGATGTCGGCGCACAGCGCCAGCTCGCACCCGCCGCCGAGCGCGTACCCGGTGACCGCCGCGACGACCGGCTTGCCGATCCGGGCGACCGCGGTGAAGCAGTCCTGCAGCACCCTGGAGTGCGCCGCCATGTCCGCGTAGGACATGGCGGCCATCTCCTTGATGTCGGCGCCCGCCGCGAAGACCCGCTCACCGCCGTAGATCACCACGGCGAAGACCTCCGGGTCGGCGTCCACCTGCCGGGCGCACTCGCCGATCTCCCGCTGGACCTGCCCGTTGAGCGCGTTCATCTTCGGCCGGTCGAGCCTGATCGTCGCCACCCCGTCGGCCGTCTCGACTCGCACGAACTCACCCATGGCCGTCCTCTCCACCGTGGGCGCCCTCGGCCGCCGCGCGGACCGGGGCGCCGCCCGAACATCGTCACCCCAACATAGAGCCGTCCCGGCCGGTGGGCAGCGTCGTCCCCCAGTCCCGCACCGCGTGCTCCCGGGGGGCGGACCGGCCCGCCAGGACCTCGCGGTAGATCTGCTCGTACCCGCGGGTCATGACCTCGACGTCGAAGCTCCGCCGCACGTGGGCCCGGCAGGCCGCCGGGTCGAGCCCGGCGGCGGCCCGGACGGCCTCGGCGAGGTCGTCGACCTCGTCCCGGACGAATCCGGTGACCCCGTCCACGACCACCTCCGGAACGGCCCCCCTGCCGAGGGCGACGACCGGGGTGCCGCAGGCCATGGCCTCGATCATGACCATGCCGAACGGCTCCTCCCAGAGGATCGGGAAGAGCAGGCAGCTCGCGGCCGACAGCAGCTCGCGCTTGCGCACCGCGTCGGCCTCGCCGACGTACTCGGCGTCCGGGCCGAGGCGCGGCTTGATCTGCTGGTCGAAGTACTCCTGCTCCACGTGCTCGGTGATCCTGCCCGCCAGCAGGATCCGCCGGCCCGTCTCACGGACGACGTCGATCGCCAGGTGGGCGCCCTTGTCGTGGTTGAAGCGGCCCAGCCACAGGACCCAGTCCTCCTTGTCCTCGCGGAAGGGGAAGGAGTCCGTCTTGACGGCGTTGTGGACCACGCCCGCCCAGTTCAGGTCGGGCACGGCCCGCCGCTGGGCCTCGGAGATGGCCACCACCGAGACCTCGCCGCCGAGCGCCCGGTAGTAGTCGGCCAGCTCGCCGTCCACGTCGCCGTGGCAAGTGATCACGGTCGGCACGCACCGCGCCGCCGCCATCAGCGGCCCGGCCATCGAGTGGTCGTGGACGATGTCGGTGTCGAGGTCCGAGACGAGCTCGTGCGCCCTGGCCGCGTGCACCAGCTCGGGCAGCGCCTCGCCGATCCGCTCGGAGGGCGGCCGCTCGTAGGTGGGCAGGAAGCGCGCGCTCGTCTCCGTCCTGCCCACCCCGATCAAAGTGACCTCGTGCCCGCGCCGGGACAGCCCGTCCACCAGCTCGGCGAGCATCGACTCGATTCCCCCGTAACCTCGGGGCGGCACCTCGTACCAGGGAGGCGCGATCATCGCGATCCGCAGCCCGGCGCGCCGCTTCGGCAGATCCCTCGTGGAAACCATTGTCACCCTCACCTACGGCCCGCCGGCCCCTCAGCCACGGCTCGGGCACGGTCCGGGCACAGCGTTCGACAAGACCTACCGCAGCGCGGCGGTCACGGGACTCCGCGGTTCGTGGAACAGCGTCACCCCCTCCGGGAGACCTGTGACGGATACACCTGTGTCACCGACCTCGATCGTGACCCGGGAGCTCCCGATCTGCAGTCCCGAGATCCGCAGGTTCTTCAGCCCGACGGGGTCCAGCCACACCTGGTCGTGCGGGGCCCACGGGTCGAGGCGGAGCAGGGTGCGGACCAGCTGGATGGGGGCCGCGGCCGCCCACGCCTGCGGGGAGCAGGAGGTGGGGTACGGCACCGGCACCCCGAACTCCGTGCGGTCGAACCCGCAGAACAGCTCCGGCAGCCGCCCGCCGAGCGCCTTGGCGGCGTCCAGCAGCCCGAAGGCGATCCGCCGCGCCCCCTCCGCGAAGCCGTAG
>NZ_BOOH01000043.1 GCF_016863135.1 Planobispora longispora
GGATCTCTCCTGCAGCAAGAACATTAGCAGCCTTTCCGGATGGCATGAGCCATTCGCCAGTAACAAGTGGGTCTTCCCTCCCCCAGAGAGCCCCAAACGTAGAACCCCGGAGTCAACGGACTCCGGGGTTCTGTCCAAGCGCGGTTCAGCCGGCGGCGGGCAGCGCCTCCAGCTGAGCCGTCAGCCGGGCGATGTCCTGGTCGGCCTGGGCCGCGCGGGCCCGGACCTTGACCACCACGTCATCGGGCGCCTTCGCCATGAACTGCTCGTTGCCGAGCTTGGCCGCCGCCTGCGCGGCCTCCTTCCGCGCCGCCGCGAGGTCCTTCTCCAGGCGCTTGCGCTCGGCGGCCACGTCGATCGCCCCCGCCGTGTCGATCTCCACGAGGACACCGCCCACGTCGAGGCGGGCGGTCGCGGTGAACGATTCCGACGGCTGGTCCAGGCGGAGCAGCGAGCGGATCGCGCCCTCGTGCGAGGCGAGGGCCGTACCGGACAGGGACAGCCGGGCGGCGACGCGCTGGCCGGGCTTGAGCCCCTGGTCCGAACGGAACCGGCGGACCTCGGTGACGAGCGTCTGGACCGCGAGGACCTCCTCCTCCGCGGCACGGTCGCGGAAGGACTCCTGGACCGTGGGCCACGGGGCGACGGCGACGGACTCCCCGCCCGTGACCGCCCGCCACAGCTCCTCGGTGACGAACGGCACCAGCGGGTGGAGCAGCCGGAGCAGCGCGTCGAAGACGTGCCCGAGGACCAGGCGGGTGTGCTCCTGACCGGCGGCGAGCTGGATCTTGGCCAGCTCGACGTACCAGTCGCAGACCTCGTCCCACGCGAAGTGGTAGAGCAGGTCGGAGACCTTGGCGAACTCGAACTCCTCGAAGGCCTCGTCCACCGAGGCGACGACCTCCTGGAGGCGGGAGAGGATCCAGCGGTCGGCCGCGGTGAGCTCCGCCACCGGCAGCTCGCCGACCGCGGCGCCGTTCATCAGCGCGAACCGGGTGGCGTTCCAGATCTTGTTGCAGAAGTTCCGGGAACCGCCCGCCCACTCCTCGCTGATCGCGACGTCGGAGCCGGGGTTGGCTCCGCGCAGCAGCGTGAAGCGGGTGGCGTCGGCGCCGAAGCGCTCGACCCAGTCGAGCGGGTCCACGACGTTCCCGAACGACTTGGACATCTTCTTGCCGTACTGGTCGCGGACCATGCCGTGCAGCGCGACCGTCCGGAACGGCGGCTCGCCGTCCATGGCGTACAGGCCGAACATCATCATCCGGGCGACCCAGAAGAACAGGATGTCGTAGCCCGTCACCAGGACCGAGGTGGGATAGAACTTCTCCAGCTCGGGCGTGCGATCCGGCCAGCCCAGCGTGGAGAACGGCCACAGGCCCGAGGAGAACCAGGTGTCGAGGACGTCGGGGTCCTGGACGTAGCCCTCGGGCGCCTGCTCGTCGGGGCCCACGCAGACGACCTCGCCGTCCGGGCCGTACCAGACCGGGATCCGGTGGCCCCACCACAGCTGCCGCGAGATGCACCAGTCGTGCATGTCGTCGACCCAGTCGAAGTAGCGCTTGGCCAGCTCCGGCGGGTGGATCTTCGTCCGGCCGTCGCGGACCGCGTCGCCGGCGGCCTTGGACAGCGGCGAGACGTTGACGAACCACTGCAGGGAGAGCCTCGGCTCGACCACCGTCTTGCAGCGCGAACAGTGGCCGACCGAGTGCAGGTACGGACGCTTCTCGGCGACGATCCGGCCCTGCTCGCGCAGCGCCGCGACCACCGCGGGGCGGGCCTCGAAGCGGTCGAGTCCCTGGAACGGGCCGTGCGCGGTGATCACGCCGCGCTCGTCCATGACCGTCAGCGACGGCAGGGAGTGGCGGCGGCCGATCTCGAAGTCGTTCGGGTCGTGCGCGGGGGTGACCTTGACGGCGCCGGTGCCGAAGGCCGGGTCGACGTGCTCGTCGGCGACGATGGGGATGCGCCGCCCGGTCAGCGGGAGCTCGACCTCGCGGCCGATCAGGTGGGCGTAGCGCTCGTCGGACGGGTGGACGGCCACCGCGGTGTCGCCGAGCATGGTCTCGGCCCGGGTGGTGGCGACCACGATGGAGTCGTCGCCCTCGCCGTACCGGATCGAGACGAGCTCTCCCTCGTCCTCGCTGTGCTCGACCTCGATGTCGGACAGCGCGGTCAGGCAGCGCGGGCACCAGTTGATGATGCGCTCGGCGCGGTAGATGAGCCCGTCGTCGAAGAGCCGCTTGAAGATGGTCTGGACGGCGCGGGAGAGCCCGGGGTCCATCGTGAAGCGCTCGCGCGACCAGTCGACGCCGTCGCCGAGCTTCTTCATCTGGCCGAGGATCCGGCCGCCGGACTCCTCCTTCCACTGCCACACGCGCTCGACGAACGCCTCACGCCCGAGATCGTGGCGGGACAGGCCCTCCTTGGCGATCTCACGCTCGACCACGTTCTGGGTGGCGATGCCCGCGTGGTCCATGCCCGGCAGCCAGAGGGTCTCGTGGCCGCGCATCCGGGCGCGGCGGGTCAGCGCGTCCTGGATCGAGTGGTCGAGGGCGTGGCCGATGTGCAGCACGCCCGTCACGTTCGGCGGGGGCAGGACGATGGTGTACGGCTCGCGGTCACTGCCCGGGTCCGCGGTGAAGTATCCGTTCGCTACCCAGCGCTCGTAGCTGCGGGTCTCGACGTCGGCGGGTGTGTACTGGGTGGGCAGCTCTGGCATCGTCACGGTGTCCAATTCTAGGGACGTCTGTAGAGGGCGATCGAACGGTTACGGGTCACCGTACGGCAGCGCCCCCGCGGAGTGTCTCCGCGGGGGCGCCGGTCGTACGGTGGGACCTTACGCTGACTTCTCGCGCGGAGTGCGCTGCTTGGCGAGCTGGTCGCGGGGTACCAGGGTCGGATTGACGTGCTCCAGCACCGACTCCCGGGTGATGACGACGCGCGCCACGTCCTGGCGGGAGGGTACCTCGTACATCACCGACAGGAGGACCTCCTCCAGGATGGCCCGCAGGCCGCGGGCGCCGGTGCCGCGCAGGATCGCCTGGTCGGCGACGGCCTCCAGGGCGTCGTCGGTGAACTCGAGCTCGACGTTGTCCAGCTCGAACAGGCGGCGGTACTGCTTGACGAGGGCGTTGCGCGGCTCGGTCAGGATCTGGATGAGCGCCTCGCGGTCGAGGTTGTGCACGCTCGTGATGACCGGGAGACGGCCGACGAACTCGGGGATCATGCCGAACTTCAGCAGGTCCTCGGGCATGACGTCGCCGAAGACGTCGGAGGTGTCGATGTCTTCCTTGGAGCGGATGACGGCGTTGAAGCCGATGCCCTTCTTGCCGATCCGGGCCTCGATGATCTTTTCGAGGCCGGCGAAGGCTCCGCCGCAGATGAACAGCACGTTGGTGGTGTCGATCTGGATGAACTCCTGGTGCGGGTGCTTGCGCCCGCCCTGCGGCGGCACACTCGCCGTGGTGCCCTCCAGTATCTTCAGCAGGGCCTGCTGCACGCCCTCGCCGGAGACGTCGCGGGTGATCGACGGGTTCTCGCTCTTGCGGGCGATCTTGTCGACCTCGTCGATGTAGATGATGCCGGTCTCGGCCTTCTTGACGTCGTAGTCGGCGGCCTGGATCAGCTTGAGCAGGATGTTCTCGACATCCTCGCCCACGTAGCCCGCCTCCGTCAGCGCGGTCGCGTCGGCGATGGCGAACGGCACGTTCAGCATCTTCGCCAACGTCTGGGCGAGCAGTGTCTTGCCGGAACCGGTCGGGCCCAGGAGCAGGATGTTCGACTTGGCCAACTCCAGGCCGTCGTCACGCCCGCGCTCTCCGGACTGCACCCGCTTGTAGTGGTTGTAGACAGCGACCGACAGGGCCTTCTTCGCCTTGTCCTGACCGATGACGTAGGCGTCGAGGAACTCGTAGATCTCCCTCGGCTTGGGCAGGCTGTCCCACTTGAGTTCGGAGGACTCACTGAGCTCCTCCTCGATGATCTCGTTGCAGAGATCGATGCACTCATCGCAGATGTATACGCCGGGCCCGGCGATGAGCTTCTTGACTTGCTTCTGGCTCTTCCCACAGAAAGAGCACTTCAGCAGGTCTCCCCCGTCGCCGATGCGTGCCACCCCAGATACTCCTTTGCGTGGGACCGCCCTGGCTGTCGCGGTCCGTTTCTTCCGACCGGCCCGATCCCGGTACGAATAGCCATCCCGCTCAGGTTTCGACGTTACCGTCTTCTGAGCCCTCAGTGAGCCCCCTGACGGCGAGTCGCACCGGAAGGTGCCCAATTGGGCACCGTTCCGATGCAATCTACCCCCTTTAGGAGGCGACGGCCTTGGCAAGCTTCTTGCGCGACGGGATGATGTCGTCGATCAGCCCGTACGCCTTGGCTTCCTCGGCGTTGAGGATCTTGTCGCGCTCGATGTCCTTGCGGACGTCCTCGGGCGCCCTGCCCGAGTGCTGCGCCACGAGCGTCTCCAGGAGCGCGCGCATGCGCAGGATCTCACGCGCCTGGATCTCGATGTCGCTCCCCTGGCCGCCGCCCTCCGTGGAGGGCTGGTGGATGAGCATGCGGGCGTTCGGCAGGGCGAACCGCTTGCCCGGCGTGCCGCCGGCCAGCAGGACCGCGGCCGCCGAGGCCGCCTGCCCGAGACAGACCGTCTGGATCTCCGGCCGGACGAACTGCATCGTGTCGTAGATCGCCGTCATGGCGGTGAACGAACCGCCCGGCGAGTTGATGTAGATGCTGATGTCGCGGTCGGGATCGAGCGACTCCAGGGTCAGCAGCTGGGCCATCACGTCGTTGGCCGAGGCGTCGTCGATCTGCACCCCGAGGAAGATGATGCGGTCCTCGAAGAGCTTGTTGTAGGGGTTCATCTCCTTGACGCCGTACGACGTGCGCTCGACGAAGGAGGGAAGGACGTAGCGGCCGTTGATGTCTCCCGGCCGGATCAACTCACTCACCTTGTGTGCCCCTTCAGGAGACGGCGCCCTCGGAGGGCACCTGGCGGGCGCTCCGGACGACGTGGTCGATGAATCCGTAGTCTCGGGCCTCTTCCGCCGTGAACCAGCGGTCGCGGTCGGAGTCGGACTCGATCTGCGCCAGGTCCTGGCCGGTGTGGAAGGCGATGCGCTCGGCGAGGGTCTTCTTGACGTAGAGCATCTGCTCGGCCTGGATGGCGATGTCGGCGGCGGTGCCGCCGATGCCGCCGGACGGCTGGTGCATCATGATGCGGGCGTGCGGCAGGGCGTAACGCTTGCCGCGCGCGCCGGCGCACAGAAGGAACTGCCCCATGGAGGCGGCCAGGCCCATCGCGACCGTGCACACGTTGTTCGGCACGTATTCCATCATGTCGTAGATCGCCATTCCGGCGGTCACCGATCCGCCCGGCGAGTTGATGTAGAGCCAGATGTCCCGGTCGGAGTCATCCGCGGCCAGCAGCAGCAGCTCGGCACAGATTCGGTTGGCGATCTCGTCGTTGACCTGAGTGCCCAGCACGATGATGCGCTCGCGCAGCAGCCGCTGGTAGAGCTGGTCTTCGAGCCTGAACGAGCCGTTCGGCTGGCTCATCGACTCGGGCCCGGAGCCGGTCGGCTGGTAGAAGGTCGGCGGGCTGGTCACAGCGTCACCTTCCGATGCGTCGTAATCGATTTGGCTTTGCTTGTGACCTTAACGCGCCCCGTCGGCCGGACATGCCCCGTCCACGTGCTGTTCGCCGACAGCGCATGATGGGAGTCCCCTCTGCGCAGACGACGACACCCCCGCCGTGGGAACACGGGCGGGGGTGTCGTGGGCGTCGAGGCCGGGCCTGCCGAGGGCTCCCCGGCGGCCCTGAGGGCCTACTCGGCGGCGTTCTCCTCGGCGGGCTCCTCCGTGGCGGCCTCGCCGTTGATCTCGGTGTAGATGGCCTTGAGGTCCACCTCGTTGCCCGCCTCGTCGACGACCTTGGCGGCGTCTCCGACGACGCTCTTGGCCTTGTCACGGACGATCTCGACCATGGCCAGGGTGAGCTGGTCGTTATCGGCCAGGTGCTGGGCCAGGACGTTCGGGGCGACGTTCATCTGCATGGCGCGGCGCACCACGAAGTTGGTCAGCTCCTGCTCGCTGACGCCGAGCTCCTCGGCCTTGACGATCTTGTCGAGGACGAAGCCGGTCTTGAGGGCCTTGGCCGAGTTCTTCTCGATCTCGGCGTTCCGCTCCTCCTCGGTGGTCTGGTAGAGGCGGAAGTACGCCTCCTTGCTCAGGCCGCTCTCGGCGATCTGGTGCTCGAGGTTGTGCTTGCGGTTGTCGATCTCCGCCTTGAGCGCGCTCTCCGGGAGCGGGATGTCGATCTGGTCGAGGAGGGCGTCGAGAGCGTTCTCCCGAGCCTTGACGACCTGCTCGACGAGCTTGTTGCGGCGGGCCTGCTCGCGGATGCTGTCCTTGAGCTCGTCAAGGGTGTCGAACTCGCTCGCCAGCTGGGCGAACTCGTCGTCCAGCTCGGGGAGGACCTTCTCCTTGACGTTCTTGATGGTGATGGTCACCACGGCCTCCTCGCCGGCGTTCTCGCCGCCGACCAGGTTGGTGGTGAACTCCTTGACGTCGCCGGCGGCCATGCCCTCCAGCGCGTCGTCCAGGCCCTGCAGGACCGAGCCGGCGCCGACCTCGTAGGAGACGTCGTTGGCCTGCTGCTCCTCGATGTTCACGCCGTCGATCGCGGCGGCGAGGTCCATCACCACGAAGTCGCCCCCGGTGGCGGGACGCTCGACGCCGGTCAGCGTCGCGAAGCGCTGGCGCAGCCCCTCGAGCTGGGTGTTGACGTCCTCGTCGGTCACCTCGGAGACCGGAACGGTGATCTCGATGCCCTGGTAGTCCGGGACCTCGAAGTTCGGGCGGATGTCGACCTCGGCGGTGAACTCGACCTGCTCGCCGTCCTCGATCTTGGTGACCTCGATCTCCGGCTGGCTGACCGGGAAGATGTCACTCTCGTCGACGGCCTGGCCGTACAGCTTCGGCACCGCGTCGTTGAGGGTCTCCTCCAGCACCACCGCGCGGCCGAAGCGCTGCTCGATGATGCGGGCCGGAACCTTGCCGGGGCGGAAACCGGGGACGCGCACCTGCTGAGCGACCTTCTTGTATGCCGCCTGCATGCTCTCGCCGAGCTCCTCGAACGGCACCTCGACAGTGAGCTTGACCCGGGTCGGGCTGAGCTCCTCGACAGCGGTCTTCACGGGGTGGTCTCCTTGATCAAGCTTCGAGTGATCGCGGGCGCGCCAATTCGTACGGCTACCGCGGCAAGCTCGCGCGCCGCGCCCACATGAGCGGCACCGGTCACAACCATGAGGCATGCACACGATCAGGGCATGCTTCGCCGTGGCGGGTGTCCAGCGCCGCAGGCCAGTCTAGGGCAGACCCGCACCGCGCAGCGACCGGCGCCGTTCAGTTCTCCTTGATTATGCGTTTAAGGATGTCGACCGTTTCATCCGGTGTGGTGCTCACCGCGCACAGCCGTTCCATGACCTCGCTGTATCGGTCCACGTCCTCGCGCTTGTCCAGGTAGAGCGCGCTGGCGAGCTGTTCCACGTAGACCACGTCGGGCAGTTCCCTGTCCTGGAAGCGCAGGACGCTGAAGGCGCCGCCCTCCGCGCTGTGCCCGCCGAAACTGAACGGCATGACCTGAATCGTGATGTTGGGCTGGCGCATGAGATCCATCAGGTGCTCCAGCTGCGCCCGCATCACGTCCGCGCCGCCGATGGGGCGCCGCAGCGCCGCCTCGTCGATGACCGCCCAGAAGAACGGCCCGCCGGGGCGGTCCAGGATGCGCTGGCGTTCGAGGCGCAGGTCCACCCGGCGCGCGATCTCCTCGGGCGCGACCCCGGCGCTCCCCGCGGTGATGACGGCCCGGGCGTACTCCTTCGTCTGGAGCAGGCCGGGCACGAACTGCACCTCGTAGGTGCGGATCCGCGCCGCCGCCTCCTCCAGGCCGACATAGGTCTGGAACCAGTTGGGAAGCAGGTCGTTGAAGCGATGCCACCAGCCGGGCTCGTTCGCTCTGGTAAGGAGGTCCATCACGGCTGCCCGCGCCCCCTCGTCCTCTACTCCGTACAGGGTGAGCAGGTCCGCGACGTCGCGTTCCCTCAGGCCGACCCGCCCCAGCTCCATCCTGCTGATCTTGGATTCGGAGCAGCGGATCCGGTGGCCGGCCTCTTCGCGCGTGAGCCCGCCGGCCTCGCGCAACCGGCGCAGTTGGGAGCCCAGGAGGATACGCAGAGCGGTGGGACCGGACCCCGGCCCCTGGTGGATCTGCGTCACTTCGCCTCCCTGTTCACTTGGGCCAGCGCACACAGTGTCACCACTTCCGGCCGCCATGACAAGGTCCCCACCATAGGGGTGGATTCGTAGCTTTTCCACCACAACCGCTCATGCGGCTGCACAATGCAGCTGCACGTGCATTTGGGTCTTGCAGCGGACGTTCCCGTGACCCATGATGGCCTAGTGCATATTGGGCTTATGGTGCACAAGCTCTGAAAACTCTCAACCATCACGGAGACTCACCATGACAGCGGGAGGTACCGGCAGGATGGTGGAGGAGCCCCAATCGGCTGCCGACTACCTGCAGGCGACCCGCGAGATCGGCTTCGACGCGCTCCTGGTGGCCGACCGCTCCGACACCACCGCGTGTCCTCTCCCGCGGCAGGCCGACTCCGTCAAGACCGCCAGGGACGTGACTCGTTCGACCCTCAGCGAATGGGGCCTGTCCGAGCTCAGCGACGACGCCGCGCTGGTGGTCTCCGAACTGGTGACCAACGCGGTCCGTTACGCGCTCTGCCCGCCCGCCAGGCCCGCGGCCAATCCCATCACCCTGCTGCTGCTGCGCCTCACCTCCCACGTGCTCCTGGCCGTCGCCGACCCCAGCGACGAGGCCCCCGTCCCCAAGGAGCCGGATTTCATCTCCGAGAACGGGCGCGGTCTCTACATCGTCGAGACCTACAGCCACTGCTGGGGCTGGGACCACCTCAACCGCGGCGGCAAGGCCGTCTGGGCTCTGTTCAGCGGAACCCGCTGACTCAAGCCCGGCCCGCCATGAGCTCCGCCCTCACCCCTCGCCCCTGGGTCCCGCCCCTGGCCGAGGAGCGGGTGCACTCGGTCGCCAAGACCGTGGCGGACCTGCCCGCCTCGCGCGTGCAGGACGAGATCGAACGGCTGGCCGCGGAGAACCACCGCATCCACGACGTGGACTCGGTCAACCTCAACCCGGCCACGAACATCATGAACCCCCGGGCCGAGGCGCTGCTCTCGGCCGGCCTCGGATCGCGGCCCTCCCTGGGCTACCCCGGCGACAAGTACGAGACCGGCCTGGAGGCCATCGAGCAGATCGAGATCATCGCCGCCGAACTGGCCGCCCAGGTCTTCGGCGCGGGATACGCCGAGATCCGCGTCGGCTCCGGCGCCCTCGCCAACCTCTACGCGTTCATGGCGACCTGCGCGCCCGGCGACACCGTCATCGCCCCGCCCCCGGACATCGGCGGCCACGTCACCCACCACCGCCAGGGCGCGGCGGGCCTGTACGGCCTCACCACCGTCCCCGCCCCCGTCGCCCCGGACGGCTACACCGTGGACGTCGACGCCCTGCGGTCCCTCGCCCGCGAGACGCGGCCCCGCCTGATCACCATCGGTGGCAGCCTCAACCTCTTCCCCCACCCCGTCGCGACGATCCGCGAGATCGCCGACGCGGTCGGCGCCCACGTGCTCTTCGACGCCGCCCACCTGTGCGGCATGATCGCCGGCCGTACCTGGCCGCAGCCGCTCTCCGAGGGCGCGCACCTGATCACCATGAGCACCTACAAGAGCCTCGGCGGCCCCCCGGGCGGCCTCGTCGTCACCGCCGACGCCGGACTCGCCGAACATCTCGACGCGATCGCCTACCCCGGCCTCACCGCCAACTTCGACGCCGGCAAGACCGCGGCCCTCGCCATGACCCTGCTGGACTGGAAGGTCGCCGGACCCGCCTACGCGCGGACGATGGTCGCCACGGCCCAGCGGCTCGCGGCCGAGCTGCTCACCCTCGGCGTCCCGGTCTTCGCCGCCGAGCGCGGCTGCACCCGTTCCCACCAGTTCGCGGTCGTCGCCCACCGCTACGGCGGCGGCCAGCGCGCCGCCCGCAGGCTCCGCCGGGCGAACCTCCTGGCCTGCGGCATCGGCCTGCCCCTGGACGCGGTCGACGGCGACGTCAACGGCCTGCGCCTCGGCACCCCCGAGATCGTCCGGATCGGCGCCACCGAGGCGGACATGCCCGCCCTCGCCTCGTTCATCGCCCGTGCCCTGGACCCCGCGACCGACCCCGCCGCGGTCGCCCCGGAGGTCACCGAGTGGCGCGGTCAGTTCTCCGGCGTGCATTTCACCGCCGACAACCCCTCCTGAGCGCGGCTCGCCGTACGGCCGGCCGCAACCGGCCACCGGCAGGCGGCAGGCGGGCGGAGCGGCTCCCGCCTCGCGGGGAGGAAACGAAAAAGGCCGGTTCCATCGAGAACCGGCCTCCGACCCGTGGTCGGGGTGACAGGATTTGAACCTGCGGCCCCCTGCTCCCAAAGCAGGTGCGCTACCAAGCTGCGCCACACCCCGTGGCGCCAGGTGCGCGCACGCTCCGGATCTCCGGTACGATTACGCCCTGACGACCGGATGAAGTCTAGACCAGACCAACACCGGTTCGCGCGGACGTAGCTCAATGGTAGAGCCCCAGTCTTCCAAACTGGCTACGCGGGTTCGATTCCCGTCGTCCGCTCACATGACGAAGGGCCAGGTCACCGGGCATCCGGAGACCTGGCCCTTCGATCTTCGTCACACTTCGGCCCTCTGGGCGGCTTCTGTCAGTCACGCGATCCCGCAAAGCTTCCGCCGGTTACGCGATCCCGCGGAGGTCGTCGGCGGGCGAGGGCCGTCGATGATCTACGCGGTTCCGTAGGGGTTGTCGATGACGTACCGCCACAGCCCGTCCGGGCCGCGCCGTGCGACGTCGGCCGCGGTTCCCGCGAAGTCGACGTCGGCGCCGTGCGCGACGCCGCGGATGGACCAGTCGACGATGAGAAGGGCGATGTCGCCGGTGACATAGGCGTGCCGTGTGCTCGCCTCGATCGGCAGGCCCAGACCGAGCAGGTGCTCGATGGCGGCGGTGCGCCCGGGGCCGGTCATGGGGTGGCCGGGGTGCGGGACGACGATGCCGTGGTCCTCGTACGCCTGGCCGACGGCCTCCGAATCACCGGAGTTGAACGCGGAGGCGAAAACCAAGGGATGGAGCGCGGGATCCTCACTGAGGCGGATCCGAGGGCGCCGGGAGTCATGATTGCTCGTCATGACTCATATATCGTAACACGAAATGTAATCAAATTTCCAGGGCGCCATACCCGTCCAATGGGACGCAGGACAACTTCCCTGCACATGCCGCTCTTCTCTTTCTCCAACCGCCCATGACCCCTTTTCATCGGGGAGACGACACCCGCGGACGCCGCCCGCGTTTTCCCGCCCCCGGCCACACCCCTTCGACGGCTCCGCATCCCGGGCTTCATCCCCGGCCGCCGTGACCGCCCGGAGACCAGAGCGCGCAGCGGGTCGCCACGGACGCGCGCTCCGCCGGAGGAGGAAGCCGCCGAGTCGGCAGCCGCGGAAGCGGTGCTCCATTAATCACGACGAGATATAGCGATATCGGCTACCTGGACGCTCTTTTTTGGACATCATGAGAGTTCACCCCGTCACGGCGGAGGCTCCCATGCGGAATGACGAGCAGATTCAGACTCCATGGAGCATGAGCGCCCACGCGTCACTGCGGAGCGGAACACCTCGCCTCCGAGGAGAACGCCGCCCTCCGGCCGCGCGACGGTCTCCACCGCCGTCCCGCGCGGTTTCTCCTCTGTCCCGTGAACCCCGGTGATGTGCATCCGTGAACGCTCAGACGATTCCGCGACCGCTCCCGGACGGATTCCGGAAAAGATATCCGGACTGGCGGTTGAAATACGGACATGAGGGATGGACTACAAGGGGTGATGTGTCGGACACTGAGAGCATCTATCCCCCTGGAGGCGCACCGTGTCCCCGAGCCCGCCGCGGCAGCCCGAGTGCCGTCCGGCGAATCCCGTGCGACCCGCACCCCGCACGGCCCTCAGAGCCGCCCACGCACCCCGGCACGCCGTCGGCGCACTCCGCCCCCCGGCGGCACTCTCCGCCCATGGGGAACGGCGTGGAGCCGTCGACGCCCTCGAATCTGACAACCCTCCGCGCCGCCAGTCAAGTCAGGGCGCGCCGAGCGCCCGTGAGAAACCGGAAATTTCCCGGATTTCTTGGGAAAACAGGAACCTCAGCACTAGATCATTCTTTACTATTTATATAGACGCATAGTCAATGTCCCGGAGGAGACCGTGACGGAGTTCGACGGAATCGTCGTCGGTGGCGGGCACAACGGGCTCACCTGTGCCGCCTATCTGGCCAGAGCCGGCCTGTCCGTCGCCGTCGTCGAGCGCAACGAGGTGGCGGGCGGCGGCTGCAGCACCCAGGAGCTCACCCTTCCGGGCTTCCGGCACAACACGCACAGCAACTACCACTTCCTGGAAGAGGGCCCGGTCCCCGCCGATCTCGAACTCCACCGGTACGGCCTGCGCTACGTCTACCCCGAGGTGCAGCACGCCACCGTGTTCAGGGACGGCCGCGCGATCACGGTCTACACCGATCCCAAACGCACCGCCGAGTCGTTCGCCCGCTTCTCCCGCGCGGACGCCGAACGCTGGCTGGAGCTGTACGAACGCTACGCCGAGGCGGCCCGGGGGCTGATGAACGGCTTCCTGTACTCCCGGCCGCTGCCGC
Source organism: Planobispora longispora (assembly GCF_016863135.1). Lineage (GTDB taxonomy): Bacteria > Actinomycetota > Actinomycetes > Streptosporangiales > Streptosporangiaceae > Planobispora > Planobispora longispora. Next base: position 12,820 of record NZ_BOOH01000043.1, read on the forward strand.
CCCCGGTCCTGGCCGAGCGCCTCCGCGGCGACCTGGGCCGCGACCTGCTCAGTTACGTCCCGCTCTCGCTCTACGAGGCCGTGGACAGGAACTTCGAGAGCGACCAGGTCAGGGTGCTGTTCAAGTCGTTCCTGCACGCCATCTCCATCGAGAACGTGCCCGGCACCGGAGGCTTCTTCCCCCGCCTGCTGTCCCGCATCACCAGGCTCGGCCTGCCCGTGGGCGGTTCGGCGAACGTCGCCCACGCGCTGCGCCAGGTGATCGAGGAGCACGGCGGCACGGTCGTCACCGGCAGGCACGTCGAGCGGATCCTGGTGGACGACGGCCGGGCCACCGGGGTCGGGCTCGCCGCCGGCGGCGTCCTGACCGCGCGGCGGTTCGTGGCCAGCGCGGTGGACGCCCCCCAGACGGTGCGGCTGGCGGGCCCGGACAACTTCGGCGCCGAGATCGCCGCCAAGGTCGCGGCCTACAAGTGGGCCGGGCACAGCATCGTCTCCCTGCACCTGGCCCTGGACGAGGCGCCGCGCTACCGGGCCGCCGCGTTCGAGCCGGACGTGGACCGGGCCTTCCTGTTCGTGCTCGGCGCCGACGGCAGCGAGGATCTGGACCGCGCCTTCGACCGGATCCACCGGGGCCTGCTGCCGGACCGGATGGCGGGCAACGGGGCGTGTCCCACCCTGTTCGATCCCTCCTACGCGCCGCACGGCAAACACGTGGCCTTCTGGTGGCCGTGGGCCCCCTACGACCTCGGCGGCGACCCGGAGAACTGGGACCGGCGCCGTGAGGAGATCGCCGACCTGCTCCTCTCCGAGTGGGCGGAGTACGCCCCCAATCTCTCCGGCCGCGCCGTCCTGGGCAGGCGGGTGTTCTCCCCGCTCGACATCGAGCGGCACTGCGTCAACATGGTCCGCGGCAGCCACCACGTCGGCGCGTACGAACCCGCCCAGCTCGGCGGCAACCGCCCGGTCCCCGAACTGGGCCAGTACCGCACCCCGATCTCCGGCCTCTACCTCTGCGGGGCCAGCAGCCATCCCGGCGGCTCGGTCTCCGCGGCCCCCGGCTACAACGGCGCCAACGCCATCGCCGAGGACCTCGGGATCACCCCGTGGTGGACGCCGATTCCCGCACCCCGGTGGGACGGATGAACCTGAACCGTCGTTTCGTCGCCAAGTCCCCCAGGGGGGACGAGCCGCGAATGGGGAGCCCGGCCTCCCTGCAGGAGCGGCTCGCTCTGCTGGACGCGGCGAGCAGAAAGATCGGCACCACCCTGGACCTGTTCGAGACGGGCCGGGAGCTGATGGAGGTCGTCGTGCCGCGCTTCGCGGACGCGGCGGGCGTCCTGGTGCAGGACCGCGTCGTCACCGAGGGCGAGTTCCCGCCCCGCACGAACGACGGCTCGGCGCTGGTGCGGCGCATCGCCGTCGGCGTGGCGGCGCCCTCGCCCGGAGAGTACGGCGAGGCGTTCCCGGTGGACGAGGTGGTCGTCTACGAGTCCTGGACGCCGTACGCCCGGTCGATGGAGAGCGGCAAGTCGATCCTCTACCCCCGGCTGGACTCCCGGACCGCCGAGCGGATCGGGCGGTTCTGGAAGCGCGACTCGGTGGCCAGGGTGCTGGAGGACAGCTCGTTCCTGGTGGTCCCGCTGACCGCGCGCGGGAGGGTGCTGGGCTTCGTGGTCTTCACCCGCAGGCCGGAGAGCCGGCCCTTCGACGAGCAGGACGTGACGATCGGCGAGGACCTCGCCGCCCGGACCGCGATCTGCCTGGACAACGCCCGGCTCTACGGCCACGAGCGCCGTACCGCGCTGACGCTGCAGAGCAGCCTGCTGCCCGCCGACCTCTACCAGCCGCTGGGCCTGACGATCGCCTCCCGCTACCTGCCGGCCAGCGACCTGGCCGGGGTGGGCGGTGACTGGTACGACGTGATCCCGCTGCCGGGCTGCCGGGTCGCCCTGGTGGTGGGCGACGTGATGGGGCACGGGATCAGGGCCGCCGCCACGATGGGCCAGCTCCGCACGGCCGCCCGCACGCTGGCGGGCCTGGACCTGAACCCGGGGGAGGTGCTGTTCCGGCTCAACCGGATGAGCCAGGACCTGGACCCCACGCAGATCGCGACGTGCGTCTACGCCGTCTACGATCCGGTCTCGCGGCGGTGCGTCATCGCCCGGGCCGGGCACGTGCCGCCGATCCTGGTCCACGCGGACGGCGAGACCCAGGTGGTCGAGACGCCCGCGGGGCTCCCGCTGGGCATCGGCGACGCCCCCGCGGAGGCCGTCGAGATCGCCCTGCCGCACGGCGCGATCCTGGCGCTCTACACCGACGGCCTGGTGGAGAGCCGCGACCGCGACATCGACGAGGGCATCGGCGCGCTCCGCAGGCTCCTCGGGGACTGGAACGACGACCTGGAGGAGGTCTGCGACCTCACGATCGGCGCCCAGCGCCCGGGGCACGAGCGCGACGACATCGCGCTGCTGCTGGCCCGGGTGCGGGAGTTGTCCCCGGACGAGGTGGCGGAGCTCACGCTCCCCGCAGAGACCGAGGTGGTGGCCCGAGCGCGCCGTTTCGCCCGTGCCACGCTCACGGACTGGGGGCTGGACGGCCTCGTCGACACGACGCAGCTCCTGGTCAGCGAACTGGTCACCAACGCGGTCCTGCACGGCGAGGGGCCGATCGGCCTGCGCCTGCTGCGCGGCCAGCGGCTGGTGTGCGAGGTGTCGGACCGCTCCCCGGCGGTGCCGATCCTGCTGGAGGCGACCGGCGCCGACGACAGCGGCCGGGGTCTGCGCCTGGTCAACCGGATCGCCCGCCGGTGGGGCTTCCGCCCGACCCCGGAGGGGAAGATCGTCTGGGCGGAGCAGAACCTGCCCTAGGGTCCGCCGCCCGGGTCCTCGTCACGGCGAGGATCCGGGCGGCGGGCCCCGGGCGGGATCAGCGGATCTCGTAGATCGAGGTGGTTCCGCTGACCTCGTTGCCGACCACGAGCAGCGGGCGGCGGGTCGGGCTCTGCGCGGCGGGGACGAACAGCAGGCCCTCGGGTCCGACGTCCCCGGCGGTCCCGTCTCCGACCGAGCCGGCGAAGTCGCGGGTGTTGACGTATCCGGCCGCACGCGGCGCGCGCGGGTCGCTCACGTCGTAGGCGACGACCCCGCCGACGCGCTCCAAGCCCGCGAAGGCGTAGGTGCGGCCGCGCACCTCGCCGACGGTGACCCCCTCGGGCTCGGGGCCCTTGTTGTCGCTGCGGCTGTCGGCGGAGTCGTTCTCCTCGTTGTCGGCGTTGAACTGCTCCGGCAGCCGCTGGGCGATCAGCCGCTCCAGTCCGTCGCCCGAGTCCCACACCAGCTCGCCGGAGGCGGTGCGGATCGAGAGCGAGCGGGCGCCGAAGGCGTGCAGCTCGGTGTAGGCGCCGCTCGCGTCCCTGGGCGAGTCGGCGGCGACGTTCAGGCGGCCGAGCTCGGCGTCCTGCTTCAGTGCGGCGTCGGGGAAGGCCGCGGCCGACAGGTTCAGCGACTTCACCCGGACCTCGTCGGCGTGGCAGCCCCACTCCCGGCCGTCGCCCTCGTTGGCGGTGACGAGGTAGGTCCGTCCCCGGTCGCGGAAGTGCGTGACGGCGTCGGGCTGGTACATCCCCTTGACCGGCCGGGGACGGATGTCCGTCTTGCCGTCCTTGTCGGAGGCGTCCATGCCGCTCGCCGACCAGTCCTTGAGGCCGAGCGGGACGATGTCGCGGACCGCGGCCCGGTCCAGGTCCACGATCGCGAGCGCGTTGTTCTCCTGGAGGGTGACGTAGGCGGTGTCCCGGTCCACCGTGATGTACTCCGGCTCCAGGTCCCGGGCGGCCGTGGCGCCGGGCCCGGAGATCCGCACGCCCTCGGCGCGCAGCCGGGCGGCGTCGAAGGCGGCGAAGCCCGCGGTCCGCACCGTCCAGCGACGCACGTCGACGACGCTGACCGAGCCCTCGGGGTCGGCCGTCTTCCCCTCGCAGTAGGACTCCGGCTCGCCCTCGTTGGCCACGACCACCCGGCGGCCGTCAGGGGTGAAGGTCACCATGTCGGGCAGCGCCCCGACGGTCACTTCCTTGATCTTCTTCCCGGTGGCGGCGCTGAAGAAGGCCACGGTGCCGGGCTCGGTCTTGACGGCGGCCTGCTGGGCGACGGCGACCAGGCCGTCGTGGACCGCGACGCTGTTGGCTCCGGGGGTGGCGAGGGTGGCGACCTTGCGGGGCGTGCGGGGGTCGCGGATGTCGAGCACGTCGAGGGTTCCGGCCTGCGCGTTCACGACGAAGACCCGCCGGGTGCGCGCGTCGTAGGCGGTGATCTCCGAGGCTCCGGCGGCGACGGTCCCGGTGGTGTGGCGGCCGAGGAAGGTCAGTTCGAGGTCCCGGTGACCGGTTTCGGCCGCGGCGGGACCGGTGACGGCGGCGGGAAGGAGGATCATCCCGGTGACCGCGGCCGCGGTCGCCCGGGTGAAGGTCGTGTTGCGCATGAGGCGCATCATCACGAAGCGCCATGACCGGCTACTTACCCCTGGATGACCAAAAAATGAACCTAAACAATCGGACGCGGCATGCTTTGACATGCCATGCCAGACATGTCCAACAAGCCCGCTGACTACTGGCCGCCGAGAAGCTACGGTCGAATTGACGACTCGGGAGGACAGGATGACCATCGACGTCCGCGAGGCCTACCGTCGCGCACTGGACGACTTCGGCGTTCTCGTACACCGGATCGGGCCGGGACAGTGGGAGAACCCGACGCCGTGCGTGGACTGGAACGTCCGCGCCCTGGTCAACCACGTGGTGGGCGAGAGCCTGTGGGCCCCGGAGCTGCTCGCCGGGCGGAACGTCGCGGAGATCGGCGACGTCTTCGACGGCGACCTGCTCGGGGACGACCCGCCGAAGGCGTTCGACGCCGCCGCCGCGGCCGCCGTCCACGCGGCCAGCTCCGATCAGGCCCTGACGTGCGTCACCCACCTGTCGTTCGGTGACGTGCCCGGCGCCGAGTACATCACCGAACTGTTCGCCGACGCCCTCATCCACACCTGGGACCTGGCCCGCGCGATCGGCGCCGACGACCGGCTCGACCCCGAGCTGGTCGAGGCCTGCGCCGACTGGTTCGCCGGCGCCGAGGAGGGCTACCGCCAGGCCGGGGTCATCGCGGAGCCGCAGCCCCTGCCCGCCGACCCCGACGCGCAGACCAGGCTCCTGGCCTCCTGGGGCCGCCGCGCCTGACCCCGGCGCGCGTCACCGGGCCGCCGGGCGCTTGCCGTGGTTGGCCTTCCGCTTCTTCCGTGCCCGGGCCTTGCGCGCTCGCCGTGCCATGCTCGACCGCCCTTCATCCGCGACATCGGTGGACTCGGCCTTCACACTCCTCCCGGAACGGGGGCCGGACAAGACCCAAAGAAATCAAGCACACTCTCGGGCATGAGCGCACAGTTGATGGACCGCTGGCGGGCCCTGGCCGGCCCCGGAGCCGAGGCCCTCGGCCGCGACCTGATCGCCCGCTACGGCGAGCCGCACCGCCGCTACCACACCACCGCCCACCTGGAGGCGGTGCTCGACCACGTCGACACGCTGGCCGGGCACGCCGACAACCCCGATCTCGTACGGCTCGCCGCCTGGTTCCACGACGCCGTCTACGACCCCGAGCGCGGCGACAACGAGGAGCGCAGCGCCCGGCTGGCCGAGCGGGCGCTGCCGGAGGCGGGCCTGCCCGCGGAGGCGGTGGCCACGGTGGCGCGGCTGGTCAGGCTGACCGTCACCCACGACCCCGCGCCCGGCGACGCGGACGGGGCCGTGCTGTGCGACGCCGATCTGGCGATCCTGGCGGCGCCGCCCGAGGTGTACGCGGCCTACGCGGCGGCCGTGCGCCAGGAGTACGCCTTCGTCCCCGACGACGCCTTCCGCAGCGGGCGGGCGGCCGTGCTGCGCTCGCTGCTCGGCCTGCCGTCGATCTTCCGGGTGGCGGACCTGGAGGAGGCCGCACGGGCCAACATCCACGCGGAGCTTGACCGGCTGTGAGCGGTTGTCCCGCACAACCAAACATCGAACCCGTCTCTGCCTGTGATATTTTGGTGGAAGATGTTTGATTGAGGGAGTGGTCAATGCTGGCCCAACAGCGGCAGCAGGCGATCCTGGACCGGGTTCGCGCCAGCGGGGGCGTCAGGGTCGCCGACCTCGTCCGCGAGCTCGGCGTGTCCGACATGACGATCCGCCGGGATCTGGAGGTCCTGGCCGAGCGCGGCCTGCTGGAGAAGGTCCACGGCGGCGCCACCGCCGCCGGGCCCGGCTCCACCGAGGAGCCCGGCTTCGCCGCCAAGTCGGTCCGCCAGCAGGCGGAGAAGGAGGCGATCGCCCGGCAGGCCGCGATGCTCGTCCGGCCCGGCACGGCCGTCGCGCTCTCGGCCGGGACCACGACCTGGACGCTGGCCCGCCTCCTCGTCGACGTGCCCGAGCTGACCGTCATCACCAACTCGATCCGGATCGCCGAGGTCTTCCACCGCTCCCCCCGCGCGGACCGCACGGTCGTGCTGACCGGCGGCGTGCGCACCCCCTCCGACGCGCTGGTCGGGCCGGTCGCCGTGGCGGCGATCCGGGGGCTGCACGTGGACACCCTCTTCCTCGGCGTGCACGGCATGAGCCCGCGCGCCGGATTCACCACGCCCAACCTGCTGGAGGCCGAGACCGACCGCGCGCTGGTCGCCTCCGCGCACCGCCTCGTCGTCCCCGCCGACCACAGCAAATGGGGCACGGTCGGGATCAGCACCATCGCCGCCCTCTCGGAGGCCCATGTGATCATCAGTGACTCCGGCCTGCCGGACGACGCCCGCGAAGAGCTCTCCGCCCAGGCGGGCGAGCTGATCGTCGCCGAGCCCGAGCGGGAGAGCCGGGTGGCGGAGCGATGAAGCGGACCGTCACCCGCCTGGCCGACGGCCGGGAACTGATCTACTTCGACCGGGACGACGACGCGGACCGCGGGGCCGTCGACGAGCGCCCGCTGCCGCCCCGGCCGCCCGCCTCGGAGCTGCGCTACGACCCGCTCACCGAGGAGTGGATCGCGGTCGCGGGGCACCGCCAGGGCCGGACCTTCCTGCCCCCGGCCGACGAGTGCCCGCTGTGCCCCTCCGCCCCGGGCCGCCTCACCGAGATCCCCTCGGCCGCCTACGACGTGGTCGTCTTCGAGAACAGGTTCCCGTCGTTCTCCGACCGGCCCGTCGACCTCGCCCCGCCGGGCGGGCTGAGCGAGAGCCGCCCCGGCGCCGGGCGCTGCGAGGTGGTCTGCTTCACCTCCGACCACGGTTCCTCCTTCTCGACGCTCTCCCCCGACCAGGTCGGACTGGTCATGGAGGCGTGGATCGACCGCACGGCGGAGCTGTCGGCGCTGCCGGGCGTGGAGCAGGTCTTCTGCTTCGAGAACCGGGGCGCGGAGATCGGCATCACGCTGGCCCATCCGCACGGCCAGATCTACGCCTACCCCTACGTGACCCCGCGCACCACGCTGACCCTGCGGGCCGCCGAGCGCCACCGGGAGCGGACCGGCGGCAACCTCTTCGCCGACGTCCTGGCCGCCGAGCGGGAGGCGGGGGTGCGGGTGGTCGCCGCGAACGAGCACTGGACGGCGTTCGTCCCGGCCGCGGCGCGCTGGCCGTACGAGATCCACGTCTATCCGCACCGGCGGGTCCCCGACCTGACCGGGCTGGAGGCCGCCGAGCGCGAGGCGTTCGGCCCCCTCTACACCGAGGTGCTGCGCCGCCTGGACGGGCTCTTCGGGGTGGTGATGCCGTACGTCGCGGCCTGGCACCAGGCCCCGGTCCGCGCGGGCCGCGACCTGGCCTACACGCACCTGGAGCTGTTCAGCGTGCGGCGGGCGCCGGGCAAGCTGAAGTACCTGGCCGGCTCGGAGTCGGCCATGGGGGCCTTCGTGAACGATGTCCTCCCAGAGGAGGCTGCACGTCTTTTGCGCAATGTTGTCACAAGCTGATCACCGGTTTGTATCGGCTTGAAGTCGCATGACCATTGCTTTGCCACTACTATCCTTCACGCATCGGCTTGAACAGCAGATATGCCTAATCCCGGGCAAATTGCCCGGGAGCCGGGGAACCATCGCACCTGGGGTGAACCACATTCGTGGAAGGGCTGCTCCGGCCCGAACCCGTCAGCTAACCCGGCCGGCTGAAGGAGAGGAGAGTTCGTGGCGGCTGCGTCCCCCGCGTCCCCCACGTCCCGCGCGTCCGCCACGCTCCGTCACCGTACGGTCGTGGCCGCCTGCCTGATGCTCGCGTTCGTCCTGGGTGTCCCCACAGCGGGAAGCGCGGCTCCCAAGCCCACCGAGGCCGAGCTCAGGAAGGACCTGGCCAAGCTCAACAAGAAGGTCGACACCCTCATCGAGGCCTACGCCGCCAAGCGCGAGTCCCTGGCCAAGGCCCAGAAGGCCGAGGGCGTCGCCAAGAAGAACCTGCGCAAGGCCGAGGAGTCCCTGACGGCGGCCAAGGGAGAGGTCGACGCCATCGCCCAGCTCCGCTACCAGAGCGGCGCCTCCAGCCTGCCCGTGCTGATGTTCTCCGACAACATGAGCGGCGCCGCCCTGATGGAGCAGCTCACCGCCCAGCAGAGCGCCCACCTGGAGGGCTTCGCCCGCAGCCGGGACGACCGGAAGAAGGCCGCCGAGCTGGCCGCCCGGCTCACCGAACGGATCCGCGGCGAGGCCGAGGAGGTCGAGGAGCAGCGCGAGGAGGCCGAAGGGGTGATCCGCGACATCAAGAAGAAGCTCGACCAGCTCGTCCCCGTCGGCTCCGGCCGCCGCTCCAACGGCACCTGGACCCCCCAGCTGCCGAACGGCTCCGACAACATCACCGACCGCACCCGGAACATGCGGAACACCATCGGCCGGTACTTCAAGCTGACCCACGTGGTCGGCTGTTACCGCTACGACACCTTCGGCGAGCACCCGCTCGGCCGCGCCTGCGACTTCATGATGAGCTCCGGCGGCGCGATGCCCTCGGCCGCGGGCGTCAGGCTCGGCGACGAGATCGCCGCCTGGGCGATCAAGAACCGCGCCAAGCTCGGCGTCAAGTACGTGATCTGGCGCCAGCGCATCAACCACGGCTCGGGCTGGCGTTTCATGTCCGACCGGGGCGGCGTCACCGCCAACCACTACGACCACGTGCACATCTCGATGTTCTGATGCCGCACATCGGTGCGGTGCGTCATGCGGATCAGACTGATGTAATGGCCTTATGCATCTCAACCCTTACGGCGAGGATGCCGTGAACCTGGCCGCGGACCTGGCCAACCGGCGGCCGGTGACCGCCGGGGAGCTCGCGGACCGCTGCCGCGCCGCCGGGCTCGTGCTGGAGCACCCGGTCACGCCGCAGGACCTGGACCGCGTCCGCGCCACGCTGGAGGCGTGGGTGCGGGTCGTCGACGCCGCCGACGACCGCGAGCGCGCCGAGCTGGTCAACCGCATGCTGGCGGAATCCGCCGGCCACCCGCGGCTGACCGACCACGCCGGCGGCTGGCACCTCCACTACCGCGACGACCGGCAGCCGCCCGGCGCCGTGCTGTCCGCGCTCATCTCCGTGGGCACCGCGCTGCACCTGGTCGGGCGGGGCATGCACCGGCTCCGGCGGTGCGCCGCGGGCGAGTGCGCCACGATCTTCGCCGACACCTCCCGCACCGGACGGCAGCGCTACTGCTCCCAGCGGTGCGCCAACCGCGACGCGGTACGGCGGCACCGCGCGGGCCGCGCCGGGAACCGCTCCAGAGATTCCGGCAAAGCAGACTAACCGCCCATATTGGGTATTAGGTCCTCCGGACGGCGAACGCGTACGGCGCGGACCGCAGGGCGGCCCCGCGGCGGACCGGGAGCCGCGCCTCCCAGGCGGACCGCGCCTGGGGCCAGGACAGGGATCAAGGTTCCAGGGAAACAAGGGAGAGATCCCGCGATGACCGAGCACCACCTTCCCCGCCTCCTCCCCGGGGGTCTGCTCCGCGCCGTCACCGGCGTGGCCCTCGCCGCCTGCGCGGTCGCCATCGGCGCCCCCGCCGTCATGAACGACCTCCCGGCCGGACCCCGGGCCGCGCCCGCCCCCGCCCCGGCCGGCGCCCCGCCGCCGCTGCCCGCCGAAACGGGCGTGACGGCGGCGGACCTGCTGCGGATCGCCGAGGGGCAGATCGGCGTCGTCGAGGACGCCGACGGCGGCGGGACCAAGTTCCACTCCTGGTACATGGACTCGGAGCGGGCCCGGGAGACCCTGGCCCGCGACGGCGGAGTCATGGAGAAGTACACCAACGCGCCCTGGTGCGCGATGTTCGTCTCCTGGGTGGGCGCGCAGGCGGGCCTGGACGGCACGATCGGCGCGGACGCCTACGCCGTCGCCTGGGCCGGCTGGTTCCAGGACGAGGGGCGCTGGGGCAGCGTCGCCCGGCCCGGCGCCGTCGTCTACTTCGACCTCGACGACGACGGGGGCGAGGGCATCTACCGGATCGACCACATGGGCCTGGTGAAGCGGGACAACGGCGACGGCACGATCACCACGATCGAGGGCAACACCGACCGGGGCCGGGTCGAGCAGCGCGTCAGGCGCGTCTCCGAGGTCATCGGCTACGGATACCCCGACTACCCGGGTGACCGCCCGTCCGGTCCCCCGTCCTCGTTCCACATGTCCAGGACCTGATCGATCAGGAGCTGCACCATCTGCCGGAGGTCCTCCCTCCCGGCTTTCCCCGCCTCGTAGGCGGCCGTCACCAGCACCATGAGGACCGTCCTGTAGTCCCCGTAGTCCCTGAGGGCGAGGAGCCGTTCGGTGGCCCGCAGGACCCGGCTCGTCGCCTCCTGCCTGCCGGAGCCGACCGCCGCCTGCCAGGCGAGTTCGAACGCGCGGCGCACGGCGTCGCGGTCGACGAGACCCTCCGGCCAGTGGTCCAGCCAGGCCGCGATCAGCCAGCAGGCCTCGCCGTCGCTGGCCAGGTGGGCGTCCTCCACCGCCCGGACCAGGTGCGGCAGCTCGGCCGAGATCCAGTGGTCGACGTCGGCGGCCACCCTCTCGGCCCAGCCGTTGATCTCCGGCAGCAGCACGTCGCCGTACTCCCCGCCGATCGGCCTGTCCTCCAGCACGCTCAGCACCTTGCAGCAGGCGGCCAGGACGGCGCGGCGCAGCTGGTCGTTCACCTTCTCCCGGTCGAGCGGGTCCGGCATCAGCGTGACGAGCCGCTTCCCGGCGAAGACGCGGGTGAGCGGGTGGAAGGCGTAGCGGGGAAATCCCGAGGGGTCGGCGCTGACCTCGTCGAGCAGTCCCGCCGCGGCCAGCGCGGCGGCCAGGTTGGCTGCGTCGGCGGTCGTGACGGGGTCCCCGGTGGAGACCGAGACGGGCGTCAGGACTCTGATCACCCACGGCGTGAAGGAGGCCGTCTCCACCATGGACAGCCGGCAGAACGCGGTCCTCTCGTCGTCGGTCAGCCTGTCGTACTCGGTGCCGAGCCGTTCCTCGAGGCTGCGCCCGCCGTAGGTGAGGGCGTCGAGCCGGGAGTCCTCCGGCCGCAGGAGGTCGAGGACCGGCCGCATCTCGCCGCCGCCGTGCCGGATCCGGTCCCCCACCGCGCGCAGCGCGATCGGCAGGCGGCCGCACAGCTCCGTGATCTCGACGGCCAGATGGGGGACGACGGCGCCGTCCATCTGGCAGTAGGCGGTCAGGATGGCCAGCGCGTCGTCCGGACCGGGCGGGCGGACCGCCGTGGACGGGAAGCCGTAGGCGCTCACCAGGTCGCGCCGGCTGGTGATCAGGACGGTGCACTCGGGGTCGCCCGGAATGAGAGCGTTGAGCTGGTCGATGTCGCGTGCCGCGTCCAGCACGACCAGGATCCGCTTCCCGACGGTCAGGGCCCGGAACACGTTGATCCGGTCCTGGAGCGAGGCGGAGAGGATCTCCTCCTCCGGCCACCCCAGCTCCGTCAGCAGGCCGTGCAGGACGTCGTACGGGGGCCTGCGCCTGGCCGCCTGACCGAGGTTGGCGAAGAGCACCCCGTCGGGGTGGTGCGCGACCAGCCGCCAGGCCAGTTCGAGCTGCATGGCGCTCTTGCCCACTCCGGGCGGGCCGTGCAGGGCGAGCACGACCGGCCCGCGCACCGGGGCGGGGGTCCGCTGCCTGCGCTGCGCCCGGTAGGAGTCGAGCAGGGCGTCCAGCTCGGCCTCCCGGCCGCGGAAGGTGGGCTGGCGGGCCGGCAGGCCGCGCGCGGCGTGGCCCGCGCGCCCGAGGGCCGTCACCGCCGTGGCGGGGGCCGAGGGGTGGGCGGGCAGGGCCCGCGCGGCGTGTCCCCGTTCCCCCTCGGGCACGGCGGTCTCGGAGGCCTCCGCGGATCCGCCGGCGTCCGCCCGCCGCCGGGGCGCGAGCGTGCACCAGGCCGCCGTGACCGCGCCGATCCCGGTCACCACCGTCAGCGGGACCCAGTGGAGCGGATCATCCGCCTTGTCGGCGAGCACCGCCGCGATCGCGGCGATCGCCGCCGAGAGCACCGTGAGCCGGCGGCGCCACCTGCCGGTGTCCTGTTCCTCGCCCGGCATCGGCTCACCCGTCCGCCGGGCCGGTCATGGCGGCGAGAAGCCTGGCGACCAGTCCTTCCGCCCATACGTCGCCCGAGGCCCGGAAGATCTCGGCCGCCTCTCCGAGCTCCCGTGCGATCTCCTCCCTGAGCTCCCGCACGGACTCCTCCCCGGCGCCGGCCCCGGGTCCGTGTCCCTCCGCCCGCGCCCAGGCCGCCGCGGCCCTGGCCAGGGCCCGGGCGTGTCTCTCCACCCACACGTCGCCGCAGGCGCGGAAGGTCTCGGCCGTCTCCCAGAGCTCGATCTCGGCCTCGCGCACCGCCCCCTCGACCAGGTGGGCCTGGCCGAGCAGGTAGCGGCAGTGCGCGGCGCCGTACCGGTTGCGGATGGCGGTGAAGAGCTCCAGACCGGCCTCGGCCGCCTCCTTGGCGTCGTCCAGGCGGTCCGTGGCCAGGGCCACCTTCGCGATCACGTGCTCCGTCCACGCCTCCCACAGCCGCTGCCCGAGCCGCCGGGAGGACGCTCTGGCGCGGCCGAACTCCTCGGCCGAGTCACCCAGCCTGCCCTCGACGTAGAGGACGGCGCCCCGGTACCACAGCGCCGTGGGCTCCATGGTCTCCGCGCCGATCACCCCGCTCGTCCTGAGCCGGTCGGCCCGGTCGAGATCGCCGCGGGCGGCGGTGACGTCCCCCTGCAATGAGAGGACATAGGCGCGTTCGAACAGCACCCGCGCCTGCTCCCCGGCGTCCCCGGCCCGCTCGGCGTTGCCGAGGGCCTCGTCGAGGAACGCCCTGGCCTTGTCCAGTTCCCGGAGCCTGCGGTGGATCCTGCCGTTGCACCGCAGGGCCCGGGCGGTGTTGCCGGGATGCCCGGTGCCGATCGCGCGCTGCGCCGCCTCCTCGGCCTCCAGCGTGTCGCCCAGCTCGCTGAAGATCTCGGCCAGCGCGGCGCAGGCCGCGCCGGCGGCGACCCCGTCGCCCTGCTCGTCCGCGAGGTCGAGCGCCTGCTGCGCCGTGGCGAGCGCGGCGGAGAGGTCGCCGGTGCGCATGAGCGGGTAGACCTGCTCGCGCACCGAGAGCGCCGGGTCCCGGCCGCGGCGGTCCTCCCGCGCCCGGGTCACGCTCTCCTCCCGGGCCGAGCTCGCCTGGGGTCCGTCCTCCCGCTCGGCGAGTCTGCGGGCGTACTCGAGGACCTCGTCCTCGACGTAGAAGGAGGCGTGGTCCCGGCGGGTGCCGCGGCGTTCGACGAACTGGGCCCGCGCCAGACGGTCGGCCAGTTCCTCCGAGACGGGCTCGCCCGGCGAGGACGCGGCGGCGGCCAGCATCCAGCCGGTGAACGCCTGCTTGCCGATGGAGCCGATGGAGCGCAGGGCGAGGCGCTCCTGGGCGGTGAGCAGCATGTAGGACACGTCGAGCTGCTCGGGATCGGGCCGTCTCTGCAGGATCGCCTCCACCGCGAACCGCAGATCCCAGTGGGGGCGCTGGGAGAGCGCGGCGGCGGCGAGACGGAGCGCGAGCGGCTGCCCGCCGCAGGCGTCCGCCAGTCTCCGCGCGGCCACCGCGGTGAGGTCGTCCGGGTCGGCGGGGTCGCTCTCGACGCGGTCGGCTCCCAGCAGCGTGCTGAGCAGCTTCACGGAGTCGTCCTCGGCGAGAGGGGGCGGCTCGTAGGTGACGGCGGCGCCGGGGAGTCCCCCCGGGATCCGCCGCGAGGTGATGATCGTCGTGCAGCCGGGGCGGTCCGGGAGGAGCCCGGCGAGGTCCATGTCGGCGGGGACGTCGTCGAGCAGGATCAGCAGGGAGCGGCCGGCGGAGCGCCGGTGGAAGAAGTCGATCCGCCCGCCGGTCGCCGTGGGAAGCTCGTCGTCGGGTCTCTTCAGCGCGTAGACGTACGCCCCGGCGATTTCGTGGCGGATCTGCTCGGCGGACATCCCGTCCGTCTGGAAGTCCCCCACCTGGACGTATATCTGCCCGTCCGGGTGGGCGCCCGCCAGCCGGTGGGCGATGACGAGCGCCAGCGCCGTCTTCCCGATCCCGCCTGCGCCGTGCAGGACCAGCAGGGGCACCCGGCCGGCCTCGCGCAACCGCGCCTCCAGGTCGGCCACGGTCTCCTCGCGGCCGACGAACACCTGGGGGGCGGGCGGCAGGGATCGGGGGACGACGTACTCCCTGCCGCCGGGCCGTACGGCCTCGGACTCCGCCGGCTTCCCGCGCCTGTCCAGGTAGGCGCGGGCGGCGAGGACCACCCCGACGTCGGCGAGCAGGGCGACGGCGAGGGATCCGGCGAGCCCCCGGGATTCGAGCAGCCTCGACACGGCCAGCGGGATGAGGACGAGCACGGCCGCCAGGAAGATGAGAAAGGCGGTCCGAAACCCCCGTGTATCCCCCGGATCGGGTGTTCCCGGCATTTCGGCCACCTCCCGTCCACCCGCGTATCGCAAGAATGAACGAGGCGTCACCAAAAGTCACGCTTTCTCATGCTATGTAGTTGTCTTCCGATCCGGGCCCGCTCAGCGGCGGCGCAGCCGGTAGGCCAGGGCCCCGAGAGCGGCGGCTCCGAGGAGCGCGGCGGCGATCGTGTACGGCGCCCGCCACCAGGACTCGGACTCCACCACCGCGACCGTGGTCGCCCCGTCCAGCGCCTCGACGCCGGACGCCTCCGTCGCCGCGGCGGGAGCCGAGGCGGGAGCCGAGGCGGGAGCCGAGGCGGCGGGATCGGGCCCGGCGCGGGTTCCGGCCGGGCGCGTGCCGGCGGGCATGTCCGGCGGGCGGATCGCCCCCCAGTAATCCTTATGCTGCCCCTTCTGAGCCTCGATGGCCCCCTTGAGGTCCTCCGGGAGCGGGGCGATCTCCAGACCACCCGGCACGGTGAGGGTGCCGACCTCGTAGGGCGCGAACCAGCCCTGGACCGCCTTCAGCGTCCAGGTCCCGGCCGGCAGGGAGATCGCCGCCGCGTAGTGGGCCGGCTCCTTGAGCTCCACGCCGGAGAAGCGCACGGCCTTCTTCCCGTCGGTGAACTCCAGTGCGACCTCGCCGAGGTCGCCGCCCTCATAGGGGTGCGTGCCGTGCTGGAGCAGCCAGAAGCCCAGCGTGTAGGTCGTGTCCGCGCTCATTTTCGCGGGGGCGGGGTCCATGAAGGTGACCGCCCAGCCGCCGGCCCGGGCCGGCGCCGAGAGGGCCAGCAGCGGGATGACGACCGCCAGAATCAACAGGATTCGTCTCATGCCCACGGATACACCGCCCGGTCTCCCGGGGTTCCCCGCGGACACACCGGCGCGCGGGGGGGACCGGGTCCGGGAGGACAGGCGCCCGGAGACGAACAAACCGCGTGACAATCAGTACAAGGATGGACAAAATCATCCGTCATGACTGACAACCGCACTAACCCATCTTTCGTCGCCGACGAAGCTCCGATGCTGAACTCCTGGCTGGACTGGCACCGGGAGACCCTCGCCGTCAAGTGCGCGGATCTGACGGAGGAGCAGCTGCGCCTGCGCCCCGTCCCGCCGTCCACGCTGTCCCTGCTCGGCCTGGTCCGCCACCTGGCCGAGGTGGAGCGCTACTGGTTCCGCAACGTCCTCGCCGGCGAGGGCGCCCCGCCGCTCTACTACACCGAGCAGGACCCCGACGGCGACTTCGACAACGTGGACACCGCCTCGGCCGACGAGGCGTTCACCACCTGGCGGGCCGAGATCGACCGGGCCCGCGAGCTCGCCGGCGGGCTGCCGCTGGAGACGGTCGGCAAGGTTCAGCGCCGCGGAGAGGACGTCTCGCTCCGCTGGATCCTCGTCCACATGATCGAGGAGTACGCCCGGCACAACGGCCACGCCGACATCCTCCGCGAGCAGATCGACGGCGTCACCGGCGAGTAGCCGCGCCCTCCCCCGGCCCCCCGCTCCCCAGCGCCTCGGCGATCGCCTCGTCGAGGCGGGAGACGTCCGCCGGGCGGGCGGTGACCGCCTCGGCGAAACGGGTGAGCAGGCGGGCGAAGTCCTCGCGGTCCCGGCGGTCCCAGTCGGCGATCAGGCCGTCGAGATAGGCCCGCCGGTAGCCGGCCACGGCCTCCAGGACCCGGCGTCCCGGGGCGCTCAGCACCAGCCGCGCCCGCCGCGCGTCGATCTCCGACTCCTCGCGCTCCACCAGCCCCGAGCCGATCGCCTCGTTGACGAGCCTGCTGGCGGTGGAGGGATCCACGTCGAGCTGTTCGGCGACGGCCCCCACGGTCACCTCGGCCGGCTCCAGGCTCAGCCGGTGCACCGCGTGCACGACCATCACGGCGGACATCTGGACCGGCCGCTGCGCCTCGGCGGCCTTGCGCGCGCGCAGCGGCCTCGACCAGATCCGGCGGAGCCGGAGCAGCGCCACGTCGATCGCCGCCGCAGGCGTCACGTCGTTCACGGGCACACCCTATCGGCGGGTACGGCGTGCGCGCCGCAGACGAGCTCCCGTCAGCCGGCCAGGCGGATCGGGTTGACCAGGTCGGCGTACATCAGCAGCCCGGCCATGATGATCATGGTGAAGGCCAGGGCGTAGGTCAGCGGGAGGACCTTGGCGATGTCCACGTGCGCCGGCTCGGGCCTGCGGGTCACGCGGGCGAAGCCGCGCTTGACGCCCTCCCAGAGACCGCCGGCGATGTGCCCGCCGTCCAGGGGGAGCAGCGGGATCAGGTTGAACATGCCGATCGCCAGGTTGAAGCTCGCCAGCAGGCTGACGAAGATGCTGATCTTGTTCTCCAGCGGGGCGTCGGAGGCCGCGATCTCGCCGCCGATGCGGCTGACCCCGATGACGCCGATGGGGCCGTCCTTGTCGCGCTCCTCACCGGAGAACGCGGCGTTCCAGACGCCGACCATCTTCTCCGGCAGGCGCAGCAGCGAGGAGGCGGTCCTGGCGGTGAGGTCGCCCATGTGCGTGACCACGGCGCCGAGATCCTGCCGCTCGATGACCTGCGTCGGACTGACTCCCAGGTAGCCGACCCGCTCCAGCTTCCCGGGCTCGTCGAGGGACTCGCGCTCCTGCTCGATGAGCGTGGCGGTGACGGACAGGGGCTGCCCGGCCCGCTCGATCCCGATCTCGACGGGCCCGGCGCCGCTGGCGCGGATGGCCCGCGTCGCCGACTCCCAGTCGGCGACCGGCTTCCCGGCCACCGAGACGATGACGTCGCCCGGGCGCAGGCCCGCGCGGGCGGCCGGACTGGCCTGGTCGGCGGAGGTGCAGGTGGGGTTCTTCGCGTATTCGGCGGCGGTCTTCACGCAGTCCGGGACCGCGGAGACCTCGGTCTTGAGCACCCCGACGCCGAAGCCCATGAGCACGACGGCGAACAGGACGAAGGCCAGCACGAAGTTCATCGCCGGGCCGCCGAACATGATGACGACCTTCTGCCACCAGGGCTTGCGGTAGAAGACGCGGTCCTCGTCCCCGGGACGGACCTCCTCCAGCGCGGCCTCGCGGGCGCTCTCGATCAGCCCCTGGAACGGGCCGGTGGAGGACGACCGCACGGTGCCGGGGGCGTCGGTGGGCCGGGGCGGGAGCATGCCGATCATCCGGATGTAGCCGCCGAACGGGATCCACTTCACGCCGTACTCGGTCTCACCCTTGCGGCGGGACCACATGGTCGGGCCGAACCCGACCATGTACTGCGTGACCTTGACGCCGAACCGCTTGGCCGGCACCAGGTGACCGATCTCGTGCAGGGCGATCGAGGCCATCAACCCCACGAGGAAGATGACCACTCCGATCAGGAAAGGCCAGTCCACAGATCCCCCCGGTAGCGGATTCACCAACAATGCCCCATAAGAGCCTAGCCGACACGCCATACTGCGAGTCCCATCGCCTTTTCCGGGGCCCCGTCCTTCCGGAAGCCCTCCCTCCTTTTCGGTTCCCGGCCGGGTGACTTGCGCGGGCTTTGCCGAATGGAGACACTTTGGTGACAGTCCGGAATCGCGTCGTCACACATCGGGTCGGGCGAATCGTGTCGTCACGCATCGGGGCGGTCGGACGGGAGGAGCGTTTTGATCGGGATCCTGGTTGCCGAGCAACTGCCCCTGGTCCGGGTCGGCCTCGTCGCCTCGCTGGAGGGCGCGGCCGGCCTGAAGGTGGTGGCCGACCTGGACAGCGGCGAGGACGTCGTCTCCGCCGCACTGCGGCACGAGCCGGACGCCGCGATCATCGGCCTGGACCTCCCCGGCGGCGGGTTCTCCACGGCGCTCCGGCTGCACGAGCGGGCGCCCGCCTGCCGGGTGCTCATCCTGTCCCGCCACCCGACCCCGGGCCAGGTCCGCCGCGCCTTCGCGGCGCACGCGCTCGGGTTCATGAGCCTGGAGGCCGGGCCCGAGGAGATCGCCGACGGCGTCCGCCGGGTCGCGGCCGGCCACCGTACGGTGGACTCCGACCTGGCCGTGGCGGCCCTGGAGACGGCGGAGAATCCGCTGACCCCCAGGGAGCTGGACGTGCTCCGGCTGGCCGCGCAGGGCGCGCGGTCCAACGAGATCGCCGAGCAGCTCTTCCTGTCCGTCGGCACGGTGCGCAACCACCTTTCCCGGATCATGTGCAAGACCCAGGCCCGCAACCGGCTCGACGCCGTGCGCATCGCCGGCGACTCCGGCTGGCTCTGACCGGGGGACCCGCGGTCAGGCACCCTCCGGAAGGCTTCCGCCCTCGGGGGCGACCATAGGGGCGTTGGGGGCCTTGGGGATCAGGCGGCGCATATCGACGAACGCACCTCCCGGGGCCCTCGCACGTGCCAAGGTTGAACCGGAGATGGCACCGGCCGCGACCGGTGCGGCCACCGAAGATTCCGGACCCGGAACAACCGCGCCGTTCCCCCGGAGGCCGGAATCTTCAGTGGCCGCACCGATGCCGGATCACCGCATCGACGTCGATCCGCTATGCGCGACACCGTACTGTCACGGCGACGCCAGACCGCTACGCGTGGCGCCAGACCGCTACGCGTGGCGCCAGACCGCTACGCGTGGCGCCAGACCGCTACGCGTGGCGCCAGACCGCTACG
>NZ_BOOH01000044.1 GCF_016863135.1 Planobispora longispora
CGCGTGGCGCCAGACCGCTACGCGTGGCGCCAGACCGCTACGCGTGGCGCCAGACCGCTACGCGTGGCGCCAGACCGCTACGCGTGGCGCCGGGCCGCCACGGCGACGCCGGGCCGCTACGCGGTGGCCGGCAGGTCGCGGCGGTCGCCGCCGTCGGTCTCGTCCGGGTGAGGTTCGCCCTCCTGCGCGTCGAGGAGGTCGATGCGCCGCTTGGCCTCACCGGGAATGCGCTTGGGCAGCTTTCCCGCGCCCGGCTCACCGCCGTCCAGCAGAAGGCGAGGCCGATGTCGTCTGTTCACAACGAATTTGATCCTTTTCGCCCCACTCCCCGGAAATCCCGGGGTCTTTGGCATTCATTTGGATAGCTGTTACGAGAATTCCAGGCGGTTTCCGCCGTCGCCAGTGACCAGAACCACGATCGGACCCATGTGATTCGTCACGGTGCGCACGCGAGCATGCGCCGTACGTGACGAAGGGGCGTGGGCGGCGGAGCACCGGGAACGGCGAGAAACCGCGGATCGCGAGACTTCAAGGCCCGCGGGAAGCCACGGCCCGCGGGAGCCAGGGCCCGCGGGAAGCCAGGGCCTGCGGGAGCCAGGGCCTGCGGGGAGTCACGGGCGCCAGATGAGCACCAGCGCGCAGTCGTCGTTGTGCCCCGCCGACATGGAGGTGACCAGGTTGCGCGCGCCGCCGGAGAAGCCGGAGGGCAGCAGGCGCTCGGCCTCGCCGAGCAGCCGGTCGAGACCGGCGTCGATGTCACGCCCGGGCTGCTCGATGAGCCCGTCGGTGTAGAGCATGAGGGCGTCGCCCTTGCGGAGCATCCCCCGGTCGGGCTCGCAGTGCAGGTCGGGGACGACGCCCAGGACCACGCCCTTGGCCGGGGAGACCCGCCAGGTGCCCGTGCCCGCCTCGAACGTGACCACCGGGGGGTGCCCGGCCGAGGTGATGGCGTACTCGCCGGTGGCGAGGTTGAGCCGGACGTGGACGGCGGTGACGAACCCCTCGGCCTCGCGCTGGCGGTGCAGGTAGGCGTTGCAGGCGGGCAGGAAGTCGTCCACCGAGCCGAGCAGACCGCCGAAGGTCCCCGACAACATCAGCGCGCGGGTGCCCGCGTCGACGCCCTTGCCGGAGACGTCGACCAGGGCGAGCTCCACCGTGTCACCGTCCCGCAGGGAGACCAGGAAGTCACCGCCGAAGGAGGAGCCCCCGGCCTGCTTGAGCACCACCTTGGCGCCCCAGTCCTTGGGCAGCGCGGGCAGCTCGCTCTGCCTCTTGAGCCGGTCGCGCAGCTCCAGCAGCATCACGTCGCCCCGGAGCCCCTGCACGCCGAGCTTGCCCCGGGTGCGGGCCATCACCGCGGCCAGCACGGAGGTGAACCCGAAGGCGGCGAGCGTCCCCGGGCCGATGTATCCGAAGTCGCCGGCGACGCCCACGTAGACCAGCGCGACCACGATCGCGCACAGCAGCTTGGCGAGGCTGCGCAGGCGCAGCTGGAGCCCGCCGACGAGGACGATCGGAATCATCAGCGCGGGCGAGAACCACTCGACCGAGACCCGCGCGGCCAGGACGCCGAGCACCAGGGTCAGCACGGTCAGCGTGGCGAGCAGGTTGCGGTCCCGGGTCAGCAGCCCGCGGCGGATGAAGCGCACCGCGGGCACGAGGAAGGGGACCCGCACCAGGAACGCGCGGAGCCCTGTAGGGATCAACGGCACCGGACGGGAACTCATGATGCGCCTGACTGTATCGGTCCGCCCCCGGTTCGGGGAGCCCACTTGACCAACACCTAGATCATTAAGCACGGATATTGTATGGCCGGGATGGTTTGCCGTGCCTACCGTAGGAAAAATGAGTCTTACGCTGCGCCCGATGACCGAGTCCGACTGGTCCGACTGGATCACGGTTGACGAGGAGGCGTTCGGCAGTCCCATCCCCCCGTACCGCGCGGAGCTGTTCCGGGCCAACACCGAGTTCGAGCGCTCCCTGGGAGCGTACGACGGCGATCTGCTCGTGGGCGTCACCGCCGTGTGCAGCTTCACCATGACGGTGCCCGGCGGCCCCATCCCGGTCGGCGGCGTCACAGCCGTCGGCGTCCTCCCGTCCCACCGCCGCCGCGGCGTCCTGACCGCGCTGATGACCCGTCAGCTGACCGACCTGCGCGAGCGGGGCGAGGCGGTCGCCGCGCTCTACGCCTCCGAGGCGGTGATCTACGGGCGGTTCGGGTACGGCAGAGCCGCCGACGGCATGGTCTTCGACGTCCCCACGCACCGCGCCGCCTTCGTCCCGGGCGCGCCGGTCGACCCCGCGCTGCGGCTGCGGATCGTCAAGCCCGCCGAGACCGGGGAGACCTTCGAGAAGGTCTTCGACGCCGTGCTCGGCAGCCGCCCCGGCCTGTACGCCCGCACCCCCGGGCGGTGGAACTCGGTGCTCACCGACACCGAGGCCGACCAGGGCGGCGCCGGACCGCTGCGCGCCGTCGTGGTCGAGGACGACGGCGGCCCGCGCGGCTACGCGCTCTTCAGGATCAAGCCCAGCTGGAACGACGCCGGCGTGCCGGACGGCGAGGTGCGGCTGAAGGAGCTCTTCGGCCTGGACCCGGCCGCCTGCGCCCTGCTCTGGCGGCACGTGCTGGACCGCGACCTGGTCTCGCGGGTCACGACCGGGAACCGCCCGGTCGACGACCCGCTGACCTACCTGCTGGCCGACGTCAGGCAGCTCCACGCGCGCTGGATGGACGAGCTGTGGATCCGGCTCGTGGACGTCGGCCGGGCCCTGGCCGCGCGCCGCTACTCGGCCCCGGTGGACGTGGTGTTCGAGGTCGAGGACGCGGTCTGCCCGTGGAACGCCCGGCGCTGGCGGCTGACGGCCGACTCCTCCGCCGCCCGGTGCGTTCCCGTCGAGGAGAGCGAGGAGCCGGGACGGGCCGCCGACCTGACGCTCCCGGTGGGCGCCCTGGGCGCGGCCTACCTCGGCGGGCAGAGGCTCACCTCGCTGCAGGAGGCGGGCCTGGTCCGGGAGGCGCGGGCGGGAGCCGTACGGGAGCTGTCCACCGCGATGTCGTGGGAGCCCGCGCCCTGGGCCGGTCTGATCTTCTGAGCGGCTCCCGGGGGACTCCGCCCCGGCGGGTTATGGTGGAGGCATGGCGCTGCAGAGCTTGCAGATCACCGCGATCACCGCGATGCGGGCCAGGGACGTCTCCCGGCCCTCACCCGAGCAGCAGGAGGCCGCCGACCGCAGGCCGCTCCGCGACGAGATGCCCCGCAAGGAGGCCCGCGCCCGGGACAAGTGAGCACCGGGTGCGGGCACGGGCGGGAGGGGTTACGGCAGCGGCGGGAGCTCGCCCGTGGTCTCGTATGCGGCGAGCTGCTCGATGCGGCGGCTGTGCCGCTCGGCGCCCGAGTAGGGAGTGGCCAGGAAGAGCTCGACGAACCTGGTCGCCTCCTCGGCGGTGTGCATCCGCGAGCCGATGCTGATCACGTTGGCGTCGTTGTGCTCGCGGCCGAGCTTGGCGGTGTCCTCGCTCCAGGCCAGCGCCGCGCGGATGCCGCGCACCTTGTTGGCCGCGATCTGCTCGCCGTTGCCCGAGCCGCCGATCACGACGCCCAGGCTGCCGGGCTCCCGGGCGACCCCCTCGGCCGCGCGCAGGACGAACGGCGGATAGTCGTCCTCGGCGTCGTAGACGAACGGACCGCAGTCCGTGACCTCGTGGCCGTGCTCCTTCAGCCAGGAGACGAGGTGGTTCTTGAGCTCATAGCCGGCATGGTCGGCACCGATGTAGACACGCACCCGCCCAGTTTCGCAGGTGCGAGTGGCCGCCCGGCCGCCGCCCCCGGCTAAAGTAAGAGCCGATCCACTGTCTGAGCCCTTACACCAGGGAGCCCCCACATGCGCGACATCCGAGTGATCGGGGATCCGGTCCTGCGCACGCCCGCCGAGCCGGTCGTGGACTTCGACCGCGACCTGCGCCGCCTGATCGACGAGATGTTCGCCGCGATGTACGCCGCGCAGGGCGTGGGCCTCGCCGGTCCGCAGATCGGCGTCGGCAGGCGGTTGTTCGTCTACGACTGCAGCAACCGCAGGGGACACGTGATCAACCCCGAGCTGACGATCGACGACGACGCCGAGGTCCTCGACGGGGAGGGCTGCCTGTCGGTGCCCGGGCGCGAGAGCGGCAAGCCGATCTACGCCAGGACGCCCCGGGCCGCCGGGGTGACCGTCAGCGGCCTCGACAAGCTGGGCCGGCCGGTGAAGGTCAAGGCCCGGGGCATGCTCGCCCGCTGCTTCCAGCACGAGACCGACCACCTGAACGGCATGCTCTACGTCGACCGCCTGGCCAAGGACGCCGCCAGGAAGGTCCTGCTCCAGGCGCCCTGACACCGGACGCCCTGACACCGCGCCCCGGCATCGGGCGCCCCGGCCGTCCCCGCGGGCGCGGCCTCGCGGGAGGTCAGAGCTGGAGCGACTTGACCTCCAGATACTCCTCGAGGCCGAACTCGCCCAGCTCGCGCCCGATGCCCGACTGCTTGTAGCCGCCGAAGGGGGCCAGCGGATTGAACCGGCCGCCGTTGATCGCCACCTGGCCGGTGCTCAGGCGCCGGGCGACGGAGACCGCGCGGCTCTCGTCGCCCGCCCACACCGCGCCCGCCAGGCCGTACGGCGTGCCGTTGGCGATGGAGACGGCCTCGTCCTCGCCCCTGCTGTAGGGGATGACCGACAGGACCGGACCGAAGATCTCCTCCTGCTCGATCACCATGCCGGGCGCCACCCCGGCGAAGACCGTGGGCTCCACGTAGAACCCGCGATCCAGCGGGTGGTCGGTCCCTCCGGTCACCAGCCGGGCGCCCTCCTCCTGGCCCCGGTTGATGTAGCGGATGACCCGGTCGCGCTGGGTCGCGGAGACCAGCGGGCCGAGCTTGGTGCCCTCGTCGAAGGGGTCGCCGACGGTGTATTTCCGCGCGGCCTGCACAGCGAGGTCGACGGCCTCGTCGTACTGGTCCCGGTGGACGATCATGCGGGTCCAGGCGGAGCAGGTCTGCCCGGAGTTGATGAAGGCATTGGCCACGGTCACCTTGACCGCCGCGGCCAGATCGGCGTCGGGCAGGATCAGACTGGCCGACTTGCCGCCGAGCTCCAGCGCCACCCGCTTGACCGTCGTCGCGGCGAGCGCGGCGACCCGGCGGCCCGCCTGGGTGGAGCCGGTGAAGGAGACCATGTCCACGCCGGGGTGGGCGGCGATGGCCTCGCCGATCACCGGGCCCCGGCCGCTGACCATGTTGAACACCCCGGGGGGCAGGCCGACCTCGTCGAAGATGCCCGCCAGCGCGAAGGCCGCCAGCGGCGCCACCTCGCTGGGCTTGAGGACGACCGTGCAGCCGGCGGCGAGCGCCGGGCCGACCTTGCACACGATCTGGTGGAGCGGGTAGTTCCACGGCGTGATGGCGCCGACCACGCCGACCGGCTCCCGCAGGATCCAGGAGTTGCCGATCCGCTCGGTGTCGAAGTCGTAGGACTCGGCCAGGCTCGCGTAGGAGGCCAGCACCCCCGCCGGCATCAACGTCTGCACCTTCATCGCCAGGCCGTACGGGGCGCCCATGTCGGTGGCGATGATCCTGGCGATCTGGTCGGCGCGTTCCCGGAGCAGTTCGGCCGCGGCGGCCAGGATCTTGCCGCGCTCGGCGGGCGCCGTGCCGGACCAGGCAGGGAGCGCGGCGCGGGCGGCGGCGACGGCGGCGTCCACATCGGCGGGCGAGCCCGCCGGCACCCGGTCGATCAGTTCCTCCGTCGCGGGATTGATCACGTCGATGCTCTCGCCCGACGCCGACGCCTGCCATGCTCCGTTCAGGTAAAGGTGACGCATGCCCTCATCCTCGCGCGCGGAACGTGATAAGGCGAGAGTTCATGGATTACTCAGCGTGTCGGAGTGATTACGTACAGCAATGACCCTCTCGCCGCAGTGGATGACACCGCTCCTACACAGAGTAGGGCGATGCCGCCATAAGCCAATGAAAAGTCGGCGATTCTTAAAAACTCGTAATATCCCGACACTTGGGCATGCAGCCCGATGTCCGCGCCGGGACGGCGCGGACATCGGGTGGATGACCGGAGATCGGCCGGAGACCGCCGGCCGGGGGATCAGTCGAAGATCGGCGGCCTGGTCCGGGAGCGCTTGAGCTCGAAGAAGCCGTCGAAGCTCGCGACCGCCTGGACCCCGTCCCAGAGCTTGCCGGCCTCCTCGCCCTTGGGCGCGGGCGAGATGACCGGGCCGAAGAAGGCGACGTCGCCGACCGCGATCACCGGGGTGCCGACCTCCTGGCCGACCCGGTTGATCCCGTCGTCGTGCGAGGCGCGCAGCGCCTCGTCGTACTCCTCGGACTCCATCGCGTCGGCGAACGTCCGGTCCAGCCCGGCCGCCTCCAGCGCCTCCTCCACGGTCTCGCGCAGCCTGCCGAGCCGCTTGATCATGCCCTGGTTGTGGAAGCGGACGCCGAGCTCGGTGTAGAGGCGGCCGACCGTCTCGGAGTCGTACTTCCCCTGCACGGCGGCGACCACCCGGACCGGGCCGATGGCCTTGGCGATCATTTCCCGGTAGGAGTCGGGAACGTCTTTCTCCTCGTTGAGGATGTTGAGGCTCATGATGTGCCAGCGCGGCTCGATCGACCGTACCTTCTCGACTTCCAGCAACCAGCGCGAGGTCATCCACGCGAACGGGCAGAAGGGGTCGAACCAGAGGTCGACGGGGGTTCGCTCAGTCATCTGTCAGCTTCCTCGTTCAGCGGACATTCCGCACCGCAACAACCTGGGGGAGGATCCCCCTATTCCCCGGCGGATTGGTCTCCCTGTTTCGCGGAGGATTATTGCCTTGACGGCCTCTTTATGCTCATATGCGATGATCACTCTGCCGCGGGGTTTCCGAAGCGGCGATCTCCTGCCTGACGTGGCAGGATTCAGGCAGCCCTCCGCAACGGAGCGGAGGAAGTCGTGACGAGGAGCGGTAGTGGCAGGCAATCTGACCCGTGACGAGGCCCGCGAGCGCGCACGGCTGCTCAGCGTGCAGTCGTATGCGGTGGAGCTCGATCTGACCGAGGGCGAAGAGCGTTTCGAGAGCATCACCACGGTCCGCTTCACCAGCACCCGGGCGGGCGCGGAGACGTTCATCGACCTGGCCGGCGCCAAGGTGCGCACGGCCGTCCTGAACGGCGCCGAGCTGGACGTGGCCGCCTACGACCCGGAGACCGGGCGGCTCCCGCTGCCGAACCTGGCCGAGAGCAACGAGCTGCGCATCGACGCCGACTGCGCCTACATGCGCACCGGCGAGGGCCTGCACCGCTTCGTCGACCCGGTCGACAAGAGCGTCTACCTGCACAGCCAGTTCGAGACGGCCGACGCCCACCGGATGTACGCCTGCTTCGACCAGCCCGACCTGAAGGCGACCTTCGAGCTGACCGTGCTCGCGCCCTCCCACTGGGAGGTCATCTCCAACGCCGCCCCCGACGAGGTCGAGGAGCTGGAGGGCCACCGCGGCAAGCACGGCGCGCTGCAGGACGCCAAGCGCTGGCACTTCCCGCCGACCCCGGTGATGTCGACCTACATCACCGCCCTGTGCGCCGGGCCGTACCACAAGGTGACCTCCGAGCACGACGGCATCCCGCTGGGCGTCTACTGCCGCGCCTCGCTGGCCGAGCACCTCGACGCCGACAACATCTTCGAGCTCACCCGCCAGGGCTTCGACTTCTTCCACAAGATCTTCGGCGTCCGCTACCCCTTCGGCAAGTACGACCAGCTGTTCGTGCCGGAGTTCAACGCCGGCGCGATGGAGAACGCCGGCTGCGTGACCTTCCTGGAGGACTACGTCTTCCGCTCGCGCGTCACCGACGCGGTCATCGAGCGCCGCGCCGAGACGATCCTGCACGAGATGGCGCACATGTGGTTCGGCGACCTGGTCACCATGCGCTGGTGGGACGACCTGTGGCTGAACGAGTCGTTCGCCACCTACGCCTCCGTGCTGTGCCAGGCCGAGGCCACCCGCTGGGGCCAGGGCGCCTGGACGACCTTCGCCAACGTGGAGAAGGCCTGGGCCTACCGCCAGGACCAGCTGCCCTCCACCCACCCGATCGCCGCCGACATCGTCGACATGCACGCGGTCGAGGTCAACTTCGACGGCATCAC
The DNA here is from genome assembly GCF_016863135.1 of Planobispora longispora. Classification (GTDB taxonomy): domain Bacteria; phylum Actinomycetota; class Actinomycetes; order Streptosporangiales; family Streptosporangiaceae; genus Planobispora; species Planobispora longispora. Next base: position 8,164 of record NZ_BOOH01000044.1, read on the forward strand.
CTACGCCAAGGGCGCGTCCGTCCTCAAGCAGCTGGTCGCCTACGTGGGCCTGGACAACTTCCTGGCGGGCGTCCGCGACTACTTCACCGAGCACGCCTGGGGCAACACCGAGCTGGCCGACCTGCTGGGCGCGCTGGAGCGCACCAGCGGCCGCGACCTGTCGTCCTGGTCGAAGGAGTGGCTGGAGACCTCCTGGGTCAACACCCTGCGCCCGTCGTTCGAGGTCGACGCCGAGGGCCGCTTCACGGCCTTCGACGTGCTGCAGGAGGCCCCGGCCGACTACCCGACGCTGCGCTCGCACCGCGTCGCCATCGGCCTGTACGCCCTGCGGGGCGACGTCCTGGTACGGGTCAAGCGGGTCGAGCTGGACGTGGTCGGCGCCCGTACGGCGGTGCCCGAGCTGGTCGGCGAGGTCCAGCCGGACCTGGTCCTGATCAACGACGACGACCTGACCTACGCCAAGATCCGGCTGGACGAGCGCTCGCTGCGCACCCTCGTCGAGGGCGGCATCGTCAAGTTCGCCGAGTCGCTGCCCCGGGCGCTGTGCTGGTCGGCCGCCTGGGACATGACCCGCGACGCCGAGATGTCCACCCGCGACTACGTGGCGCTGGTCACCTCCGGCATCTCCTCGGTCAAGGACATCACCGTCACCCAGACCGTGCTCCGCCAGGCCCGCCAGGCCGTCCAGCAGTACGCCGACCCCGCCTGGCGCGCCGAGGGCCTGGCCCTGCTGGCCTCCTCGCTGCGCTCGCTGGCCGAGGCCGCCGAGCCCGGCTCGGACCACCAGCTCGCCTACGTCAACGCCCTGACCGCGGTGGCCTCCTCCGCCGAGGACCTGGCGTTCCTCAAGGGCCTGCTCGACGGCACGGCGGCGCTGGAGGGGCTGGCCGTCGACACCGACCTGCGCTGGACGCTCACCCAGGCCCTGGTCTCCAACGGCGTGCTCGGCGAGGAGGACATCGCCACCGAGCTGCTGCGCGACCCCACCGCCACCGGCGAGCGCTCGGCCGCCCTGGCGCGGGCCTCGATCCCCACGGCCGACGGCAAGGCCACCGCCTGGACGACCATGACCGAGGGCAAGCTGAGCGGCGCCCTGCTCCGCTCGACGATCCTCGGCTTCATGGACCCGCGCCACCCGGAGCTGCTGGAGCCCTACGCCGACCGGTACTTCGCCGAGATCGGCCGCATCTGGGAGTCCTGGACCTTCGACAGCGCCCAGAGCTTCGCGGTCGGCTGCTACCCGGCCCTGGCCGTCTCCCCGGAGACCGTGGCCAAGACCGAGCGGCTGATCGAGGAGACCCGGCCGACGCAGGCGCTCAAGCGCCTGCTCCTGGAGGGCGCCGACGGCATCGGCCGGGCCCTGCGCGCCCGCGCCAAGGACGCCGCATCCGCCTAGCCGGTCCGGTCTGAACGACCGCCGGAACCACGCAGACCCGCCCCCGCCGGAAACCCGGCGGGGGCGGACCCGCTTCCGGCGGGTTTCCGGCGGGGGCGGCACGGCGGGAAACCGTCCCCTCTTGCCAACTCATCCCAATCATGGAATATCATCGCCATGTGACGATTGATCCTGAAGAGGACCGGTGCGTCAGCGCCGGCATCGCCGCGGGGGTCTCCCCGGCCGCGGCGCTGTTCCACTCCCTGGCCGACGAGACCCGGTTGCGCATCGTGCAGCGGCTGGCCCGCGGCGAGGCCCGGGTGGTGGACCTGACCTCCCAGCTCGCACTGGCGCAGTCCACCGTCTCCAAGCATCTGGCCTGCCTGCGCGACTGCGGATTGGTCGACTACCGCACCGAGGGCCGCCAGTCGTTCTACAGCCTCACCAGACCCGAGCTGATGGACCTGCTGGCCGCCGCCGAGCAACTTCTGGCCGCCACCGGCCACGCGGTCGCGCTGTGCCCGATCCACCGCGACAAGGACTGACTCATGGCCCTCACCGCTTTGCTGTTGTATCTGATCGCTTCGGGCCTGGCCTTCGGCTGGCGCACGTTCCTGCACTGGCGCCGGACCGGCGACAGCGGACTGCGCCTGGACGCCGGCCCGGTCGGCTCGCTGTCGTGGTGGGCCAAGCTCGCCTTCGTCGCCGCCCTCGTCCTGGGCCTGGCCGGGCCGGTCGCCGCCCTGGCCGGTCTGGCGCCCCTGTCCGCGCTCGACCACCCGCTCGCCCGCGCCGCCGGCCTGGCGATCGCCCTGGGCGGCGCCGTGGCCACCCTGGCCGCGCAGCTGGCCATGGGCGCCTCCTGGCGGATCGGCGTGGACGCCTCCGAGCGCACCGCCCTCGTCACCGACGGACCGTTCGCGCTGGCCCGCAACCCGATCTTCACCGCGATGATCACCACCAGTTGCGGGCTGACCCTGATGACGCCCAACCCCGTCGCCCTGCTCGCCCTCGTCACGCTGGTGACCTCCGTCCAGCTGCAGGTGCGCGCGGTGGAGGAGCCCTACCTGCGGCGCGTGCACGGGTGCGCCTACCGGCACTACGCCGCCGGCGTCGGCCGGTTCCTGCCCGGCGTCGGACGCCTGCCCCACGCTCACTGACGGACGGCCGCGGCGGCCACCGCTTCCCCGGATTCCGGATGGAACGGCCACCGCCGGATCGCCGATATCGTCTGAGCGTGGATTCGGTACAGGACGTGCTCGTCACGCTCGCCCGGCGACACGCCTTCGCCGACCTGGAGGCGCTCACCGACGACCCGGTGGTCGCGGCCGTCTGCGAGTTCGGGCAGCGGCTGCTCTCCCTCGACGCCGAGGACTTCGCGGTCGAGGCCCGGGAGGTGCCGCCCGCGCTGCGGCGGCGCGCCCGGGCGTGCACCATGCCGCAGACCCCCAAGGAGCAGCCGCGCGGCGCGCTGGAGTCGCTGCGCCCGGCCTACGGGCTGCTGCTGGAGGTGATCTCGGTCCGGTGGCACCGGCGAGAGCTCAGCCCCATGGTCGCCGCCCTGCACATCGCCAGCGAGTATCTCCCGCTGCTCGCCTTCGAGACGGTGCTCGGCCACGCGGGCGACCCGGCCCGCTGGCCCGCCGGGCTCACCGCCCCGGGCAGCAGGTTCGGCGTGATCGGCGACCGCGAGTGCGACCACACCAAGCCCGAGCAGTCGGCCGCCAACCGGACCCTCCGGGTGGCCGGGGAGCCCGCCGAGGGCTGGCGGGCCTACTTCGACCGGCAGCACAGCCAGGTGGCGGGGGCTCTGGCCACGTGCGTGGCCGACTGCCGCAACCCGTGCACCGCGATGGACTGGGTGGAGCCGGAGCGCCGCGACGACCTCGCCGCCCGCGCGCGGGTGGCGCTGGCCTTCGCCGACACCCCGCTGGTACGGCTGCGCCACGCGGCCCCGGTGGGGCACGGCTTCGGCGTGCCCTCCCCGGAGGAGGTCCAGGAGGCCTGGCAGCGCAGCCGGGTCGTGCTGGCCAAGAGCGAGGTGGGCCAGGCGGCCTCGGCGGAGGACGGTTTCCCGCTCCCCGGCCTGCCCAGCCTGTTCTCCTCGATCGCCGCCGCGCCGGTGCCGACCTCGACGCTGCTGGACGACATCGCCGCGCACCTGGTGACGCTGCTGCGATCCGGCTGACCGGAGCGCCCCGGCCCGCCGGACCGGGCGGCACGACCCGCCGGACCGGGCGACGCGCCCCGTCAGCCGCCCGGACGGCACGACCCGCCGGACCACGCGGCGCCTCCTACCAGACGGCCGGGCGGCGCTCGCCCCAGAAACCTCCCGCGGCCGCCTCGAGCTGCGCGGAGACCGAGATCAGCGTGCCCTCGTCTCCGAACCGCGCGGCCAGCATGACCCCGATCGGCAGCCCGTCCTCCGTCCAGTACAGCGGCAGGTTGACCGCGGGCTGGCCGCTGACGTTGTAGATGGCGGGGAAGGCGGCGAAGCGCTTCATCCGCTCGAAGGTCTCCTCCGGGTCCCCGCCCTCCTCGAACCAGCCCACGGGACGGGGCGGGGCGGTGACGGTCGGGGTGAGCACCGCGTCGTACTCGTCGGTCACCAGCAGGCCGAACCGGGTGGCGAGCTGGAGCGCCGACTGGGCCTGGAGGAAGTCCGGCGCGGGGGTGGCGTAGCCGCGCTCCCGCAGCCAGGCCGTCAGCGGTCGCAGCCGGTCCTGCTTGGTGAGGTCCACCGGGTGCATGCACGCGAACGCGTACCAGAGCGTGACGAACTGCGGCACCAGGTCGGCCGAGAACGGCGGCGCGATGTCGACCACCTCGTGCCCGAGGGCGGCCAGCCGTTCCGAGGCGTGCTCGTAGGCGGCGAGCACCTCCGGGTCCACCACCGCGCCGGGGACCAGCGGCTCGGCGTAGCGGGCGATCCGCAGCCGGCCGGGATCCCGGTCCGCGTAGGCGGCGAACGAGCCCAGCTCCGGCGGCGGCGCGTGGTAGAGGTCGCCGGGGTTGTTGTGCGCCATCGCGTCCAGCAGCACGGCGGCGTCGGCGACGGTCCTGGCGATCGGGCCGTTGGTGGACAGCCCGGCCAGGTCGGGGATGATCGGGGCGAAGCTGATCCGGCCCCGGGTGGGCTTGATGCCGTACAGCCCGCAGACGGAGGACGGGATCCGGATCGAGCCCGCGCCGTCGCTGCCCTGGGCGGCCGGCGCCAGGCCCGCCGCGACCGCGGCGGCGGCCCCGCCGCTGGAGCCTCCGGCCGAGCGGGACAGGTCCCACGGCGTGCGGGTGGGCGGCGAGACGGAGGTCTCGGTGTAGCAGGGCATCCCGAACTCGGGCGTGGCCGTCTTGCCGAGCATGACCGTCCCGGCCTCCCTCAGCCGTTCGACCACGCTGTCGTCCACCGGGGCGACGAAGTCGTCGTAGGTCGCCGAGCCGAAGTGGATCGGCACGTCCTTGACCAGGTTGAGGTCCTTGATGGGGATCGGCACCCCGAGGAGTGGCGAGGCGTTCTCCTCGACCTCGCCGGCGAGCACTCTCGCCTCGGCCTTGTGCGCCTGCTCCAGCGCCAGCTCGGGGGTCACGGTCACGTAGGCGCCGACATCGGGGTCCAGTCTCCCGATGCGGTCGAGGTAGTGCTCGGTGATCTCGACCGGCGAGATCTCCCTGCGGCGTACGGCCGCCGCCTGCTCCAGAGCGGTGAGATCATGTATTTCTGCCACGCCCCGCACGGTAGGCGGAATCAGCAGGGTTATCTAGAGAGATATGTATAGATACCCGCTACCGCGTACCGCCATGCGGGTGACGGCGGTCACAAAAGTGTGAGTTGCGGAGTACTAGGCACCCCGTTTGAAGGTCAGCTACCGTGAGTTACGTGGATTCCGGTCAGGTGCCAGAAGACGGTAACATTACGTCACCGATTTGGGCCGGCGAGGGCCCGACCGCCAAAAGGGCGACGCCTCGTCCGCCCACGCATTCGTCTACGTACGCGCCCGTCGAACGCGTCTCACTGCTGAGTCTGCTCAGCCATCCCCGCTACCGCCCGCTGGTACGCCGCGTAGTGATCGCCGTCGTCGCGGGGGTCGCCGTCGGGTTCCTGCTGATCAGCTGGCGCATGGGCGTCACGGCGGCGATCGCGGCGGCGATCGCCGACACGGTGGTGCGCGCCCGCTCGAACTCGACGGTTCCCGCCTGGCGCCGCGCCTCGGTCGCCGAGCGGCGCACGGAGGCGCAGCTGAAGGGCCTGGAGCGGCGGGGTTACCGCACCCTGCACGCGCGCGCGATCCCGGACAGCGACGCCCAGATCGATCACCTGGTCGTCGGGCCGACCGGGATCTACGCCGTCGACTCCGAGAAGTGGGACAAGCGGCTCCCGGTCCGCGCCCAGTCGCACCGCAAGCTGTTCCTGGGCCCGTTCTCCCAGAAGGCCCGCCTCGACGAGGCCCGCTGGGAGGCCAGCCGGGCCTCCGAGCTGATCGGCGCGGAGCTCGGCCGGGAGATCATGGTCATCCCCTCCCTGGCGATCTACGGCCCGGCCATCCCGTGGAAGGTCCTCAACATCCGCGAGGTCGACGTCTTCGACGGCGGCCACGTCCGCAAGTGGATCACCAAGCGGGAGCGGTCGCTGACCGACGCCGAGATCTCCAGGATCTACGAGGCGGCCCAGCGGGTGCTGCCGCCGCGTTACCCGGAGGCTCCCGAGCAGGGTCCGCCGTCCCGCATGACCCGGACCGAGCAGGTCTCCTCCGAACGCTGACCCCGTCCCCCCGCGGGACTCCCCCGTCCATCCACGCCCGGCGGCCCGGCCCGCCGGGCGTTCTCGTTCCCGCGGCGGCGTCCGCGCACCGGCTTCTGCCCGCCCGTCTCCTCCGTGTCCCGCCCCCGCTCTCCCCGGCCCCGGCGTCCGTCAAGTGGACCTCGGGTCTCACCAAGCGGGCGACGGCCGTACCATTTGAAGACCCAGTGTCGATGATGGGAGAAGCGTCATGCCCGCCCTCAGGTCTCGTACGGTCACTCACGGCAGGAACATGGCCGGAGCCCGGGCCCTGCTCCGGGCGACGGGCGTAGCCGGCAGCGACTTCGGCAAACCGATCATCGCGGTGGCCAACAGCTTCACCCAGTTCGTCCCCGGGCACGTCCATCTGCGCGAGGTCGGCGACGTCGTCGCCGGGGCGATCCGCGAGGCGGGCGCGATCCCGCGCGAGTTCAACACGATCGCGGTGGACGACGGCATCGCGATGGGCCACGGCGGCATGCTCTACTCCCTGCCGAGCCGCGAGCTGATCGCCGACGCGGTCGAGTACATGGTGAACGCCCACTGCGCCGACGCGATGATCTGCGTCTCCAACTGCGACAAGATCACTCCGGGCATGCTGCTGGCCGCCTTCCGGCTCAACATCCCCACGGTCTTCGTCTCCGGCGGGCCGATGGAGGCCGGCAAGACGCCCGGCAAGAAGCTCGACCTGATCGACCCGATGATCGCCTCCGCCGACGACAGCGTCTCCGACGAGGATCTGCTGGCGATGGAGGAGAACGCCTGCCCGACCTGCGGCTCGTGCAGCGGCATGTTCACCGCCAACTCGATGAACTGCCTGGCCGAGGCCATCGGCCTGGCGCTGCCCGGCAACGGCACGATCCTGGCCACCCACAAGGCCCGCAAGAAGCTGTTCCAGGACGCCGGGCGGCAGCTGGTGGAGATCACCCGCCGCTACTACGAGCAGGACGACGAGAGCGTGCTGCCGCGCAGCATCGCCACCAAGGACGCGTTCGAGAACGCCATGGCCCTGGACGTGGCGATGGGCGGCTCGACCAACACGATCCTGCACATCCTGGCCGCGGCCCGCGAGGCGCAGGTCGACTTCGGCCTCAAGGAGATCAACGAGATCTCGCTGCGGGTGCCGTGCCTGAGCAAGGTCGCCCCCGCCACCGACAAGTACCACGTCGAGGACGTCCACCGGGCCGGCGGCATCCCCGCCATCCTCGGCGAGCTCGCCCGGGGCGGTCTGATCCACCGGGACGCGCACACCGTCAACGGCGGCACGATGGGCGACTACCTCGCCGCCTGGGACGTGCGCTCGCCCGACGTGCTGCCCGAGGCGGTGGAGCTGTGGCACGCGGCCCCCGGCAACGTCCGCACCGTCAGGCCCTACTCCCAGGAGGCCCGCTGGGACTCCCTCGACCTCGACCGCGAGGGCGGCTGCATCCGCGACATGGAGCACGCCTACACCCGCGACGGCGGCCTGGCCGTGCTCTACGGCAACATCGCCGTCGAGGGGTGCATCGTCAAGACCGCCGGGGTGGACGAGTCCATCTGGAAGTTCTCCGGGCCCGCCGTGGTCTTCGAGTCCCAGGAGGACGCCGTCGAGGGCATCCTGAACAACCGGGTGAAGGAGGGCGACGTCGTCGTCATCCGCTACGAGGGGCCCAAGGGCGGGCCGGGCATGCAGGAGATGCTCTACCCGACCTCGTTCCTGAAGGGCAAGGGCCTGGGCAAGGCCTGCGCCCTGATCACCGACGGCCGCTTCTCCGGCGGCACGAGCGGCCTGTCCATCGGCCACGCCTCCCCGGAGGCCGCCGAGGGCGGCGCCATCGCCCTGGTCGAGGACGGCGACGTCATCGAGATCGACATCCCGGGCCGCTCGATCGAGTTGAAGGTGGCGGAGCCCGAGCTGGCCGCCCGCCGCGAGAGGCTCCTGGCCGATCTGGGCCGCTACCGCCCGCGCGACCGTCACCGCCCGGTGAGCGCCGCCCTGCAGGCCTACGCCGCCCTCACCACCTCCGCCTCCACCGGGGCCTCCCGCGACCTGTCCCAGCTCTCCCGCTAGGGAGTCCCCGGCACGCCGGCCGCCGCATCCGGCCCCTCACCCGGCGGGGACGCGAACCCCGCGCTCCCGCCGGGCCATGGGATCCGCGTCCCCGGGCCGCTCTTCGGGGCCGCTGACGGCGCCCGTACGACCCCGGGACCGCGCTTGCTCCCATCCCCGGGCTTACTTCCGTGACGGCGCCCGTACGGCGAGAGGCCGCGCGGTGTTCCCGGCGCCGTTGTACGGCGAATAGTCCGGCATGTCGCTTGAGGGTCACAGTGTTGAGAATCCGGCATCTCTGTTCGAAAAATGTCGGTGTCGCGACCTATCCTTGAGGTATGGCAAACGTCGTGAAGTCCCCCGCCAGCCCCCTGACGACCGCCGAGATCGCCGCCCTCGCCCTCTCCCTCGCCCATCTGGGATCGGGTCCCCAGGCCGACGCCGCCCGGCATGGTCTCCGCCATGCCTTCGAGCACCTGGAGCTCGGAGACGACGTCGTGGCCACCACCCTCGCCACCCTGACCGCCCCGCTGCCCGCTCCGGTCGCCGACCGGGCCAGGACCATCGCCGGCGCCATCACCTCCCGGCTCGTGATCCGGCTGCACTACCGCGACGCCTCCGGCCGGGTCAGCATCCGCGACGTCGACCCGGTGACCTGCATGGTCCATCGCGAACACTGGTATCTCGTGGGAATGTGCCGCATGCGCGGCGCGATCCGCGCCTTCCGGTTCGACCGGATCATCGCCACCGAGCCCACATTCGTCCCCGCCCGCCCGCACCGGCCCGAGGGCTTCCTGCCCTTCCAGGGCAAGCGCGCGGCATAACGCCTCAGCAGGCACGACACGGCGGGGCCCGGCGGCCGGGATCGCTCCCGGCCGCGGGGACCTCACGGCGTCATCGGGATCCCGGAGTCACCGGGACTCCGGGGTCACCTCCGGGCGGGTCAGCCGCAGCAGCCGCCCCCGCAGCAACCCCCGCCGCCGCCGGAGGGCCGGGGAGCACCGGCGCTCCCCGTGACGGCGATCGTGGACAGCAGCCGGACGGTGTCGTCGTGTCCCGCGGGGCAGGCCGCGGGCTCGTCGGACTGCGCCATCGGGCGGGACAGCTCGAAGGTGGAACCGCAGGAGCGGCAGCGGAAGTCGTAACGCGGCATACCACCAGATTACCCAGACGGGCGTCCCGGGATGACCCGTGCGGGCGCCCGCACGGGTCATCCCGGGAGGCCCGTACGACAGCACCCGCCTGACGCTCCCGGCGTCCCGGGACGCCGGGAGCGTCAGGCGAACGTGATGGAGGCGTAGTCGGCGACCGGACGGTAACCGATCGCCTGGTAGATCGAGTTGGAGACGGGATTGGACAGGTCGGTGAAGAGCACCGCCTCGGTCGCCCCCGCCTCCAGCGCCCTGTGGGTCGCGGCGCGCGTGACCGCCTCGCCGTACCCCCTGCCCCGGAACTCCGGCGGCGTGTAGACCGGGCCGATCCGCGACATGGCGGCGATCGGCGAGGACAGGCCCGCGAGCGCGACGGGACGGCCGCCGTCCTCCCACAGGATCAGTTCCTCACGGCCGATCCGGCTGGAGACCAGCGGGGCCGGGTCCGTCACGGCGTCGTCCATCGCCTCCATGTGGAAGTCCGTGAGCCATTTCACGATCAGCTCCCGGTCGGCGACGGCCGCCGTGCGGGAGGTCCCGGCCGCGGAGCGCCGGACCGGGCTCAGGGAGCCGAGCCGGTAGAGGCGCTCGGACACGCGCTCACGCTCCGGCCGCCACCACGCGGCGGCGAACGCCTCGACCTGCGTCAGCGGTCCCTGAACGCCGGGGACCGCCCGCTCGATCTCGATCAGCGCACTGGCCAGGGCCGGCAGGGTCTCCACGGAGAGGTCGGGCAGGAGCAGCCCGCGCGGCGGCGTCTGGAGCACCGCGGCGACCGTCTCACCGTCCCGATCGAGCCAGCCCAGCAGCAGGTCGTCGGCGTACACCCCGGAGCGGATGGCGCGCACGACCGTCAACGGGGCGGTGTTGCGGACGGGGTCGCGCAGCAACCACGGCTCCGCCGCCCCGGCGAACACCTCGACGTCCGAGGTGAAGGTCCATGCCATGCACCCGATTGTGCCGACACGGACCGCGCCGGGGCGAGCGGATATCCGCCGTGTCCACCGGATGGCGCCCGCCGTACCGCGCCCGGCGGCCGGGCCGCGCTCACCGGGCGGCGCCCGTCAGGCGGCGTTCTCCGCCAGATAGGGCGCCCACTGGGGATCGCCCGCGACCTGCGCGCCGATCAGCCGCCAGTGCACGCCCCGCGGCACCACCGGCGCCACGTTGAGCGTCCAGCCCAGCTCCTCCAGGAGCCGGTCGGCCTTGCGGTGGTTGCACGTGGTGCACGAGGCCACGCAGTTCTCCCACGTGTGGGTCCCGCCGCGCGAACGGGGGATCACGTGGTCGATGGTCTCGGCCTTCTGACCGCAGTAGGCGCACCGGTAGTCGTCCCGGCGCATCAGGGCGGTGCGGGTCAGCGGGATCCGCGACCGGTAGGGGATGCGGACGTATCGGCGGAGCCTGATCACCGACGGCACGTCGAGCGTGCGGCTCGCCGACCGGAGCACGGCGCCCCGCCCGTCACGGTGGACGACGTCCGCCTTCTCCCGGAGCACGAGCACGACGGCGCGGTGCAGGGAGAGGGTGGTCAGAGGCTCGTAAGTGGCGTTGAGTAGGAGGACTTGACGCATCAGCGGGCCTTTCCCGGCACGTGGCGCGTCTGGGTCGGGGGCACGATCTCACGTGCCCCGGTTGGTGGCCCTTCTTGGGGCCCGGGCGCTTCCGTCATGATGACCTCCGCCGGACGGCCCAGCGGATGGTCACCACGGCACCGTCCTCCACCAAGTTTGGCTTCTCTGTCGCCTTGCCCGCCACCCATAAATGACGGGAGGGGCTCGTGGTGCTTTTATGCCCGCATTACCTGTTCTTCACTCCTCCTAAGCCTCTCCGGTACGGCCACCGGCCGGACCGCGCCCCGGCGATCCCCGGACGCCGTAGGGTTCCAGCCATGACGCGACAGCCCTACCCGCCCGCCCGCCGTGACGACGTCGTCGACGATCTGCACGGCACCCCCGTTCCCGACCCCTACCGCTGGCTGGAGGACCCCGACGACCCGGCGACCAAGGAGTGGCTCTCGGCGCAGGAGACCCTCTTCACCGCGGGGACGGCGGCGCTCCCCGGTCGCGAGCGCTTCCGGGCGCGGGTCGCCGAGCTGCTGAAGTCCGGCTCGGTCGGGGCGCCGGTCTGGCGGGGCGAGCGCCGGATGTTCATGCGGCGCACCCCCGAGCAGGAGCACGCCGTGCTCTACACCGTCGACCCCGGCGGCGCCGAGCGGGCGCTGCTGGACCCGATGGCGCTCGACCCGACCGGGCTGACCACGCTCGACGCCTGGCAGCCCGACAAGGAGGGGCGTCTGCTGGCCTACCAGGTCTCGGTCGGCGGCGACGAGGAGTCCAGCCTCTACCTGATGGACATCGCGACCGGGGTCCGGATCGAGGGGCCGATCGACCGGTGCCGCTACTCCCCCGTCGCCTGGCTCCCCGGCGGCGAGGCGTTCTACTACGTGCGCAGGCTGCCCGCGACGGAGGTGCCCGAGGGCGAGGAGCAGTTCCACCGCCGGGTCTACCTGCACCGCGTCGGCACCTCCACCGAGGACGACGTCATGATCTTCGGTGACGGGATGGAGAAGACCAACTACTACGGCGTCTCGGTCTCCCGCGACGGCCGGTGGCTGCAGATCTCCGCCTCCCGGGGCACGGCCCCGCGCAACGACCTGTGGATCGCCGACCTGGAGGCCGCCTCCCCCGAGGCCCCGGAGCTGATCGTCGTCCAGGAGGGCGTGGACGCCCAGACCGCCCTGAACTTCGGCCGCGACGGGCTGCTGTACGTCTTCACCGACCGCGACGCCCCGCGCGCCCGCGTCTGCGTCACCGACCCGGCCACCCCGCAGGCCGAGCACTGGCGCGACCTGATCCCGCAGGACCCCGAGGCCGTGCTGTCGGACTTCGCGATCCTCGACGACCTGGACCGGCCGGTCATGCTGGTCGGCTGGACCCGCCACGCGATCAGCGAGATCTCCGTCCACGACCTGCGCACCGGGGAGCGGGTCGGCGCGGTGCCGACCCCGGGCCTGGGCACGATCGGCGGCATCACGGAGCGCCCCGAGGGCGGCTACGAGGCGTGGTTCGGCTACACCGACAACACCACTCCGCCGACCATCCAGCGCTACGACGCCCGTACCGGCGAGACCACCCTCTGGGCCGCCTCGCCCGGCGCCGTCGAGGTGCCCGACGTCACCACCGAGCAGGTCGTCTACCGCTCGGCCGACGGCGCCGAGGTGCACATGCTGGTCATCTCCCCGCCCGGGGCCGAAGGTCCCCGCCCGACGATCCTGTACGGCTACGGCGGCTTCGGCATCTCGATGACCCCCGGCTACTCGGCCTCGATCCTGGCCTGGGTGGAGGCGGGCGGCGCCTACGCCATCGCCCAGCTGCGCGGCGGCGGCGAGCAGGGGGAGGAGTGGCACCGGGCCGGGATGCTCGCCCACAAGCAGAACGTCTTCGACGACCTGCACGCGGCGGCCGAGCACCTGATCGCGGCGGGCGTCACCACTGCGGACCGGCTGGCCATCTCCGGCGGCTCCAACGGCGGCCTGCTGGTCGGCGCGGCCCTCACCCAGCGCCCCGACCTCTACGCCGCGGTGGTCTGCTCGGCCCCGCTGCTGGACATGGTCCGCTACGAGCTCTTCGGCCTCGGCGCCACCTGGAACGTCGAGTACGGCACGGCCGGCGACCCCGAGGAGTTCGCCTGGCTGTGGTCCTACTCCCCCTACCACCACGTCAAGGAGGGCGTCTCCTACCCGGCGACGCTGTTCACCGTCTTCCAGTCCGACACCCGGGTCCACCCGCTGCACGCCTGGAAGATGTGCGCCGCCCTGCAGCACGCCCAGGGCGCCGACCGGCCGATCCTGCTGCGCAACGAGGCCGAGGCCGGCCACGGCGCCCGCGCCGTCAGCAAGACGATCGAGCTCGCCGCCGACCAGCTCGCCTTCCTCGCCCACCACACCGGCCTGCTCCGCTGACCTCCCGGCCGGCTCACCGCTCCCCCGGCGAGCCGTCCTCCCCGGCGCCGGAACGAGAACCCGTCCCGAGACCAACCACCCGCCATCTCACCGCCCCCGGCGAACCATCCCCTCGGCGCCGGAACGAGAACCCGTCCCGAGACCAACCACCCGCCACCTCACCGCCCCCGGCGAACCGTCTTCCCGGCGCCGGGGCGGCGAGGAGGGGTGCGGCGGTTCCCGGCGCCGCCGTACGGCGGGAAAGTGTCGGTCGCGGCGGTTATCGTTCGGACCGTGGACGGGACCGCCGTGACCGGTGGCCTGACCTTCGCCGAGGGCAGGCCGGGCGCCTTCCTGCGCCCATACGTGACAGAGCTGTCGGCCTACGCCGAGCGCTACGAGGAGCCGCTGATCCGGCGGCAGCCGCCGTTCGCCGGGGTGGTGGTGATCTTCGGGCTCGGCGAGCCGATCGGGCTCAGCGGGCCGGGCACGCGGGAGCGGCTGGCCTCCTTCGCCGGAGGGCTGCACGACGTCTACGTGGACACGGTCATAGCCGGGGCCACCGAGGGCGTGCAGGTCAACCTCACCCCCCTCGGCGCGCGCCGGCTGTTCGGCCTGCCGATGAGCGAGCTGGCCCACCGGGTCGTCTCCCTGGACGACGTGCTCGGCCCCTGGGCGGGCGCCGCCGTCGAGCGGCTGGCCGCCGTCCCCGACTGGCACGACCGGCTCGCGCTCCTCGATGCCCTGCTCACCCGGCGGATCCACGCCGCCCCCGAGTCCGACCCGCGGGTCGGCTGGGCCTGGCGGCGGCTCCGCGCCTCCCGGGGCGCGCTTCCGATCGCGGAGCTCGCCGGTGAGCTGGGGTGGAGCCATCGCCACCTGGTCTCCCGCTTCCACGACCAGATCGGGATGTCCCCCAAGGCCGTCGCGCGGGTGATGCGCTTCGAGCACGCGGCCGGCCGCCTCCGGGCCGGCCTGCCCGCGGCCGACACCGCCGCCGCCTGCGGCTACTACGACCAGGCCCATATGAACCGCGACTTCCGGGCCATGGCCGGGGCCACCCCCCGGCAGCTGGCCCGCCCCTGGCCGGAGGGCTCCGTCGCCGTCTCGGGATGAGCCGCCTCAGGCTGAGCCGTCTCTAGGTGAGCCAGGCCGGGATGAGCCGGGCATCGGGCGCGGCCGGGTCAGCCTTCCCCGCCCGGGACCCGGCGCCGGGAGCGGGCGGGTCAGATTTTTCCAAGCCCGCAGGACCGGGGCCGGGAGATCGTGGACCCATCCACACGGAGGGAGACGACGATGCGAACGGTTTATCCCCTGACCCGCTACCGGGACCCCGACGCGGCGATCGACTGGCTGAGCAAGGCGTTCGGGTTCGAGGTCCACCAGGTCTCCAAGGGAGACGACGGCGCGATCAAGCACGCCGAGCTGCTCGCCGGCACCGGCATGATCATGCTGGGGCCGGGTGAGCCGGGCGGGCCCGGGGTCTACATCGCCGTGGACGACCCGGACGCCCACCACGACAGGGCCGTGACGGCGGAAGCACGGATCACCATGGAGCTGACGGACCAGTCGTACGGCTCGCGCGAGTACGCGTGCGAGGACCCCGAGGGCAACCTCTGGTACTTCGGGACGCACCGGCCATGACGACGCCCCCGAGCTCCCCGTGGGAGCTGATCTCCGGTTACATGCCCACCCAGATCGTCTACGTCGCCGCCGAGCTCGACCTGGCGACGCACCTGGCCGGCGGCGAGCGCGACGCCGCCGAACTCGCCGCCGCGACCGGGACCCACGCCCCCTCGCTCCGCCGGCTGCTGCGGGCGCTGGCCTGCCTGGGGATGGTCACCGAGACCGCGCCCGGACGGTTCGCGCTCACCGAGGCGGGCGACCGGCTCAGGGACGACGCCCCGGGGTCGTTCCGCGCGCTGTTCCGGCTGTTCTGCGGGCCGAACGTGTGGGCGAGCTGGGGCCGGCTGATCGACAGCGTCCGGACCGGGGAACCGGCCTGGGACCTGGTCACCGGCTCGCCGGCGTTCGAGTGGATGGCCCGCCACCCGGAGGAGTCCGCGGTCTTCAACCGGGCCATGTCGGAGGGCACCCGCAGGATCGCGCCGAGCATCGTCGCGGGCTTCGACTTCACCCGGTTCGGGACACTGGTGGATGTGGGCGGCGGGGACGGCACCCTGCTCTCGGTGATCCTGCGCGCCGTACCGGACCTGCGAGGGGTGCTCTTCGACCTGCCCAGCGGGCTGGCGGAGGCGGAGCGGAACCTGGCGGATCTCCGCGACCGGTGCGAGATCGTCGGCGGCGACTTCTTCGAGGAGGTGCCGAAGGGGGCCGACGCCTACCTGCTCAAGGGCGTCATCCACGACTGGGACGACGAGCGCGCCACCGCGATCCTGCGGGTCTGCCACGCGGCGGCCGACCCGGGGGCCGCGCTGCTGCTCCTGGAGCCGACGCTGCCGGAGCGGATCGACTCCCCGGCCGCCACGGGGGCGGTGATGAGCGACATCAACATGCTCGTGGCCACCGGCGGCAAGGAGCGGACGGAGGCCGAGTTCCGCGCGCTCCTGACCGGGGCGGGGTTCCATTCGGTGGAGATCACCGATCCGTTCCCGGACACCCTGGTCCGCATGATCTCCGCCCGCTCCTGAACGGCGCGGCCGGGGCTCCACCGTCCGGAGCCCGGCCCGCCGATCGGGCTGGGCTCCGAAAGGGCGGGGCGCGCCTTCGGGCGGGGGCGGGCCTTCAGTAATAACGCTTCATGAGTTCGGTCGCCCAGTCCGGCTGGGTGACCGGGTGACGGGGGGCGAACTCGGCCAGGTACGGCTTGACGTCGAGGATCGGCGATCCGGAGAGCGCGTCCAGGTCGGCGATGTGCAGGTCCAGGCCGTCCACGGCGAGCAGCCGGCAGCGGGAGACCCCCAGGCGGTTGGGGCGGTACGGCCCGCGGTGGGCGAAGACTCCCACGGGCTCCGCATCCGGGTCGCCTCTGGGAGGGCGGGGCTCGCCGCGCACCGTGGCCGGGTCGATCCGGTCGAAGAGGAAGACGACCTCCAGGTGGGAGAAGTGCTCGAGTCCGAGCACCGCCGAGCTCGATCATGTCGCCTCCTTGGTCCAGGGGAGTCTCAGCCCCGGGTTCCGGGGCTGAGACAGGCGGTCAGAGTTCCTCGAGAACCTCGATGTCCTCCGCGGTGACGTCGCGGGCCACCGCGAACGCCTCGACGGCCGCGGGGGTGCCGGGCGCGGCCTGGCGGGCCGCGGCCAGGACTGCGGCCGAGTCCCAGCGCCAGACGCCGACCCATGTTCCGTCGCCCAGCCGGCCGAGACGCGCCTCGGTGAGGCCGGGCGCCGCGGCCCTGATCGCGGAGACCAGGGCGGCGTGCCGGGCCCGGACCCGCTCGGTGTCGGCGGGATCGGCCTGGAAGCGGGTGACGGTGATGACAGCCATCACTGAACCTCATTTCTAGAGTTAACTTCTAGTAATCTAATCTAGAGATAGACTCTAGCCATGAGCGATGTCAAGCGGATCAGCAAGCGGACCCAGAAAGCACGGGAGACGCGGCGGCGCATCCTGCAGGCGGCGCTGGAGTTGTTCACGCAGGACGGCTACGGTGCGACGAACCTGCAGGACGTCGCCGAGCGGGCCGGGGTCGCACTGCAGACGATCTACTTCGTCTTCGGCAACAAGCGCACCCTGCTCAAGGAACTGGTCGACGTCACGATCGCGGGCGACGACGAGCCGACGGCCACGATGGACCGGCCGTGGTATGTGGACGCGCTGGCCGCCGGCACCGCCCGCGACATGTTGAGCGCCTACGTCGCGGGCACGACCTCGGTCCTGGAACGGGCCGCGCCGATCGGCAGGGTGCTGGACGGAGCACGCGCGAGCGACCCCGAGGTCGCCGCCCTGTGGTCGCACGACGTCGATCCCCGATATGTCGTCCACCGCGGGGCGGCCGAGGCGCTCGTCGGCAAGCCCGGCGCGCGGGCGGACGCCTCTGCCGAAGAAGCCGCCGACCTGCTGTACGGCCTGCTCAGCCCCGAGCTGTACCTGCTGTTCGCACAGGAGCGGGGCTGGCCGCGCGAGCGCTGGGAGCGATGGGCCGAGGCGACCCTGCGCAGCCAGCTCTGCTCGGATCAGGACCGCCGGCGCTGACCACCGGCCCCGGCGTGAGCCGTGGCGGGCGGATCCACGGACCCGGCCGGCGGCGCGGGACCCGGGCGACGGAGGCGCGGTCAGGGGCCGGAGAGGGCGGGGGCGGCGTGCAGCAGGTCGCGGGCGAGGGCGGAGTCGCCCTCCACCTCGGCCGCGAACGTCGCGGGCTCTCCCCTGCCCCCCACCAGGAAGCAGAACTCGACCACGTCGCAGGTGATCGTGGCGTCGGCCGAGGCGCCGTCCGTCCCGATCCCCCCGGCCGAGGCGCCGTCCAGCCCGGTCCCCCCGGCCGCGCCGTCCTCGCGCACGGCCCGCCCTCCGGGGTGCAGCGGCACGTGCCACCGCCCGCCGCCCGGGCCGGTCAGCACGAGCCGTACGGCCCGGCCCTCGGGCACCGCGTGCCCGCTCACCCTCATGGTGACCGGCATGACCCGCACGCACAGGTCGGCGGTGGGCGCGATGTGCTCCGGGACCGGGTCGGGCACGGCGATCCCCACGACGCCCGCCGCGTCCGCGGTGTGGAGCCAGGTCTCCAGGGCCCTGCCCAGCAGGTGGTCGGCGGCCGCCATGGGGAACCCGCTCACGTCGGCCGGGGTGTCCGGCGGCAGCGCGGCCAGGTGGCGGCAGAGCGCGTCGGCCTGGGCCCGCCAGTCGCGGCGGGTCTGGCCGGGCTCCCGGCGGCGTTCGTACTCCTGCAGCTGCGCCGTCCGGGCGAGCGCCTCGTCCACGGTGACCGGCGGGCCGAGGACGGGGGCGCCCACCGCGAGCGCGACGAGCCCGTCCTTCGCCGCGAGGTGGGCCAGCAGCTCCTGGAGCGTCCACCCCTCGACGGTCTCCTTGTGCCAGTCGTCCTCGTCCACCTCGGCCAGCAGGGCGTCCATGGCCGCGATCCGTCCGGCGTAGGGGGCCGTCCAGCCCGACGCCGCGACCGCGGGGCGGCGGCGGGCGCGGGCGGCGGTGAACAGCAGGGGGCGCAACGACGTCCGCGGGACCTCTGCCGCCTCCGTCAGGGCGTCGAGATACAGGCGGCGAGCCGGGTCGTCGTTCATGTGCCCTCCTCGGCCAGCGCGTCGGCCAGCCGGCGCAGTCCCAGCCGGATCCTGGATTTGGCGGTGCCCTCCGGCAGGCCGAGTTCGTCGGCGACCTGCCGGTAGGTGCGCCCCCGGTAGTAGGCCAGCTCGATGACCTCGCGCAGGTGGTCGGGGAGCTTGCCGACCGCCAGGCGCACTCCGTCGGCCTCCTGCCGTGACAGTACCTGGTCCTCCAGCCTCTCCGGTTCCGGCTCCAGCAGGCGTGGGCCGAGCACCGAAGCCTTACGGCGTTCCTGCGCCCGGACGTGGTCCACCGCCCGCCGGTGGGCGATGGTGGCCAGCCAGGCGCGCAGCGTCCCCCGCGCGGGATCGAAGGCGAGCGGGCGTTCCCAGAAGGCCACGAAGACCTCCTGGGTGATGTCCTCCGAGATCATGCGATCCCGGGTGATCCGGACGGCGAGGCCGAAGACCAGCGGCGCGAAGCGGTCGTAGACCTCCCCCAGCGCCGTCTCCTCGCCGCCCACGACCCGCTGGTGCAGCAGGCGGTCGTCCGCGACCGGTGCCTCCATGGCACCACGCTCCCGAATAGTCGGCTGTTGTCCGAGCTTTTCACCATCCGACATGAATGTGGAGAGGACGGCCACCCTTGATGAGGTGCTCAATGCGCATCAATTCCTCCGGTACCGGAAATAACAGGCGAACGAGGGACATAAGCAGGCGGCTACCACTCATTCGTCTCCGGCGCCGGTCCGGATGTTCGCAATACCGGCTCTCGTCGGAAATCCCGGAACCCCTTAACGGGGGAAGACGACGGTCTTGTGCCCGTCGAGCAGCACGCGCTGCTCGACGTGCCACTTCACCGCCCGGGCCAGGGCGACGCACTCCAGGTCCCGGCCGATGGCGACCAGGTCCTCCGGGGAGTGGCTGTGGTTGACCCGCGCGACCTCCTGCTCGATGATCGGCCCCTCGTCCAGGTCGGAGGTGACGTAGTGGGCGGTGGCGCCGATCAGCTTGACGCCCCGGGCGTGGGCCTGGTGGTACGGCTTGGCGCCCTTGAACGACGGCAGGAACGAGTGGTGGATGTTGATCGCCCGTCCGGCCAGCTTGGCGCAGAGGTCCTCCGAGAGCACCTGCATGTAGCGGGCGAGCACCACCGCGTCGGCGCGGTAGTGCTCGACCAGCGCCAGGATCTCCGCCTCCTGCCGGGACTTGGTCTCCGGGGTCACCGGCAGGTGGTGGTAGTCGATGCCGTAGGACTGGGTGAGCGGGCGCAGGTCCGGGTGGTTGGAGGCGACCGCGACGATCTCGACGTCCAGCGTGCCGGAGCGGACCCGGTAGAGCAGGTCGTTCAGGCAGTGGCCGTACTTGCTGACGAGGATGAGCACGCGCGGCTTGACCGCCGTGTCGCGCAGGGTGATCTCCATGCCGAACTCGGGGGCCAGCTCGGCGAAGGCCACGCGCAGCTTGTCCTCGGAGGCCGTGCCGGGGGTGGAGAACTGCACGCGCATGAAGAACCGCCCGGCGTCCCGGTCGCCGAACTGCTGGCTCTCGATGATGTTGCAACCTCGCCCGGCGAGCAATCCGGAGACCGCGGCGACCACGCCGGGACGGTCCGGGCAGGACAGGGTCAGAACATACTCGGCGGAACTCATGCCTTCACCCTTGCGGAGGTCGGATCGTACGGTGCCGTGAGGCCGGTCTGGGCAGGGTACAGCGTGCCGGCCACATCCACCTCCACCGCTCCGCACGCGGGGCCGCCCTCGGGGAAGGCCGGGGCGACGGCACGGGCCGGGGTTCAACAGGACCGGCTGCTCGTCCATCATTCACGCGATCTTGGGTAGTAACTACGTATCAGCGCACTGCGGACGCTACCTGCGGGCCGACGCCGGAGGCAGCCGTCGTTCGCCTATGGGCCCCATAGCCGAACCGGCCTCGTCGTCCACCCGGTGTTCGGCTGGAATGGAGGACCGTGAGCTCGATCGCCCTGGCGGCGCTCGCCGGTCTGTTCGCGGTCATCAGCGGGGTCAACGACGGCGGCGCGCTGCTGGCGACAGGGCTCAAGATCCCCAGCATCCGGCCGGTGACCGGCGTGCTCATGATGATGGCGGCGGTCGCGCTGGTCCCCTCGGTGACCCACCAGGTCGCGATCACCTTCACCACCCGGCTGGCGACCATGGAGGGGCCCGACGGACAGGTCGCCCTGGCCGTCGCGGTCCTGTCCGCGCTGACCGTCGTCATGTTCCTGAGCAACCGCGGGCGGCCCACCAGCCTGACCCTCGCCATCGTGGGCGCCCTGACCGGAGCCGACCTGGGCTGGGGCGTACCGGTCTCCTACGGCGGGGTGGTGTTCGTGCTCGGGGTCGCGATGGCGGCCCCGTTCGTGGGGGCGCTGCTCGCGGTCCCGGTCAGGATCCTCCTGGTACGGCTGGCGCACGGCCGTACGCTCCGGTGGTGGCACCGGGCCGGGTTCACCCTGCAGTGCCTGGCCTACGCGGCCAACGACGGGCAGAAGATGCTGGCCGTCTTCATGCTCGCCTTCGGCCTGTCGGACGCGCCCCTGTCCACCTGCGTGGCGGTGGCCGGACTGTTCGGAGCCGGCGCGGTGTACGGCCTGCCGCGCGCCGGCCGCCTGCTCAGCCGCGAGATCCTCGCCTCCCGCCCGCTGCACGGGGTGACCGCCGAGCTGGCCACCGGCACCGCGGTCATCGGCTGCGCGGCGATCGGCGCGCCGGTGAGCATGACCCAGACCATCGCCGGGTCCCTGATCGGGGCCGGAGCGGCGGAGAGCGTGAAGCGGGTGCGCTGGCACGCCGCCATGAAGATCGTTTTCGCCTGGATGCTGACGCTGCCGGTGAGCGCGCTGCTCGCCGGGGCGGCGGCGCTCATCGTCAGAGGGGTGATGGCTTGAAGCGGCTACGCAGGGTCCGGGACCTGATGACCGGGCACATGGACAGCGCCCTCGCCGAGGCGCTGATCGGTCAGCTGGAGGCGACCAAGGAGGGCGCCTGGCTGGCCATGGCGATGATCGGCGGCGACACCCGCAGGACCGACGCGCACGAGGAGATGCGGGAGATCGAACATCGGGGCGACACCCAGCGCGCCCGCCTGGTGGAGGAGCTGTCCGGCTCCCTGGTCACCCCCATCGACCGCGAGGACATCTTCCGGCTGTCCCGCTCGATCGACGACATCCTGGACTCCCTGCGCGACTTCGTCCGCGAGTCCCACCTCTACCGGGTCCGCGAGCAGCAGCGCTTCGCCCCCATGCTGGACCAGGTGATCGCCGGCATCGAGGCGCTGGAGACGGCGGTCCGCGACCTGGTCTCCGCCGGCACCGCGACGGTCACCCACGACGCCCTGGAGGCCAAGAAGATCAGCGGCACCCTCCAGCGCATGTACCAGTACGAGATCGCCCGCATCTTCTCCGGGGAGATCACCTCCGAGACCATGAAGGAACGTGAGCTCGTCCGCCGCCTGGAGATCGTCGGCATGGCGATCGGCGTGGCCGCCGACGCCATCGCCGACGGCGTGATGAAGCGCTGACCGTTCCTCGTCGGTGAGCGGGAGTGCGTCCCGGATCGCCGCGTTGCGCACGTGCGTGATCGTCCTCTGGAGGACGGAGAGGTCCGGCCCGGCGTGAGGGTCCCCGCCGTGGATGATCGGGTGAAGACGTCGGGGCCGACAACGTCTCCCCAGGTCATCGCATTCTTCGATGGCCTCCGAGGGGTCCCCTTGATCGATTGATGGTGGTAGCGTCCGGAGCCTATGAGCGAGTCCGAGGTGAATGACCGGCCCGCGGCGCGGGTGGTGTGCATGGACGGCCGGGGCCGGGTGCTGCTGCTGCACTGGCGTGACGCGACGAGCGGGCTGACCCTGTGGGAGCCTCCGGGCGGCGGGATCGATCCGGGCGAGACGCCGCTGGAGGCCGCCCGCAGGGAGCTGGCCGAGGAGACCGGGCTGCCCGGCACGGCGGTGCTGGACCGGTGGGTGCCGGTACGGCGGGACTTCACCTGGCTCGGCGTGCGCTACGCCAAGACCGAGCGGTTCTACCTGGCCAGGTTCGGCGAGACCCCCGCGGTGGACCCCGGCGCGTTCACCGCCGAGGAGGACGACACCTACCTGGGCTACGGCTGGCTCTCGCCCGAGGAGATGGCCGCGCTGCCCGACGCGCTGGAGCCGCCGGACCTGGCGGGGGTCCTGTCCCGGCTCACCCGGCTGGGATGACGCCGGACCTGGCGGCGGAGGTCCTGTCCCGGCTCACGCTGCCGGGATGACGCCGGACCTGGCGGAGGTCCTGTCCGGGCTCACGCTGCCGGGATGACGCTGGAGCTCAGGCTCCGGAACGCGCGGCCCATGACGGCGGCGCCGCCGGGCAGGTCGGCCAGGCCGAACAGGCGGTTGCGCAGGGCGATCCGCCACGCCTGGTGCGGCACCATCCACTCCGCGGAGGTCCGGCCGCTCTCCTGCTTGGCCAGGGCGAAGGGGCGCATCCGCCGCTCGTAGCGCTCCAGCGCCGCCTCGGTGTCCGCGCCGAGCAGCTCGACGGCCAGCGTGTAGGCGCCGCCCATCGCCATCGACGCGCCCTGCCCGGCCATGAGCGAGACCGCGTACGCGGCGTCGCCGAGCAGGACCGTGCGGCCCCGGCTCCAGCGGGGCATCCGGATCTGGGCGACGCAGTCGTAGTACGGATCCTCCGGGCAGTGGGCCAGCACCCGGTCGGTCAGGTCGCCCATGCCCCGGTAGCGGGCCGCGAGCTCGGCGCGGGGATCGGCGGGCAGGGCCGGGTCCGGGAGGGCGTGCACGAGGAAGGCCGCCAGGGCGCCGTCGCGCGTCGGGTAGACCCCGGCCTGCCGGTCCGGGACGTTCACCAGGATCGCCCGCCTGCCGACCTCCCCGGCCAGGCCAGCGTCCCGGATCAGGTAGGAGGCGGTGTGGTAGCCCAGCGGGCGCAGCCAGCGCTCCTCGGGGCCGAAGGCCAGGCGGCGCACCACCGAGTGGATGCCGTCGGCGCCCGCCAGCAGGTCCGCCCGGAACGCCGTCCCGTCGGTCAGTTCGGCCTCCACCCCGCCGGGAACGTCGCGGACCGCGGTGATGCTGGTGCCGTACCGGATCTCCACCCCGGGGTCCAGGGCCTCGCGGATCACCGTCTCCAGGCCGCCGCGCATGAGGCTGAGCACCCGGCCGCCGAGCACCGCCCGGGCGGAGGCGTAGCGCAGGCCGCCGGTCCGGCGGCCGCGCGGGTCGGCGTAGACGAGCTCGTCGATGTCGGCGGCGATGTCACGCAGCGCGCCGAGGAGGTCCATCCGCTCGGCCACGTCGTGGCCCGAGCCGAAGAAGTCGATCATGTAGCCGTCGCTGCGCGGCCCGGCCGCCCTCTCCACGATCGTCACCTCGGCGCCGCCGCGCCGCAGCCACCAGGCCAGCGTGAGCCCGGCTATCCCGGCGCCGCAGATCAAGACCTTCATCGGGGTTCCCCTTCCGTGCAGAACAGTCCGTCGCGATAGATGTCCAGCACCTCGCCGGCCCAGCGGGCGGTCCCCTCGGGGCCGAGGGGGTCGGCGCCGAGCACGTCGGCGAGCTGGTCCCGCAGGAGCAGCAGCACCAGGTCGGCGGACATGACGAAGGCCGTGCGGACCTCGGGGTCGCGGCCCGGGGCCATCTGCCCGGCGGCCGCGAGCGCGTCGAGCATCGCCCGGGAGGCCGCGAACCAGCGGCGGAAGATCCGCGTCCCGGCGGCGTCGCCGGACAGCAGCAGGCGGCGCAGGTAGCCGGGGATCGGCGAGCCGGGCGGGAGGTCCTTCAGGAGGGCCTCGGCGAAGGACGCGCCGTCCGACAGGTCGAGCTCCCCGGCCGCCGCACGGGCGAACATGCCGTCGAACACCCCGGCCACGTACTCGTCGACCACGGCTCTCAGCCCCTCTTTGGAGCCGAAGTGGTGGATGACGAGCGCGGGCGAGACCCCGGCGGCCCCCGCGATCCGCCGCACGGTCACCGCGTCCGGGCCCTGGGCCGCGAACAGCTCCAGGGCCCGGTCGCGGATGACGGCCCGGGCGGTGAGGTCCTCATGGGCTGAACACATGTTCAGCATACTAAACAGATGTTCAGCCCTCAGGCAACCGGCAGGCTGTCCACGGGTCGCGGATGCGCTGGGCGCGACGGAAACCGGGCAGGCGCTCGCGGCGCCCACGCATCTCGGCGACGACCTCGGCCATCCCGCCCCCGGCGGACACTGACGGCGCAACCTCCGGCGTATCCCGCACATCAGGACAAGACACGTCAATCTCAGTGGGGAAGATCCCCTCCTCAGGAGGAGAATTTTCAACCCAGGAAACAACGGGGTGAGCCGGGGAAAATCTCGGGAGAAGTCGTCTCCCCTCCGGGGGAAAAATCCACACCCGCGAAGAGTGAGAGGGAAAGAGTTCCTCTGAAGGAGGCAATCCTCCCCCCGGGAAGAAGATTCCTTCACCGAGGCGCCGCGGACCGCACCCTCGACCCTCCGGAGACCCCGGGGAGCGGGCGCTGCGCCTGCTCCGTCCCGGGGACGTGTCGCCGGCCGTGGACGGCCCGGGCGATCCGGTACGGCTCAGCGTGGACCCCGACCGCGTGCAGGTCTTCCCCGCCTGAGAACCGGCCGCGCGAATCTCGCATGAGAACCGGCCGCGCGAGTCTCGCATGAGAACCGGCCGCAGGAGGCTCAGGTGAAAACCGGGCGCACGGGGCTCACAGCTGCAGGGCGGCCCGGATGTCCGGGTCGCCGGGGGCCAGGTCGAGGGCCCGGCGCAGGTCGGTGCGGGCGGCCCGCTCCCGGCCCAGTGCCCGGAGCACCATGGCCCGGTTGAAGTACAGCTCCGCGCCCTCCTCGATCTCGATCGCCCGGCTCAGGTCGGCCGCCGCGCCCTCGAGGTCGCCCGTCCGGTAGCGGAGGGTCCCCCGGTTCGCCCAGGCCGCGCCGAGGTCCGGCGCCCGTTCCAGCGCCGCCTCGAACGCCTCGGCGGCCGCCGCGAAGCGCTCCGCCTCGGTGTCCAGCTGCCCCCGCACGGTCAGCAGGTGCGGGTTGCCCGGGTCGAGCGCCAGACCGGCCTCGACGTCGGCACGCGCCTCGGCCTCGCACCCGAGCACCGCCAGCGCGCCCGCCCGGTTGACGTAGGCGTCCAGGTAGGCCGGGTCCAGCTCCAGCACGTGGTCCAGATCCGCCCGGCCGCCCTCCAGGTCCCCCCGGGCCAGGCGGAGCTCGGCCCGGTTGTAGTACGCCTCCGGCAGCGGGGGGCTCACCTCGATCGCGGTCTCGTAGTCGGCCAGGGCCTCCTCCTCCCGGCCGAGCGCGAGCAGCAGGTTGCCCCGGTCCAGGTAGTGGTCGGGGAAGCAGGGGTCGATGGCGATGGCCGCCGTGTAGTCGGCCAGCGCCTCCTTGCCCCGGCCCAGCGCCGCCAGCAGCTGCCCCCGGTTGGCTCGCAGGACCATCCGGTGCACCGGGTGCCGGTCCGGCAGCGCCTCCTCGGCCAGCGCCAGGGCCGACTCCACCAGCGCGAGCGCCCGGGCGGGCCGTCCCCGGCGCAGCTCGATGAGCGCCTGGCCGTTGCGGTCGAAGCCCAGTTTGAAGGCGCGTTCCCGGGGGTCGGGCAGCAGCGTGGAGATGGCCACGGCCTGGTTGATCCAGCCGGTGGCCCGGCCCAGGTCGCGCCGGGCCGGGTCGGGGTGGCGGGCGTCGAGCATGGCGGTGCCGTACGCGCAGGCCGCGTGCACGGCGGGCTCCTGGCTCACCCGACGCGCGTGCTCGTAGAGGTCGCGGGCCTCCTGGTGGCGGTTCAGGGCGCCCAGCACCGCGGCCGTGCGCTGGGTGAAACGCCACCACAGATCCGAGCCCGGCTCGGCCAGGCGCACGCCGCGCGGGCCCAGCTCGGCCACCGCGTCCAGGAAACCCTCGCGGACACAGTGGTCGACGGCGGTCCACAGCGCCTCCGCCCCCCTGCCACGGGGGTCGGTCCCGCGCTCGCGGTGGAAGGGGACGGCGCCCAGCCGGAGGGCGAACTCCCCGGTGGCCTCCAGCTCGGCGGCGCGCAGGTCGTGGAGCCTGGCGCGCTCCATCTCACCGGCCGCCTCGTAGGCGGCGCGCGAGCGCTCGTCGAGGCACTCGGAGGCCACATGGGCCGCCGCGTCGCAGGAGTGCCGCCCGCCGTTGCTCAGGAGGTGTCCGCCGTCCCGCGGGAAAGGTTCGCCGTTGCTCAGGAGGTGTCCGCCGTCCCGCGGGAAAGATTCGTCGTCGCCCGGGAACCACCCGCGAGCGTGGCCGGGGGGCTGCGGCTCCTCCGGCGCCGCCCGGCCGCGGAACCAGGATGGAGGCGGCCCGGAGGCCACGATCATCACCGTCAGCACGTCCGGGTCCACGCGCCTGAGCATGACCGCGAGCAGTTCGCGATCGGTCGGGTCGGCCTCGTGGATATTCCGTACCACCAGCGTGAACGGCGCGGCGGCGCGGCGGGCGGGCAGGCAGGCGCCGAGGAACTCCGCCACCCCGTTGGCCAGCCGGAGCGTACGGCGCGGCGCCGGCAC
Organism: Planobispora longispora; assembly: GCF_016863135.1. Classification (GTDB taxonomy): domain Bacteria; phylum Actinomycetota; class Actinomycetes; order Streptosporangiales; family Streptosporangiaceae; genus Planobispora; species Planobispora longispora. Next base: position 35,173 of record NZ_BOOH01000044.1, read on the forward strand.
GAGGATCCGTTCGTCGTCCTCGACCAGGGTGTCCAAGGTCTTCCGGCGCGCGGCCACCCGGTCCCGCAGATCGGGCGCCACGCTCCGGATCTCGATGTCGTGGGAGGCGACCTGCTCGGGGGCCCGCTCCAGGGCCTCAGGGACGATCGCGCGCAGCAGAGCTCCGCCGACGGTGTAGGGACCACGTGACCGCCGGTGCCCGTTCACCTCGAGGGAGGGGGGGTCCGCGCGGTCACAGCCGGGTGTTCTTCCGGTCAGCCAGAGATGTTTCCTCACCCCTTGTGGATGACGCTGGAAGCGCCACTCAGCCTGGTGGTGCCGGGCTTGCGGACGATGATCTTTTTCATCGCATCCCCTGAAACGAGCTGCAGCTACGATGAAAAAATATTCCGCGATTTCATCAGATCGCAATCCCCGGTAAAGGAATAGTCTGGAATTCCAGGTTATGTAGGCGATACGGACATCGCCTCAATTAGCTCCTTTTCGCCATATATCACGACACATCCGCCTCGTACTTCTCTGCGAACTTCGTGCCAGCCGTACTTGCGATAGAGCTCGATCGCAGCCGACTGGTTCAGTGTCGTGTCCCCCCTCAGCCGCAGGTACCCCAGCTCAAGGGCGCGGATCTCCAGGGTCGAGACCATCCGCGCGCCGTACCGGCGCCGCTGGAACTCCGGGTGGACCCGGAGGCGGCACATCTCGGCCGTCTCATCATCGACGCGGCGGATGCCGCCCATCGCCACGACCCGTCCAGCGACCTCTCCCACGAGGAACTCCCCCCGATCGGCGAGATAGATCTCGTTGATCCGCGGGAAGTCGTCGTCGTACCAGACGCCGTCACCTGGGGCGAGGCCCACCTGGGCCAGGCAGATCTGGTGCAGCGCCCAGACGGAGTCGAGGTCAGACCAGCGGTAGCGCCTGATCTCGAGGTCGCTCATGCATTGCCACCCCTCAGCGTCACCGGCTCGGTCACCGGAGCCGCGCGCAGCGTCTCGTGGAAGGTCCTGAGGTCCGGGTGGTTCGGAGCCTTGCTCTCCACGAGCTGGACCACTTCCTGGGCCCGCCGCATGAGGATCTCGGTGCGGCAGCCCTCGCCCAGGCCCGAGACCGTGTTCGTGGCGATCGACAGCGCCTCGTCGATGTCGCCCTCCATGACCTTGCACTTGGCCCGGTCGAGCTTGATGAGCGCGGGGTCGAGCCAGTCGGACGGGCCGTACTTGGTGAGGGCCTGCTCCAGGATGAGGTCGGCCTCCATCGCCTGGCCCAGCCGGACCAGCGCGTCCCCCTGGTGGAAGTAGAGCTGCCGCTCGGTGTAGCCGAAGGCCAGGTCTTCCTGCTCGGCCGTGGTCATCTGGGAGAACGCCGCCCTGGCCCGGGACAGCGCCCGCTTGGCCTGGTCGACGACGTCCTTGCGGCCCGCCGTCCCCGAAGTGCCCGAGAGCATCGCGATCGCCCGGGCCTCCACGACCGGCGCCATGGCCCGGGCCGCGCAGGGGGTCTCGCCCGCCATGTCGCGGCTCTTCTTGGCCAGGTTGAGCGCCTCGCGGGGGTCGCCGTAGTAGAGCGGGACCAGCGCCTCCCTGGCGGTGACCCAGGCGCGCAGCGCGCGGTCCCCGGTCTCGTCGGCCGCCGTCCTGCCGGTCCTGAAGAAGGACCGGGCCATGCGGTGGTCTCCCAGGTTAATCATGATCATCCCGCTGAGACCGGCCAGCTGGGCCGCCATCCGGCACAGCCTCTCCTGCAGGTCGACGGGCTGACGGCGCTCCATGGCCTTGCGCACGGAACTGAACTCCAGCAGCACGTCGCAGAGCAGCCGGAGCGGCGGCGTGTTCATGTACTGCCGCCCGAAGCCGACGGTGGCCTCTTCCCACTGGTCGAGCATCGCGGGTGAGACGGTCGCCGACACCAGGGTGTCGTCCATCCTCCGGCGGATGCTCTCGACAGATCCGAGGACCTGGCCGTCCAGGGCGACAGTGCCGCCGGCCAGAAGTCCCAAAAGCGTTCTCCGTAGCACGTTCTCGTCCTCCTCGCCCCCGTCCGCAGAGGAATCGCTGCTGGCCTGCTTGATCCACAGCTCGCGCGGACCAGGGGAAGTGTCGGGTTTTCCCTCCTGGAGATCGCCTCGGACGACACCGGGCATCTTGTGGCCGTGGCCGCAGATGCACGGGCCCTCGTATCCAAGGGCGACCGGTTCCACCCGGTAGACGGTGCACAGGTAATGCAGGTATTCGGGGCCGGGTCGCTTCAGCCCGCTCTCGTAAGCGGACAGGAGCGTCTCCCCGATGCCCGGCGTCGGTTTCGCGTCGCGCTCGAACAGTGCCCTGACCTGTTCGATCACGTCGGCGAGAGCGATGCCGTGCGCGAGACGATGACCTTTGATGCGCGTGGTCCCGAACTGGCCACTGCACTTCTCGTAGATCTCCTCGGCGATCTGCGCCGCGGTGCGTCCCGCGGCCAGGCCTCGCGCCCGGACCTGCCGCGCTAACTCTGTTTCCCTGTGCTGCCTGCCGGACATACCGGCCCCTCTCTCGTGCACCAGCTGGGCGAGCTGGTTCACTATGTCCCGACCGGTCCTCTCCCGCTGACTCAGTGTGACACTGATGTCGCACTGCGCCTACAGAGAATGATGGACCACCTTTGGCTCATCCGGAACCTCGGAATAGAGCCATCGGCTAAGGATCGTCTCCCGCCGGACTGTTTCTTTCAACCTACTTGGGAGAAGGCCCACCCTGACCTCCCAATCCGCGACGTTGACCCTTGAGCCCAGGTGAGTCATCTTTGGCCAACCAGCACTGATTCAGCGGAAGAAAAGAATGCGATTCGGTGCGGATGGAGCGGAAAAGGAGGGAATCGAGGTGCAGGAAGACGACTTCGGGCACCTGGAGCGATTGGTGTCGGAACTTGACGCTCGCGGGTTGCACGCCCGGGTGGTGCGGACCCGTTCGGGCCGCGCATTCGTCCGCGTGATCAACCCGAACGCGACCAGTCTGGCGGAGAACGTCACCTGCCGAGCTCAGGCCGCCCCCAGCCACCCTGATTGGTACTACTGGTGGTCCTGGGGTGAGCGGATGCACACGGCGGAAGACCCCGCCGGTGCCGCGACCAAGGTCGCACGCGTACTCGCCGCGGTAGGAGAGTGAGAGAAGCGATGCCCCGGGATGGAGCGCAGCCGTCCCGGCTCATCGCGCCCACCGCGGCTCAGCGGAGCCGGCGAGGTGACCGGTGCGGAGCGTCCCTGGACGCTGGACACCTCGCCGGCTCCGAAATCGGAGCCGCCGCCCGGGCTCGTCCGGGCGGTGATCGGGGGGATCCCCCCACGGGAACGGCACGGGACACGCTTCCGGGTGCGTGCCCCGTCCGTGCCGTACGTCACCGGAGCGTCAGGACTCGCCCCCCGCGGCCCCGGGTCCCGATGTCCCCGTCTTCCCCGGCGTGATGTGACGACGGCCGGCTTGGTCGGCAATATGGGTACGGTCGATGACTTTGCCCCATGCCGACCGAGCCGATCCGGGAGGGATCCTCTCCGTGTTCCTGCTGTCCCCCAGTCCTTCCCCCGTCCCCTCATCGACCCCGTCGCCCGTGCCGTCACCGACGCCTTCCGGGACACCGACGCCGTCGATCGTGGATCTCCCCGCTCAGATAACCCGGGGGTTGACCAACGCATGTAGCGGCGGCAGCGGCGACAGTGACGTAATCTGCGGCATCGTGAACTCCTTCCTTCCCGCGACCTGGGCGCCCGTGGTCGCAGGCCTGATCTCCATCGCGCTGATCGTGGTGATCGCCTTCATCCTGCGGAACGTGACCCACCGCCTGATCACCCGGGTGGTACGGCGCGCGTCGTCCGGCACGGGAAACTCGCTCGCCCTGCGGCTCCGCGGCAGGCAGACGGTGGAACCCGAAGGGCTCGACGCCGTCGCCGCCGAGCGGCGCAGGCAGCGCTCCGAGACGATCGGCTCGGTGCTCCGGCCCGTCTCCTCGATCGTCGTCCTCGGCACCGCCGCCCTGACCGTCCTGGACCGCCTCTCCGTCCCGATCGCCCCGCTGCTGACCAGCGTCGGCATCGTCGGCGTGGCCGTCGGCTTCGGCGCCCAGGAGCTCGTCAAGGACTTCATCGCCGGCATGTTCATGCTCCTGGAGGACCAGTACGGCGTGGGCGACGTGATCGACGTCGGCGCCGCCGTCGGCGCCGCCACCACCGGCACCGTCGAGGCCGTCACCCTCCGGATCACCCGCGTGCGCGACGCCGACGGCCGGGTCTGGTACATCCGCAACGGCACCATCACCCGCGTCGGCAACGAGTCCCAGGGCTGGTCGCGGGCCACCGTGGACGTCCCGGTCGCCTACACCGCCGACGTGCCCGCCGTCCGCAAACTGCTCGGCGAGGTCACCGACGAGATCTGGAACGACCCCGAGTACCGCGACGTCGTCATCGTCGAGGAGCCCCAGGTCTGGGGGATCGAGCAGATCTCCGACACCGCCATCGTCTTCCGGATCAGCGTCAAGACGATCCCGTCCTGCCAGGCCCAGGTCGCCAGGGAGCTCCGGCTGCGGGTGAAGGCCGCCCTGGACCGGGAGTCCATCACGATCGCCGGATAGTCGCGGAGTCCACGACTCACCGGGTGGACCGGTTCACGGCGATCGCCCGGCGGACCCGGGGTTCACGATGATCGCCGGAAGCGGGCGGGAGGGTTCGGCTCCACGTTCCGCCACCCCGTAGTCTGAAAGTGTGTCAGGAACCACCGAGGAACCCCAGACCTTCTACGAGGCGGTCGGCGGCGAGGAGACCTTCCGCCGCCTCGTGCACCGTTTCTACCAGGGCGTCGTGGACGACCCGCTGCTCCGCCCGCTCTACCCCGAAGACGACCTCGTCGGGGCCGAGGACCGGCTGCGCCTGTTCCTGATCCAGTACTGGGGCGGGCCCGGCACCTACAGCCAGGAGCGCGGCCACCCCCGGCTGCGGATGCGGCACAACCCGTTCGTCATCGGCAGCGCCGAGCGCGACGCCTGGCTGAAGCACATGCACGACGCGGTGACCTCGCTGGAGCTCCCCCAGGACCTGGAGAAGCGACTGTGGGACTACCTCGTCTACGCGGCGCACAGCATGGTCAACGCGCCCGACGCGTGACCGGTGCGCCGCCTTGAGGCATAAACCTCACTGAGCGGGGGCAACCCATCCCATATGGGAAACCCCTGGTGGCGTGAGGCCGTCGTCTATGAGATCTACGTTCGCAGCTTCGCCGACGCCTCGGGAGACGGCGTCGGCGATCTGGCCGGCGTCCGGCAGCGCCTGCCGTACCTCGCCGAGCTGGGCGTCGACGCCATCTGGCTGACCCCGTTCTACCGCTCGCCCATGGCGGACGGCGGCTACGACGTGGCCGACCACCGGGACGTCGACCCGCTGTTCGGCACCCTGGACGACTTCGACGCGATGGTGGCCGACGCGCACGCGCTCGGGCTGCGGGTGATCGTGGACATCGTGCCCAACCACAGCTCCTCGGCGCACGCGTGGTTCCAGGCCGCCCGGCGCGGCGAGGGCCGCGAGCGCTACATCTTCCGGGACGGCGGGGAGCTGCCGCCCAACGACTGGCAGTCCGTCTTCGGCGGCCCGGCCTGGACCCGGCTCCCGGACGGGCAGTGGTACCTGCACCTGTTCGACTCCGCCCAGCCCGACTTCAACTGGCGCAACCCCGAGGTGCACGCCGAATTCCTCGACGTGCTGCGGTTCTGGCTGGACCGCGGGGTGGACGGGTTCCGCATCGACGTGGCGATGGGCCTGTACAAGGCCGAGGGGCTGCCCGACACCCCGGTCGAGAGGCAGGCGTTCCGCACCGAGTCCCCCATCTGGGGACAGCCCGAGGTGCACGAGGTCTACCGTCAGTGGCGCAAGGTGCTCGACTCCTACGACGGCGACCGGATGGCCGTCGGGGAGGTGTGGACCGACTCCATCGAGGACCTCGCCCTCTACCTCCGCCCGGACGAGCTGCACCAGAGCTTCAACTTCGCCTGGATGGAGGCGCCCTGGTCGCCCACCGCGTTCCGGACCGTCATCGACGACACCATGGCCATCGGGGCCTCCCCCACCTGGGTGCTGTCCAACCACGACGTGGTGCGTCACGTGACCCGTTACGGCGAGGGCCTGCCCTACTCCACCACCGGTCTCGCCCGGGCCCGGGCGGCGCTGCTGACGATGCTCGCCCTGCCCGGCTCGGCCTATCTCTACCAGGGTGAGGAGCTCGGGCTGCCCGAGGTGACGGATCTTCCCCCGGAGGCCCGCCAGGATCCCATCTTCGCCCGCTCGGAGGGGAAGGTGCCCGGCCGGGACGGCTGCCGGGTTCCCCTCCCGTGGTCGGGCACGGCCGCGCCGTACGGCTTCTCACCCGCCGGCGTCGCCCCCTGGCTCCCACAGCCGATCGAGTGGGCCGCGCTGACCGCCGGACGTCAGGCGTCCGACCCCGAATCGACTCTCAGCTTCTATCGCCGCGCCCTGCAGGCCCGCCGCGTCCTGCGCGGCTCCCTGCCCGCCCGCATCACCTGGCTGGACTCCCCCGAGGGTGCGCTTTTCTTCACCCGCGGCCCGCTGACCTGCGCGGTCAACTGCGGCTTCAATCCGGTACGGCTCCCGCCCCACGACCGCGTCCTGATCGCGAGCGCTCCCCTGAGCGACGACATGCTCCCGCCGGACACCGCGGCCTGGCTCCACAGGTCGTGACCTCCGCCCGGCCCCGGGCGCCCGGAAAACCCGGCTGAGTCCCCGGAGGAGGTCCGCGGCGTGCGGAGCGTTCCCCCGGGGAACGGCCGGCGACGACGTCGCCGGCCCGAGTCGAGCGGCGCGGCGGAGGCCGGAGGGCGACGCCCTACTCGCGGGTGAGCTTGCGGTAGGTCACCCGGTGCGGACGGGCCGCCTCGGCGCCCAGACGCTCGATCTTGTTCTTCTCGTAGTCGGCGAAGTTGCCCTCGAACCAGAACCAGTTCGAGCCCTCTTCCCAAGCCAGGATGTGGGTCGCGATGCGGTCGAGGAACCACCGGTCGTGCGAGGTGATGACCGCGCAGCCGGGGAAGTCGAGCAGCGCGTTCTCCAGGCTGGAGAGCGTCTCGGTGTCGAGGTCGTTGGTGGGCTCGTCGAGCAGGAGCACGTTGCCGCCCTGCTTGAGGGTCAGCGCCAGGTTGAGGCGGTTGCGCTCGCCGCCGGACAGGACACCGGCCTTCTTCTGCTGGTCCGGGCCCTTGAACCCGAACGCGGCGATGTAGGCGCGGGAGGGCATCTCGACGTTGCCGACCTTGATGTGGTCGAGCCCGTCGGAGACGACCTCCCAGACGTTCTTGTTCGGGTCGATGCCGCCGCGGCTCTGGTCGGCGTAGGAGATCTTGACGGTGTCGCCGATGACGATCGAGCCGCTGCCCGGGGTCTCACCGCCGGTGATCATGCGGAAGAGCGTGGTCTTGCCGACGCCGTTCGGACCGATGATGCCGACGATGCCGTTACGCGGCAGGTCGAAGGTGAGGCCGTCCATCAGCAGGCGGTCGCCGAAGCCCTTGGTGAGCTTCTCGGCCCGGATGACCGTGGTGCCCAGGCGCGGGCCCGGCGGGATCTGGATCTCCTCGAAGTCCAGCTTGCGGTACTTGTCCGCCTCGGCGGCCATCTCCTCGTAGCGCTGGAGACGGGCCTTGCTCTTGGCCTGGCGGGCCTTGGGGTTGGAGCGCACCCACTGCAGCTCGTCCTCCAGGCGCTTCCTGCGCTTGGCGTCCTTCTGGCCCTCGACCTTCAGACGGGAGGCCTTGGACTCCAGGTAGGTGGAGTAGTTGCCCTCGTAGGGATAGCAGCGGCCGCGGTCCAGCTCCAGGATCCAGGTGGCCACGTTGTCCAGGAAGTAGCGGTCGTGGGTGACGGCCAGGACGGTCCCGGGGTACTTCTCCAGGTGGGACTCCAGCCACTGCACGCTCTCGGCGTCGAGGTGGTTGGTGGGCTCGTCGAGCAGGAGCAGGTCGGGCTGCTCCAGCAGCAGCTTGCAGAGCGCGACCCGGCGGCGCTCTCCACCGGAGAGCTTGCTGACGTCGGCGTCCGGCGGCGGACAGCGGAGCGCGTCCATCGCCTGCTCCAGCTGGCTGTCGAGGTCCCACCCGTTGCGGTGGTCGAGGGCGTCCTGGAGCTTGCCCATCTCCTCCAGCAGCTCGTCGCTGTAGTCGGTGGCCATCAGCTCGGCGATCTCGTTGAACCGGTCGAGCATGGCCTTGGTCTCGGCGACGCCTTCCTCGACGTTGCCGAGCACGGTCTTGGACTCGTTGAGGGGGGGCTCCTGCTGGAGCATGCCGACGGTGAAGCCGGGCATGAGCCGGGCGTCGCCGTTGGACGGCTGCTCCAGGCCCGCCATCATCCGCAGCAGCGTCGACTTTCCGGTGCCGTTGGGGCCCAGGACGCCGATCTTGGCACCCGGCAGGAACGACAGCGTCACATCGTCGAGGACAACCTTGTCGCCGTGCGCCTTGCGCACGCGCTGCATCGTGTAGATGTACTCCGGCATGCCTTCTAGCTTAGGGCCTGTCGCCATGCCCTCGCTCGCCCAGCGCAGGAGGAACGGGGTCAGCCCGGGGCCGCGGCCGGGGCTCCGGGTGGGCGGGCCGGGGGGACGACGGGGAGACAGACGCGGTCCCGGCCGAGTTCCTTGGCCCGGTAGAGGGCCAGGTCTGCCGCCGCGAGCAGCTCGATGAGGTCGTCTCCGTGGACGTTCATGATGGCGACGCCGGTCGAGACCGTCACGCTGAGCATGACCTCGTCCACGGGGACCGCCATCCGGGCGATGCGGGATCTCAGACGCTCCGCCACCCTCCGCGCCTCGACGCCGTCGGCCCGGGGCAGCAGGACCACGAACTCCTCCCCGCCGAACCGGCCCACCACGTCGTAGTCACGCAGCTGGCTGCGGAGCATGGCGGCCACCCCGATCAGGACCTGATCTCCGATCAGGTGACCGTGGTTGTCGTTGACCCGCTTGAAATGGTCGATGTCGATGATCAGAAGTGCCAGGGTCTCCCCGGTGCGCCGGGCCCGGCCGATCTCGGTGTCGGCCTCCCGTTGCCAGGCGGCGGCGTTGAGCAGGCCGGTCTTCGCGTCCGTCCGGGCCGCGGCCTGGAGCTGGGCGTGCAGGAGGCTCCGCTGGAGCAGGACCACCGGCGGCAGCGCCAGCAGCAGCAGCGGCAGGCCGATCCCGCAGGTGACGGCCACGAGGACGCCGAGGCAGAGCTCCACCACGTCGAGGGTCAGGCTCTCGCGATCCCACAGCACCTCGCGCCAGCTGCTCTCGGGATCGGCGGTGTGCGCGGCCACGGCGATGAGCCCGGTGTTGAGCACGGTGAACACCACGGCGCAGCCGATCGCCACGAGGATCGGCCCTCCGACGCCGATGGTCAGCTCGGACGGATCACCGACGCCCAGGTGGAACAGGGTCGAGGTGACGTAGCCCGCCAGCCCGATCGCGGCCGAGCTGAAGACCCTCCGGTAGAGAACCGTCTCGCGTACCCGTTTCTGGATCAGGATCTGCAGGGGGATGGGCGCGAGAAGCGCGTAGACCGGTGGAAGCAGCAGGGCCACCGGGAGCCACCAGGCGGACAGCAGGTCGCGGGAGACCCCCGCGGGCATGCCCAGCCGCCGCGTCGCCTCGATGCAGACCGCCCCGCACAACACCAGCGCCGTGAACGTCAGGACGTCGGCCCCGCGCACGACGCTCGTCGCGGCGGAGAACGCGAGCACGACCAGGCCGAGCGTCACGACCCCGCAGAGGTAGACGACCAGCGGGCGGCGCTGCCCGAGCAGCGGCCACCGGTCGGCCAGGGTCACCACGCCTTCACGTGGCTTGACCGAGGTGTGACTGGACACCGCCATGCCGCCCCCCTCTTTGACTAACGATGTGTAACACAATAGTTGCGGAGTGTGCGTCACGCGATGGGAACGGATACCTTTACGAAGTGGACTGACCTCGGTCGGCCCATGATTGGAAACCGCTCTCTCCGCGAGCGGTCCGCCAGGGAAAGGAGCAGCCATGCTGCGGGGCGTAACCTGGATCTGACAGGTGCCTCGGCGTCTGACATGCGCACGGCCATCGGCCGATCCCGCGGTGCCGCCGCCCTTCACCCGGTGAGGCACCGGCCGCGCCGGCCGATGCCTCCTCCCCTGCGTAGTCCTTCGTTCCGGCCCTTGGCTCCTGCCGACTCCTGCGACGGCCTCTGCGGCTGACAGCCCCGACGGCCCTCGCGGCTGACGACCCCGACGGCTCCTGCGACGGTCCCTACGGCTGACGGCTCCTGCGGGTAGCGTGCCGCGATGGCCAGCGCAGCCGCTCCCACCCTGCGACGGTCCCTACGGCTGACGGGCTCCTGCGGGGGTCAGGCGGCCGTCCGCGTGTCAACGGGCCACGGCACGTCATCCTTGCCCGCCCAGGGGATCACCTGCGCGCCCGCCTCCGCGACGTCCACACCGTCCGCACCGCCGTCCGGAGTGTCGACGCCCTCCGCGGTGTCCGCACCGCCGTTCGAGGTGTCCGTCCCGTCTGAGATGTCCGCCCCGCCATCCGCGCCCTCGCCGGGCCGGCTCCCGCCACCGGTCTCGGCGTCCATGCCGGTGACGGTCGTTCCTCCGCCCGCCGCGTCCCCGGAACCACCGTCCCCGCCCGTCGTCGTCATGGACGGCTGCCGGGCGTCCGCGCGCCACGACGTCCCGGGGGCGGCTCCGCCCAGTGCCCAGTCGTGGGTCTCGCGGTCCAGCTCGCTCCGCTCGCCCTGCCCCAGCGCCGGGACCACGCCACCCCGCTGCGGCTTGCTGAACACGCCGATCCCCCAGCGCAGGTCGTGACCGAGCGAGTTGGCCTCCACCTCCGCCATGAACCGGCGCTCACCCTCGTGGACGAACTCGCGGATGCGCAGCCGCCCCTGGACCACGACCGGCTGGCCCACCCGGACGGACTGGGCGACGTTGTCCGCCAGCCCCCGGAAGCAGCGCACCCCGAAGTAGGTCGTCTCCCCGTCGCGCCACTGCTGGTTCTCCCGGTCGAAGTGACGGCTGGTCGAGGCCACTTTGAGCGAGGTGACCCGCGACCCGTCGGCGAAGGTGTGCTGGCGCGGCGGAGCCGCGACGTTACCGGTCAGCGTGACGTAGATGTCGTTCATCGAATCGTGCCTCCCATGAGAGCGGGCGGGCTGCCCGCGATGTCAGAGACACGATGGCTCGCGTGGTCCAGGGCACGGCTCCCCGAACGACGATCTGTGGACGGCCGGGCGCCCCCGGAAGGAGCTGTGGACAGCTCGCTTCCCGACACAGGGGAAGCGCGTCAGGGAACTCCCCGCCTGGCGTCAGCCGCGCACGCCACCCACCGCCGTACGGGACTCACCGCATCGGCTTCCCGCACCCGGCGTCAGCCGCGCACGCTCCGCACCGCCGTGTAGAACTCGTTGTAGCGGGCCAGTTCCCGTTCGACCGGCTCGATCACCATGCTCTCGGCGGTCGTGCCGACCCTGCGGCGCATCTCGCGCTCGAGCCGGTCGCGCTCCTGGCCGGCTCCGAGCACCACGAAGTTCCGGCTGGCCATGGCGGTGAGCAGGCCGAGGCCGAGGACCGCGACCATCATCAGGCCGACCCACGGCAGCGAGGACGCGTCGCCGAACGCCTCCAGGTTCGCGGGAAGCTCGCCGACCTCGAAGACGCCGTAGGCGAGGGCCGTGCCGACCCACGCGAGCCCGGCCACGAACAGCAGGACCAGCAGGTACTGCCAGGCGAGGAGGGCCCGCCACCACGCCGGGACCCGGTCGAGCGAGGGGGCCACCTCGGTCAGCTCCTCCGAGAGCACCTGCGGCAGCTGCGCCGAACGGGAGCGCGCGGCGTCGCGGACGCCGTTCTGCCAGGTCTCGTGCATCCCGCCGGTGAGCCCGTCGGCCAGGGCCTGGATCGCGTTGTCCACCTCGGCGGGCTGCGCGGTCACCGCGCCGCCGGTCAGCCCCCGGATCTCGTCCTTGATGTCACCCAGGTTCAGGCTGTTCAGCGGGTCGGAGCGGAGCCGGGCCGCCCAGCGGGCGTACGGCCAGCCGACCCACTCGACGGACCGCACGCCGTACACGTTCTCCAGCGCCTCGCCGACGGCCGGCACCCCGACGGCGTCGCAGAGGGCGTCGGTCAGGCCGATCCGGCGGGCGTCGTCGATGGCCACCGGCGGGGGCGGGGCGTCCTCGTCGGGAACGACCTCCGCCAGGCGCCGGGTCAGCCGGTCGAGGTCCGCCTCCAGGCGCTGGATCGCCGCCCTGCGCCTGGCCACGGTGTCGGCGAGGACCGCCTTGAGGTTGTCCACGCCCTTGCCCGTGGTCGCCGAGGTGGTCACGATCGTGGGGTGCTCGACGCCCTCCCGGCGGAGCAGGTCCTCCAGGTCGGCGACGCACTCGGCCAGCTCCTCCGGGGCGAGCCGGTCGGCCTGGTTGAGCACGAAGATCGTCACCGCGTCGTGCCCGGCCAGCTCGGTCACGTAGCGGCGGTGGGTGGAGGCGTCGGCGTACTTCTGCGGGTCGAGGACCCACACGATGAGGTCGGCGACCTGGATGAGCCGATCGGCCTCGGTGTCGGTGAGCGCCCGGATGGAGTCGTGGTCGGGCAGGTCGAGCAGGATCAGCCCGTGGAGCCGGCTCTCGCCCTTGTCCAGCGCGCTGGCCCTGGCGAAGCGGTGCCGCCACTGGATCTGCAGCCAGTCGAGCAGCGGTCCGGCGCCCTCCAGCCCCCAGACGCAGGCGTGGGTGCGCGCCGTGGTGGGACGGCGCACGCCGGTCGGCGAGAGGTCGAGCCCGGAGACCGAGTTGAACAGCGAGGATTTGCCGCTGCCCGTGCCTCCGGCGAGGGCGACCACCGTGTGGTCGGAGGAGAGCTTGAGCCGGTCGCCCGCGCGGAGCAGCAGCTGGCCCGACTCGGTGAGGAGTTTGGGATCGACCCGGCCCGGTCCCAGCTCAACGATCTTGGCCAGCGCCGCGAGCCTGCTGCCGAGACCTTGACGCGCCGGGGTGATGCCGCTCGGAGGGGTGATACCGATGGTGCTGCTCATCGCGCGACCTCGAGGTTGTACGTTGCCTGGTAAAGGCGGGTGGCGGCGGATTCGTCAGGAATGCCTGCGCCGTCGAGGACCTGGATGTAGCGCGACGTCTCGTCGTCGAACAGCATGCCGATCCTGGCCCTGAGGTCACTGCGGGCCTTGGCCCCGATGTTGCGCAGGGACTCGGCGCCGAACAGCGCGTGCAGCAGCCGCTGGGGCAGCGCGCCCTTGCCCTCGGACTCGGCGGCGCCGTACCCCAGCAGCCCGACCGCGAAGATCACCGCCAGGGACTCCACGTCGAACGAGATGAGCCTGGTCACCGCCCGCTTGGTCACGCCTTCGGTGCGGATCAGCTGGACGAGGTGGTCCTGCCAGGCGGCCACGGTCCGGTTGGTCCTGCGCAGAAGCTCATCGGAGGGACGGCTGAGGCCGGGGGCGAGCGCCAGGGTCTCGGCCGCCCCGGGACGGTGCTGCCACCGCGACACGGTCTCCTCGGCCGCCCGCTGCGCCGCCGAGACGATGACCGACTCGAGCCCGGTCCGCAGGGCGGTCTTCAGCGCGTTGAGCCGCTCGGGCCCCTGCCGGCTCGCCTTGCCGGCGAACCGGCCGGGCTTACGCAGACGCAGGGTCCGCATGAGGTCGCCCGACCCGGCGAAGTCCTGCCACCGGGCGAGCATCTCCCCGCGGAGCAGCGAGCCGTTCCGCGTCGCCTTGTCGATCTCCGCCAGCGCGGCGGTGTAGGCGGCGTCCACGTCGCCGCGGAGCTGGCCCCTGATGGCCACCTGGGCCTCCAGCTGCCTGGCCAGGGCCGGGACCCTGGTCCGGAAGCTGTCGAGGGCTCCGTTCAGCGTCGCCCGCACGGCCTGCGTCCGGCGCTGATCGTCCACCGAGAGCTCGGCCAGCCAGAGCCGCAGCTCGGTGATCTCGTGGTCGGGGAGCATGCCGTCGACGACCTTGCTCTCGTCGATGACGAACCGCTCGACCTCGCCGAGGCCGTACTCGGTGAGCATCCGGACGAAGTGCTTGGTGACCACCTCGCGCGACTTGGGGGGAACCCGGGAGAGCACGATCGCCAGCCGGGCGCCGCGCTCCTTGGCCAGCCGGAGCAGTCTCCAGGCGGGGGCGTCGGCGTAGCGGGCGGCGGTGGTGACGAAGATCCACAGGTCGGCCGCGTCGAGCATGCGGTGGGCGATCTCGTGGTGCTCCTCGACGACCGAGTCGATGTCGGGGGTGTCGAGCAGCGCCACGCCCTGGGGAAGGCGCTCGGTGGAGACGAGCACGAGCCCGTCGAGCCCCGGCTTGGCGCCGGGAGCCTGCCTGCGCTCCAGGCTGCCGAGCAGGCCGCCCTCGGCGAACCACTCGTGGTCGTCGGGGTGGCAGGCGAGGACCGGCGTTCCCGTGGTCGGACGGCGCACGCCGGTCGCGCTGACCTTCGCGTTGGCGAGGGTGTTGAGCAGCGTGGACTTCCCGGCGCCGGTGGACCCCGCGATGACGATGAGCGCCGGCGCGGTGCTGGTGTGGACCCGGGGGATCACGTAGTCGTCGAGCTGCGTCAGGATCTCGGTCTGGGCCCGCCTGGCCTCCTCGGCGCCGGGGAGGTCCAGGCCGAAGCTGAGATCGGTGACGCTCTCCCGCAGCCCCGTGAGGGCGTTGGTCAGCGCCTCGGAGACCTCCTCGGGCAGCGGCGTCTCCCGGACCCAGTCTCCGGTCGCCCAGGCTTCGCTCTCCCCCGCCTCGTCCTCGTCCTGATCCGCCTCGGTCCCGTCCTCGCCTGACGCGGTCTCGTCCTCGCCCGCGTTGATCCCGTCCTGATCCGTCTCGGCCTCGCCCCGGTCCTCGGCGGGCTCGGCGGGCTCGGCGTCCCCGGAGCGTCCCTCCTCGGTCTCGTCCCGGTCCTCCCCGGAGGAGGCGACGACCGTCCCGGACGCCTCACCGGAGCCTCCGGCCGGGTCTGCGGGGTCGTCCTCGCGGGAGACGCGATCGTGCTCCGGCACGGCCGGATCCTGATCGTCCCGGTCCTCGGCGGGCTCGGCGTCCCCGGGGCGCCCCTCCTCGGCGGCCGCCTCGGGATCGTCCGCGTCGCCCGCAGGATCGGCGGAAAGCCCCTCATCACCGGGAGGCGTCCCATCGCCCGAGAACACCCGGCCGTTCGAGAGCGTCTCGTCCTCTCCGCCGCGAGCGGCGGGGGACTCCTCACCCTCGGCGGCCGGCCCCTCGCCTGCGGTGGGGGACGCCTCGTCGTGGACGGAGACCAGATCGTCGTCGCGGATGGCGCGGAAGGTCACGGTCTGTTCACCCGGGGCTTCGGAGTGGTCCGGGGAGGGGTCTCCCGACCCTTCCCGAGGGGCGTCGCCGAGTGCGTGGTCGCCCTCGCCCGGGGGCGCGGGCCTGTTGGCAGCCGATTTCACGGAATGCGCTCCGCTCGAACCATCTCGACCTCCTGGCCGACCTTCACGACGTCGCCGACGATCACGATCGCCGGTGGCCGAATCCCAGCCGCGGTCACGCGCTCCGCCACGGTGGACAGCGTGGCGTAAAGAGCTCGCTGGGTGGGAAGAGTACCGTCCTGTACCACCATTACGGGAGTTTCCGGTGAACGTCCTTCGTAGATCAGTGTCTCGGCGATCACCGCGATCCGCTCGACCGCCATCATGAGGATCAAGGTCCCCGCTGACCGCGCCAGGTTCGGCCAGTCAACGGTGGAGGCGGGGTCGCCCGGGGGAACATGGACCGAAATCACGTGGAATTCCTGGCTGACACCGCGATGCGTCACCGGCACGCCCGCCGCCGCGGGCACCGCGACCGGGCTGGTGATCCCCGGGACGACGGTGACCGGGATGCCCTCGCGGGCGCAGGCGAGCATCTCCTCACCGCCCCGGCCGAAGACGAAGGGGTCGCCGCCCTTGAGGCGGACCACGAACTTGCCCTGCTTGGCGTGCTCGACGATCAGCTCGTTGATCCGCTCCTGGGCCATGTAACGGCCGTAGGGGATCTTCGCCGCGTCGATCAGCTCCACGTCCGGGGAGAGCTCGTCGAGCAGGCCCTGCGGAGCGAGACGGTCGGCGATGACCACGTCGGCCTGGGCGAGCAGCTGCCGGCCGCGGACCGTGATCAGCCCGGGGTCGCCGGGGCCGCCCCCGACGAGGGCGACGCCGACGGGCTTGGTGCGGTTGCGCCGGGCCTCGACCGTGCCGTCGCGCAGGGCCTCCACCACGGCGTCCCGGATCCCGGCCGCCCGCCGGGGGTCGCCGCCCGCGGAGATCGCCACGCCGATCTCGCCCACCCGCCCGCTGGCGGGGGTCCATGCGGCCGAGGCGTCCCTGTCGTCGGCGCGCACGCACCAGATCCGCTTGGCCTCGGCCTCGGCGGCGATCGCGGTGTTCACCGCCCTGTCGTCGGTGCAGGCCTGCACCAGCCAGGCCCCGTCCACGTCTCCCACCTGGTACGGCCTGGCCTCCCAGGTCACGCGCCCGCTGGCGATGAGGTCGTCGAGTGCGTGCGTGACGCTCGTCGAGACGATGGTGACCAGGGCTCCGGCCTCCAGCAGGGCCGGCACGCGCCGCTGCGCGACGCGGCCTCCGCCGACGACGAGAACGCGCCGCCCGGAGAGACGCAGACCAAGCAGGTAGGGCGACATGGCGACAGATCTCCTGTTCGCGACGAACGGTGAAGCAGGGCGTGTTAGGAGGTAAACCTACCGGCTAACCTCGCGTCATTTGATGTCACTGTGTTAACAAGCTTGACATCATCAGGTCTCCGAAGAGCCGGAATGGTGTCAAGTCGTCCGCGCCGGCCCGGGTCGTGACCTTCCGAGTGGCAATCACCCAGGTCGTACCCCGGCCGGCCCCGCCGGAGCGGCCGGCCCGGCCGGGTTTCCCGGTCGGAACCCCTCCCCGGCTCCCCGGTCGGGACTCGCTCTCGAATGCCCGGCCGGAACTCCTTCCCGACTGCCCGGTCAGGACTCCTTCCCGACTGCCCGGTCAGGACTCCTTCTCGACTGCCCGGTCAGGACTCCTTCTCGGCGACCCCCGCGGAGTCGAAGGTCGCCACCTCGTGCATGACGCGCGCCGCCGCGCAGACCAGCGGGTGCGCCAGCAGTCCCCCGGTGCCCTCGCCGAGCCGGAGTTCCAGCTCGACCAGGGGGCGGAGGCCGAGGTGGGCGAGCGCGACGGCGTGGCCCGGTTCCGCCGAACGGTGCCCGGCCACGCAGTGGTCCAGCACGTCCGGGGCCAGCGCGGCGGCGGCCAGCGCCGCCGATCCCGCGATCACTCCGTCCAGGATGACCGGCACCCGCAGGGACGCGCCGCCCAGGATGAATCCGGCGATCGCCGCGTGCTCCAGCCCTCCGACCGCCGCCAGGATGTCCAGGCCCGGTACGGCGCCCTCCCTGAGCAGTCCGTTCACCCGCAGCCCCTCGCGGACGACCTCGATCTTGCGCGTCAGGGTCTCGTCGTCGACGCCGGTCCCCCTGCCGGTCGCCTCGGCGGCGTCCCGTCCGGTGAAGGCGCAGATCAGAGCGGCCGAGGCGGTGGTGTTGGCGATGCCCATGTCCCCGGTGACCAGGCAGCGGGCCCCCTCCTCCACGAGCTCGCGGGCCGTCGCGATCCCGGCCTCCAGGGCGGCGACGGCCTGCTCGCGCGTCATCGCCGGTCCCCGGGACAGGTCCGCGGTGCCGTACGCCACCTTCCTGATCGCCAGGCCCGGCGCGGCGGGCAGGTCGGCGGCGACGCCGACGTCCACGACCCGCACGGTGGCCCCCACCTGGTTGGCGAAGGCGTTGGCCACGGCCCCGCCCGCCAGGAAGTTGCCCACCATCTGCTGGGTGACCTCCTGCGGCCAGGGGCTCACGCCCCGGGCGTGGACCCCGTGGTCGGCGGCGAAGATGGCCAGCGCCGCGGGGGCCGGGACGGGCGGCGGGCTGACGGCCGCGGCCCCGGCCAGCCGTACCGCGACCTCTTCCAGCACGCCCAGCGAGCCGCGCGGCTTGGTCAGCCGCTCCTGGTGGGCCCGCGCCGCCGCGACGGCCTCCGGGTCGCACGGCCGGATCGCGGCGATGGTCTGCTCAAGGGTGATCATGCCACCAGTGTCCCCGAAAGCGCCCCCGCGAGGTCACCGGGCGGGGGCCGGAGATCACCGGGCGGCGGCGAGCGCTTCCTCGTAGCGTTCGATGACCACGTCGGCCAGGCCCTCGCAGTCGCCGATCGCTTCGGCGCAGCGGACGTCCAGCTCGGGGTGGCCGGCGGCGTAGGCCATCGCCTGGGCCCAGACCTTCTCCAGCAGTCCGCCGGAGAACAGCAGATAGGGGACGACGATCACGCGGCGGGCGCCGAGGCGGCGGCAGCGCTCGATGCCGCCGGGCACGCCGGGCGGGGTGAGGGAGGCGAAGGCGGTCTCCACCGTCATGTACTCGTGCGCGTGCGTCTCCCAGAACAGGCGGGAGACGCGGTGGACGTCGGCGTTGACGGCGGGCGAGGTGGAGCCGTCGCCGACCAGCACCACGGCGGTCTCGCCGGTCTCGATCCGCTCGGGCTCCTCCTCCGCGGGACCCCCGGCGGGGACCAGGCGGAGGCTGGGCACCTCGACCGCGGCGTCGGCCAGGCGCTCGGCCAGGAGCGCCAGCACGCGCGGGTCGGCTCCCAGGGGCCGGCCGTAGTCGCAGGTGAGCATCGGATGGCGCTGCTGCTCCAGGGCCATCGCAGCCGGGATCTCGGCGCCGATCCGCGTGTCCCCGGCGAGGCTCAGCGGCAGCGCCACCATGCGGTGGTGCCCCCGCGCGACCAGCGAGGCGATCGAGTCGCTGAGCCGCGGCGTCGCCCTGGCGAGGTAGCCGCCGGAGACGTCGGCCGCGGTCCGGTCCAGACGACAGCGGAGCCGGTGGACGAACCTGCCGAATTCAGCGGATCCGTTGTCATCGTGCGAGCCCTGCCCGATGAGCAGCAGCGGCGGCTTCATGAAAGAGGACTCCAATGACCTTGACCTGCGATTGCGTGGCGGCGACTCGCGAGAATAGCCGATGAGGACACGGCAGGGACAGGTCACGGGCAGACGATGTTCATCCGTCGCCGCGGCGACGTTCACTCCCTCTCCCGCCGCTCCCTGTCCCGCGCCGCCGCCGTCCGGCGGGTCACGGTCTGCGGGAGTGCACGACGAAGACCGGGTCGGCGGCGGAGAGGAGATGCCCTCCGTCGGTGTGGACGGTCAGCCGGGAGGATTGCAGCTGCGCGCATTCGGCCTGGTAGCCCTGCTCGCGGAGGATGCCCAGCACGGTGACGACCTGCTCCACGGTCCGCAGGGCGCAGACCAGGGTCCTGGGGTTGCGGACCGCGCACGCCTCCACCACGTCGGCGCCCCCGCCGCCCACGAAGATCGCGTCCGGGTCGGCCAGCGGCTCCAGGGCCGGAGGCGCCTGCCCCCGGGTCAGGGCGACCTTCACCCCGTGCGCGATGACGTTGCGGCGCAGCCGGGCGCACGCCTCCTCCTCGCGCTCCACCGCCACCACGGCCGCGCCCATCCGGGCGCACTCCACCGCGACCTCCCCGCCGCCCGCGCCGACGTCCCAGACCAGGTCGCCCAGCCGGGGGCCGAGCTTGGCCAGCACGAACGCCCGGACCTCCGGGGTCAGGCCGCCGCCCTCGAAGTCCAGCGCCCACTCTTCGGGCCCCGGCCGGGCCCCGGCCACCCAGCTCGGCTCGTACGGCCGGTGCAGCGGGTCCAGGACGAGCACCACGTCGGGGTCCTTCCACGGCCGGGTGGTCGCCTCGCCCATCCGGCTGTGCGTGATCCGTTCGTCGGGGCCGCCGAGGTCCTCGCAGACGATCAGCGCGCGCGGGGTGGTGGGGGCCAGTTCCCGGGCGATCTCGGCGGGCCCGATGCCGGGGGTGACCAGCACGGCGACCTTGTGGTGGGCGCGGCAGGCGTTCACCACCCGGTCGATCCGCCCGCCGGTGACCACGAGGGCGTCCTCCCACGCCAGGCCCGCCTTGGCGAAGGCGCGCGAGACGAACGGGAGCCCGGGCAGGACCTCCGGGGTGACCCCGTGGCCGCGCAGCCGTCGGACCACGTCGAAGAACCCGGGATCCCCCTCGGCGAGCACGACCAGCCGCCCCTCCCCCGACTCCAGATGAGCGTCCACGATCTCCAGGAGAGGGCCGTCGGTTCTCGTGACCCCGGCGGGCAGGGGCCCCAGGCGGCGGAAGGCCCGTTCGGATCCGGTGACCAGAACCGCCTCGTCCAGCCTGGCCCGCGCGGCCGCGGAGAGACCGGAGCCGTCCACCCCGACAACTGTGATCATCAGTGCTCACCGTCCTCGCCTCCAGAGTGACGGCTCAACGCGGATCAGACCAGGTGCACCCCGTTTTCCCTGTTCGGCAATACGGAGGTCAAGCCTCCCCGCGAAGGGGCAAGCCCGCGTAATCACGATGTTTGTCCTCAATTCGCCGGGTATGGGTCGCCTAGCCAGTGTGAAAGGGGTGACCGCCATGGAACGCGGAAGTGCCAAGCACGGCCCGCGCCTGGATGACCAGCAGCAGCACGAGACCGAGGGGATGACCCGGGGCGGGGGCACCACGCACGCCCAGGAGTGGAAGCAGCCCGAGCCCACGCTCGCGCCGGGCGAGGAGGGCACCGCGCCGACGAACCGTCCGCCGGACCACCAGCCGGGCGTCCCGCGCGGCCTCACCCCGGAGGGGGCCGAGCGCCGCAGCGACCTGGCCAAGTGGATCAGTGGCACGGATGTCTTCCCCGCCGACCGCGACGCCCTGCTGTCCCGTGCCGAGATGCAGGGGGCGCCGGACCCGATCATCGCGGACCTCCGGTCACTGCCGAACGCGACCTACGTGAACATGGCCGAGGTGTCGGAGGCGCTGGGGTACGGCACTGAGGAGAGGGATCAGGGATGAAACTGGACATGCTCCAGTCCTTGTACGAGCGGACGGGGCCGTTCGCGTCGGTGTACCTCGACACCGGCCGCGCCGTCCCGCAGGGCGAGCAGCGGATCGAGCTGCGTTTCAAGGGGAGGGCCGAGCAGCTGGAGGGGGCTGACCAGGCGACCCTGGAAGCGCTCGGAGACGTGTTCACCGACGTGAACCTGGCGGCGTCGGGACGGGCGGCCTTCGCCTGCGGCGGTGAGGTCCTCTACACCGAGGCGCTGCCCGACAAGCCCCGCAGGGAGATCGCGCGCTGGTCGCCGCTGCCGCACGTCATGCCGCTGCTGGCCCAGCGCGGCGAGAACGTCCCGCACATCCAGGTGCTCGTCGACCACGCGGGCGCGGACGTGATCGTGGTGGGCGCGGGCTCGCCGCGCCGATCGACGGTGCAGGCCCAGGACTGGCCGCTGCAGAAGACCGGCAAGGGCGGCTGGTCCCAGCGGCGCTACGAGAGCAGCGTGGAGGAGGCCTGGGAGCAGAACGCCAAGGCGGTGGCCGAGGCGGTGGACAAGGAGGTCCGCCGCATGGACATCGTGCTGGTGGTCGTGGCGGGCGACCCGAAGTCGGTGAGCCTGCTCCAGTCCCACCTGGGCCACGAGGCCTCCGAGCGCGTCGTTCTGGTGGAGCACGGCAACCGGGCCGCCGGAAGCGATCCCTTCCCGTTCCACAAGGAGGTCGAGGCGGCCATCGACGACTGGCTCGACCAGCGGCAGGGCGCGCTGATGGAGCGTTACGGGGAGGCTCTCCCCAGGGGACTGGCGGTCGAAGGCCTGCCGGCCGTCACCAAGGCGTTCCGGGAGGGGCGGGTGGACACCCTGCTCATCGTCGACCACTCGGACGCCGACGGCACGGTGTGGATCGGCCCGGAAGGCGGCCAGCTGGCCACCGACCGGGAGGAGCTGCGCGAGTGGGGCGTGAGCGACCCCGTGGAGGAGCGCGCCGACGCCGCGCTGGCCAGGGCCGTCGCCATGACCAACGCCGAGCTGGCCTTCGTGCCCAGGCTCGAGGCGCCCGACGAGGTCGCGGCTCTGCTGCGTTTCTGAGGCGTACCGTCCCGCCCGGCCATCCCAGGCGGGGTACGGCCCCGTCCGCGGGCCGTACCCCGCCTGCGCCGTCTTCCGGCCCGGTGTCCGGTCAGCGCAGGACGACGACCTCCAGCGTGCGGGGGCCGTGCACGCCCTCGACCCGGTCGAGCTCGATGTCGCTGGTCGCCGAGGGCCCGCTGATCCAGGTCAGCGGCCTGGCCGGGTCGAGCGCGGCGACCGCCTCGGGCACGCCCGTCACGATCTGCCCGGCCCACACCAGGCAGAGGTGGTAGTCGGGCACCAGCGTCAGCGCCCTGCGCCCCTGGTCGGGGCCCGCGTCCAGGACGATCGTGCCGGTCTCGGCGATGCCCGCGGCGCATCCGGTGACGACGCCGTCGAGGCCGTCCAGCTCCGCGGCCGACAGGGGCGGGTCGTCCGGTACGGCCTCGCCGCCCGGATGCGCCCGTACGGCCCGCGCCCACTCCTGCGGCAGGCCGCCGGGCACGGCGACGCGGCGGGCTCCGCGACGGGCGAGAGCCCCGGCGATCACCTCGCCCGCCCGGGCGGCGTCCACCACGTGCACGACGGCCCGGTAGTCGGCCACCCGCTCGGCGAACAGCTCGATCACCTTTCCGGCCGAGGCCGAGGCCGAGGACGGGGCCGAGGACGGGGCCGAGGACGGGGCCGAGGACGGGGCCGAGGACGGGGCCGAGGACGGGGCCGAGGCCGGAGAGGCGATCCGGTAGGACCGGGTGATCCGGGCCTCCGGCGCCCCGGCGACCGCCGCGCGGATCCTGGCCAGGACGCGGTCACGCGAGCTGGTCGTCGGTCCCTCCGGCGCACTCCCGATGCCTCCCGGCGCACTCCCGGTGCCTCCCGGCGCACTCCCGGTGGGAGCCTCGTCGGCAGGCTCGCGGGAGCTCATCGGGTGCCTCCTTCGGTCCGGTCCCACCAGTCGCGGAAGGACTCGGCGGGGACGTCGGGGATGTCGCGCGTGTCGGTCCAGGCGGACAGCGGGCCGGGCAGGCGCCGGGGCAGGAAGCGGCGCAGCCGGCCGCCGAGGCGCTGGGCGCGCGCCAGCCGTACAGGGCGGTCGAACACCCACCCGGCGGCCCGCATGCCCAGCCGCTCGGCACGCGGGTGCGGGGTCCTGGCGCGCAGGTGGACGAGCACCTCGGGGATGTCGATGGCGACGGGGCAGACCTCGAAGCAGGCCCCGCACAGAGAGGACGCGTAGGGCAGCGAGGCGTCCAGGTCCCCGGTCGCGGACGGGGGCAGGCGGTCGCGCGAGGCGACGGTGCCGGAGGCGCGCAGCTGCGGGGTGAGGATGGCGCCGATGGGGCCGGGATAGACCGAGCCGTAGGCGTGGCCGCCCGCGCGCTCGTAGACCGGGCAGACGTTCAGGCAGGCCGAGCAGCGGATGCAGCGCAGCGCCTGGCGGCCGACCTCGTCGGCGAGGACGGCGGTGCGGCCGTTGTCCAGCAGGACGAGGTGGAACTCCTGGCCCTCGACGGCCCCGGTCCAGGTGGAGGTGTAGGGGTTCATCCGCTCGCCGGTGGAGGAGCGCGGCAGGAGCTGGAGGAAGACCTCCAGGTCGCGCCAGGCCGGCAGCAGCTTCTCGATGCCGACCACGCTGATGAGCGTCCGCGGCAGGGTCAGGCACATCCGGCCGTTGCCCTCGGACTCCAGGACCACCAGCGTGCCCGTCTCAGCGATCATGAAGTTGGCGCCGGAGATCGCGACCTCGCTGGCGAGGAAGCGTTCCCGCAGGTGGAGCCGGGCGGCCTCGGCCAGGGCCCGGGGGTCGTCGCTCAGGTCCTCAGGCGCGGGCCGTCCCCACTCCCCCATCCTCTCCCGGAAGATCTCGCGGATCTCGGAGCGGTTGCGGTGGATCGCGGGCACGAGGATGTGCGAGGGCCAGTCGTCGCCGAGCTGCACGATCAGCTCGGCCAGATCGGTCTCGTAGGCGGTGATCCCCCGCTCGGCGAGGGCCTCGTTGAGGCCGATCTCCTGGGTGGCCATCGACTTGACCTTGACCACGCTGGTCTCGCCGGTGGCCTCCACCAGGCCGGCGACGATCCGGTTGGCTTCGGCGGCGTCGGCCGCCCAGTGGACGTGGCCGCCGGCCCGCGTGACGGCCTCCTCCAGCTGGAGGAGGTAGCGGTCCAGGTTGCGCAGGGTGTGGTCCTTGATCTGCTTGCCCGCCTCCCGGAGCGCGGCCCAGTCGGGCAGCTCGCCGACCACCGCGGCCCGTTTGCCGCGGATGGTGCGCGTGGCCTTGCGCAGGTTGAAGCGGAGCTGGGAGTCCTGTACGGCCGCCGCGGCGTTCCGCGGGAAGGCGGGCATGCCGAGGAAGGTCCCGCTCACCGGACGGCTCCCTTCCCCACGCCCTCGCCCTTCCCCGCCTCGGCGCCCTTCCCCGTCCCGGCCCCGGGTCCCGGCGGGGGGTCGTCACCGGTCGCGGCGAGGATCTCGGCCAGGTGCATGATCCGCACCCCCGCGCGCTGGCGGCGCAGGGCTCCGCCGATGTGCATCAGGCAGGAGTTGTCGGCGGCGCAGAGCACCTCGGCGCCGGCGGCCATGACGTTGTGCACCTTGTCGGCGCACATGGCGGCGGAGACGGCCGGGTTCTTGACGGCGAAGGTGCCGCCGAAGCCGCAGCACTCCTCCGCGCCCGGGAGCGGGACCAGCTCCAGGCCCCGGACGCTCCGCAGCAGCCGGGCGGGGCGGTCGCCGAGATGGAGCCCGCGCAGGGAGTGGCAGGTCGGGTGGTAGACCACCCGGTGCGGGAAGGAGGCGCCGACGTCGGTCACCCCGAGGACGTCGACCAGGAACTCCGACAGGTCGTGGACCTTCGGCGCCGTCTCCGCCACCGCCTCGGCGAAGGACGGCCCCGGCGCGGTGCGGGCCAGCCGGGGGTACTGCTCGCGGACCATGGCCGCGCAGGACCCGGAGGGGGTGACGACCGCGTCGTAGCCGGCGAAGACGTCCGTGAGACGCCGGGCCAGCCGGGCCGCCTCCCGCGGGTATCCGGTGGTGAGGTGCATCTGGCCGCAGCAGGTCTGGGCCCGGGGGAACCCGACCTCGCATCCGAGGCGGCGCAGCAGCGTCACGACCGCCCTCCCGGTTCCGGGGAACAGCGTGTCGTTGACACACGTGATGAACAGGGCGACGCGCACGGCGCTCCTTCCGTCCGGTGGTGCGACCACAGTACGGTTCGGCCGCCGATCAGCTCACGGTCAGGTTCCAGCCCTGCGGCAGGACGACGAAGTCCGGGGAGGGGACGGCGTCGGCCTCCCGGCAGCCCGCGCCGGAGCAGGCGGCCAGCGCGTCGAGCCGGCGGTCGAACTCGGCGATCACCTCCCGCGGGACGACCCCGGCGAGGTTGCGGAGCTGGTAGGGATCGCTGTCGAGATCGTAGAGCTGGTACTCGCCGGTCTCGTAGCGGACGAAGGTGTGCCGGGCGGTGCGCATCGCCCGATACGCCGGGACCGGGGTCTGGCGGCCCGACGCCTCGTCCGCCGGACGGTGGAACTCCACCAGCACGTTCTGCCGCCAGGAGGCGGGGACCCAGCCGCGCAGCAGCGGCAGCAGGGAGCGGCCCTCCACGAACGGGGGCAGCGCGGCCCCGGCGAGGTGGGCGAAGGTGGGGGCGAGATCCACGGTCGAGCCGACCTCCTCGATGACCCGCCCCTGCTCGATCCCGGGCCCCCGGACGAACATCGGCACCCTGATCGCCTCGTCGTACGGCGTCGTCTTGCCCTGGGACAGCCGGTGCTCGCCCAGGTGGAATCCGTTGTCGGAGCCGAAGAACAGGTAGGTGTCCTCCAGCTTCCCGGCCGCGCGCAACGTCTCCACCAGGGCGCCCACCATGTCGTCCACGCCGAGCATGGCCCGGAGCCGGTCGCGGTGGACGCGGTCGATCTTCGCCAGTTCCCTCGCCGTGAAGCGCTCGCGCGAGCGGAGCCACTCGGGCTCGGCGGACACGTCCGCCTGGTCGAAGGAGGGGCCCCGGGGGGCGGTGACGCCGGCGAAGGCGTCGCGGTGCCGGGGGGCGTGGTTGGCGGGCAGGTGGGGGGCGACCGGGGCGAGGTAGAGGAAGAACGGCTCGTCGCCCTGGGAGACGAACGCGTTGGCCTTCGCGCTCAGGACGTCGGTCAGGTAGTCCTCGGGCGCGGAGCCGTACCCCTTCAGCACGCCGTTCTCGTTGAGCGTGTAGCCGTACTCCTCATAGAGGCGGCGCACCGGCACGTGCCATTCGTCCCATCCCGGCGGCACGTGGGCGGGATCGGCCTCGCCCGGATAGTGGTTGAGGTATTTGCCCATCAGCGCGGTGCGGTATCCGGCCTGCCGCATCCACGTCCCGATGGTGGAACGTTCCAGACCTGAGTCGTGAAAGCGGGTGAATCCCCCCTCCGGCGCGGTGTTGGTCAGCACGCCGTGGCTGTGGACGTACTGGGAGCGGAGGATGGAGGCGCGGGACGGGCAGCACCAGGAGTTGGGGACGAAGAACCGCTCGAACCCGGCGCCCGCGTGAATGAACTCGTTCCAGATATTCGGAAATCTCTCCAGATCGCCGGTGCCCAGGTCGTCGGTCAGGATGAGCACGATGTTCGGCCGGTCCCGCACCTGCGCCACCGCGGGGAGCCCCCCGGAGGCACCCAGCATGAACAGCAGTATCAGGCACAGCACCTTGCGAGCGGCGTTCAGCACACGTTCACGTTTCCCCAAAGGTTGACCCCCGACACTCCCCTCTCGACCGCGAAGCTAGAACGTGTTCTAATTACGGAGCCGTACCCGACCGGAAGGCCCGATATGACCACCGACTTGAACCTCGGTCTGAACCTCGGCTACTGGCAGCGGAACGCCGTCGACGCCACCGAGCTCGTCCAGGCCGCCGAACGCCTGGGATACGGGTCCGTCTGGACCGCGGAGGCCTACGGCAGCGACGCCTTCACCCCCCTGGCCTGGTACGGCGCGCGGACCTCGCGCATCAAGCTGGGCACCTCGGTGGTGCAGCTGTCGGCCAGGACCCCGGCGGCGACCGCGATGACCGCGATGACGCTGGACCACCTGACCGGCGGACGGCTGCTGCTCGGCGTCGGCGCGTCCGGGCCGCAGGTGGTCGAGGGCTGGTACGGCATGCCGTTCGGCAGACCGCTGGCTCGCACCCGCGAGTACGTCGAGATCATGCGCAAGGTGTGGCGCCGCGAGGAGCCGGTGACCAGCGACGGCGAGCACTACCCGCTCCCGCTGCCCGCGGAGGGCGCGGGGTCGGGCCCCGGGCGCGGGCGCGCCACCGGTCTCGGCAAGCCGCTGAAGCTCATCACCCATCCCCTGCGCCCGGAGATCCCCCTCTACCTGGGCGCCGAGGGGCCGAAGAACGTCGCCCTCGCCGCCGAGATCGCCGACGGCTGGCTCCCGCTCTTCGTCTTCCCCGAGAAGGTCGAGCAGATGTACGGGCCGTCCCTGGCCGGGGCCGGCCCGGACTTCGACATCGCGGCGATGGTCATGACCGTGATCACCGACGACGTGCGGGCCGCCCTGGACGGGGTGAAGATGATGCTCACCCTCTACATCGGCGGCATGGGGGCCAAGAGCCGCAACTTCCACGCCGACATCATCGGCAGGATGGGCTACGCCGAGGCCGCCGAGGAGATCCAGGCGCTCTACCTGGCCGGGCGCAGAGACGAGGCGTTCGCCGCGATCCCCGACGAGCTGGCCGACGGCATCTCCCTGGTCGGCCCGCCCGGCCGCATCCGCGAGCGCCTGGAGCCGTGGCGCAAGAGCCCGGTGAGCACCCTGCTCGTCATGGGCCCCCACGACGAGCCCTCCCTGAAGATCATCCGGGATCTCGTCCTGGGCTAGCGTCGCCCGGCCACGACTCCTCCCCCGCACCTTCGACGATCTCTCGCACGACGTCGCCGTAGACGCGGAACAGACTCGGCGCGCCGGCGGGATCGGCCCGCCGCAGTTCCTCCCAGCACCGGGCGACCAGGGCCCGTGCCCGCACACCCGGCCAGGGGCGGGGGAGCAGCTCGGGAGGCAGGAGCGGATCGGGCTCGACCGCGCGGGTGAACTCCGCGGCGAGCTCGATCGCGATGGTGAGCACCTCCTCCCGCGGCAGGGGCTCAGGACCGCGCAGCCGGGCCAGGCGGGACTCGGCGACCTCGCGGAGCCGTTCGTGGGCCCGGGCGATCCGGTCCAGGGGCCAGAGGCGGGCGGCCAGCGCGCGCGGGTCGCGCTCGCCGCCGACACTCAGGTCGCCGCTGGTGAGGAGGGTGACGTACCCGGCGACGCCGAGCCGGCCGGCCTCGGCCTCGACGAGTTCCCCCCAGTCGTTCGGCGAGACGTACAGGCCGCCGTGCACGGGCGCGCCGCCGAGGCCGACGATGACCTCCCGCAACGCGTCCCGGGCTGACCTGGCCGCCTCCGGCACCGCGAACCCCGCCAGGTGCCACACTCCGTCCCAGGGGGCCCGCCCGCGGTCCTGGCGGTACATGTGCCGCATGAACTCGGCGTTGGGGGCGATCGACCGCCGGACGTCGTCGGCCGCCCGCAGCAGCGCCCTGCGACCCCGCCCCTCCTGGGTGAGCCGTCCTTCGGCGACGAGCCGCTTGACGCACAGCCGCACCTGCTGGTCGGTCATCCCCAGGGCGCCCGCCACGGCGTAGAGCTCTCCGGCGTCGACGGTCCCGTCCTCGCGGACCATCCCCTCCACCAGGATCCGGGTCGGGACCTCCACGCCACCGTCGCCGCGCCCGTCCTCCCGCTCTTCCTCACGCCTGCCGGACATCTCCCCGCCTCTCGTATCTATCAAATATGTTACGGTCGTTTTCGTAACGATAGTTTTTCTTTTGAACGATGGAGACGCAATGAGTCCCGGACCATCCTCATCCACTCCGGCGGCCGGACGGCGCCGCCGGTGGCCGCGTCGGCTGCTGTCCTCCCTGGTGGCCGTCGCGACGCTGCTCCTGGCGGGCGGAGGGTGGGTGGCGTACCAGAACACCTACGACATCCGGGAGGAGCAGGTGACCGTCACCGGCGGCGCGCAGCCGCTGAAGGGGGTGCTCGCCCGGCCGACCGGGGGGCGGGGGCCGTACGGGCTGGTGGTCTTCGTCCACGGGGACGGTCCGATCGACGCCACGCACGAGACCTTCTACCGCCCGGCGTGGGAGGCGCTCGCACGGGCGGGCTACGCGTCGCTGTCGTGGAACAAGCCGGGACTGGGCGGCGCTCCGGGCAACTGGCTGCACCAGAGCATGGAGGACCGGGCGGAGGAGACCATGGCCGCCATCGCCTGGGCGAAGAAGCTGCCGGACATCGACCCGGCGCGGATCGGGCTGTGGGGCGCCAGCCAGGCCGGCTGGGTGCTGCCCAAGGTCGCCGCGCGCATGCCCGAGCTGAAGTTCGTCATCGCCGTCTCCCCGGCGATCAACTGGCTCCGGCAGGGACGCTACAACCTGCTGGCCGAGCTGAAGGAGCGCGGCGCCTCGCCGGAGGAGACCAGGGCCGCGGTGGCCCGCAGCGACGAGACGCTGGAGCACCTGCGCGAGGGCTCCACCTTCGAGCGGTACCGGGCCGCCGTCGGCGACGTGGACGGCATGACGGCCGACCGCTGGCGGTTCATCACGGCCAACCACACCTCCGACGCCTCCGACGACCTGGCCGAGATGCGGACCCCGGTCCTGCTGATGCTGGGCGGGCATGACGTCAACGTCGACACCGGCGAGACCGAGGACACCTACCGCAGGCTCCTGACCCGGCCCGGCCAGCTCCAGGTCAGGCGTTATCCGGACGCCACCCACTCCATGGTGCCCAAGGACGTCGAGGACTCGGAGCTCCGGGCGCTCGTCCTCGCCCTCGCGGCCCCCCGCTCCCTGGCCGTCGAGGGGTACCTGGACGACATGCGCCGCTACGTGGAGGGCCTGGAGACGCGGCGGTGAGCGCCCCCGGCCTGCGGACGCGGGTCACTCCGTCCCGGGGCGGACGCCGGGGGCGGCGACCCAGCCGGAGGACTCGTAGGCGACCGTGAGCCCCCTGCGGAAGGGGATGCGCACGGCACGGTCGCCGCGGGCCTTCTCGCCCGCGCCGTCCTCCCCGTCCCCGTCCGGCCTCCCCCGCGGGTCCTCGTCCGGCCTCCCCCGCGGGTCCTCGTCCGGACCGCGGTACTCGAAGGCCAGCAGGCGCGCCCCGGACTCGTCGACGACCAGCCGGACGTCGCCGCCGGCCGTGGTGATCGCCGCGCCGGGGCGGCCGAGCGGGTCGGTGACGTCCCGCTCCAGGGCGAGGCCCGGCTGGTCGGCGAGGATCCGCAGCACCGCGGCGCGGGTGGCCGGGGACGCGGGTGAGGACAGCAGGTAGCGCGCCGCCGTGAACGCGAAGGACGTGAAGGATCCGCTCCCGCCGTCCCGGTGCGCCGAGCGCAGCCACCCTTCGAGCTCCCCGGCCTCGCCGGGCAGCCGCCGGACCTCGTCCATGGTCAGGGTCCGGCCGCCGACCTGCCACCGCAGCGAGATCCGGGAGAAGTCCCGCCGCCGCGGCCCCGGCCACAGGGACGGGGAGCCCTTCTCCTTCCAGGCGGCCTCGTCGGCCCGGTCGGCGAAGGCGACCTCGACGTCCTGGTTGAGCAGCCCCCGGCCGTCGCGCCCGTCGTACCAGAACTCGTCGGATCGCGCGACCACCGCGCCGGACTCCACCGGCTCGAAGGTCCGGGTCCGCTCGAACCAGTAGCGGCCCCGCGCCGCGCCCTCGTCCGCCACCCGCTCCGCCCCCGCCAGCAGGAGCGAGCGGGCGTCGAGCGTCACGGTGGGCACGGCGGTGGGCGCGGTGGAGGGTTCGGGGAGGCGGGGCTGGGCCGCCGTGACCTGCCCGGCGGGCTCGGCGGGCCGGCCCCCGCCCGGCCCGCCGGAGGCCGCCGTGCCGCTCACGGCCGCCGGGACGGCCACGGCCGCGACCAGTCCCGCGACGGCCGTGCCCGCCAGCGTCAGGCGCGTCACCCGCGGCAGCGGACGGACGCGGAGGAAGGCGCGACGCCGGGGCTCGGCCAGGGCGCGGGCGAGGTCGGCCTCGCGGCGGCGCCGGTAGGTCTCGTCCAGGACGTCGTCGGGACGCAGGGCCACGATCAGGTCGTCGTCGGTCGTCATCTCTGCTCCTGAAGGGTCGTGCGGGCGAGGTTCATCGCGTCGGCCAGGCGGCGGCGGGCGCGGTGCAGACGGACCGAGAACGCGCGGGCCGAGCAGCCCGCGACCTTGGCGGCCTCGGCCGGGCCCAGGCCGTGCCAGCTGGCCAGGATCACCGCCTCGACCTCGTGCTCGGGGAGTACGGCGAGCGCCTCCAGCGCCATCCGCCGTTCGGAGACCTCGTCCGCCACATCGTTCTCCTGGGTCAGCGCGGCGAGCCGCTCGGCGGGGGTCACCCACCGCCGTCCGCGCTCGTGGTGCTTGCGCAGCAGGTTGCGGGCCACGCCCAGCAGCCAGGGCAGCGGCTGGTCCGGCACGCCGTCCAGCCGCCGCCAGGCGATCAGGAAGGTCTCGCTGGC
Source organism: Planobispora longispora (assembly GCF_016863135.1). Classification (GTDB taxonomy): domain Bacteria; phylum Actinomycetota; class Actinomycetes; order Streptosporangiales; family Streptosporangiaceae; genus Planobispora; species Planobispora longispora. The sequence continues at coordinate 66,716 of NZ_BOOH01000044.1, forward strand.
GACGTCCTCGGCCGCCTGCCGCTCGGCCCGCAGCAGCGCGTAGCCGAGCACGCTCCGGTAATGCCGGTCGTACAGCGCGGTGAACCGCGCTTCGGGATCGTCCACATCCAGTAGTCCCTCCCCGGCGCCCTCGATTACCGGTCCGGGCGAGAAATCCTCCCGGACCGGTCCCCCGCTCCGGACACGGGCCGGGTCCTCCGCTCCGGGCGCGGGGCGAAGTCCTCAGTCCCGGACGCGGGGCGAAGTCCTCAGTCCGGGCGCGGGGCGGGGTCGGCGGTGACCGAGCGGAGCAGCGGGGCGCTCGCCGCGCCCGCGCCGATCACCCCGGCGAAGCCGAGGGTCACGCAGATCAGCAGGATGGTCATCCCGCCGACGTTCACCGAGGAGATCGAGAACGGCACGGCGCAGAACATCCCGATCACGATGGAGCCGCCGCCCATGACCGCCAGCGGGACGAGCGTCTCGGCGCGGCGCGCCCGGTTGAGGACCTCCAGCGGAGTGCCCGCCAGCCGGAGCAGGGCGTAGGTCTGCCTGCGGTCGAGGATCGAGGAGGCCGCGGTGATCCCGGCGCTGACGACGGCGACCAGGAAGGAGACGGTGAGCACGACGACGGTGCCGGTGCCGACGTCCTTCAGCAGCAGGACGCCGAAGCGCTCCTCGTCGGCGGCGGAGGTGGCCGTGCGGCCGGGCACCAGCCCGTCGAGCGCCGTCCTGGCCCGGTCGATCACCGCCTCGTCCGCCCGCCCCGTCCCCGGACCGGCGCTCTTCTCAGCGACGGTCTCCTCACCGGTGGGTTTCCCGGTGGCGGCTTTCTCGGCGGCGGGTTTCCCGGTGGCGGAGCCGCCTCCGCTCTCCGTCCCGCCGTCCCCCGCCGTCCTCCCGACCTCGACGGTGAGCAGTTTGTCCTCGCCCTTGCCGGTGACCTCCACCCGCGCCGGAACGCCCGCCGCCGTCAGGCGCTCGCGCGCCTCGGCGGTGAACCGGGACGCCTGGGCGGCGGGGACCGTGACGCGCAGGGTGGCGGGGTCCGCGTCCCCCAGAAGGTCGCTCGCGGGGCTCAGGAACCCGATGAAGCCCGCCACGAACCCCGTCATGGCCACACCGCTCACGGTCCGCCAGGCCGCCTTCGGGTCGTCGACCAGGCGGCGCCCGGCCAGCAGGCGGGCGGGTCCGCGCGCCGTCCCGGCCGTGATCCTGCCGATCACACCGACCACCCAGGGCCCGGCCAGGTTGATGGCGAGGAAGGCCAGGCCGAGCACGACGGCGACCACCCCGGCCGCGGAGCCGGCGCCGAGCGTGGGCACCACCGCCAGGACGGCCAGCAGCGCGACGATCCGGACGAACCGCATGGCCGGCGGGGTCTCCCGCCGGGCCACGCCCAGCGGGCTGACCACCACCCGGCGCAGCCCGACGACGGCGGACAGGCCGACGAGCAGCGGCACGGCCCCCAGGACGGCGAGCGTGTACGGCACGCCCGGCCACAGGTCCGCGGCGAACCAGGCGCCGCCCCCGATCTCGATCCCGGCCAGCAACGGGGTGAGCAGGCCGTACAGGACCGTGCCCGCGACCGCGCCGGCGGCCGCGGTGATCATCGCCTCGGCGACGGTCATCGTCACCACCTGCCCGGGGGTGGCGCCGACCAGCCGGAGCGCGGCCAGCCGCTGGTCGCGTCGGGCCACGGTGAGCCGGGCCGCCGCGCCCCCGAACACCAGCAGCGGCACGGCCATGAGCACGGTCGCGATCAGCGCGAGCGCCTGGTACGCCTGCGCGTCGGGCGAGGGCGCGCCGGTGAAGTCCGCCACCCGCGTCGGCGGGAACCCGTCGCGCGGGTCTCCGGCGACCGCGGCGGTCATGATCGGAGAGTCCGGCGCCTGGCCGCGGACCGCGACCAGCTCGCCGGGGTGGACCAGCGCCTCGTCCCCGACGGTCCCGGCGACCTTCTCCGGGAACCGGCCGGCGAGCTCGCCGGCCGGGAGCTCGCGGGCGAGTTCCGCCAGCGCCGGGGAGAACCAGACCTCCCCCGGGGCGGGAAGCCGGTCCAGGCCGGGCGGCGGGGCCGCCCCGGGCTTCAGCACGGCCAGATCCACGACCGTGACGGTCCGGTCGCGCACGTAGTCCTTGTGCACCGCCTGCACGGCCACGGCCGCCGTGCCCACGGCGACCGGATTGCGCCACGCCTCCCGCTCGGCCCTGCCCTGGAAAGCCACGTTGGCGGAGACGGAGAAGATCAGAAGCGCGGTGCTGACCGCCACCGCCACCGCGGTCAGTCCCGCGCCCAGCAGCCCCCGGCGGCCGCCGCCGCGCAGCAGCCGCCAGCTCAGTCCCAGCGGCCCGCTCATCCGTTCCCCCCGGGGAGGATCCGGGTCAGGGACCCCGGTCCGTCATGGCCGGGGCGCCCCTGCACGTCATGCCCGGAGTGCCCCTGCACGTCGTGCCCGGAGTACGGCCCGGCGGCCATGCCCCTGCCCGTGCCCGGGAGGACGCGGCCGTCGCGGACCTCCACCGTGCGGTCGCACCAGCGCGCCACCTGCGGATCGTGGGTCACCACCACCAGCGAGGCGTCGTTGCCCCGGGTCGCCTCCACCAGCAGGCGCATCGTGTCGTGGCCGGTGGTCTGGTCGAGCGCGCCGGTCGGCTCGTCGGCGAAGACCACCGCGGGCCGGGTGACCAGCGCGCGGGCGATCGCCACCCGCTGGGCCTGCCCGCCGGACAGCTCGCCGGGCCGCCGCCCCTCCATGCCGCCCAGGCCGAGCGGGCCGAACCAGCCCCGCGCCCGCCGCACGGCCTCGCCCCGGGACACCCCGCCGAGCATGAGGGGCAGCGCGACGTTCTCCTCGGCCGGAAGCTCGGGCAGGAGCTGGCCGAACTGGAACACGAACCCGAAGCGGGTCCGGCGCAGGGCGCTGCGCTGCCGCTCCCCCATCGCGTCCACCCGCTGCCCGAGCAGCCGCACCTCGCCCGTGTCCGGCCGGGTGATCCCCGCCAGGCAGTGCAGCAGGGTGGACTTCCCCGACCCGCTCGGCCCCATGATCGCCACGGCCTCGCCGCGCCCGACCGCCAGCCCGACGCCGTCCAGCGCCACGGTCGAGCCGAACCGTTTCACCAGATCGAACCCCTCAAGAACAACGTTCGTCATGGTGACGACTCTCCCGTCCGGAGGCGCCGTCGCGGATCGGCCGGGCGTCCGATCCCCCGGCGGCGGCCTCGTCCGAACGGCCGATGGTCCCGTGCCACCCCGCGGCTGGCAGAATCGATCACGTGACGATTCGGGTTCTCATCGCCGACGACCAGGAGCTCGTGCGGACCGGCTTCCGCATGATCCTGGACGCCCAGCCGGACATGGAGGTCGTGGCGACCGCAGCGGACGGCGCCGAGGCGATCGAGCAGGCGCGGCGGCTCCGACCCGACGTGTGCCTGCTCGACATCCGGATGCCGAGGCTGGACGGGCTGGAGGCCACCCGGATCCTCGCCGGGCCCGGGGTCCCCGATCCGCTGCGGGTGGTCATCGTCACCACCTTCGACCTCGACGAGTACGTCTACGGGGCGCTGCGCTCGGGGGCGACCGGGTTCCTGCTCAAGGACAGCGGCCCGGCGCTGCTGGTCGAGGCGATCCGGGCGGCGGCGGCCGGGGACGCGCTGGTCTCGCCGTCGGTGACCGTACGGCTGCTGGAGCACCTGGCCCGTCCCCCGGCCGGCCGGGCCGTCCGGCCGCTCCCCGACCCGCTGACGGAGCGGGAGCTCGACGTGGTCCGGCTGGTGGCCCGGGGGCGGACCAACCAGGAGGTCGCCGCGGAGCTGTTCGTCTCGCTGTCGACGGTCAAGACGCACCTGGGCAGTGTCCAGGCCAAGCTGGGGTTAAGGAACCGCGTGGAGGTCGCCGCCTGGGCGTGGGAGTCCGGCGTGGTGAGTTGATTGGAAAAGCTCCCGGAGGGATAGAAGAAGGGCAGGTCCTTCAGCGCATGCCGGGGGGAGATTCACCATGCGCCCTGTCTCGCCCTCACGCCGGAGATCCGCTTCGGCGGTCTACGCGGCTCTGGCCGCCCAAGTACTCTCCGTCGCCGCCCTCGTCGTGTTCGAACAGGTCCGGGGTGTACGGCTGGCGTTGGAGATATCGGCGTTCGGCTCCGACGCCCAGGCATCCGGGGCCCGGGCCGTCGCCGGGGCCGCGACCGTCTTCGCTCTCCTGATCCTGTTCGCCGCGGTGACCACGATCTTCGTGATCACCACCTACCTGCTCTGGCTCGTCCGGATCAGACCGGGCTCCGGCTCCGCCGCCCCGTCGATGAGGTCGCTGCTGGCGGGCTGGTTCGTGCCGGTGCTCAACCTGGCCGCCCCGCCGGTGCTGCTGGACCGCCTCTGGCAGGGCTGCCGCCCGGCCGAGGGCCGTCGCAGTCACTGGCTGGTCCTGCTCGCCGCCTGGTGGACGAGCTGGCTGACCGCGGCCGCCCTGATCGTGCGGTTGCCGTTCAGCCCGCGGGCGGAGGCGGGCCTGACCGGTCTCGGCCCGGCCGAGCTGGCGGCGGTGGCCCTGGCGGCGGTGTTGTGCGCGGCGACCGTCCAGCAGATCACCGCGGCTCAGACGTCCGGCGCCCGGCACCGGCGCCGGATCAAGGAGTCGCACGCCATCGCGCAGGCCGTCCCGGATCTCAGCGCTCCCACGCCTTGACCTGCGAACCGTCCGTGAGCCGTCGCCCGCGCCTCGGCCCGCGGGCGGCGCCGCGCTTCAGCGCTCCCACGCCCTGACCAGCAGCCAGCCGTCGCCCGCGGTGTCGAAGCGGAGCTCGTAGGTGCCCAGGCGGCGGCCGGGGCTGGCCTCGACCCGCCAGAAGCGGCGCTCTCCCGGGTCGTCCTCGGAGATCTTCCACCACTCACGGGCGACCACCCAGTGGTCGACCACCCGGCGGACGGCGTAGAGCCGGTCCTGCCAGACGAACTGGATCGGCTCCCCCTCACGGGTCCAGACCTCGATCGGGTCGCCGTAGAGTCTGCTCAAGGTGGATCTTCCCCCTGCTGTTCCGAGACGATCGCCCGGGGGAAGACGGGCCTTCGCCTATCGAACATACGTTCACACGGGGTGCCGGCGCAAGTCCCGGCCGATCGCCGGGCGGACGGCCCTCCCCTCGCCTCACGGGGACGGGCGCAGCTCCCCCACCTGCCGGACGAGGGGGTTGACGTCCACCGAGTTGCGGATGCCGAAGGCCACGCTGCCCGCCCGGTAGCGGTCGTCGGACCACTCGACCGGCCGGCCCTCGGGGGTGGTGGTGACCCGCCGCTGCCGCAGCAGCGGGCCGCCCCGCCGTACGGCCAGCAGCCGGGAGTCCTCGCTCCCCGCCGCGACGGCGTCCAGGAGATGCTCCCCGTAGGCGAAGACCAGCCCCACGCTCTCGTGGAGGGCCTGGGTGACGGACGCGCAGTCGGCGTCGAGGCGCTCGACGGCCGGGGCGATCCACCCCGCGTAGACCGTGCGCTCCAGCATCACCGGCTCGCCCTCCAGCGAGCGGAGCCGGAGCACCGCCAGGACCGGCTCGCCGGGCCGCAGGGCCAGCCGGGCGGCCTCGGCGGCGCTCGCGGCCCGGCGGCGCTGCCGGAGCACCCGGCCGCCGACCTCGTAGCCCATCGACCACGCCCACTGGGCGAAACTGTGCAGCTCGGCGAAGCTCTGGCTGCGCTCGCGTCCGAGCACGATGCGCCTGGCCCCCTGCCGGGAGCCGACCAGCCCCTCGGCGCCGAGCACGGCCACCGCCTGGCGGATGGTGCCGCGCGAGACCGCGAACCGGACGGCGAGCTCGGCCTCGGAGGGCAGCTGGGCGCCCACGGCGTACTCGCCGCGCGTGATCGCGTCACGCAGCTCTCCGGCGATCTGCGCGTACCGGGCGACCATGGCTCCCTCCCTGTGCGCACCGACCCGTCGACTCCGCCTCCACAGTAAGCAAGGATCGATCATCGACAAAGGGACGGTTCTCGCATTCCACGCATGTACCTCGGCTGTTCATCCGCCGGAAACCGAGGGCCGAGGTGCTGGGCCTAGCTTGTTCAGACAAGTTCGCTTAGTTTCGTGACATATCGCGCGACACCCCCTCTGGGAGACATCGTGATCGCTTCCCGAATCCGTACGACCGGCCTGGCCGCGCTCCTCCTGGCGGGGGTCGCGGCGTGCGGGGCCGCCCCGCAGACCGACACTCCCGAAGGCGCCGCCGGCAGCGGGTCCGCCCCCGGGGTGAACGCCAGGACCGCCGCCTCCGCCGCCGACTTCGGCGGGCTGGACAAGCTCGTCGAGGCCGCCAAGAAGGAGGGCAAGCTCCACGTCATCGCCCTGCCGCACGACTGGGCCAACTACGGAAAGATCATCGAGGCCTTCAAGGCGAAGTACGGCATCGAGATCGAGGAGGAGACCCCCGACGCCTCCAGCGCCGACGAGATCAACGCGGTGAAGACCCGCAAGGGCCAGGACCGCGCCCCCGACGTGCTGGACATCGGCCAGTCCTTCGCCATCAGCGGCGCGGCCGAGGGCCTGTTCGCCCCCTACAAGGTGCAGACCTGGGACAAGATTCCCGCCAACCAGAAGGACCCGAACGGCCTCTGGACCAACGACTACGGCGGTTACATCTCGATCGGCTGCGACGCCAAGAAGATCGCCAAGTGCCCGGAGACCTTCGCCGACCTGCTCAAGCCGGAGTACAAGGGCAAGGTCGCGCTGAACGGCAACCCGACGCAGTCGGGCTCGGCCTTCGGCGGCGTCTTCGCCGCGGCCCTGGCCAACGAGGGCTCCTTCGACGACATCCAGCCCGGCCTGGACTTCTTCAAGAAGCTGAAGGAGGCGGGCAACTTCAACCCGGTGGAGACCACCCCGGCCACCATCGAGAAGGGCGAGACCCAGATCAGCATCGACTGGGACTACAACAACGCCGCCTACGCCCCCGTGATGGCCGACAAGGGCATCGAGTGGAAGACCGTCGTCCCCACCGACGGCAAGTACTTCCAGCTCTACGCCCAGGCGATCAACAAGGACGCCCCGCACCCGGCCGCCGCCCGCCTGTGGCAGGAGTTCCTCTACAGCCCCGAGGGCCAGAACCTCTACCTCGGCGGCTTCGCCCGCCCGGTGCTGCTGCCCGCGATGCAGGCCGACGGCTCGGTGGACAAGACCGCCGAGGCCAATCTGCCCCCGGTCGAGGGCGAGCCGTCCTTCCCCACCGAGGCCCAGATCAACAAGGCCAAGGAAGTCCTGGCCACCGGCTGGGGCGCCGCGGTCGCCGGATGATGGTCACGCTCGCCGGGAACACCGGGGGCGCCGGGAACACCGGGGGTTCCGGAAACGCCGGGGGTTCCGGAAACGCCGGAGACCCCGGTGAGCCCGGGCACGCGGCCGCCGCGGACGGCGGCCGCCCCCGGGCCCGCGGCCGCCGCGCCCGCTCCGGGAGCTGGCCGGCGGCCGTCCCCCTGCTCGCCTTCACCGCGCTGGCGTTCGGGATCCCCGCGGTCGCGCTGGTGCTGGGCGCCTTCACCGTCCGCGACCCGCAGACCCGCCTCTCGTCCTTCAGCGCCGCCAACCTGACCGAGAGCCTCCAGGGCGCCTACCTGAGCACCCTGCTCAGCAGCGTGCAGCTGTCCGCCGTGGTCGCGCTGCTCGGCGCGCTCCTGGGCACCTTCCTCGCCCAGGCGGTGGTCACCGCCCGGTTCCGGGCGCTGCGCGAGACGGTGCTGACCGCCTCGGGCGTGCTGGCCAACTTCGGGGGCGTGCCGCTGGCGTTCACCTGGGTCGCCACGCTGGGCAACTCGGGCGTGCTCACCCAGGCCCTCGGCCTGGACGCCTACGGCTGGAGCCTCTACACCTTCTGGGGCCTGGCCCTGGTCTACCTGTACTTCTCGATCCCGCTGATGGTGCTGGTCATGGTGCCCGCGCTGGACGGGCTGAAGGCGCAGTGGCGGGAGGCGGCCAGCAACAACGGCGCCACCGCCTGGCAGTACTGGCGGCACGTCGGCGTGCCCGTTCTGGCCCCCTCGCTGCTCGGCGGCACGGTGCTGCTGTTCGGCGGCGCCTTCGCGGCCTACGCCACCGCCAAGGCGATGGTCGGCAGCACGATCCCGCTGGTCACCCTGCAGATCGCCGACGCGCTCACCGGTGACGTGCTGATCGGCCACGAGAACATCGCGCTCGCGCTCAGCCTCGACATGATCGTCGTGGCGGTGCTCGTGATGGCGGTCTACCTGCCCCTGCAGAGGAGGAGCGGCCGATGGCTGCGGTGACCCCGATCCTTCCGGGAGACACCGGCGAGGCCCCCGCGACCGCGGGCCCCCCGGGCCGGGCGGGACGTCCGGCGCGCAGGCGCGCCTGGCGCGGAGTCGTCCTGATCGTCGCGGCGGTCTACTTCCTGGTCCCCATGGGCGCCTCGTTCTGGTTCACCGTCCACAACGAGCGGCAGGGATTCTCCCTGTCCACCTACGCGGAGATCCTCACCGCCCAGGGCTTCGCGACGAGCATGCTGCTCTCCCTCGCCCTGGCCGCGACCACGATCGCGGTGGTGCTGGCGCTCACCCTGCCGGCGATGCTCGCCGTACGGCTCGGCGCGCCCCGGCTCGGGCCGGTGCTGGAGGTGCTCTGCACGCTCCCTCTGGTCGTCCCGCCGATCACCTTCGTGACCGGGATCAGCACCGTGCTCCGCTGGGGCCCGGAGTACCTGGCCACCACGCCGTTCTGGGCGACGCTGATCGCGATCCAGAACGAGACGTTCCCCGTGGTGCTCGTCATGGCCTACGTGGTGCTGGGCCTGCCGTTCGTCTACCGGTCGCTGGACGCCGGGCTGCGCGCCATCGACGTGCGCACGCTCGTGGAGGCCGCCCGCAACCTGGGCGCTTCGTGGCCGCACGTGATGTTCCGCGTGATCGTCCCCAACCTGCGCCCGGCCATCGCCTCCGCCTCGTTCCTCACCCTCGCTCTGGTGCTGGGCGAGTACACCGTCGCGGCGCTGCTGGGCTACCAGACCTTCCCGGTCTGGATCGTGACGATCTCCGGGGCGAACGGCCGGCTCTCGGTGGCCGTCTCGATCCTCAGCCTGCTCATCACCTGGTTGCTGCTGCTGGTCCTGTCCGGCGCGGGGACCAAGCGAAAGGACTCACGATGAAGACCTCCGGCGTCGAGTTCCGGGGACTGCGCCGGGTGTTCGGCTCCACGGTCGCCCTGGACGGGCTGGACCTCGCCGTCGAGCCCGGTGAGCTGATGGCGCTGCTCGGCCCCTCGGGCTGCGGCAAGACCACGGCGCTGCGCTGCGTCGCGGGCTTCGAGCACCCCGACGCGGGCGCGGTGCTGATCGACGGCAAGGACATCACCCGCCTGCCCGCCAACCGCAGGGACGCGGGCATGGTCTTCCAGTCCTACTCGCTCTTCCCCAACCTGAACGCCCGCGACAACGTGGCGTTCGGCCTGCGGGTGCGCAAGGTCCCCGCCGCCCGGCGGCACGCCCGCGCGGCCGAGCTGCTGGAGCTGGTCGGCCTGCCCGAGCACGGCGGGCGCTACCCGCACGAGCTCTCCGGCGGCCAGCAGCAGCGCGTCGCCCTGGCCCGGGCGCTGGCGCTGGAGCCGCGCGTGCTCCTGCTCGACGAGCCGCTGTCGGCGCTGGACGCCAAGGTCCGCGTCACACTGCGGGAGGAGATCCGCCGGCTCCAGCTCGACCTCGGCATCACCACGATCTTCGTGACGCACGACCAGGAGGAGGCCCTGTCGATCGCCGACCGCGTCGCGGTCCTGCGTGCCGGACGGCTGGAGCAGGTCGGGCCGCCCGCCGAGGTCTACGACCGGCCCGCGACGCCGTTCGTGGCGGAGTTCGTCGGCGCCATGAACCACATCCCCGGCCGCCTGTCCGGCGACGAGGTCACGGTCCTGGGCGGGTTCCTGCCCGTGGACGGGCCGATCCCGCAGGGGCCCGAGGTGGACGTGCTGGTCCGGCCGGAGGCCGTGGTCGTCACGCCCCTGGCCGTCCCCGGCGCCTCCGCCGCGGAGCGGTCCCCCTCCGCGGCCGGCGACCGGGCGCTCGTCGTGGCCTCGTCGTTCCGCGGCTCCTCCGCCCGGCTCCGGATCCGGCTCGGCGACCTGGAGCTCCTCGCCGACGTCCCGGGCCACGACGCGGTACGGCTCGCCCCCGGCACCCCGGTGACGGTCGACCTCGTCCACCGCCCCGTCCTGGTCGCCCCCTCCACCCGCCCCACGGCCGTCACCACCCCCGGCACCTCCTCCCCCGACGGCGCCGATGCGGCGGGCGCCACACCGAAGACGCCCGCCGCCACCCCCGGCTCCGCCGCCCCGGAATCGGCCGCACCCGGCTCCCGGCCCGGCTCCCCCGACGGCGCCGGTACGGCGGGCGCCACGACGGAGGCGTCCGGCGCCGCCGTACGGCGAGACGCCAGGTGAGCCTGCGGGCCGTCCTGTTCGACATGGACGGAACGCTCGTGGACACCGAGGGATTGTGGCGGGAGGCGTGCGCGGCGGTCGCCGGGGAGATGGGCGTGGAACTGACCGGAGCGGACGACGACGCCGTACTGGGCCGCCCGGTCGAGCACACCGCCGCCCACCTGGTACGGCGTGCCGGCTCCGGTCTCGGGCGCGGGCCCTCGCCCGGCAGCGGACCCGCGCCCGCACCCGAGGCCGGACGCGGAACGGAGCGTCCGGCGGGGGCGGCGGTGACGGTGGGGGCGGTCGCCGCCCGGCTCACCGACGCCTTCGCCGAGCGGGTCTCGGGCGGGGTGACCCCCCTGCCGGGAGCGTTCCGGCTCCTGGACGGACTGAGCGCGGCGGGCGTGCCGATCGCCCTGGTCAGCGCCTCTCCCCGGCGGATCGTGGACGTCGTGCTCCGCACGGTCGGAGCCGGCAGGTTCCGCCTGGTGGTGGCCGCCGAGGACGCCGAGCGCGGCAAGCCCGCCCCCGATCCCTACCTGCGGGCGGCGGCCGGGCTGGGCGTGGACCCCGGGGACTGCGTGGCCGTGGAGGACAGCCCCACCGGCATCGCGGCGGCCCTGGCGGCCGGGTGCCGGGTGGTGGCGGTGCCCCCGGGCTGTCCCGGGACGGCGGCACCCTTCCCCGGCGGTTCCGCGGCGGCCTCGGGCGAGCCTCGGACGGCTGCGACTTCGGCTACGGCTACGGCGCCGGAGGGCGGAGCGGCGCCGTACGGCGTGGTCACGACCGTGGAAAACCTGGAGCAGGTGGACCTGTCGATGCTGCGACTCCTGGCGGCGGAGCAGACCTCGGTAGGCTGAGCCACCACTCACGTGACGGCACAAGCGACAGGTATGACGGTGAACAACCTCAGTCCGGGTGATCCCCCCCAGATCGGACAGTACCGAGTGCTCGGCCGGCTGGGCCGGGGCGGCATGGGCACCGTCTACCTCGGCCAGTCCTCCGACCAGCAGCAGGTCGCCATCAAGGTGATCAATTCGGAGTACAGCCAGCACGAGCAGTTCCGGATGCGCTTCCGCCGCGAGGCCGACGCCGCCCGGCGGGTCCGGCGGTTCTGCACCGCCGCGGTGCTGGACGCGGCGCTCGACGGCGACCAACTCTACGTCGTCACCGAGTTCGTGCCCGGCCCCAACCTGGAGGAGGCCGTCCGCTCGGGCGGCCCGCTCCGCGGTTCCAGCCTCGACGCGCTGGCGGTCGGCGTGGCCACCGCGCTGACCGCGATCCACGGCGCGGGGGTCGTGCACCGCGACCTCAAGCCGTCCAACGTGCTGCTCTCCCCGGTCGGCCCCCGGGTGATCGACTTCGGCATCGCCCGCGCCCTCGACACCCTCAGCGGGGTGACCGGGACGGGCGAGGTCATCGGGACCCCGCGGTACATGGCTCCCGAGGTGCTCCGCGGCGAGCCGGTCTCCCCCGCCTGCGACGTGTTCTCCTGGGGCTGCCTGGTGGCCTTCGCCGCGAGCGGCCGGCCGCCGTTCGGCGGCGAGGCGCTGCACGCGGTCCTCTACCAGGTGCTCAACAGCGACCCCGTGCTGGAGGGCATGGAGTCCGGCCTGCGCGAGCTGGTCACCTACGCCATGGCCAAGGAGCCGGCGCACCGTCCCACCGCCCAGCAGGTCCTCGACCACCTGGTCGGCCGCTCGGCCGCTCCCGAGCAGACGGCCCACTCCGTGCAGGCGGTGTGGCAGCAGAGCCCTTCCACGCCGCAGAGCCCTTCCGCGCCCCAGGGGTCCCCAGTGCCACAGGGGTCCCCGATGCCGCAGAGTCCGTCCGCGCCGCACGGGACCCTCCCGTGGGCGGGGGCCGTACAGGCCGGACCGGCGCAGCACGGACCCGCGTCCCCGACCGGGCAGACCCACGCGGGGCAGACGCTTCACGCGGGACAGACCTTCCACGGGGGGCAGGCCCCCCATCCCGGCGGCCCCGGGCAGACCGGGCCGACCGCCGCGTGGCCGCCCGGCGAGACGCGCGCCTCCGGCCCCGGACAGCCCGCCGCCGGTTCCCCCGCCGCGGACGCCAGGCGGAAGAAGATCGTCATCGGGTCGGCGGTCGCGGCCCTGGTCGCGGCGGCCCTGGGGGTCGGCGGCTATCTCGCGCTCACCTCCGGCGGCCCGCCGACGGATCTGACCCTGCTCTACCAGGACGACTTCACCCAGAGCAGCGACTGGCCCGGCAGCAAGTACGACGGGGAGACGATCAAGTACGGCCCCGCGCCCGAGGGCTACTACGCGATCGACGTGGTCGGCGACGACCGGGTCCGGCGCGTGACCGCGCCCGTCCCCTTCCTGACCGACCCGTCTCCCACGCCCGTCCCCACCCCCGCCCCCTCGGTCAGCCCCACCCCCGCCATCCCGGCGCGGCTCCTCCTCGGCGTGGACGTCGCCGTCCGCGGCGGCGGCTCCGGCGCCGGTGAGTACGGGCTCTTCTGCCGGGGCGACGACGACACCGAGGCGACCCGGTACGAGTTCCTGCTGGACACCTCCGGCAAGGCCAGGGTCCGGCGGGCCGTCAAAAGCGCCGGGGGCGACCTCAGCGCGCCCGTCCAGCTGGACCTGGAGAAGGGCAAGCCCGTCCGGCTCCAGGCCGAGTGCTCGGGCGGCCAGGACGGCGTGCGCCTCAGCATGTGGGTCAACGGTGAGCGGGTGCACTCCGTCCTGGACGAGAACCCGCTGCCCACCGGTGAGGTCGGCATGATCGTCAGGGTCGAGGAGAAGAGCGGCGCCGTGCTGAAGACGTCCTACGACAACTTCACGATGCACGGCCCGGCCGGCGTGAAGAAACAACCCTGACGGCCCGGCTCCGCACGGCCGCCGGAGGCCGGTTCCCGGGGAACAACGAATGATCGGATCTGAGTTGGGGATGACCGAACCACTCGCCCGAACGAAGGAGCCCGGCACGATGCGCGCCATAGTCGTCTCCGCCACCGGCGGCCCCGAGGTCCTCACCTGCTCGGACTGCCCGGAGCCCGAGCTGAACCCCGGTGACGTCCTGATCGACGTCACCGCCAGCGGCGTGAACTTCATCGACGTCTACCACCGGATCGGCCGCTACCCGCTCTCGCTCCCCTTCGTCCCCGGCAACGAGGGCGCGGGCACGGTCGCCGCGGTCGGCGAGGACGTGGAGGGCGTCTCCGTCGGCGACAAGGTGGCCTGGGCGAACGTGATGGGCAGCTACGCCGAGAAGGCCGTGGTGCCGGTCTCCCACCTGCTCCTGCTGCCCGAGGGAGTGGAGCCGGAGGTCGCGGCGGCCGTCACCCTGCAGGGGCTGACCGCGCACTACCTGACCCACTCGGTGCACGAGGTGCGGCCGGGCGACGACGTGCTCGTGCACGCCGCGGCCGGGGGCATGGGCCTGCTGCTCGTCCAGATCGCCAAGCTCCGCGGGGCCCGGGTGATCGGCACGGTCTCCACCGAGGAGAAGGAGGAGCTGGCCCGGCAGGCGGGCGCCGACGAGGTCCTGCGCTACCGGGGCTTCGCCGACGCGGTGCGCGACCTGACCGGCTCGGGTGTGCACGTCGTCTACGACGGCGTGGGGGCCACCACCTTCGACGAGAGCCTGGCCTCCCTGCGCCCGCGCGGCATGATGGCCCTGTACGGCCAGGCCAGCGGCCCGGTCCCGCCGGTCGACCCCCAGGTCCTGGCCAAGGAGGGGTCGCTGTTCCTGACCCGGCCCACGCTGGGGGCCTACATCGCCACGCGCGACGAGCTGGCCTGGCGGGCCTCCGACATCTTCGGCTGGGTGGCCTCCGGCGACCTGCGGGTGCACATCTCCCGCCGCTATCCCATGACCGAGGCGGCCCGGGCCCACGAGGACCTGGAGGCCCGCCGCACCACCGGCAAGGTCCTGCTCATCCCCTGAGCCCGCCGTGTCACCGGCCCGGGCCCGCCGCTCCGCTGAGCCCGCCGTGTCACCGGTGAAGCCCTGTCCCGGCCCCGGCTCCCCGGCCCGCGTTCCCGTACGGCCGCCGCCTCGCCCGTGAGGCGGCGGCCGTACGTCATTCGGCGGGTTGCGGGGCGCCGAGGCCGACGGGGAAGGCGTCGAAGGTGACGATGACGCGCGCGGTGTCCGGGGTGTCCTCCTCCCGGTCCCTGACCTTCGCCTGATGGGCGTCGATGACGCGCGAGACCTCCCGGACGAGGTCGGCGGTCTCCTCCCGGGTGAGCCGCATGATCGCGCGCGAGTTGAGGGTGACCTCGACCCATTCGCGAGGGGCGTTCCGCGACTCCTCCAGCCAGCGGCCGAGTTCGGCGGTCCGCTGCCGGAGCAGATCGGCGAGCAGGATCTCCGCCGCCTGGGCGGTGTCGGGGTCGCGGCGGAAGCGATCCCCGTCGAACCCGAACGAACAGGCACGCCACCAGCGTTCCTTTCCCCTGCCCCGGCCGGGCGCGTCCTCGATGAGGCCGTGGCGGGCCAGTTGACGCAGGTGGTAGCTGGTCGAGCCGGTGTTCTCCCCGCTCTTCGCGGCGAGCTGGGTCGCGGTCGCGGGGCCGTCGCGCTCCAGCAGTTCCAGCAGGCGGAGCCGTACCGGATGGGCGAGTCCTTTGAGCGCCGAGGCGTCGAGCTCGCGGACGTCGCGCCCGCCGAGCGCCAGGGCGTCGGAAACGGGAGTCTTGTCATCCATCACTTGCAGCCATATCTTTGCAAAGAGAAGTTTGCATACTTTCCTTTACACACTACCGGAGGCCCCCGTGCCCGGACGACCCTTCCGCTGGTTGTGGGCTTCCGCCGCCCTCTCCAACACCGCCGACGGCATCGTCCTCGTGGGGGTGCCGCTGATCACGGTCACGCTGACCCGCTCGCCGTTCCTGGTCTCCCTGGCCAGCATGGCGGTGACGCTTCCGTGGCTGCTGTTCTCCCTGCACGCGGGGGCGTTCACCGACCGGCGCGACCGGCGGCGGATGATGGTCACCGCCACCTGGGCCCGGGCGGGCGCGCTGGCCGTACTGGCCGTGGCGGCCTGGCTGGGGATGCTGAACCTGCCCGTGCTGCTGGCCGGGGTCCTGCTGCTCGGCGTCGGCGAGGTCTTCGCCGACAGCGCGGCGCAGGCGGTGGTGCCGATGGCCGTGCCGCGCGACCGGCTCACCGACGCCAACGGCAAGCTCGTCGCCGCGCAGACGGTGGGCAACAACTTCCTGGGCGCCCCGCTCGCCGGGGTCCTGGTCGGGGCCGGCGGCACCGCCGCGCTCGGCGCCGCGGCCACGCTCGGGGCGCCCGCCCTGCTCTACGCGGCGGCGGGGCTCGCCCTGATCGGCATGCGGGGACGTTTCCGCGTCGAGGCCCCCTCCACCGGCCCGCTCCGCACCGACATCGCCACGGGACTGCGTTACCTGTGGAACCACCGCGTGCTGCGGAGCCTGGCGGTCTTCGGAGGGATGTTCAACTTCGCCAACGACGCCTACTTCGCGGTCTTCGTCCTGTGGGTCGTCGGCGAGGAGTCCCGGGTCGGGCTCACCCCCGCCGAGTACAGCCTCCTCGGGGCGGCCCTCGCCGTCGGCGCGATCGCGGGCTCGCTGGCGGCCGAGCGGCTGGCCCGGCGCGCCGGGCAGGCGAGAGCGCTGATCGCGGTCAATGTGATCAACGGGCTCCTGCTGCTCGTGCCCGTCCTCGTCCCCACCGTCGCCGGCATCGGCGCCGCCGCCGTCCTCCTCGGCGTGACCAACGCCGTCTCCAACGTCCTGCTGGTCTCGCTGCGCCAGCGGATCATCCCGGAGGAGCTGATGGGCCGCGTCCACGCGGCCGTCCGCCTCGTCGGCATGGGGGCCAGGCCCCTGGGGGCGGCGGCCGGCGGGATCCTCGCCACGGCGGCCGGGCTGCCCGCCGTGTTCTGCGCCGCCGCGGCCCTGTGCGTCGTCACCATCCTCCTCGTCTCCCGATCGGTCACGTCCCGCTCGGTGGCCGCCGCCGAGGCCGGAGCCCTCACCCCGGACGAGCCCGGAGGCGGGGACGAGGCCGGAGGCGGGATCGCGGGAGAGGCCGCCGCCGGAATCCGGCCCACGACCGGCTGAGAGGCGTCAGCGGCGGGGCTCCGCGGAGAGGGGCTGGGCGGGCCAGTCGAGGAGGCGGGCGCCCAGGACCGCGGTCTCCAGCGTGAAACGCTGGGTGGGATCGTCGGGCGAGAAGCCGGTGAGGCGGCGGATCCGCTCCAGGCGGTAGGTCACCGCCCGGGTGCTGACGCCCAGCTTGCGCGCGGCCGCGGTCTGGTTCCCCTGCGCGGCGAAGACGGCCTCCAGCGTGTGGAGCAGCGGCTCCGGACCGCCCCGCGCCTCCAGCAACGGGCTCAGCACGGTCGTGACCAGGTCGTCGATGGCCTCCCTGTCCCGCAGCAGCACCGGGAAGACCAGCAGGTCGGCGGCTTTGAGCACGGGGGCCCGCAACCCCAGCCGGTCGCCCAGCTCGATCGCGTTCCCCGCCTCCCGGTAGGAGGCGACGACCCCGCCGGGCCCCCGGTGCGGGCGTCCCACCCCGACCCGCCAGCCCGGCTCGAACGCCTGCCGCACATGGTGGGTGAACTCCCCGGTCGCCGCGGTGAGACTGCCCGGCGCGACGCAGACCAGCAGCCCGTCCCGGACGGCGATCAGCACGTTGTGCGACCCGAACCGGGTGATCAGCGCATCCTCGATCCGCCGGGCCAGCGGGTCGCCGTCCCGCGGCGGCGCCGTGCCGCCGGTCACCGGTCCGGGCGGGCGGGCGACCGCGACCACGTACGACTCGGCGAGCCGGAGGCCGAAGTGCTCGGCGCGCTCGGCCAGCCGGTCGGAGCGGCCCTGCAGCAGGTCGTCCACGAACTCCCTGCGGACCGCCTCCTCCTGACGGATGGCCAGCCGCTGGGCGTTCTCGTAGCCCTCCATCAGGGCGGACACCGCTCGCCTCAGCACCGGGAGCGGCGCCGTACCGGTGCCTCCGGCCCGCCCGGACCCGCCGTTCCCGATCGGCTCGGCCATGGCCAGGGCGGTGTCGATCAGGTCTCGCAGCGGCACTCCCAGCTCGGCGGCCCGCGCCCCCACCACCCGGTAGGCGTCGAGCGCCTCCCGGCCGGGCAGCCGCCCGGTGGCGGCCGCCTCGTCCAGCACCCGGCGGTGCCCGCCGAGCAGATCAGCGGGCACCGTCGTCACCGCTGTCCCTTCGCTCGACCGCATGTCGGCTCCTGCGATCTCCGTGTCCTCGTCCGACCGTGCCCTCACTCAATCGCGTGCCGCCCGCTGCCGCGATCCGGTCCATCAGACTCCCACGTCACGCCGGTCGAAGGCGAGGATCGCGGTGAGCAGCAGCACGACGGCCGCCCCGGCCAGCACGAGGTAGTCCCCCACCGGGAACCCCTCGTAGACGGGCCGGCCGTCCAGGTAGTAGTGGAACGGCGACACCCAGCGCAGCCAGGAGATCCAGTCCACGCCCTTGCCCATGGTCTCCACGATGTAGCCGCCGACCGCGACCACTCCGACGACCGCCGTCGCCACTCCCTTGCGCCCGGTGGCCGCGCCGACCGCCAGAGACAGCACGCCGAAGAGCAGCGCGAGCAGGAAGACGCCGGTGTGCGCGGCGAGGATCCGGTCGGCGGGGACGCCCATGTCGGAGGAGATCGACAGCAGCCAGACGAGCAGGAAGGTCGCCGCCGCGACGGCGAGCAGGCCGAGGGCCAGGGCCGTGAACCGCTCGAAGACCAGTCTCCTGCGGTCGATCGGGAGCGTGACGGTCAGTTCCAGCGTGCCCGCCTCCTCCGGCTGGGCGATCGCCCGGTTGCCGAGGATCATCGCGCACACCACGAACAGCATCGGCCCGAACAGCTGGTAGACCACGCCGCTCAGGTAGCCGGCCCCGGAGGTGAAGTCCTCCAGGCCGCCCATGAAGTCGCGCAGCGCTCCCGGATACTTCGCCAGCGCCTGAGCGCCGTAGATCTCCTTGTTCTCGGAGATGTTCGGGTAGAGCGACAGGTAGAGGGTGAAGAACGCCCCGATGCCGATCGCCCAGCGGATCAGCGACCTGCGGTAGTCACGCAGGCTCTTGGACACCAGTGCGGGCATGACGCCCCTCCTGCTCTTCGTTCTCGCTGTAGTAGGTGAGGAAGATCTCTTCCAGGTCGGGCTCGGCGCTGACCAGGTGCACCACGGTGAACCGCGCCGCCGCCTTGACCAGGGCGTCCGGGCGGCCGTCGATCGTGCAGCGCACGGCCGCCCCCTCGACCCGCAGGTCCCGCACGCCGGGCAGGTCCTCGAACGCCTCACGGGGCACCGGCGCGTCGAAGTGCAGCTCGACCCGGCGCACCGCCTTCTCCCGCAGGGCCGCGACGTCCTCGACCGCGACCAGCCGGCCGCTCCGGACGATGCCGACCCGGTCGGAGACGTGCTCCACCTCGGCCAGCACGTGGGAGGACATCAGCACGGTCCGCCCACCGGCCCGCACCTCGCGGACCATGGCCAGGAACTCCTGCTGGACCAGCGGGTCCAGGCCGCCGGTCGGCTCGTCCAGGATCAGGAACTCCGGCTCGTGCATGAACGCCTGGATCAGCCCGACCTTCTGCTTGTTGCCCTTGGAGAGTTTGCCCATGTGCACCGACAGGTCGGCGTCCAGCCGCTCGGCGAGCGCCGTGATCCTGTCCCTGGGCACGCCTCCCCGGGCCCGTCCCAGGAAGTCGAGGTAGTCGATCGCCTTCTCCCGGCCCTCCAGGGCCAGTTCCCCGGGCAGGTAGCCGATCCGGCCGCGCACGGCCGGGTCGCGGGGGTCCATGCCCAGCACGCTCATCCGGCCCCGGGTGGGGCGGATGACGTCGAGCAGGAGCCGGATGGTCGTCGTCTTGCCCGCGCCGTTCGGGCCGAGGTACCCGAACACCTCTCCGGGGCGGATCTCCAGATCGAGATCCTCGAGCCCCCGGCGCTTGCCGTAGAACTTGGTCAGTCCCTCGGTCTCAACTACCGCTGTCATGCCCCCGATGGTGCTCCCGCACCGATCACCCGGGCCATGCCCCGATCACGACACTTGCCCGCCCGTTCGCTTCCCGCTTCCGGAAGCCACCCATCCCCGGCAGCCCGGCGTTTCCGGCACGACGAGCCGGATCTCGTCCCCTCGGGACCGAGGGGAGCCGTACGACCGACTTCCCGTCCACCTTCCGACCTAGCTGCTAAATTAGCAGTTGCTAGCAGCTAATTAGCTGCTAGCAACTGCTAAATTTATAGGTGCCGCATGAAGAAGCCTCGTCAGCCACCGGCCTGGACAGACCGTCTTCGTCCGGAGTCCCTGCCGCTCATCCTCGGGATGCAGAGCACACTCAGCCCGGCCGACCGATACCTCCCCTGGGACGAGCTGCGCTGGCGCATCCCACCGGAGGGCCTCGGCCACGAAGACTGGTGGGCTGCGGTCAAACTGGCACGCGCCGGCATGCGCCGCGACCTTCCCCTGACGGACGTCACGGGCCGATCCTTCGGCTACGCACTTCCCGATGAGGTCCTCCGGGGCGTCGAGACGGTGAACAGGCATCTGAGCGGGCAGATCGGAGCCTCAGCGCTGGTGACCAACGAAAACACCAGAGACCGCTACATCGTGAGCTCGCTCATCGAGGAGGCGATCACCTCCAGCCAACTCGAAGGCGCGGCCACCACCCGTCAGGTGGCCAAAGAAATGCTGCGCACCGGCCGGAAACCGCGGACGCACGACGAGCGCATGATCGTCAACAACTTCCATGCCATGCGCCGGATCGGCGAGCTGCGCCACACCCCCCTCAGTCCCGGACTCGTCTGCGAAATCCACCGGACCGTCACCGCGGATACCCTGGCGAACCCGGCCTCGGCCGGACGCTTCCAACTCCCTGGCGAGCAACGCGTGCTCGTCTCGGACAACTACGGTGACGTCCTCCACACCCCGCCTCCCGCAGAGGAGCTCCCAGAACGACTGGCGCGGCTCTGCGACTTCGCGAACGCGGTCTCGGAGACCACGTACGTCCCACCGGTCATCCGCGCGATCATCGTGCACTTCATGCTGGCCTACGACCACCCCTTCGAGGACGGCAACGGCCGTACGGCACGCGCTCTCTTCTACTGGTCGATGCTCAACCAGGGCTACTGGCTCACCGAGTTCCTCTCGATCTCCCGCCTGCTCAAACCCGCGCCCGCCCGCCACGGCCGGAGCTTCCTGCACAGCGAGTACGACGAAGGCGACCTCACCTACTTCATCATCTTCCAGCTGGAGATCCTGCAGCGGGCCATCGAGGACCTTCACACCTACCTTGACCGCAAAGCCGCCGAAACGCAGGAGATGTATCAGGCACTCTCCGGGAAGGCGAGCGAGCTCAACCACCGGCAGGTGGCCGTACTCCAGCACGCCATCAAACACCCCGGCGCTCTCTACACCGTGACCTCCCACGCCACCAGTCACAATGTGACCCCGCAGACCGCCCGCACCGACCTGCGCGGCCTGGAGGATCGCGGTCTGCTCATCCGGTCGCCGCATGGCCGTGGTCACGCGTGGAGCCCCGCCCCGGACCTGTGCAGACGCCTGAGCGACTGAGCGCCACGCCTCTGGACGAGCAGGTCTCCGACCCGGGAAACCGTGTCCCGCCCGGAGCGGCACAGCTTCCCGGATCGCGGAGGTCTCCGGGGCCTACCAGTCCTGGGAGAGGCCGGACATGCGGCGGAGGTATTCGTCCTCGTCGATCTCACCGGCCGCGTAGCGGCGCTTGAGGATCTCGCGGGGGTCGTCGGGGTCCGGGAGCTGTCCGCGCTTGCGGGAGGTGTGGACCACGAGTGCGACACCGAGGATCACCGCGGCGAGCACGGCGATGACGAGGAGGACCAGGAGCATCCGGGTGATCATCGTTCACCGTCCATACCCCCATTCTGCGAAAAATCGGGAGCCCCGTGCAGGGGTCCGCCCGGCGGCAGAACCGGAAGGTCTCGCGGGGCGCCGCTCTCCAGGAGGCGGAGCAGGGCGGCGGTGTCGACGTTCCGTTCGATCAGGTCGCCCAGGGCGTCCAGGCGCTCCTCGCGCAGCGCGGCGAAGCAGGTGTCCGGCGCGGGGGTGAAGTCGCGGCCGGAGGCGGCGGCCACCTCGCGCAGGAACGCGCGGCGGAAGTCGTCGTTCTCCAGGGCCCCGTGCCAGGTGGTCCCCCAGACGGTCCCGACCTGGCAGCCGTCCAGGAAGGGGGTGCCGCCCTCGGCGGTCACCACCCCGTGGTGGATCTCGTAGGCGGCGACGCGGCAGCCGTACGCGACGCCGACCGGGCGGCCCAGCGTCTTGTCCGGGGCGAAGCGCACCGTGGCGGGCAGCAGCCCGAGCCCCTCGACCCGCCCGGCCCCCGACTCGACGTCGTCGTCGATGGTGCGGGCGAGCATCTGGTAGCCGCCGCAGACGCCCAGCACGACCCGGCCGGGCAGGGCCTCGGCCAGGCCGGTGGCGCGCAGCCAGGCCAGGTCGGCGACCGTGGCGCGCGAGCCGGGCAGGACCACCAGGTCGGCGTCGTCCAGCTCGGCCGGGGAGGTCACGAACCGCACGACCACGCCGGGCTCGGAGGCGAGGGCGTCGACGTCGGTGAAGTTGGAGATGCGCGGCAGCCTGACCACCGCCACGCGCAGGGTCTGCCGGCCGTACGGCGTGCGCGCCGGGGCGGCGGGCCGGTTGTCCAGGGCGAGGGAGTCCTCGACGTCGAGCCAGAGGCCGTCCAGCCAGGGCAGCACGCCGTACACCTCGCGGCCGGTCAGGTTCCTGATCATGTCGAGGCCCGGTTCGAGGAGCTCCCGGGCGCCGCGGAACTTGTTGATCACGAACCCGGCGATCAGCGCCTGGTCGGCGGGCTCCAGCAGGGCCACCGTCCCGTACAGCGAGGCGAAGACCCCGCCCCGGTCGATGTCGCCGACCACGACGACGGGCAGGTCCGCGGCGCGCGCCAGGCCCATGTTGGCGATGTCGCCCCGGCGCAGGTTGATCTCCGCGGGGCTGCCCGCGCCCTCGCAGACCACCACGTCGTAGCGGTCCCGCAGCCGCTCCAGCGCGCCGGCGGCGATCTCGCGCAGGTGCTCCTTGACCTGCCAGTACTCCATCGCGTCGACGTCGGCCAGCGGCCTGCCCATGACCACGACCTGGCTGCGCCGGTCGCTGCCCGGCTTGAGCAGGATCGGGTTCATGTCGGCGCTCGGCTCCAGCCCGCAGGCGGCGGCCTGCATCGCCTGGGCCCGGCCGATCTCGGCGCCGTCGGCGGTGACGAAGGAGTTGAGCGACATGTTCTGCGCCTTGTACGGCGCGACCTTCACCCCCCGCCGGGCCAGCCAGCGGCAGATCCCCGCGGTGACGACGCTCTTGCCCGCGTCGGAGGTGGTCCCGGCGACCAGCAGCGATCCCCTCATGCCCGGCCCCTGCCCACGCGGAGGGCGGTGAGGACGGCGAGACCCGCGGCGGCGAGACCCACCGCGCGGGCCAGCCGTACCGAGCGGCGGATGTCCCGCACCTCCGGTTTGCGCCCGTCGCCCATCTCCGGCCGGTGCTCGACCCGGCCGCCGTAGACGTTCGTCCCGCCGAGCGTGACGTCCAGCGCCCCGGCGAACGCCGCCTCGCACCGGCCCGCGTTGGGGCTGGGGTGCCGGTGACCGTCCCGGCGCAGCACGGCCGCCGCCCGCCCGGCCGAGCCGCCCGCGAGCGGGGCGGCCAGGACCGTGAGCAGCCCGGTGATCCGGGCCGGTACGGCGTTGGCCACGTCGTCGAGCCGGGCGGCGGCCCAGCCGAAGCGCCCGTAGCGGGCGTTCCGGTGGCCGATCATCGCGTCCAGCGTGTTGACCGCCCGGTAGGCCAGCAGCCCCGGCACCCCGGCCACCGCCCCCCACACCAGCGGGGCCACCACGGCGTCGGAGGTGTTCTCCGCGATCGACTCGACGGTGGCCCTGGCCAGTTCGGCCTCCTGCAGCTCGGACGGGTCCCGCCCGCACAGGTGGGACAGCCGCCCGCGCGCCCCGGCCAGGTCCCCGGCCTCCAGGAAGGCCGCCATGGCGGCGCCCTCGCGCCCGAGGGTCGTCCCGCCGAGCACCGACCAGGTCGCCGCGGCGCTCACCGCGCCCCGGGCCAGCGGGTTGCGCCCCCGGGTGGCCGCGACGCCGAGCAGGGCCGCGGAGCCGACGCAGATCGCGACGTGGGCGGCGCCGTTGGCGCGGGCGTCGCCGTACAGCCGCTTCTCCAGCGCGGCGGCGGCCCGGCCGAACAGCGCGACGGGATGTCCCCGGCGCGGGTCGGCGAAGATCGCGTCGAGGGCGACCCCGGCGAGCATTCCGAGCGCGTCGGCGGCACCCGGGGAGACCCCCGGAGAGATCGCGGGGGACACCCCGGGAGAGATCGCGGGAGAGATCACCGTTGAGGGCGTTCCTCCGTGGGGGACTCTCCTCGACCAGGCTTTCCGCGACCAAGCTTTCCTAGACCAAATGGGCATGAAGTTCATCATGGTGGGTGTCGAGCCACGCTCCGGCCCGGCGGATGCGCGTGCCCGCCCCCTCGGCCCACATGCGGGCCCAGCCGCCCCCGGTGGCCGCCCTGGCGCGCATGGCGACGTAGGAGCGGCTGAAGCGCAGGCGGGCCAGATCGAGCAGGCGGCGCCGGTCGCGGGGGCGCAGGCCGTACGCGTCGCAGAACAGGCGCAGGCGCGGGCCGGGCTCCAGCTCGCGCTGGACCGGGTCCAGGTCCACCGGGTCGGCGAGCGGGGCCCAGTGGCGCAACGTGGTCACCACGTCGAAGAGCCGGGTCGTCGGCCGGGCCAGGTCGAAGTCGATCAGCGCGTACGGCAGGCCGTCCCGGAAGACCACGTTGTCGAGGTTGACGTCGCAGTGGCCGACCAGCTCGGGCGCCAGGTCGTCGTTGGAGCCGTTCTCCCAGACCGCGTGGCGGGGCGGGCGGAAGGTCGCGGCGGCGTCGTGGAAGCGCCGCAGCAGCCCCGCGAGGGCGGCCAGGGCCTCGTCGGTCACCGCGTACGGCGGCAGCGGGCGCAGGCCCGACTCCCCCTCCAGATAGGTCAGGATCTCCCGGCCCCGCTCGTCGATGCCCACTACTCGGGGGGCGCCCTCGAAGCCCGCCGCCTCCAGGTGGCGGAGCAGCGCGTGGACGGACGGCGTGGACGGACGGGTCGGCCTGCGCACGGTGTCGCCCACGCGCACCACCCCGTCCGTCACGTCACCGCCCAGCAAGGGGATCTCCTCGTGGAGCGTGGTGACGAACATGCCACGTGAGCCTAAACCGATCCGCCCGGTGGTCGGGACCGTTTCGGGCGGACCGGTTCACCCTTTATGAGATCTATTACATGAATTACACGGATTTCTGGTACACGCTGACGGCCCAGACGCCCAGACGCCCAGACGCCCAGACGCCCAGACGCCCAGACGCCCAGACGCTCAGTCGCGCGGCCCCGGGCCGGCCGGATCGCGGACCGGCTCTCCCGGGAGGAGCGGATCGAGACCGGCGGCGCACCGCTCGTGCCAGACCCGCCAGTGGTCCAGGCCGTCGAACGTGCCCTCGCGGAGCTCGCCGATCAGCGCGTTCACCCAGTCGCGTTCGGCCCGCCGGAGCATCATCGTGTACTCCCACTCGACGAGGACCAGCCGGGGCAGCCCCTGCTTGGCCGTGAACTCCTCCAGCGCCCCCTCCATGTGGAGGTTCTCCTCCAGCCGGAGCACACGCTCCTCCAGCAGCCGGATCGCCTCCTCGGGCGGAAGCACGGCGAGCAGGGACAGCCCCGCCTCGAAGGAGGTGTACTCCCTCGTCGGCGTGCTGATCAGCTCGCTGAGCCAGTCGAACAGCTCCAGCCTGCCCGGCTCGGTGATCGCGTACACCGTCCGCTCGGGCCGCCTGCCCTCGCGGATGACCTCCGCCACCTCGATCAGGCCGCGCTTCACCAGGCTCTCCACGACCGAGTACAGCGAGCCGTAGTTGAGCTTGATGCTCTCCTGCTTGCGCCGGGCGCGCATGGTGGAGGCCATCTCGTACGGATGCATCGGCCGCTCGAACAGGAGCGCCAGCACCGCCAGCGCCAAGGGGTTGCCGCGCCCGCGCGTCATGAGCCGCCTCCTGTCGGATATCCGAATCCGAGTGTTCGGCTAAATGAGATGCATCGCAAGGCCCGGCCGGGAAACCCTCGCGGAGAAGCGGAGGGCGGCGGGGCGGCGAGGTGGCGGAACGGTCGGGTCGCAGGGCGAGGCGGCGGAACGGTCGGCCACGGGGCGGGATGTGTCGCTGGGCGGGAGAACGATGATCAGGTGGCTTCCAGGGTGATGCTGGTACCCCCGGCACCGGTGCGCATGGTGAAGCGCCTGACGCCGCGCCGGGCGAGCCAGAGCCCGCGGCCGTTGGCGCTCTCCACCGGCGCGGCCCGGTTGCCGGCCGAGACGGACAGGCCGGGTCCCCGATCGGTGACCTCGCAGTAGATCCGGTCACCGGCGCGCCAGAGCCTCAGCCGTCCGGTCCCGCCGCCGTGCCGCACCGCGTTGGTGGTGATCTCGTTGATCGCGACGACGAAGCGGTACAGCGTCAGGCCGGTCAGACCGTGCTGCTCGGCGCAGTGTTCCACCTCGTGCCGGACGGCGACCAGCGTGTCCAGGTCGAAGTCGCGGACCAGCAGGTCCACGTGGTCGTCGGCGGGCGGATCCTGGCAGTCGTCGTCAAGGTCGGAGCCGGGACCGGTCCCGTCGACCGGGGCGTGACCGGGACCGGGCCCCCGCTCGGCCTCGTCCTCGGGCCCGGAATCAGACCCGGCCTCGGTCACGGGATCAGCCTCGACCCCGGAATCAGACCCGGCCTCGGTCACGGGATCAGCCCCGGACCCGGACCCGGACCCGAGCTCGGTCTCGGCCTTGGGGGCGGGATCGGAAGATTCAGCCATCGTCGCCTCCCGGGTCGGACGCGACGGGCAACGGGCGGACGGCGAGAATACAGGCGTCGTCGTCGGGGTTCGCATGGCGCAGCTGCGCCAGGAGCTCGGCGAGGGGTTGCTGGTTCCGCTCGCCGGAGAGACGGTTGAGCGTCACCAGGACCGGGGCCAGCCCCTCCTCCAAGGTGCGGTCGCGGTGCTCGATGAGCCCGTCGGTGTAGAACAGCAGCAGGTCGCCGGGGACGACGGTGGCGGCGGCGGTGCCGTAGCGGACTTCGGGGAACGCGCCCAGCAGCGCCCCCTCCGGCCGGTCCAGCTCGGTGGTGACGCCGGCGCGGGCGCGCAGCGGGGCCGGATGCCCCGCCTGGGCCCACACCAGCGTGCCGGTGGGCGGGTCGTAACGGGCCACCACCGCGGTCGCGGTCAGGGGCATCAGATCGGCCGCCGAGCGGCCGGCGTAGAGCAGCTGGTTGAGATGCGTCAGAAGCGCGGCGGGGTCGCTGGTGGTGGTCACGGACAGCGCGGCCAGGGCGTGGCGCAGCTGGGCCATGACCGCGGCGGCCTGCAGCCCGTGCCCGGCGACGTCGCCGACGGCGAGCACCACGCTGCCGTCGTCGGCGGCCGCCGCGTGGTACCAGTCCCCGCCGACCCGGCTGGCCGTCTCGGCGGGCAGGTAGCGCACCGCGGCCCGCAGCCCCGGAAGATCGAACGGGGCCGCCGGGATGGGCAGCACGATCTGCTGCAGTTGCACGGTGAGCCGGTGCTCGGCGGCCAGGCTCCGCTGATGCTCGCGCAGTTGCTGCTCGACCTCGGCGAGCCTGACGCGGCTGGTCTCGCGGGCGGTGACGTCCTGGACGATCCCGTAGACCTTGACCGGCCTGCCGTCCGTGTCGCGCACGGCGTCCACGATGGTGCGGATGTGCTTGATCCGGTCGCCGACGCGGATCCGGTAGCTCACGTCGACGGTCTCCCCGCGACCGAAGATCTCGACCGCCTGCTGCCGCAGGGGGATGTCCTCGGGCACCGTGAGCGCGTCGCTCTCCTCGCTGGGCAGCGGCCCCTCAGCCGGGTCGCGTTCGTAGATGCGGTACAGCCCCTCGGACCAGACGATCTTCCCGGTGAGCAGGTCCCATTCGCCCCAGCCGAGGTTGCCCAGCTGCTCGGTCTGGGCGATGCGCTCGGCGAGGCGGTCCTCCTCGTCGTGGCGGACCCAGCTGTTGAGCAGCCCCAGGCCGACCGGCCGTACCCGGACGGTGAGGGTCACGTCCACCGGCGCGCGTTCGGCGGGGCTGGCGTAGGGGACCGGCCCGACCTCCCGTGACAGACCGTCGGCGATCGACTCCCCCCACGCCTCCCATATCGGTCCGTTCACGAGGGTGGGGTAGGTCTCGCTCACCCTCCGCCCCACGATCTGCGTGCCGCGGCGCCCGGACAGGTCCACCACCGACGGGCTCGCGGCCGCGAATGTGTAGTCCTCGATCCGCCCGTTCCGGTCCCGCACCGGCATCAGCACGATGTGCCTGCCCGGTACGGCGTCGAGCACCTGCTGCACGATGTCCGCCCACCCGCTCACCACGGACGGCACACCGGACGGAGCAGCCGGTCCGGAGGAGGGGAAGGAGCCGGGGGACGACCGGCGGCCGGCGGGGGGCGGGGGGCGCAGGGCCGTCTCCGTCAGGGAGCCCAGCCGATCCGGTTTCTGCGGCGTACAGTCCTCCAGGGCCTCCAGCACGTCGGCGGCGGTCTCCCCCGGGTCGTCTCCCCGCTCGGCCGCCAGCCGCAGCAGGTGGGCATGGGCCTCGTCCACCCGGCACCCGGTCCGCCCGGCGAGCAGCCCGGCGGCCCGCCCGAGCACGACCTCGGGATCGACGCGGGCCCGCTCGACCTTGGCGTCGATGTCAGCCAGGCGGCTCAGATAGTCCCGATGTGGCTCCATCAGCCGCTCCAGTCATCTCCCTTGACCACTGTCAACGTCCTGCGCCCGCCCGCCCGCCCGCCCGCCCGCCTGCCCGCCGTGACGGGCACGGCCCACGTCCGCCCCGCCGGCGCGGCTCAGGTGAGCCCGAACGCCGCCAGCAGCCCGGCCGTGCGCAGCTGGTCGTAAACCCTCGCGGTGGGACGCTCCACCTGGAAGGCCGCGTTCACCTCCCAAGCCGCTCTCATCACCTCGACGAGCACCCCGATGCCGGAGGAGTCCAGGAAGGCCACCTCGGCCATCTCCACCCGCACCGCCGACGGACGCTGCTCGATCACCGCGTCGCAGATCACCTTCCTCACCCACGCCGACTTGGTGAAATCGATCTCACCGCGCAGCACCACGTGCAGCGTGCCGTCGGACACCGGGTTGACCGACACCGCGTCCATGGGAGTTCCCTTCCCTGCCGATCGAGACGGGGCCCGGTGTCACCCCGTTCTACGGGTTCGCTCGATCGAGCACAGTCGGCACAATGTTCCAGGCGAAGAAGCTCCCTCATTGTCCCGAAGGAACCGTCCGTTGTCAGGCGGCGGGCTCACAACCCGTCGGCGGAATGCCGTACCGCCGCCTTCATCTCCCCCGCGCCCGCTCGTCGGCGCGCTCCGGTGCGGCGGCGCGCCGTCTCCACGCTCTTCCAGCCGACGACCCGCATCAGGCTCAGCGGATCGCCGCCCGCCTCCAGGAGTCGTCCGCCATGGTGCGGCGGAACCGGTGCGGATGCAGCCGCCCCGCGATCCCGGCCTCCCGGCCGCGCCGTTCCAGCATCTGCTGGATGCCGGTGACGGTCAGCCGCCGCTCTCCCCCCTCAGCGGTGATGCCGCGCACCGGCAGCCACAACCAGGGCGAGGCGGCGTGCGGGTGCCGGACGCGCGAGCGCAGATAACGGTCGATCGCCGCGGCGGTCCCGCTGCCGATCGGCGCCAGGTGCACGTCCCCGTCCCTGAGGGTGGTCCTCAGCGTCCGGCGGGCCAGCCACACATCGTTGACCTGCTCGTCGTCGGGGCTGTAGCGGAGCCCGGCCAGGCCGGACACACGCATGCCGTTGTCCATGAGGATGCGGATGATCGCGGTGTCCCGGCGGTCCACCCACGTGCTGCCGGAGCAGGTCTCCAGCAGTGCCCCGAGTTCCCGTTCGGTCAGCGGATCGGCCGGGCGGGAGACGGCCCTGGGCGGATCGACGCCGCCCATCGGGGTCGCGGCGGCCCGTTCCCCCTCCGCGATCAGCCAGTTGAAGAACACCCGCAGGTTGCGGAAGTGCTTGTGCGCGTTGCCCGCGCTGGTCGCCTCCAGGCTGGCGGCGAGGAACGCCTGGACGTTCCGGGAGTCGACCGTCTCGACGTCGGCCGCCGACTCATGCTCGGCGAGAAACGAGATCAGGGCGCGTACGCTGTCGAGGTAGCTGCGGACCGTTCCCGGCGACTTGCCCGCCGCCTGGAGGGACAGCTCCCAAGAGACGATCATGTCGACGAGGAGGGGCGAGGCCGGGACCTGTCTTCGGGATCGCGCCATGACCCCCTCCAAATCCGATACTGTTCGACCGGTGTGCTGTTATGCTACCGTCTCACATAGCCAGTTAAAATGCTGGTCAGGCAGTAAATTCAAGCGCCCTTAGCTCAGCTGGATAGAGCACCGGACTTCTAATCCGACGGTCGCAGGTTCGAATCCTGCAGGGCGCGCCTCTCAGACCAGGCCATTCATGCTGTGACCTGGTCTTTTCATGCCACCGCTCCCCTCCCCTGCAGCCGGATGCAGCCGCATGTCACTGTTGGCGGAACATACGCGGAATGCTCTTGGCCACATTCGCCCAGGTGAATCGGGGAGTTTCAGAGGTTCGCTCGGTGATTGGGGCCGGGAGCGCCGGAGGGCCCCGGCTGCGAACCGGGGCCCTTCGTGCCCAACCCGGATTACCGTGCTACGCCTCACCACCGGCCCTCATACGGAGGTGCCTGTTCGCCGCCTTAACGATCTTCGCGGCTTGTTCACGAAGCTCGTCGTCGGTCGGCGGCTCTTTACGACGCCATGTCTGCCAATCCTCTATGAGGATCATGAACTCCGTGATCTCACTCGGATGCCCGCATTCACCCATCGACTCCCAGATCAGAAAGCTCGCGCCCTGCGAGATGGGCAGCGAACCTTCCACGATGCCCTGCGCCACCTCGCGGGCGACGACCAGGGATCGCCCTGAACATCGATGGGCGGGAAACCAGCGTCAGCCAGCACTTGGCGAACCAGCGCCTCCACCTCGGACATCGGTCCGATGGAAAGCGTCTGCTCGATCGGAGCCTGAACCGCAGGAGTATCGAGACCCGCCTCCAGCAGATCGCAAGCCACCCAACCGGCCTCCGGCACGGTCCCCTGCAAGCGTCGTTCCCAGAGGAGATCACCCTTAGCGCGGCCAGACGCCCCCTCAGCTCAGCTGAGAATTCCACTCCATCAGTATCCCTGGCCTGGCCATTTATGCTACGAGCGCTCCTTCTATCCCCTACCACCGCATGGCGCAGGTCGTACGGCCGGGCCGCCAGTGGCGAGGTGACCTGTTCGGGTGTGAAGGAATAGGTTCGAACCTCCTTCCAAGCCTTGGCGTAGGCGGATCCGGAGATCAGCCCGCCCGTACGGGTTCGGAACGACCTGCCGTCCGGACCGACATCGAACATGGCCGCCAGCATCGGTCCGCGCGAGCGTCCCACGTACGTCTCAATCCCTGAACAGTTGCCACACGCCCGGGTCAGCCGGATCTACCAGCAGCACCCGCCGGTCCTCGACAGTTGTCCCCTCCACAACCACGTCAGGCAACGCCCCGTTGACCTCAGAGTCGAAAAGGACCTTCACGTCATCCCATAGCAGGTCAGACACAGCACTCATCACCCCTGAAGAACGGATCTCCGGCGGGGACTCCGGAATGATCGCCGCGCGGTGGGCGGGACCGTAGGTGACTGGGGTGAAGTCCGCACACTTCCCATGCCGAGAGCGCGGATTCGATTCCCGTCACCCGCTTCACACATCGAGGCCCAGGTCGGAGATGGATTCCCGGCCTGTGTCCTAGTCATTTCCAGGACTTTTCGCAGTCCTAACCGGAACGCTTACGTGGTGGTCGGCGGCGTGGAGATGACTCCGGACAGGTAAGCGGACCCCTCCAGGATCTGGGGGGTCAGCTTGATTCCGGTGAGGCGCTCGATCAGGACAAGCCCCGGCCCTCGGTAGAGCTCATACTTGTCCTCCCCATAGTCGTGATCGATCTGCTGCATGGTCTCCACGAGCTCGTCGGGAACCTCCTCGGAATAGCCTTCCTGGGCCCAGAAACCGAACCGGACCTCCCCGTCCTCCACCCAGCGGAAGTCCTCCAGCCCCTTGATGTCGAGGCGGTAGAGGAAAACCAGGCGGGTGCCCGCCGACAACGGCACGATGAACTTGTCATCGGCGCCGAGCCAACTGTTGTACTGCGCGACGAACGCCCAGTCGCCGACGGCCGTGACCCCGACGAACTGAGTCTTGTAGTCGTAGGAGGCACCGGCATTGATCGAGTCATCGAGCGTCATCCGGGAGAAGTCTTCTGCCCGGCCCCCCATCCGGGCTACGAGCTGCTCTGGTGTGAGCCCGCGGACGAAGATGAAGCTGTAAGCCTCCGCGAGGCCCGAGCCGGTGAACCAGGCGTAGTCGTCAGGAGGTGTGATCATGCAGCGATCATGGCAGAACTCAGCGACACAGCCTGCCGGAGAAGCTGTCCCTCTTGCCCGATCGTGGATCGGGGGCAGGTGCTGATGAGGAAAAGGCCATGTCCATGATCGTGTGCCAGATCCGTGCCAGGACAAGCGGGGGGAATACGGTCACTCATAGGGGGCCACGGGAACTCACCCCATCCTGACCTGCCCCCGCGTGCTCCCGGCTCGGAGCAGCGAGGTCAGTCGATGATTCCCAGGCTGACAGGCGAGCATTCCACCGGTTGAGCCTGTCCCAACAGTGGTCGATCTTGACGCTGCGCCGTAGCAATGCCAGCATCCAGCGCTATGACCGCCGACTCCTCCGATCCGGACCGGCACAGTTACAGACCCGTGGCAGCCCTCCTCCTTCTCTTGAGTATGACCCTCATGGTCATGCCGGTACGCCGCCTTGTGATTGAGGTGAACGAGCACGGCCTGCGGCAGCTTCTCGTTCCGGCCCTGACCCTGATCGGTCTTCCTGCGCTCGGGGCGCTCCTCGGAGCCTTCCTGAGAGTCCGCGGACCGGGCGGCGGATTCTTCGGAATCGCATTGGGGATCTTCATCGCCAGCGTGGGCCTGATGGCGCTCCTCGCTTACTGGTTCTACTACTCGGTCACCCACATCTGAGCCCGCCCTCAACAGACGATCCACTCACCTCGTGGAAGCCATCCGAACGGACGATCATGAACTGAGTCGGACGGATCCGCACGGTCGGATGTCGCCTGGTGTGAATGACGGCGCAGCGAGGCCCGTAACGGTGCTTTCCCAGTCGGACTTCACTTGCTGTCTGCCGGGGAAGCCATTCCCCGGTGCTGACGTAGTTCTGGATCGGCCGGCCGTTCTCGGTTCTGCGCGGGGTCGGAGTTCCCGGACGATCGGGGCTCACGGTCGGGGCGGTTTCCCGGTGCTGACTTTATCTATTTTCGGTTTGTCCGGTCTCTCATGTCAGCCCGAACTGTAAGGACAGGTCAAAACACATGACGGAGGGGCGCTTAAACACAGGAACGGCCTCCGTCAGGCGTTTGAGGTTCTCTGTCTGATTAGGCGGCTCCATCGTCTCCTCCTCATGCCGCCACGCCGTGGCCCACGAGACGCCGAAGCCGGTGACGGCCGACAGCACGCGACATGAATATGCAGTCCTCGATATATTTTGCTCTGCGGCGAATACACCGAGGAGCGCTAAGGCTTCATCCACATCCGTGCCGCACCCGAACAGGTGGCCGCCCGTCTCGGCGGCGACGGATACATAATTGATACACCGGAAGGGCTCCTGAACGCGGCGGCGGGGATCGACGGGGCGAATGAAAATGGCTCAGTGTTTCTTTATCGAGACATACGGCGGCAGACATGATCCGGCGTTTTTGCGATAGTCGGAGTCATGGCTGAAACGGTGACAATAGATGCGGCAGTGAGCCTGAGAGGCTTACGTAAGACCTTCGGGGAAGTGCGGGCGGTCGACGATCTGAACCTGCGCATCGCACCGGGCGAAGTCGTCGCCCTGCTGGGGCCGAACGCGGCGGGCAAGACCACCACGATGGAGATGCTGCTCGGTCTGACCACTCCGGACAGCGGGGAGATCGAGCTGTTCGGCAGGCCCGCCCGCCGGGCCGCGGCCGACGGGCTGGTCGGTGCGATGCTCCAGTCGGGCGGTTTCCTGGGTGAGATGACCAGCCGGGAGATCGTCCAGGTGATGGCCGCGCAATACCCGAAGGCGATGAAGGTGGACGATGCCATCGCCCGGGCGGGGGTGACGAAGTACGCCAGGCTCAAATACAGCGGGCTGTCCGGCGGCCAGAAGCAGCGGACGCGGTTCGCCGCGGCCCTGGTGTGCGACCCCGACCTGCTGGTGCTGGACGAGCCGACCGTGGCGATGGACGTGCAGAGCCGCCAGGAGTTCTGGGCGGCGATGCGTGACTACACGACCGGCGGGCGCACTGTCGTGTTCGCCACCCACTACCTGGCCGAGGCTCAGGACTTCGCCGACCGCGTGGTGCTGATGCGGCACGGAAAGATCGTCGCCGACGGCTCGGTGGACGCGATCGTCGCCAAGGTCGACGGGCGCACCATCAGGGCGACGGTCGAGGGGGCCGGCGTCGAAGCGCTGGCCGCCCTGCCGGGAGTGGGCACCGCCCAGCTCCGCGGCGAGCACGTCGAGTTGCACTGCTCCGACTCCGACGCCGCGCTGCGCGCGCTGCTGGCGGAGCATCCCCACGCGCGTGACATCTCGGTGACGGCGATGTCGCTGGAGGACGCGTTCGTGGCGCTGACCGCCGACGAGCCGGCCATGGAAGAGGTGTGACCGTGGGCGCGTTGATCTGGACCGAGCTCAAGGTCCTTTCCCGGTCGGTCGAGTTCCTCGTCGTCACCATCGCGTTCCCGATGGTGTTCTTCCTCGTCATGTCGGAGGTCTTCGGCTCGGATCGAGCCGGCGGACTGGACATGAACACCTACATGATGATCAGCATGGCGGCGTTCGGCGCCATGTCGGTGGCGTTCGCCGTGGGACCCCGGGTCGGCCTGGAGCGACAGGCCGGGTGGAACAGGCAACTGCGGCTCACCCCCCTGCCGGGCTGGGGCTACGTCGCCGTCAAGATCACAGTGGCGATGATCCTGGCGCTTCCGGCCGTGCTGCTCGTCTTCCTGGCCGGGCTGCTGGTCAAGGGCATCGAACTCACCGCCGGGCAGTGGCTGGCGATCGTCCTCTCCTGCTGGATCAGTTCGCTGCCGTTCGCCGTGCTCGGCCTGCTCATCGGGATGGCCGTCAAGCCGGAGTCGGCGCAGCCGCTCGGCCTGGCGGTCTATCTGCCGATGGCCATGCTCGGCGGGCTGTGGATGCCGGTGGACATCCTGCCGGGCTTCATGGCCTCGCTGGCCAAGGCGCTGCCGAGCTACTGGCTCGCGGAGATCACCCGCGACCGGCTCACCGGGACGGCGCTCGACCTGCTGGGCGTCGGGGTGATGGCGGCGTGGTTCCTGGTCGCCCTGACCTTGGTGATCGGCCTCTACCGTCGCGACGCGGCCAGGGTGTGAGCGGTCAGCCCGGCCGGACTTCGTCGCCGACTCTCAGCTCGCCGAGGTTCTCGGGCGCCAGGCGGAGGCCGAACCAGGTCTTCCCGTCCCAGCGGCGGTGTCCGGCCAGAGTTCTCAGGGGTTCCTTGCCGCGGTCCTGGGTGGACGGGTCCCAGACGGTGGCGGCGCAGCGGTCGCACAGCTCCGAGACGCGGAAGTCGATCCCGCCGATTCGGACCGACGTCCAGGCGTCCTCCGCGAAGGGTTCCGCGCCGTCGATGACGGCGTTGGGCCGGAAGCGGGCGATGTCGAGGGGGGCCGGGGGGCGCTCCCGGCGTTCCATGGCGCCTTCGGCGATCCAGTCGTCCAGGCGCCGGAGCGAACTCCTGGAGACGAGCAGGAGGGGGCCGTCCCAGAGGCCGCGGCTCTCCTCGGTGACGGTCCGGCCTGCGGGGTCGTCCCGCCGGATGAGGCGGGCGGGCCTGCCGAGCAGGCGGGTGAACCATTCGTGGGCGTCGGCGTGGGCGAGCACGGCCCGGTCGAGGCCGGAGGGGCCCGACGGGATCGTGTCACCGGTGGCCGGGGGGACTTTGAGCTCGCCCATGCCCTTGGCCGACAGGTGGAGGCCGCCTTCGGGGGTTTCGGCGGCCGAGACCGAGAGGAGCCGGGGGTGTTCGCCCACCCAGAACACTTCACCCAGCGGATCCACCACGGCCCAGCGGCGGTCGCCTTCCAGCCCCCAGGGCAGGACCTGGGCGGACGGGCGGGAGATGCCTTTGGTGGACTTGAGGGGGTAGGTGCGGATCTCCGCTAGCTCCATTGGGCAAGGATAGGAGGAAGCGCTCTCTCGGGATATGGGAGCGTGCCCACGAAGTAGCCGGAGGGGGTATCGGCCCCGTATCCGGAGGGGAGTATCGGCCCCCTCCGGGACACGGGTGATGCGGAATCGCTCGGACCGGGCGGGATCACCCGCCTATGAGGCGACCCTTTCCCGGGTGTTCGCGGCGGGAGTCACGGCGGCGCCGCGGCCGGAGCCGCGGAACACGCGGAACAGGCAGGCCGGTCGCAGGAGGGCGGAGGGCGGATCGATGAGATTGGCCACGCGCAGGAAACGGCGGCCGAGTTCGGCGTCGTGCTCCGCGGCGCGGTGGAAGCGCTCCAGATAGGCGTTGATCAACTTGATCTTGGGCGTCCGCCGCCCGCGGACCCCGGGCAGCCGGAGGTCACCGCTGACCACGATGTCCCACGGCCCGTCGACGACCCGGGCGATCGACCGGAACAGCTCACCGGCCGGCCTCCCGCGGCCGGCCCACTCGCCCAGCCGCAACGCCTCGACCGCGGCCACGCTCATGCCCTGGCCGTAGATCGGGTTGAAGGCGCACACCGCGTCGCCGACGACCGCCAGACCACGGGGGAAGCGGGACAGCCGCTCGTAACGCCGCCGCACGCTGGCCGGCGTGCGGTGGTGGCGCCCCTCCTCCACCGGCTCGGCGGAGGAGACCAGTTCGTGGATGTCCGGCGCGGGCAGAGTCTTCGTGTAAGAGACGAAGCCCTCGTAGTCGGACGGCGGGCTGTCGCCGTATCCGCCGACGGTGACGATCCACCGGTCGCCCTCCATCGCCAGCGCCACCCCGGCGCGGGGGATCGCCCGGGTGGCGGCCATGATGACCACCGGGTCCCCCGCGAGGTCGTCGGCACGCCGGCGAAGGACCCAGGTGGTGTAGGTCAGGTCGATTTCGACCCGCTCCTCCTCGGGCGCGGGGAAAC
Source organism: Planobispora longispora (assembly GCF_016863135.1). GTDB lineage: Bacteria > Actinomycetota > Actinomycetes > Streptosporangiales > Streptosporangiaceae > Planobispora > Planobispora longispora. Next base: position 103,429 of record NZ_BOOH01000044.1, read on the forward strand.
CGATCTCGCCGAGCCAGGCGGGAGTGCGCGACCCCCTGCCCGACGCGTCGACGACCAGGTCAGCAGTGATCGTCTCGTCGGAGACGAGCCGGACGCCGGTGACCCGGTCGCCGCTGTGGGTGAGACCGGAGACCTGGCTCCCGCCGATCACGGTCACTCCGGGGAGCGCGGCCACCCGTCGCCGGACCTGGCCCTCCAGGAGAAGACGGCTGACCAGGAGTCCGGGCATGTCACCCGGCGCCGGCGCCAGGCGGCGCCCCTCGTTGATCCACCGGCAGTCCGCCTGGAGATCCCCGCCGAACGCCCCGCGGGCCGTCAGGTCGGCGGTGAGCCCGGGCAGCAGCAGTTCCATGACCTCCAGGCCCCGGGCCAGAAGGCCGTGGGCGTGCTTGCTCTGCGCCGTGCCGCGACGGTGGACGTCCTCCTCGGGCAGCTCGTCCCGGTCCAGTACGGTGACCCGCTCCGCGATCCTGCTGAGCGCGGCGGCGGCCAGCAGCCCGGACATGCTGGCCCCGATGACGACGGCATGCCTCATGGCCTCTCCGAGGAAGTGGGGGATCTCCGCCTCAGGATGTCCCGGCTCGCGGCGCCGTCTCACCTTCGAGCGTGCTGTCTCGTCCCTGGACCTCCCTCGGGCATTCGGACGGCTGGCCGGCTGGTGATTTCGGTCATATTGGCCGGAAGACTGCTCTCTGTCAGCCTTGATCCCCATAATTGGTGATCCGCAATGACCGCCGCAGGGGGAGCCATCATGCCGGATGTCAGACCGATCGGCCCGGGGGATCCCGGACGCGTGGACGGGTACGAGATCGTCGGCCGGATGGGGGACGCGGTCTATCTGGGACGCTCGCCCGCCGGGGCCCGGGTCGTCGTCAGGCTGCTCCCGGCCGATCTCGATCCGGAGCGCTTCCTCGCCGCGGCCGGGCCGCTGCGGGAGATCTCGGCGTTCTGCACCGCCGAGGTCCTGGACACCGGGGTGGCGGACGGCCGGCCGTACATCGTGAGCGAGTACATCGACGGCCCCAGTCTCAAGGAGGCCGTCGCCTCCGGGGGCGTCCTGCGGGGCGCGGCGCTGCACCGGCTCGCGGTCGGCATGATGACGGCGCTGGTCGCCGTCCACCAGGCCGGGATGACGCACGGCGACATCCGTCCCGACAACGTGGTGCTGGGACCCGACGGGCCGCGAGTGATCAACTTCGGGGTGGCCAGGGCCCTCTCCACGACCGACGCCGCCGACACCCGCAGCGTCGGCGTCCCGGCCTTCACCGCCCCGGAACTGCTCCGGGGCGAGGAGCCCGCGCCCGCGGCCGACCTGTTCGGCTGGGCCGCGACCCTGGCGTTCGCCGCGACGGGCCGCTCCCCCTTCGACGGCGGCTCGATGGCCGGGACCGTCAACCGCATCCTCAACGACGGACCGGATCTGGAGGCGGTGGAGGACGACCTGCGCGGCGTCGTCGCGGCGTGCCTGTCCAAGGACCCGCACGCCCGCCCCGCGGCGAGCGACGTCCTGCTCAAGCTGGTCGGCGAGCTGCTCACCACCGACCTCGGCCCGCCACCCGCCGCCACCCGCCCGGTACGGCGCGGCCGGCCGCTGCTGCTCGGCGCGGCAGCGGTGGCCATCGCCCTGCTCTCCGGGAGCTCCGTGTACCTGTTCACGTCCCCGTCGGCGGCCTCGGCGCCCGTCGCCGCGAGCACGCCGTCCCCGGCCGGGGAGCTCCTGCCCTCCGCCGCCCCCGCCGCCACCGGGCCGGAGGTCGTGCTCTCCCCGCTGGAGGAGGTGGAGAAGGCGTCCGAGGACGTCGCCCTGCCCGACATCGGCATCACCCTGCACGAGCATCCGGAGGACCCGGTCAGGCTCAGCGGCTACACGTGGGTGAAGAAGCCCTTCAACACCTTCGTCCGGGAGAAGGGCAAGGACGCCTACCGCCAGGTGGACGCCCTGATGTCCCCGGCGCTGTCGCCGGACGAGGGGCGGGTGGCCCTCAGCCCCACTCTGAAGTTCACCCAGTCGGACATGGACTACCTGAAGATCACTGAGGTCGCGACCGGCGAGGCCTTCACGGTGCCGACCGTGAAGAAGCCGTTCGAGACCGCCTTCCCGGTGTGGTCGAAGGACGGTACCAAGGTGCTGCTCACGGTCATCCAGAAGGACAAGGCGGTGAGCGGCGGCTTCGTGGTCGTGGACGTGACCGCCAGGAAGTCCACCCTCGTGGTGACCGAGGTCGTCGGCTCCTCCACCGACCCCTTCACCTTCGCCCCCGACGGATCGGTCGCCCGGCGCTACTTCGACGGCAAGACCTCCGGCGCCGACTTCTACAACCTCCAGGGGCAGGTCGTCCGGACCATGCACTGGGTCGGCTCCCCCCGCAGCGTGAACTGGTTCTCCCCGTCCGGGAAGCTCTTCACCACCGTCTGCCCCAGGGAGAAGGGCATCTGCGTGTGGGACACGGCGACCGGCAACCGCCGCCACACCGTCCCCATCACCGACGTGGACGAGCTCCTCGGCTGGTTCAACGAGAACCACCTGCTGGTGGTGAAGAACGTCGGGAAGAACCGCCAGGCCCAGGTGATCGACTTCGTCGGGGGGACGCAGCGGGTGCTCGCCGACATCAAGGGCAGGGTCGACGCCGAGGCCGAGGGCAAGGACATCGCCGCGATCCTGAGCTTCACCCGAAGGTCGGCCCCCTGATGCCGGTCGATCCTCTGCGCGCCGCCGATCCCGTGCGGATCGGCGGCCACCGCATCGTCGGCAGGCTGGGCGCGGGCGGGCAGGGCGTGGTCTACCTGGCCGAGTCGCCTTCGGGTGAGCGGGTCGCGGTCAAGCTGCTGCGCGCCGACGCCGTCGACTCCGCCGCAGCCGGATCCCGCGCGCTCGCGGAGCCGGCGAAGCGCGCGGAGCTCGCGGAGCTCGCGGAGCTCGACCGGGAGATCGAGCTGGCGCTGCGGGTGAAGGCCTTCTGCACGGCGCAGGTGCTGGAGCACGGCGAGTTCGGCGGCGCGCCGTACATCGTGAGCGAGTACGTCGACGGCCCCAGCCTCGCGCAAGTGATCTCCGAGCGCGGGGCCCTGCGCGGCACCGAACTGCGCAGGCTGGCGATCGGGACGCTCACCGCGCTGTCGGCGATCCACCAGGCGGGCGTGGTCCACCGGGACCTGAAGCCCGCCAACGTGCTGCTGGCCAGGGACGGGCCCCGCGTCATCGACTTCGGGATCGCCCGGGCGGCGGACTCCGAGGCGACCACCGAGCACCTCGTCGGCACTCCGCCCTACATGGCGCCCGAGCAGTTCAACGGGGCGCCGGCCGGACCGGCCTCCGACATGTTCGCCTGGGCCGCCACGGTGACCTGCGCGGCGACCGGGACACCCCCGTTCGGCACGGGGCCGATGCCGGCGACCATCCACCGGATCCTGTCCGGCGAGCCGAAGCTGGGCGATCTGGAGGGAGAGCTGCGGGAGCTGGTCCTGCAGTGCCTGGCCAAGGATCCGGCGGCGCGGCCGAGCGCCACGACCGCGCTGCTGCGGCTGCTGGGCCATTCCGTGCCGCCGCCGCGCCTGCTGGCCGAGGGGCGCGCCCGGGCGGGAGGGCATGAGACCGGCGGGCCGGACGACGGCAGACCGGATCGCGCCGGACCGGATCGCGCCGGACCGGATCGCGCCGGGCCGGAGACCGGCGTGCGGGGGAACCCCTCCGGGCTCCAGGACACGCTTCCCGCGCCGGGCTCCGGCCCGCCGGCGCGGACCCGCCGCGCGGCCGTGGCGGGCCTCGCCGCGGTGGCTCTCGCGCTCTCCGCCGGGGTGGGGATCCATCTGGCGCGGACCTCGGGCGAACGGCCGGAGGGCGCGGGCAGCGGCACGGGCGACAGCGCGGCGGGTCGCGGTACGGCGGATGGCGGTACGGCGACCCCCCTCGCGCGGCGCAGGACCGGCGGGACCATGGCCCCCGAGTCGACCACGTCGGTGCGGATCCCGGGAACGGGGATCACCTTGCGGGAGAACCCCGCGGATTCCTGGCGGGTCACCTCCTATGAGGACAACCGGAACGTCATGGCGTCGGGCCCCTCGTCCGTCAGGGCCGCCGACGGGGACGCCTTCGAGGAGTTCGAGGGCCGGCACGACCTCGTCGTGTCCCCGGGAGGCTCGTTCTTCGTGGCCAGCCCTCAGTTCAAGACCGATTTCTTCGACTTCGACCAGGTCCGCGTCGTCGATCGGGCCACCGGGCGGCAGTCCGTCGTGCGGACCGTCGGGCGACCGGCGCAGAGCCGCTACCCGCGCTGGTCGCCCGACGGCTCCCGGGTGCTGCTGACCGTCTTCGAGTCGGTCGGGGCGGAGCAGCTGATCGGGCGGAGCACGGGCTTCACGATCGTGGACGCGGCGGAGCGCAGGGGGCGGTTCGTCGCCGTCGCCGACGACAACGACGGACCGCACGTATACGCCTGGGGCCCCGACGGGACCACCGTGATCCAGCAGGCTCCCGGCGGCGCGGTCCGGGTCAGGAACCTGGACGGCACACTCGTCCGCACGCTGTCCTCGGTCGGCACGATGACATGGGACGACGTCGCGGTCAGCCCGCTGGGCACGGTCGTCACCACAGTCTGTCCCGATAAATCAGGAAACATCTGCCTATGGGACTACGTCACCGGCGTGAAGAAGGCCACGGTGCCCATGCCCGGGGGAACGGCCTTCGCCGGCTGGCTGGGCGAGCGCAACCTGCTCGCGGTCAGGTCCGGGGGGAAGGAGAAGGAATCCGGGAAGAGGAAGGAATCCGGGGGGAAGGAGAAGGAAGTGGTCATGCTCGACCTCCGGGGCCGTGCCGTACGCGTCCTCGCCGAGGGCCCCGCAGCCGAGATGGACAAGATCGCCCTCGAGTACACCGCGCGGTGACCTCCGCGATGACCGTGACGTCGTCCCGGGCGCACACGGGTCTCACGTGTTCCCGGCACCGGCACCGGCTCCGGCGGCGTCGCGGGTGCGGGAGCCGGGCCGCGATCAGTGCTCCGGGTTGTTGGTCAGCGGGATCTCGATGCTGATCCGCCGCGCTTCGGACAGGTAGACCAGGACCACCTTGCGCAGGAGCTCGTCGAAGAGCCAGTAGGTGTTGCCCGCCCCCGGGAACCTCTCGAGCACGCCTTCGCGGACGGCGATGAAGGGCTCCCAGAACGTGTCGAGGATCCCGTCCCAGAACGGGTACCTGGAGATCTTCAGCCACTCGGCGATCTGGTCGCCGAGCAGGAAGCGCGTGAACGCGCCGAGCACGCGCTTGCTGAGGATGCCGGCGTCGATCGCGGCGCCGAGGTTGAGGAGGATGTCGGCCAGTTTGACGCCCTCGGGCGTCGGGGCCAGCACCGGGTCCAGGACCTGCCGGGCCTGGGAGTCGGCCTCCTCCCACGACGCGGGGATGTACTCGTCCTTGATGCCGAGCAGGTGCGCGGCCAGCTGCCAGGAGTGCAGGAAGGCCGCGGACTCTCCGGCGGGGATCGGCACCTTCCACGCGGTCAGGTTCTTCATGACGGTCGTGGGCAGGCTGTGCCAGGTGACCATCATGTCCGCCTGGCTGATCGGGATCTCCTCGTCGGCGGACTTCTGCCAGTACGGGGACTTCGGCAGCAGGTGGCGCACGGCCGCGTGCACCAGCCGGGTCTTGACGCACGTCACGATCATTTCGCCGTCGGCGTCGTAGGCCTTCCGGGACCCGATGTCGTACCCGAGTTTGGCGGTCTTGGAGATGCGGTCCTTCATGTCCGCACCGCCCTGGGAGTAGTAGACCGCGCGCGCCTCCTTGGGGATGACCGTGCTCATCATGCCGCTGGCGAAGCCGTACAGCACGCCGAGGTAGAGTCCCCGCTTGTCGTTGAACGCGACCGCGGTGGCGAGCTTCCCCCGGTCGGCCCACGGCGGCAGCCGGCGGGCCCGCTCCATGAAGTCCCGCAGGTCCGCCGGGAGCCCGTCGGGCAGCGGCTGGCCGTTCTTGGTCCAGGTGCGCAACAGCGCGTTGACCCTGGGCACGTCCCCCCGGTCGATCAGCGAGGCGACCAGCGGGTCTGCCTCCTCGTCCCACACCCACCGGGGATCGAGGCCGGCCCCCGCGCCGGCCACCGAGCCGCTCGGCGACCACGTCCACACGCGCGCCTGCGCGGGCGCCGCGATGCCCAGCGCGCCCAGGGTGCCCAGGGCCCCGCCCGCCTTCAGCATGTCGCGCCTGCTGAGTTCGCCCATGCCTTCGTCCCTTCTCCTCGTGAGGTCGAGAGCAGTGCTGGTACGGTGAAACAAATAACGAATCTGCGTATCATCAATACAGCACACCGTGTCGGGCATCACAAGACCGCGACAGCGACTGTTGGCGATTGAGGCAGAATCAAGAACAGGAGGTGATCGTGGAAGCTGCGCTGTCCGCGCTCATGGGCCCGCCGGACTCGGAGTCGCTGCTGGAGCGCGCGTACACCGATGCCGTCGAACGGGTCGACGACACCGACGGCACCCGCGCCCGCATCCTCGACGCGGCCTATGAGCAGTTCTGCCGCATGGGCATCCGGCGATCCACCATGGAGGACGTGGCCCGCCGGTCCGGGGTCTCGCGGATCACGGTCTACCGGCGGTTCGCCACGAAGGACGCGCTGGTCGAACACGTGGTGCGCCGAGAGTTCCGCAGATATTTCGACCGGTTCCTCATCGACATCGAGCAGGCCCGCACCGCCGCCGACCGGGTGGTCCTGGGCTTCGTGAGCTCGCTGCGCGCCATCCGGCGCAACCCGCTGATCGGCGGCCTGATCGCCGCGGAACCGGACCTGATCGTGCCTTCCATGATCAACGATGAGGGCCGGACCCTCGCCACCGTACGGCAGTTCGTCGCGGGCCAGCTCCGCCACGAGCAGCGCGCGGGCACCGTCTCCGGCGACCTGGACACCGACCTCGTGGCCGAGCTGATGGTCCGGATCTCCGCCTCCTTCCTGGCGATCCCCAGCCACATCGTCGACCTCGACGACGACGAGCAACTGGCCGCGGTGGCCCGGCGGTTCCTCGTGCCCATGCTGGAACCGGCCGGCCCTCCGGATTGAGCACCGGCAGGAGCGGACCGGCCCCCGCCGATCACCCGGAGGCGGCGGGCAGCCGTTCGCAGGCGTCGAGCAGGCGCCGCCGCTGCAGCCGCGCGCGCTCGGCGAAACCGCGCTGCTCGGCGGCGTACTCGGCCCGCCCCTCGGGTGTCTCGATCCGGATCGGCCGGTAGCCGAGCGGGCTCAGGTCGTACGGGCTGGCCCGCATGTCCACGGCGCGGATGTCGCGGGCCAGCGCGAAGCAGTCGGCGACCAGCTCGCCGCTGACCAGCGGCGACAACTTGTACGCCCACTTGTACAGGTCCATGTTGGCGTGCAGGCAGCCCGGCTGCTCCAGCTCCCGCTGCCGCTCCCGCGTCGGCTGCAGCACGTTGAGCGGGCGCGCCTCGGGGGTGAAGAAGCGGAAGGCGTCGAAGTGGCTGCACCGCACGCCGCGCTCCTCCACGACCCGGGCGATCTCCTCGCCGCCGAGCCGCAGCGGCCAGGCGCCGTGCCGTACCTCGGCGGCCCGGTAGACCATCGCCCACTCGTGGAGGCCGAAGCAGCCGAAGTGGGCCGGACGCGCCGCGGTGGCGGACAGCAGGCGGGCGATCCACTCGACGGTGGCCCCGCGCCGGTCCAGCAGCGCCGCGGTGTCGAGCGTGGCCCCCTCGGGGGTGTCGACGTAGCCGCGGCCGAAGTCGCGCGCCCCCGCCAGCACCACCCCGGCGCCCGGGTGCCACTGCCGGAGCCGCGCCGGGCGGTGCCCGTAGTAGCTGAACAAGAAGTCCTCGACGGGATGGGTCTCGCCGCGCAGCCTGCGCTCCAGGTGCGGCGCCGTCCACGCCTCGACTCGTCGGCGGTGGGCCTCCGCCCGCGCCCGCCACACCTCCGGCTCCAGAACTTCCACCGCTGCATGGTAGGGGCGCGCCGGCGATGTCCGGAAAACGGCCCGCACGCCGGCGGGCGCCCGGCCCGCCGATGACCTTGACACGCGAACGGAACGACTCTAGCTTCGCTTCAAACAGACGATATTCGTCCAAAAAGCGTGGCCTCCGCCCGGCAGCCGGCCCGGCGCCGAGCGCTCCATCCCAGATCGGAGGCTGACAGCCATGAGAGTCCGAGCCGCGATCCTGCGCGACCCCGGCAAGCCCTTCACCGTCGAGGACGTCTCGCTCAGCGACCCCGGGCCCGGTGAGGCGCTCGTCCGCGTGGTCGGCGTGGGCATGTGCCACACGGACGTGCTCTTCCGGATGTTCCCGGAGCTGCCGATGCCGATGATCTTCGGGCACGAGGGGTCGGGCGTCGTCGAGGCGGTCGGTCCCGGCGTGACCCGCGTCGCGCCCGGCGACCACGTCGTGATGAGCTTCGACTCCTGCGGCTGGTGCCGCCAGTGTCAGGCCGGCGCCCCCTCCTACTGCGACGAGTTCCTGATGCGCAACGCCTCGGGCCTGCGGACGGACGGGACGAGCGGCGCCACCGACCCGACCGGAGCGCCGGTCGCGGCCCGCTGGTTCGGCCAGTCCGCGTTCGCCACCCACGCCGTCGCCACCGAGCGCAACCTGGTCCGCGTCGATCCGTCGCTGCCGCTGGAGCTGCTCGGCCCGCTGGGGTGCGGCCTGCAGACCGGGGCGGGCTCGGTGCTGAACGTCCTGAACGTGCGCCCCGCCTCCTCCATCGCGGTGTTCGGCGCCGGCGCGGTCGGCCTCGCCGCGGTCATGGCGGCCAAGGTCGCGGGCGCCGGGGAGATCGTCGCGGTCGACCTGCACCCCGGCCGGCGCGAGCTGGCCCTGGAGCTCGGCGCCACCCGGGCGGTCGACGGCGCGGATCCCGAGCTGGCCGCCGCCGTCGGCCAGGTGGACTGCTCCTTCGACACCACCGGCGTGCCCTCCGTGGTGACCACGGCCGTCGGCGTGGTGCGCCCGCTCGGGACGTGCGGCCTGGTCGGCGCGGGCGGCGGCGAGATCACGCTGCAGCCGGAGTCGTTCGCCGGGCGCAGCATCCGCTACATCTTCGAGGGGGACGCCGTGCCCCAGCAGTTCATCCCGGAGCTGATCCGGCTGTGGCAGCAGGGCCGCTTCCCCTTCGACCGGCTCATCCGCACCTACTCGCTGGACGAGATCAACGAGGCCGAACGCGACTCCGCGAACGGAACGACGATCAAGCCGGTCCTGCTGCCGGGCCCATGACTCACGAGGGCGGCGGGCCGCGGGACGGCGGGCTGTAGGACGGCGGACAGTAGGACAGCGGGCCGCACTCACAAGGACAGCAGACCGTCCCGGCCCTGAGCGCGGTAGCCGACCGCCGACAGCACGAAGTCCACGGTCTGCTCGACGTACTCGTCCCGCCGCCCGAGCAGGGCCCGTCTCTGGCTGGCCGGAGTCGACAGGACGTGGTTGCTCAGGATGCCGCTCACGGAGTCCAGGACGAGCGCGGGGGACGTCCCCTCCGGCAGTTCGCCGCGCTCGACGGCGCGGAGCACGATGGCGCGCCCGAGCCTGATGCGCTCGCGCTGGAGCCGCTCCAGCGCCTGCCCGAACAGGTCGGGATAGATCATGGCCTCCAGCTGGGCGCGGAGGTACACCAGGCCCACCGGGTCGAAGTAGCTGTCGAAGATGGCGGTGGCCAGCCGGATCAGCTCCTCCCGCAGCGGCCCCGGCCCTCCCCCGGACGGCCGCGGCGGGATCCACGCCGCCAGGGCGTCGACGATCAGCCTCTCCTTGCTGCCCCACCTGCTGTAGAGGCCCGCCTTGCCGACCCGGGCGCGGCGGGCCACGGCGTCGAGACTGAAGCCCGCCCAGCCGGCCTCGCCGTACAGGGTGAGCGCCGCCTCGTACACCCGTGCCTCGAGGTTCGGATCCGGCGGGCGGCCTCGTCCAGTCATGGGCCCAAGTTTGCCAGAGCGGACCTCGCGAACCCGCGATCCGTCCCAGCTCGTCCCGGTTCCTCCCGCACGGCCCATCCCCCCGTCCGCCTTCCAGCGGCGTTGGGGATACTCGGCACCATGAAGATTGTTCTGGCCGGCGGCACCGGAGCGCTCGGCCGCAGCCTCTGCGCCGACCTGGCCGCCCGGGGCCACGAGCCCGTCGTGCTCACCCGGCGGCCCACCGCCGCCGGCCCCTACCGGCAGATCGGCTGGGACGGCGACCTGGCCGGTGAGCTGGCCGGGGCCGTCCTCATCAACCTGGCGGGCGAGATCGTCGACCGGCCGCCCACCCCGGCCAACATCGACCTCCTCACCCGCTCCCGGGTCGGGCCCACCCGCGCTCTGGCCGAGGCCGCCGAAAACGGCGCGCCCGCCCTGTGGATCCAGCTCAGCACCCTGGCCGTCTACGGCGAGGGCGGCGAGGCCGTCCTCACCGAGACCTCCCCGCCCGCCGACGGCCCGCCCCAGATGGCCGGCGTGGCCCGCGCCTGGGAGGCCGCCGCCGCGGGCGCGCCCTGCGGCCGGCAGGTGATCCTGCGCACCGCCGTCGTCTTCGACCGCGACACCCCCGCGCTGAACCGGCTGACCGGCCTGGTCCGCTGGGGCCTGGGCGGACGGGTGGGCAGCGGCCGCCAGTGGGTGAGCTGGCTGCACATCGACGACTTCCTCGCCGTCGTCCGCCTCGTCATCGACGATCCCGCCTGGAGCGGGGTGCTCCACGTCACCAGCCCCGCGCCGGTGCGCAACGCCGAGCTGATGCGCGCCTTCCGCCAGGTCCTGCGCCGCCCGCCCGCGCCGCCGACACCGGCGTTCCTGGTACGGCTGGGCGCCCGCGTCCTGCGCACGGACCCGGCCCTCGCGCTCACCGGGCGCCGCTGCCTCCCGGCCCGGCTCACCGAGGCCGGATTCGAGTTCCGCCACCCGGAGCTGACCGGCGCCCTCACCCACCTGCTCCGGGGCTGACGTCCGCCACCGGGAGCTGCGCCGGCGTCGGTGGAATAAGCGGTACGGAATCGGGGGTCGCCTAGGGTGAGAGCGTGCCGGGCTGCGAGATGCTTGAAGGGTGGGGGAACACCCGCCTTCATATCGCGCTGCCCCAAGTCCGTGACTCGTCCGACCAGGCGCGACGGTGTCTGGATTTTCGGCGTCGCCCCAGGGTCGACACGGACGCATGTTCTCTGGCCGAGTGGAAGCCGCCCCCCTTTCCGGAGAAGTCGTCGTTCTTTTTCCGTCCCATCGGCGAGGGCGAGATCGAAGCCGCCGTACTGCTCGCCGCGATATGGCTCGCGATCGACCGACGGCGGAACAGCCTTCCCCGGCGATGCGGACGCCTGCGGCGTCACGGGCGGAAGACGACGGGTCCCGCCCTGCGGATGGAGGCCCCGCTTCCGGAAACCCCACTGTGTGATCGCTGCATCGGGAGCAAGGATCTCGAAGCCTCCCTCACCTGCTTCCGACGCCGTCACGATCTCCGTCCGCGCCGGATCGGATCGCTGACCACGCGGCGGGATCTCATACGCGAACCGGAGCCGGTCTCCCCGTTCGACGCCGCCGGCACGGCGGACGATCGTTTCGAGATCGGGCTTCCCCCGGTCCCGTCCGCTGTCGAGCTCCCCTGCGGGACACCGCGGCTCCGGATCGTCCGAGAGGTTCACCCCGATCATCAGGAGATGCTCGTCCGGCTCCTGAACCGCGTCCTGCGGATCATTCGGCTCATGCTGCGGCTCGTGGCCACGCGTCTGAAGCGGCTCACGCACGTACCGGCATTCGGACTGGCGGTGATGGCCGCGATGCTGCGGTACGGCCACCGCCACGACTCTGACGAGGACTTCCGCCTTCCGCTTCGCCGTGCTTCGTCCCGGCGGGGAGGGCGCTGACCGGTTGACCGGGCGTACTCCCCGCTTCCTGCGGAAGACTGGGAGTGAGTCCGGATGGAGATCCTGCTCCGCGTCCTGGCGGAGATGGCTCCGGTAGCGGGCTGGGCCGCTACATTCCTTGCGGCGGTGATCGCCGCCTTCGTGCTGTACGTGGGAATCGCCATGATCGCCACGTTGCTGACCCGGGATCAGAAGCGGGTCCAGATCCGGTATCGGGTCTTCCGCGAGCTGCTGCAGCTGTTCCGCAGGAGCCGCAGATGAACACGACGCCCACAGCACCGGCGCGGCGGCGGGGGCGGCCGCCGTGCTGCCCGCCCGAGGTGGTGCGACGGATCATCGCGTTGCGCTCGCAGGGGTCGAGCCTGGCGGCGATCAGCAGAATCCTCAACGAGGAGGGGGTGAGGACCCCGGCGGGCGGGCGCGTCTGGCAGAAGTCCTACGTGGACCGACTGCTGCACACCCGTTACGCCCGGGAGCTTCTCGACGCCCCCGGCACAACCGCCTGAGCCCGCCGGCCCCCGTCGGGCAGTCGGCGAGACCAGTCCGCCGACGACCGCGGGAACCGTCCCGCGCACGGTGCGACCGGCGGGTCACTCCGGAGAGGATGCCCCGACCGGGCATCCTCTCCGGTGGAAGCGTCATCCGGCTGAAGCGCGCCGGGAGGCGGCGACCGTCCTGGCTCCGACGAGGTCGTCGGCGATGGCGTCGGGGATCTGGTGGTCGAACCCGGAGAGCGCGCGCGTCCGGAGGGCGATGAGCGCCGTGGCGGCGATGCAGCCCGCGAAGAGCACGTACATGAGGCCGATCCCCCGGCCCGGGCCGGTCCCGATGAGCGCGCCGGCGGTGGAGGCCAGCGCGCCGCCCTCGGCGAGCAGCGGCTCCAGCAGCGAGCTGACCACGGGGGCCACGACGCCGTACCCGATCGGCAGCGTGGACCACGAGATCACCGTGTTCATCGCGAAGACCCGGCCGTGGAACCGCTGGGGCACCTTGACCTGCACGATCGTCGCGTAGATGCCGTTGAGCAGCGTCAGGCACAGGGTCATCCCGAACGCCCCGGCCCCGACCACGACCAGGTCGGCGCGGAGGCCGGTGACGAGGGCGCACCCGCCCAGGGCCAGGGTGAACAGCAGCACGCCGCGCATCCGCAGGACACGGGGCCCGCCCCACACGCTCATGATCAGGCCGCCGAGGAAGCCGGCCGTCCCGGAGGCGAAGGCGACCCGGCCGACGTCGTCGAGGGTCGCGAACGACAGCACCAGCGGGGTGACCATCAGGAACAGCGGCGAGAGGAAGACGTTCAGGCCGGCGAAGAAGAGCAGCATGGCCCGGAAACCGGAGTTGCCCCACGAGTAGCGGAACCCTCCGGCGATCTCGGAGAGCAGCGTCTCCCTGCGCCGCCAGGCCATGGCGGCGGGGAACCGTACGAACAGCAGGGTGCCGATCGCGAAGACGTAGCTGATCACGTCGAAGGCGACGATGCCCTCCAGGCCGATCACGGACATCAGGCCGACCGCGACGAGGGGGACCACGAGATGCGCGGAGGAGTTGACCATCTGGACGATGCCGTTGGCGTGCCCGAGCAGGCGTTTGGGGACGAGCTGCGGGATCGCCGAGGCGTAGGCGAGCCGCTGGAAGGTCAGTGACACCGACAGCGTGACCAGCGGCAGGTAGACGTGCCACACCTGCAGGTTCCCGGTCCACAGCAGCAGCCCGAGCACGAGCTGGCTGCCGGCCGCCCCGATGTCGCCGGCCAGCATCACCCGGCGCCGGTCCATCCGGTCGACGATCGCCCCCGCGAACGGGGTCACCAGCAGTCCGGGCACCAGCGCGAGCACGGCGAACAGGGTGAAGTTCGCGACGGACCCGGTGGTCTGGTAGACCCAGATCGGCACCGCGAACTCGGTGAGCGCCGACCCGAGGATCGACACCAGCTGCCCGGCGGCCACGGCGGCGAAACGCCGCATGCCGGGCTGGGACGCCTCGCCGGACTCCTCCGGTCCACCGGGCGCGCCGACGCTCCGGCCCCGCCGGGAGACCCCGGCCAGCCGCCACGTGACGCCGGCCGCCCCGAGCTCCGCGAGCTCGATGGACTCCGCGGGTTCTGCGGGCTTCCCGCCCTGGGCGACCGCCCCGGCTTCCCCGATCTCCCCGGCCCGGGCAGCCGTCCCGGCCGCCGCCGTCTCCGCTGCGGGGGCGGACGGCCAGACCTCACCGTCGGGACCGGCCGGTACGGCTTCCAGCTCGGGCGCGGAGCCGAACGACGGCGCCTCGGTGAGGATGCGGGCCAGCTCGGCGGTCCGGTACTTCAGGAAGAAGTGCCCGGCCTCGCGGATGACGACGAGCACGGAGGTGTCCGTCAGGAAATGCCACTCGCGGTAGCGCTCCTCGTAGAACTCCGTGGCCGGGTCGCGGTCGCCGACCAGGGTGATCAGCGGGGCGCGGAGCCGTTCCACGGCGGCGTCGACGACTCCGGTGAAGTACTCCTCGGCGCGCTCGGCCTCCCGGCGCATGTTCCGCACGATGCGCAGGGCGTGCTCGGGCTCGAGGTCGCTCAGGTCCACGCCCATCGAGGCGAGCCAGTTGCCGTAGGCGCGGTCGGAGGAGACGGCCGAGGCCCGCGCCAGCCTGGACAGCCCGCGCATCAGGCGGCCGCGCGGCTTGGTGAAGGGGAAGGCCGCGCCGATGCAGACGGCCTCCAGGTCGCGTCCGGCCGCCTCGACCCGGCGGGCGATCTCCACGGTGAGGGCCGAGCCGACGCTGCTGTGGCCGTACAGGACCAGGGGGCCGCTCACCCGCCGGATGATCTCCTCCGCGCAGCGTCCGGCCAGTTCCTCGACGGGCAGCGGCTCCTCCTCCAGCCCCAGGTCGTTGCCGGGGACCGCGACCGCCAGCAGCCGGTGGCCCTCGGGCAGCGCCTCGGCCAGCGGACGGTAGACCAGCGCGCTGGCGCCGCCGTACGGCACGCACACGTAGGTGATCGTCTCGGTGCCCGGCGGGCGGGGCGGGGTCAGCTCGTGCAGCAGCGGGCGGCCGGAGCCGTCGCCGTCGTCCGGGCGGTCGACGAGCGCGGCCAGCCGCCGCACCGTGGGGTTGCGGAACAGGTCCATCAGCGACACGCCGTCGCCCAGCTCGCGCCGCATCCTGGCGATCGCCTTGGTCGCCGACAACGAGTGGCCGCCCAGGTCGAAGAAGTCCTCCTCGGCGCCCACCGCCTCGATCCCGAGCACCTGCGACCAGATCTCCGCGATGACGCGCTCGGTCTCGGTGGCGGGGACGTCGGCGGGCTCCCGCCGCTCCGCCTCCGGGGCGGGGAGGGCGCGCCGGTCGAGCTTGCCGTTGGGCGTCAGGGGCAGCCGGTCGAGCACCACCACGGCCTTGGGCACCATGTAGGCGGGCACGCCCTCGGCCAGGCGCTCGCGGAGCCGGGCCGGTTCGGCGTCGCCGACGACGTAGGCGACCAGGGCGTCCCGATCCACGACGACGACCGCCTGCGCCACCCCGGGGGCTTCGAGCAGCCGGGACTCGATCTCGCCGAGCTCGATCCGGTAGCCGCGCAGCTTCACCTGGTCGTCGAAGCGGCCGAGGAACTCCAGCTGCCCGTCGGCGCGCCAGCGGACCCGGTCGCCGGTCCGGTACAGGCGCTCCCCCGCCAGCACGGGGAACCGCTCGGCGGTCAGGTCCGGCCGGTCCAGGTAGCCGCGGGCCAGGCCGGCGCCGCCGATGTACAGCTCGCCGGGCACTCCGGCGGGGACCAGGTCACCGGCCTCGTCGAGCACGTACAGCGAGGTCTCCGCGATGGGCCGGCCGATGGGCGGGCGCTCGTCGGAGTCGCGGAGCTCCGCGCAGGTGGCGATGACCGTCGTCTCGGTCGGGCCGTAGGTGTTGACCAGCCGGACCGCGCCGCCGAAGCGCCGGTGCCAGGCCCGTACGGCCCACGGCTGCGCCTGGTCGGCGCCGAGGATGGTCAGCCGCAGGCCGGGGGGCCAGGCAATGGCGTCGATGTCGGCGGCCAGTTCGTGCCAGTACGGCGTGGGCAGGTCGAGCACGGTCAGCTCCGCGCCCTCCGCCGTGGCCAGGAAGTCCGGCAGGAACTCGCCCCCGCTGGGCAGCAACGTGAGCGTGCCTCCGGTCGTCAGGCACGGGTAGACCTCTTCGACGTGGGTGTCGAAGCTGACCGAGGCGAACTGGAGCACCCGGTCGGCCGGACCGAGCCCGTAGGCCTCGCGCATCCAGCGCACCCGGGCCGCGAGCGCCCCGTGGGTGATCAGCACGCCCTTGGGCCGGCCGGTGGAGCCCGAGGTGTAGATGACGTACGCGGCCCGGCCGGGATCGGGCGGCGGCAGCTCTCCTCCGCTCTCGCGCGGCTCCGCTCCCGGGTCGAGCCGCAGCACCCCGGCGGGGACGCCGTCCACCCCGGAGGCGCCGTTCGTCCGATGAGTGCCGCCCGTGCCGGAGGAGGCGTCGCCCGCCCCGGGGGCGCCGTCCGCGTCAGGAGTGCCGACCAGGATCCGGGCCGAGCTGTCGGCGAGCATGTAGGCCAGCCGTTCGGCCGGGTACGCGGGATCGAGCGGCAGGTACGCGGCGCCGGCCTTCCAGACGGCGAGCAGCGTCACGATCAGCTCGGGCGAGCGGTCCAGGCAGACCCCGACGATCGACTCGGGTCCCGCGCCCGCCTCGCGCAGCGCCCGCGCGAGCCGGTCGGAGCGCGCGTCCAGGTCCGCGTAGGTCAGCCGGACGCCCCCGTGGCTCAGGGCCGTGGCCCGCGGGAACGCCGCGACCGTTGCGGCGATCATGCCGGGCACGGTCTCCCGCCCCGCCGCCCCCGCCCCGGAGGAACCGTCCGCGGCGAGTTCCGCAAGCTCCACGGGCTCCACAAGCTCCACGGGCTGCGTGAACTCCGCGGAATCGGTCACGGCGGGGCCGGTCGCGGCGGGAACAGCGGAACCGGCGGGACCGGTGCCCCAGGCCAGGAGGCGGGCCCGCTCCTCCTCGCCCAGCAGGTCGACGGCGGAGAGCCGGATCTCCGGGTCGGCCGTCACGGCGTGCAGCAGCCGGACGAACCGGTCGGCCAGCGCCTCCATCGTCGAGCGGTCGAACAGGTCGCTGCGGTAGCCGAAGCCGAGGGTCAGCCCGTCCGGGTCGCGCCAGGCCTCCAGGGTCACCTCGAACTTGGCCGCGGTGTATCCGGTGTCGAACCCCTCGACCGTGAGCCCCTCCATGTCCGACGCCTGGCGCGGGTCGTCCTGGGTGTGCACGACGAGCATGGTCTGGAAGAGCGCCGAGCGACTGAGGTCGCGCTCGACCTTCAGGTCGGCCATCACCCGCTCGAAGGGGATCTCCTGGTGGGTGAAGGCGTCCATCGCGACCGTCCGGGTCCGGCCCAGCAGCTCCCGGAAGGTCGGGTCGCCCGTCAGGTCGCCGCGGAGGACCAGCGTGTTGAGGAAGAACCCGATCAGCGGCTCCAGCTCCAGCCGGGCCCGCCCGCCGGTGGGCGAGCCCACGCAGACGTCTTTCTGCCCCGTGTGCCGCATGAGCAGCGTCTGGTAGGCGGCGAGCAGCGCCATGAACAGGGTGCAGCCCTCGTCCGCGGCGAGCCCTTCGAGGCGGGCGGCGGTCCCGGCGTCCAGGCGGCGGCTCAGGGTGTCGCCCTCGGAGGTCTGCACGGGCGGCCTGGGCCGGTCGGTGGGCAGGTCCAGGACCGGGGCGTCGGCGAGTTGCTCGCACCAGTACTCCAGGGAGCGCCGCGCCTCCTCCCCGCGCAGCTGCTCGCGCTGCCAGAGCGCGTAGTCGGCGTACTGGACGGCGAGCGGCTCCAGAGGCGACGGCTCCCTGTCCGGAAGCTCCCTGTCCGAGAGCTCACCGTCCGAGAGCTCACCGTTCGGAAGCTCACCGTTCGGAAGCTCACCGTTCGGAAGCTCACCGTCCGGGAGTCCCCCGCCCGCGTGTCCTCCCTTCAGGGACGCCCGGTAGAGAACGGCCAGCTCTCGCATGAGCAGGTTGACGGAGACCCCGTCGGCGATGATGTGGTGGCACACCAGGCTCAGCACGTGGTCGTCCTCGGCCAGGCGGAGCAGCGCGACCCGCAGCAGCGGCCCGGTCCCCAGGTCGAAGGGGGCGGCCACGCGCTCGGCGATCAGCGCCGGGGCGCCGGCCTCCGTCGTCTCCAGATACTCCACGCCGAGGGGCGAGGGCGGGTCGACGATCTGGACCGGGCTGCCGTCCTCGTCGACGAAGCGGGTGCGCAGGATCTCGTGCCTGGCCACGATGCGGTCGAACGCCTCGCGCAGGGCCGGCACGTCGAGCGGGCCGCGCCACCGCTGGGCGAGCGACATCGCGAACGCGCTGTCGCCGGGGTCGAGCTGGTCGAGGAACCAGATCCGCTCCTGCCCGGAGGTGAGCGGCAGGCTCTCCGCGCCGGCCGGGCGCGGCGGGATCGAGGGCGGCGCGGGGGCGGCGAGGCCGCCTCGCAGCCTCTGGGCGAGCAGGGCCTTCTTGGCCGCCGACAACGTGGTCACGGAGTCTCCGTCTCAAGCAGCCGGGCGGCCTCCTCGTCGGTGAGCTCGGACAGCTCCTCGATGAGGAGCTGCTCCACCGCCACCGCGAGGTCGGCCACCGTACGGTTGACGAAAAGCGTGCGGATGGGGACGTCGATCCCGATGGAGGCCCGGAGCCGCGCGCCGACCCGCACGATCAGCAGCGAGTGGCCGCCGAGGGCGAAGAAGTCGTCGAACGCGCCGACCCGCCCGACCCCCAGCGCCTCCTGCCAGACCTTCGCCACCAGTTCCTCGGCGTCGGTCCGGGGCGCCGTGAAGGGCCGGTCGCCGTCGAAGTCCGGCGCGGGCAGCGCCCTGCGGTCGATCTTCCCGCCGGAGGTCACCGGGAGTGCGGGAAGCGTCACCCAGACCTCGGGCACCATGTACGGCGCCAGCCCCTCCGCCAGGCGCCGCCGCAGCTCCTCCGGCTCGGCGGAACCCGCGACGTAGGCGACGAGCCGGTCGTCCCGGGCGGTGACGGCCGCCTGCCGCACGCCGGGGCAGGCGAGCAGGCGCTCCTCGATCTCCCCGGGCTCGATCCGGTAGCCGCGCACCTTCATCTGGTCGTCGAGGCGGCCGAGGAACTCCAGCTGCCCGTCCGGCCGCCAGCGGACCCGGTCGCCGGTCCGGTAGAGCCGGTCCTCGCCGTGTCGGACGGCGTCGCCCGCCGGGTGGAGGTCTCCGCCGTAGTGAACGGCGTCGCCCGCCGGGTGGAGGTCTCCGCCGTGCCGGGCGGTCACGAACCGTTCGGCGGTGAGGTCGGGCCGGTTCAGGTAGCCGCGGGCGAGCCCGGCGCCGCCGAGGAGCAGCTCTCCCGGCGCGCCGGGCGGCACGCGGTGGCCGCGGGCGTCGGCGACGACCGCCAGGGTCCCCGCGATCGGCCGCCCGATCGGCGGGCGCTCCCCGGTCCCGGCCGGGCCGAGGTCCGCCGCGGTCGCGATGATCGTGGCCTCGGTGGGCCCGTAGGTGTTCACCAGGCGGACCCGGTCGCCGAACCGTTCCCGCCAGCGGGCCACGGCGGAGGCGTGGACCTGCTCGCCGCCGAGGATGACCAGCCGCAGCCGGGCGGGCCAGGCCACCTCGTCTATCTGGTCGACCAGCCGGTGCCAGTACGCGGTGGGGAGGTCCAGCACCGTCACCCCGTCGCCGCGCGGCCCGGCCAGGACCTCGGGCAGCGTGACCGCGCCCCCGGGCAGGAGCTCCAGCGTCGCGCCGGAGGCGAGGGCGGGATAGACCTCCTCGGCGTGCGCGTCGAAGCTGAGCGAGGCGAACTGGACCACCCGGTCCCCCGGCCCCAGCCCGTAGTCCTCGCGCATCCAGGCCACCCGGGCGGCCAGGGCCCGGTGCTCCACCACCACGCCCTTGGGGACGCCGGTGGAGCCCGAGGTGTAGATCACGTACGCGGCGTCGTCCCCCCGGACGTGCTCCGGGCCTCCGGGGCCTTCCGCCCCGGGGAGCGTCCCCGGCGGCGTCCCGTCCGCGGAGGGGGGTCCTTCCAGCGGCGGCGTCCCCTCCGCCGAGGGCGGCTCGTCGAGCAGCAGCACGGGCACGTCCGACGGCGGCGGGGCGCCGACTGTCGCGGACGTCACCAGCAGGACGGCGCCGCTGTCGGCCAGCAGCAGCCCGGTCCGCTCCTCGGGGAGCTCGGGGTCGACGGGCAGGTAGGCGGCGCCGGACCTCCACACGGCGAGCAGCGCCGCCATGGCGTCGATCGACCGCTCCAGCCGGACTGCGACGACCGCCTCCCGCCCGGCCCCGCGCTCGCGCAGCAGGGCGGCGAGCGCGGCGACCCGGCGCTCCAGGGCGGCGTAGGTCACCGTCTCCGAGCCGCAGCTCACCGCGGCGGCGTCGGGGTGGGCGGCGGTCGCCTCGCCGATGAGGGCGGGCACGAGGGGACTCGCCGGGCAGGGCTCCGTCTCCTCCAGCTCCCGCAGCCGGGCGTCGTCGCCGGCCGTACGGGACGGCAGCGCGGAGAGCGCGCGGCCGGGGTCGGCCGCGATCGCGCCGCACAGGACGGCGAACCGGCCGGCGAGGGCGGCGACGGTCTCCGCCTCGAACAGCTCGGCGTCGTAGCCGAGCGCGAGGGAGAGCCCGTCGGCGTCGCGCCGGCCCTCCAGCATGAGGTCGAACTTGGCCTGCCGGAACCCGGCGTCGAAGTACTCCAGGGACAGGTCCGCGAAGGTCGTCCGGGGTTCGCCCTCCTCGTCCTGGGTGTGCAGGATGACCATGGTCTGGAACAGCGGGGTGCGGCTCAGGTCGCGCTCCACGTCCAGCTCCGTCAGGAGCCTCTCGAACGGCACGTCCTGGTGGGCCAGCGCCTCCAGGACGGTCGTCCGGGTACGGCGGAGCAGGTCGGCGAAGGACGGGTCGCCCGACAGGTCCCCGCGCAGCACGAGGGTGTTGGCGAAGTAGCCGACGACCGGCTCGAACGCCACGTGGTCCCGGCCCGCGGCCGGGGAGCCGACGGTGACGTCGTCCTGCCCGGTGTGCCGGGCCAGCAGCACCTGGTAGGCGGCGAGCAGCACCATGAACAGCGTCGCGCCGTGCTCCTGCCCCAGCCGCTCCAGGTCCGCCGAGAGCCCGGCGGGCAGCCGGAAGGAGTGGAACCCTCCGGCGTGCGCGGGGACGCGCGGCCGGGGGCGGTCGAGCGGCAGCTCCAGGACGGGCGGGTCGGCGAGCCGGTCGCGCCAGTAGGCGAGGGCGGCGCCGTCGTCGCGGCCCCGCTGCCAGAACGCCACGTCCCCGTACTGCAGGGGCAGCGCGGCGAGGCCGGGGGCGGTCCCGTCGCGGTGCGCCGCGTACAGGGCGGTCAGGTCGTCGCCCATGACGTTGAGCGACCATCCGTCGCCCGCGATGTGGTGGAGCACGGAGCACAGGACGTGGTCGTCCTCGGCCAGGCGGATCAGGGTGACGCGGAACGGGGGCGCCGCGGTGAGGTCGAAGGGGGCGTTGGTGCGCTCGGCGACCAGCCTGCGGGCCGTCTCCTCGGCCCGGAGCCCGGTGACCGGCTCCCCGGCCCGCTCCCCCGCGAGCAGGTCGATGTACTCGATGACCGGCCCGCCGTCCGGGACGGCGACCGCGACCGGGTGACCGTCGGCGTCGGGGTAGCGCGTGCGCAGGATCTCGTGCCGCTCCGCCAGGTCGCGGAGGGCGCGGGCCAGCGCGCCGGCGTCGAGCGCGCCGCCCAGCCGCCACACGTTGTACATGTTGTAGGAGGCGTCGGCGGGGTCGAGCCGGTGCAGGAACCAGAGCCGTTCCTGCGCGGGCGAGAGCGGCGCCGGCGTGCCGGGCGGGCGCGGGCCCGGCGCCGGGGAGGCGTCGCCCCCGGCTCCCTCTCCCATCCGCTCCTGTACGGCCGCCGCGAAGGCCGCGACGGTCGGCCGGGTGAACAGGTCCCGGATCGGGATCTCCGTGCCGAGCAGCGCCGCCATCCGGGCGACGACCTTGACGGCGAGCAGCGAGTGGCCGCCCAGGGTGAAGAAGTCGTCGTCCACGCCCAGACCGGCCGCGCCCCGCTCCTCCGCCCCCGTCCCGGCCGCCCGGGGCCCGTCCAGGCCCAGCACCTCGGCGAAGACCTCGGCGACCTGGCGCTCCAGCGAGGTCCGCGGCGCGCGGCCCCGGCCGGTGGGCGACCGGTCGGGCGCGGGCAGCGCCTTGCGGTCGATCTTGCCGTTGGGGGTCAGCGGCATCGCGGGCAGGCGCACCACCACCGCCGGGACCATGATCGCGGGCAGGGTGCGGGCGGCGTGCTCGCGGAGCCCCTCGGGGTCGCCGACGACGTAGGCCACGAGGGTGTCGTCGACGACCGCGGCGACCGCGCGGGAGACGCCGGGGTGCGTCTCCAGGACGGCCTCGATCTCCCCCAGCTCGATGCGGTGGCCGCGGAGCTTCACCTGGCCGTCGGCCCGGCCGAGATATTCGATCCGACCGTCGGCCCGCCACCTGACGTGGTCGCCCGTCCGGTACATCCGCGTCCCGGGGGGACCGAACGGGTCGGTCGGGAAGCGCTCGGCGGTCAGGGCGGGACGGTTCAGGTAGCCCCTGGCCAGTCCCGTGCCGGCGATGAACAGCTCGCCCACCACCCCGACGGGCACCGGCTCGAACTCCTCGTCCAGCACGTAGACCCGGGTGTTGGCCAGCGGCCCGCCGATCGTCACCGTCCCCGGCTCCTCGGACACCGGCGCGAAGGTCGACCAGATCGTCGTCTCGGTGGGGCCGTAGACGTTCCACAGGGCGCGCACGCGGCTCCGCAGCGCGCGGGCGAGGGCCGGCGGCAGCGCCTCTCCGCCGGTGAGCGCGACCACGGACGGCCGGGCGAAGCCCGCGTCGAGCATCGCCTGCCATCCGGACGGCGTCGCCTGGACGTGCGTCACGGCGTGCTCGGAGGCGAGCCTGACCAGCGCGGACGCGTCGGAGGCCTCGGCGCTTCCGGCGACGGTCACCTGCCCGCCGGTGACCAGCGGCAGGTACAGCTCCAGGGCGGAGATGTCGAACGACAGGGACGTGAGCGCCAGCCAGCGGTGATCCGGCCCGGCGTCCAGCACCTCCCCCATCGCCAGCAGCAGGTTGACCAGGGCGCGGTGCTCGATGGCGACGCCCTTGGGACGGCCCGTCGAACCCGAGGTGTAGAGCACGTACACCAGGTCGCCGGGGGTCGCGAGCGGCGGCGGCGGGGAGCCGGGCTCGGCGGCGAACGCCTCCGGGTCCTCGATGAGCAGGGCCGGTACGGCGCCGTGCGGGAACAGCCCGCGCAGGCGTTCCTCGGTCAGCAGCAGCGCGGCGCCCGAGTCCTCCAGGACGTAGGAGAGCCGGTCGGCGGGGTAGTCCGGGTCGAGCGGCACGTACGCCCCGCCCGCCTTCGCCACGGCCAGCAGCGCGGTCAGCGTCTCCAGCGAGCGGCCCGCGCACACGGCGACGAGGACGCCGGGCCGTACCCCCTCGCGCCGCAGCCGGTTGGCCAGCCGGTTGGCCGCCGTCTCCAGCTCGGCGTAGGTCACGCTCCGCCCCTCGCAGCTCGCCGCGATCGCGCCGGGCTCGCCCGTGACGAGGTCGTGGAGCGTCGTCTCCGGGCGGGGAGCGGCGGTGTCGTTCCAGGCGGTGAGCAGCCGTTCGCGCTCGGCCTCGTCCAGGCGGGCGATCTCGGACAGGCGGCGGGCGGGATCCTCGGCGGCCCGGGCCAGCATGGTCGCCAGGTGGCCGAGCATGCGCTCCGCCGTACTCCGGTCGAACAGGTCGCTGTTGTAGACGAGGTCGAGGTCGAGCCGCCCGTTCCGGCGGCCGAACTCCAGCGACAGGTCGAAGGCCGCCGGCCGGATGACGACGTCGAGGGGCTCGACGGTGATCCCGGGCAGCGCCGACCTGATGCCCGCGTAGTCGTGCTGGACGATCTGGGCCTGGAACAGCGGCGTGCGGCTGAGGTCGCGGGGCAGGTTCAGTTCGCCGACCAGCCGGTCGAAGGGGAACTCGTCCCTGCTGTAGGCCGAGAGCGCGGCGGAGCGGACGCGGCGGAGCATCTCCTGGAAGGTCGGGTCGCCGGACAGGTCGCCCCGGATCACGAGGGTGTTGAGGAAGAGCCCGATGAGCGGCTCCAGCTCGGGCCTGCCCCGGCTCGCGACCGGTGTCCCGACGCAGATGTCCCGCTGGCCGGAGTAGCGCGACAGCAGGACCAGGTAGGCGGTGAGCATCGTGATGAACGGCGTGCAGCGCGCCTGCCGGGCGAGCCGGTCGACGGCGTCGCTCACCGGCGCGGGGAGGCTGAGCGTGACGTATCCGCCGTTGGCGGTCCTGACCGGAGGGCGCGGCCGGTCGGTGGGGAGCTCCAGCGTCGGCGGGTCGGCCAGCGCCTTCCGCCAGTGGCCGAGGTGCTCCTCCGCCAGGCCGTCGAGGCGCTCGCGCTGCCAGCGGGCGAAGTCGGCGTACTGGATCGGCAGCGGCGGCAGCGGGGACGGCTCTCCGGCGAGGAACGCCCCGTAGAGCGCGGCCAGCTCCTTCAGGAACACGCCGACCGACCAGCCGTCCACCGCGATGTGGTGGAACACCGCGCACAGCGCGTGCTCCCGCTCCGACAGGCGCATCAGGGTCATCCGGACCGGCGGCTCGTGCTCCAGGTCGAACCGGCGCTCGATGCGCTCGCGGCCGAGCCGGCACGCCTCGGCCACCCGCCCGTCCTCCGGCAGGCCGGTCAGGTCCAGCAGCTCCAGCTCCGGGCCGTCGCCGACGACCTGGACGGGGGCTCCGTCCCGGCTCGGGCAGCGGCTCCGCAGCACCTCGTGGCGGGCCGTGATCTCCGTGAGCGCGCGTCCCAGCGCGCCGGTGTCGAGCGGTCCCCGCAGGATCTCGGCGACGAACACGTTGTGCGCGGCCCCGCCGGGGCCGGCCGTGCGGGGTGCGCCGGCGGTCTCACCGGCCCGGTCCAGGCGGTCGAGGAACCACATGCGCTCCTGGCCGGGCGAGAGGGGCGACTCGCCGCTCTCGTCGTGCCTCGGACGGATCTCGTCGTGAACGAGGGACTCCATCCCCATCCCTCCTGTCGGCGCCGTACAGCCGGCGTTCCGCTGGGCGTGTCCCGGATCGCGCGATCGCCCCGGCGGTCTCCCGGGCGGGAGCGCCGGGGTCGCCACGAGGGCGGCCTCCGGCCCCGGTCGCGGGCGCGGTGAGGGCAGGGGTCGTCCTTGTGACAAGACATCGACAGCCGGTCACGACGTCGGGAACGGCGCTTCGATCGCGGCAGCAGGATGACAGACACATGGCCGCCACCGCAATGATCATCCGCCCTTACGGTAAAGTAACTTTCCAATTTCTTCCCCGCGTACGCTGCGGTTTCACGCCTGCGACCAGCCGACAAAGACGAGATCGGCACTCCCGACGCGTACCGGCGCGAGCACGGACGAGCCCGCACGCGGTGAGGTGACGCGCCGGATCCCGGACCTCCGTCCCGCCCTCGGGCCGACGGGAACCGCCGCCGGACGCGTCCCTCGGTGGCGGTGGACCTTTCCCGGTGAACCTTTCGCGGCGGACCGCACTCCAAGCGTTCATGAGGACACACCGCACACTGGCGGCGTTGACGCTGCTCGTCGGCCAGCTCCTGATCCCCCGGCCGGCCCACGCCCAGGCTCCCCCCGGCTGCCCGGCCCCCACCCCGGCCGAGATCAGGCGGGCCGGCAAGAGCCAGGCCGACCAGCCGCCGAAAGGCGCCCGCGCGCTCACGGGGCTGCGCGTCGGCCACCTCCCGAAGGGCTTCTCCTGGGGCCAGGTCAACGTCTACTCCTACGACGACGTGGCCGAGTACAGCTACCTCTGGTCCGACAACCGGGACGACGTCGACCGCGGCCACCGGTCGCTGTGGGTGCGCGTCGCCTGCTGGCCCAAGGCCGCCGGGCCGGCGCAGCTGAGGACGGCCCCGTTCATCCTGGGAACCTTCGCCGGCGACGTACGGCAGATGAAGGTCGGAAAGCGCACAGTGCTCACCAAGGAAGGAGACGGCGCGCTGGGACACGGCCGCTATGCGGGCTGGGTCGAGCGCAAAGGCGTCGTCATCACGGTGATGGCCAGTCAGCCCCTCGTCCCGGAGCTGACCGAAATCATCAAGGGGATCACGCTGCGCTGACTCCCTTTCCACGACCGGAGCCGCCCCCGTCACGACCAGAGAGTTCTCCCGGGAAAGGACCGGAAAGCACCCTTCGGAACCGGTCGCACGCGATGGGCGGTCATCACACCGAGAAATCGATCGAACAAACATCCGTTTATACCGGCGACATCACCAGTCATGCCATTCGGTCATTGAGGGCTTTTGAGCGCCTGCGTGAAAGCCGCGACACGCCCCGAGGACGTGTGCCCCCGTCTCGCCCGAGCGGCCACCGCTCAGGCGGCGGTCAGACGAGGGGCGGCCCGTACAGCATGTACACGATCGCCTGAGCCGCGATGTCGGACCCCGGCAGGGCGGGCACCGACCACACCACGAGCCGCCGGGTGCGGACGAGGCGTTCGGGGAGCAGCCGCAGGGAGAGGCCCGCCAGCAGCCAGAGGAGCGGGCCGGCGACCCAGACGCGGGCCGCCGCGCTTCCCCACTCGCCGACGAGGGCGCATCTCTCCGTCTCGTACCCGGTGAACGGATCCGCACCGCATTCCCGGAGTTCCAGAGGGAAGCCGACCGCCATGAAGGCGAAGAACGCGGCGACCCACGTCAGCGCCCCGGCGATCAACGCCCACGCGGCGCGCGACATCCGCACCGGTGACTCCGCGAGCGAGACCGCGGTGCCGCCGGGATCGTCATCGGGTCCCTCACAAGCCGACGGGCCGAGTTGACAGACCCCTCCCGGAAACAT
This sequence comes from Planobispora longispora, assembly GCF_016863135.1. Classification (GTDB taxonomy): domain Bacteria; phylum Actinomycetota; class Actinomycetes; order Streptosporangiales; family Streptosporangiaceae; genus Planobispora; species Planobispora longispora. The sequence continues at coordinate 130,120 of NZ_BOOH01000044.1, forward strand.
CAAATTAGGCAAGGCTAACCTTACTTAGGCACACCTAACATGAGCGCGAGGTCTGTGAGTGGATGGGATCGGGGGCCGCGTCGCCCTGGTGACGGGCGCGGGCCGGGGCATCGGGGCGGCGGTCTGCGAGGCGCTGGCCGCCGCGGGAGCCGGAGTCGCGGCAGCCGATCTGCGGATCGCCGGACCTGACGGGGCCGCGCACGACGGGACCGCGCATGACGGGACCGGGGACGGGGCCGCGGGGGCGGCGCCGTACGCGCTGGACGTCCGCGACCCGCGCGCGGTCGGGGAGACGGTCGCCGCCGTCGAGCGCGATCTGGGCCCGATCGACATCCTCGTCAACGTCGCGGGCGTGCTCCGCCCCGCGTCGGTGGTGGAGACCCGCGACGACGACTGGCAGCAGACCTTCGCGGTCAACACCGACGGCGTCTTCCACCTCTGCCGCGAGGTCGCGCGCCGGATGCTCCCCCGGCGGCGGGGGGTGATCGTCACCGTGGGATCCAACGCCGCCTCGGTGCCCCGGGTCGGCATGGCGGCCTACGCCGCCTCCAAGGCCGCGGCGACCATGTTCACCCGCTGCCTGGGCCTGGAGCTGGGTCCGTACGGGATCCGGTGCAACACCGTCTCCCCCGGCTCGACCGACACCTCCATGCTCCGCGCGCTCTGGGAGGGCAAGGACCCCGCCGACGCCTGGAGCGCCACCCTCAACGGCGACCCGGCGGCCTTCCGGACCGGCATCCCGCTCGGCCGCATCGCCGAGCCCCGCGACATCTCCGACGCCGTGCTCTTCCTCGTCTCCGACCACGCCCGGCACATCACCATGCACGACCTCCTGGTAGACGGCGGCGCGACCCTCCGCGCCTGAACGGACTCAACGGACTGAACGGATTGGATCCCATGCGTTTGCTGACGACCGCCGCGGACCCGCTGGCGGGCTACGAACCCGGCGGTTCGGTGCTGTTCTCCTCGTCCCGGGGCACGCTGCTGACCCGCGGCGTGCGCGCCCTGGCCACCGGCGGCCTCGCCACCCTGGCCGAGCGGGTGACCGCCCTGCTCGGCGAGGTCGGCGGGCACGCCGGCAACCGCCTCGCCGCCGGGGCGGTCGGCTTCGACGGCGCGGCGCACCTGATCGTCCCGGCCTCCGCGACCTGGTCCGGCCCGCTGGAGCCGGGTGCCGCGCCGTCGCTGGGCGGCTGGCGCGTGCGGCCGGTCCCTGCCCCCGAGGACTACGCCAAGGCGGTACGGCTGGCGCTGGAGCTCATGGACGCCGAGGCCGGAGAGGCCGGGAACAGGGAGGGCGCCGGAAACGGAGGCGCGCGGATCGGAGGCTCCGCCGGAAACGGAGGCGCCGGGGATCCCGTCGCGGACCCGCTGCGCAAGGCGGTGCTCGCCCGGACGCTCGAACTCTCCCGCGACGAGCCCGTCGACGTGCTCGACCTGCTCCGCCCCCTGGCCGGCCGGGACATGTCCTTCGCCGCGCCGCTGCCCGGCGGCCGCACCCTCATCGGCGCCAGCCCCGAGCTGCTCGTCTCCCGCCGCGGCCGGACCGTGATCTCCAACCCGCTGGCGGGTTCGGCCGCCCGCAGCGCCGACCCCGCCGAGGACCGCCGCCGGGCCGCCGCGCTGGCCGCCTCCGCCAAGGACCTGCACGAGCACCGCCTGGTGGTGGAGGCCGTGGCCGACGCGCTGGCGCCGTACTGCGCGGACCTGGACGTCCCGAACGGGCCCGAGCTGACCTCCACCGAGACGATGTGGCACCTGTCCACGCGTGTCACCGGCGTGCTGCGCGACCCGGACACCCCCGTGCTCGCCCTGGCCGCCGCGCTGCACCCCACCCCGGCCGTGTGCGGGACGCCCCGCCTGCGGGCCCGGCGGGCGATCGAGGAGCTGGAGCCGTTCGACCGCGGCTTCTACACCGGCCTGGTCGGCTGGACCGACGCGGCCGGGGACGGCGAGTGGGCGGTGACCATCCGCTGCGCCGAGGCGGCCGGGCGCATGCTCCGGCTGTACGCGGGCGCCGGGATCGTACCCGGCTCCGACCCCGACAAGGAGCTCGCGGAGACCTCCGCCAAGTTCCGCACGATGCTGCGCGCCCTGGGAGTGGACACCGATGCACTGGCCTGACGACGTCGCCGCCCGCTACCGCGCCGCCGGATACTGGCGCGGGGAGACCTTCGGCGGCATGCTCCGCGACCTGGCCGCCCGGTACGGCTCCCGCCCCGCCCTGATCTCGGGCGCGACCGGTACGGCCGCCACGGCCGACGGAACCCCCGGCCCCGCGACCCGCTGGAGCTTCCGCGACCTGGACGAGCGGGCCGACCGGCTCGCCGCCGGGCTGTACGGCTCCGGCATCCGCGGCGGTGACCGGGTCGTGGTGCAGCTGCCGAACGTGCCCGAGTTCCACCAGGTCTGCTTCGCGCTGTTCCGGCTCGGCGCGTGGCCCGTCTTCGCCCTGCCCGGGCACCGCTCCGCCGAGATCTCCTACTTCTGCGAGTTCACCGGGGCCGCCGCCTACATCTGCCCGGACGACGCGCACCGCGCCTACGCCCCGGGCACCCCCGCGATCACGCTCGACCGGCTCCCCGAGGCCGACCCGGCCGTGCTCGACGGCCTGCCCGGCCCGGAGCCGTCGGACGTGGCGTTCCTCCAGCTCTCCGGGGGCAGCACCGGCCTGCCCAAGCTGATCCCCCGGACCCACGACGACTACATCTACAGCTTCCGGGCGAGCGCGGAGATCTGCGAGCTGACCCCGGACAGCGTCTACCTGTGCGCGCTGCCCGCCGCGCACAACTTCCCGATGAGCTCCCCCGGCGTCTTCGGCGCGCTCAGCGCCGGGGCGGCCAGCGTGCTCGCGCCCGACCCCAGCCCCGGCGCCTGCTTCCCGCTGATCGAGCGGGAGCGGGTCACCATCGCCGCGCTGGTCCCGCCGCTCGCGCTGGTCTGGCTGGACGCCGCCGCGTCCACCGCGCACGACCTGTCGAGCCTTCAGGTGCTCCAGGTGGGCGGGGCCAAGTTCAGCGAGGAGGCGGCCAAGCGGGTCCGGCCCGAGCTGGGCTGCACGCTCCAGCAGGTCTTCGGGATGGCCGAGGGGCTGGTCAACTACACCCGGCTGGACGACCCCGAGGGGATCGTCGTCTCCACCCAGGGCCGTCCCATCTCGCCCGACGACGAGATCCTCATCCTGGACGACGAGGGCCGCGAGAGCGACTACGGCCACCTGCTCACCCGCGGGCCGTACACCATCCGCGGCTACTGGCGGGCCGACGAGCACAACAGGATCGCCTTCACCGAGGACGGCTTCTACCGGACCGGCGACATCGTCCGCCGCACCCCGGAGGGCTACCTGGTCGTCGAGGGCCGGGCCAAGGACCAGATCAACCGGGGCGGCGAGAAGATCGCCGCCGAGGAGGTCGAGAACCACCTCCTGGCCCACCCCGCGATCCGCGACGCCAGCGTGGTCGCCGTCCCCGACCCCTACCTCGGCGAGCGCACCCGCGCCTACCTGATCTGCCGGGGCGAGACGCCGAAGAAGTCCGAGCTCCGGGCGTTCCTCCGGGACCGCGGCATCGCCGCCTTCAAGATCCCCGACATGTTCGAGTTCGTCGACGCCTTCCCGCAGACCGCCGTCGGCAAGGTCAGCAAGCGCCACCTCCGCGAAAGGACCTGAGGACACCATGGCCATCCCCCCGATCACGCCGTATCCCATGCCGGACGTCAGCGACCTGCCCGCCAACCGGGTGGACTGGCAGCCGGACGCCCGCCGCGCCGTCCTGCTCGTACACGACATGCAGAACTACTTCCTGCGGGCCTTCACCCCCGGGCAGTCGCCGCTGGTCGACCTGATGTCCAACGTGCTGGCGCTGCGCGCGCGCTGCTCCGACCTCGGCATCCCCGTCGTCTACTCGGCGCAGCCCGGCGGGCAGAGCGCCGACCAGCGCGGGCTGCTCCTGGACTTCTGGGGCGGCGGCATCGGCGCCGACCCGCGGGAGGCGGAGATCACGCCCGAGCTGACCCCGCGCGCGGGCGACGTGCTGCTCACCAAGTGGCGCTACAGCGCCTACCAGCGGACCCGGCTGGCCGAGCTGATGGCCGGGCAGGGCCGCGACCAGCTGATCATCTGCGGGATCTACGCGCACATCGGCGTGCTGATGACGGCCTGCGAGGCGTTCATGCGGGACGTGCAGCCCTTCGTGGTCGCCGACGCGGTGGCCGACTTCTCCGCCGACCACCACCGGATGGCGCTGACGTATGCGGCCGAGCGCTGCGCGGTCACGACCACCACCCGGCAGATCAGCCGCGCGCTCGCCCGGGAGGCCGCCGGTGTCTGAGACCGCCGTACGGCTCCGCGCCGAGATCGCCGAACTGATCTACCTGGACCCGGAGGAGCTGGACTTCGACGAGAACCTCATGGACGCCGGGCTCGACTCGATCCGCGTGATGACGCTGATCGAGCGCTGGAAGCGCGAGGGCGTCGAGGTGGGCTTCGCCGACCTCGCGGAGAGGCCCACCGTCGCGGCCTGGGCGGAGTTGCTGGGTTGACCTCCTCGTCACGGCCGGGGACGGGCATCCCCGTCCTCGGCCGCGCTCTCCCGCAGAGACCACATCCCGGAGCCTTCGCGCTCAAGGAGCTTCGATGAACGTTGAGACCTTCCCGCTGACCGGGGCGCAGGCGGGGATCTGGTTCGCCCAGCGGCTGGACCCTGACAATCCCGTCTACAACACCGCCGACCGCGTCGACATCCGCGGCCCCGTCGACCCGGCGCTGTTCGAGCGGGCCCTGCTCCGCTGCCTGGCCGAGGCCGAGCCGCTCCGGCTGCACTTCACCGAGGAGCCCGCCCAGTACCTTCCGGCCTCCGACTCCCTGCGCGACCTGGTCACCGTCCTCGACCTGAGCGGCGAGGCCGACCCCGAGGCGGCTGCCGAGGAGTGGATGCGCGCCGACCTGGACACGCCGGTGGACCCGGCGGCCGCCGGCGCCGGCGCCGGGGACGCGGGCGCCGGGTCGATGGTCCGCAACGCCCTGATCCGCCTGGCCGACGATCACTTCGTCTGGTACCTGCGCGTCCACCACCTCCTCATCGACGCCTACGCGCTGTCGATGCTGGTGACCCGGGTGGCGGAGATCTACGGCGCGCTGGCCGAGGGCCTGCCTCCCGGCGCGAGCCCGTTCGGCGGAATGGTGCCCGTGCTGGAGGAGGAGTCCGCCTACCTCGCCTCCGCGCGCCACGGCAGGGACCGGGCCTACTGGCTGGAGCGGATGGCCGGCGCCCCGGAGCCCGCCGGGCTGGCGGGCGTGCCCGCGATGTCCGCGCGCGAGGTGGTACGGCGCCGCGAGATCCTGCCGCCGGTCGGGCACTGGGACGCGCTCGCCCGCGAGACCCGCGCGACCTGGGCGGAGGTGGCCGCCGTCGGGCTGGCCGTCTACCTGTCGCGGCTCACCGGGACCACCGACGTCCTGGTCGGACTGCCGCTGATGAACCGCTCCGGCGCGGCCCTGCGGGTGCCGTGCCTGACGGTCAACGTGGTCCCGCTCCGGCTCGACGTCCCCCCGGGCGCCGAGCTCGGCGGCCTCATCGCCCAGGCCGCCCGGCGGATGGCCGAGGCCCGCCGCCACGGCCGCTACCGGATCGAGGACCTCCGCCGCGACCTCGGCCTGTCCGGCAGCTCACGGGCGCTGTTCGGGCCGCTGCTGAACATCAAGCCCTTCGCGCCCGACGTGAAGTTCGGCGCCGTCCCGGGAGAGGTCCGCAACCTGGCCGCCGGCCCCGTCGACGACCTGGCCGTCACCCTGCTGCTCGACGGCGACCGGCTCATCCTGGAGCTCGACGGCAACGCCGCCCTCTACCCGGAGGAGGCGCTGGCCGTCCACGCCCGCCGCCTGGCCCGGTTCCTGTCGTCGCTGGCCCTCACCCCGCCCGACACCCCCGTCGGCCGCCTGTCGCTGCTCACCGAGGAGGACGAGGCCGCGCTCCCCGCCGCCGCCCTTCCCACCGGCGCCCTTCCCACCGGCGCCCTTCCCGCCGCGAGCTCTCCCACCGCGCCCGCCGCCGGTGTGCTCTCCACCGCCGCCCTCTCCGCCGCCGCGCCGCGCACCGTGGTCGAGGCCTTCGACGAGCAGGTACGGCTCACCCCCGCCGCGACGGCGCTGACCTGCGCGGGCGAGACGCTGACCTTCGGGGAGCTGGGCGCGCGGGCCGACCTGACGGCCCGGCGGCTGGTCCGGGAGGGGGCCGGCCCCGAGCGGATCGTCGCCCTGGCGCTCCCCCGCTCGGCGGACCTGGTCGTCGCGCTGCTGGCCGTGCTGAAGAGCGGGGCCGCGTTCCTGCCCGTGGACCCGTCCTACCCGGCGGACCGGCGGGAGTTCATGCTCGCCGACGCCCGGCCGCCGATCACGGTGACCCCGGAGTGGATGGCCGCCGTGACCCCGGAACGGACAGCGCTCGTGGACCCGGGTCCCGCCGCCCGTTCCCGCACCGGGGCCGATGGCCCCGCGGACGCGCGGGACGCGGCCGAACCCGCCGCGCTCCCCCTCCCCCGCCCGGACGACGCGGCGTACGTGATCTACACCTCGGGCTCCACCGGACGCCCCAAGGGCGTGGTGGCGACCCACCGGGGACTCGCCGCCCTGCTCGCCAGCCACCGCGAGCGGCTGTTCCCCGCCGGGGAGCGGCTCCGGGTGGCGCACACCGCGTCGTTCTCGTTCGACGCCTCGCTCGACCCGGTCCTGTGGATGATCGGCGGGCACGAGCTGCACCTGCTCGACGACGACGCCTACCGCGACCCCGAGGCCCTCACCGCCCACGTGCGCGAGCACGGCATCGACTACCTCGACCTGACCCCCTCCCACCTGCGGGAGATGCCCGCCCTGCTGGCGGCCCCGCCCCGGATCACGGTGGTCGGCGGCGAGGCCGTGCCGGAGGCGCTGTGGCGCTCGCTCCGCGAGAGCGGCACCCTGGCCGTCGACCACTACGGGCCCACCGAGTCCACCGTCGACGCCTACACCTGGTTCGGCGACGGCACCGAGGGCCCCGTCCTGGGCACCCGCGCCCACGTGCTCGACCACGCCCTGCACCCGGCCCCGCCCGGGGTCGCGGGCGAGCTGTACCTGTCCGGGGACGGGCTGGCCCGCGGCTATCTCGGACGGCCGGAGCTGACGGCCGAGCGGTTCGTGGCCGGGCCCGGCGGCTCGCGCCTGTACCGCACCGGCGACCGGGCCCGCTGGGCCGCCGGCGGGCGGCTGGAGCTGCTCGGCCGTACCGACGACCAGATCAAGGTGCGCGGGGTCCGGATCGAGCCCGGCGAGATCGAGGCCGTCCTGGAGGAGCACCCGGCCGTCGCCGCCGCCGCGGTGACCGTGCGCGGGGGCCGGCTGCTCGCCTACGCGGTCCCGGCGGGGGAGTTCCGTACGGCGCAGGCCGGGGAGTTCCGTACGGCGCAGGCCGGGGAGTTCCGTACGGCGCAGGCTCGGGAGCGGGCCGCGCAGGCCCCCGCCGGAGCCGGGGAGAGCGCCGGGGAGCGGCCCGGGCCGGGGAGCGCCGGCGCCTCCCGAGACGTCGCCGAGCTACGGGAGTTCGCCGCCGCGCGGCTGCCCGCCGGGATGGTGCCCTCCGCCGTCGCCTGGCTCGACGCGCTGCCCCGCACGCCCAACGGGAAGCTGGACCGGGCCGCGTTGCCCGACGTCCAGGCGGCCGCCCGGCCGGGCCGGGAGCCCGAGACCGAGGAGGAGCGCACGATGTGCGCGCTCTTCGCCGAGGTCCTCGGACTGTCCGGAGCCGAGGCGGACGGCGGGCACTCCGCCGGAGTTCCCGGCCTGCCCGATGCCGAGACGGACGCCGGGCACTCCGCCGGGACGCCCGTGCCCTCTCCCGTCGGGACCGACGACGGCTTCTTCGACCTGGGCGGGCACTCGCTGCTGGCCGCGCGGCTGGCCGTACGGATCAGGGAGACCTTCGGCGTCCGCGTGCCGATCGCGACGATCTTCGAGGAGCCGACGCCCGCCGGGCTCGTCGCGAGCATGCCCGCCGGGCGGACCGTGCGGCCGCCGCTGCGGCCCCGGCCCAGGCCCGAGCGGATCCCGCTCTCGTCCGCGCAGGCCAGGCTCTGGTTCCTGTACCGGATCGAGGGCCCGAACCCGACCTACAACATCCCGCTCGCCGTCCACCTGACCGGCCCGGTGGACCACGCCGCGCTCCGGGCCGCGCTCGCCGACGTGGTGGCCCGGCACGAGATCCTGCGCACGGTCTTCCCGGAGCGGGACGGCGTGCCCGAGCAGCGGATCCTGCGGCCCGGACCGGTGCCGCTCCAGATCTGGCAGCCGGGCGAGCACCTGGCCGAGGCGATGCGGACGGCCACGCGCCACGGGTTCGACCTGGCCTCCGAGCCGCCGCTGCGCGCCACCCTGCTCCGGGGCGAGGGCGGCGAGCACGTGCTGATGCTGGTCCTGCACCACATCGCCGGGGACGGCTGGTCCACCGGGCCTCTCGTCCGCGACGTCATGACCGCCTACGAGGCGCGCGCGGCCGGTGCGGTCCCCGCGTTCGAGCCGCTCCCGGTGCAGTACGCCGACTACGCGCTCTGGCAGCTCGACCTGCCGGACTCCGACCTGGCGCACTGGACCCGGGCGCTCGCGGGCCTGCCCGACCGGCTGGAACTCCCCGCCGACCGGCCCCGTCCCGCGGTGTCGAGCAGCACGGGCGGCACGGTTCCCGTCCGGCTCGGCCCCGAGCTCGTCGCCGGGGTCGAGGCACTAGCCCGCGCGAGCCGCACCAGCGTCTTCATGGTCCTGCACGCCGCGCTCGCGGCCCTGCTCACCCGGCTCGGCGCGGGCGCCGACATCCCGGTCGGCACCCCGGTCGCGGGCCGGACCGACAGCGCGCTGGACGACGCGGTCGGCTTCTTCGTCAACACGCTGGTGCTGCGGACCGACACCTCCGGCGACCCCTCCTTCGCCGAACTGCTCCAGCGGGTGCGGGCGGCCGACCTGGCCGCGTTCGACCACGCCGAGACACCGTTCGACCGGCTGGTGGAGGCGCTCAACCCGGCGCGCGCCCGCAACCGGCACCCGCTCTTCCAGGTGATGCTCGTCCACCAGGACGCCCCCGAGACGGGGGTGGAGGTCGTGCACACCGGCACCGCCAAATTCGACCTGACCCTGAACCTCGACGCGACCGGCTCCGGGTTCCTGGAGTACAGCGCGGACCTGTTCGACCACGCCACCGCGCGGACCCTCGCCGAGCGGTTCACCCGCCTGCTGAGCGGCGCCGTCGCCGACCCGGACCGGCCGATCGGCAGGCTGGACGTCCTCGGTGAGGGCGAACGCCGCACGCTGATCGAGGAGTGGAACGGCGACCTGGTCAGCTCGCCCGGCACGACGCTGCCCGACCTGTTCGAGGCCCGGGTCCGCCGCACGCCGTACGCGATCGCCGTGGAAAACCTCACCTACGCCGAGCTGAACGCGCGGGCCAACCGGCTGGCGCACAAGCTCATCGCGCACGGGGCGCGGCCGGAGAGCGTCGTGGCGCTCTCCCTGCCCCGCTCGGCCGACCTGGTCGTCGCCCTGCTCGCGGTGGTCAAGGCGGGCGCCGCCTACCTGCCGCTCGACCCGACCTACCCGGCCGACCGGCTGCACTACATGGTCGCCGACGCCGGACCGGTCTGCGTGGTGGACCCGTCCTGGCTGGAGGACCTGGACGACTGGCTCGACCACGACCCCGAGCGGTCGCTGGAGCCGGGCAACGCCGCCTACGTCATCTACACCTCCGGCTCGACCGGGCGGCCCAAGGGCGTGCTGGTCACGCACCACAACGTGGTCCGGCTGATGTCGGCCACCGACCACTGGTTCGGGTTCGGCCCGGACGACGTCTGGACGCTGTTCCACTCCTACGCGTTCGACTTCTCGGTGTGGGAGCTGTGGGGGGCGCTGCTGTACGGCGGGCGCCTGGTCGTGGTGCCGTACGAGGTCAGCAGGTCCCCCGGGGACTTCCTGGAGCTGCTGGAGCGCGAGCGGGTCACGGTGCTGAACCAGACGCCGTCGGCCTTCTACCAGCTGGTCGCCGCCGACGACGGGCGGGAGCTGGCGCTGCGGTACGTGGTCTTCGGCGGGGAGGCGCTGGAGCTGTCCCGGCTGGCCGAGTGGTACGCCCGCAGGCCGTACCCCTCGCGCCCGAGTCCGGCGCAGCATGAGACGCGCCCGAGTCCGGCGCAGCATGAGACGCGCCCGAGTCCGGCGCCGAACGCCCCCCTGCTGGTGAACATGTACGGCATCACCGAGACGACCGTGCACGTCACGCACATGCCGCTCTCCCCGGACCACCGGGAGGGCAGCCTGGTCGGCCGGGGCATCCCCGACCTGCGGGTCTACCTCCTGGACGACGCGCTGCAGCCGGTGCCGCCGGGGGTCGTGGGCGAGATGTACGTCGCCGGGGACGGCCTGGCCCGCGGCTACCTCGGCCGGCCGGAGCTGACCGCCGGAAGGTTCGTCGCCAACCCCTACGGCCCGCCCGGCTCGCGCATGTACCGCTCGGGCGACCTGGCCCGGTGGAAGCCGGACGGCACCCTCGACTACATCGGCCGCGCCGACCAGCAGGTCAAGGTGCGCGGCTTCCGGATCGAGCCGGGCGAGATCGAGGCGGCGCTGCTGTGCCACCCCTCGGTCGAGCAGGCGGCGGTGGTCGTCCGCGAGGACCGGCCGGGCGACAAGCGCCTGGTCGCCTACGTGGTGCCCGCGGCTTCCGGAGCGGACACGACGCCCCTAGCTTCCAGAGTGGACACGACGCCCGCAGCTTCCAGAGTGGACACGTCACCCGCGATCTCCAGAGCGGGTACGGCGCCCGCAGCCTCCGGAGCGGACACCGTGCCTGCGGCGTCCGTGCTGGACACGGCGGAGCTTCGGGCGTTCGCGGGGCGGACGCTGCCGGACTACATGGTCCCGGCGGCGGTCGTGGAGCTGGAGACGCTTCCGCTCACCGTCAACGGCAAGCTCGACCGCCGGGCGCTGCCCGCGCCCGCCGCGCCCGCCGCAGCGGGACGGCCACCGGCCACCCCCCGCGAGGCGACGCTCTGCGCGCTCTTCGCCGAGGTGCTGGACCTGCCCCGGGTCGGGGCCGACGACGGCTTCTTCGACCTGGGCGGGCACTCGCTGCTGGCGGTACGGCTCGTCTCCCGGATCAAGGAGGTGCTCGGGACCGAGGTGACCATCGGCGCCCTCTTCGAGGCGCCCACGGCCGCCGGGCTCGCCGCGCTCACCGAGAGCGGCTCGCGGACCGACCCGCTGGCCGTGCTGCTGCCGCTCCGCGAGTCCGGGTCACGTCCGCCGCTGTTCTGCGTGCACCCGGCGGGCGGGCTGAGCTGGTGCTACAGCGGGCTGATCCGGCACGTCCCGGACCGCCCGATCTACGGCCTCCAGGCCCGCCACGACCCGCTGCCCGCCTCGCTGCGGGAACTGGCCGCCGACTACGTCGGGCAGCTGCGCACCGTCCAGTCCGCCGGGCCGTACCACCTGCTGGGCTGGTCCACCGGCGGCGTCATCGCGCAGGAGATGGCCGTGCAGCTCCGGCTCGCCGGGCAGGAGGTCGCGCTGCTGGCGGTGCTGGACGCCTACCCGGCCGAAGGGCTGCGGGACCTCCCGGTCTCCGACGAGGCCGAGGCGCTGGAGGCGCTGCTCACCATGGGCGGCTTCGCCCCGGACGCCGCCACCACGCTGGAGGAGGCGGTCGAGGTGCTGCGCCGGGAGGGCAGCCCGCTGGCGGGCCTGCCGGTGGAGACGCTCAGGTCGCTCAAGGACCTGTACCTCAACACCAACCATCTGGTGCGCGGCCTCGACACCCGCGTGTTCGACGGCGACGTGCTGTTCTTCCGCGCCACCGTCGACACGATCGACGACGCCCTCACCGCCGAGACGTGGCGGCCCCACGTCACCGGGACGATCGACGACCACGACGTGGCGTGCAGCCACAAGGACATGACCCAGCCGGGACCGATCGCCGAGATCGGCGCGATCGTCGCGGCCCGCCTCCAGAACCTCCAGGACCTCCGGGACCCTCATGATCCGCAGGAGCCGAACACGTGAACCAGGAACCGCGCCCACGGGCCGGAGCCGGAAACCGCACCCGTGGGCCAGGAGCCGCCCTCGTGAATCGAACCAGGAGCTGAACCCGTGAATCCCTTCGACGACCCCGACGGCACGTTCCTCGTCCTGGCCAACGACGAGGAGCAGCATTCCATCTGGCCGTCGTTCGCCGAGGTCCCGCAGGGCTGGGCGGTCCGCTTCGGCCCCGAGGTCCGCGCCGCCTGCCTGGCCTACGTCTCCGCGCACTGGACCGACCTGCGGCCCCGGAGCCTGACCCGATGAGCGGGGCCACCCCCGTCCGGGAATCTCTCCAGACCGGCGACCCCGGCCCAGCGGGAACGGGTCCGGCGGAAGCCCGGTCGTCCGCGCGCTGGGCCGTGCTGACCGTCTACGTGGTCGCCATGTGCATGAACGGGCTGGACGCGACGATCGTCAACCCGGCCCTGTTCGTCATCGCCGCCGACCTCGGGGTGACCCCGGCCGCCTCCAACCTGGTGGAGGGGGCGTTCCTGGCCACCCTCGCGGTGGTCATGCCGGTCGCCGGGTGGTTGTGCGACCGGTACGGCGCGGCGCGGGTCTTCCTCGGTGCGCTGGCGCTGTTCACGGCCGCCTCGGCGCCGTGCGGGATCGCCTGGAACCTGGAGTCCCTGGTGGCGTTCCGGGTGGTGCAGGGCATCGGCGGCGGGGTGCTGACCCCCGCCGGGATGACGATGCTCTTCACCGCCTACCCACCCGAGGAGCGCATGCGGCTCTCGCGCTACATCGTGGTGCCGACCGCCCTCGCGCCCGTGCTCGGCCCGGTCCTGGGCGGACTGCTGGCCGAGCACCTCTCCTGGCGATGGGCGTTCCTCATCAACGTCCCCTTCGGACTGGCGGCGGTGCTCCTGGGGCTCGCGGCCGTGGGCGGCCTGCGGGCCGTACCCGGCGTGGCCCCGGAATCCCCCGCAACCGGCCGGTCCGGCCTGGCCGGGCTGCTGGCCCTGTGGGTGCTGGCCGACCGCGGTTTCCTCCGCGGCACCGCCACGGCGTCCCTCGCCGCGGCGGGCCTGATGGGCATGTTGTTCGCCTTCCCGCTGATGTACCAGGACGCGCTGGGCGCCTCGGCGGCGGACGCCGGGCTGGTGGTCTTCCCGGAGGCGCTGGGGCTGATGGCCGCCGGGTTCCTGGTCGACCGTACCTGCGCCCGGTGGGGTGAGCGCCGGGTGACCACGCTCGGCCTGCTCGGCGGCACGGCCCTGTTCGCCGTGCTCGCCCTGACCGCTCCCGGCCCGTGGACGCTGAGGGCGGTCATGTTCTCGGTGGGCCTGGTCCTCGGCCAGGCGGTCACGGCGGTCCAGGTGTCGGCGTTCACAAGCGTCGGCCCGGAGGTGATGGGCCGGGCCATGACCCTGTTCCAGTCGCTGCGCATGCTCGCCGGCGCGCTCGGCGTGGGCGCCTGCGGCCTGATCCTCCCCCTCGGCTACCCGGCCGCCCTCCTGCTGTCCGCCGCCTTCCTCCTGGCCGCCTTCCTGACCTCGGTCCTGATCACACCCAGGCGATCAGATAGAGCGCGGCGAAGGGGATGACCGGGAGGACGCGCCACGGCAGGGGGAGGCGGGGCGTGGTGACCAGGGCGGCGAACGGGTAGGCGATCGCGCCGCTGAGCACGATCAGTGTTATGGGATCACCGACCCCGGTCTCGGCGAGGCGCCAGACGGGCATCAGGAAGACGGGAGCCGCCAGCGCGACGGTCCAGGCCGGGCGCACCCGGAGCAGGTGCAGCAGCGGCCAGGCGAGGACGATCGCCGCCAGGCCCCCCACCCACGCGTGACCGATGACCTGCAGGCATCCGAAGTGCCCGCACTGCTCGGGTTCCGGGAGGAGGGCGACCGCCGCGAACACCCCCGCCAGAACGATGAACGGAAGGATTATCCCGGCCAGGCCCGCGAAGACCATGCGCTCGGCGGGCCTCTCGTGCGCCGAGGACGTTCCCGCCTTCATCTGGGCCACCTAGAAATGGTGACCCAGATGAAGATTGTTCCCCTATAGGGAAATATCGATCTTAATCGAACCGGTACGGCGGCCTCCGCGCCGAGATGACCGTGCGTCGATACGGACGCACCCGCGAACTTCCCCCCCGCCGGGACCATCCAACAGGTATCGGACGCGAGCCGCGCGGTCTGCCGCCGTGGAGGTCGATGCCATGCCCATCGCCGACTTAGTGATCGTTGAGGCGTTCGTCATCGCAGCGATCATCGTTGCCGTGGTCGTCGGTGTCCTGTTCGAATGGCTCTCCGGGCGAGAGGACGCCCATCTCCACTCCCCTCCGCACCCGATCGGTGGTTCCACCGGTGACACGAGGGATTCCAACGACGGAGACGGGGACAGCTGCGGATGCGGCGACGGCGGCGACGCCTGACTCCCCGGATCCCCGGTTCTCCCCGGTCCTGCCCTACCGCCGGGGTCTCGGGCCGGAAGGCGGGCCTCAGGCCCGCCGGCGATCAGTGATCTCCTGCGGCCGTCTCGTCGAACAGGTCGTGCACGGTCCGGGCGGTCACCGCACGGGCCGCCCAGGACTCCAGCCGGGCCAGGTCGGTGCAGGCAGTGATCCGGTCCCGGACCTCGTCCGGCACCTCCAGACCGCGAGTGGCCAGCACCAGCAGCACCATCCGGGCCGCTTCCCGCACCCCACCCTTCGTCTCGCCTTCCGCTCTACCTTCCGCTCTGCCTTCCTCCCGACCGCGGCCGTAGTGCTCACGGGCGAAAGGACTGTAGACGGGCCATGATGTGGACGTCATGATCTCCTCCAGGAGGCGCCGCACGTCGGGCGCGGACATGCCGTAAGCGTATTCATAGTACTTCGGAGCGTGATCGTCGGGCAGATCCGCCAGCGCTGCGGCGAACGCCTCGACGACCTTGCGCTCACGGCCGTGCACCATCACCGCCAAGGTCGCCAGCTCCGGCTGGGCCGCGGCCTGGTGCGCATCGGTGATGGCCGGGATGGCGTCCGGCCCCAGCACGCATGCCTGCAGCCGGTAGCCGGGCAGGCCGGAGTCGATTGGCCGGGCGTAGTAGGCGGCCGTGCGGACATCGGGACAGACCACCAGGACGGTGACCGCGCAGCGCAGCTGCAGCCAGAACGCAGCGGCGTATCGGGCCAGCTGGCGGGGATCTTTGGAGGTGTCCTTCTGGATCTCGACGACGATGGCGTGGGCCGGGGCCTGGGGCGGGCCCAGGACGAGGACCAGGTCGGCCTCGAGGTCGTCGGAGGGCCGGGTGTTGAACGTCGAGTTCTCCTCCCGGACCAGCGTCGTGGTGGGCAGGTCATGTCCCAGCAGGTCACGGAGGAGCTCCACGGCCAGCTGCGGACGGTCGCGGAACAGGTCGATGAGCGAGTCATGCTGGGGGGACGGCATGACAACTCACTGTAATACATCGAACACTTGTAGCAACCGAATTTGCGGGCGAGTCGACGCCTACCAAGCAGCAGGGGCAGACCAGGGATGCCGGAAGCGCCGCCGCCTTGCCGTACGGCTGGACTCTCCCACCGTGGGAGACCTCATGCTGCTTCCAGTGGCCTTCAGTGGTTGATCATGAAGGTGTCAGGGACCGTGTGGCCGTTCGCCGCGTCGGTGTGAGGAGAGGGACGCATGACCATCGTGAAGGACGTCGAGACCCGCGGCATGCACCACTGCGAGACGACGGCGCTGGGAGTGCTGTTGCGGCATGAGGGGCTTGATCTGTCCGAGCCCATGCTGTTCGGGCTGGGCTCGGGCCTGTCCTTCGTCTATTGGGACAGCAGGGGCATGGCGGTCCCCTTTCTCGGGGGTCGCGTCAAGCCTTTCGCCCTCACCGGGAACCTGGCCGCCAGGCTGGGGCTGACATTGACGGTCGAGGAGACCGCCTCACCGCGCAAGGCGTGGGAGAACGTGGCCGCCCCCATCGACGCCGGCCGCCCGGTCGGCCTCCAGCTCGACTGCTACCACCTGGAGTATTTCCGGTCCAAGGTGCACTTCGGCGGTCATGTCGTCGCCATGTACGGCTACGACGAGCGCGACGCCTACCTCGTGGACACCGACCAGCAGGGAGGAGCGGTACGCACCAGCCGGGACAGCCTCGCCATGGCGCGGGCCGAACGCGGGCCGATGACCGCCAGGAACCGCTCCTTCACCATCACCCTGCCGGCCCGCCCGCCCTCCTGGCGGGACCAGATCATCCCCGCCATCAGAGACTGCGCCGAGGCCTTCCTCGCCGCTCCCATCGCGAACCTGGGCCACCGCGGCATCGGGAAGGCGGGCGAGAAGGTGCCCGGGTGGCTGCTCCGCGCCGGTGATCCGCGGCAGGATCTGCCGCAGGCCGCCCTCCTCATGGAGAAAGGCGGCACCGGCGGCGCCCTGTTCCGCGCCCTCTATCGCGACTTCCTCGACGAGTGCACCCGCCTGATCGACGACGGCGACCTCCGTACCGGTCACCGGTTGTACGCCGAGGCCGCCGTCCTGTGGACGGACGTGGCCGCCTTGATCACGAAGGCCGGAGAGAGCGGCGACGCGAGACACCTGGAACAGGCCGGCGCCATCCTCCGCGATCTCTCGCGCATCGAGAAGGAGGCCATGCAGGCGCTGCGCCGGTTGTGAGCTCCGGCTCCGGGGAACGCGGCGCCAGTGGCCGGAGGGAATCCCGCCCTCCGGCCACCCGGCCGGAAATCACGATCTCGCCGGATCGGCGGCGGTCCAGGCGAGGAGGACGGCGGCGTCGAGGAGGGCGCGGTCGGCGGCCGGGGTGACCGCCGCCGCGGCGAAGGCGGGATCGTGCGGTACGGCCCCGCCCGCGCCGATGTCGAGCATCGGGTGGATGGCCCGGACCGCGTGGGAGACGTTGGCCATGTCGGTCATCGCGAACGGCTCGCGCTCGACCGGGGCGGGGCGGCCGAGGGCGGCGGCGTTGGCCGCGTACAGCCCGGCCAGGCCCTCGTCGTCGCGGAAGTCGAGGTAGTCGGGTTCCGGGCGGGTCAGCTTCAGCTCGCAGCCGGTCGCCACGGCCGCGCCCCGGAAGCACGCCTCCACCCGCTCGCGCAGCTCCGCGAGGTCCTCGGCCCGCGCGGCTCTGATCTCGTAGCCCGCCGCGGACCGGGCCGGGATGACGTTGGGAGCCCCGCCCGCCGCCGTGACGACCCCGTGGACGTGCCAGTCGCGAGGGAGCTGCTGGCGGAGCAGCCCGATCGCGACCTGGGCCAGCGTCATCGCGTCGGCGGCGTTGCGGCCCTCGTGCGGGGCGAGGGTGGCGTGGGCGGGGCGGCCGAGGTACTCCACGTCCAGGGTTCCCAGGGCGAACGAGCGGAACCGCACGGTCTCGAACGGCCCCGGGTGGACCGTCATCGCCGCGTCCACGCCGTCGAAGACGCCCGCCTCCAGCAGCAGCGCCTCGCCCCCGCCGCGCTCCTCGGCGGGGGTGCCGACCACCTTCACGGTCAGGCCCAGCTCATCGGCGAACGGTGCCAGCGCCAGACCCGCCCCGGCGGAGGCGGCGGCGATGACGTTGTGCCCGCAGGCGTGGCCCAGCCCGGGGAGCGCGTCGTACTCGGCGCAGAACGCCACGGTCACCGGGCCGGAGCCGTACGAGGCCGAGAACGCGGTCGGCAGGCCGCCCGCTCCCGCCTCCGCGCCGGCGGCCCGCGTCACAGCCACCCCGCGGCCAGCCCGGTGAGCCCGCCGGCCAGGCCGCCGAGCCAGCAGGCCGGGTCGTGGCCGCCCCGGTACTCGGTGAAGGTCACCTCGTATCCCTTGGCCGCCAGCATCTCGGCGAAGCGGCGGTTCTCCGCCAGGAGCATCCACTCCAGCCGCCCGGCCTCCACGTGGAAGCGGACCGGGAGCCGGGGAGAGCGCTCATACCGCCGGGTCAGCCACTCCGGGTCCTCGTCGCTCCACCAGTAGGAGCCGGACTGCGACAGCACGTTGCCGAAGCGCTCCGGGGCGACCAGCGCCGCGTAGGAGGAGGTGAGCCCGCCGAAGCTCTGCCCCGCGACGACGGTCAGCTCCGGGTCCTCCGTCACCCGCCACTCGCGTACGGCCCAGGGCAGCAGCTCGTCGGCCAGGTGCCGGACGAACGGCTCGTGGCAGGCCATCTCCCTCAGGCGGGTCGGCCGGTCCACCGCGTCGGGCAGCAGCACGACCATCGGCGGGATCCGGCCCTCCACGATCAGGTTGTCCATCGTCGGCGCGATCCGCCCGGCCCACACGTCCCCGTCGAGCAGGACCATCACCGGGTACGGCCCGGCAGCGCCGTCTCCGGGGCCGTTCCCGGAGCCGTCGCCGGGGTCGTGCCCGGGCGGCGTGTAGACCCAGACCCGCCGCCCCGCGACCTCGCTCTCGCAGACCCTGCCCTCGGGGACGCCGGGCCGCCGGTCCCGGTACGGCTGCGCGGGCGCGCCGGGCAGCTCCAGCAGGGAGGAGGGGTTGCGGCCGTGGCTGCCGGGGACCCGGACGGGGTTGCCGGGGTCGGGGAGCGCGGTCGTCATGACGCGGAGCCAGGAGTCGCGGTCGGTGCCGGGGACCTCCGTACAGGGCAGGATCTGGTAGCTGGCCCGCAGGTCCGCCTCCAGCTCGTAGGTCAGCCGGAGCACGTCGTCGCCCGGCGTCCGGCGCATCACGTGGGCGCTGATGTCACCCGCGTGCCGGTCCCGGTCGGTCAGCGTGTTGATCAGGACGACGGCCTTCTCGTCCTCGTTCCGGGCCCGCCACAGGAACGTGACCCGGTGCCTGCCCGGCGTCGCGGCGGGCTCGATCAGCGGGGTGACCTGGTTCTCCAGTTCTGCTGAGTTCTCCAGACCCAATGGCATTTCGTGATCTCCAACCTGGTCGAGTGACATCTCATGACCTCCGGTCCGACAGGAGGGTCCACAGCAGGAAGGGGCCGCCCAGGATGCTCGTCACGACGCCCGCCGGGATCTCCCCGCCGGAGGCGATGACGCGGCCGACCGTGTCGGCGGCCACGACGAGCGCGGCGCCGGTGAGCGGCGCCCCGACGAGCGGGAGCCGCGCGGATCCGGACAGGCGGGCGGCGAGGACGGGGGCGGCCAGCGCGACGAACGCGATGGGCCCGCCGATGCCGATCGCGAGCCCGGCCAGGACGACGGCCAGGGCGAGGACGGCCGACCGGGTCGTCCGGGGGTTCGTCCCGAGCCCGACGCCGACGTCCTCGCTGAAGCGCAGGACGGCCAGCCGCCGGGAGACGGCCAGCGCCGCGGGGAGCAGCACGGCGAGCCCGACGGCGACGGGCAGGGCCACCGGGTAGCCGCGCCCGGCGAGACTGCCGACGCTCCAGGAGTGGATGGCCGTGGCCGCGCTGAGGCCGTTCCAGGCCAGGGCCGACTGGGTCACCGCCCCGGCCAGGGTGGTGACCGCCAGGCCCGTGACGATGAACCGGTAGCCCTGGGTGCCTGTCCCGCCGGAGATCGCGAAGACCGCCACGGCCGCGACGAGGGCGCCGAGCGGCCCGGTCCACCAGTGCTCGAAGAGCGTCGCGGTGGACGAGAGCAGCCCGGCGGACATGATGGCGATGACGGCGCCCTGGTTGACGCCGAGCATGTCGGGGGTGGCCAGCCGGTTGCGGGCCAGCGCCTGGGTCAGGCAGCCGGACAGCCCCAGCGCGGCGCCCGCCGCCAGTCCCGCGACGACCCTGGGCAGCCGGATCTCCTGGACGAGCATGATCTGCCCGCCGGTGCCGATCCCGCGCAGCGCCTCCAGGGCCTGGCCCGCCGTCATGGCGGACTGCCCGGCCAGGATCGCCGCCAGCCCGGCCGCGCAGGCGAGGGCGGCGAGCGCGGCGGCGGCCAGGGAGGAGCGGACCGGGACGAGGGCGGAGCAGGCGCCGAGCCGTACCGGAAACGTGTCGGACGGACGGGGCCGGAACCGGTCCCTCGCGAGGAGCGCGCGGCTCCCCCGGCCGCGCCTGGTCTTCTCCGCGAACAGGTCGCCCGCCCCCGCGGCGACCGCGCGGGAGCGGGCGACCGCGATGAGCACGGGCCCGCCGACGATGGCGATCAGCAGCGAGACCGGGGCCTCGTACGGGCGCATGACCACCCGGGCGAGCACGTCCGCGCCGAGCAGCACGATGGCTCCGGCCAGCCCGGACAGCACGATCCGCGGGCCGACCCGGTCGCCGGGCACCGTCTTGGCCAGATGGCCCGCGAGCAGTCCGAGGAAGCCGATCGGCCCGGCCACCGCCACGGCGGCGGCGCTGAGCAGCGTGACCGCCACGGTCACCGCGACCCGGGTACGGCCCGGCCGGTGGCCCAGGGCGACGGCCACGTCGTCGCCGAGGGAGAGCGCGGCCAGCGGGCGGGCCGCGAGGGCCGCCATGACCAGCCCGGCCAGGATCGCCGGGGCGACCGCCAGGACCCGGTCCATCGGGATTCCGGCGAGCGAGCCGAGCACCCAGAACCGGTACTGGTCGAAGGTGCCGGGGTCGGCGACCAGCAGGGCCGAGGTGATCCCGGTGAGCGTCGCCGAGAGCGCCGCGCCCGCCAGGATCAGTTTGAGCGAGGAGAACCGGGAGCCGATCAGCAGCACGACGCCCGTGGTGAGGAGCGCGCCGCCGAGCGCCCACGCCAGGTAGGCGCCTCCCGTCTGCGCGCCCGTCCACACGATGCCCAGGACGACGCCGAGCGCGGCCCCCGAGTTCACCCCGAGCAGGCCCGTCTCGGCGAGCGGGTTGCGGGTGACGGCCTGCAGCAGCATGCCGGAGACGCCGAGGGCCGCGCCCACCACGATGGCGGCGAGTGTCCGCGGCAGCCGGAGCGTGGTGACCACCATCTCCAGGTGGGCGTCGCCGGTGGCACCCAGCAGATAGTCCACGACCTGCTCCGGACTGATCCGGCCCGCACCGGTCAGCATCGAGGTCGCGAGGAGGGCGACGAGCCCGGCGGTGCCCAGCCCGAACACCAGAGGGGGGTGCCGGAGTTGCGTAAACATAAGGTAAGGCTAACCTAATGAAGGAAAGCCTTACCTAACCTGCTCGGGAGTGCCAATGTCCCCCCTCCGCAGAGTCGGCGGCCTGTTCGCCGCCGCTCTCGCCGCCCTGACCGTCGCAGCGTGCGGCGCCTCGTCCACGGACTCGTCCGCGACGTCTTCGGCGGCGCCCGCAGCCGCCCCCTCGTCGGCGGCTCCGGCCGCCGCCACCCGCGAGGTCAAGGACGCGACCGGCACCCTGATCAAGGTTCCCGCCGAGCCCAAGCGCGTGGTCACGCTCACCCAGGAGGACCTCGACGCCGCCATCGCCCTCGGCGTCACCCCCGTGGGCATCACCAACGGCCAGGGAATCGACACGCCCCCGGCGTACCTGGCCGACAAGGTCCAGGGCATCCCCGTGGTCGGCAACCTGCTCCAGCCGGTGATCGACAAGGTCGTCGAGGTCCAGCCCGACCTGATCCTCGCCGGCGACATGCAGGACCAGCAGATCCTCGACCAGCTCCGCAAGATCACCCCCGCGACGGTCGTCACGATGGCCCCCACCGACGACTGGAAGCTGTCGTTCATGGGCATCGCCAACACGCTGAACAAGCTCGACGTCGCCAAGCGGGTCCTGGCCGACTACGACGCCGAGATCGCCGAGGCCAAGGGCAAGGTGAAGCCCGCCGAGGTGAGCATCGTGCGCTGGAACCCCCAGGGCCCGAGCTGGATGGAGAAGCGGCAGTTCGCCAGCTTCGTCGCCACCGACCTCGGCCTCACCCGCCCCAAGGCCCAGGACAAGGACGGCACCGCCCACTCCATGCCGCTCAGCCTGGAGGCGCTGGCCGACATCGACGGCGAGTGGCTGTTCCTGTCCACCCTCACGGCCGACGGCGAGAAGGCCCTCGACGACGTGAAGAAGACCCCGGCGTTCAAGGAACTGAAGGCCGTCAAGGACGACCACGTGGTCTCCGTGGACGGCTCGGTCTGGAGCACCCGCGGCGCCCCGCTCGCCGCCCAGATCGTCCTCGACGACCTGGTCAAGGCCCTGACCGGCTGACACGGCACCTGGCCGGCCGACACAGCACGAAGAGACCGCCGATCCGAGAGGTCGCCGGCACCGCGAGGTGTCCGGCGGCCTCTCTGCGTATCGCCCCGGAGCCGCCCCCTATCCCACGACGCCGCCCCGCATCATCCGGCGGCACTGCACGACGATCGGCACCCCTGGCGGCGCTTGAGCCCCGGCCGGCAGGCCCTGCTCGTGCTCGTCCGCCTACCCAAAGGCGAGACGTTCGCCGAGATCGCCGCCGGGTTCGGCGTCTCCACGGCCGGTGCGGCGGGTCCGCCTATGGTCGTACCTTCCTTCTGGAAGTCGTACGCCCCGGATCGCCTTTTCAGCCGAAGCGCCCGCGGCCGGGCGCCGGAAAGATCCTCGGCATGACGACCTCCGTTCTTCCCCCGGCCGATCCCGCCCGCCGGGAACCGGCCCCCGTGCGCCGGGTCGTTCTCGGCACCGCCGCCGTGACGCTCGTCCCCGTCGTGCTGGCCGCGGCCGGCCTGCTGCACCCGCACCACCTGACGCAGGACACCGCCGGCCGGTGGATCGCCTTGCATCTGCTGCTCCTGCCGGTGTTCCCCCTGCTGGCGGGGTCGCTGCTGTTCCTCCTGCGAGGGCTGGAGGGGCCCTGGGTGACGGTCGCGCGGGCGGGATCCTATCTATACGCGATCTTCTATACGGCCCTCGACGCGATCGCGGGGGTCGCCTACGGCACTTTGCTCGCCAACGTCGACGACCCCGCGTCCCTGACCCGTGCCGGTACGGCCATCGACGTGACCGGCGGGGCGCTCGGGCTGATCGGATCGTCGGGTTTCCTGCTGGCCGCGATCGCGACGACCGTCGCCCTGGCCGCGCACTGCGGCGCCCGGCGCGTGGCCGCCGGCGGCACGGTCCTGATCGCCGCCTCCGTCCTCTGGCTGGGCAGCCACATCTACTGGCCCGAAGGCGTGGTCACCGTACTGTGCCTGGGCCTGGGAGCCGCGCTGCTCGCCGTCGCACGGGAGAGCGCGCCGCGTCCGGCCGCCCCACAGGCCTGAACCCCACCCGCCTCACGGTTGCGGACCGGGCGGCTTCACGGGTCCGGCGTCCGCCCGGGCAGCCGGAGGACATCGCCGACATCGTGGCCTTCCTCGCCTCCGACGACGCCCGCTGGGTGACCGGCAGAGTGATCGACGCGACAGGCGGCGCCGGCCTGTGAGCCGCACCGGGGCCGCCGGACCTCCCGGCGGAACGCCGGCTCCGCTCCTGCCGGGCCGCGCGCACTCACCCTGAGGGAAACACCCGAGCGGGAAATGCGCAGCGGAAAATCCGCCGCCTGTCACAGGGAACGGCGCCGCAGCCCGTTTTCAAGGCTGCCCCGTCAATGCTCTCCCTTCCCCCGATCCGCGATGCGGAACGGGGGCATACGGCAGAACACGCATTCGTCCAAGACGACGGAATCACCTTGGACGAATGCACGTCACCATCGGAAACGGGGCACCGGTCAGGCATTCTCCTCCCGGGGGAACCGGCCGACCGACCGCAGCATCTGAAGGAGCGTGGTCGGCGAATAGGTGACACCATTGCCGCCGGCCGCCAGTATTTCGTCCTCTCTGGCGAGAGTGCGGCGGGATCCGTAGACGAACAGCGGCCGGTCGTCCCCCCTCCCTCGCATTTCCCGAGCCAGGTCGAGGCCCGCGTCCCGGTTGTAGAAGCCGTCCTCCTCCCTGCTCATGTCCGATATCACAGCGTCGAACGGCACCGTCGCCCCGCGCAGGGCGGCCATGCCCTCACCGGTGGAGAGCGCGCGGATCACCTCCACACCCAGGGCCTCCAGCTGCGCCACCTCGTACGCGTTGTTGGCCGGGACGTCGTCCACCCAGAGCACTCTTCGCAGGTAACGATCGGGCAATGCCTCCGGTTCCTCCGGAGGGGCGGAGGCGAGTCTTCCCTGAATAACCGCGGTGGATTCCAGCAGCTTCTCCGATATCTCCTGAACCGTTAGTTCGGCCCCTCCTATGTTGACGGTGAACCCTCTCGACCGCGCGATCTCCTTGATCACCGGGAACAGCCTCCACACCACTATTCCGACAATCAGCGGCCACGCGAGTGCGGCAATGGCGTTGATTAGCTCAGCGATGTCCTTCACAGTCCCCTCGATTCGGACCAACGGCCAGCGAGGTGATCCATCCTAATCGCTCAAAGCGCATCACGTACGGAGCCGCGGACACGGAAAAATCCGTTTCCCGGCGACTTTCTCCGATCCCTCGCGAGAAAGCGTCTCGTGCGCTTCCGGCGGATCGGGCCGATCGGGTCCCCGCGCCGGGCGGGTGTCTCAGCCGATGAGGCCGGGAGCCGCCTCCCCGGTGAAGGTGATCACGATGTCCCCGCCGTCGGCGTAGCCGACCACGGGCCGCCGGAGCGTCTCCCCCGCCCTGCGGGCGACCCCCTGCAACGGTTCCACCGTCTCCGGGGTGTCGGCGGTCACCCGGAACCGTCCCTTCGTGACGAGCATCTCGGCGGTGACGGCGCGGAGAGGCGGAAATAGGGATGCCGGAACCGGGGGCGCGTCCCTACCCTCGGCCCCATGCACCACGAACCTGTCCTGCTGAACGTCATCGATGTGGAAGCCACCTGCTGGACCGGACAGCCCCCGCCCGGCCACGTGAACGAGATCATCGAGATTGGTCTCACGGTCGTGGACGTGTCGGCACGGCGCCGTGTATCCCGGCACCGTGTCCTGGTTCGACCTACCCGGTCGACGGTGAGCGACTTCTGCACCGAACTGACCGGATTGACGCAAGCCGAGGTGGAGCGGGGCGTCACCTTCGCCGAGGCCTGCCGGATCCTGGTCGAGGAGTACGGGGCCGGGGAGCGCCCCTGGGCGAGCTGGGGCGACTACGACCGTCGGCAATTCGCCCGGCAGAGTCAGGCCGACGGAGTGCCCTACCCGTTCGGCTATCCGGCGGAGCGTACCCACACCAACGCCAAGGCCGTGTTCGCCGCGGCCTACGGGCTGCGCAAGAGACCCGGCATGGACCATGCCCTGCAGATCGCCGGGCTGCCGCTCGAGGGACGCCATCACCGCGGCGAGGACGACGCGTGGAACATCGCCGCACTCGTCCTCGATCTGCTGGACCGCGGGGCATGGCCGGTCACGGCCACAGTCGACTAGGAGCTGTCCGGGTTCTCCGGACCCCGGACAGCTCCTAGACGCGATCGCGCAGCGCGTTCTCCAGCGCGCGGAGCGAGGGGATCGCGTGCAGGAGGGTCTCCTGGTGCTCGGCCGCCAGGTCGTTCAGGGCCTCGTGCAGCAGGCCCGCCCTCGCCTCCTCCATGAGCCGGGCGTTCTCGACGGCCTGCGGGGTGGGCCGGACGCGGGTGGCGCGCCGGTCCATCGGGTCGCTCTCGCGCGTGACCAGGCCGGCGGCGGTCAGGTGGCGCAACGCCGCGCTGACGTTGCTCGGCTGCATCCTGAGCTCGGCGGCGATCTGACCGGGGCTCACCCCGGGCCTGCGGACCACCAGCCGGACGATGTCGGTCTCCGTCTCCGGCAGGGGCGCGACGCCCGCGATGCGCCTGCCCGCGCGGACGAGGTCCCGGTTGAGGTCGCGCAGGACGGACCCGAGCGCCCGGAGGGCGGACGTCTCTTCCATGGCCCCATGGTACGTTATTTATGTATTCATAAATAACGACCTGGACAGGAAGACCCCCGAGTGACACGCACCGCCGAGCGCTCCGCCGTATCCGGCCCGCTCCTGCTCGTCCTCGCGCTGCTGTCGGCCATGGCGCCGTTCGCGACGGACATGTATCTACCGGCCTTCACCGCGCTGGCCGACGACATGCGCACGACCGCCTCCGCCGTCCAGCTCACCCTGACCGCCTTCCTCGCCGGGCTCGCCGCGGGCCAGCTCCTCATCGGACCGATCTCCGACCGCTTCGGCCGCCGCTCCCCGCTGATCATCGCCACCGCGGTGGCCACCCTGGCCGGCGCCGCGTGCGCGCTCGCCCCGCACATCGGGGTGCTCATCGCCGCGCGGTTCGTCCAGGGCTTCGCCGGCTCGGCGGGCATCGTCATCGCCCGGGCCGTCGTCGCCGACCGCGTCACCGGCCCCGCCGCCGCCCGGATCTTCGCGCTGCTGGCCAGCATCGGCGGCATCGCCCCCGTCGTCGCCCCGCTCGCCGGCGGCGCGCTCGTGCCGGCCGGCTGGCGCAGCGAGTTCTGGGCGCTCACCGTGATCAGCGTGCTCATGCTGCTCGGCTCCCTGCTCGTGGTGCGCGAGTCGCTGCCCGCCGAGCGGCGCCACACCGGCGGCCTGGACGCCACCGGCCGCACCATGCGCCGGCTCCTCGCCGACCGCGGCTACGTCGGCTACGTCCTCGCCTTCGCGCTCGGCTTCGCCGGCCTCATGGCCTACATCTCCGCCTCCCCGTTCGTCCTGGAAGGCGTCCTGGGCCTGTCCACCACCGCCTACACCGTCGCCTTCGCGGTCAACGCGCTCGGCATGGTGGCGACGGGCCTGATCAGCTCCCGCCTGGTCGGCCGCTTCGGCCCCCGGGCTCTGCTCACCGTCGGTCAGGGCCTCGTCCTGGTGCTCTCGGCGGTGCTGCTGGCGATGTTCGCCCTCGGTCTGCCCGCCGCCGCCGTACTGCCGGTGCTGTTCGTGCTGGTCGGCTCCTTCACCCTCATCATGGGCAACGGCTCGGCGCTGGCGATCGGCCGTGCTCGCTGGGCGTCCGGTACGGCCTCCGCCGTCATGGGAGCCCTGCAGTTCGCCCTCGGCGCCCTCGTCTCCCCCCTGGTCGGCATCGCGGGCGAGGACACCGCCCTGCCGATGGGCATCGCCCTGGTCGTCGCCGCCGCGCTGGGCCTGGCCGCCCGGCTGCTCACCCGGGGCGCCGCCGCTCCCGTACGGGAACCCGCCCCCGATCCCGCGCCCGCTCACGCCTGACCCCGCCGAACCGCGGCCATTCGGCACGACGTCCCCGTTCGGGAGGCCGGATGACGGCGGTGACGCGGGCGGGCGTCTCAGGCGTCCCGGACCCACCGCCACGGCCGCGCCACCTTGTCCCCGTAGGAGACTTCACGGGCCCCGGTGAACTCGGCCAGCCCGGCGACCGCCCCGCCGACGGCTCCGACGGCCGCCTCGTCCGCGGGCGCGTCCGCCTCGGGGAACAGCCCTTCGATCTCCAGCACCCGCCGGCGGCGGTCCAGGCGGGGCACGAGCCTGCCGATCAGCCGGTCGCCGTGCAGGATCGGCATGATGTAGTGGCCGTACTGCCGCTTGTGCTTGGGCACGTACATCTCCGTGCGGAACACGAAGCCCCACAGCCGCTCGGTCCGCTCCCTGTCGCAGATGAGGTTGTCGAACGGCGACAGCAGCGTGGTGCGCGGCTGCCAGGCGCGCTCCAGCAGGCCCAGGACGTCGCGATGCACGTACCACCGCTCGGCGCCGCCCTCGACCGCGGCGGGCAGGACGCGGCCGTCCGACTCCAGCCGCTCCAGCGTCCCGGCGAGGCCGGGATAGCGTTCGCGGGTGAAGTGCCGCTCGACGTCGGCCGCGCGGGCCACGCCGAGCGCGCGCAGGGCGTGCTCGGCCGCCCGCTCGACCGCCTCCTCCCGGGCCGGCGGCTCGATCCCGGCCCACTCCGGCAGCCAGCGCTCGGCCAGGTCCCATCGCCGCCCGCGGCCCTCCCGCCCCGCCACCATGATGCGGCCCTGGATCCACAGGAAGTCGAGCATCCGCTCGACGTTGCGGCCGCCGGTCCACCCGCTCGACTCCCAGGGCACGGCCGCGAGGTCGTCGAAGTCGCCGGCCGGCAGGGCCCCTTCCCGCCGCAACCGGTCGAGCACGTGGCTCCGGAGGCCGTCGTTCGCCTCCAGCCAGTCGCGGACCCGCCGCCCGAAGGCCGACCGGTCCGACGGGTAGCCGCGCATCATGATCTGGTGGATCGGGTAGTCCTCGGCCAGCACGATCGACGCGGCGTGGGCCCAGTACTCGAACAGCCAGCGTTCCCGCCACAGCAGCACGTCGAGGTCGGCCGGGTCGTAGCCGCCGACCCTGCTCCAGAGCACCAGCAGGTGGCTGCGTGCCACCACGTTGACCGGGTCGAGCTGCAGGCACCGCAGCGTCCGCAGCACTCCGCGCAGCCCTTCCAGGTCGCCGCCGGGACGGGGGCCGGCCAGGTGCTGACAGGAGACGGCCAGGCGCCGCGCGGTCTCCAGGCTGAGATCGAGGGGGGACGGCATAGCCGCTGAGTGTAATCGAAAGAAGGTTCGACGGACGGGCCGCACGCGTCACGGTCACGAAACGCCGGGAAGCATCCCGACCACGGGGACGTTCCGGAGAGTTTTCCCCGAAGGCGCAGGAGATGCGGCATTTCCCGGGGCTGCGGAAAACTGTAAAGATTAAGGCCTATTCAGTTAACCAAGCGCTTGCTACCCTCCGGTCATGACACCCACGATCGTCTGGGGGACCGGCAACGTCGGCCGCGCGGCCATCCGCGCCGTCGAGGCCCATCCGGCGCTGGAACTCACGGGCGTGCTCGTCCACGATCCGCGCAAGGCGGGCCGCGACGCGGGCGACCTCGGCGGGCTCGGCCGCGACCTCGGAGTCGCGGCGACCGACGACATCGACGCGGCGCTGGCCGCCCGCCCCGGCGCCGTGGTGTACGCGGCCTCCGGCGACATCCGCCCCGACGATGCCCTCGCCGACATCGTCCGGGCGATCCGGGCCGGAGCCGTGGTCGTCACCCCCTCGCTCTACGCCCTCTACGACCAGCGCAACGCCCCGCCGGAGCTGCGGGAGCCGATTCTCGCCGCGATCGCGGAGGGCGGCGGCTCGCTGTTCGTCTCCGGCGTCGATCCCGGCTGGGGCAACGACGTGCTGCCCCTGCTGATCAGCGGCCTCGGCACCACCGTGGACGTGATCCGCTGTCAGGAGATCTTCGACTACTCCACCTACGACCAGCCCGACTCCGTCCGGTACCTGGTCGGCATGGGGCAGCCGATGGACTACGAGCCGCCGATGATCGCGCCGACCGTCCCGACCATGGTCTGGGGCGGGCAGGTCCGGCTGATGGCCAGGGCCCTCGGCGTCGAGCTCGACGAGATCCGCGAGACCGTGGCGCGCCGCCCGCTCGACACCGCGGTGAGCACCGCGACGATGGGCGTGTTCGAGGCCGGGACCCAGGGCGCGCTCCGGTTCGAGGTGCAGGGGATCGTCGAGGGCGAACCCCGCATCGTCATCGAGCACGTCACCCGCATCCATCCGTCCTGCGCGCCCGACTGGCCGGTGCCGCCCGGCGGCGCCGGAGCGCACCGGGTGATCATCGAGGGCCGCCCGCGCATCGAGGTCACGGTCGAAGCCGTCGACGAGGGCGGCAACCAGTCCGCGGGCGGGAACGCCACCGCGGCCGGCCGGCTGGTGAGCGCCATCGACTGGCTCCTGGAGGCGGAACCCGGCCTCTACGACGCCCTCGACGTTCCGCTCCGCCCCGCGGTCGGCAGGCTCGGAAGGAAACAGCTATGAGGATCGACATCCCCGACGGGAAGGACCCGATCGGGTACGTGTGGGGGGAGATGGTCCCCGGCATCGGGGCCGCCGCCTCGGACTTCTCACTGGCGGTGTACGCCCACACGACCCTCGGGCTCCGCGAGTTCGAGGCCGCCCGGCTGCGGATCGCGCAGATCAACGGATGCGCCTTCTGCCTCGACTGGCGGACCGAACGGGACGGGCGGAAGGTCGAGGAGGAGTTCGCCGACGCGGTGACCGAGTGGCGCACCACCGACGCCTTCGACGACCGCACCCGGCTGGCCGCCGAGTACGCCGAACGCTACGCCCTGGACCACCACGGTCTCGACGAGGAGTTCTGGACGCGGATGACCGCGCACTACAGCCAGCGCGAGATCGTGGAGCTGAGCATGAGCATCGGCTCCTGGCTGGCCTTCGGCCGCCTCAACCACGTGCTGGGACTCGACACCGTGTGCGTGCTGACCGGCGGCTCATCACCCCGGCGGGAGAGCGACCGCGCCGCGACCTGAGGCGCCGGACACGCGTCCCGGGCACGGCGGGCCGCGTGGTGACAGACCGAATCATCTTGGATCGAGTGGCGACAGACCGAATTTCAACGGACCGAGTTCCAGCAGACCGAGTTCCAGCGGACCAGATTTCAGCGACCGAGTATCAGCAGACCGAGGCGCGACGGGCTGATTTGTGACGGACAGATTTGTGACGGCCACCACGACTACGCAGTAACTCAAGGCGCGAGCACTGTGCAGGGCTTGTTCTCAGCTTGTTGAGAGTGAGGAGCGTCAATGAGTGCCCGCGCCCCGGAAAACCCCGTCCCGACCCCCGTCCCCGTCTCGCGGAGAATCTCGCGCCGCGGATTCATCACCGGAACCGGCTCCGCCCTGGGGGCCGCCGTCCTCGGCGGCCACGCCGTCCCGGCCCGGGCGGCGACCGCCCCCGCGCCCGCCCCGATCGCCGACGGGG
Organism: Planobispora longispora; assembly: GCF_016863135.1. GTDB lineage: Bacteria > Actinomycetota > Actinomycetes > Streptosporangiales > Streptosporangiaceae > Planobispora > Planobispora longispora. The sequence goes on from NZ_BOOH01000044.1 coordinate 160,642, forward strand.
CCCGCGTCCCGGTCCTGGTGATCGGTACCGGGTACGGCGGTTCCGTCGCCGCCCTGCGCCTGGCCCAGGCGGGCGTCGACGTGCACATGGTCGAGATGGGCATGGCCTGGGACACCCCGGGATCCGACGGCAAGATCTTCTGCAACACCCGCGAGCCGGACTACCGGTCCTACTGGCTGCGCACCAGGACCAAGGCGCCCCTGAACTACTTCCTCGGCTTCCCCATCGACAGGGACATCCCCCGCCACACGGGGATCCTGGACGCCGAGGAGTTCGGCGGCATCACCGTCTACCAGGGGCGCGGCGTCGGCGGCGGTTCGCTGGTCAACGGCGGCATGGCGGTCACCCCCCGGCGGGAGAACTTCGGCGCCGTCCTGCCCTCGGTGAACGCCGACGAGATGTACGGCGTCTACTACCCGCGGGCCAACGCCGAGCTCGGGGTCGGCGTGATCGACCCGGCCTGGTTCGACTCCACCGCCTGCTACCAGTACGCCCGGGTCGGCCGCAAGCACGCCCAGCGCTCCGGCTTCCCGTTCGTCTTCGTCCCCGACGTGTACGACTGGAACTACATGAAGCAGGAGGCGGCGGGAACCGTTCCCAAGTCGGCGCTGGCCGGGGAGATCCTCTACGGCAACAACCACGGCAAGAAATCGCTGCAGCAGACCTACCTCGCCCGCGCCAGGGCCACCGGCAGGGTCGCCATCTCGTCCCTGCACAGGGTCACCTCGGTCACCCCGGCGGCCGGGGGCGCGTACACGGTCGTCATCGAGCAGATCAACACCACCGGTGACGTCACGGCCGTCAAGAACGTGACCGCCGACCGGGTGTTCTTCGCCGCCGGGAGCGTCGGCACCAGCAAACTGCTGGTGAAGCTGAAGGCGACCGGCGCGCTGCCCGGCCTGAACGGCGAGATCGGCAGGGGCTGGGGCGACAACGGCAACGTCATGTGCGGGCGCGCCAACCACATGTGGGACCCGACCGGCGCGCTCCAGTCGTCCATCCCCTGCTGCGGCATCGACAACTGGGCCGCCGGCGGCGCGTTCGCCGAGGTCGCCCCGTTGCCCACCGGGATCGAGACCTACGCCTCGTTCTACCTGTCGATCACCAACAACCCGAACCGCGCCCAGTTCTCCTGGAACGCCGCGGCCGGGAAGGTCGAGCTGAACTGGCAGGCCGCCTGGAAGCAGGCGTCCATCACCATGGCCAAGACGATCTTCGACAAGATCAACTCGAAGGAGGGGACGATCTACCGGACCGACCTCTTCGGCGTCTACAAGATCTGGGGCGACCACCTCACCTACCACCCGCTCGGCGGCGCGGTGCTGAACAAGGCCACCGACAACTACGGCCGCCTCACCGCCTATCCCGGCCTGTACGTCATCGACGGCGCGCTGATCCCCGGCAACACCACCGTCAACCCGTTCGTCACCATCACGGCGCTCGCCGAACGGAACATCGAGAAGATCATCGCCACCGACCTGTGACGACCGGCGCCGGGCCGGCGGAAAAACCATTCGGCCCGGCGGATGCGGTCCCGATATTGTGGAGCCTCCACGAGACCTCGGGAGGGCCAGATGCGGCAGAGCTTCGCGACAACGCAGCGTCCTGTCCGTCCGACCGAGGTCTCACGCATCCATGCCCACTGTGAACATCGGCGTGCTCGCGCACGTCGACGCGGGTAAGACCAGTCTCACCGAACGACTTCTCTTCGACTCCGGCAGCATCGGCAGGCTCGGCAGCGTCGACGCCGGAGACACCCAGACCGACACCGGCGACATCGAGCGGCGCCGCGGCATCACCATCCGCTCGGCCGTCGCCTCGTTCGCCGTCGGCGACCTCCAGGTCAACCTCATCGACACCCCCGGGCACGCCGACTTCGTCGCCGAGGTCGAGCGGGCTCTCGGCGTGCTCGACGGCGCCATCCTGGTGATCTCGGCGGTCGAGGGCATCCAGGCGCAGACCCGGATCCTGCTGAGGACCCTGCGGAAGATGCGCCTGCCGACCCTGCTGTTCATCAACAAGATCGATCGGATGGGCGCACTCCAGCGCGACATCCTCGCCGGGCTGCGCGCCGTCGCGGTGAACGCCGTCGCGGTGAACGCCGTCGCGGCGGACACCGGCGCGGCGGACACCGGCGCGATCGGGGCGGCGGGGCAGGTCCGCGTCGTGCCGGCGCCCCTCGACGCCGAGGTTCTCGCCGAGAACGACGACGCCCTGCTGGAGGCGCTCGTGGAAGGGCGCGATCCCGGCCCGGACGAGCTGCGCTCGGCGCTGGCCGCGCAGACCGCCGCCTGCCTGGTCCACCCGGTGTTCCACGGATCGGCGATCGGCGGCCAGGGCGTGGCCGAGCTCATGGACGGCATCCGCGACCTGCTTCCCGTACCCGCCCCCCGGGACGGCGACCTCAGGGGAACGATCTTCGCCGTCGAGCGCGACCGGGACGGGCGGAAGGTCTCCTACCTGCGTCTGTTCTCCGGCGAGGTGCAGCGGCGCCAGAAGCTCGGCTCCGGCCGGGTCACCAGGTTGCAGGTCGTGGGCTCCGGCGGCGGCGACCGGCTGACGGCGGGCGACATCGCCAGGATCTGGGGCCTGTCGCACGCCCGCGTCGGCGACCGCCTGTCCCCCGAGGGGAGCGGGACGTCCGCCTTCGCCCCGCCCAGTCTGGAGACCGTGGTGCGGGCGCCGCATCCGGCCGACGCCTCCCGCCTGCACGCGGCGCTGCTCTGGCTGGCCGAGCAGGATCCGCTCATCGGCACCCGGGTCCTGCCCGGCGGCGGCACCTCCGTGCTCCTCTACGGCGAGGTGCAGAAGGAGGTGCTGGCCGAGCGGTTGCGCGAGGAGTTCGGCGTCGAGGCGGCCTTCGCCGACAGCACCCAGGTCTACCTGGAAAGACCCGTCGGCGTGGGCGAGGACCACACGGAGTTCGACAGGCACGGCGACCACGACTTCTGGGCCACCGTCGGCCTGCGCGTCGAGCCCGGAACGGGTTTCACGTTCCGCCGGGAGGTGGAGCTGGGCTCGCTCTCGCACGCCTTCAACCAGGCGATCGAGGACGCCGTACGCGCCACCTTCCTCGAGGGACTGTACGGCTGGCCGGTCACCGACTGCACGGTCACGCTGACCAGGTCCGGTTTCCAGCCTCCCCTCAGCACCGCGGCCGACTTCCGCAACCTGACCCCGATGGTGCTGATGTCCGCCCTGTCCCGCGCGGGCACCCGGGTGTACGAGCCCTGTCACGCCTTCGAGGTGGAGATCCCGCCGTGGGCGTTCGGTACCGTCGCCGCCAGGCTGTCCGCGCTGGGGGCGGAGCTGGCCGACGTCTCCCCCTCGCTCATCACGGGCTCGCTCCCCGCGCGCCTGGTCAACGAGGCCAGGCGTCACCTGCCGGGGCTGACCCGCGGTGAGGCCGTGTGGTGGTCCCGGCCCTCGGGCGACCGGCGGGTCCACGGCCGGCCGCCCACCCGCCCGCGGACCGACGGCAACCCGCTGGACCGGGTGGAGTACCTCAGGCACCTGGCCATGCCGTAGACGTCACAGACGCTCCGGGCCACCGGCGGAACCGGCCGGTGGCCCGGGGCGTACGGCCGCCCGCACCGCGGGCGGCCGGCGGGAGAGGACACTCAGACGGCGCCGGAGGTGTGGTAGTCGCGCACCAGGTCGTGCAGGTCGGTGGCCAGGGCGGCCATCTCGGTGCATGCCTGCTGAGTGGTCGCGGCGGCCTCGCACGCCTGGTCGGCGGTGTCCTGTGCCTCGACCGTGGCGGTGGCGATGCGCTGGGAGCCACCGGCCGCCTGGGAAAGGCTGCGGCCGATCTCGCCGGTGGTGGCGGTCTGCTCCTCCACAGCGGCGGCGATGGTCGTCTGCGACTCGTTGATGCGCCCGATGATCGCGCTGATCTCGCCGATGGACTCGATGACGGCGGCGGTGTCGGCCTGGATGGCGTCCATGCGCGCGCTGATGTCACCGGTGGCCCTGGCGGTCTCCTGGGCCAGGTCCTTGACCTCCGAGGCCACCACCGCGAAACCCTTGCCGGCGTCGCCCGCACGGGCGGCCTCGATGGTGGCGTTCAGGGCCAGCAGGTTGGTCTGCTCGGCGATCGAGGTGATCAGCTTGACCACGCTGCCGATCGCGGCGGAGCTGTCCTCCAGCCGGGCGACGGTGGCGCGGGTGGCCTCGGCCATCGTGACGGCGGAGTTGGCCACCTCGGCCGCGCCGGCGGCGCCGCGGGAGATCTCCTCGATCGAGGCGGTCATCTGCTGCACTCCGGCCGAGACCGACCCGACGCTTTCGGACACCCCGACGGCCACCTGCGACACCGAGGCGGTGTGCACGGAGGTCTGGCCGCTGGAGTCGACCAATCGAGTGCTGAGCGAGGACAGCTGGCCGGCCGCGGAGTTCATCCGGTCGGCGTTGGCGCGCACCGCGATGACCAGATCCCGGATCTGCCTGAACTGGGTGTTGAATCCCCCGGCCAGCTCGCGCAGCTCCGCGGTGCCGCCCGGCTGCAGGGCGAAGTCCAGGTCGTGGGGGTGGCGCCCGCGCAGCGCGGCGACGTAGTGACTGATGGTGCGGGTGACCGTGCGGTGCAGCACCGTCAGCACCAGCGCCATGGCCAGCGGGATGACCGCTCCCAGCACCAGCATGAAGGTGATGGAGCGCTGGGTGGAGGCGCGCGCGTCGTTCACCTGACCGGCCGCGCCCTCGGCCAGCTGCTGCTGGAACTGCGCGACCGGGTCCATGATCAGAGCCTTGTCGCGGCCGTACTGGCCATCGAACATGATCTCGGTGGCCTTGGCCGTCTTGGCGCGCGCGTCCAGCGCCGCATCGGCGGCATCCAGCTGGTATCCGGCCACCGGGCCGGGCATCTGGGCCTGCGGGACGCCGATGGCCTCCAGCACCAGGCGCATCGAGCGGGTCTCGGTGTTCACCAGGGCGTCGGAGTTCTTCTTGGCGGTGGCCAGCAGCTCGAACGACTGCGCGGGAACGCCCAGCTGCTGCAACCTGGTGATCACCTTGTCGCGGGTGCGGGTCTGGTCGATCTCGCGCCAGTCGGTACCAACCCAGGGGATGTGAGAGGAATCTCACTCGGGTGCGGCCCCTCCGGTCCCGGGGTCATCCGGGTTCTCCCGTCTCGCCGATCTGGTCGATCAGCAGTTCCACGGCGGCGCGCCGCCACACCTGCCCGACCGGTTCGCCGCGCTCGCGCGCCAGCTCCCCCAGGAGGTAGGCGATCACGTTCATGTACGCGTTCTGCACCGCGGCGGCCCCGCGGTCCGACCGGTCGTCCACGGTGGGCAGGAACTCGGCGACCACGTCGGCGACCAGGTCCTCGTCCATGTCCGGGGAGTGGAGGTACGCGCTGATCAGGCCGACGACGGCGAGCTGCTTCTCACGCGTCAGCGCGGCGAGGCCGCGCGCCGCCTCCGGCCGGTCGTCCCGGTCGTCCCGGTCGTCCCGGTCACCGGGAAGATCGCTCATGGTCGGCCTCCGGTCTCCCCGCCGCGTGGTGCGCGCCGCGACATCGCTGCCCGCATTCTCCCAGTTCACGGTGGGAAGGCGGCGGCCGGCCGTACGTCAGCCGTGTCCCGGCGGAACTCCCGGGAGAGCCCCGGGCGAGCCCGTCAGCGGAACTCCAGGCCCTCGAAAGCCCCGGACGAACGCCATCGGTCGAGGTAGCCGAAGTAGGCCATCGCCCCGTGCGGGTAGCCGACGTTGAGCCGTCCCCTCGGTCCCGGGTCCTGCCCCTCGTTGTTGTAGTAGCCCGGCGTGCAGTCCGGCGAGCCCAGCAGCATGCCCGGGTGCGACAGCAGCAGCCCGACCCACGCGTCCTCGGCCTCCTCGGTGACCTCGACCTCGGCGAACCCGTTCTCGAGGGCGTGCTTGACGATCATGGCGATCGTGCCGCCCGCCTCCGTGAGGTTGTGCGGGATGTTGGAGATGAGATTCGCGCCCTGCGTCGGCTGCACGATGAAGGCGTTGGGGAAGCCGTGCACGTGGGTGCCGTGCAGGGTGCGCATGCCCTCGGCCCAGTGCTCGGAGAGCCTGATCCCGTCGCGGCCGGTCAGGTCGTATCCGGCCCGCCGCGTGTACTCGGTGCCGACCTCGAAGCCGGAGGCGTAGATGATGCAGTCGACCTCGTACTCCCGTCCCGCGGCGACGACCCCCCGCTCGGTGATCCGCTCCACCCCCCTGCCGTCGGTGTCGACGAGGTGCGTCCCGGGGACGTTGAACGCCTGCAGGTACTCGTCGTGGAAGCACGGCCGCTTGCACAGCTGGCGGTACCAGGCCTTGAGCCCTCGGGCGGTCCCGGGATCCTCGACGATCGCGTCGACGCGCGCGCGGATCTCCTCCATCTTCTCGAAGTCGGAGTCCTCGTACGCCTCCAGCATCTTCGCCGGGGTGCGGTCCTCCGGCGCGAGTTCCATGATCCGGGAGCGCACCCGCCGGGCGATGTCGGTCCAGCCGTCCATCACCAGGTCCTCCGCGGCGACGCCGCCGGTCTGGTTGGCCGTGAAGTTCTCCAGCCAGCGCCGCTGCCAGCCCGGCGTCGCGATCCGGGCGAACCACTCGGGGTCGGTCGGCCGGTTGTCGCGGACGTCGACCGAGGACGGCGTGCGCTGGAACACGTACAGCTCCCCGCACGCCCGCGCCAGATGGGGCACGCACTGCACGGCCGTCGCCCCCGTCCCGATGACGGCGACCCGCCGGCCGGCGAGCCCGTCCATCGGCGCGCCCGAGGGATCGCCGCCGGTGTAGCCGTAGTCCCACCGGCTCGTGTGGAACGAGTGTCCCGCGAACGAGTCGATCCCGGGGATGCCCGGCAGCTTCGGCACGTGCAGCGGGCCGGTGCCCATGGCGACGAACTGCGCGGTGAACTCGTCGTCCCGGTCGGTACGGATGATCCAGCGCGACCGCGCCGCGTCCCATTCGAGGTCCTTGACCTCGGTGTGGAAGAGCGCGTCGCCGTACAGGTCGTAGTGCTTGCCGATGCGCCGGCAGTGTTCGAGGATCTCGGGCCCGTGCGCGTACTTCTCCGTCGGCATGTGGCCGGTCTCCTCCAGGAGCGGCATGTAGACGAACGAAGCCGTGTCGCACTGCGCGCCCGGGTAGCGGTTCCAGTACCAGGTGCCGCCGAAGTCGCCGCCCTTCTCGACGATGCGGACGTCGCCGACGCCGGCCTCCTTCAGCCGGGCGCCGGTGACGAGGCCGGCGAAGCCGCCGCCGATGAACGCGACCGTCACGTGGTCGGTCTTCGGCTCGCGCGGGACCCGCGGCGTGTAGGGGTCGTCCAGGTAGTGCGCGAACCTGCCGGTCAGCCGGATGTACTGGTCGTTGCCGTCGGGACGGAGCCGCTTGTCCCGCTCCTGACGGTACTTCCGGCGCAGTGCCTCCTTGTCGGCGGCCTTGACGCCGGCGCTGTCCGCGGGGGTCTCATCGGCTCTGGCGGGACGTCCGGCGACGGTCATACACGCTCCCGGGGCATCGGCGGAGGCAGGGCGGCCGGGGATGCCGGACGGCCGTGGGTGATCGCCGCGGCGCCCGCCCCGGCAGAACCAGAATGTCATTCGGGAGCAGCTCCGACAAGGACCCTCTCCACGGTCAGCTCGCACCGCCGAGCGACACTCTAGCCGAATCCATGAACCGGTTATGTCCTTCCATGTCACGGCAATGTAACTGGTCAACGAGGTATTGCTTTCCTGTTTCGACTGGTTGACAACGTTGTCATCGCGGTCATATCGTCCCGGTTACTTATCCGGTTCAGCTGCCGCCCCCCGACCCCAGGAGAGCTAAATGCGCGCTCGACTCACGCTGCTGACCGCCGGTCTCCTTCTCGCCACCGCCGCCTGCGCGGGCAACGGCCCGGCGACCGAGCAGCCGGCGAATGCGAAACCCTCCGGCACCATCACCGTCCTGACCAACCGGACCGACCTGGTGGACACCTCGTTCAAGGAGTACGCCAAGCGGTTCAAGGAGCTTCACCCCGGCGTCGAGGTGAAGTTCGAAGGCATCACCAACTACGAGGACGAGGTCAGGATCCGCATGAACACCGAGGAGTACGGCGACGTCCTCCTCATCCCGAACTCGGTGACGCCCAGCCAGCTGCCCTCGTTCTTCGAGCCGCTGGGCGGCACGGAGGAGCTGGGCAAGAAGTACCGCTTCGTCAAGGAACAGGCCTACGACGGCAAGGTGTACGGCATCGCCACCTTCGGCAACGCCCAGGGCTTCGTCTACAACAAGCGGGTCTTCGAGGCGGCCGGCGTCACCGACTGGCCGACCACCCCCGACGAGTTCATCGCCGACCTCAAGCTGGTCAAGGAGAAGACCGGGGCGATCCCGTACTACACCAACTACGCCGCCGGATGGCCCCTGACCATGTGGGAGTCCTTCCGCGGCTCGCTGAGCGCCAACCGCGACTACGTCTCCGGGCTCGCGCACACCGACGCGCCGTGGGCCGCAGGGACCGACCACCACACCATCGACACGCTGCTGCACCGGGTCTCCGCCGAGGGCCTGATCGAGAAGGACCCGACGACGAGCGACTGGGAGGAGTCCAAGAAGCTCATCGGCAACGGCAAGGTCGCCTCGATGGCGCTCGGCTCGTGGGCGATCGTCCAGATGCAGGAGGCCGCGGCCAGCCCCGACGACATCGGGTTCATGCCCTTCCCCTCCCAGAACGGCGGCAAGTTCCACGCCACCGTCGCCGGTGACTGGAAGATCGCGATCAACAAGCACTCGGAGAACAAGGCCGCCGCGCGCGCCTGGCTGGACTTCTTCGTCGACCAGTCCGGCTACGCCGCGGACTCCGGCTCCATCCCGCCGGTCACCGACGCCCCGCTGCCCGAGCAGCTCAAGCCCTTCCAGGACAAGGGCGTCGAGTTCGTCGAGCAGAATCCCGCTCCCGCGAACGAGACCGGCCTGACCAACGACATCGACGAGAAGTCCGAGGTCGGCCTGAACCAGCCCGAGTACCGGCAGCGCATCGTGGACGCCGGGCGCGGCGCCTCCAAGGAGAGCCTGGAAGCGATCTTCGCCGACCTCAACGCCAAGTGGAAGACGGCGCGGGCCGCGCTGGCCGGGAACTGACGATGTCCCGATCCCGCACCGGCCATCCGGCCCTGAAGGTCGCGGAACCGGTAGGGGCCGCCGCGCCCGCAGCCCGCCACCAGCGGGTGCGGCGGCCCCTCGCCGAGCGCGCCGGACGGCGCGCCACGCCGTACCTGTTCATCGCGGCGGCGCTGGTCCTGCTCGTGGTCTTCACCTACGTGCCCGTCGTCAGCATGTTCGGCTACAGCCTGCTCGACTGGGACGGGCTGGACCCGGTGAGCGAGTTCGTGGGCGCCGGCAACTACGCCGAGCTGGTCACCCGTCCCGAGCTGTTCGGGGTGTTCACCGTCAGCCTGTACTACTTCGGCGGCACCATCGTCCAGCTCGCGGCGGCGCTCTACTTCGCCGTCATCCTGAGCTTCAAGGTCAAGTTCCGGAACTTCTTCAAGGGCGTGCTGTTCTTCCCCTACCTGATCAACGGTGTGGCGATCGGGTTCATCTTCCTGTACGTCTTCAAGCCCGACGGCGTCCTGGACACCCTGCTCGGCCTGCTGGGCGTGGCGGACAAGCCGCTCTGGCTCGGCGACCGGTCGGTCATCAACTACTCGCTGACCGGCGTGTCCATCTGGCGCTACTTCGGGCTGAACCTGGTGCTGTTCCTGGGCGCGATCCAGTCGATCCCGGCCCACCTGTTCGAGGCGGCGCAGATGGACGGCGCCACCCGGTGGCAGCAGTTCAGGCACATCATCGTGCCGGGCATCCGGCCGGTCATCGGCCTGAACCTCATCCTCGGCGTCTCGGGCGCGCTGTCGGTCTTCGAGATCCCCTACGTCATGACGGGCGGCGCCAACGGCAGCGCGACGTTCGTCATCCAGACCGTCAACACCGCGTTCAAGTACCACAAGGTCGGCCTCGCCTCCGCGATGGCCGTCGTCCTCCTGGCGCTGGTCCTGGTCGTCACCTGGATCCAGCGGCGCACCATCCCCGATGACACAACGGAGCTGTCGTGATGACCACGCGGGCCCGACTCGCCGTCACGCTGAAGTACGCCTCGCTGACGGCGGGGTGCCTGGTCGCCGCCGTACCGCTGCTGGTCGTCTTCCTCGCCTCGCTGAAGAGCGAGGAGGAGTTGTACGGCGAGACGCCGTTCGCACCGCCCTCGAACTGGTTCAACCTGGACAACTACCGCACGGCCTTCGAGGAAGGCCAGATGGTGGACGCCTTCGTCAACACCACGGTCATCCTGATCATCTCGCTGATCGGCACGGTCCTGATCGGGTCCATGGCGGCCTACGCGGTGAGCCGGTTCGACTTCCGCGGCAAGCGGCTGACGATGTTCCTGTTCCTGCTGGCGGCGCTGGTCCCGGGCGTGACCACCCAGGTCGCGACCTTCCAGGTGGTCACCGGGCTCGGGCTGTTCAACACCCGCTGGGCGGCGATCGCGCTGTTCATGGGGACGGACATCATCTCGATCTACATCTTCCTGCAGTTCCTGCGCGGCGTCCCCAAGTCCGTCGACGAGGCCGCGATGCTCGACGGCGCCACGCACTGGAAGATCTACCGCACGATCATCCTCCCGCTGCTGAAGCCGGCGATCGTCACCGTCGTGATCGTCAAGGGCGTGGCCGTCTACAACGAGTTCTACATCCCCTTCCTCTACATGCCCTCGCGCGACCTGGGCGTGGTGTCCACCTCGTTGTTCCGCTTCCAGGGACCGACCGGCACGCAGTGGGAGGTGATCTCCGCCGGGATCGTCATCACCGTCATCCCCACGTTGATCGTCTTCCTGGCGCTCCAGCGCTACATCTACAACGGCTTCGCCAGAGGCGCCACCAAGTAGGGAGGTTGGCATGCGTTCCAGCAGATGGGTGAGTCTCGCAACAATGATCCTGACCGTCTCCCTGGCCCTGCCCGCCCACGCGTCCCCCTCCCCGGGGGGAGCGGGCACGGGCACGGGACCGGGCACCGGCCCGAGCGCGGGAGCGGAGGCGGCCCCGGGCTCGCCGGGCGCAGGGTTCCCGGACCGCTCCGTGAACACCCGGTTCGTGACCCGCTCCGGCTCCCGTCTCGAACTCGACGGCAGGCCGTTCCGGTTCGCCGGCACCAACATCTACTGGCTCGGGCTGGACGAGAACGTCGGCGGCGTCGGCTACCCGACGTTCTTCCGGATCCGGGACGCGCTCGACACCGCCAAGGCCATGGGCATGACCGTGGTGCGCTCGCACATGATGGCCTCCACCGGCAACGAGCTGTCGATCCTGCCCGGCAAGGAGAGCGGTTTCAACGAGGCCGCCTTCGCCACGGTCGACTACGCGATCGCCTACGCCGGCTCGATCGGCATCCGGCTGGTCCTGCCGCTCACCGACGAGTGGTCGTACTACCACGGCGGCCACCGCGACTTCACCGACCCCTACGGCCTGCCGTCGGCGGCCTTCTACACCGACGAGCGCGTGATCGCCGACTACCGGGCGTACGTCCGGCACGTCATGCACCGCGTCAACCCGCTCACCGGCCGGGCCTACAACGCGGACCCGACCGTCATGGCCTGGGAGTTCGGCAACGAGCTGGAGGGCATGACGTCCGACTGGATCAACGCCAACGCCGCGAAGTTCCGCGCGTGGGCGCCCCGGCAGCTCATCGCGGCCGGCCGCCGCTTCGACATCGACGCCGACACGCTCGCCGCGCCGGGCGTCGACATCGTGGACGTGCACTACTACCCGCCGACGGCGGCGAAGGTGAAGGCCGACGCCGCCGCGGTGACGGGCGCGGGCAAGGTCTACATCGCCGGGGAGTACGCCTCGACCGCGGCGAGCACGGAGCTCCTCGACCCGGTGGCCGCCGACCCGAACGTCACGGGGATGATGTCGTGGTCGCTGTTCGGCCACCACGACCGCAACGGGTTCGTCCAGCACGACGACGGCTTCACCATGCACTTCCCCGGGGACGACGCCGCGATGGCGGAGTCCGTCCGGGCCCAGATCGCCTTCGCCGGGAAGGTCTCCCCCGCCCGCCGCGCCCCGGCCCTCGGCCCGCCGCTGATCACGCAGGTGGACAAGCGCGCCGGCCTCAACGAACTGCGCTGGCGGGGCACGGCGGGCGCGGCCGGGTACGTGGTGGAACGCTCGGCGCGAGGGCGCTGGACCGCCGCACACCGCGGGCTGCTGACCGACGACCGGACGCCGTGGATCGACCCCGGGGCGGCGGGCGACGTGCGGTACCGGGTCGTCCCGGTCGACCGGCACGGCCGCCGCGACGCCCCGTCGGAGCCGGTGCGGGTCGCCGCGTCGCAGACCGTGCTCACCGACCCGGTGGAGAGCACCCTCCTGACCAGCGGGCACGCGAACGTCGCGATCACGCCCGGGGACGGCGTCGCCGTCGCGCGGCCCGCCGGTTCATCACAGGCGTGGATGTCCTGGAACCGTCCCGGCACCCAGGAGGTCCGCTTCGACGTGGTCTCCCGCGGCCGGCCGGACGTGCAGGTGCAGACTTCCGAGGACGGCGCGGACTGGCGGACCGTGCGGCACGACGCCCACCACGGCCGCGTCACCGCGAAGACGGGCGGCGCCGACCACGTCCGGCTGCTGTGGAGCGGGAGCACCGGGCTGACCCGGGCCACCCTCCGGTCGGCGGACCCGGCGCCGGTCGACTCCGCGCCGGGCGAGTTCGGCCTGCTCACCCCGGCCCCGGGTGCGGAGAACGTGCTGGGATCGCCGGTGTTCTCCTGGAGCCCGGCCGCGGGCGCGGGGTACTACACCCTCACCGTCTCCACGCACGCCGACCTGCGCGACCCCGTGCTCTCCGGCACCGGGATCACCGGGACGTCGTACCCCGCGCCGGACGCGCTCACGCCGGGCGCCACGTACCACTGGCGGGTCACCGCGGTCAACGCGCTCGGCGGGACGAACAGCCCCGTCGCCTCGTTCACCACCCGACCGCTGCCCGCGACGCCCGCCGTCGTCGACGACTTCGAGGCGTTCGCCGACTCGGCGGAGCTCGCCCGCGCCTACGCCCGCAACCCCGGCGGCGACCCGATCACCCCGAACCTGGCGCCGGGAGAGGCGGGGCAGGCCATGCGGCTCGACTACGCCCTCGGCTCCGCCGGGTACGCGGGCGTCACCCGCACCTTCGGGCCGGCCTTGGACGTCTGGGGGCACGAAGGGCTCGAACTCCGGCTGGACCACGCCGGACCGGCCGCGAACATCACGATCCAGTTCGTCACCGGCGGGATCTACTTCGAGCACACCCTCACCCCCGCGTCACCCGGCCCGATCCGCATCCCCTTCACGGACTTCGACCACCCGGGCTGGGCCCCCAGCGGCCCGCTCGACCTGTCGAGGTTCGAACAACTGTCGATCTACGTCGGTGGCGGCCCCGGAAGCGGCCGGCTCACCGTCGACCAGGTCGTCGCCTACCCCAGGAGTGACACAACCCGATGAGGAGTCCGATGTACCGTCCGTTGCACGAAGGCTGGACCCTGTCCGGAGCCGGGCACCACGACATCCCGGCGACGGTGCCCGGCTGCGTGCACACGGACCTGCTCGAGGCCGGGCTGATCGACGATCCGTACCTGGACGACAACGAGAACCGGCTGGCCTGGATCGGCCGCGCGGAGTGGACCTACCGGACCGCCTTCACCTGGCGGCCGGACGGATCCGACCGGACCGACCTGGTCTGCGAGGGGCTCGACACGGTGGCCGCGGTCCTGCTCAACGGGGTGGAGATCGCCACCACGGCGAACATGCACCGGTCGTACCGCTTCGCCGTGCGGGACCTGCTCCAGGACGGTGAGAACACGCTGGAGATGCGGTTCGGCTCGCCGTACCGCTACGCCGAGCAGCGGAAGGCGGAGGTGGGCGAGCGGCCCGGACCGTACGCCGAGCCGTACCAGTTCATCCGCAAGATGGCCTGCAACTTCGGCTGGGACTGGGGCCCGACGCTGGTGACCAGCGGGATCTGGCGCTCCGTCGGCCTGCACTCCTGGTCGGAGGCGCGGCTGGCCGAGGTCCGCCCGCTGGTCCGCGCCGACGGCGTGGACGTGCACGTGCGGGTGGAGCGGGCCGGGGACGAGCCGGTCACCGTCACCGCCGACGTCGCGGGTGTCAGCGCCGAGGTGAAGCTCGACCGCGGCCAGAGCGAGGGCGTGCTCCGCCTGGACGTGCCCGGCGCCGAGCTGTGGTGGCCGCGCGGGTACGGCGCGCAGCCCCTCTACCCGCTCACCGTCGCCGCGGGCACCGACCGCTGGCGCAAGGAGATCGGCTTCCGCACGGTCGAGCTCGACGGGGACGCCTTCCGGCTGATCGTCAACGGCCGCCCCGTCTTCGTCCGCGGCTTCAACTGGATCCCCGACGACTGCTTCCCCGCCCGGGTCACCCCGGAGCGGCTGGCCGAGCGCTTCGGCCAGGCGATGGCCGCCGGCGCCAACGCGCTGCGGGTCTGGGGCGGCGGCCTGTACGAGTCCGAGGACTTCTACGACCTGGCCGACCGGCAGGGCCTCCTCGTCTGGCAGGACTTCCCGTTCGCCTGCGCGGCCTACCCGGAGGAGGAGCCCTTCCGCTCCGAGGTCGAGGCCGAGGCGCGCCAGAACGTGGCCCGGCTGTCGGCCCACCCCAGCCTGGTGCTGTGGTGCGGCAACAACGAGAACATCGAGGGCCACGCCGACTGGGGCTGGCAGGAGGAGCTCGGAGAACGCAGCTGGGGAGCCGCCTTCTACTACGACCTCCTGCCGTCGATCGTCGCCGAGCTCGACCCGACCCGCCCCTACTGGCCGGGCAGCCCCTACTCCGGCGCGCCCGACCTGCCGCCCAACGACCCGGCGCACGGCACCATCCACATCTGGACCGTGTGGGGCTCGCGCGACTACACCCACTACGCCGCCTACACGCCGCGCTTCGTGGCCGAGTTCGGCTACCAGGGGCCGCCGGCCTACTCCACCCTCCGGGCCTGCGTCTCCGACGAGCCGCTCACCCCGGACTCCCCCGGAGTCCTCCACCACCAGAAGGCGGTCAACGGCAACGCCCGGCTGCTGACCGGGCTCGGCGAGCACCTGCCGCAGCCGGAGACCTTCGACGACTGGCACTACTACACCCAGCTCAACCAGGCCCGCGCCGTCGCCTTCGGGGTGGAGCGCTTCCGCTCGCTCATGCCGTACTGCATGGGCACCGTGGTGTGGCAGCTCAACGACTGCTGGCCGGTCACCTCCTGGGCCGCCGTCGACGGCGCGGGCCGCCGCAAGCCGCTCTGGTACGGCCTGCGCCGCGCCTACGCCGACCGGCTCGTCACCCGCAGGGACGGCGAGGTCTTCCTGGTCAACGACACCGACGAGGAATGGGCCGGGACGCTCCGGCTGGCCCGGCGCGACCTGGCCGGGCGGGTGCTGTCCGGCCGGGACGAGCAGGTCGCCGTCCCGGCCCGCGGCGCCCTCGGGATCCCGGTGCCGGAGACGCCGGACGACCCGGCCGCGGAGCTGCTCAGCGCGGAGCTCGGCGAGTCGCGCGGATTGTTCTTCTTCGCCGAGGACCCGGCCGTCGCCTACCCTCCGGCGGAGTTCACCGCGACCGTCGAGCCGGCCGGCGACGGGCTGGACGTCACCGTCACCGCCACCACGATCCTGCGCGAGCTGGCGATCTTCCCCGACCGGCTGGACCCCGCCGCCGCGGTCGACGACCAGCTCGTCACGCTGCTGCCGGGAGAGAGCGTCACCTTCCGCGTCACCGGCGCGCGGGACCTGGACCCGGCCGCCCTAACCGCCTACCCGGTGCTGCGCTGCGTCAACGAGGTCCGGCCGTGACGGCCGTGCTGGCGCTCGACATCGGCGGCACCACCTTCGCCGCCGCCGTGGTCGACGCCACCGGCGCGGTCCTGGCCCGCCGGGAGACCCCGGTGGGCCCGGACCCCACCGCCACGCTCGGCGCGCTCGTGCGCGAGCTGGCCGTACCGGACCTGACCGGCGCGGGCATCGGCTCGGCCGGTCCGCTCGACCCGGTGCGCGGCACCGTCAGCCCGGTCAACATCCCGGCCTGGCGCGGCTTCCCGCTCACCTCGACCGTCTCGGACCTGCTGGGCGGCCTGCCGGTCACCCTGGCGGGCGACGCCCAGTGCATGGCGCTGGGCGAGTGGTGGCGCGGCGCCCGGGGCGGGGACACGCGGGTCCTGCTCGGCGTCGTCGTCTCGACCGGCGTGGGCGGCGGCCTGGTCGTCGACGGCGTCCCCTACCTGGGGCCGACCGGCAACGCCGGCCACATCGGGCACATGCCCGCCCCCGCGCTCCCCGGCGACGCCGCCGCCGGCGCCGAGCCCTGCCCGTGCGGCGGCACCGGATGCGTGGAGACGATCGCCAGCGGCACCTCGATGGCCCGCTGGGCGCTGGCCCGCGGGTGGCGTCCCGCCCCCGGCGGGGGCCGGGACGCCCGCGCGCTGGCCGCCGCCGCCCGCGCGGGCGACCCGATCGCGGCCGCCGCCTTCGACCGGGCCGCGCGGGCCGTGGCCGGAGCGTTGCTGTCCGCGGCGGCGCTCTTCGACGTGGACCGCGTCGTCATCGGCGGAGGCGTCGCCGCGGCCGGGGAGATCCTGCTGGATCCGCTGCGCCGGGCCGTCGCGGCCGGGGCCGGGATGGGCTTCCTGCGCCGCCTGACCGTGGAGCCCACCGCCCTGGGCCGGGACGCCGGACTGTACGGCGCCGCCGCGCTCGCCCTGAACCCCCCGATCACCCTCACCCGAGAGGAGAGCCTCCCCCTCCACCCGCTCGACACGTTCTAGAAGACGTTCCGAAGACGTTCTGAAAGACAAGGAGCATTCGATGCGCACCCCCCACTCGTCCCGCATCCCACGATCACCCCGATCGCTCCCGTCCCGGCCGCGCCGGATGTGGCAGGCCCTGACGCTGGCGGTGGCGCTGGCCCTGACCTCCGTCGTCGCGGTCGCCTCCCCCGCCCACGCCTTCCCCGCCGCCTCCCGCGCCGACCTGATCGGCTACCTGTCCGGGATCTCCGGGCGGTACACGGTCTCCGGCCAGCACAACCGCGAACCCAACAGCGACCCCACCCGGTACACCCGCGTCGCCCAGCAGATCACCGGCCAGACCCCGGGCCTGTGGGGCGGTGACTTCCTGTTCGCCTCCTCCGACGTCGCCAACCGGCAGACGATGGTCAACGAGGCGATCCGGCAGTGGCAGGGCGGCTCGATCGTCTCCCTGACCTGGCACATGTGCCCGCCCACCGTCGGCTCCACCTGCGGGTGGGACACCGGCGGCGTCCTCAGCCGCCTGTCGGACTCCCAGTGGAGTCAGCTCGTCACCGACGGCACCGCTCTCAACACCGCGTTCAAGAACCGGCTCGCCGAGGCGGTGCCGTACCTGCGGCAGCTCCAGAACGCCGGGGTGCCGGTGCTGTGGCGGCCCATCCACGAGATGAACGACGGCTGGTCCTGGTGGGGCGGGCGCCCGGGGGCCGGCGGCAGCCGCAGGCTCTATCAGATCACCTACGACTATTTCACCGCCCAGGGCCTGACCAACCTGGTCTGGGTCTGGAACGTCAAGGACCTGAACATGGGCGCGATCGGCGAGTACTGGCCGGGCGCCGCCTCCGTGGACGTGGCCTCGCTCGACGTGTGGGTCAAGCTGGAGCCGTCGGCCTCCGACTATCAGGCGATGCTCGACGTGGCGGGCGGAAAGCCCATCTCGCTGGCCGAGGTCGGCCGGGCCCCCCGCCCGGCGCTGCTCGACGCCCAGCCGCGCTGGACCTGGTTCATGGTCTGGGCGGAGTGGCTGACCGACCCGGCCTACAACACCAACGCGAGCGTGCAGGCCAGCTACTTCGGCCCGCGCGTGCTCAACCGCGGCGAGTTCACCGTCACCTCCGGCGGCGGGGGCGGCACCCGTACCGGGAAGATCAGAGGGCTCGGCGGCAAGTGCCTCGACGTGGCGGCGGCCGGCAGCGCCAACGGCACGAAGGTGCAGCTCTACACCTGCGACGCCAACGGCACGGCGCAGTCCTGGACGGTCGGGACCGACGGCACCCTCCGGGCGCTCGGCAAGTGCCTGGACGTCGCCGGCGGCGTCAACGCCGACGGCACCAGGGTCCAGATCTGGGACTGCCACAGCGGCAGCCCCAACCAGCGCTGGACCTACGACGCCGCCACCCAGCGGCTGGTGAACCCGCAGACCGGCAAGTGCCTGGACGCCACCGGGCAGAGCCCGGCCGACGGCACCCCGCTGCAGATCTGGACCTGCACCGGCCAGGCCAACCAGAAGTGGACCCTGCCCGCCTGATCACGAAAGGCCGCACATGAGCTTCCGCTGGGGGGTGGCGACCTCCGCCTACCAGATCGAGGGTTCCACGACCGCCGACGGTCGCACCCCCTCCATCTGGGACACCTTCTGCCGGACTCCCGGCGCCGTGGCGAACGGGGACACCGGCGAGGCGGCCTGCGACCACTACCGCCGCATGCCCGAGGACGTCGCCCTGCTCGCGGAGCTCGGAGTCGACACCTACCGTTTCTCGATCTCGTGGCCGCGGGTGCAGCCCCGCGGCCTCGGGCCGGTCAACCCCCGCGGCATCGCCTTCTACGACCGGCTCGTGGACGAGCTGCTCGCCCGGGGCATCGACCCCTGGATCACGCTCTACCACTGGGACCTGCCGCAGGAACTGGAGGACGCGGGCGGCTGGCCGCACCGGGACACCGCCTACCGCTTCGCCGACTACGCCACGCTCGTCTTCGACCGGCTCGCCGACCGCGTCCCCGTCTGGACCACGCTCAACGAGCCGTGGTGCACGGCCGTGTACGGCTACGCCGACGGCATCCACGCGCCCGGCCGCCGGGACTTCCCCGCGGCCGTGCGCGCGGTGCACCACCTGCTGCTCGGCCACGGGCTGGCCGCCGGGCTCATGCGGGGACGCGGCCGGGACGTGCAGATCGGCATCACCCTCAACCTGGGCCAGGCCAGGCCCGCGACGGACAGCCCCGCCGACCGCGACGCCACCCGCAGGGCGGACGGGCTCGGCGTGCGGATGTTCCTCGACCCGCTCGTGCACGGCCGCTACCCGGACGACGTCGTCGCCGACCTGGCCGGGCGCGGCGCCGTCCTGCCGGTGCGCGAGGGCGACCTGGAGCTGATCTCCGCCCCGCTCGACGTGCTGGGCGTCAACTACTACTTCGACGCGACGCTCTCGGCGGGCGGCGAGGTGCGCACCGGGCCGCTGACCGGGATGGGCTGGCCGATCACCCCGGAGGGCTGCGCCGACCTGCTGCTCCGCATCGGCCGGGACTACCCGGGCCTGCCCATGGTGGTCACCGAGAACGGGGCCGCCTTCGACGACGTCGCCGGCGACGACGGCTTCGTGCACGACGAGGACCGGGTGGCGTTCCTGGCCGCGCACGTCGCCGCGGTGCGGCTGGCGCGGGAGAAGGGCGCCGACGTGCGGGGCTACTTCGCCTGGTCGTTCCTGGACAACTTCGAGTGGGGGCACGGCTACGGCCCCCGGTTCGGGCTGGTCCGGGTCGACTATCCGACGCAGCGCCGCATCCCCAAGCAGAGCGCGATCTGGTACCGCGAGACGATCAAGAGTTACAGGGACGGCTCACCGTGGACGTACTGACCAACCCCGTCAAGGACTACCCCTGGGGCTCCCTCCACCACATCGCCCGGCTGACCGGGCGGCCGCCGGGCGGGCCCGAGGCCGAGATGTGGCTCGGCGCCCATCCGGCCGGCCCCTCGTCCCTCGTCAGGGACGGGCGGCGGCGCACCCTGGACGAGGTGATCGCCGACGACCCGGCGGCCGAGCTGGGCCACGAGACGATCCGGCGGTTCGGGGAGCGCCTGCCGTACCTGGTCAAGCTCATCGCGGTGGACAGCCCGCTGTCGCTGCAGGTCCACCCGGCGGCGGCGCAGGCCGCGGCCGGATACGCGGCGGGCGACCCGCACTACGCCGACCCCTGGGCCAAACCGGAGATGATCTACGCCCTGAGCCCCTTCACCGCGCTCGCCGGGCTCCGCCCCGCCGGGCAGGCCGGGGAGCTCGTGGCGCGGCTCGCGCTCGAACCGCTGGACCCGGTTCTCGCCGTCCTGCGGGAGGGGGACGGGGAGAAGGGCTCCGCCGCGGCGCTGGGGGCGCTGCTGGAGTGGCCGGACGACGAGCGGTCCGCGCTGGTGAAAGCCATCGCCGAGGCCGCCGGGCCGCTCGGCGGGCCCGCCTTCCGGCTCGTCCGGCGGCTGGCCGAACGCTACCCGGACGACCCCGCCGTGCTCGCGCCGCTCCTGCTGCGCCGGCACGAACTGGCCCCCGGGCAGGCGCTGTTCCTGGGGGCGGGCGTGCTCCACTGCTACGTCGACGGGTTCGGCGTGGAGATCATGGGCGCCTCCGACAACGTCCTGCGCGCCGGGCTGACGGCCAAGCCCGTCGACGTGCCCGGCCTGCTGGGCATCCTCCGGCCCGACGCCCAGCCGCTGCCGGTCGCCCCGCTGCTCGGCGGCGACTTCCTGCCGCCGGCTCCGGAGTTCAGGCTCTCGGTGTACGGCCCCCGCCTCGACCACAGCCTCGACCGCCCGGTCCCCCGCATCCTGCTGTGCACCTCCGGCTCCGTCACCGTGGAAGGCGGCGCGCCGGAAGGAGGGCAGCTGGAAGGAGGGCAGCCGGAAGAGGCGGCGGGCGGCGGGGGACGGCGGAGCGAGACGCTGGAGGCGGGGCAGTCCGCCTTCCTCCCGGCGAAGGACGGCCGGGTCACCCTGCGCGGCGCCGGAACCGTCTTCTGCGCCGAACCGCACCTCTGAGAAGACCGGCCCCCGCGCCGAACCACGCCTCTGAGGAAACCGCCCTCCGCGCCGAACCGCACCTCTGAGGAGACCGGGAGGACTGACGCCCGCTCGCCGGCATGCCCCGGCGAGCGGGCCGCGTCCGTGTCCCCCGTTACCCCAGCTCGCTGACCAGGCCGGCGGTCCGGTGCGCGGTCCCGGTGGACTCGCGCACGACGAGGGTGGTCTCCAGCCGGGCCAACGTCGGCGTCCCCGAGTCTCCGGCGCTGACGGCGGCCAGCAGCAGGTCGACCGCCATCCGCCCGGCGGCGGCGGTCGGCATCGTGATCGTCGTCAGCTTCGGTCTGTTCAACCGGCCGGGCAGACTGTCGTCCACGCCGATGACGCTCAGGTCCTCCGGCACCCGCA
>NZ_BOOH01000045.1 GCF_016863135.1 Planobispora longispora
CTAACTTACCAGCCATTGAGCGGCTCTGCGAACCGATCTCTGAAACCGTTGGTTTCAAGGGGTTATCGACATACACAGGACAGCCCACATCACAGTCACCTGAGTGATGGGAGTGGGTTGCGCCGGATCTTGCCGACACCAAAAGATTAGCAGTCCCCGCCGACCGCTCGGGACGGAACGTCGGAACCTGAGCCCGGCGGGGCCGGAATCATAGACTCGGCGGGTGAGCATCGAGACGCCGCCTACGGCGAAGAAGGTTCCCAGCGAGCGCGTGCACCACGGGGACACCGTGGTCGATGACTACGCCTGGCTGACGGTCAAGGACGATCCCGAGACGATCGCCTATCTCGAGGCCGAGAACGCCTACACCCAGCAGGTGACATCACACCTGAAGCCCCTCCAGGAAACGATCTTCCAGGAGATCAAGGGACGCACTCTGGAGACCGACCTCTCCGTCCCCACCCGCAAGGGTGACTGGTGGTACTACTCCCGCACCGAGGAAGGCAAGCAGTACGGCATCCAGTGCCGGGTCGCGGCCGAGGGCGACACCCCTCCCGAGCTGAAGCCGGACGAGTCGCTGCCCGGGGAGCAGGTCATGCTCGACGCCAACGAGCTGGCCGGCGACAGCGACTTCTTCTCCCTCGGGACCAGCGCGGTGAGCCCCGACGGCACCCTGCTGGCCTACTCCGTCAACTTCACCGGCGACGAGCGCTTCACCCTGAAGGTGAAGAACCTCGTCACCGGCGAGACCCTCCCCGACGAGATCCCCGGCATCTTCTACGGCGGGGCCTGGTCGGCCGACGGCACCACGTTCTTCTACACGACGGTCGACGAGACGTGGCGGCCGCACAAGGTCCACCGGCACGTGATCGGCACCCCGGCCGCCGCCGACGTCCTCGTCTACGAGGAGACCGACGAGCGGTTCTGGATCGGCATCGGACTGACCCGCAGCGAGCGCTACCTCGTCCTCTCCGCGGGCAGCAAGATCACCAGTGAGGTCCGCATCCTGGAGGCGGACGACCCGACCGGCGAGTTCCGCGTCGTACGGCCCCGCAAGACCGGCGTCGAGTACGGCATCGACCACGCGGGCGACCGCTTCCTGGTCCTGCACAACCGCAACGCCGAGAACTTCGAGCTGGCCACCGCCCCGATCGACGATCCGGGCGCCTGGACGCCGCTGATCGAGCACCGCGAGGACACCCGCCTGCTCGACGTCGACGCCTTCGCGGGCCACACCGTCGTGCACTTCCGCCGGGACGGCCTGACCGGCATCCGCGTCCTGCCCGCGGACGGCGAGCCGTACGAGATCTCCTTCCCCGAGCCGATCTACGACGCGGCCCCCTCGGGCAACCCCGAGTTCGTCACCGGACGGCTCCGCCTCGGCTACACGAGCATGATCACTCCGCCCTCGGTCTACGACTACGACCTCCAGGCGCGCGAGCTGATCCTGCTCAAGCGCAGGCCCGTGCTCGGCGGCTACGACCCGGACGACTACGAGCAGTTCCGGGAGTGGGCCACCGCCTCGGACGGCACCCGCGTCCCGATCTCGATCGCCGTCAAGAAGGGCGCCGCCCGGCCGGCGCCCACCGTCCTGTACGGCTACGGCAGCTACGAGATCTCGATGGACCCGTCGTTCTCGGTGGCCCGGCTGAGCCTGCTGGACCGGGGGTTCGTCTTCGCCGTCGCGCACGTCCGGGGCGGAGGCGAGATGGGCCGCCGCTGGTACGAGGACGGGAAGTTCCAGCAGAAGAAGAACACCTTCACCGACTTCGTCGCCTGCGCCGAGCACCTCAAGGCCGGGGGCTGGTCCTCCGAGATCATCGCGCGGGGCGGCTCGGCCGGCGGGCTGCTGATGGGCGCGGTGGCCAACCTCGCCCCGGAGGTCTTCGCGGGCGTGGTCGCCGAGGTGCCGTTCGTGGACCCGCTGACCTCGATGCTCGACCCGTCGCTCCCGCTCACCGTCATCGAGTGGGACGAGTGGGGCGACCCGCTGCACAACCCGGACGTCTACCACTACATGAAGTCCTACTCGCCGTACGAGAACGTGGACGAGAGGGTCTATCCGCCGATCCTGGCGATCACGAGCCTCAACGACACCCGCGTCCTCTACCACGAGCCGGCCAAGTGGATCGCCAGGCTCCGCGACACCGCGCGGGGCGGGCCGTTCCTGCTCAAGACGGAGATGGGCGCCGGGCACGGCGGCCGCAGCGGCAGGTACGACTCCTGGCGCGAGGAGGCGTTCACCCTCTCCTGGATCCTCGACACCGCGAAGGTCTCCGAATGATGACGTACATCGCCGCGGACGACCGCTACGACGGGCGGCAGCCGTACAACCGGGTGGGCCGGAGCGGGCTCAAGCTGCCCGCGGTCTCGCTCGGGCTCTGGCACAACTTCGGTGACGACAAGCCGCTCGGGGTGCAGCGGGACATCCTGCGCCGGGCCTTCGACCTCGGGGTGACCCACTTCGACCTGGCCAACAACTACGGCCCGCCGTACGGCTCGGCGGAGACCAACTTCGGGCGGCACTTCCGCGAGGACTTCGCGCGCCACCGCGACGAGCTGATCATCTCGACCAAGGCCGGGTACGACATGTGGCCCGGGCCGTACGGCGAGTGGGGCTCCCGCAAGTACCTGCTGGCCAGCCTGGACCAGTCGCTCAAGCGGATGGGCCTGGACTACGTCGACGTCTTCTACAGCCACCGGTTCGACCCGGACACGCCGCTGGAGGAGACGATGGGCGCGCTGGACCACGCGGTCCGCTCGGGCCGGGCGCTGTACGCCGGGATCTCGTCCTACTCGCCCGAGCAGACCGCCGAGGCCGCGCGGATCCTGCGCCAGATGGGCACGCCGCTCTTGATCCACCAGCCGTCCTACTCGATGCTCAACCGGTGGATCGAGGGCGGGCTGCTGGACGTGCTGGAGGAGGAGGGCGTGGGCTGCATCGCCTTCTCGCCGCTGGCGCAGGGCATGCTGACCGACCGCTATCTCGGCGGGATCCCGGAGGGGTCGCGGGCCTCGCTGGGACACTTCCTCAAGCCGGAGATGCTCACCGACGAGGTCATGCGGCACGTCCGCAGGCTCAACGAGATCGCGGCGGCGCGGGGCCAGTCGCTGGCGCAGATGGCCCTGGCGTGGGCGCTGCGCGACCGGCGGGTGACGTCGGTGCTGATCGGCGCGAGCAGCGTGGCGCAGCTGGAGAACAGCCTCGCGGCGGTGGAGAACCTCTCGTTCACCCCGGAGGAGCTCGCGGCCATCGACAAGGACGCGGTCGAGGCCGGCATCAACCTCTGGGCGGTCTGACCGTTCCCGTGAGCCCGGTCCCCCCGCAGGGGTCCGGGCTCGCGGGCTCAGGGGCTCACAGGGCCTCGTTGCGCTGCAGATAGGTGAACGAGGCCCAGCCGGGCAGGACCGGGAACCAGAAGGTGAGCAGCCGGAACAGCAGCACGGCGGGGGTGGCCACGTCGGGGTCCAGGCCGGCGAGGGTGAGACCGGCCGAGAGCGCGACCTCCACCGCCCCGAGGCCGCCGGGGGTGGGGACGGCCGAGCCGATGGCGTTGCCCGCGAGGAAGACCACGGCCACGGCGGCGAGGTTCAGGGAGCCGCCGAAGGCCCGGACGCAGGCGTCGAGGCAGGCGATGAAGAAGACCGTCAGCAGCAGGGTGCCGGTGAACCCTTCGGCGATCTTCCGGGGGGACTGGAGGACGTCCAGCAGGCGGGGCAGGACGCCCGAGAACAGCGAGCGCAGGCGCGAGGTGACCATGCGGCGCAGGCGCGGGATCCCCAGGAGGACGACCAGCAGCAGGGCCACCGCCAGCAGCACGAACACCAGCGTGCGGGACGGGGTGAAGGACGCGGCCGTGCTGGAGCCGGTGATGTAGGCGAACAGCAGCAGCAGCCCGATGTGGAAGGCCAGGCCGGTGACCTGCGAGGCGCCCACGCTCGCCATCGCCGGCCCCGGCGGGATCCCGCGTTTCTGCAGGTAGCGGGTGTTGATGGCGACGCCGCTCACCGCGGCCGGGGCGACCAGCTTGACGAACGAGCCGGCGAACTGCACGAGCACGGTACGGCCGAGCGGCAGTTTCTCCGGCACGAAGCCCATCAGCATCAGCGCGGCGGCGACGTAGCTCAGCATCGCGGCGACGAACGCGATCCCGGTCCAGCCCCAGTTCGCCGAGGTGACCACGGTCAGGTTGATCTGGGTCAGGTAGGAGAGCACGAGATACGCGGCGAAGGCGCTGGCGATGATCGTGACCAGGGTGCGCGGGCGGAACCGCTCCAGGCGCACCTCGCCGACCTCGACCTTGGGTTCGAGCCCGACGATCTGCTCCCGGATGGCGGTCAGCAGCCCCTTGTTCTTCTTCAGCGCCGCCCGGGTCTCCCGGGTGAGCGCGATCCGCTGCAGCAGCGGGAGCGCGGTGGCCAGCGTGTTCGGACCGGTCACGGCCGCCGCGGCGCGGACCGAGCGCTCGGCGCCGACGCGCAGGCTGAGGTAGGTGACCAGCTGGGCGACGTCGAGGCTGAGCAGCAGGTCCCCGGCGGCGATCTCACCGCTGCGGGCGTCCATCAGGACGACCCGCCCCTCGTCGTCGACGTGGATGCTGTCACCCGTCAGCCGGCGGTGGGCCAGCCGCTGGACCTGCAGGAGCATGACCTGCTCCCAGATCTGGGCGAGCAGGTCGTCGCCGATCTCCTCATCCGGGATGTCGGCGAGCGCCCGGGTGGGGACGTGCTCGTAGATGAGGATCGCGGCCTCGGAGCCGATCTCGCCCGTGCCGACCAGCCGGGGGCTGCCGACCCCGGCGGCCTGCGAGGCGTAGGCCATCAGCGCCTCGCGCTCCAGCTCGGCGCGGAGCGAGCGGATGGCCTTGCGCCGGGTCTCGGAGTTGAGCCGGATCCGGCGCCAGAGGCGGTAGAGCAGCCCGGCGACCTGCCGGTCGCGGTCGAGGACGGTGACGTCGAGGCGGGTGCCGTCCTTCAGCCCGATGGCGTATCTGCGGCTGTCCTGGGGGTCGTCCTCCATCCGGTGGGCCTTGACCGGGTGGAACCCCAGTTTGCGGACCGCGGCGACGATCGTGCTGCCGGGCGGGCGGGTGTTGGGGCTGCCCAGGCCGTACAGCGTGGCGTATCCGACGGCGAGCCCGACGATGATGGAGACGGCGATGCCGGGGATGGTGGCCGCCAGCCCGGCGAACAGCGCGACCGAGTTGATCGCGACCGCCGTCCACAGGGCGGCGCGCCAGGTGGGGCGGCGGGAGATGCGCATCGCGGTGACGTAGGCGATGACCGAGGTGAGCAGCGCGTTCAGCGGCTCGACCCCGGAGCGGCCCCCGGTGAGCAGCAGCCGCAGGTCCTCCGGGCCGGGACCGAGGATCCACTCGCCGAGGGCGAAGGAGAGCACCATCCCGGCGATCGCCGCGAACAGTCCCTCGGCGACGCGCAGGCCGTCGCGGTGGAGCACCCGCTCGACCGCGTACGCGGCGGGGACGGCGAGCATGGCGACGCCGCCCAGGCCGCCGACCAGGCCGCTCACCAGGAACGGGACGCGCCGGGTGCCGTCGGCGACGTCGGCTTCCAGGCCGTTGAGGGTCTTCCTCGCCACCAGGGCGAGGAGGATGACGGCTGTCAGCCCCAGCAGCGTGGCCAGGAAGCGCAGCGCGTCGGAGGGGCGCCGGAGCCGCTGCGGGAGCAGCGGCTCGACGACGAGCACGGCGGTCTCCCCGCCCGGCGGCGGTGCGCCGCGGGCGACGGCCGTGTCGTCGCGTTCCTTGATGTCCTTCACCGCCAGCGATTCTGCCTGTTTCGCATTACAGGTGCGTCACCGATCTTTCCGTCCAGTCTCCACGATCGGAGTCATGCGTATCTCGCGGCCGCCGGCGGTCTCGGCGGCGTGGCTCCCATTCTGATCTCTGAGCCCGGGGAGCGCGGGCACCGGGTCGTCCCGGAGCGGCGCCGCGTGCGGACGCGGAGACCGCCGCGGGGGCGCGGAAGCGGAACGACGCCGGCGTTCCGGTGATCCGCCTCCGGCCGGCCTCGCCACCTCCGCTGAAGAAGATCCTGGACGTCTGGTTCACCGGGAGTGTCAGCACCGACGAAGCGGACATCGCCAACGTCTCCTCTATCTCCGAGATGGAGAATTGACCCGCCGATCTGCGATAACCGGGAAACAAACGGTGGCTTCCTGGAAAGCTGACCCCATGGACCGGCATCCCGCCTTCGACCGCGGCCCGCCCCGGGTCACCTCCCGCCCCGGCCATGACCGCCCGGTCCGG
Source organism: Planobispora longispora (assembly GCF_016863135.1). Lineage (GTDB taxonomy): Bacteria > Actinomycetota > Actinomycetes > Streptosporangiales > Streptosporangiaceae > Planobispora > Planobispora longispora. Next base: position 6,270 of record NZ_BOOH01000045.1, read on the forward strand.
GCACGCCGTACGTCCTTCCCGGCGTCACCGCGCTTCCGGCCGCCGTCGCGGGCACGACGACTGAGATCATTACTCCATCCGCGCCGCCGCCGTCAAGTACTCCCCGAGAACGCCGGGAACGCTGATTCGACTCCGCTCGATAACAAATGTTGAGAGGGTCTTACAGAATCCCATTCGCCCCACTAAGTTCCGATTATCGCGATCACGGGGGATTTCCTGCTTCATTGGTGTTAGAGGAGTTTCGCATGCGCGTACGCGCGTACAAGGGCCTGCTGGCCGCCGTCACCGCGGCTTCCGCCCTGGTCCTGCCCGTCATCTCCGCCACCCCGGCCGCCGCTGACCCGGATCCCCGCGCCCTCAGCAAGTCGGTCACCGGGCTCGGCGTCAAGCGGCATCTCGTCAAGTTCCAGCAGATCGCCGACGCCAACGGCGGAACCCGCGCCTCGGGCACCGCCGGCTACGACGCCTCGGTCGCCTACGTGGCCGACAAGCTCCGCAGGGCCGGATACAAGGTCACCCTGCAGGAGTTCGAGTTCCCGTTCTTCCGCGAGATCACGAAGTCCTCGCTGGAGCGGGTCGCCCCGTCGGCCAAGACCTACGTGCGCAACACCGACTTCAGGACCATGACCTACTCCGGCTCGGGCAACGTCACCGCCGCCGTGCAGGCCGTGGACGTCATGATCCCGCCGAGCCCGACGCCCAACACCTCCACCTCCGGCTGCGAGGCGAGCGACTTCGCCGGCTTCACCCCGGGCAACATCGCCCTCATGCAGCGCGGCACCTGCGGCTTCCAGGTCAAGGCCGAGAACGCCCAGGCCGCCGGGGCCAAGGGTGTGATCATCTTCAACGAGGGCCAGCCCGGCGAGGGCGCGGCCGACCGCCGCACCCTGCTCCTCGGCACCCTCGGCGCCCCCACCGTGAACATCCCGGTCGTCGGGACCACCTACGCCGTCGGCGAGGAGCTGGCCGCCGCCGGGACGACGGTCACCCTGGTCACCGACACCGAGAGCGACCTGAACCGCAAGACGCACAACGTGCTGGCCGAGAGCCGCTGGGGCGACCCGGACAAGGTCGTCATGGCGGGTTCGCACCTGGACAGCGTCGTCGAGGGCCCCGGCATCAACGACAACGGCTCGGGCAGCGCGGGCGTGCTGGAGACGGCGCTGAAGGCCGGCCTGTTCCCCACCAAGAACAAGCTGCGCTTCGCCTTCTGGGGCGCCGAGGAGCTGGGCCTGCTCGGCTCCGAGCACTACGTGGCCAACCTCTCCGCCGAGGAGAAGGCCAAGATCAAGCTGTACCTGAACTTCGACATGATCGCGTCCCCGAACTACACCTTCGGCATCTACGACGGTGACGACTCCGACGGCGTCGGCGCCCCGGCCGGACCGGCGGGCTCGGACCAGATCGAGAAGCTCTTCGAGTCGTACTTCAAGGCCATCGGCGAGCCGTACACCGGCACCGACTTCACCGGCCGCTCGGACTACGGCCCCTTCATCGAGGTCGGCATCCCCGCGGGCGGCCTGTTCACCGGCGCCGAGGGCATCAAGACCGCCGAGGAGGCCGCGAAGTTCGGCGGTGAGGCGGGTGTCGCCTACGACAAGTGCTACCACCTGGAGTGCGACACCATCGACAACATCAACGACAAGGCGCTGCGGGTGAACACCGGTGCGATCGCCACCGCGACGTTCGTCTACGCCTACAGCTCGCAGCTGCCCGGCGGCGGCGCCCCCGGCGCCAACCAGCCGGGGACCGGCGGCGGCGGCCACGACGACCACGACCACGACGGCGTGGAGATGTAGTCTCCGCCCCGTGACGAGCGCCTGACGAGCACGTGACAGGCGCCGCGGTCACCGCTCCGTGACGTGACGAGGGGGTACGGCCGGGTCCGGCCGTACCCCCTTCCCGTGCGCTTCCCGGTGCGCCGCGGGCCGTCCCCGCACCCCGTGAGTCCCGCTCTGCCCGCGCCGGTAAAGTCAAGCTATGTCGGGTGAAGTGCAGATTTTGGGGGCGTGTCCGCTGGACTGCCCGGACACATGCTCGTGGGTCGTCACGGTCGAAGACGGCCAGGCCGTCAAGATGCGCGGCAACCCCGACCACCCCTACACCCGCGGCGCGCTCTGCGTGAAGGTCAACCGCTACCTGGAGCACACGAAGGCGGCCGACCGCATCCTCCACCCGCTGCGCAGGGTCGGGCCCAAGGGCTCGGGCACATTCGAGCGGATCTCCTGGGACGAGGCCCTGGAGGAGATCTCCGTACGGCTGCGCGCGATCGTCGACGAGCACGGCGGCGAGGCGATCTGGCCCTACAACGGCACCGGGAACCTCGGCTACCTTCAGGGATCCGAGGGCATCGCGGGCCGGCGGTTCTGGAACGTCCTCGGCGCGTCCCGGCACTACCTGAACATCTGCTCCGAGGCGGGCAACTCCGGCCTGAAGGCGATCAACGGCACGCCCGGCGGCATGGACCCCGAGAACTTCGCCCTGTCGAAGCTGATCCTGCTCTGGGGCACCAACACCCTGACCAGCGGGCACCACCTGTGGAAGTTCATCCAGGACGCCCGCGCGGCCGGGGCGCACGTGGTGGCGATCGACCCGATCCGCACCCGCACCGCCGAGCAGGCCGACGAGCACCTGCCGATCCGGCCGGGCACCGACGCGGCGCTGGCGCTCGGGCTGCTCCACGTCGTGCTGGAGGAGGGCGCGGAGGACCGCGACTACCTGGAGAACCACACGGAGAACTGGGAGGCGTTCCGCGAGGAGATCCTCCGGTATCCCCCGGCGCGCGTCGCCGGGATCACCGGGCTGCCCGAGACGGACATCCGGGCTCTGGGCCTGCGCCTGGCGCGCACCCGGCCCACCGGCATCCGCGCCACCATGGGGATCCAGCGGCACTCCGGCGGCGGGGCGACGCTGCGCGCGCTCGCGGCCCTCCCCGCGGTGACCGGTGACTGGCGCCACCCCGGCGGCGGGATCGCCTACTCCACCAGCGGCCACGTCCACCTGAACATCGACACCCGCGACGACCTGCTGCCCGCGCCGGTCCGCACGCTCGCCATGACCCGGCTGGCCGGGGACCTGGACGAGTCGGTGAAGTGCCTGTGGGTCGCCATGGCCAACCCGGTGGGATCCTCCCCCGACCAGAACCGCATCCGCGAGAAGCTCCTGCGCGAGGACCTGTTCACGGTCGTGATGGAGCAGTTCCCCACCGACACCGCGGACTACGCCGACATCGTGCTGCCCGCGACCATGCAGATCGAGAACACGGACCTGCACGCCGGCTACGGGCACATGTACCTGATGTGGAACGAACCGGCCGTCGAGCCGCCGGGCGAGTGCCTGTCCACCACCGAGACGTTCCGCCGCCTGGCCCGGCACATGGGGCTGACCGAGCCGTCGCTGTTCGACTCCGACCTGGAGCTGGCCGAGCAGCTGCTCTCCTCCGGGCATCCGTCCCTGGACGGGATCACGGTGGATCGGCTGCGGAAGGAGGGCTGGGTCCGGCTCAACGTGCCGCAGCCGTTCGCGCCGTTCGCCGACGGCGGCTTCCCCACCCCCTCGGGCCGCCTGCGCTTCCCCCGGGGGTCCGCCTACACCCCCTCCCACACGGCCTCGGCGCCGGGCGGGCCGTACCCGCTGGCGCTGGTCACGCCCGCCCCCCACACCTTCCTCAACACGACCTTCGGCAACAATCCCGAGCTGCGACGCCGCGCCAAGGGGCCGCGGGTCCTGGTCAACCCGGCCGACGCCGCGGACCGGGGCCTGACCGACGGGCAGCGGGCGCGGGTGTTCAACGCCGGCGGCGCGTTCGAGGCCGAGGTGGAGATCAGCGAGAGGGTACGGCCCGGCGTGGTGGCCTCAGCCAAGGGGAACTGGCCCAAGCTCAGCCCCGGTGGCGCGACGGTCAACGCCGTGGTGGAGCAGCGCGACGCCGACATGGGCCGCGGCGCCGTCTACCACGACAACTTCGTGGAGATCGCCCCCGTCTGAGCCTCCGGTGCTCCCGGCCGCGCCCGGCCGGCTCTCGATCGGGTTCTCGGCCGGGCTCCGGACTCCCGCGGGCCGGTCTCTCAGTCGAGGGCGAGCTTGTAGCCCTCGTGGGAGGCGGCGAAGCCGAGGGAGTCGTAGAACCGGTGGGCGTCCTCGCGCCGCTTGTCGGTGGTGAGCTGGACCACGGCGCAGCCGCGTTCGCGGCCCCGCTCGATCGCCCACCCCATCATCTTCCGGCCGAGCCCCTGACCGCGCAGGGCGGCGGTGATCCGTACGGCCTCGATCTGCAGGCGGAGGGCGCCGCGCCGGGAGATCCCCGGGATGTAGGTGAGCTGCATGGTGCCCACGACCTCGCCGTCCCGCTCGGCCACGATCAGCTCGTTGTTCGGGTCGGCCGCGATGGCCTCGAACGCGGCGCGGTGCTCGGGGCCGTACGTCCCGGTGCGGGCCGCGGCGATGGAGTCGTCGGCGATCATGGCGACGACGGCCGGGAGATCCTCGAGGCGGGCGGTGCGGAATTCCACTGACATGACGATCAACCTAGTCCGGGGCGGAGGTCAGGGCAGGGTCAGGGTTGCTCCCGGATGTGGATGAGGGGTCCGAAAGCGCACCCTGATGTCATGAAAGAAGAACTGACTCGACGTGACGAGATGTCCCTCGCCGGCGCGGCCCTGCACGGGGCGCCCTGGAAGAGCGCCGCGGTGACCGGCGGCGCGGTGGCGGCGACCAGCTTCGGGCTGGGCGTGATCCTGCCCGGGGCCGCCAGCCTGACCTGGGCCCTCTGCCTGGGCGTCAGCCTGTTCGCGCTGGTCGCGGCGGTCGGTGCGATCTCCAGGCCCGGCGCCGGCGACCGGGTGACCCGGCAGGCCCGGTCCTGGGCGCTGCGCCACCCGTGGCGCTTCTCCCTCTACCCGTCGCTCGGCGCCGCCGCGCTGATGTACCCGGTGCAGCTCGTCATCGACGGCGAGGGCCCGTTCGGCGCGGCGCTGGACGCGCTCCAGGGCGGCGTCGCGGTCTACCTGATCACCGCGGTGCTGGCGCTGACCATGAAGGGCCGGGGCCAGTCGTCCCTGCCTCCCGGCCGCTGACCCTCAGGGCCGTTCCGCGACGGCCTTGAGGCTCTCCAGGGTCCGGCGCATGTTGACGGCGTTGTGGCCCGCCCGGTCCGCCACCCCGGTGGCGAGGCCGCCCACGACGCGCATGAACCGGCCCCGCCTGTCCCAGGTCTTCTGCTCCACCCGGCAGCCGTTCTCCGTCTCCGTGATGTCGAACCGCCAGATCGCCACGTCGAGCACGCCCTCCGCGCGCACGTGGTAGGCGAAGGTGCGGCCCGGCTCGGCGGCGGTGATCGTGCAGATCGTCGACCAGCGCCGCCACCCGTTGCGGTTGATCCCCCGGAACCTGGCTCCCGGCCGCGGCTCCCGGACGGGGCCGACCCAGCGGATCCGCTCGCACTCGGCGTTCCAGGCGCTCATGTCGGTGATGTCGGCGATCAGGTCGTAGACCGCCTCGGGCGGTGCGGAGATCTCGATGCTCGCCGACGCGCTGGGGACACTCATGTCCGCAGCATGACCGTCAGAACATCGTTCCGGCAAGAGCCGATCCCTCCCGTCCGCGACGGGACCGCCGCGGGATCAGCTCCGCGGAACCGACTCCGTGCGAAACTCCGTACGATCAACCTTGCGAGATAAGCCCTGCGAGGTCAGCCCTGCTCGCGCTCCGCCTCGCTCCGGCAGACGCAGAACTCGTTGCCCTCCGGGTCGAGCATGGTCACCCAGCCGGTCCCGTCGGGGTTGCGGTGGTCGCCCTGGATCGTGGCCCCGAGGCCGAGCAGCCGCTCGACCTCCTGGTCGCGGGTGGAGCCCTCGGTGCCGTTGACGTCCAGGTGCACGCGGTTCTTGACGGTCTTGCCCTCGGGGACCTTGATGAAGAGCAGATTGATCTTGCCCACGAGCAGGACCTCGTCGTCGTCCTTGTCGGTCTCCGGGTGGAATTCGAACCCGGTGGCGTCGCGCCAGAAGGCCGCCAGCTCGTACGGCCGCGCGCAGTCGAAGGTCACGTAGTGAACGTCAATCATGCGTCCACCCAACCGCGACACCATCTAACCCGTCAAGCCGGTGTTGTGGCTCCCCGTACGGCCGGGCCGGTCACTCCGGCGGCCCCGGGCGTCATGCCACGTCCCACCAGAGCGTGATCCAGCGGTCTCTCGGCACCGGCCACATGTCCAGCTCGGCCACGGCCGCGATGACCTCCTCCGCCCGGTCCGGATGGAGGCAGAGCCTGCGGCAGGCGCTCTCGGCCAGCTCCGCCACGTCCGTGAACCGGCTCAGCGGGGCCAGGCGCTCCTGGCGGCCGACGCCGTACCCCAGCCGCTCGGCGATGGCGACCACGTCGTCGGCCGTGGGTCCCCCGGGACGGCTGATGCCGTGGAAGTGGGCCCAGAGCGGGTCGAGCCAGCTCATCGGGTGCCGGTACGGAAGCTCCAGGACGACCCGGCGGCGGGCGTGACGGGTCAGCTCGGTCAGGAAGCCCACCAGGCCGGGCACGTTGTAGACGACGTGGGCCGCCACCGCGACGTCGGCCTCCGGGGTCTCCCCGGCGACGTCGGGCCAGCGGCCCCGGATCGTCCGCGCCGGGACGCTCAGCGCCTCGGCCCGGGACGCCAGCTCGGCCAGCATCTCCCCCGAGGTGTCGACCGCGATCAGCTCGCCGAGGGTCCCGGCCCCGCCCCGCGCGCCGGAGCCCCCGGGGCCGTCCGTGACACCGGAGCCCCCGGGACCGTCGCCGCGGCCCAGGCGGGCCAGCGGGAGCGAGGCCGCGCCGGTCCCGGCCCCCACGTCGAGGACGACCCCCTGATCCGGCAGCGCCTCGGCGATCCGGGCCAGGGTCGGCCCCTCGGGGGCCTCCAGCGCGCGGTCGGTGCGCTCGGCGAAGCGGGCGGGCGAATGCCGCCACGGATCGGCCGGCGCCTTCGCCGCGATCTCCTCGGGGATGCCCCATCCCGCCAGGTCCGACCGCCAGCGCCCGGCCATTTCCTCCAGCTCGTCCATGTCCTCAGAGCCTAGAAGACGCCGGAAGCCCGAGCCCCCGGAGCCTGGAAGGCGGCCGGGGCCCGGGTCTCGGGTCTCGGGCCCCGGCCGCGTCCGACGGATCTAGAAGAGCTTGCCGAACTGGTCGATCACCGTCAGCACCGAGAAGTAGCCGAAGAACGCGAAGACCAGCAGCACGATCACCATGCGGTAGCCGCGGACGCGGATGGCCTCGGGGACCAGCTTCCGGTTGAGGATGACGAGCAGCACGGAGTAGAGGAACATCATGATCCCGCCGACGCTCGCGGAGATCACCAGCAGCGTGATGGGCTGGTCGAAGCCGATCACGAGCATCGTGATGCCGAACAGCACGATGAACCAGACGACCAGGCTGTAGATGCGGCTCTCGGTCCACCGCGCGCTGTTGGGCAGGTAGACCGTCTTGACGATGTCGGCGACCATCCGGCCGACGTAGTCGCAGATCCCCATGCTGGCCGCGAACAGCGACAGCGCCCCGATGGCCCAGAAGAACGTGCCGAACCACGACAGCCGCTGGTTGAGCACCTCGCCCTCGGTCCGCAGGAACGTCACGTTGTTCGCGGTGTCGGCGCCGAAGACCGTGGAGTAGGCCAGCATCGACATCAGGAAGATCGTGAAAATGGTGATGGCCACGAACGAGACGAGCTGCTCGATGTTGGCCACCCGCCACCACCTGCGCCAGCGGGCCAGGTTGGCCTCGTCGGGCTCGAAGGTGTAGCCGGTGGCGGGGGCGGCCTGGTCCTCGCCGGTCACCGGGGAGACCAGGCGCGGGATGCGCGCGCCCATGCCCATGTTCTTGTCGCGGATCCAGTTGCTCTGCACCAGGTTCTGCCCGCCGCCCGCGCCGGCGAAGGCCATCGCGCCGAGCACGAGCGCCGCGCCGAGCTGGGCGGGGACCTGGCCGACGTGGGTGACCGCCTCGCCCAACCCCCGGTAGGCGTCCCCGGTGATGGCCAGGAACACCGCGACCACCAGGAAGACGAGGACCGCGCCCACCTTGACGAACTGGGTCGCCTCCACGGTCCGGTAGATGACCGGCGACAGGGTGAGCGCCGCTGCGATCACCAGCAGCTCGACCACGGCGATGACGGTGATGTCTCCCCCGCCCACGGCGTAGGTGAGGACGGTGGCCGAGCTGGTGGCCCAGCCGGGCCAGATGTTGGCCAGCACCGCCATGAACGCGAACAGCAGGCCCCAGTGCCGCCACAGGCGGCTGAACCCGGTCAGCGCGGTCTCCCCGGTGGCGAGCGTGTACCGCTCGATCTCCATGTTGAGGAAGTACTGGGCGACGACGCCGACCACGGCCGCCCAGAGGAAGACCAGGCCGACGTTGGCGGAGATGTAGGGCCAGATGACGAACTCGCCGGAGGCGAGGCCGACCCCCGCCGCGATGACTCCCGGGCCGAGCACCTTCCGCAGCGGCTGAGGGTCCGGGAGCTCAGCCGGGCGTAACGGAGGAAGAGCCATAAGAAACGTCTTCCCCCGGCCGATGTGACAAACGTCCCCAGTCTCGCTGTTTTCTAGGGGTTACTGGCGGGTAGCATTGTCAGTAAGGTTACTGACCAGTAGACCACCTGTCGCGAGTCCCGGTTCCCGGTTTCAAGGAGCAGAGCCCATGGGCCACTACAAGAGCAACATCCGTGACCTGGAGTTCAATCTCTTCGAGGTGTTCGGACGCCGGGAGATTCTGGGCACCGGCCGCTACGCCGAGCTGGACGAGGACATCGTCCGCAGCATGCTCGACGAGCTCAACCGCATGGCCACGGGCGTGCTCGCCGACTCCTTCGAAGAGGGCGACCGCACCCCGCCGGTGTTCGACGCCGCGACCGGCACGGTGAAGATGCCCGAGGGCATCAAGAAGTCCTTCTTCGCCATGCGCGACGCCGGCTGGACCAACCTCGACCTGCCCGCCGAGATGGGCGGCCCGGGCGTGCCGCGCAGCGTGGCCTGGGCCCTGGCCGAGCTCGTCCTCGGCTCCAACCCGGCCCTGTGGATGTACTCCAGCGGCCCCGGCTTCGCCCACATCCTGCACACCGTCGGCAACGACGAGCAGAAGCGCTTCGCCGAGCTGGCCATCGAGCGCCAGTGGGGCGCCACCATGGTGCTCACCGAGCCCGACGCGGGCTCCGACGTGGGCGCCGGCCGGGCCAAGGCCGTCCAGCAGCCCGACGGCACCTGGCACATCGAGGGCGTCAAGCGCTTCATCACCAGCGCCGAGCACGACATGGCCGAGAACATCTTCCACCTGGTGCTGGCCCGCCCCGAGGGCCACGGCCCCGGCACCAAGGGCCTGTCGATGTTCCTGGTGCCCAAGTACCACGTGGACCTGGAGACCGGCGAGCTCGGCGAGCGCAACGGCGTCTACGTCACCAACGTCGAGAAGAAGATGGGCCTGAAGGTCTCCACGACCTGCGAGCTCACCTTCGGTGACAAGCACCCGGCCGTCGGCACGCTCGTCGGCGACGTGCACGAGGGCATCAAGCAGATGTTCATGGTCATCGAGCAGGCCCGCATGATGGTCGGCACCAAGGCCATCGCCACCCTGTCCACCGGCTACCTGAACGCGCTGGAGTACGCCAAGTCCCGCGTGCAGGGCGCCGACCTGACCCAGATGGCCGACAAGACCGCCCCGCGCGTGACCATCACCCACCACCCGGACGTACGCCGCGAGCTGATGCTCCAGAAGTCGTACGCCGAGGGCATGCGGGCGCTGGTCCTGCTGACGGCCTCCTACCAGGACGCCGTGCAGATCGCCGAGTTCGAGGGCCGCCGGGACGAGCACGCCGAGGCGATGAACGACCTGCTGCTCCCGCTCGTCAAGGGCGTCGGCTCCGAGCGTTCCTACGAGATGCTCGCCCGCTCGCTGCAGACCCTGGGCGGCTCCGGCTACCTGCAGGAGTACCCGATCGAGCAGTACATCCGGGACGCCAAGATCGACTCCCTCTACGAGGGCACCACCGCGATCCAGGGCCTGGACCTGTTCTTCCGCAAGGTCCTGCGCAACCAGGGCAAGGCGCTCGGCTCGCTCTACACCGACATCAAGGCCTTCGCCGACTCCGAGGCGGGCAACGGCCGGCTGAAGCAGGAGCGCGCGCTCCTGGCCGAGGCCGCCGACGAGGTCAAGGCCATGGCCGACACCCTGGCCGGCTGGGCGCTCGGCTCGCTGGAGAAGCCCGCCGAGGTCTACAAGGTCGGCCTGAACACCACCCGCTTCCTGCTCTCCCTGGGCGACCTGGTGATCAGCTGGCTGCTGCTGCGTCAGGCCGAGATCGCCCTGGCCGCGCTGGGCGCCTCGGACGAGGACCGGGCCTTCTACACCGGCAAGGTCGCCGCCGCCTCGTTCTTCGCCCAGACCGTTCTGCCGCGCCTGGCCGCCGAGCGCCGCGTCCTGGCCGCCACCGACCAGGACCTGATGGAGCTCCCGGAGGACGCGTTCTGACCCGGATGGGCGACTAGATCACCTGCTCCCGCGGCAGGTCGGCGATGAGGGGCGGTCCCGTGTCAACGGGACCGCCCCTCACCCGTTCTCCCGGGGGTTGACTCCGCCCTCTGTTATTCTCATACTGAGACTATCTCAGATTGAGAAGGACTGGCATGGATGAACGCGAGTATCTGGCGGCCTACGACCCCCGGGCATATCCGGCGATCGCCGTGACCGTCGACGTGGTCGCGCTCACGATCATCGGGGGCGTGCTGCACGTGCTCCTGGTCGAGCGGGGGGAACCGCCCTTCCTGGGGCGGTGGGCGCTGCCCGGCGGGTTCATCCGGCCCGGAGAGGATCTGGACGAGGCCGCGGCCAGGGAACTGGCCGAGGAGACGGGCATGACCGACCGGGTCCACATCGAGCAGCTGGCCAGCTACGGATCACCGGGCCGCGATCCCCGGATGCGGGTCGTGTCGATCTCCTACCTGGCCTTCGCCCCCGACCTGCCCGACCCGCAGGCGGGCTCCGACGCCACCGACGCCGCATGGTACGGCGTGGACCGCCTGCCGAAGCTCGCGTTCGACCACGAGCGCATCCTGGGGCATGCGCTTGAGCGGGCGCGGGCCAAGCTGGAGTACACCCCGCTGGCCACCGCGTTCGTGGGCCCGATGTTCACGATCTCCGAACTGCGCGGGGTCTACGAGGCGGTGTGGGGGGCGCCGCTGCACGCGGGCAACTTCCACCGCAAGGTCCTGTCGGTCCCCGGGTTCGTGGAGAGCACCGGCGAGACCACCGAGAGCGGCGGAGCCCGGGGCGGCCCGCGGGCCAAGCTCTACCGCGCGGGGGACGCCCGGCTCCTCCATCCCGCTCTGCTGCGGCCGGAGCGGGAGGAGGAGATCCGGTGAGCACGACGGCGACCGCGCCGAGGGGGACCCGATGACCATGACCGCGACCGGACCGAGGGGAGATCCGATGACCGACGAACCCACCGGGGCCAGAGGAGACCCGGTGACCACGACCGCCGAGGCGATCGCCCTGGTGAAGGCCGCCGTGGATCCGCAGGACCTGTTCTCCGGGGACGCCCCGGAGCGCACCTACCGGCGGCTCGCCCGGCTCCTCCACCCCGATCTCGCCTCCGGTCCGGACGCCGCGGCCGCCTTCGTCAGGCTGGCCCGGCTCTGGGCGGCCCGCCACGGGAGCGCGGGCCGTCCGAGAACGATCACCACCGGGCGGGGGACCTACCGGATCGCCGGGGTTCACCGGCGGGGCTCCACCGCCGTGCTCTACAAGACCGGCGGGGACACCCTGGTCAAGCTGGTCCGGAGCCCGGCCGACAACGACCTCCTCCGGCGCGAGGCCGACGCGCTCAGAACGATCGAGCGCAAGGGCGTTCCCCTGCTCCTGCCGTACGTGCCCCGGCTGGTGGAGTCGTTCCGCTACCGTTCGGGCGGGGTGGAGCGGCAGGCCAACGTGATCAGCAGGGTGCCGGACGGGTTCCTGACCCTGGACGAGATCACCCGGCGGCGGTCACCGCTGGACCCGCGGGACGCGGCGTGGATCTGGCGGCGGCTGCTGGTGGCGGTCGGCGTGGCCCACCGCGCCGGGATCGCGCACGGCGCCGTCTTCGGCCACCACGTGCTGGTCCACCCGATCGAGCACGGCCTGGTCCTGATCGACTGGAGCCAGTCGGCGCCGCTGGGCACGCCGCTGACCGCCCTGGTGACACGGCACCGCGACGACTACCCGCCCGGCGTCCTCGCCCGGGAACCGGTCACCGAGACCCTCGACATCCGCCTCGCCACCCGCTGCGTCGCCACGCTCATGGGCTACCGCGCCGGCCGTCCCGCCGCCCCCGGCGGGCGCGGCCCGGCCCAGGACCCCGGAGGCGCCCCCCGCGGCGTCCCCGCCCGGATGCGCGCCTTCATCAGGGGAAGCCTGCTGAGCCCTCCGCGTGACGCCTGGGGACTCCTCGCCGAGCTCGACGAACTCCTCGACGACCTCTACGGCCCACGGCTGTACCGCCCCCTCCACCTGTGACAAGCCTGACACCCGCGAGACGGAGACCCCCATGGGAAGCGGAATCTGGTCCACCGACGTATACACCGCGGCCAAGCGCCTGCGCGCGGTCAGCGGCGCCAGCGCCTTCGCCTACAGCGACGGCGGCGCCCGCACCGTGCACGCCGATCTCGACCCCCACGGCGTGACGGCCCGCGAGAGCCGCGACTCCGACGAGCACCCCGCCTCGCTGGCCGTCGCCGTGCTCTTCGACGTGACCGGCTCGATGGGCGACGTGCCGCGCACACTCCAGACCAAGCTGCCCGACCTGCTCGGCCTGCTGCTGCGCAAGGGGTACGCCACCGACCCGCAGATCCTGTTCGGCGCGATCGGCGACGCCACCTGCGACCGGGCGCCGCTGCAGATGGGGCAGTTCGAGTCTGACAACCGCATGGACGGGCACCTCGGCAACATCCTGCTGGAGGGCGGAGGCGGCGGGCAGATGAGCGAGTCCTACGAGCTCGCCATGTACTTCATGGCCCGGCACACCTCGATCGACTGCCTCGAGAAGCGGGGACGGCGGGGCTACCTGTTCATCATCGGGGACGAGCTCCCCTACCCGAAGGTGAGCCGCCACCAGGTCGCCGCGGTCATCGGCGACCACCTGGAGCGCGACATCCCCATCACCGACGTCGTCGCCGAGCTGACCCGCATGTACGACGTCTACTACATCATCCCCGCCGGGGCGTACCACGCCGGGGAGGGCAAGGTGCTCAAGCGCTGGCGCGAGCTGCTCGGACAGAACGTCCTGGAGCTCGACGACCTGAGCATGGTCTGCGAGACCATCGCGCTCACCGTGGGGCTCGGCGAGGCCGCCATCGACCTCGACGAAGGTCTCAGCGACCTGGACGACCTCGGCTCCGCCGCCGGGGCCGCGGTCTCCAGGGCACTGGCCAGACTGGACCGCGGCGCGCTCGTGGTGGACGACGGGCCCGGTCTCGAGATCGGCGAGAGCGGGGTGACGCGGCTGTGAAAGATCACATGATCGTCGTCGATCTGGGGTACGGCGACGCCGGCAAGGGCGGCGTCGTGGACTGGCTCTGCGCCCGGGGCGACGTCACCGCCGTGATCAGGTTCAACGGGGGCGCGCAGGCCGGGCACAACGTCGTCCTGCCCGACGGACGGCACCACACGTTCGCGCAGTTCGGCTCCGGAACGTTCCGGGGCGTGCCCACCCATCTCTCCCGGCACATGGTGGTGGATCCCTTCGCGCTCTCCGCCGAGGCCGACCACCTGCGCCGTCTCGGCGTCTCCCAGCCGTACGGCATGCTCACGATCGACCGCGAGGCCCTGCTCGCCACGCCGTACCACATCGCGGCCGGACGGGACCGCGAGCGGGAACGCGGCGAGAGCCGGCACGGCTCCTGCGGGATGGGCGTCGGCGAGGTGATGGCCTACGCGCTGGAGAACCCGTTCGTGGCTCCCAAGGTCGGCGACTGCGAGCGGCCCGGGCTGCTGGCGCAGAAGCTGAACCTGCTGCGCGACCGGCTCGGCGACCGGATCGGCGCGGACGCGCCCCCGGTCGCCGACTGCCTCGCCGCCTACCTGGCCTTCGCCCAGCGGGTGCGGTTGGTCGATCCCTCCTACGTCAGCGAGCTGCTGCGCAGGCGCCCCGTGGTCTTCGAGGGCGCCCAGGGGGTGCTGCTCGACGAGTGGCACGGCTTCCACCCCCACACGACCTGGAGCACCACGACCTTCGACAACGCCTTCTCCCTGCTCGACGGGGAGCACGCCGTCCGGCTCGGCGTGCTGCGCACCTACACCCCCCGGCACGGGCCCGGCCCCCTGGTCACCGAGGACCCGGAGCTGAGCCTGCCCGAGCCGCACAACCGGTCCGGCCCCTGGCAGGGACCGTTCCGGATCGGCCACTTCGACGCCGTGGCGCACCGCTACGCCCTGGCGGCGGCGGGCGGGGTGGACCTGCTGGCCCTGACCCACCTGGACGCGCCGGTGTCGCGGATGTGCGACTCCTACGACATCGGCGAGCTCCCGGTGGAGGAGAAGAGCGAACCGGTCGACCAGGCCGGGCTCGCCGCCCGCCTGGCCCGGCAGTCCGAGCTCACCGCCCGGCTGGACAAGGCCCTGCCCCACTACGTGGACGGGATCAGCGACTGGCCCACGGCGGTCTCCGAGGCGCTGGGCGTGCGCGTCTGGCTCGGCTCCTCCGGCCCCACCGCCCACGCCAAGTCGCTGATCCCGTCCGCCTCGTCGCGGAAGACCGGGGTGAGTTTCATGGGGGGCGCGCGGGCGCTGCGGGAGCGGACGGAGCGGGCGGAGGCGGGCTACCGGGCGCTGCGCTGGGCGTGAACCGTCCTAGACGGTGAACTGCACGGCCGCGCGGGCGGCCAGGATCGGCTTGATGTGCTCGGCGATCACGGCCTGGTGCTCCGGGTGGTCGCGGTAGACCAGGTAGTCGTCCACGGAGTCGAAGTCCGCCACGAGCGCGAACTCGTGGTTGCCCGGGTTCACCCCCGCGTCGGAGCCCAGGGCGTAGGCGCGGATCTCCGGGATGGCGCCCGGGAGCCTGCCCAGCTCGGCGGCGACGGCGGCCTTCTGCTCGTCGGTGGCGTCCTCGGCCCAGGTGAACAGCACGACGTGGCGGAACATGATCGTCCTTTCGGTTCGGATGCCCGCCAGCGTACGGCCGCCGCCCGCGGTCCCCCGCCCCGGGTCACGCCCCCGGGGCGGGGTGGGTCTCCCCGCGGGATCCCGTGCTCCGGGTCAGCCCCAGGCGAGCATCCGGAGGGGGTCCTCCAGCATGGCGCCGACGTCGCGCAGGAACAGCGAGCCGAGCTCGCCGTCCACCACCCGGTGGTCGAAGGAGAGCGCGAGCGTGCACACCTTGCGCGGCACGATCTGCCCGTCCACGACCCAGGGCATGTCCCTGACCTGCCCGAAGGCCAGGATCGCCGACTCGCCCGGGTTGAGGATCGGCGTCCCGGCGTCCACCCCGAACACGCCCACGTTGGTGATCGTGAACGTGCCCCCCGCCATGTCGGCGGGCTGGGTGCGGCCGGCCCTGGCGGTCTCGACGAGGCCGCCGAGCGCCGCCGCCAGCTCCGGCAGCGACAGGGCGTGGGCGTCCTTGACGTTGGGGACCAGCAGGCCGCGCGGGGTGGCCGCGGCGATGCCCAGGTTCACGTAGTGCTTGACCACGATCTCCTGAGCCGCCTCGTCCCACGCCGAGTTGATCATCGGGTGGCGCCGGGCGGCGACGAGCACGGCCTTGGCGACCAGGAGCAGCGGCGAGACCTTGACCTCGGCGAAGTCCGGCAGGGCGCGCAGGCGTGTCACCGCCTCCATGGTCGCGGTCACGTCCACCTGGAGGAACTCGGTGACGTGCGGCGCGGTGAACGCCGAGGCCACCATGGCCTGCGCGGTCGCCTTCCGCACCCCCTTGACCGGGATGCGCTCCTCGCCGCCGGACGGCACGGCGCGCATCCCCGGGCGGGCGGTCCCGGCGTCCTGCCCGGGCGCCGCGTTCGCGGCCGTGTGCACGTCGTCCCGGGTGATCGAGCCCTGCGGCCCGGTCCCGGTGAGCGTGGCGAGATCGACCCCGAGGTCCTTGGCCAGCTTGCGCACCGGCGGCTTGGCCAGCACCGCGACCCGGCCCGCCCCGGCGGGGGCCGACGCGGGAGCGGGCTGCGGCTGAGACTGCGGTACGGCGCCGGCCCGGGACAGTCCCTCGGGAGCCCGCGCGCCACCCGGGGCGGAGGACCCGGTAGAGGGCCCTGTTGAGGGCTGCTTGCGGGCGCGGCGCTTGGCGGCGCCCATCTTGACGCCGTACCCGACCAGGACGGGCTGGCGTTCCTCCTTGGGCTTCCCCGACCCCCCGGGCCCCCCGGCCTCCTCGGGGACCGCCGGGACCATGTCGTCCGCCAGAGCCTGGCCGCGCCCCGCGGGCTCGGCGGCCCCGCCGTCCCGGCCGCCCGCCGCGCCGGACAGGGCCGCGCCGCCGGCGGGGGCCGCGGGGGCGGAGCCGTCGTCCACCCTGATGATGGGCTTGCCCACGTCGACGGTCTCGCCCTCGTCCGCCAGCAGGGCCGAGACCACGCCCTCGAACGGGCAGGGCAGCTCGACCACGGCCTTGGCGGTCTCGATCTCCACGATGGTCTGGTTGACCTTGACCGGGTCGCCGACCTTCACGTGCCAGCGGACGATCTCCGCCTCGGTCAGTCCCTCGCCCACGTCGGGGAGCTTGAACTCCTTCATCCCTCTCCCTCTTTAGAACGTGAACGCGCGGTCGACGGCGTCCAGGACCCGGTCCAGGTCGGGCAGGTAGTGCTCCTCCAGGCGGGAGGGCGGGTACGGGGTGGACGGCCCGCCGACGCGCAGGACCGGCGCCTCCAGGCTGTAGAAGCACTCCTCGGTGATCCGGGCGGCCAGCTCCGCGCCGAAACCGCCGAAGACGGGAGCCTCGTGCACCACGACGCACCGCCCGGTGCGCCGTACCGACTCCGCGATCGCCGCCGTGTCCAGCGGGTTGAGCGAGCGCAGGTCCACGATCTCCAGCGAGCGGCCGTCCTCCTCGGCCGCCGCCGCGGCCTCCAGGCAGGTCTTCACCATCGGGCCGTAGGCGAGCAGGGTGACGTCCGTGCCGGGCCGTACCACGCGGGCCCGGTCGAGCGGGAACCACTCCTCCGCCGCGGCCGTGTCGACCTCGGCCTTCTCCCAGTAGCGCCGCTTGGGCTCGAAGAAGATGACCGGGTCGTCGCAGCGGATCGCCTGCTGGATCATCGCGTAGGCGTCCGCCGGGTTGGAGCAGGCCACCACCCTCAGGCCCGCGGTGTGCGTGAAGTACGCCTCGGGGGACTCGCTGTGGTGCTCCACGGCCCCGATGCCGCCGCCGCACGGGATGCGCACGACCACCGGGAGCTTGAGCGCGCCCAGCGAGCGCAGCGGCATCTTGGCGAGCTGGGTGATGATCTGGTCGGCGGCCGGGAAGACGAAGCCGTCGAACTGGATCTCGCAGACCGGGCGGTAGCCGCGCAGCGCCAGGCCGATGGCCGTGCCGACGATGCCGGACTCCGCCAGCGGGGTGTCGATGACCCGCTCCTCGCCGAAGTCCTTCTGCAGCCCGTCGGTGACCCGGAACACGCCGCCGAGCTTGCCCACGTCCTCGCCCATGACCAGGACCTTGGGGTCGTCCTCCATGGCCTTGCGCATGCCCTCGTTCAGGGCCTTGGCCAGAGTCAGCGTCGTCATCGGCCGCCCTCCTCGGTCTCGAACCCGGAGAGGTAGGAGGCGAAGGCCGCGCGCTCCTCGTCCATCAGCCGGTGCGGCTCCGTGTAGACGTGATCGAAGATCGCCAGCGGCTCGGGGTCGGGCATCTCCAGGCAGCGCTTGCGCACGTCCCTGCCGAGCTCGTCGGCCTCGGCGTCGACCTCGTCGAAGAACGCCTGGTCGGCGAGCTGGTTCTTGAACAGGTAGGCCCGGACCCGCTCGATCGGGTCCTTGAGCTTCCACGCCTCCAGCTCGTCCTGCACGCGGTAGCGGGTCGGGTCGTCGGAGGTGGTGTGCGCGCCCATGCGGTAGGTGAAGGCCTCGATCAGCACCGGGCCCTGCCCGGACCGGGCGTCGGTCAGCGCCTTGCGGGTGACCGCGAGGCAGGCGAACACGTCGTTGCCGTCCACCCGCACGCCGGGGAAGCCGAACCCGCTGGCCCGGCGGTAGAGCGGGATCCGCGACTGCTTCTCCAGCGGCTCGGAGATCGCCCACTGGTTGTTCTGGCAGAAGAACACGACCGGCGCGTTGAACACCGACGCCCAGATGAACGACTCGTTCACGTCGCCCTGGGAGGTGGCGCCGTCGCCGAAGTAGACGATCGTGGCGGCGCCGTTCTCGCCGACCGCGCCGTCGCGCTGGATGCCCATGGCGTAGCCGACGGCGTGCAGGGTCTGGCTGCCGATCACGATCGTGTACAGGTGGAAGTTGTGCTCGGCGGGGTCCCAGCCGCCGTGGTTGACCCCGCGGAACAGTCCGAGGAGGTTCACCGGGTCGACGCCGCGGCACCAGGCCACGCCGTGCTCCCGGTAGGTCGGGAAGGCCATGTCCGCGTCGGTGAGCGCCCGGCCGGAGCCGATCTGCGCGGCCTCCTGGCCGAGCAGCGAGGCCCAGATGCCCAGCTCGCCCTGGCGTTGCAGGGCCACGGCCTCCAGGTCCACGCGGCGCACCAGGACCAGGTCCCGGTAGAGCGCCCGGATCTCCTCCGGGGTCAGGTCGATGTCGTAGTCGGGGTGTTCGACCCGCTCGCCTTCGGGGGTCAGCAACTGGACGAGCTCGGGGGGTGCTTGCGCACCACGAGAGGCGTCGGCTGTCACGTGCCGCTCCTGTGTGCTCGGGGCCGTCCGAGTGGGTTCGCCACTCCCGTCCGGCCGGTTAGCGACGCATCCGATCCGTTGTGGTGGGGTTCGTCTGCGGTTATGGACATCGTGGCAGAGGTCACATACCTGAGCGCAAGACCTCGCGTGACGTCCATGTCCTCCCCGTTCCCACTCCGCCTGTTTTCACCCCAGGGAGCGCGAGCCCGGACCCGGCGACAGAACGCTTCCGGGGCCCGTTACGCTTGAGTCGCCTGACCGTCCCCGCATCAACCTGGAGGAACACCGTGGCGCGCGTCATCGTCGACGTCATGCTGAAGCCGGAGATTCTCGACGCGCAGGGCCAGGCCATCGCCCGCGCGCTCCCGCGGCTCGGCTTCTCCGGTGTGTCCTCGGTACGGCAGGGCAAGCGGTTCGAGGTCGAGATCGAGGGCCCGGCCGACGAGGCCGCGCTCGCGGAGGTCCGCAAGATGGCCGAGACCCTGCTCGCCAACACGGTGATCGAGGATTTCACCGTCACCGTCGCCGGCTGAACAGTCACAATAGCCACAGGAAATTCCGGTAGAGCCAGGAGAATTCCAACGCGGCAGGACACAAACACCACGACCTGACCAACAGTAGATAACATCACAGTTATTTTGCGGTTAGCCCCGATTGTGTCAGGGAAGCCTTTCGAGGGTGACGTCTGGCCCCGGGAGGAAACCGGTGGATATCGAGTTCTCGCTGGCTCTGCCAAGGGAGGCCATCGGCATCCCGATGGTCCGCAGGGTCCTCGGAGACTCTCTGCGCTCCCTCCACGTCACGGAGAACTGCGTCTCCGACATCCTGCTCGCGGTGAGCGAGGCGTGCGGCAACGCGGTGCGCTACGGCGGCCCGGCCAACCGCTACCAGGTCGAGGCCGCCATCGGCTACGGCCGCTGCGACGTGCGCATCATCGACAAGGGCCGCGGGCTGATGCGGATGCCCGAGCGCTATCCCTCCCCCGACCTCGAGAACGGCCGCGGCATCCTCATCATGCGGGCCGTGGTCGACGAGATCTTCTTCGACATCGCCCCCGGCCAGGGCACCACGGTGCACCTGAGCAAGCGGCTCGACGTGGAGGAGGGAGCCCGCGCCCCCGGCCGCAGGGAGCTCGCCTCGGTCTGAGCGCGCGTCCGGGCGATCACGTCGATGCGATCACGCCCGGGGATCACGTCCGGGCGATCGCGTTCATGTGATCGCGTTCATGTGATCGCGTTCGCGTGATCGCCTCCATACGATCGCGTTCGTGCGATCGTGTTCGTGCGATCCTCCAACGGCGCGCCCCCTTCCGGCGCGGCCGATCGTGCGATCCGACGACTCCGCGTGCGACTCTCTCATGCGGAGCGGATAGCCTGGGCGCACCGCCGCAGACCGCCGTCCGCCGTGAGACGTCGGCGCGGTGCTCGTTTGTGGAGGGAAACGCTGTCATGAGTGCTGCCCGCGTGGGCGTCGTCACTTTCCCCGGAACCCTTGACGATCAGGACGCGGCCCGCGCCGTACGCCATGCGGGCGGCGAGGCCGTCCCGCTCTGGCACGCGGACCCCGACCTCAAGGGTGTGGACGCCGTCTTCCTGCCCGGCGGTTTCTCCTACGGGGACTACCTGCGGTGCGGTGCGATCTCCCGGTTCGCGCCGCTGATGGAGGAGCTGATCCCCGCCGCCCGGGCCGGGCTGCCGGTGCTGGGCACCTGCAACGGCTTCCAGATCCTCTGCGAGGCCCACCTGCTGCCCGGCGCGCTGATGCGCAACGCCAGCCTGCACTACATCTGCCGCGACCAGGGCGTCGTCGTGGAGAACACCGCCACCCCCTGGACCGCCGACTTCACCGAGGGCCAGAGGATCGTGCTCCCGATCAAGCACGGCGAGGGCCGCTACGTCGCCGACGAGGCGACCCTCGCGGCCCTGGAGGCGAACGGCCAGGTCGTCTTCCGCTACGTCGGGAACCCCAACGGCTCCCTGAACGACATCGCGGGCATCCGCAACGAGGCCGGCAACATCGTCGGCCTGATGCCCCACCCCGAGCACGCCGTCGAGGATCTGACCGGCGCCCCGAGCACCGACGGCCGCGGGTTCTTCACCTCGATCCTGAAGAAGCTGGTGAACGCGTGAGCCCCGACGTGAACCTCGACACCGTCAAGCGCGCCGCGGACACCCCCGGCGAGCGCCAGCCGTACGCCGAGCTGGGCATGAAGCGCGACGAGTACGACCGGGTCCGCGAGATCCTCGGCCGCCGCCCGACGAGCTCCGAGCTGGCCATCTACAGCGTCATGTGGAGCGAGCACTGCTCCTACAAGTCCTCCAAGGTGCACCTGCGCCAGTTCGGCACCAAGGCGCCGAAGTCCGACGCGCTGCTCGTCGGCATGGGCGAGAACGCCGGCGTGGTGGACGTCGGCGACGGCTGGGCGGCCACCTTCAAGATCGAGTCGCACAACCACCCGTCCTACGTCGAGCCGCACCAGGGAGCGGCCACCGGCGTCGGCGGCATCGTCCGCGACATCATGTCGATGGGCGCCCGGCCGATCGCGGTCATGGACTCCCTGCGCTTCGGCGGCGCCGACCAGCCCGACACCCGCCGGGTGCTGCCCGGCGTGGTCGAGGGCATCAGCCACTACGGCAACTGCCTGGGCCTGCCCAACATCGGCGGCGAGGTCGTCTTCGACCCCTGCTACATCGGCAACCCGCTGGTCAACGCGCTGTGCGTGGGTCTGCTCCGCAAGGACCAGATCAAGCTGGCCACCGCGCCCGGCCCGGGCAACAAGGTCGTGCTGTTCGGCGCGCTGACCGGTCCCGACGGCATCGGCGGCGCGTCGGTGCTGGCGAGCGCCACTTTCGAGGACGAGTCGCAGGCCAAGCGGCCCAGCGTCCAGGTCGGCGACCCGTTCATGGAGAAGCTGCTGATCGAGTGCTGCCTGGAGCTGTACCAGGCGGACGTGGTCGTCGGCATCCAGGACCTCGGCGCGGCCGGCGTCTCCTGCGCGACCACCGAGCTGGCGGCCAAGGGCACCGGCGGCATGGACGTCCAGCTGG
The DNA here is from genome assembly GCF_016863135.1 of Planobispora longispora. Classification (GTDB taxonomy): domain Bacteria; phylum Actinomycetota; class Actinomycetes; order Streptosporangiales; family Streptosporangiaceae; genus Planobispora; species Planobispora longispora. The sequence continues at coordinate 28,171 of NZ_BOOH01000045.1, forward strand.
ACCTGGTCCCGCTGCGCGACCCGTCGCTGCGGCCCGAAGAGATCCTGATGAGCGAGTCGCAGGAACGCATGATGGCGGTCGTCACCCCCGACGACATCGACGCCTTCATGGCGATCTGCACCAAGTGGGACATCCCCGCCACGGTGATCGGCGAGGTCACCGACACCGGCCGCCTGGTCATGACCTGGCACGGCGAGACCATCGTGGACATCCCGCCGGGCACCGCGGCCGACGAGGGCCCGGTCTACGAGCGCCCCTTCGCCGAGCCCGCCGGGCAGGCCGCGCTCAACGCCGCCTCCGCCGCGGAGCTGCCGCGCCCCGAGGACCTGCGCGCGACCCTGCTGCAGCTGTTCGGCTCGCCGAACCTCGCCTCGAAGGAGTGGGTGACCTCCCAGTACGACCGGTACGTCCGGGGCAACACCGTGCTGGCCCAGCCCGCCGACGCCGGGGTCCTGCGGATCAGCGAGGCCATGCCGGGCGCCGAGGAGACCACCCGCGGCATCGCGCTGGCCACCGACGGCAACGGCCGCTACGCCCGCCTCGACCCCTACGCCGGGGCCCAGCTCGCCCTGTCCGAGGCCTACCGGAACGTGGCCGTGACCGGCGCCACGCCGCTGGCGGTGACCAACTGCCTGAACTTCGGCTCCCCCGAGGACCCGGAGGTCATGTGGCAGTTCGCCGAGGCCGTGCGCGGCCTGGCCGACGCCTGCAAGATCCTCGGCGTCCCGGTGACCGGCGGCAACGTGTCGTTCTACAACCAGACCGGTTCCACCGCGATCCACCCGACCCCGGTCGTGGGCGTGCTGGGCGTGATCGACGACGTGGCCAAGCGGGTGCGCAGCGGCTTCACCGGCGAGGGCGACCGGGTCGTCCTGCTCGGCGAGACCCGCGAGGAGCTCAGCGGTTCCGAGTGGGCGCACGTCGCCCACGGCCACCTCGGCGGCCTGCCGCCGGTGGCCGACCTGGAGGCCGAGCGCGCCCTCGCGCTCGTCCTCACCGAGGCCGCCTCCCGCGGTCTGCTGACCGGCTCCCACGACCTGTCCGACGGCGGCCTGGCCGTCGCCCTGGCCGAGGCCTGCCTGGCCCGGGGCGTCGGCTGCGCGGTCTCCCTGCCGGGCGACGACGCGTTCGTCGACCTGTTCAGCGAGTCGGCGGCCCGCGCCCTGGTGACGGTGCGGCCGGAGGCCTTCGACGCCCTCGCCGAGCTGTGCGCGGCCCACGAGGTGCCCTGCTACGGCCTGGGCGGCACCGGCGGCGGCACGCTGGCGGTCGAGGGCGTGCTGGAGATCCCGGTCGCCGAGCTCCGCGAGGTCCACGAGGGCGCGCTCCCGGCCGTCTTCGGCTGATCGGCGGACGCGGAGGAGGGGTACGGCCCGCGCGGGCCGTACCCCTCCTTCCATCCGGCGCCCCGATCGTGACCGGGTGTCGATGGAAACCGCGTTGGCGACAACGGCGGCGTATCGCAATAATCGGATCGTTCGGGGGAGCCCCGTCTGCGGACGGGGGCGGACGCACAGGGGGTTACGCGACTCCCGTTGAATACGGAGGCCACCGTGCCGACGAACGACCCGACGGCCACCTCGCTCGTGGGCAGCGCCGGGCCTGAGCCCTACCTCCCTCCGGCCACGCAGCCGGTCCGCTCGGTCGTCTGGGTGATCCACCTGGCGCTGCCGATGCTGGGACTCTGGCTGCTGCTCGCCAACCACGACCACATCAACGTCAAGTGGCAGCACAATCCCAGCCACTTCCTACTGATCATCGTCGTCGCGGGGATCAACTTCGTCCTGGGCACCATGATCAGCCAGACGGCGGCCCGGCGGTCGGACGCCCGGCTGCTCCTGCTCTCACTGGTCTTCCTGAGCAGCTCCGGATTCTTCCTCATGCACGGCCTGGCCACCCCGAAGGTCATCCTCCCGGCCGGCAGCTACGGGTTCGACCTGTCCCAGCCGGTCGGTCTCCTGCTGGCCTCGGGGTTCGCCTTCGCCTCGGCGCTGCCGCTGAACGACCGCGCCGCGGCCGCCGTCCTGCGCTCGCAGATCTGGCTCCGCGGCGGGCTCGCGCTGCTGCTGGTGCTGTGGGGGGTGCTCTCGCTCGTCCCCGGTCTCACCCCGCTGTCCAGCAAGCCCCCGGAGCTGGGGGCCGGCCTCGGCGGGGCCGAACTGCTCGGGCTGGCCCTGTACGGCGCGGCCGCGGTGCTGCTCTTCCAGCATCACCGCAGGCGCCCGGCGGCGATGCTGATCAGCATGATCACCGCCTACGCCCTGCTCGCCGAGGCGATGCTCGCCGGGATGTACCACCGCAACTGGCACCTGTCGTGGTGGCTGTGGCACCTGCTGCTCACCTTCGCCTTCGTGTTCGTCGCCTACGGCGCCCACATCCAGTCGCGCCGCGAGGGCACCACCGCCGGGCTGTTCGACTCGATCGCCCTGACGGCGACCGTCCGGAGGATCCGGGCGGACTACGAGCGGGCGCTGGAGGAACTGGTCGGCCATCTGCGGCGCCGGGCGGACAGCCGGGTCCCGGTCGCGACCCGGCTGGCGGGCAAGTTCGGGCTCACCGAGGCGCAGGCCGCCGTGCTCGACCGGGCGGGCGAGGCGCTGGCCAACGAGCGCGAGCTGTCGGAGCGGCTGGCCGCGCTGGTGGACCTGGGCAACCGGGCCCGCGTCGGCCTCCCCGAGGACGAACTGCTCGTGCAGTCGCTGGAGCGGGCGCGGCAGGCGTACGGGGACGTGCGCATCGCGCTGGTCTCGGACGGGCGGGTCTCCCTCGGCGCGGCGGAGTACCGCGCGGACGACTTCCCCGCGGGCGGGCCGATCCGGGCCGACGGCTCGGTCGTCCACCCGCTGACCGTCAAGGGACGGCTCGCCGGGGCCCTGCGGGTGCCGGTGGGCCGGACGCCCCAGGACGACGCGCTCGCGGCCACCCTGGCCGGCCAGATGTCCATCTCCCTGGAGAACGCCCGGCTCTACCAGGAGCTGGAGACCCTGTTCCGGCAGTACATGTCGCCGGATGTGGCCAAGTCGCTGCTGGCCGATCCGCGGACCGCGGAGCTCGGCGGCGAGCTGGTCGAGCTCACCGCGCTCTTCGCCGATCTGAAGGGGTTCACGAGCTTCTCCGAGCGGGTCGCGCCGGGAGAGATCGTGGAGATGCTGAACCGCTACCACACGGCGGCCGTCCCGATCATCCTCGGGAACGGCGGCACGATCGTGCAGTTCGTCGGCGACGCGCTGCTGGCGCTGTTCAACGCCCCGGCCCGGCAGTCCGACCACGCCGCGGCCGCGGCCCGGGCGGGCCTGGCCATGCAGGAGGCCGCCGCGGAGATCGTCGCCGACGCGCCCGGCTATCCCCGGTTCAGGATCGGGATCAACACCGGGCCCGCCCTCGTCGGCAACATCGGCAGCCCCCAGCTGCGCGGGTTCAACGCGATGGGCGACTGCGTGAACGTGGCCGCCCGGCTGGAGGGGATCGCCGAGCCGGGCACCGTCGTGATCGGCCAGAGCACCCTCGACCAGATCGGCTCGCACGCGCGGGTCAGCTCCCTGGGGGAGCTGAGCCTCAAGGGCAAGGAGAAGCCCGTCCACGCCTACGTGCTCTCCGGGCTCTCGTGACCGGCTTCTGCCGACGTAATTCTAGTGATTTATCCGAATTCACCAGGGTTTGAGGCGCAGAGTGGGAATTCCCTCGCCGGAGTGCGTTCTCCAGCGGGGGCCATACCGACATAATCGACATCTGTCACCGACACTCCGCCCGAGCCGCCAGGGGGTGCACGTGAGTACTTCTTCCGAGCCGGGTGAGTTCCTCGCCCTCTTCACCCCCGACGAGGCCGCCGCGCTCCGCGCGACGGGGCGGGTCCGGCGGTGGGACCGGGGGGCGACCCTGATGACCGAGGGCGACGTCTCGGACTGGGTGCTCGTGCTGACCGCCGGCCGGGTCAAGGTCTCCTCGCACACGGCGAGCGGGACCGAGGTCGTCCTCGCCATCCGCGGGCCCGGCTCGCTGCTGGGCGAGTTCTCGGTCATCGACGGCCTGCCCCGGTCGGCCACGGTCACCGCCCTGGAGCCGGTCGAGGGCATCGCCGTCCGCGACTTCACCGCCTTCCTCCAGCAGCACGGCCGGATCGCGGTGCTGCTGCTGCAGATGGTGACCAGCCGGGTGCGCGACGCCGACCGCAAGCGGATCGAGTACGGCGCGTTCGACACCACGGGGCGGGTGGCGACCCGGCTGGTGGAGCTGGCCGAGCGGTACGGCAAGCCGGCCAACGGCGGGATCCGGGTGGAGCTCCCGCTCTCCCAGGACGAGCTGGCCGGGTGGACCGGCGCCTCGCGCGAGGCGGTCAGCAAGGCCCTGCGGTCGCTCCGGGACCGGGGCCTGATCGCGACCGGCCGCCGCCGCGTGGTCGTCCACGATCTGGAGGGCCTGCGCAGACGGGCCAGGTGACCGGCCCGCCGGAGGTCCGGGCGGGGATCGCCGGCACCCCGGACAAAACGGGCGTACGCCGTACGTCAGACTGGAGCCTATGGTCGCGCTTCCCCAGGACCTTCCCGGCTCGCCGGAATACGTCTCGAAGCTCCGCTACGCGTGGCGGGTCTGCTCGGTCACCAGCCTCGGCCTGGTGCTGATCGGCGTCTCCGGGAGCACGCTCAACGTCGCCCTGCCGGCGGTGGTCCGGCACTTCCACGCCGACGCGTTCGCCTCCGGCTGGATCCTCCTGGCCTTCCTGCTCGTCAACACCTCGACCCTGGTGTTCTTCGGCCGGGTGGCCGACCTCCTGGGCCGCCGGGAGGTGTACCTCACCGGGTTCGCCCTGTTCACCGCGGCCTCACTGCTGGCGGGCCTGTCGCCGAACGTCTGGTTCCTGATCGCGATGCGGGCGCTCCAGGCGATCGGCGCGGCGATGATCCTGGCCAACGGAACCGTGATCATCACCGACGCCTTCCCGCCCGACCGGCTCAGCCAGGGCATGGGCGTCTACATCGGCACGCTCTCGGTCGCCCAGCTCGCCGGCCCCACCCTGGGCGGCCTGGTCGCCGAGGCCGCCGGATGGCAGTGGATCTTCTGGGTGAACGTGCCCGCCGGACTGATCGCCCTCGTCTGGGGGGCGTTCACCCTGCGCAAGGTCGAGCGCGGCCCCCGCGAGCCGGTGGACGCCCTGGGCAACCTGATCGTCTTCGCCGCCATGTCGGCGGCGCTCATCGCGCTGTCCGAGGCGGGCTCGCGCGGGCTGGGCAGTACGGTCGTGCTCGCCGGCGCGGCCATCACGGCGGTCCTGATCCCGCTGCTGATCGTCGTGGAGCGCCGCGCCTCGCACCCGGTGCTCAACGTGCGCCTGTTCGGCGAGCGCATGCTGGCCTTCGCCAATCTCGCCTCGTTCTGCAACGCGCTGGCCCGCGCGTCGCTGATCCTCCTGGCCGCCCTCTACTTCCAGGCGGCCAGGGGCGTCGACGCCGTCACCGCCGCGCTGGGCGTGCTCCCGGTCCCGGTCGGCATGGCCCTGGCCTCCCCCGTCACGGGCGCCCTCGGCCGCCGGATCTCCCCCTACGCCCTGTCGGTGGGCGGCGCGCTGCTGGGCACGTGCGGGCTGGGGGTCCTGATGCTGAACACCGCGCCGGCGACGCCGTACTGGGTCATCGGGATCGGCCTGTTCCTGTGCGGCTGCGGGAGCGGAACGTTCCTGACCGGCAACACCACCCAGGTGATGAAGGCCCTCCCGCCGGGGAGCCTCGGCGTGGTCAACGGCTTCCGGCTCATGGTGATGAACGTCGGCATCGTGCTCAGCGTCGCCCTCACCCTGAGCGTGCTCACCAGCGCGGTCAGCCCCGCCCTGCGCGCCCAGGTCTACGCGGGCACGCTCTCGCGCATGTCGCCGGTCGCAGTGGACCAGCTCATGGACGGCTTCCAGAGGACGTACGGCGTGCTGTTCTGCGTCGCGGTGGCCGGGACCCTGCTGGCCGCCCTGGCGCGCTCCCGCAAGATCCCGGGCGTTCCGAGCGATGCGGGCGACGCCGGCTCCCAGAACGATCCGGACGACCGGGACTCCGCCTCGCGGTAGCGGGCCGCCGGGATCAGGAAGGATCCGGCGATCTCGCCGAGCGCGCCGATGCGGTGGCGGCCATGGCCTCGATGCCGCCGATGAGCAGGTCGGCGCCGAAGGTGTCGTAGAGATCGGGGTCGATCCCCTCCGCCAGGGGGGAGGCCATCTCCACGATGTGCGGGTAGAGGCCGGACGGGAGCGACTGGAGGGTCAGGCGCTTGACGCGCACCCGCTCGGCCGCCTCCTCCTCGGTCAGGCCGGGGCAGCGGCGGTTCAGCGGCCCGGAGGCCAGGGCGATCGCGCCGTGGAGGAGATACTTCGAGATCAGGCAGCTCTGCTCGTAACCGAAGCCCGCCCGCTTGGCCAGTCCGAGCGCGGTGTCCCACACGCGCAGGAAGTTCGGCACCTCCAGGCCGTCGATCTCTTCGAGGACGGCCGCCGCGCAGGGATGGCGGCGCAGCACCCGGACGAGGCCCGCGACCAGCGCGCGGAGCTGCTCCTGCCAGGGGGCGCCGTCCTCCTCGATCACGAAGCCCTCGATCAGGTGGTCGGCCATGCCGACGGTGAGCTGCTCCTTGTTCTTGAAGTGCCAGTAGAGCGCCATCGGCGTGACGCCCAGCTCCTGGGCGAGCCGCCGGATGGTCACCGCGGCGAGCCCCTCGGCGTCACCGATCTGCAGCGCCCGCTCGACGACCGCCTCGCGGGTCAGTTTTCCCATCACGCTTGACAACTATACGCCGTATAAGCTCCACTATCCACCGTACATGTACGTCGTACAAGTACACCGTAGAGGAGTGGGGATGACGGACAACCGCAGGTGGTGGGCGCTGGGATCGATCTCCCTCGCCACTTTCATGACGTACCTCGACAACAACGTGGTCAACGTGGCGTTGCCGACGATCCAGCGGGACCTCGGGCTGAGCATCTCGGGGCTGGAATGGATCGTGAGCGGCTACATCCTGGTGTTCGCCGGGCTGATGCTGGTCGGCGGGCGGCTGGCCGACGTCTTCGGCCGCAGGCGGGTGTTCCTGACCGGGCTCGGGATCTTCACCCTGGCCTCGCTGGCCGCCGGGCTCTCCCCGGACGGCGCGACCCTGATCGCCACCCGGGCGGTGCAGGGCGTCGGGGCGGCTTTCCTGACCCCCACCGCGCTCGCGCTGATCGGCTCTGTCTTCCGCGACCCGAAGGAACGCGGCACGGCCGTCGGCCTGTGGAGCGCCGTCGGCGCGCTCGCCCTGGCGCTCGGCCCGCTGACCGGCGGGTTCATCAGCGAGCGCTGGGACTGGGGATGGATCTACCTGATCAACGTGCCGATCGGGGTCGTGACCTTCGGCCTCGGCCTGTGGGCGATCCGCCCGGCCGCCCAGGACCGGGTACGGCACAGCCTCGACGCGCCCGGCCTGGTCACCTCCAGCCTGGCCCTGTTCGCGCTGACCTACGCCCTCATCGAGGGCGAGGGCGCCGGATGGACCTCGCCGGAGATCCTGGGGGCCTTCGGGATCGCGCTGGCGTCCGCGCTGGCCTTCGTGGTGCTGGAGACCCGGGGCCGGGAGCCGATGATCGACCTGTCGCTGTTCCGCTCCCGGGTGTTCAGCGGCGGCACGCTGTCCATGGGCCTGTGGTCGTTCGGGGTCTTCGGGATCTACTTCTTCACCGCGCTGTACCTGCAGAACGCGCTGGGCTTCACCCCCGTCGAGGCCGGAGCCGCGTTCGTGCCGATGGCCCTGGTGATGGCCGCGACCGCGACGGCCGCCCCGCGGATCAGCGGCGCCCTGGGCACCGCGCGGACGGTGGCGGCCGGACTGCTGCTGATGGCCGTGGCCGTGTTCGGGATCTCGTTCATCGGCGAGGGCGGGGCGTTCGGCGACCTGCTCCCCTGGTTCCTGACCTACGGCCTGGGCGGCGGCCTGCTGGTGCCGCTCACCACCGCCATCCTCGGCCAGCTCCCGGACGACCGCGCCGGGGTCGCCTCGGGCGTGCTGAACGTCTCGCGCGAGGTCTTCGGCCTGCTCGGCATCACGCTCCTCGGCGCGATCCTCAACTCCCGCCAGGCCGCGCTCGTCGCGGACGGGGCCCAGCCGCTGCCGGCGTTCCTGTCCGCCTACCAGTTCGCGCTGGTGCTCGCCGCGGCGATCGTCCTGGCAGGCGTGCCGATCAGCCTGTTCTCGCTGAGGTCGTCCCGAGGCTCCGCGACCGCCGCGGACTCCCGGCCCGGCCGCCACGCGGAGACGTCGGACGGCGAGGCCGGGCGCCCCGCCGTACCGGTGCCCTGACGAACGCGTCCCACCTCAACGGCCTCCCCCACCGGCACGGTGCCCTCGGGGCCGAGACGGACCCGAGGGCGGGCCCCGGCATGGACCGCAGACTTTCCGTACGGCGGCGCCGAGGTCGTGCTCACAGGATGCCGGACAACCGGGACTCCACCTCGCGGTACCTGGCCACCGGGACCAGATGAACACCGTCGAAGGCGCCCGAGTCGCGGATGCGCAGCACCTGCTCGCAGGCGGCTTCCACCCCGGCGAGGCGGTCGTCCGCCACCCGCTCCACCAGGTCCGCCGGGATGTCGATGTCCGGGATCGCGGCGGCCATGCGACGGGCGTGGTTCTCGCTGGCGACGACCATCACACCGGCGTAGACCGGCACGTCCACCGGGTTGGCCTCGCGCCAGCGCAGCAGCGCGTCGAGGGAGAAGCTGACCTGGACGAACATGAAGTCGGCCGCGCGCTTCCAGGCGGGCAGCGGGCGCAGCCCGGCGGCGGCGCCGACCTGGAAGGCCGGGATGCCGGCGAACGCGGGGTCCCCGTCGAGGGAGCGAACCTCCTCGATCATCGAACGGACGGTGAGGTCGCTGGTCCGGTTGCCGGTGGTGGGCTTGTCGCCGTACACGAACAGGAAGCGCTCCACCCCGTAGGCCGCGGCGGTCAGCAGGTCGCGGCGGAAGCCCAGCAGGTTGCGGTCGCGGGAGTTGAGGCAGGCGATACTCCGCCCGCCCATCGCCTGGACCTCGTGGGCGACGGCGACGCTGGAGACGGTGGCCCGGCCGATGTGGTTGTCCGGGATCAGGAAGGAGTCCGCGATCCGGCTGAGCGTGCCGATCTGGTGGCGGACGTGTTTGAGGTCGGGACGGGTCGGTGGCTCGACCTCGCAGATGATGTCGAAGGGGCGAGTGGTCATGGGGTCAACCTAGACAGCCCCACCTGCGTGAACCATCCGGTTCCACGGGATGAGACGGGTGACCGGGGACAGGCGATGAGGGCCGTCCCCGCACTCGGCGGGGACGGCCCTCATCACTGCCATAGGGAAACCGGGTCCGGACGGAACCGGAGGGGAACCGCGCAACGGCCGTGCCGGAGGGGGTGGTACGGCCTGCGTCCCCCGGACCCCGCCCCGGACGCCTCCGGGGCGGGACGCAGGCCGTACCGGGCTCAGGAACCGATCTTCTTGCCCTGGGTGTGCCAGGCCACGGCGACCGACGGGCGGGGCTGGCTGTCGCCGCCGTCGGGCCAGTGGCTCGCCGGGGTCTCGGGCGAGGCGCCGTCGACCTCGCCCGGGTGCTGCACGGCGACGAAGACGCTGCGCTGGTCCTGGGTGATCAGCGGACCGCAGGTCTCCGCGCCGATCGGCACGGTGAGGAACTGGCGCAGGTAGCCGCGCTCCCGGCCGGTGACCGGCATGACGAACAGGCCGTCGTTGAGCTTGAAGGCGTTGCCGTCGGTGGAGATCCACAGGTTGCCGTCGCGGTCGAAGGCGACGTTGTCCGGGCAGGAGATCGGCGAGACCTTGGTCTTGTCGAACCCGGCGAAGTAGGTGGCGGGGTCGCTCGGGTCACCGCAGACCACCGGCAGCGACCAGGCGAAGGTCGTGGCCCCGGCGTCGTTGCGCCTCTCGGCGATCTCCAGGATGTGGCCGTGCTTGTTGGACGGGCGCGGGTTGGCCTCGTCCACCTGGGCCGCGGTCCGGTTGGAGTTGTTGGTCAGCGCCAGGTAGACGCCGCCGGTGACGGGATTGCGCTCGATGTCCTCGGGCCGGTCCATCTTGGTCGCGCCGACCTTGTCGGCGGCCAGGCGGGTGAAGACCAGGACCTCGGCGGCCGTCATGCCGGGCACGTGCGAGACGTTCCCGGTGACCAACGGGATCCACTCGCCGGAGCCGTCGAACTGCCCGTCGGCGGGGAGCTTGCCCGAGCCGTCGATCTCGGCGGCCGGGCTGTCGCCGGTGAACTTGGCCACGTACAGCGTGCCCTCGTCCAGCAGGGTGCGGTTGTGGCGGTCGAAGCCGGGGATGTAGCGCTTCTTCGAGACGAACTTGTAAACGTACTCGAACCGGGAGTCGTCACCCATGTAGGCCACGACCCGGCCGTCCCTGGCCAGGGTGGTGGTGGCGCCCTCGTGGGCGAACCGGCCCAGGGCGGTGCGCTTGACCGGGGTGGAGTCGGGGTCGAACGGGTCGATCTCCACGATCCAGCCGAAGCGGTTGACCTCGTGCGAGTGCTTGGACAGGTCGAAGCGCTCCTCGAGCCGCTCCCAGCCGCGCCCGCTGGGAGCGGTCGAGGTGGTGCTGATGCCGTACCGCGCCAGGCCGGCCTTCTCCGCCTCGGGGGCGCCGCCGCCCTTGGCGAAGTACTGGTTGAAGTTCTCCTCGGCGGTCAGCACGGTGCCCCACGGGGTGGTGCCGCCCGCGCAGTTGTTCAGCATGCCCAGGACGACGGTGCCGGACGGGTCGGCGGCGGTCTTCAGCAGGTCGCTGCCCGCGGCCGGGCCGGTGAACTTCATCGGGGTCTGCGCGGTGACGCGCCGGTTGTAGCGGCGGGAGCCCCTGGTGACCAGCCTCCACTGACCGGAGTGGCCCACCCGCTCGATCTCCACGATCGAGCCGCCGTGCGCGGCCATACCGATCTTGATCTGCTCCTCGGTCGCGGTGGCGCCACCGGCGTACCCGCGGAACATGAGCGCCTCGTCGGTGTACTCGTGGTTGACCCACAGCAGGCCGCGGTGGCCGCCCATCGGGAAGAAGGTGACGAAGTCGCAGTTGTAGCCGAACTGCTTGGCCTGCGCCGCGGCGGTCTGGTTCTCGTAGTCGAAGGCCGGGGCGTCGGGCAGGACCGGGTCGCCCCAGCGCACGACGGCGGCCGACTGGTACCCCTCGGGGACCACGATGCGGTCCTCGCGGTTGGGCGCGACGGCGGCGAACCGGAGCGAGCCCCGGCCGCCGTGCCTGGCGGCGTCGGCGGACAGGCTCTCCGGCTGGGGCTCGGCGGCCGCCGGAACGGCCCCCGCCACACCGGCCGCGCCGGCCCCGGCGGCGATGACGCCGAGCGCGCTCGCGCGCAACATGCCCCGGCGGGAGAGCGCCGAGGCGACCACGTCACCGAAGTAGGCGTTGCCGCTGGTGTTCGAGACATCGTGCGCGCAGGCGTTGCCACAGCGGAATTCACAGGTCAGCGCGCTGCGCCCACCCTTGTGCGGGCTCATGAGCAGCGGGAGCGAGCGGCGCGGCGACGGGTTCGCCACAGGGGCCTCCAGGGTGTGCACGGTTGTTCCGGGCCCGGACGCTACGGGCGCAGACCGAACCCGAGGTGAACGACGTTTGCCCGGATGATGAACCGTTTGTCACTGATGTCCTGGTGCTCTCCGGGTCCCCTGACATCCCGCGGGACGCCACGGCATGCATGATGAGAGGCGTGCCACCACACAAGCCTGACGCCGCCAAAGTCCGCGCCGCGCTGGACGCCCAGCTGGTCGCGCTCGACGAACCGCCCTACGACGGCCCCGAGACCCCCGACGCCCTCCTGGGGGCGTGCGTCATGGCGGCCCTGCGGGCGTACGAGCGGGGGACGCGGCCGGAGCGGGAGGCCGCGCGCCTGGCCGTACGGCACCTGCTGGACCGGCTCGCGGCGGCGGCCCCCGGCCGGACCGTCGAGGTGCGGGTCCCGCCGTACGCCGCGGTTCAGTGCGTGGAGGGCCCCCGGCATACCCGGGGAACCCCTCCGAACGTGGTGGAGACGGACGCGCGGACCTGGCTGGAGCTGGCCACCGGACGGCTGACCTGGGCCGAGGCCATGGCTTCGGGAAGCGTCGCGGCGAGCGGCGCCCGGGCCGACCTGTCCGACTATCTTCCGATCGGCTGAGGGTCCGTCAGGGATGGGGTCCGTCAGGGATTGAGTCCGTCAGGGATTGAGTCCGGTCCTGATGCCGAACCGCTCCTCGACGCAGGACCGCTGGATCTCGGGCGGCAGGTTCAGGCAGTCGCCGACCCGGTTGGCGAACCAGACCATGAACCCGGCGAAAATGATCAGAGCGAGGGCGCTCAGGGCCAGGCCGACCCAGGCGCGGCTCCGGTTGGAGTTCTTGACGATCGCGACGATGCCGATGACCACCCCGACGAGCGCCGTCAGCGCGCCGAGCCCGCAGGCCAGGAGCAGGACGAGGCTGACGATGCCGAGCACCAGGGTCGCGGTGCCCAGCCCGCCGCCCTGCGCGCCCTTGGGCCAGTCCCCCATCGGGGGAGCCGGATATCCCGCCGGGCCTCCGGGATAGGCGGGGACGCCCGGGGGAGGCGGGTAGCCCTGTCCCGCGCCGTAAGGCTGCGCTCCGCCGGGCACGACGCCCGGCGTCGGGCCGCCGTAGGGACCGCTCGGCGCCGCCCCGTTGTGCGGAGCGCCCGATGCCGGAGCGCCCGATGCCGGAGCGCCCGGTGCCGGACCGCCGTAAGGACCGCTCGGCGCCGCCCCGTTGTGCGGACCGCCCGATGACGGCCCGCCGTAGGAACCGCCCGGTGGCGGACCACCGTAGGAACCGCTCGACGCCGGGCCGCCCGGTGGCGGACCGCCGTAGGAACCGCTCGACGCCGGGCCGCCCGGTGGCGGCCCGCCGTAGGAACCGCCCGGTGGCGGGCCGCCGTAAGGGTCGCCCGGCGCCGGAGCTCCGTGCGGGCTCTCCGTCACCGGGACGCCGTGCCGCCCGCCCGCCCCCGACGGCCGGTCCGGCGGGAACCCGCCGCCGACGGGTTCGGTGGCCTCGGAGGGGACGGTGGAGAAGTCCTTCGACGGGGTGGGCGGGTCGTAGCGCGAGGGCGGGGACGCGCCCGCGGACATGCCGGGAGCGCCCAGGGGCGGCCTCTGCTCCGCCTGGACCGGCGGAGGGACCTCCGGCGCGTCCGGCATGTCCGGAGTCGGCGGCACCGGCTCCCGCGGTGCGGGCTCGGGCGGCCCCGGCGGCGGCTCGCCGGGCCCCGACGGCTCCGGGGTGTACGGCGGCGGTTCACTGGGGTCCGGAGGCTCCGGGGTGTACGGCGGCATCTCGCCGGAACCGGAGTGTTCCGGGGTGTACGGCGGGTGCGAGGCGGGCTCCTCCGGCTCGGCGGGATCGGCCGGCCGGTTCCCGGGCTCCCGTCGCGGATCAGGCTGGTTTGGATCCACAGGTGATGTCACGTCTGCTCTCCCGACGCGTCGGTATGCCGATCTCACCCTCCCCTGGACCTGCCACCCGAAACCGGGACGCCACGCCAAAAGGCAGACGATTGTTCGGTAAAACCAGAACAAACGGAAGAGACGGACCCGGAGTACGAGCAGCCAGGAAGCGCACCTACACTGAAGCCGTGCTGAAGGGCGACGGCCAGCTGAGCCATGACCTTGATCCCCACGACCGTCCTCCGAAGGACGCCTGCGGCGTCTTCGGCGTATGGGCCCCGGGGGAGGAAGTCTCCAAACTCACCTACTACGGGCTGTACGCGTTGCAGCACCGCGGACAGGAGTCCGCGGGCATCGCGGTCAGCGAGGGCAGCCGCATCCTCGTCTACAAGGACATGGGCCTGGTCGCCCAGGTCTTCGACGAGTCGATCCTCGGCACCCTCCGCGGTCACCTGGCCATCGGCCACTGCCGCTACTCGACCACCGGGTCGAGCGTCTGGGAGAACGCTCAGCCGACGCTGAGCTCGACCGAGGTCGGCGGGCTCGCGCTGGCCCACAACGGCAACCTGATCAACACCCGCGAGCTGTCCCGGCGCCTCGCGCCGGGCACCACCCGCGCCACCACCGACACCGAGGTGCTGGCCGCGCTGCTGGCCCAGGACCGCAGCCAGCCGGTCGAAGACGCCGCCGCCGAGCTGCTCCCCCAGGTCAAGGGCGCCTACTCGCTCGTCTTCATGGACGAGAAGACGCTCTACGCCGCCCGCGACCCGCAGGGCATCCGCCCGCTGGTCCTGGGCCGCCTCCCGGGGGCGGAGGGGCACAGCCACGGGGGCGGGACCAAGAGCGGCTGGGTCGTCGCCTCCGAGACCGCCGCCCTCGACATCGTGGGCGCGGTGTTCGTCCGCGAGATCGACCCGGGCGAGCTCATCACCATCGACGAGAACGGGGTGCGCTCGCGCCGGTTCGCGCTGGCCGAGCCCAAGGGCTGCCTGTTCGAGTACGTCTACCTGGCCCGCCCCGACACCACCATCGCGGGACGCAGCGTGCAGTCCACCCGCGTCGAGGTCGGCCGCGTGCTGGCCCGCGAGCACCCGGTCGAGGCCGACCTGGTCATCCCCACGCCCGAGTCGGGCACCCCGGCCGCCGTCGGCTACGCCGAGGCGAGCGGGATCCCGTACGGCCAGGGCCTGGTGAAGAACTCCTACGTCGGCCGGACCTTCATCCAGCCGTCCCAGACCATCCGCCAGCTCGGCATCCGGCTCAAGCTGAACCCGCTGAAGGAGGTCGTCGCCGGCAAGCGCCTGGTGGTCGTGGACGACTCCATCGTGCGCGGCAACACCCAGCGGGCGATCGTCAAGATGTTGCGCGAGGCGGGAGCCCGGGAGGTCCACGTCCGGATCTCCTCGCCCCCGGTCGCCTGGCCGTGCTTCTACGGCATCGACTTCGCCACCCGGGCCGAGCTGATCGCCGGCTCGCTCAGCGTGGAGGAGATCCGCGACTCCCTCGGCGCCGACTCGCTCGGCTACATCTCGCTGGAGGGCCTGACCGAGGCCACCACGCTCCCCTCCGACCGGCTCTGCCGCGCCTGCTTCACCGGTGAGTACCCGATCGCCGTCGACCAGGACAACGTCGGCAAGTACGTCCTGGAGGCGAAGGCGTGAGCCCGCGCGCCGGGAAGCACAGCACGAAGGTCGTGCGACCGACGAAGGAAGTTGAATGACCAGTTACGCCGCCGCCGGTGTGGACATCGACGCGGGTGAACGCGCCGTCGAGCTGATGAAGTCGAAGGTCGCCCGGTCGCGGCGGCCCGAGGTCGTCGACGATCCCAGCGGGTTCGCCGGCCTCTTCGACGCCTCCGCGCTGCTGGCCTACCGGCGTCCGCTGCTGACCACCTCGACCGACGGCGTCGGGACCAAGGTCATGCTGGCCCAGCGGGTCGGAAAGCACGACACGATCGGCATCGACCTGGTCGGCATGGTCGTGGACGACCTGGTGGTCTGCGGCGCGGAGCCGCTGTTCATGACCGACTACATCGCCTGCGGCAAGGTCGTCCCCGAGCGGATCGCCGAGATCGTCGGCGGCGTCGCCGAGGGCTGCCGCCTGGCGGGGACCGCGCTGATCGGCGGCGAGACGGCCGAGCACCCGGGCGCCATGGGCGCGGACGAATACGACCTGGCGGGCGCCGCCACCGGTGTCGTCGAGGCCGACGCCATGCTGGGCCGGCACCGGGTCCGCGAGGGCGACGTGGTGCTGGCGCTGGCCTCCTCCGGCGTGCACTCCAACGGCTACTCGCTGGTCCGGCACATCATCTCGCTCGCCGGGCTCCCGCTGGAGCGGGAGGTTCCCGAGTTCGGCCGGACGCTGGGCGAGGAGCTGCTGGAGCCGACCAGGATCTACTCCCTGGACTGCCTCGCGCTGGCCCGTTCCGTCGAGGTCCACGCCTACGCGCACATCACCGGCGGCGGTCTGGCGGGCAACCTGTCCCGCTCGCTCCCGCCCACGATGGACGCGCTGCTGGACCGCTCGTCCTGGACCCCGCCGCCCGTCTTCGGCTTCCTGGCCGAGCACGGCAAGGTCGCGCAGGCCGACATGGACCGCACCTTCAACCTGGGTGTGGGCATGGCGGCGATCGTCCCGGCGGACGCGGTCGACGCGGCACTGGCCCTGCTGGAGGAGCGGGGCCTGCCGGCCTGGGTCCTCGGCGAGGTCGTCCCCGGCGCGGGCGAGGCCCGCTACCGCTGAGGCGCGACACGGACGAAACGAGCGACACGGACCTCCCGGCGCCGCGCCGTACGACGGCGCCGGGAAGGCCCGTGCGCCGTCTCGCCGTACCGGCGCCACAGGAAACACCCGTGGCCGTGTCGGGCGGAGCACCGGCCCGTCCCGCGTGAGCGCGCGGCCGTCGGGCTGCGGCCCCGTGCCGGAGCCGGTCAGTCGGCCGGTCGGCCGGAGGAATGAAGTCGAAGAGCCCGTGAGTCCATGGAGACGACGAGGTCGTCAGATTCTGATTCTGACGCACGGATAGGACACCCGGTGGCCCATGGCCACCGGGTGTCCTGATTCGCCTTTCAAACGAAAATTCGCCTACCGGCGACCGCGTGAGTCGTCATCCCGCTCGTCGTCGGAGCCGAAGTCATCGGCGTAATCGGCATAGCGATCCGCCAGCTCGTCGTAGGAGTCGTCGGCGTCGTCGTTGTGGTCGGAGTCGTCTCCGACTCCGAGTTCGTGGCGAAGACGCTCAAGATCGGTGCCACCGCTGTTGTACTTCAGCTGGCGAGCAACCTTGACCTGCTTGGCCTTTGCTCGGCCGCGCCCCATTGGCTCGACCCCCTCGTGTGGGGTCGTGCCCGACCCCTCGTCGCTAACGCACCACGCACTGACGCCACCCGACTTGAGGCGTCAGCTCTCGTTCGACTACAACCGTACCTGTTTTGCGCCCGCCTCGGTACGCCGTATGGGCGCGAGGGACTACCGGCCCAGCCAAATGCCCCTAATTCGCCCGACTTCCGACATTCTGCGCTCGGCCAGCCTATCCGCTGCGACCGCCGGAGGGACGCCATCCTCCGCCGCCGTAGCGAAAATCTTGAGAGTCGTGGCGTAGATCTTGGTGGCCTTTGCCCGGGCACGGTCCATATCGAACCCGCCGATCTCGTCGGCGACCTGGATCACACCGCCGGAATTGACGACGTAGTCGGGCGCGTAGAGGATGCCGCGGTCGGCGAGTCGCTTCTCCACGCCGGGGTGGGCGAGCTGGTTGTTGGCGCCGCCGCAGACGATCGTGGCGCGCAGCCGGAGGACCGTGTCGTCGTCCAGGGCGCCGCCCAGCGCGCACGGCGCGTAGACGTCGATGTCCGCCCCGGTCAGCTCCACCTGGTCGGCGACGACCTCCACCTGGGGGTGGCGCTGCCGTACCCGCTCGACCGCCTGCTCGCTGACGTCGCAGATCACGACCTCGGCGCCGTCCTCGACGAGGAGGTCCACCAGCCGGTGGCCGACCTTCCCGACGCCCTCGACCCCGACCCGCCTGCCGCGCAGCGACGGCGTGCCGAAGGAGTGCTCGGCCGCGGCCCGCATGCCCTGGAACACCCCGAAGGCGGTCAGGATGGAGGAGTCCCCGGCGCCGCCGTGCGCGACGGTCCGCCCGGTCACGTAGGGGGTCTCGCGGGCGACGAGGTCCATGTCCTCGCTGTAGGTGCCCACGTCGCACGCGGTCAGGTAGCGCCCGCCCAGGGAGTGGATGAACCTGCCGTAGGCGCGGAGCATCGCCTCGTTCTTGTCCCGGTCGGGGTCGCCGATGATGACGGCCTTGCCGCCGCCGAGGTCGAGACCCGCCAGGGCGTTCTTGTAGGCCATCGCCCGGGAGAGGTTGAGCACGTCGGCCAGGGCGGCCTGCTCGCTCTCGTAGGGATAGAACCTCGTGCCGCCGAGGGCCGGGCCCAGAGCGGTGTTGTAGATCGCGATGATCGCGTAGAGGCCGCTGCGCTCGTCCGAGCAGAAAACGACCTGCTCGTGCTTGGCCTGTCCGCTCATCGGGGTGCCTGCTGGGCTTGCATCCTTGTGGGAGAGCCCGAAGACGTCCGTCACTGTGGTGACTCCCGGTCGTCCGGTCCGCCGCCCCTTCGCGGCGGAGATCACTCTCAGGGTAACCACAACCGCTGGTGAACGAAGAGGGAAAGCCCCCCTTCTCACCTGCCGAGACGCGATCGAGACGCGGTCAGACCCCACCGGCCCGCACGACGGACGGGTCGATACCGGACAACAGCGGGGTCTTCGTGGCACGATGCGAGCGTGCTGCCCTATGCCGCGTACCTCCGCGTCTACGAACCTCTGACCGCGTTCAGCCCGCCGGAACGCGCCTCATGGGAGACCTACGCCGGCGCGCGCGACCGGCCGCGCCGCGCGACCGCGCTCCACGCCGAACACGGCGAGGCCGTCGCACGCCTGCTGGGCGTGCCCCCGATCCCGGCCCCGCCGCACGAGAGCCCCAACGCCTACCTGCGACGCGTGGAAGAGGTGCTCTACGTCTGCCCCTGGCAGAGCAGGCTGCGCTCGTGGCTGGCCTTCACGCGTTTCCGCGGGAGCACGCCCCCCAGGCTGGCCGAGCGGTTCGTGCCGATCTCCATCGCCGAGCAGACCGCCGACGACTTCGACCGGTTCAAGCGGCGCGGCGGCTCGGCCGCGCTGCGCACGCACATCCGAACCTCGACCTGGCACATCCCCATCTCCTGGTTCGTCCCCTTCGACGGCAACGAGCGCTGGCTGGTGCTGAGCGGCGACCAGGGGCCCGCGGGCCCCACGGCCGGAGAGCCGCCGGCCGAGGACTCGACGGCCATAGACTCGGCGGCCGGGAGCTCCGCGGCCAAGACCTCCGCCGCCGGCCGCAACCTCCTCTACGTCACCACCATGGCCCACGCCCGGCGCCGCACCGCCCGGGCCCTGCAGATCATCCGCAGGCAGGTGGGCGACGCCGGGGTGACCGGCGAGGTCGAGGACGTCGCCCGGTGGCTGGAGGAGTTCCACCCCCACTCGCTGGTCGAGCTCGACTACGGCGGCATCGTCCACCTCATGGACGACCAGAAGCTCCAGGCCGATCAGTCCGTGGCGGAGCTCGCCGCGGCGCTCACGGGCCTGGAAACGGGACAGGAAGAGCTCGCGTTCGCCATGTACCAGCGGGTGATCCTCCGCTGGAGGTCAATACAACTTCTCGAATCAGCAAACTGAGTCGCATATCACCCCTCTGACCTGCATAAGTGGGGCTGTCAACGTCCGGGGACGCATCTGCGAACTGAGTAGTTTGCCGTTTTCACTGCGATACCACGAAACGTGTCGCTAGAATCACCGAGCGTGACTACACCGCGTACACAAGAGAGATGAGTCTCCCAAAGACTCGCCAATCGCTCTGCGTGGTTGTATGGTCACATCGGGTGATGCCGCATATGGCCCCATCAGCCGCACGCAGGGGCCGTAGGAGGACATCCGTGACAAGCGTCAAATCGCAGGATCGCTGTCGCCGGTCCACACGGAGGAGAGGCCGCACAAATGTCAGCTCGTACACCTGAGGCCGAGCCGCTGCTCACCCCGGCGGAGGTCGCAACCATGTTCCGGGTCGATCCCAAGACGGTCACCCGGTGGGCGAAGGCGGGCAAGCTCACGTCCATCCGCACCCTGGGTGGTCACCGTCGCTACCGGGAGACCGAGGTCCGCGCGCTGCTCGCGGGGATTCCGCAGCAGCGTTCCGAGTGAGGGGGCACCGCGTCGGCCCCCGGGGGAGCCGTGCCCGCGCTCACCGAGCGTGAGCGCGGAGGGCACGTGATTTGCGTGGAGAGCGGCGTCGCACGCCCGGCGCCGCCCCACCATGACCCTCCCGCGACCCGTCCGGCAGCTGGATCTCCCCCTCCATGACCCAACTGCCCCGGCAGTCCGGTTCCGCCCCGCGGACTCCGGTTCCCCCGCACGCTCCGGTACGGCCGCCGTCCGCTCCCCGCCCCTACAGCAACTGGTCGCGGACGAGCTCCTGGAGGAGATCCTCGACCTCCGGCGCGTGACTCGCGGCCACTCCGAGCAGCGCCACCATGTGATCCACCAGCATGCGCTCCAGCACGGGCCGCTCGATGTCCCGGTGCTCCAGCCAGTCGAGGCCGGCCGTCTCGACCGAGGCGATCCACGAGCGCAGCGTCATGCGCAGCGTCGGGCCGGGCTCCTCGACCCGCATCTGCCTCGTGATGAGGTTGAACAGGCGGTGCCGGACACTGTCGACGATCTCCCCGATCTCGCCGCTGCGGTTGGCCGGGCCGCCCTTGAGCAACGCGGCGAAGCCCGCCGCGTGCTCCTCCACGAAGTCGAAATAGCGTCCGAGCCCCAGGGCCAGCTCATCCAGCGGACGGCCGTTCCCCTGGGGGCGCAGGCGCTCTTCCAGCTGGGTCGCGGCGCTCTTCAGCGCGGCGACGTAGAGCTCCTGCTTGCCGCCGAAGTAGTGGTAGACCAGGGCGCGCGACGCCCCGGCGGCCGAGGCGACGTCGTCGATGGAGACGTCTTCGGCGTCGTGCTTGCTGAACAGCTCCAGGGCCGCGGCCATGAGTTCCTCACGGCGCCGGTCCACGCTGAGCCTGCGCCGCGCAGGACGCGCGCCGCCTGCCGCAGGTTTCTCCTGCTTGGCGGCTCCGGATGTCGAACCCACATCCCGCACACTATCGGAGTCGGAGCCCCCAGGCGCCGCTGTCAAGATCCGGGGCCGCCGCACGAAAGCTGTACCCCATCCGGAACAAAGCCGTACCCCAAACGGAAGTGGATCGTTTTGTGGGAGAGGGCATCCAGACACCCGCACAGGTGCCCACCCACCATTTCCGGGGGAGAGGCCAATGTCAGGACCGCCGGTCGACATCACCACCACCAGCCGAGCCCGTGCGCTCGACATCCCCGTCCCGACGGACGGCGCCGCACCGCGTCCGCGTCCCACGATCCGCAACGTCGCTGAGCGAGCCGGCGTCTCCAAATCGCTGGTCTCCCTGGTGCTCCGCGGATCACCGCACGTCAGCGAGCACCGCAGGCAGGCCGTGCTGCAAGCGGCCAGGGAGCTGGGCTACCGCCCCAACGCGGTCGCCCGGAGCCTCGTCGAGGGCCGCACCCACCTGGTCGGCGCGCTCGTCGCCGACCTGCACAACCCCTTCTACGCCGAGTTCCTCGACGGTCTGCAGGAAAGCCTGCACGGCGACGGGCTCCGGCTGCTCATCGGCAACAGCCAGTGGGATCCCGCCTTCGAGGACGAGGCGGTCGAGGCCTTCCTGGAACTCCGGGTGGACGGGCTCGTCCTGCTCGGCATCCCGCCCACCAGCGAGACGCTCATCGAGGCGACCGCCTACACGCCGACGGTCGTGGTGGGCGAGCGCGAGACCGACCTGGGCGGCGTGGACATCGTCGTGGACGACGACCAGCTCGGCTCCCGCCTGGCGATCGACCACCTCGTGGAACTCGGCCACCGCAGGATCGCCCACATCGAGGGCGCCTGCTCCTCCGCTGGAAGGTTCCGGTGCGAGGGCTACCTGGTCGCGATGCGGCGGCACGCGCTGGCGCCGTACATCACGGTCGAGCAGGGCGAGGCCACCGAGGAGGGCGGCGCCCGGGCGGCGCACAGCCTGCTGACCCGCGACCCGCGTCCCACCGCGATCTTCGCCGCCAGCGACAGGGTGGCCATGGGCGTGCTGTCCGCCGCGGCCGAACTCGGCCTGCGCGTGCCCGAGGACCTGTCCGTGGTCGGCTACGACAACTCCCAGCTGTCGGGCCTGCTCCCGATCTCCCTCACCACCGTCGACCAGCCCCGCCGGGCCATGGGCCGCTCGGCCGCGACGCTGCTCAGCGACCGGATCGGCGACCCCGGCAAGGCCTCCCGCCTGCGCCAGGTGACCCCCCGCCTGGTCGTACGGCGCACCACCGGCCCCGCCAGCGGATCGTAAACAGCCCGCCTGGAGCGTTACACCGTTTCCAGGCGGGCGCCAAGGCTGGGCAAATCCCTTCGGGTGCCAGAGGCCCCTGGTGTTGACTCTGGTCCTGATAAGGGGGGTAACCATGCGTGATCCAGAACTGGTTTCATGCGCTCAGCGCGCCGCCTCCGAGCTGGAGCGGGCGTGGGCGCAGTGGCGCACCAGCCGCGGCCGGAACGGAGAGTCGGCATCCGACTCGGTGGCGAGTTACGTGGCCCACTCGATCGACCACCCGTGGGGCCGCCCACGCGTGGTCCTCGGCGTCGACGCCGAGGACGCCCGCGAGCTCGCCGCGCTGCTGCAGCGGCAGGAGGTCGGAGAGCACGTCTGGTGACCTGACACCGGACACCCCGGGAATCCGGCACCGGGCACGCACGGAGGCCACGCCGCCGCACGTGCCCGGGAACCCGCCAGCGGGCGCGGTACCTGTACGCGTAGATTGGGGGGCTGACGGTTCCTACGGGGGGATTGAGCGTGACTGGCAGAGCATTCACGGCGGCCCTTGTCCTGTGCGGTCTGACCGCGACGGCCTGCGGCGGCGCGCCGGACGACACCGACGCGGCTCCGCAGCGGGCGAGCGAGTCCGCCGCGAGCCCGGCGGAGACCGCCGACGGCGGCCCGCCCGACGACACGGAATCCGCCTCCCCGTCCGGCTCCGGCTCCGGCCCCGAGAGCACCGCCGATCCGGAAACCTCCGAGGGGACCTCCTCCGCGCTCCCGGAGGCCACCGTCACCGGCACCGCCGAGGCGCCCGCGACGGGCGGCGCCACCGGCGTCAAGCCCCTGCAGGGCAAGGTCGTGGTCATCGACCCGGGGCACAACGAGAACAACCACCGGCACACCGCGGAGATCAACAGGCAGGTCGACGTCCTGACCCAGAAGAAGGCCTGTGACACCACCGGGACGGCCACCACGAGCGGCTACAGCGAGGCCGCGTTCGCCTGGGACGTCTCCCAGCACCTGGCCAGGATCCTGCGGGCCAAGGGCGCCACGGTGAAGCTGACCCGCAGCAGGAACACGGCGTTCGGACCGTGCATCACCGAGCGGGCGAGGATCGGCAACCAGGCCCGGGCGGACGCGGCGATCTCGGTGCACGCCGACGGCTCCGCCGCAGGCAACCGCGGCTTCCACGTGATCATGCCGAAGAAGATCGGCGGCAAGGTGGACGCGGTGGTGGACGACTCCAGGAGGCTCGGCCTCAACGTGCGGAAGGCCTTCCGCGAGGGCACCGGGCTGCCGTACTCCACCTACATCGGGAACAACGCCCTGGACTACCGGAGCGACCTCGGCGGTCTGAACCTCTCCACGGTCCCGAAGGTCTTCATCGAGTGCGGGAACATGAAGAACTCCGGCGAGGCGGCGAAGTTCCAGGACGCCAGGTTCCGGCAGCGGATCGCCCTCGCCCTGGCCAACGGGGTGGAGCAGTACCTGCGGTAGAACCGGCGCCCGGCACCGGGGTCCCGCGCGGGCTTCCGCCGCGAGGCCCCGGACGCGGATGACGTCCAGCGCGGCATCGGCTCGGTATCGGGCTTCGGGCTTCGGGCTTCGGGCTTCGGGCTTCGGGCTTCGGGCTTCGGGCTTCGCGACGATCATGGTCGCTATGCACAACATTCGACTGGTTCCCGGAGGGTTCCGGGGAGATTTGACATGATTTAGGGCCATGACCGACCTCCTGCCCCGTCCCACGTCCGCCGAGTCCGGTTCAGAATCCTTCACCCTCTCCCCCGGTGACTCCGTCTCCGGCCCCGCCGAACTGGTGGACGCCGTACGGCAGGCGCTCACCACGCTGGACCTGCGCCCCGCCGAATCCGGCACGGTCACGATCGAGCGCGACGCGTCGCTGGGCCCGGAGGCCTACCGGCTGGAGGTGACCGCGCAAGGCGTGCTCATCGCGGCGGCCGACCGGTCCGGCGCCTTCTACGCCGGGCAGACGTTGCGCCAGCTCCTGCCCGACACGGCGTTCCGGAGCGTCCCGGCCGGCGGGGAGGTGCCGCTGGTACGGGTGACCGACGCGCCGCGGTTCCCCTGGCGCGGGACGCACCTGGACGTGGCCCGGCACTTCCTGCCCAAGCGGGAGGTGCTGCGGATGATCGACCTCATGGCGGCGCACAAGCTGAACCGGCTCCACCTGCACCTGGTGGACGACCAGGGCTGGCGGTTCGAGAGCCGGGCCTACCCCCGGCTGCACGAGGTCGCCTCGCACCGGCCCCAGACGACCACCAGCTACTACCGCGAGGAGCCGTCCTTCGACGGCGTCCCGCACGGCGGTTACTACACCCTGGACGACCTGGCGGAGATCGCCGCCTACGGCAGGGCCCGGGCCGTGACGATCGTGCCGGAGATCGACGTGCCCGGCCACGCCTCGGCCGTCCTCGCCGCCTACCCGGAGCTCGACGCGCGGGCGACCGGCGGCCGGGAGCCGGAGCCGTTCCCCGTGCTGGAGCGGTGGGGCATCTCCCCGGCGATCCTCTCCCCCCTCCCGCCGACGATCGACTTCCTGACCGTCGTGCTCGACGAGCTGCTCGGGGCGCTCGGCGAGACTCCGTACGTGCACCTCGGCGGGGACGAGTGCGTTCTCGACGACTGGGCGGCCTCGCCGGAGATCACCGCGTTCCAGGCCGAGCTGGGCCTGCCCGACCTGGCCGGTCTGCACGCGTGGTTCCTGCGGCGGCTGGCGGACGTGCTGGCCGAGCGGGGCAGCCGCGCGGTCGTCTGGGACGAGGCGTTCGTCAGCGGCATGCTCCGCCCCGACACGGTCGTCATGCCGTGGCGCGGGCTCGGCGTGGCCCGGCGGGCCGCCGCGGCCGGGCACGACGTGGTGCAGACGCCGATCTTCCCGCTCTACTTCGACTACGCGGAGGCGTCCTCGGAGGAGGAGCCGGTCGCCATCGGCGACGCGACCACGGTGAGCGACGTGGCGGGGTTCGCGCCGATCCCCGAGGCGTGGACCGCCGAGGAGGCCGGGCACGTGCTGGGCGCGCAGTTCCAGCTGTGGAGCGAGCGCCTGCCCGACGGCCGGGCCGTCGACTACCGTGCCTGGCCGCGGGGATGCGCGCTGGCCGAGGTCGCCTGGGCGGGATCCGCCGACGCCTCGTTCCCCGCCCGGCTGGAGCGGCACCTGCGGCGGCTGGACGCGCTGGGCGTCGAATACCGCCCGCTGGACGGGCCGCGCCCCTGGCAGCGCGGCGGGTCCGGATGGCGCCGGCACCGGCCGGGCGTCATCGACGTGCGCGAGAGCATGAAGCACGTGGAGGAGCTGACCCTCACCGCCGACTCCACCCGCCCCAGCATCTGATCCCGCCCCCTCCCGCCCCACCCGGCATCCGGCTTCAGCTCGGCCTCCGCCCCACGGCCCGGTATCCGGCTCGGCGTCCGGCCCCGCCGCGACCCGGCATCCGACTCTGGCCTGGCCGGACCGGGTTGGAGGCGGGGCGGGTCAGGGTGAGGCGGGCCGGGTAAAACGGCTGGCTGGGGCATCGCCCCGCTCAGTACGCTCCGGAGGCATGAGCGCTGCCCTCTCCCCCTCCTCGAACGCTCCCGCCCCCCGGAGCGCGCCCAAGGCGCCCTCCGTCTCCTGCGTGTTCGTCTGTCATGACGGCGCGGGCCGGGTGCTGCTGGCCCGGCGCGGCGCCGGGGCGCGGGACGAGCCCGGGACGTGGGACTGCGGCGCCGGGGCACTGGAGTACGGCGAGACGTTCGAGGCGGCGGTCGCCCGGGAGGTCCGCGAGGAATACTCCGCCGAGGCGCTGGAGATCGAGACGATCGGCGTCCGCAACGTCCTGCGCGGCGACCCGGTCACCTCCCACTGGGTCGCGGTGGTCTTCGCAGTCAAGGTGAACCCCGGCGAGGTCGCGATCGGGGAGCCGCACAAGTTCGACGAGCTGGGCTGGTTCACGCCCGACGCGCTGCCCGGCCCGCTGCACTCGCAGCTCCCCGGGAGCCTCGAACTCCTTCACGCGCACCACCGCCTCCGGACGGCGTAGCCCGAGGCCCGCCGTCTCCGAACGGTGTGACCAAGGACCGCCGCCTCCGGGCGGCATGATCCGGGGCCCGCCGCCTCTCCGGCGGATCCCTCGCGGGACCGTTCGCCCGGACCCGTCTCTCCCGGGGAACCGTTCGGGGCGTTCTCGGCAACAACGGATGATCTGATCCAGAGCCGAGAGGCACAGAATGAGTGAGAGCAGCCGGGCGGAGGACGACGATGTCTCCTTCATCGAACGGTCCCGGCATGACCCGGAGGCGTTCGCGGAGCTCTTCCGGCGGTACGCCCCCGACATCGCCCGCTACGTCACCCGCAGGCTGGGCGGCCACGCCGCCGACGACATCGTGGCGGAGACGTTCCTGACGGCCTTCCGGCAGCGCGGCGGTTACGACGCGGCCCGTCCGAACGCGAGGCCGTGGCTGTACGGGATCGCGACCAATCTGATGAGACGGCACGTGCGCACGGAGGTCCACCAGCTGCGTGTCGTGGAGCGCACCGGGACCGACCCCGTGCTGGCTCCGTTCACCGAGCGCAGCAACGAACGGCTGAGCGCCGAGGCGGCCCACCGCCGCCTCGCGGGCGCGCTGGCGGCTCTGCCGCGAGGCCACCGTGACGCGTTGCTGCTGGTCGCCTGGGGCGGCCTCACCTATCCGGAGGTCGCCGAGGCACTGAACGTCCGGCTGGGCACGGTCCGCTCACGCGTCAACCGGGCGCGCACCAGGCTCAGGAGCGAACTCGGCGGGGTCAACCCGCTTACCGCCGTCAGCGAGGAGCCCGTCCATGAGTGAGATGACCCATCTTGAGCGTTTCCGCGCGGAGGTCCCGCGCCCCGGCCTGGCCGACCTGCGCGACCAGGAACGGCGGCTGCTGACCGCCATCGCCGGGACCGGCCCGGACGCCGCCGGAACCGGCCCGTCCGGGCCGGTCAGGCGCCGCGGCGCGATGCCCCGCCTGGTGGCGGGCCTGGCGGTCACCACCGTGCTGGCCGTGGCCGCCGTGATCGGGTTCACGCTGGTGCAGGAACGCGCCGGCACGGCGACCTCCTACGCCAACGCGGCCATCGACATCGAGCTGCGCGGCGACGAGTACGTGGCGACGATCAAGGATCCGTTCGCCGACCACGCCCTGTACTCCGAGGGGTTCAAGGCGCTGGGCCTCGATGTCGGCCTGCAGCTGGTGCCCGCCTCGCCGACCCGGGTGGGCGACATCGTGCGGTACGGGTCCTCCGGCACGAACGGCGACGACAAGCTGGGCGGCGGCCTGTCCCCGGAGGGGTGCGCCCCGGGCTCCCCCGGCTGCGCGCTGACCGTGACGGTCTCCAAGGGGTTCAGCGGCAAGGGGACCGTCTACCTGGGCCGGCCGGCCCGGCCGGGTGAGCGGTACGGCGCCCATGCGATGGCCGAGGCGAAGGGCGAGATGCTGGAGGGTTACGACCCCGTCGAGCGCACCGTGGGCGAGGTCGCGGCCGAGGCGCGCAAGCGCGGCCTGACCGTGGTCTACCAGATCATCACACCCGACGAGGGCGGCGACGGCTTCTCGGTGAGCCCGGACGAGCAGTCCGCCCGGGTCGGCGACCACTGGGTCGTGTGGGCGGCCGAATCGGAGAGCGCCGGAACGGTCCGGCTGCTGGTGTCGGAGAAGCGGGTGGCGAAGAACCCGGTCTACGGCGACTCCAGGCCGAACGCCCCGAGTGATTGACCTCCGACCGAACGCCCCGAGTGATTGACCTCCTACCGGACGTCCCGGCCGATTGATCTCCGGCCGGACGGCGTCGCGGCGCGGGGCGGCGCGCCCGAGGAGCGTGGGGTGACGGGCCGCGCCCCGGTCGGCGGGTGGCGGTGACCGGGGCGGAGCCGTACGGAGAAGCACGGGTCACCGAACACGGACGTACCAGAAGCACAGGTCACCGAACACGGGCGTACCGGAAGCACAGGTCACGGCCGTATCGGAAGCGCAAAGCACGGCCGTGCCGGAAGCACAGGGCACGGCCGTGCGGAGCGTTCGGAACGGAGTGCTCGGTCTCCTCAGCCCGCCACCGAGTAGCCGGCTTCCTCGATGGCGGCGCGGACGGCCCCGTCGTCGAGGTTGTCGCCGGTCACCTCGACCCGGCCGGACTGCAGGTCGACGTCGACCCCGGTGACGCCCGGGACTTCGCCGACCTCCTCCTTGACCGAGCTGACGCAGTGGCCGCAGGTCATGCCGGTGACGGTGTATGTGGTCACGCTCATCACGCCTCCAGGTCTGTGGGTTACCCACCCAGGGTATAACTCAGCGCGCCGTACGGCCGATGATCTCGCGGAGATCGTCGACGCC
This sequence comes from Planobispora longispora, assembly GCF_016863135.1. Lineage (GTDB taxonomy): Bacteria > Actinomycetota > Actinomycetes > Streptosporangiales > Streptosporangiaceae > Planobispora > Planobispora longispora. The sequence continues at coordinate 56,382 of NZ_BOOH01000045.1, forward strand.
GTGGCGGCGCATGCGCCGGGCGAGCTGCCGGTGGATGCGGTGCGCCCACAGCGGGCCCTTGTAGATCATGGCGGTGTAGCCCTGGACCAGGGTGGCTCCGGCGAGCAGGCGCTCCCAGACGTCGTCGACGTCCTCGACTCCGCCGACGGAGACGAGGGTGAGCCGGTCGCCCACCCGGACCCGGAGCCTGCGGAGCACCTCCAGCGACCGGGCCTTCAGCGGGCGCCCCGACAGGCCGCCGGTCTCGTCGCTGGCGACGCCCTCGCGGCTGATCGTGGTGTTGGTCGCGATGATGCCGTCGAGCCCGAGCTCCAGGGCGAGGTCGGCGACCGCGTCCACGTCCTCGTCCGCCAGATCGGGAGCGATCTTGACGAGCAGCGGGGTGCGCTTCGGGGTGCCGTCGGCGACCTCCTTGACCGCCTGGAGCAGCGGGCGCAGCAGTTCCACGGCCTGGAGGTTCCGCAGGCCCGGAGTGTTGGGCGAACTCACATTGACGACCAGGTAGTCGGCGAGCGGCGCCAGTCGCTTGGCGCTGGCCACGTAGTCGTGGACGGCCTCGGACTCGGGCACGACCTTGGTCTTGCCGATGTTGATCCCGACGATCGCCGGCACCCCGCGGGTCCTGCTCAACGTCCTGGCCGCGGCGTCCGCGCCCGCGTTGTTGAAGCCCATCCGGTTGATGACCGCCCGGTCCTTCACCAGCCGGAACAGCCGGGGCCTGGCGTTGCCCGGCTGGGCGTGGGCGGTGATCGTGCCCACCTCGACGTGGCTGAAGCCGAGCGCGGACATGGCCTCCACGCATCCGGCGTCCTTGTCGAAGCCCGCCGCCAGCCCGAACGGGCCCGGGAAGTGCACGCCGAACGCCTGCACCCGCAGCGCCGGGTCACGGGGCGCGAGGCGACGATGGAGGACCTTCTTGGCCACCGGCGCCGCGGAGAGCACGCGGAGCCCCCGGACCGTCAGGTGGTGGATGTCCTCCGGGTCGAGGCGGCTGAGAATCTGCGTGAAAAGGAATCGGTACATCACCGGTCAGGTTAGCCCCCCGGCCGGGCGCCGGATCACCCCGGCCCGCCGTACTAGCTGTACTCGGCCAGCAGGGTCACCCCGGCTCGCCCGCCGCCTCGGCGAGCACTTCGGCCGCCAGGTCGGCCACCCTGCGGCGGCTGTCCCTGGCCCGCTTGCGCAAGCCGGTGAACGCCTGCGCGGCGGTGAGGTCGTGCTTGCCCATCAGGTAACCGATGGCCCGCTCGATGACCACCCGGTAGTCGAGAGCGTACTGGAGCTGGTCGGCCAGGACGCTCTTCTCCTCGGCCGCGATCACGGAGGTGAGTATCTGCTCGACGACGCCGGCGTAGGCGTGGAGGGACTCCAGGTCGGAGCCGTTCCAGTCGTAGGGGGCGGACCGGTAGACGTTGAGCGTGCCGACCGGCCGCCCGCCGAGCCGTACCGGCACTCCGGCGACCGCGCGCACGTCGGGGTGGAGCCGCTCGGCGAGTTCCGGCCAGCGCGGATCGTTCCGCACGTCGCAGGAGGTGACCGCGGTCCCCCCGGCGAAGGAGGAGATGCACGGGCCCCGGCCGGTGTGGAGCTGAGCCCCTTCGAGGCTGTGACCCGCCTCGTCGGTGGTGACCAGGTAACGGAGTTCCCCCTGCTCCCCGCTGAACATCAAGCCCGCACCCGAGTGTCCGAGCAAGACGTCGACGACCCCGACCGTCCGCTCGAGCTGCTCGACGATGCCCGGGGCCGGGACCGTCGGCTGAAGCCCTCTGAGGCCCGCGACCAGCGTGTCGTGGTCAGTGCGCGTCATATCGGGGGATGCCTTTCGTCATGCTCGGGGATCTGTTCTGAGGCTTACATCTGCCCCGGGGAAGGAGATTTAGGCGAGTGTCCGGGACCCGGCCGATCCACGCCGCATATGATCGTCAACACCTTGTTAAACATTCGGCAAGCGAAGATCGGCAAGCTGTGGGCATGGACATCCCCTCGCGTTCCACCGCCGTCCGCCGCCGGCGCACCCTGGCGCACGTCATCCTGCGCGATCTCATCGAGACCGGGCACACCACCGTCCCGCCTTGGTGGGAGGCCGAGATCGAGCAGGAGTTCGGCGGGCTGGGCGGGTTCCTGGCGGAGCTGAGCCGCCAGTGGTGGACGGCCTACGCCGCGCACCTGGACACGCTGATCGAGCTGGGCATGGGCGGCCCCGACCAGGCGTGGGCCGATGTGACCGAGCAGATGCCGCACCTGCGGGCCGTGCTCGACGCCTACTCCGGCGAGCCCACCCTCGGCGAGGCGGAGCGGCGCCACTGCGACGTGCTGCGCTGGACCACCCGCCGCGAGGCCCGCCACGCCGCTTGAAGGCGGTTTCCCGGATCCCTGTCGCCGGGATCCGAGCCGTCCGAGCCTCCGTCCTTCGAATCCGTGTCGTCCGAGCCTCCATCCTTCGCGCCTCTGCCGTCTGGATCCCCGCAGGTCGAGTCCCTGCCGTCTGCACTCTCCCTTCCCGAACTCCCAGCGGACTCTCATCCGCCGTCCCATGCATGAACCCCCGCATCGGGGTAGCCATAGGTGATGGTCAGATTGCTCGATCGCCAGGGGACGAACCAGCGGCTGGGTGTACGGCTCACGCTCGCCACGGTGGCCGTCACCCTGTTCGCGATGCCGTTCATGCTGCTGCTGGTACTGGTGCTGTCCTCGTTCGAGCCGCTGAACAACTTCGACGAGGGCATGGCCCGGCTCTTCTACGGGCACGCGCTCTCCATCCCGGGCTACACGGACTTCCTCAGCGTGGCGACCGAGGTGTTCGGGCCGTGGACGTGGCGCGTCCTCGCGGTGCTCGCGGCGATCTGGCTCTGGGTGCGGGGGTGGCCGCGCCTGGCGGTCTGGTCGGTCGTCACGATCACCGTCAGCGGGCTGCTGAACCTCGCGGTCAAGGAACTGGTCGACCGGGCCCGTCCCATCCTGCCCGACGCGGTGTCGTGGGCGCCCGGGCCCTCGTTCCCCTCCGGCCACGCGATGGCCGCGGCGACGGGGACGAGCATGCTGGTTCTCCTCCTGCTCCCCGTCCTCAAGCACCGGTGGACCCACCTGGCGGCCTGGATCACGGCGGCGGCGATCACGGTCTTCGTCGCCTACAGCAGGGTGGGGCTCGGCGTGCACTGGGTCAGCGACGTGGTCGCCGGGGTCGCGCTGGGTCTGGCGACCGTCGCGGCCACCGCCACGGGTTACGAGACCTGGCGCCGTGACGAGGGCCACAGACCGGCCGTGCCGTACGAAGAGGGCGTCGAGCCCGAGGTCTCCGAGGCTCCCGAGGAGGCGGATTCCGTCGAGGGGCGGGGCTTCCCGAGGGGCCAGACCTCTTAGGCGAGACGTCTCAGGCCGGCAGTCCCCCCAGGGGAAACCCCTCGGCCTCTTCGGGGGCTCCTGCGGAAGGCGTCTGTCTGCAGCAGGAAACCTCTGGACGTGTCGCGTACGGAAAACCCGTCGCTTTGATGTGAAGTTGAGCGTTCTCTAGTCCCTTTTTGGGGTAGCTGGGGCACCATGTCGAGGATGCCGATCGATGGCAGGAGCGCTCTCCGCCTCATCCTGTTACCGCTGTCCATCATGGCCGCTCTGACGATCGGCGTCGGCCTGCTGATCACCAAGGTCCTGGAGACGACCACCATCGGCGCCAACGACCAGGGGGTCAACGAGGAACTGGCCGACGGCCGTACGACCTTCTGGAGCGACGTCACGGACGTGCTGTCGAAGCTGTCCGACACACCCGTGATCGTCATAGCCACCGCCGTGCTCGTGGTCGTCTTCCGGCTGGTGTTCAAGCGCTGGAACGAGTCGCTCTTCCTCGTGGTGGCCGTGTGGTCGCAGTCGATCATCTTCCTGCTCTCGACCGTCCTGGCCAAGCGCGACAGGCCCGAGGTCGAGCGGCTGGACCCGGCCCCACCCACCTCCAGCTTCCCCTCCGGGCACACCAGCGCCGCGGTCGCCTTCTACTGCGGTGTGGCCCTGGTGCTGACCCTCCACACCCACCGCTACAAGATCTTGAATGTGCTGTGGTGGCTGGTCGGCCTGGGGATCCCGCTGGGAATCGCCTACTCCCGGATGTACCGCGGCATGCACCACCTGAGCGACGTCGCCTGGGGCTTCCTGCTCGGCCTGGTCTGCGTCGCGGTGGCCGCCAAGGCACTGCTGAGCACGCGGCACACGACCCGGGAGGGAGTCAGAACAACTCGGACGGCGTGGCCACCCTGACGCCCGCCGCGGTCAGCTCCTCTTCAACCTTCCGGGAGATGTCCGCGGCGGGTTCATCCCCGTCATAGGTCGCGTGCGCGCCCCGCACGAGCGTGACCGTGTGCCCCCGTTCCAGGGCGGCCAGGGAGGTCTCGCGAACGCACCACTCGCTCTGCATCCCGGCGACCACGACGGGCGCCGCGGGCGGGAGGAGCCAGGCGAGGCTGGTGCCGGCGAACGCGTTGGGGGCGTGCTTGTCGACCACGTGCTCCCCCGGAAGCAACTCGTGGACCAGCTCCCAGCCCGGCGTCCCGGGGGCGTCGGGGTCGTCCGCCCCACCGTTGTTCCGCACGAAGACCACCGGCATCCCGGTGGCGCGGGCGCGCTTCAGCAACGTGTCGATCGCGGCCGAGATCTCTTCCGCGCCGGGCACCGGTTCGGGAGGCTGAAGCATGTTCCGCTGAACGTCGATGAGGAGCAAGACGGGATTCATATCCGAACTCTAGTTCCCATCCCCTGCTCGGAGAAGCCTTTCCCAAGATCCCACAGTGGCTGCCGGAGATCCACCGAAAGTTCCGGATCCGGCTCGCGACTCCGCCCGCCTCCGCCCGCCTCTGACCGCCCGCCTCTGACCCCACCCGCACCCGTTCGGGTCTGCCCGCCTTTGACCGCCCGCCTTTGGCCACGCCCGCACCCGTCCGGGTCCGCCCGCCTTTGACCGCCCGCCTTTGGCCACGCCCGGGTCTCCCGGGACCGGCTCAGGACTCCAGGAAGCGCAGCACGGCCAGCACTCGCCGGCTGTATCCGGACACGTCCAGGAGCTGGAGCTTGTCGAAGACCGCATTGATGTGCTTCTCCACCGCGCTCTGCGAGACGAACAGCCGGTCGGCGATCGAGGCGTTGGTCAGGCCCTGGGCCATGTGCTCCAGCACCTCCCGCTCCCGTGGGGTGAGCCTGGAGACCGGATCGGCCTGTGTGGTGCGGGCCAGCAGCTGCCGCACCACCTCCGGGTCGAACGCCGCGCCCCCGGCGGCCACCCGCTCCAGCGCGTCCAGGAAGTCTCCGACCTGCGCCACCCGATCCTTGAGCAGGTAGCCGACGCCGTTGACGTCGCCGCTCATCAGCTCGGTGGCGTACTTCTTCTCCACGTACTGCGACAACACCAGCACCCGCGCGCCGGGATGGCGCCGGCGGATCTCCAGAACCGCCCGCAGTCCCTCGTCGGTGTGGGTCGGCGGCATCCGCACGTCCGCCACCACGATGTCGGGCGAGTGCTCTGCCACGGCCGCCATCAGCGCCTCGCCGTCCCCGACCGCGGCCGGAACCTCGTGACCCTCCTCCAGCAGGAGCCGTACCAGCCCCTCGCGCAGCAACGTGGAGTCTTCCGCCAGAACCACCCTCATGACCACCCCGCCACTCTCACGACCATCCCACCGGCCTCATGGCCGTCCCACCACCCTCACGTCACCCCGCCGAGCCCTCACGACCATCCCGCCATCCCAGGCGAGCGCTCCGGCGTCGCGGCCGCCCCGTCCGGTCCGGGCGACCGCTCCCGCGTCATGGCAGCCGAGGCGCAGAGGAGCTCCGCCGTCACCACTGTCGGCCCTCCGGCCGGGCTGATCACGCTGAAGTGCCCGTCCAGCGCGGCGACCCGGCGGGCCAGACCCGACAACCCGCTCCCCGAGAGGACCGCGCCGCCCTTGCCGTCGTCGATCACCTGCACCAGGATCCTGCCTTCCTCCGATGCGACCCGGACGGTGATCAGATCCGCCCCGGCATGCTTCGCCGCGTTCGTCACGGCCTCGCACACCACGAAGTAGGCGGCCGTCTCGACCGTCGTGGTGGGCCGCCCGTCCAGATCGTAGGAGATCCGCACGGGCACGGCGGAGCGCTCGGCCACCCCGGCGAGCGCCTCGCGCAACCCCAGGGAGTCGAGTGCGCTCGGGTAGACCCGCCAGGCCACCTCCCGTAGGTCGGACAGGGCCTGCTGCGCGTCTTCGTGCGCCTGGCGGAGCAGGTCGTCCAGGAGCTCGGGCGAACGGCCGCGCCTGGCCCGGCCGATCAGCATGGCGAGGGCGACGAGGCGTTGCTGCAGCCCGTCGTGCAGGTCACGCTCGATCCTGCGCCGCTCGACGTCCACCGCGGCCACGATCCCGGCGCGGGTCTCGGCCAGCTCGGCGATCCGGCGTTCGAGGATCTCCGTGGGACTGAGCCTGAGAAGGTGGGTCACCAGCCATCGCTCCAGTGTCACCACCCCGGCGATGCCGGTCAGGTTCAGGAACAGCAGGACCGTTCCCAGCACCGCGATGTAGATCACGACCGGCGCGGTCGGCTCGATGCCGTCCGGACTCTCCCCCGCCAGCCAGCCGGTCACCAGCCACAGCCCGGTCCCCGCGCCGACGCCCAGAGTCAGCAGGACCAACCCGCCGAGCACGCCCGCGGCCCAGCGCACGGAGAGATAGCGGTGCGCCCGCACACCGTTGTAGCCGCCCGCCCCCATCCCCAGCCGCCGGGCCTCGAACGAGGCGATCCGGGCCGAGGCCTCCAGCACCTCGGGGCGCAGGCGCGGCAGAGCGAGGCACGGGGTGGCGGCGAGCAGCCAGAGCAGTTCCATGGCCGCGGTGAGCGTCCCCACCAGCAGTGTGAGAACCATCAGGCCGCCACGGCGCAGCCCATCACGAGGCATGGCCGCCCCCGCGCCGCGCCGGTCGCCGTACAACTGGGATCCCCCTCATGGGAAGCAGGTTACGAGGGGGAGCCTCCAGCGGCGATGGGGTCGGCCGCCGGAGGCTCCTGGGGAAAACCGCACCTCTCATGAAGGGGCTTTCAACGGCTGTTCTCGTGGGGCTTTTCAGCGGGACTTCTCACGGACCCGGCGGGCCTTCTCGCGGATTCAGCGGTCCTTCTCGCGGATTCAGCGGTCCTTCTCGCGGAGGGCCCGGAAGAACGCCCGCACGTCCCCGATGAGCAGGTCCGGCTCCTCCATGGCCGCGAAGTGGCCGCCCCGGTCGAACTCGGTCCAGTGCACGATGACCTCGGACCGCTCGGCGAGCTTGCGGACGGACGGCGCGACCTCGTGGGGGAAGATCGCGATGCCGGTCGGGACGGTGGAGACCTCCGGCATGCTCCAGGCGCGCGCGAACTCGTAGTACAGCTGCGCGGACGAGCCGCCCGTGTTGGTCAGCCAGTACAGCGTCACGTTCGTGAGCATCCGGTCGCGGTCGACGGCGTCCTCGGGAACCTTCTCCGAGTCCGTCCACTCCCGGAACTTCTCCACGATCCAGGCCAGCTGCCCGGCCGGGGAGTCGGCCAGGCCGTACGCCAGGGTCTGGGGCCGCGTGGACTGGATCTTCATGTATCCGGACAGGTCGTTCATGAAGCGGTCGAGGCCCTTCAGCCGCTCCCGATCCGTCTCGGTCAGCTCGTCCAGCTCCCCCGGCGCGCCGCTGGGGAAGGTGAGCAGGAAGTTCAGATGGACGCCGATGACGTGCTCGGGATCGACCACTCCGAGGTCGCGGGAGATGCCGGAACCCCAGTCCCCGCCCTGCGCGCCGTACCGCTCGTATCCCAGGCGGCTCATCAGCTCGGCCCATGCCTGGGCGATGCGGCGGATGTTCCAGCCCTGCTCGGTGACGGGGGTGGAGAAGCCGTACCCGGGGATGGACGGGATGACCACGTGGAAGGCGTCCGCGGGGTCGCCGCCGTGGGCGCGGGGGTCGGTGAGCGGCCCGATGACGTCGAGGAACTCCACGATCGATCCGGGCCAGCCGTGCGTGAGGATGAGGGGCGTGGCCTCGGGCTCGGGCGAGCGGACGTGCAGGAAGTGGATGTCCTGGCCGTCGATCGTGGTGACGTACTGGGGGAAGGCGTTGATCTTCGTCTCGTGCTCGCGCCAGTCGTAGGCCGTGGCCCAGTAGTCGACGAGCTCCTCGAGGTAGCTCTGGGGAACACCCCGCTCCCAGCCCACACCCGGCATCTCTCCCGGGAAGCGGGTGCGCAGGAGCCGGTCGCGCAGATCATCCAGATCGGCCTGGGGGATGTCGATGCGGAAGGGGCGGATCGCGGTGTCGTCGCTCATGGGGACAACACTGTCAGCCATCGCGGAAAGGAGCTTTCCTCTATAGGGAAGAAACCTCGACGTATCTCGAAATTCCCGACAAGAGCAACGAGCGCGAGCCACCGTCCCGATGACAGGAGCGGCGTCCCGGGCGGGGCACGGGATCAGCGAGCGTTCCGCAGCAGATCGGCCAGGGAGGTGGCGGGACGACCGGCGACGTCCGGTACGGCGGTGCTGACGCCCTCCATCTCCCCCGCCGCGATGGCGGTGTAGGTCGACACCCAGGCGTCGACCTGCCACGCGGGCGCCCCGTAGGAGGCTCGGAAGGCGTAGGCCTCCTCAAGGGTCTCGGGCCGGTAGGTCACCCGGCGGCCGGTGGCCGAGCCGATGACGGCGGCGATCTCGGCGAAGGTCAGATCCTCCGGCCCGGTCAGGTCGTAGCTCCTTCCCGCGTGACCGCCGGGCGCCCGCACGACGGCGGCGGCGACGTCGGCGATGTCGTCCTGCGCCACGACGGAGACGCGGCCCTGTCCCGCCGGACCTCGGATCACGCCGTCCTCGCCGACCATCGAGGGCAGGAAGTCGGCGTAGAGGTTGTCCCGGAGGAAGGTGAACGGCAGGCCGGTGGCGCGGATGTGCTCCTCGGTGGCCCAGTGGTCACGGGCCAGGGTGAAGGTGGCGGTGGGGGACGCGCCGTAGAAGGAGATGTAGACGAGATGCCCGACGCCCGCGGCGAGCGCGGCGTCGACGAAGGCGCGGTGCCGTTCCACCCGGTCGGGGGTCTCGGCGGCCGAGACCATCAGCACGGCGCCGACGCCGTCGAGGGCCCGGCTCACGGCCTCGGCGTCGCCGTACTCGGCCCGCGCCACCGTCGCGCCCGCCAGCCGCGGCGCACGGGCCGGATCGCGGGCGATCAGCCTCTGCGTGACGCCGGCGGCGGCCAGCCGGTGGGCGACGCGGCCGCCGAGCCGCCCTGTGACGCCGGTGACGGCGATGGTCGTCATGGGACTCCTCCACGGTCGGCGAGCCGTACGCGCCGCCGAGGCACGCGGCCCGACAGAGAGCCGGACACACGTAGTCGGAGCACGCGCTCCGGCAGAGAGCCGGACACGCGCCGCCGGGGCACGCGGCCCGACAGAGAGCTAGACCAGCCAGTTCCCGTCACGCATGAGGTTACGGCCCTTGAGCTCGTTCACCTCTCGCCACGCCTGGACGCCGGTGGGCACGATCCTGAAGTACAGGTAGTCGTCGCCGCTCTTCCTCGGGTCGAACCCGGTCTTCTCCGCGAACGCGTCCGCGAGTTCCTGCGGCATCCGGTCGGAGGGGATCGTCTCGGCCGCGCCGTCGATCATCACCACGTCGCGCGTGACCCCGAGCCCTATCCGGACGCGCCCGTTCGAGCTGAGGTTCCTCCCCGTCGGGGTGGCCAGGGAGGTGGACACGATCAGCGCTCCGTCGTCCCAGAGGAACGAGAGCGGCACCAGGTAGGGATTGCCGTCGTCGTCCGCCGACGCCACCCAGACGTCCACGTCGTGGACCAGCCGGGCAAGCGTGTCACGCCTGCGTTCGTCACCGCTGCGCGGCGGGGGCAAGGTCACCGTTCAATCCTCCAGAGATCGGCAGATGGCGGGATCCTAACCGGACGGCGGAAGCGGACCGGGCCGCACCCCCGTGGCATGAGCCGCCCGGGACGGAATGCCTGGATCCGCTTCCGCCGTCTCTCCCGGGCCACCGCCGGCTCAGGGGCTTCGGTGCGCCCGGCAGGCAGGTCCGAATGCCGGCCCGGCAGGACCCGATGGGACCTGACAGAAAGGGCCGAACGCCCACGATCCACGGAAAAGTCACCATTCAATCTTCGATGCCGTCCTGGGACGGCTAAGTTGATCCGGAGGGAGCTGGATCTCCACGAGAGCGGGAAGCCATGCCGGACGCATCCTCCGAGACGACGCAGAACATCATGGACCGCATCGATCCGAGCGTGCCGCACCCCGCCCGGGTGTACGACTACTGGCTGGGCGGCAAGGACCACTTCGCCTCCGACCGCGCCGTCGGCGACGAGATCCTGGCCGTCATGCCGGGCCTGGTCACCGCCGCCCGCGCCGAACGGGAGTTCCTCGGCCGGAGCGTCCGGCACCTCGCCGGCGACCCGGGCGTCCGGCAGTTCCTCGACGTCGGCACCGGCATCCCCACCGCGAACAACACCCACGAGGTGGCCCAGCGGGTCGCTCCGGAATCCCGGATCGTCTACGTCGACAACGACCCCGTCGTCCTCAACCACGCCCGCGCCCTGCTGCGCAGCACCCCCGAGGGAGCCAGCGCCTACGTCGACGCGGACCTGCGCGAGCCCGAAACGATCCTGGGGCCGGCCGCCGAAACCCTCGACTTCAACCTGCCGATCTCGCTCATGCTGCTGGGCGTCCTGGAGTTCGTCCCCGACCAGGAGCAGGCGCTGGCAGCGGTCGGCGCGCTCGTCGACGCCCTGCCCTCCGGCAGCTACCTGACGATCACCCAGGGCATCCACACCGAGGCCATGGACGCCGCGGCGGCGGCCTGGAACGCCAGCGGGGCCACCCCGATCACTCTGCGCCACCCCGAGGAGATCCTCCGGTTCTTCGACGGCCTGGAGATCCTGGAGCCGGGTCTCGTCCCGCTGCCGCAGTGGCGTCCGGACCCCGACACCCGGTTCACCGACCACGACATCCCGCAGTACGGCGCGGTCGCCCGCAAGCCGTGAGCGGTCGCCCGCAAGCCGTGAACTGAGAACCTCCGTCACAGGCGACGCCGGAGCGATCATGGCGATCCGGGCTCGCGTCTCCCTCAGCTCCTTCGGCGCCCTCGACGACGAACGTGAGCCCCCTGCAGTCCCGGCGGGGCTCCGAGCTGGTCCGGCCCGCAAACGCGAAGCGCCCCTTCAGCACCTGATCCCCCGGCGAAACCGCGGAGGCCATCCCCCTGTTCAGTCCCGCCGCAGCAGCGCCATGGCGATGGCGACCTGGGCGGGTCCGAGGGCGGTCTTGCCGTCTTCGATGTCCCACAGGGCGTTTTGCAGCACGCGGCCGAGCGTCCATCCGACTGCCCGCCCCCGATCGAGGCCGAGGGCCTCGGTCAGCAGGTCGAAGCGGCGCAGCACCGCGCGAGCCACATCACCGGTGGCCTCCGCCTCCTCCCACCGGTTGTCCAGTGCCGGCAGCAACTCGAACCCCGGGTGGCCCGCCAGCGGTTCAGGGTCAATGGCCAGCCAGGGTTCCCGTTCCCCCGCCAGGACGTTGTCGTAGTGCAGGTCCCAGTGCAGCAAGCGGTCGCCGGGTTCGCCGACCAGTTCGGCCACGGCGGACGCGCAGGTGCGCACCAGTCGCCGTTCGCCAGGGTCCTGCAATGCCGGTACGGCCTGCGGGACCCGGTCGAGCATGGCCGCGGCGATGTCGGACAGCCGTCGCAGACCCCCTGGGGCGGGCAACGAGGTCAGGCGGGCCATCAGCCCGGCCAGGATCTGCACGGCCGCATCATCGTCGGCCACCGAGGATAGGGGCCGGGTCGCGTCCAGGCGTTCCAGCAACTGCGTGCCGCTTTTCTCGTCATAGTCGAGCAGGCGCACGATGCCACCGCCTTTCCACGCCCGCAGGCCGGTGGCGGTGCCGGCGGTCTCCTCCCGGAGCTGTTGAAGCTTCAGGACGGCAGGGGTCCCGTCGGCCTGAAGCACCGGCAGGACCAGCGAGGCCATGCCGTACGCGGCCGGGCCGTCGGGCCGCAGTTCCCAGCGGTCCAGGAACTCGCCGCCGAGACGCGGCAGATCGGTGATCCAAGCGCGCGCCTCGGCGCCGTTGGCGGCGTAAGACGCGGCGAACAGGTCGGGAACGTCTATGCGGGTCGACGTGTTCATGAAAGACATCTCCTTCGTGGGTCCGGGGTTGAGCTGCGACGGACGAAGGAGGTCGCGGAGGCGCCCGATCACCGGGCAGGGGTCAAAGCATGCCCTCACCCTACCCGGACGCGGTCAGCGCCGATCAGGGGAATTCACGCGCGCCTGGTGGCTGATCATCTGCGACTCTGTCCGAGATCGTGCGCGTCGCTTCGGCCGTCGATTTCCGAAGCGATCCGCCCGGTCGTCCCGGTCGTCTTCGTCGCCGGGAATGATGAGACCCCGCCCCCGGTGCGCGGTGGAGGCGGGGCAGTGGTCGGCGGGGCGGTCATGGGAAACAACTGCTCGCCCAACCAGTTCGGATCACGAACTCACAGCTCACAGGCTCCCCGAAGTCGAAATGCACCCATATCAACGTAAGAGCTTGCGGCTAAGCGTTACTGTCATTGGAGATCAAAAAGCCCCGCACGATAATCCGTACGGGGCGTTTGTGCTGCTCAGATGATGTGGTCAGGGGCGGGGTCGAACCGCCGACCTTCCGCTTTTCAGGCGGACGCTCGTACCAACTGAGCTACCTGACCTGGATGGTGGGGTTGTCACCTACCAGAGCGGTCCTGACGGGACTTGAACCCGCGACCTCCACCTTGACAGGGTGGCGAGCACTCCAAACTGCTCTACAGGACCTTGCTTCGTTCGGAAGTTTTTCGCTTCCGTCCGTCTTGCCTTGCTTAGCTTACCAGGTCTTCGGAGGCCTTCGACCTGCCGTTTCCCTGGCGAGCTTTCGCTCGGCCGTGCCCCCAACGGGATTCGAACCCGTGTCGCCGCCTTGAAAGGGCGGTGTCCTAGGCCACTAGACGATGGGGGCGTAAGGACTTTCGTCCCACTGCCATTGCCGTCTTCCCGCTGGAGACCTCTGAAGCATAGGGGACTTTCGCCCCCGATGCCAAAGCGGTTTCCCGGCTCACGGCGTCGCGGCGCCTCCGGTCGGTCCCGTCGGGGACGGGCTGATCGTCGGCTCCGGGAAAATTGTACGCCCAGGGTCACTCTCAAGGTGACGTTGGATCTGCACTGACTGCTCGCCGAGTCCCCCGAGGGTGATGTCGTCCCAGGCCCGCAGGCGGCGCGTCTCCCGGTCGAAGTACAGAACCGAGGCCATCACGGGGGTGGGTTCGTCGTGTTCGAGGGCGCGCAGGCCGGCGCCGCCGGTGGAGCCCTGGACGAGGACGCGGGTGCCGGACGGCAGCAGTTCGGTCGAGCGGGCGTGGGCGTGTCCCGCGAGGACCATGGGGACCGTGCCGGAGAAGGACCTGCCGATCGTCGCGTCGTGCACCGCCACCAGGTCGACCTGCCCGAACACCTGGGTGAGGCGGGTGGCGTGCGCCCGCCCCAGGGCGGCGAGGGAGTTGGGATCGGAGTCGACGGCGACGGACTTGTCGGGGGTGAAGCGGGGGTCGCCGAGGCCGTAGATGCGGAGCCCGGCGACGGTCTTGACGGAGTCGTCGAGCACGACCGCGCCCTTCTGCCTGGCCACGGCGCGCTGGGTGGCCTTGGAGTCGTGGTTCCCCCGGACGAAGACGTACGGCACCCCGAGGTTGCCGATCTCCTCGACGAAGTTGTCCTCGGGGCCGGTCCCGTGGTCGGTTATGTCCCCGGTGTCGACGACGACGTCGATCTTGAACTGGGCGGTGATGGAGCGGATGAGGTTCCACGCGATGAGGTTGAGGTGGATGTCGGAGACGTGCAGGACCCGGATCGCGGTGGGGTCGGCGTCGTAGACGGGCAGGGCCGAGACCGTGTCGTACAGCTGCGAGACGTTGTTGACCAGCTTGGCGAGCTGGCCCCGGTACGACTCGAACTTCGTCACGATCGACTCCGCGTCGCCGACCAGGGACGGCGCTCCGGCGAGCAGGCCGGTGTACTGCGGTTCCACCACCGAGTCCGGCCGGTAGGTCATGATGGCCGCCGTACCCACCCCGGCGATCATGACGACGCCGCTCAGCAGGCCCGCCAGCGCCGCCCGGGGGCGGCGGAAGACGATCAGAGAGGCGATCAGGGCCCCCGCCAGCCCGGAGACGACGACCCGGATGATCAGCCGGCCTATGCCCTCGCCCAGTTCCTTCTCCAGCAGGGCGGGGAGCCGGTCGGAGAGCCGGGGGTCCTCCAGCATGGCCCTGGCCCGCTCGGTGTTGATGTTCTCCAGCGTGACGCGCAGGCGTATCGGGGCGTCGTGGGTGTCGAACAGGAGCGTGCCCAGCGGACGGGCGTCGACGACGGTCTCCCCGGTCCAGGACACCTCGGCGGACATGCCCGCCTCCACGGGCCCCACCGTGGCCCGCACGGGGCCTCCCAGGGCGACCCCGAGCCACGCCCCGGCGGCGGCGACGGCCATGATCGCCGTCGCGCGCGCCACCCGTCCCGATACGGCGCGGCGGAACGCTCCGCCCCATCCCGACGTGAAGGTGCGAACGCCCCGGGTCCACCGTCTGAAATCCATGCCCCTCCGCCCGTACTCGACTCCCCAGAAGTCGCTTACCCGGAAAAGCGCGGCAGAATGGCCGTGTGATCGAGGTCTCGAGGGAGAAGTTCGAGGAGCTCGTGGCCGAGGCACTGGACACGATCCCTCCCGAACTGACGAAAGTCATGGACAACGTCGTCGTGGTGGTCGTGGACGATCCGCCCGAGCCGGATCTGCTGGGGCTCTACACCGGCATCCCGCTCACCGAGCGTGGCGACTGGTACGCCGGCGTGCTGCCCGACCGGATCGAGATCTACCGGAATCCGATCTGCGCGATCTGCGACACCGAGGATGACGTGGTGGAGGAGGTGCAGATCACGGTCGTTCATGAGATCGCCCACCATTTCGGCATAGACGATGACCGACTGCACGAGCTGGGCTGGTAGATAAAGCCGCATTACACATGCTCCATCCCATGCCCGATATTTCCTGATGGGGAATTACACGCTGCATGAGTTTGGCCAGTTCAGCTTGCGAAAAGGACTCCCAACGGGCACGGTAGGTCACACGGCGAATACACACAGTCAGATTCGCCTGTGAGATCACCAGCGGAGTCCCATGGCGGCCACCAGGTCCGGGCGGTCCGCCGGGCGGCATCGCCGTCCGGTGGAGCGTCAAGCCACCTACGGCGAGGTCCTCGCCGTCAAGGAGTTCCGCGCGCTCTGGGGCGGCCAGGCCCTCTCGCTCCTCGGCGACCAGCTCTCCCGCGTGGCGCTGTCCGTCCTGGTCTTCGAGCGGACCGAGTCCCCGCTGGCCACCGCCTCCGTCTACGCGCTGACCTACCTGCCGCCGATCATCGGCGGCCCGCTGCTGGCGGGTCTGGCCGACCGCTACGCCCGCCGTCGCATCATGGTCGTCTGCGACCTGCTCCGCGCCGTCATGGTCGCGGCCATGGCGGTGCCCGGCACCTCGTTCGCCACGCTGTGCGCGCTGGTCTTCTGCGTGGTGCTGCTCAGCGCCCCGTTCTCCGCCGCCCGGGCGGCGCTCCTGCCCGAGCTCCTCGAGGGCGACCGCTACGTCGCGGGCTCGGCCCTGCAGAACATGACCAACCAGGCCGCGCAGATGCTCGGCTTCGCCGTCGGCGGCGCCCTGATCATGGGGATGGGCCCGTACCGCGCGCTGGCCCTCGACGCGGCGACCTTCATGGCCTCCGCGCTCATCCTCATGTCGGGGATACGACGGCGCCCGGCCCCCCTCCGCGGCGACGCCGGCCGTTCCTCGATGTGGACGATGACCCGCGCCGGAGCCAGGATGGTCTTCGGCGACCCCCGGCTGCGGATCCTGGTGCTCTTCGCCTGGCTCTGCGGCTTCTACGTGCTCCCTGAGGGCATCGCGACCCCCTACGCCGCCACGCTGACCGACGACCCCCACCAGATCTCGTTCGTGGCCGGTCTGCTGATGGGCGCCATGCCGACCGGGACGGTCGTCGGCGCCTTCCTGTTCAGCCGATACGTCAGCCCTTCCAAACGCCTGCGCGTCATGGGCTGGATGGCGATGCTGACCTGCGCGCCGCTGATCGCCTGCGCGATGCGCCCGCCGCTCGCCGTGGTGCTGGTCCTGTGGTTCATCTCGGGCGTGGGCGGTGCGTACCAGCTCGCCGCCAACGCCGCGTTCGTGCAGTGCGTGCCCGCCGAACGGCGCGGCCAGGCCTTCGGCCTCGTCCAGTCAGGCCTGCTGGCCGTTCAGGGGATCGGCATCCTCGTCGGCGGCGCCGCCGCCGCCGAGCTCGGCCCCGAACCCGTGGTCGCACTGGCCGGCGCGGCGGGCCTGTTCGTGGCCGCCACGCTGGCCATGCTGTGGACCGAGTCCCGCAAGGAGATCATCATGAGGGTTCGCACCGGAGCGGTGGCCTGACTCACGCCTGCGGCGAGGAGTTGCCGTCGCCTCGCGGCGGCTCCGGAGCGGTGTACTGCGGGGGCACCGGAGGCGTGTACTGCGGGGCCGGGTTCTGGTACGGCGGAGCCGCGTCCTGGTGCATGGGGTACGGCGCCGGCTGGGCCGGGTCCTGGTGGGTGGGGTACGACCCCGCCGGCGCGTTGCGCCGCTCGGTGTGCTCGGCCCAGTGCTGCTCGGCCCTGGCCCACCCGTGCTCGGCCTTGGCCTTCGCGTCCAGCCAGACCGGGTTGTCCTTGTTCTTGTCGATCAGGTCCTGGAGGATCGACCGGTCCTTGCCCTCGTCGGGCAGGAGCAGCCAGCCGACCGCGTAGACGGCCACCCCGGCCCCGCCGAAGACGCAGGCGACGGCGAGCCCCACCCTGATGATGTTGGGGTCGATCCCGATGTAGCGGCCGAGGCCCGAGGCCACACCCGCGATGACACGTCCGTCCCTGGTCCGACGGAGCTGCTTCACGCCCGAGAAGTTGTTCTCATCCATGTCTTCAGACTGCCCTCCGGAGGCCTCCGGTCACATCGGGATTCCCCCTGGGCGGACCCTGAAGTCCCCGCAATACCCTGGCAGGGTCACCACGGAACCCTGACCGGGGTCACCACGGACGAGAGGAACCCCCATGGACGACCTCCTGCGCATCGATGACGAACTCTCCGAAGAGCAGCGCCTCATCCGGGACACCGTCAAGGAGTTCGTCTCCGACCGGGTGCTCCCCCACGTCGGCGACTGGTTCGAGGAGGCGGTCTTCCCCGCCCGCGAGCTCGCCCCCGTGCTCGGTGAACTCGGGCTCCTCGGCATGCACCTGGAGGGGTACGGCTGCGCCGGGCTGGACGCGGTCGCCTACGGCGTCGCCTGCCGCGAGCTGGAGGCCGGCGACTCCGGCCTGCGCTCGTTCGTCTCCGTCCAGGGCTCGCTGGCCATGTTCCCCATCTGGAAGTACGGCTCCGCCGAGCAGAAGGAGGAGTGGCTGCCCCGGATGGCCGCCGGTGAGGCCATCGGCTGCTTCGGCCTGACCGAGCCCGACCACGGCTCCGACCCGGCGGGCATGCGCACGCACGCCAAGCAGGACCCCTCCGGCGACTGGATCCTCAACGGCTCCAAGATGTGGATCACCAACGGGTCCATCGCCGACGTCGCCGTGGTCTGGGCCCAGACGGAGGAGGACGTCCGCGGCTTCGTGGTCCCCACCGGCACGCCGGGCTTCTCCGCCCCGGAGATCCACAAGAAGATGTCCCTGCGCGCCTCGGTGACCTCGTCTCTCTACTTCGACGACGTCCGTCTCCCGGCCTCGGCCGTACTGCCCGGGGTCCAGGGACTGAAAGGCCCGCTCTCCTGCCTGTCGGAGGCCCGTTTCGGCATCCTGTGGGGCGTCGTCGGCGCGGCCCGCGCCTGTCTGGAGTCGGCCGTCGACTACTCCAAGAGCCGCATCCAGTTCGGCAGGCCCATCGGCGGCTTCCAGCTGACCCAGGAGAAGCTCGCCTGGATGTACGTCGGCCTCGGGCAGTCCCAGCTCACCGCCCTCCACCTGGGCCGCCTGAAGGACGCCGGCGCCATCACCCCCCGCCAGGTCAGCTTCGGCAAGCTGGCCAACGTCCGCGCCGCCCTGGACATCGCCCGCCAGGCCCGCACGATCCTCGGCGGCAACGGCATCACGCTGGAGTATCCGGTGATCCGGCACATGAACAACCTGGAGTCCGTACTGACGTACGAGGGCACGCAGGAAGTGCATTTACTGACACTGGGCAAGGCGCTCACCGGCATCGATGCCTTCCGCTGACCTGGGTCGCTTCGCTCCGTCAGTCTGTGTTCCCATGACCTACGAGGGCACCCAGGAGGTGCACACGCTGGTGCTCGGCGAGGCCCTGACCGGCATCCCCGCCTATCGCTGACGTCCTGCCGCGAGCACCCGCGGATCCGCCGCCGAGCGACTCGCGAGTCGGCCGGCCGCTTCGCAGGCCGCTTCCCGGGCGGCGGCGGACCGTCCTACGAGCCGACCTGTCGCCGGCGCGCCTCCCGCTGCGGCAGGCCGCACGACGTCCACTCCGGACCCTGCGCGGCCCGCTCCAGCTCGTCGTCCCAGCATGCTCCCCGTTCGATGAACGACCGGAACAACCCCGCGGTGGCGCGGGCGTCGACCAGCGCGGCGTGCGCGTTCACGAGGGGAACCCCGGCGCGTTCGCAGCAGGCCGCGAGGGTCCACTTCCCGTTCCCCGAGGGGAGGAACCGCGGCGCGAGGCGCTGCGTGCACAGGGTCTCCGTCACCCAGTGACTGTCCGGGAGCGTCCGCAGGAAGCGCAGGTCGAAGGAGGCGTTGTGCGCCACCAGGACACGCCCGGCCACCCGGCCCCAGATTTCGTCCAGCACCTCGTGGATCACCGGCGCGCCCGCGACCATCGCGGGGGTGATCCCGTGGACGTGCACGGCCCCGGTGTCCCGGCGGGGGTCGATGAGCGAGTGCCACTCATCGACGGTCCTGCCCTCGGCGTCCAGGGACACCAGAGCGATCTCGCATATCCGATCGCCCTTCGCGGGCGAGAATCCGGTCGTCTCCACGTCCACCACGACGTATCCGCCCCGCGCGGCCCGCCGGAGGGGGGCGTCCAGCTCTGGTCCCGATGTCGTCACAGGTACCACTCTAGGAAGAGTCCCGTCTTCCCACGCACCCCTTGGGTGAATCGACGTCCCTCCCGGACCTGGCAACGGACGTCGGCGGACACTATCCTCGGTACGCTGTCTTCAGCGGGGCGTTAGCTCAATGGTTAGAGCTGCGGACTTTTAATCCGTAGGTTCTGGGTTCGAGTCCCAGGCGCCCTACCACTCCTGACCAGGAATCTAGGCTCTGACCAGGGCTTTCATTCCCGGCGATCTTCACCGGCCCATGCAGTTGGATGCAGCCGGATGCAGGTGTCTGCCACTGGTCGCGGAACATACGCGGAATGGAATCCAGCCCGTCCGCCCAGGTCAGCATCAGGATTCCGGAAGCCGCCGGAACGGTTCCGCGCACCTCCGAAGCAGGATCCGCGCTCCCGAAGCACTGCCCAAGCCCCCCAAGTCGGTGCTGACCTACGAGATCACGTAGGAGATCCACACCCGACCTCAGGATCAGCCCCCGCACATGGTGAAGGACCCCGAGGCTTGCCCGAGGTCCTTCACCGCGTTCCGCCGTCACGGCTGTCACGTCGTGAGCGCTTCCATGATCCGCTTGTTGGCCGTCTCGTGCTGCCCGTCGATGCACTTGGCGTAGACCCGAAGGAGCACGTCCACCCCGTGGCCGGCGCGCTCGGCGACCTCCGGGGCGTGGACTCCGGCGTTCAGCCACAGGGACACCGCCGCGTGCCGCAGGTCGTACGGCCGACCCGCCAGGGGCGAGGCCACCTG
Organism: Planobispora longispora; assembly: GCF_016863135.1. GTDB lineage: Bacteria > Actinomycetota > Actinomycetes > Streptosporangiales > Streptosporangiaceae > Planobispora > Planobispora longispora. Next base: position 76,303 of record NZ_BOOH01000045.1, read on the forward strand.
ATCGGGGGTGAAAGCGTACATGCGCGCCTGCTTCCAGACCATCGAGACCGTCGAGCCGGGGAAGCTCTTACCGCTCCGGGTCCGGAATAGCCGCCCGTCCTCGGCGACGCCGTACCGGTCGATGTGCTCGCGGAGAACGGCCACCAGCTCCGGCGGGATCGGCACGCGCCGAGTCGCCTTGCGGCCCCGATGCTTGAGGCCGCGCTCATCGTTGGCCTCCCCCGAGTCGGTGTAGCGCGTGTTGCTCTCCGGCCGGGTCGTCTCCAGGGTCAGGACGCCCCAGCCCGTTGCCGGAAGGCCGCAGTTCGCCTCGCGGAGTCCGGCCGCCTCAGCCGGGCGGAGGCCGGCGAAGTACATGCAGGCGAACATGGCTGCCATCATCGGCCCCCGGGTACGGCCCGCATACGTCACGGCGACCAGGAGCCGACGGGCCTGCTCCGGACTGACCACCGAACGCCGGTCGATCTCGCCCGTGGACTTGACCTTGCGGAACTTGACCTTGTGGATCGGATTCGCCGAAAGCTCCCCGAGTTCCACGGCGTACTCCAAGACCTGGTGGAAGACGGCCCGCTTCCGCCGGTAGGTCGAAGCCGCCGCGGCCTTGCCGTCCAGGCGCAGGGAGATGGCCTCCAAGGCCGCCCGCGTGTGCTTGGGGTCCTCCAACGCGCTCAAGGGCAGCGAAGCCGCTTCCAGCCACCGCACCACCTTCAGGACTTTCGGCGAGGGAGGCGGACGGCGGTCCTCGGGCACGAAGGAGTACTCAAGCAACGTCCGCCGGATCTCCTCGTCATCGGGACGGCCGGACACGTCGCCCGTCAGGACGGGGGTGATGTAGGCGAGGGAGTCGGTCATGCCCTCGCGGGTCTTGGCCGCCGCATGAGGCCACCAGGCGTGGACGTAGGAGACGGCCAGGGAGTACCAGGTTCGCGTGTCCTTGGCCTTGACCATCGAGCCGGGAAGGCCGCTCTCCGGGTCGAACGCCTCCCCGTTCCTGGCCGCCTGGCGCAGGTCGGACAGAAAGCTCTCGGCGAGTCCCTTGGTCTTGAAGGTCGATGACTTCTCCCGGTTGTCCACAGTCCAGCGCACGGTGTGGGAAACGATCCGGGGTTTCTTGCCCACACCCTGGGGCCGTGTGTTGGTACGGATGCCCCAGAACTTGACCTTGTACGAGGTGGTCACGCGGCCTCCCGGAGAGATTCGAGCCAGGCTTCGAACTCGCTCCGGTACAGCCGGAGGTCACCGTTGGGCAGCCGGAACCCGGCGGGGAACTTGCCGATCTCGCGCCAGCGGTAGAAGGTGCGGGCCGAGATCCCACCCAGTTCTTCGAGGATCTGGGGAACGGTCATCAGCTCGTCCTTCTTCTTCACGCCGCCACCTCCAGCCTCGGAGTTGCCGAAAATTCTTCGACGGGCTGTCCCTCCGCTCTGGCCTGGAGTTCGAGGAGCCGGGCACGGGTGCGTTGGCGGTCGGCCACGGCGCGCAGCAGTCGTTTGGCCAACGGGGTGCGGGTCGGGTCCTTAGTGGAGACCGGCTTCCAGACGTAGCGGTGCGGGTCGGTCTGGGCGGGGTCTTCGGCCAGGCCGAGCGCGTCGAGGATCCAGGCTCGCCGGTCGGCTTTGTGTTCGGCCAGGGTCTTGTTCGACCACTTGCGGGAGACCAGAACCCGGCGCCCGGCGTAGCCGAGGTGTTCGGGCTTGTGCGCCTTGCTGCGGCACCGGCCCGGCATCATGCCCGGCTTGGCACCTTTGGGCTGCACGCCGTAGCGGAGCCAGTTCGCACACATCGGAGAGCAGGGTTCGTAGCGCAACGCCTCCACCATCCGGGCCGCGTGGTCGCGTCGAGCGCAGTCGTCAGTGTCGAGCGTTTCGCCGAGACTCTTGGTCAGGTACTTCGACAGGTAGCGGATGCACTGATCGGCGTCCGGGGTGCCGGCGAGTACGCCTTGGGCGTCGACCTGGTCGCCGAAGCGGAGTACATGCAGGGGGCTGGCGTCCTCGTCGGCGTCGAGCCGGTCGAGGGCTTCGTCCCAGGTAGGCAGGATCTCACCGGTTTCCGGGTCGAGGTAGTCGCCGTCTTGGCCGTCCAGGTGGCTTTCGCCGTCCGGGAGGTCGGCCCGGGGAGTCCACACCGGGAGGTGTTCTCCCTCGAATCGGATCTCCTCGGTCGCCGGCCACCACACCTGGTGGTAGGTCGCCGCCGCGATGGCCTTGATCTCCGCTCGTGGCAGGGTGCCCCGGATGGCCATGTGCAGGTGTGGGGCGAGTCGTTTCTGCGGTTCCACGGTGGCGAAGTACTGCACGTCATAGCCGGCGACCCGGCGGAGGTTCTGCACGAACCGGTCGACCAGCTTGGAGAAGTGCAGCGCGTCCCGGGCCGCCCGCCGGTAGTCGTAGGTGCTCGGGTCGACCGGCACGCCTTGCCCGGATCGGATGCTGCCGTAGGAGGGCAGGGTGAGCGTGATGAACATCGACGGCCGGTAGACCGTACCGCCGGCTCCGGTGAAGGACCGGCCGAGTGTGCTGGGGCTCATGGCCCGCTTCGGTAGGTCCGGGGCGTCCTGTCGGCGCCGGGTCGAGCGTGAACGTCGCGGAGCCGCCCGGCCGCCCAGTACGCTGCCCCGCATCCCGGCCGCGTTGATCTCGACGTCGATCTCCCGGATCGCCGCATCCCAGTCGGCGACCTCCTCGACGTCACCAACGCGTTCGGCGTGATCGCGCTTGGCCTGCACATCGGCGCGGAACTCGATCAACCATTGCTGCTCTTCGGTAGCGGGGGCCGGTGTGGTGACGGGTTCGGCTTCCAGGTGCCAGCCTTCCCGACACTGGGCCATGCGCAGGTAGCGGTTGCGCTTGGCACACGGCAGGCACTTGGCCTCTTGGGTGGCGCCGCACGGGATGTCGAAGGTCTCTTCCTGGCCGGTGACGATGTCGAGGCGCCGCATCTCGACGGGGCGGATGCACACGCCGTTGAGCTTGGCCATCTCGATCGCCACGTCTAGGGCCAGCGGCATCCGGGCGCGTACGGCGCGGGCGAGGCGGGGGTGGGAGGCGTCTGCCGGGGCGGTCGGGTCAGTGGTCGGAGGGGTCGATGGGACAAGGGCAGAGGTGTGGGTCACATGGCCTCCTTCCGGGTGTCCAGGTCGGCGCACAGCCGGTAGGCGTCGCTGTAGGGGTCTTTGCACAGGTGGGCGGTGTCCAGGTTGATGATCAGGACTACTTCGCCCAGGTCGCAGCCGTCGAAGGTCCGCAGTCGACGGAAGGACAGCGCGTTGATCTCGGCGGCGGTGCCGTGAATGGTGATCCTCATCAGACCGCCTCCTCCGTCTCGAACAGCGCGGCCATGTCGCGGATGTCGGCATCGGAGACGTAGGCGGCCCGGACCCGGATCGGGTCGGGTGAGGTCTCCAGGCGCACGTAACCGATGCCCGCGCCCTCTTCGGGGACCGATGAGATGTGGTCGGCCAGCGCGCCCCGATCGCGGGCTCCGTCGCCGAGGACCATGTCCACCTGTTCGGACTCGTCCAGCCGCAGCGCGATCTTGTCGGGGAACAGGTTGCGGATGGTCAGGACATCCTTGCGCGGGTCCTGGAGAGCGGCCAAGACGCCGAAGCCGACCGCGCGCCCCTGAGTGGTGAGGGTGGCCAGCGCGGCCATGATGCGCTGTTTCAAGGTCCGGTCGCTCTGGTAGGCGGTCAGGAAGGCCACCTCGTCGACCACGATGAGGATGAACGGGTCCTCGACGGTGGGGATGTGCTCGCGCTGGACTCCGGCGAACTTCGCGGCGCGCTTCTGCATCAGGGATACGGCCTCCTCCAGCAGGTCGGCGCACTCCTCCGGGGTGGCGGCATAGCGGCCCTCGAAGATGGCCCGGCCGAAGGACAGCTCCATGAGCTTGGGATCCAGCCCCCAGACCTGGGCCACGCCGGTCCAGATGGCCGGGATCAGGGCGCGGATGACCGACCACAGGATGGAGCCCTTGCCGGCCCCGGTCGCACCGGCCACCAGCACATGCGTGCCGTGGATCTTCAAGTGCCAGGGGCGGCCGTCCTCGCAGATGCCGATCTCCAGCGGCCCGACCGAGACCGTCGCGGGTAGCGCGATGGCCGGTAAGGGCACGGCCAGCGGGTCGCGCCGGGGAAAGGTCAGCAGCAGGCGGCCGGCACGGGCGACGGAGACGCGGCATGAGGTAGCGCCGAAACCATGGGCCAGGTGCTCGATGCGGTCGGCCCAGTCGGTGACGGCTTGGCCGGTGAGCATCTTGACGCTGACCAGGTCCGCCCAGGAGGTGCAGCGTACGCGGATCAGGTGGGGGACGTAGTCGCGTCCTTGGAGGTGGCGAGCCAGCCCGGAAACGGTCATGACCGCGTGCCAGTGCCGCCGGTAGACCCAGATCAATCGCCAGAAGGCCAGCAGTCGCCAGCCGATCCAGGCGTTGAAGGACTCCCGGTCAAACAGTGCCCACGGGATGAGCACTGACAGCGGAATCGTGACCGCGACCAGGACGACGCGCCAGCCGTACAGCCAGCCGAGGACGACGGGGATGGCGGACACGGCTACAGCGACAGGGTGACGCCAGATGAGACGGGCGAGCCCGACCAGCAGGCGACCAATGAAGATCGCGATAGTGACGGCGGCCGGGGTACGGACGATCGCCGGGCGGAAGACCACGGCGGTATCGGGTGTAGTGGAGACGAGGTTGCGTGTCTCGTCTCCGGGCAGTTTCTTGAGCATTAGACTTCGGCTCTCTCTGTGATTCGCATCTGGGGAGATGAGGGGCCGCCGGAAGGACCAGTTCCAGCGGCCCCGCTTTGTGTGTCAGGCCGCGATGTCCTTGCCGGCCGGAGGCTGCTTGGCCGGGGAGCCGGAACGCGGGGCGCGCATGACGGTGGCCCGGATGGAGTAGGCCAGCCGACCGACCTGGGAGACGTACGGCGTGACGCTCATGCCGTCGAACTCGACCGGCGTGAACGGCAGGCCCGGCAGCGGGGGCGGGGGCACCGGCTGCACCGGGGAGAGGATCTTGACCGCCACGGTCTTCTGTCCGGCCTTGAGCGCCGGGTCGGCGTCCATGACCGGGACCTGCCAGACGAGTTCACCGGTGGTCTTGTCCTTGGCGTAGACGGTCCGGCCGTTGGTCGAGGCGTCGAAGTCCTTGACCTGTTCGACCTCGCCGACGACGTAGCAGCCGTGCGGGAAGACCTGCTCGAAGGTGATGGGGATGGGTCCTTGGAGTGCCATGATGTGATCCTGTCGTCTACTCGTTAACTTGTATTGTCGTGTTGAAGTTAACTCTGAAACGCTTGCTCGACAAGACGAGTTTCCGAGAAGGTATGTGACTTGAGTCACATCACAGGCTGTAGGCGTCTTCCAACTCGTGCAGCGTGCCGGGAAGCGCGACCTCAATGATCAGCACAGGGCGGCCGGATCCATCGAAGATGCGTGACAGCACAGCCAGGACGGCAGTGGTCTTGGCGAGCCCCAGCGCCTTGATCTCCTCAGGCAGTGGGTGCCGGGCGGCCAGGCGCTCGATGACGTGATCCAGTTTCACACCCTTGATCCGCTGCATGTGCTGCCGCACTCCCACGGTCAACGGCTCCATACCGCCGAGGTCGGTCCCTTCGGCCAGCTCGATCGGGCACCAGAAGGTGACCAGCTCACACGGCTTTCCCGCATCGGCGAACAGCACCCGGCGCATCACGACCGGGGCGCTCTCCGGCAGAGAGAACATCGCCGCCACATTGGCCGGGGCCGGACGAGAACCCGCCTCCAGGATCGTCGCCCCTTCTCGCGTCTCGACGCGGTCCAGCACCGCGCGCCCTGGACGGGAGGAGTCTTCTTCGGCCGCCGGCGGAGCGGGCTTCACGAACGACCCCTTGCCGTGCTCACGATCGATCACGCCCCGGAGCTGCAAGACCTGGAGCGCCCGTACGACGGTCGGACGGGAGACGGCGAACTCGCGGACTAGCTGGGTCTCTGAGGGCAGCTGGGAGCCGGGAGGGTAGGTGCCGTCAGCGATCTTCCGCCGGATCGCCTGCACGATCTGGGCGTACTTCGGCGGCGCGTACTCGTCATCAGAGATCGACATGACAACAACCCAACTACTCGACTTATCGTCAGCATAGAGATCAATGGAGATGTTGCCTAGACCGTCAGATGTACCGGCGGTGAGTACGGCGGCACGAGACGCATGGCCCCCTCCACTTCTCGGCCAGGTCGACCGCACCGCCGTACCCGTCTAGCGAACGCGCCCGGCCAGCAGATCAGTCCAGATGGCCTGAGCCTCCCGCAAAGGCCACGACCGGCTTTCCAATACCTGATGACCGTCCTCACCCTGGACCGTCCGCCGGATGAATCCCAACCCCGCACCCGCGCACAGCTCGTAGATCACCGAGCGGCACACGCAGGTCCACGCCACCGGCCGCACCCGCTCCAGCACCGGGTACGGCTCCCGCCACTCCAGGCGCACGCAATCCCGCTGGACCATGGCGATGTGCGGGCTGATCCCCGCGCAGTCATCGAGGGGAAGCACCGTGCGCCTCCGTGAGCGCTGCGGGCAGCGGATGCGCCCTAGCCAGCTCGGCATACCGGAAGGCGATCCGACGCGCGGCCCGTCCCGGTTCCATGGCTGTATGCCAGGCGTAGACGGCCCGGCCCCGCCGTATGTCCCAGCCACCGGTACGCCACCAGAACCGGCGTCCGTCGGACCAGACCACCAATCCGGCCCAGACCGACACCACGGCGAGCCCGTATCCGTCGTTGACATCGGCCGTGATGTCCAACCTGCTCAGCTCACTGCGCAGGCACTTCGCGGCGTCCACGGCCGAGACCGCCCCGTCCCCCGGTTGCGATGCCTGCACCAGCCCGTTCATGCCCGACTCCGCGCTCACGCCGCCGCAGGGAAACCGAGTCCCTGACACGTCGAGCAGATGTCCCGCACGCGCGGCAAGGGCGGTACCGGACCGGCAGGGCTGGCGATCAGCGCCCGCCGGAAGCTGACGTACTTCCAGCCGCGTCCCTCGCAGGCGAAACACGACCGCTCGACCTGTTCACCGATCTGATCGCTTCTCATGCATTCCAGCGTCGTTAGCTGCGACGCTTACGCCCATTCCTCGGCGGTATCCCTTGACGGGATAGGTCATCGACGGGTCAGGATGGGATCACCGCGCGACCTCGGATCCCCCGCGAAGGGACATGGCCCCGATGCCCGAGATTCCCGGCTCCATCTGGCAACGGCCCGACATGCTGGCCGCGCTGCGGGCACGCGACATCGGCCGGGTCTTCCACCTGGTGCGCCAGTACGCCGGAGTGTCGCAAACCGCCATCGGCAGCATGATCGGCATGAGCCAGGGCAAGGTCAGCGGCATCATGAGCGGCAGCCAGCAGGTGACCGCACTGGAGGTCTTCGAGCGCATCGCCGACGGCTTGGACATGCCGGACGCCGCCCGGCTGGCTCTGGGTCTTGCTCCCCGTACGGCCTCAGTTCCGGCTATCCCCTCCCGGGATGACCACCGCCGGCAGACGCCGATCTTCTCGGCTTCGTCTCGTAGCGTGGAGTCCGTCCAGCGAGGGGAGGACGAGACCGCCGTGCGACGTCGCGAATTCGTCGGTCTGGCCGGGGCCGCGCTGTTCGGAGCCGTCATCTCCGACGGTGCTCCGGCCGCCGAGCCCGTATCCGGCATCGAGGACCTGGCCGCCGCGCTGACCGAGTACCCGATGCCAGCTCCCAGTGCTCCGGAGCTCGCTTCCTTGGCCGCCGCCGTTGCCCAAGCCAAACAGGACTACCAGGCGTGTCACTACGGCGAGGTGCTGACCGCGTTGCCCGCGCTGCTGCGCTCTCTGCGCGCCGCCTGCACCGTGCTGGAGGGTGACGACCGGTTGAAGGCTCATGCGCTGTCGGCCGAGGCGTACCACGTGGCCGCCTCCATCATGCTCAAGCAGGAAGACAAGGGCCTGGCCTGGCTGGCAGCCGACCGCAGCGTCCAGGCTGCTCACCTGTCCGAAAGCCCGTTGATGATCGGCTCCAGCGCCCGCATCATCACCCACGCCCTGATGGACGGAGGCCACCATCGAGCCGCCGCCGGCAACGCCAGCACCGCCGCCCAACGCATGGACACCCACCTTGCCCGGCCCTCCGACGATGAGCTGTCGATCTACGGCGCGCTGCTGCTCCGGGGCGCCATCGCCGCCGCCCAGCACGGCCACCGCCCCACCGCCACCGAACTGCTGGACGAGGCCGAGCAGGCCGGCCACCGCCTCGGACATGAGGGCAACCACATGTGGACCGCCTTCGGCCCCAACAACGTGCTGTGTCACCGAGTCAACGCCGCTCTCACCATGGGTGATGCAGGAAGCGCGATCGACTACGCCCGCCGGGTGAACATCGACGCCCTGCCGATCAACGAACGCAAGGCCACGCTCCTGCTCGACACCGCCCGCGCCTTCCTGATGTGGGGCAAGCACGATCGAGTCCTGCACATCCTGCGCGCCGCCGAGCAGATCGCCCCCGAGGAGATCACCGGCCGTCCCGCCACGTTACGGTTGGTCCGAGATCTGCTGATCACCGCGCCGATCAGCATCCGCCGCGAGGCCCGCGAGTTCGCCGACGCCCTGGGAGTCAGCGCATGAACCGGACCGGCAAGGTCCTGTACATCATCGTGTGCGCCGCCGGCCCCGCCGCCGAGGTCGGCCGCCTGGTCGCCCTGGCCCAGGACGAAGGCTGGACCGTGCAGGTCATCGCCACCCCGTCCGCGCTGGACTTCATCGACATCGACGCGCTGGAGAAGCAGACCGGCCGCCCGGTCCGCAGCCGCTACCGCAAGCCGGGTGAGCCCAGGTCCCCGAGGGCCGATGCCATCATCGTGGCGCCGGCCACCTACAACACCATCAACAAATTCGCGCAAGGCATCGCCGACACCTACGCCCTCGGCCTCCTGGCCGAAGCCCCGGGCTTAGGCATCCCCGTGGTGGTGCTGCCCTTCGTCAACACCGCGTTCGCCTCCCGCGCCCCGTTCCGCCGCAGCGTCGAACAGCTCCGCGCCGAAGGCATACACGTCCTACTTGGCCCCGGTCAGTTCGAGCCTCATGTTCCTAGTTCTGGAGCCGACCGCACCAATGCCTACCCCTGGCACTTAGCTCTGAAGCAGCTCACCGATTCCTAGCCTCGGTCAAGGATGACCGCCATGACACCGGCCAGGCCAGAAAACGTCGAGCCAATACATGCCAGGGTCGCTACTCGCTCCTTGGGAGAGATCCAGAGACCTCGATTCCATTCCTTGAGGCGGTCACGGCCAAGCCTTCGCGTGAAATTCTGTCGCTTATGTTCTCGCACCTGATTGCAGCCAAACAACAGCCCCTTGGCGTTGTTCCTGCAAGGCCCTTGCCTGCCTCGCGCACCGCATGTACGAGGAACACGGAAGAGGAAGTAGATAATCGCTAACACAGATCCAATGATCAGCAGAGGGGCGACCTCCCCCTTGTCATCGGCAGCCCACCAGCCCCAGATAAGGGCAAGCAGAACGCCATAACCCCAGTATTTACTGATGAAACTCTGCTTCTTCCTCGCCACGTTTGGAACGTACCGAACGAAAAAGGGAACGACTAGGAAGAAGCAGGTTCCCACCCAGTTAGGCAACTCTGCATTGACAGCCGTACCGCCACAGGCTCTACACAGCTTGGATCATTGCCGAATTGGTCTTATATGAATCAAGGGCGGCGCTCCGCGCCGCCTCGCGGCCCTCGCCCGGCTCGCACGCTGCGCGTGCGGCCTGGGGGCCGTTCTCGCGCGCGGCCGGCTCGGGCCGCTACTCAAGCCCTACACCTCTTCGGATCCCTTCCCCTGCATAGCGAGTTCATGGCGAACCACTTCCCTCAGCAACTCGGCCATCGTTCCAGTTGAGATGCCGACCCCCCAGTGCATCGACACTCCTCCGATCCGGCGTTCTGCCTCATGAAGACGGTTCAGTAGAGCATCAGGAGCATTCTCATAGATCGCTCGCAGTACTTGGAACTCATCGGCTGATAGAGAGGCCAAGGCATGAAGGTCCTTGGCCTGTGGCCCGGTGTAGTCGCGCGCACGGGAATCATGAGGACCCGCGATCTCCGCGAGGTAGGCAATAGTTCCGTTCCTGGGATGCTCGACGACCCACCGCCAGAACCGTGCCGCATCGGCTGTGTCAGGCGCATCCCTGTGACAACGCTGACAGAGAAGGATCACGTTCTCCACAGCGTCTGGGCCGCCGAGGGCACGGGGCACTACGTGGGCCCGTTCCAGCCCTTTCCAGAGCATTGCTAGAGCCTTCTTGGAGCGCACTTGCTCCACCCGACACCAGCCGCAGGCGAAACACTCCGGTTCGCCGAGATCATCAAAGGGAATGTAGTCGCTACCCGGTAGCGCTCTCCCACACCAATATCTGGCGATCTCTTCGTGTGTTGGCACACCCGTGTCCGAGAACTTGTGCACGGCAAGCAACATACGGGGAGGGACCGACACTTTCGGGCGGCATGCCTCTGGCGGGGGGCTCCGGCTCCGGGATGATCGCTACAGGCTGCTCATCGCCACCGGCCAGTTGGTGGCTGGGGTAGGGGCCTGCCCATCCCGTCTGCCATCGACCCAGGACAAGCCGAGTGGAGCAGGGCCAGAGGGTCAAGGTCGTTCGTCCAGCAGGGCGCTCCACCTTGACCCTCTGGCCCTGCTCCACTTCCCCTGCGGGCGGGTCGACGGCAGACGGGATGAGCAGGCGGGCGGAGTGTGCGGCATGAGGCCACGTGCTCCCTATTCTCCGAGGCTGGTTGAGCTGGGCAAACACAGGGAGCAGGTCGGAGGACATGGTATTTGGATATCCCAGACGTGCGCTAAGTGCCATACTCCCGTTCTATGCCTCGCGCCGATCGTGTCAGCCTTACCCGGGAAGCACTTGCGATACCCACAGTAGATCACCTTTCGAATAACGGTACGCTCAACGTTCTCCTAGATCGGGTCCTCTCAGGTCTTCCGTCTGGCCTTCCACCAGATCGAACGATGGTTGGCCTGTTCATGAACTTCGCCAGGCTGACAGATAAAGCGTTGCGTGAATACGACGCGGCACGAGCCGAATTGCTGCTTTTCGTCTCCCCTCACCCAGGACTGCGCACAAGCCCTTACCTGAGAGCTATCGACCACATGGAGAACTGCGTGAGTGCAACCCATCGCGCGGTTCTTAATGCGCGAGCACTTCGAGAAAATAAGGTAGGCCGAGGAGCGCCAACCCTGACTCAGCGCCAGGAAGAGCGTCTAAAATTTCTGCGTAACGCGATAGAACATTCCGACGAAAAGATCCTCGGTAAGCAGAAATACAAGAATAGTCCGATTTTTGATAAAGCCGATCCATATTCACTTCGCCTTTCGAATACATCCATGGTGATCGGGTCACACGTCTTAACATACAAGGAACTCGTGTCGGCAATGACAAAATGCTGCCAGACAATTGAGAAAATACGAGGTATTCCTACAGGCATACCTGGCGCCGACTTTCCGAATGCCAAGCTGCGAACAACCGTGGATAAAACAAATCCAGGGCTAGGTCAATTCCGGTCCAGTGACTACCTTAGAGAGCTAGCTCGACTCGTCGTCACTCATTCCTGACGAGATCTTCTCGCGGGTCCCTGATCTTGTTCCTCAGCGCCGGCCCATCGGGCATCGTGGTGACGAGGCGTACTCTGACAGGAGAATGGACCGAGTTGCGGAGATCTTCGACTACGAAGCCTCATCCCAAGATCCGGAACATACACGGAATGCCTTCAGTGCATCTGGCTAGCGCATCCCGCTAAGCTCCAGGTCAGAGGGCTGAGCGGTCCATAAGAAGCCTTCCTCTTTTAATCCGTAGGTTCTGGGTTCGAGTCCCAGGCGCCCTACCATTCGCACCCCGTCTGACCTGCGATTTCTCGGATCAGACGGGCTCTGCGCGAGCCGGAGAACGGCGATGTTTGCTCCATGTTTGCTCGCGGGCACGGACCGAGCACACGGGTAGATCGTTTAGAGCCGTTCCTTCAGGTCAGACCCCGCAGACGGGCATCGGAAGACCAGGACCGAAGACCTCGCCGGGCTACCGTACCCCGGAAGAGCATGCCGACGGTCAACAGCCGACAGGCCAGCCGAGCTGCGGCGACAAGTAATCCGCAGGGCCCCTCAGAGTGAAGGGGTACTCCCGCATCGCTCCTACCGAACGACTCCTATGCCCCGCTAGAACCGTTCTCGACATGCCGATCTTGACGGCGATTCAGCCACATGATCAAAAGGAGGAGTTGGCCCGTCTCGCCAAAGGACGGGCCGCTTCAAGAGGGGAAGCCGTTATGGGTGTCGGGAAAGGCGGGCGCCTGGTTACGCTCGCATCAGTGGGTGCGTTGACGGCAGTGCTGCTACCGACAGGGGGTATGGCTACCGCTTCGTCCGCCACACCTCAGGTTCACGCCTGCGTCAGCAAGATCACTCGCGTTACCCGGATAGTCGACCCTGGAACTGAGTGTCTCTTCACTGAGGTTGCCGTCCAATGGGGTGCTGAAGGACCGGCTGGGCCGGAGGGTCCAGCCGGTCCTGCTGGATCGCAGGGCGAGCAGGGGCCCAAGGGTGACATCGGCCCCGCCGGCCCCCAAGGCGAGGAGGGAAAGACCGGCCCGCAAGGCCCCAAAGGTGACACTGGAGAGGTCGGCCCACAAGGTGAACAGGGGCCCCCGGGACCGCAAGGACCCAAGGGCGAGAAGGGCGATCCAGGAGGGGTAAGGGGAGCCCAAGTCAAGGAGGCGCCCTTCACTGGCGGCTCCGGTGGCGTCATGTGCGACCCTGGCCAGTACGCGACTGGCGGTGGCTACAAGGTCAATAACGGCACGGGTCAGGTCTACCAGAGCCTTCCCGTCTTCGGAGTGTCCAAAGAACCCCGAGGCTGGGAAATCATGGCCACCGGCTCAGCCAACGGAACCGTCTACGTCATCTGCGTCCCCTGGAGTTAACTACCCGGCAAGATCTCTTGACTTCCGGCGTCCCGAACACCCGTGAATGAACCACGCCGGATTTCACGGAGACCAGCGCCGCTCCCGTTTCCCGCTTAGTTCTCAACAAACAGTGAAGCCCGCTGGCGTACCACCAGCGGGCTTCACTGTTCACCCCACGTTGATCAGAGGGTTGTATCCAACCTCGCACCCGGTAGAGCAACCAGCCTCACCTTCGACCCGATCGCACCAGGGATGACCATGGCGGCGGTGGACTCGGCGGCGGCCTGAGCAACCTCGGGGTAGACGCTGGTGTAGGTGTCGCGGGTGAAGGTGGAAGAGACATGACCGAGGGTTTCCTGGACCACCTTCAGCTCCACCCCGGCGGCGAGCATCAGCGAGGCGGCGCCGTGGCGCAGGTCGTGCAGCCGGACCGGCGGGAGCCCGTGTGGGTGCCAGAAACTCGGCCACCCTATGCGACCTGCGCATACTCATGTATCAGCCCGCCGAGACGATCACGGCGGATGACCTCGATATCGGCCTCGACCGGGTCGGGCAGGGCTCGAAGGGGAGCGGCCTGCCCCAGGGATCGGTGCGGGCGGTGCTCGTTGAAGTGGGTCTCGTACTCGGTCAGCACCCGTCGTAGATGGCGAGCGTTGACGATCAGCATCCGGTCGAGGACCTCTCGGCGCAGCCCACCGATCCACCGCTCGATGTAGGCGTTCGCCCGCGGAGCCCGCGGCGGCGTCTTCAGAATCCGAATGCCCATACTGGTGAACACCTCATCGAACGCGGTGGTGAACTTCGTGTCCCGGTCCCGGATGAGGAACCGGAAGCCCTTGGCCCGATCTCCCAGCTCGATCATCAGGTTCCGGGCCTGCTGAGCGACCCAGTGCCCGGTGGGGTGATCGGTGACGCCGAGCAGGTGCACTCGCCGGGTGGCAACCTCCATGACGACCATGCCGTACAGGCGTTTGAGCAGCACAGTGTCGCAGTGGAAGAAGTCGCATGCCAGGATGCCGGAGGCTTGGGCGCACAGGAACTCGCTCCAGGTCGGTCCCGTACGCCGCGGCGCCGGATCAAGGCCGGCCTTCCTCAAGATGAGCCACACGGTGGAAGCACCGACGCGATACCCCAGGCCGGAGAGTTCCCCGGCGATCCGCCGATACCCCCACAACGGGTTCTCTCGGGCCATGCGAAGGACCAATGATCGCACCGAAGACCGTGTCGCCGGCCGCCCCTGTCTGCGGCGCTTGAACGTCCAGCGCTGCCGTACCAGATCAGCATGCCAGCGCAGCAGTGTGCTCGGCGTCACGAACACCTTCAGGCGGTCGGCTGCGGGCAGCAGCCGCGCCAGTGCGCTGATCACCGCCCGATCCGCCCAGGAGGGTCGCGGGCGGGCGACCTGGCGGCGCAGCACCACGAGCTGATGCCGGAGCACGAGAATCTCGACGTCCTTCGACGCATCCGAGCGGACCAACAGCATCAGCCAGCCCGAAAGCTGGAGAAAGATCAGATAGAGCAACCGCAACGCCATGAACAACGATCATGTACAGCGAACGCTCACGCACCAAACCGCAGGTCACCTCACTGGCCGAGTTTCCGGCACCCACAGGCTCGGGGAAGCAGTCAATTGCCTATCTGCAGCAGCCACAAGCTCAGCGAACGAAACGGCGGGAGGGATGCCGTCACTCGCTCTTTCTCAGCTCCTTCTCCCACACGCCGAAGCGTTCTCTGAGGGCCTCTGCCTCGGCCGTGTCGACGCCGTACACGCCGAACTCCTCATCGGTGCGGCGACGCACGTACGCCAGCATCTCCGCGAACACCTCCCGGTCGAACCCGGCGTCCCGGCGAGCGGCCAGCTCCAGAAGCTGATCGCGCGTGTACCGGCCGGACTCCACGAGCGCGTCCACGTCGATGAAGTCACGCGCGAGCGCGCGGTTGAACAGCGCCTCGGTCTTTCCGGCCGCCACGTCGTCAGGATGGAGGACCGGGCCCATCTCCATCCGCACCGGCGGCCGAAACCGTACATCCGCGACGACCTCGACCTTGCATCCCTGATCCGTACCATGCTCGGAGATCCACATCCGGACATACCGCTCAGTGCTCTGCAGGATCTCAGCCTGATACCCGGCTGCACGGTACGCCTCGGCCACGTGATCCGCTGCCGCTGGACAGTCCATGTCCAGCGCGCCGAACAGATCGACGTCCTCGCTGGGGCGCTCCACGATCCCGTACGCCTGAACGGCGTACCCACCGGCCAGCGCGAAGCCGTACTGATCAGCGACGCTCAGACCGATCTCGATCAACCGCCGATGGAAAGGGTCCATCACGCGGCCCGGTCACGCAGCCCGGTGAAGCGCGACTCCCACAAGCGGCGGACCCGCACCGGCAAGATCAGATCAGGCCAGATGCGAACCAGCAGATCGGCGTTCAGGTACGCCTTTAGATCTTGCTCTCGGCCCTCCTGGATGACCTGCTCATACATCATCCGCAGCGCCGCCGGATCGGACAGGTCGTAGGAGCGCCGCGGACTCCAGTCCAGCCAACCGGGCAGCGCGACGACCCCGCCCGCAGGCCCGGTCAACTCCTCCAGAGCACCGGGAACCGCATACGGGCGGATGTTCGCGTAATTCAACGCCCTGTCCATGTCTCCAGTGTGACATTTCCTCCAGCACCGCACCCCCGCGATGAGGCAACCTCACGCCGCGCCGAGCAAACTACCGGGTATCGCGGTCGACGCCGGCGACCACACCGTGAAGGCCACCCGAACCGCTCTGAACACGGGCAACGGTCAAGGTCCCTATGTTTGCTCGGTGGTTGCTCGCCTGTCGCGGTACGGCGCGGCACGCGACACCACCATCCGGCAGGACAAAAAGGACAGCTCCGGACAGGGAGTCACCAGGCGGTACGGCGCGGCGCCGGACGACAGTGAACCCGCCGGCTTTTAATCCGTAGGTTCTGGGTTCGAGTCCCAGGCGCCCTACCACCCGCACCCCGTCTGACTTGAACTTTCTCGGTCCAGACGGGCTCTGCGCGAGCCGGAGATCGCCGATGTTCGCTCCATGTTTGCTCACGTGTATCGGATCCCGGCTCTCGCAAGATGGTGAATTCGAGGGGCCCTCTTCCACGTCAGACCTGGCAGGCGGCCATGGGAAGACCAAGAAAGAAGATCCCGCCGGGCCGCTGTACCTCACAGCGTTGAATCCCCGGTAACCTCGCGCCAAGCCGTCGGGCGAGTACCCCCGTAATCCCATGTCACCTTCCCGTCGATGACCGAGTGCCCTCCGCGCACATACTGCCTCCTGAGCGTGGCCTACCCGAGCAGCAGTACGGAGGGCTTGCATCCGGTACCCGGGTACAGCCCCACCGTCGAGGTGGCCGCCCTGATCCCGACACGGGGCGGCAGACCCGAAACGCGCCGGCCGCAGCCGGGGCGATCTTCCACGCCGATTATGGATCGCAGCACACCGCGGCCGCCTTCGCTGCCGTATGCACGCAGCTGGGGGTGCGCCGGTCGATGGGCGCGGTCGGCTCCAGCGCCGACAACGCGCTGGCCGAGGCGTTCAATGCCACCCTCAAGCGCGAGACGCTGCAGGGAGCCAGAAGCTGGTCGTCGGCTGGCCGGGTCCGATTGGAGATCTTCAAGTGGATCACCCGTTACAACGCCCGCAGGAGGCATTCCGGGCTGGGCTACCTCAGCCCGATCGACTACGAGCGGCGCTCCGATAGGGTGCTGCTCGCCGCATGACAGCAGGTGTCCACCCTTCGGGGCGAGCCCCCTGGACCGGGCGTCATCAGGTGGCACGTCGCGGCACCGGACGGCATTGAACCTGTCGGCTTCAGTCGCGTTCGGGCACGAGGGTGATCAGTTGATCGGCCGAGCCGGTGTAGGCGCCGTAGAGGATGAACGCGGTCGGCGGGTGCTTGCCGCCGAACTCCTTGCCGATGGACAGCGCCATGCCGGTGGGGACGTTGACCAGGCGGGACACGCCGTCACTGAAAGTGGGCCTGTTCCAGCGCTGGGCCGGGGCGTCAGAGCAGGATGCGAGCCGGACCGCGCGGATGCCCCCGCCGTTGAAGGAGACGGTGTCGTACTTCTCGGCCGCCGTCAGGCAGCGCCCACTGGCGACATTGATGAGCCGGAACCGGTGAGGGTCGCCCTTCGTGTGCCAGGCCGTCCTCGGGTCGGCGCAGCGCAGTGCCGCGACCCTGTCGTCCGCTGCGCCGACGCACCGGCCCGCATGGGCGATCCGGGTGCCCGCGACCGTCTCCGGGACAGCGCTCCGGGTGGGTTTCGGGACAGCGCTCCGGGTGGGTTTCGGAGCACGTGTCAGCGCGGGTTCTGGGACTTTCTCGAGTGCGGGTGATGTGCTCCGCGTCGGTACGGCGGCCGTCGGCGGAGACGGGGGATCCGCCGGAAGTGAGAGCACGATCACGGCTACGGCGGCGGTGGCCGCCGTCACGACCGTCGTGGTGGCCGCCCGGCCGAACACCCCGCCGGAGACGCCCTTCGACGCGACGGCCTTGCCCAGTCCTTCCACGGCTGGCGGCAGCAGCCCGATCGGCAGCGTGGCCCGCAACGCGGCGTTGAGATCGAGCAGTTCGCCTCGCGCCCGAGCACAACTCGGGCAGGACTCCAAATGCGCGCGCAGCGCTCGCGGCAGACGGCCGTTCTTCTTGCGTACGGCCGCCGCCAGCGGTTCGGCGTATTCGCGGCAGCGAGGCGATGTACCCGCGAGGTGGGCGGCCAGATACGCCTTGCGCAGCCCTTCGCGTGCCCGGAAGGCCAGCACGCCCACGTTACCGGGGGTGATGCCCAGGATCTTCGCGATCTGCTCGGGCTCCTCGTCCTCGATCACAGTGTGCCACAGCACGGTCTGCCAGCGCGGCGGCAGCGACCGGTAGGCGCGGGTCACCAGATCGTCGGGCGGCTCCGGCCCGGCCACCGTCAGGTCGTCCTCCCGGAATTCGGCGGTGAGGACCCGCCGCTGGTCGGAGTGCGCCCATTCGGCCGCGGTGTTGCGCACCACCGCGTACAGGTAGGGACGCCACCCGCCGGACGGACCGGCCGCGCCGGTGCGGACGGTCCGCAGGGTGCGGGCGAACGCCTCACTGGCCAGGTCCTCCGCGGTGTACGGATCCGGGCACAGGCGACGGGCGAAGGCGAGGACCGCGGCGTGGTGCCGCTCGTACAGCTCGGCCACGGCATGACTGTCCCCGGCCCTGACCAAGCGCGTCAGGGCCGAGTCGTCGCTGGTCGGGCCGTTCATTTATCCAATCGTGAACTTGAGAGATTTTTTGACATATGTGGCTTTAGCATAGATATGGGTAGGTTTGGCAGAAAAACGGATGATTCGGGTGGCATTCGTCGTGGCGCTCTTCAGCGTCACGGCACCGCCCCGCTGCGGTTCGAGCAGCCAGCGCTGCCCCTTGCTCGTCTTGCTGCACTTGGCGAGGACGACCGACCGCTTGGCACCGTTGACCGGTCCGAGTGCCAGGCAGCGGCTCTTGAACCGCACCTGCACCGACTTGCCTGCCACCGGCACCAGCTGCCACTTCGTCCGGCAGGACCCGAGCCTCGCCGTCGCACGGTAGGCGGTCAGGCAGGTGCCGTATGCGCTCTTGAGGGTGACAGTCCGCGTCGGGGTCTTCGTCGGGGCCGGCGCGTCCTCCGGTCCCGGCGTCGAGGACGGTCCCGGCGCGGAGGTCGGGACCGAGGTGGGGGCCGTGGTCGGTTCGGACGCCGTGGTCGAGGACGCGCTCGGCGTCGGAGCCGGAGCCGGAGCCGGGAAGCCCACCGGGCTCGTCTTGAACATCTGGTCGGCCAGCGGCTCGAACTTGAGGGTGCTCCCGTTGGCGCGCACCACCGGCGCACCGTCGCGGGCCTCACGCTTCGGAACGGCGAGCCCCGGTCCGGACTTCCCATCGGCACGGTTGGTAAAGTTGATCTTGTCCTGGCCCGCGCCGGGCAGCCACTGCTGCGACGGGTTCTTCGCCGCGCACACCGTGGTGACCACGGGCTTGGAACCGTCCGCGGCGGTGGCGCCCGTCAGGCACTGGTGGTTCCCGACGTTGCGGATCGTCACGTAGCCGGCACCGTCGATGGTCCGGCGCCAGACCGTCCCGTTGTCCGAGCACGGCACCTGCACCGCCTGCTGGCCGTCGACGCCGACGCACTTCCCGCTCTCCACGATGCGCAGCCGGAAGTCCACCGGCGGGGCCGGCTGGTCCTGGATCAGGTACGGGCTGGACGCGACGTTTCTGATCTCCGGCAGCGGCTCCCCCTTCGGCTGCGACGCCGGCGTCGGCTCGAAATAGCGGAACTCGTCCGTCCGGCACGAGTCGAGGTGGTAGTTCGACGCGGGGTCACCCGTGCACTCGGGCCGGCTGCCCATGTTGCGGCAGACCGGGTCGTTGCCGTTCACGCCGCCGCCGTTGCAGTGGCTGAGCCCGAAGGAGTGGATCATCTCGTGGGTGAACCCGGCCTCGCTCCAGCACCAGCGCGGCAGGATGACGCCGCCGTTGCTGAGCCCGGCGTTGGCCCCGCCCCCGGTGCACGAGTCGGTCATCTCGTTGTCCCGGCCGAAGAACATCAACTTCACCCGGTTGGTGGCCACGAGCTCACGCACCCGGGCCGGCTGGGAGGCGATGTTCTCCGTGAGCGCCTTCCCCATCTCGGCCCGGTTGCGGCCCTTGAGGAAGGACACCTTCGCCACGATCGGGCGGCACTGGTCATCCTGCACGACCCTGAGCCGTCGGGAGACCCCGAACCGCCGGGCGCTCGACTCGAAGGTCTGGTCGGTCTCCCAGACGGTCCGCAGGACCGACTCCACCTCGGAGTCGTAGGAGTCCTGACCGGGCTGGTGAACGTAGACCGGCAGCACCCATCCCTCGGCCGGGGAATCGGTCCCGTCGCAGGCGAACCCGGACGTGCCCAATGCCCGCGTCGCCGCGGAGGCGGCCGCCTGCGGCACGGGCGCGGCGGACACCGGCCCGGCCAGGACGCTCGCGGCCACCGTCATCAGTGACAGCACGAGCACTAATTTGATCTTTCTCATTCAAACTCCTCTCACTGGAGAGGAGTCGAATCGCCCGTGTGGATTACGCGCTTTCCAGAATTTTTCTGCTGAATTCACCGCACGGGTTCACCGCAGGCCTCGGTGAACCAGCGGGTGACGGTCGTCGGGTGGGTGATGGCGGTGCCGACGACGACGGCGTGGGCACCGCGCAGGAGGGCCTCGGCAGCCTGTCCGGGCGTGTGGATCCGGCCTTCGGCGATCACCGGGACGGGCAGATCGGTGGAGAGCCGGGCGACCAGATCGAGGTCCGGTCCGGGGCCGGTGCGCGAGTAGGGGGTGTATCCGGCGAGGGTCGTCCCGACCACGTCGGCACCGGCCTCGGCTGCGGCCACGCCTTCCTCGTAGGTCGAGACGTCGGCCATGACCAGCCGCCCGGTGCGCTCGTGCACCGCCCGGACGATCTCGGCGAGCGTACGGCCGTCCGGGCGGGGACGGCCGGTGGCGTCGAGGGCGACGACGTCGGCCCCGGTCCCGGCCACCGCGAGGGCGTGGTCGAGGGTGGGCGTGATGAAGACGTCGCCGTCGCCGTCCTTCCACAGGCCGATGAGCGGCAGGTCGAGCGCGGCCCGGATGAGCCGCAGGTCCTCCAGCCCCTGGGCGCGGATGCCCGCCGCCCCGCCGGCCGCGACCGCCTGCGCCACCCGGCGCATCGTGTCCGGGTGACGCATCGGCTCGCCCGGGTAGGCCTGGCAGGACACCACGAGACGGCCGCGCAGCGCCGCGAGCACCGGACTCATGTCTCCACCTCCAGGACCAGCCGGGCCGCACCGAGCAGGGCGGCGTCGCCGCCGAGCACGGCGGGCTCGACGGGAATGTCACACAGCGCGGGCAGAACCTCGGCGCGGACCGCCTCTCGGAGCGCGTCCCACCAGGGCGCACCGCATCCGGCGACGCCTCCGCCGATCACGACGATCTCCGGGTCGATGACGTTCACCAGCCCGCCGATCGCTGAGCCGAGCGCGCTCGCCCCCTCGGCCAGGACGATCGCGGCGACCGAGTCGCCCGCCTCGGCGAGCAGGGCGACCTCGGCCAGGTGCGTGACCCCGGCCCCGGTGCGACGACGGTACTCGGCGAGCAGGGCCGGGCCCGCGGCCACCGCCTCGACGTGCCCGCGTCCGCCGCACGGGCAGGGCCGGCCGGCGGCCGCGGCGACCGGCAGGTGGCCGGCGTGACCGGCCACGGAGCGCGCGCCGTGCCGTACCCGGCCGCCGAGCAGGAGGGAGGCCCCGATCCCGGTGCCGGCCGCGACCAGCAGCACGTCGCGGCGGCCCGCGGCGGCCCCGCGCCACTGCTCGCCGAGCAGGTGCGCGTGCACGTCGTTGTCCACCGCGACCGGCAGGCCGAGCTCCCGGGAGAGCTCGCCGCGCAGATCGGTTCCGGCCCATCCGGCGATGGCGCCGGTCGCCGAGACGACCACACCGCGCCCGGAGTCGATGACTCCCGCGCTGGCGACGCCCACCGCCGTCACCGCCCCCGCACCGCCGGGCACCGCGAGCTCCGCGAGCTCGCGGACCAGTTCGGCGGCGGTCCGCACGACCTCGGCCGCTCCCCGGGTCGCGGGGGTCGGCCGGGTCCGTACGGCCAGCAGCCCGCCGGACGGATCGACCAGCCCGGCGGAGGTCTTGGTGCCACCGATGTCCACTCCGACGACCGGCCCCGCGGCGGCCGGGCCTTCCGGCTCGGAGACGCTCACCACGGCAGGACCTGTCCGCGCACGGCGGTCCCGGCTGCGATCGTGATCACAGCAGTCCGGCCTCCTCCAGGCGGGCGGCCACGGCGCGGGTCTCGTCCTCGGTCAGCTCGCGCATCGGCGCCGATACGGCCGCGGTCGCGATGACGCCGCGCAGGGCGAGCGCCGTCTTGAACGCGCCGACACCCCTGGTGCTGCCCCCGGCGGTCGCCGGGTCCACCGCCTCGACGATGCCGAACAGCCTGGTCAGGCGGTCCTGCTCGGCCCTGGCCTCCGCCCAGCGGCCCTCGGCGCAGGCGCGGACCAGACGCACGTAGCCGTGCGGGTCGACGTTGCCCAGGCCCGGCACGGCGCCGTCCGCCCCGGCGAGCATCATCGCGTCGACGACGACCTCGTGGCCGGTCAGCGCCGAGAAGCCGGCCAGGCCGGCGGCGCCGAGAACCACCTGACGGAAGCCGACGTCGTCACCGCTGGAGTCCTTCAGCCCGTCGATCACCCCGTCGGCGGCCAGCGCCAGCACCTGGCCCACAGACAGCTTGCTGTGCACCGAGACCGGCACGTCGTAGGCGAGCATCGGCAGGTCGACCGCGGCCCGGACCGCCCGGAAGTGCCGGTCGATCTCCAGGGGGTGGATACGGGTGTAGAACGGCGCGGTCACCACGGTGGCGTCGGCGCCGAGCTTCGCGGCGATCTCGGCTCGCTCGATCGCCCGTGCGGTCGTCGTCTCGATGCAGCCGGCGAGGACGGGGACCCGGCCCGCGGCCGTCCCGATCACGACCTCCAGCGCCTTGTCGCGCCGGGCGTCGGTGAGGAAGGCGGACTCGCCGGAGCTGCCGAGCGCGAACAGGCCGGTGACACCGGCCTCGATCTGGAAGTCGACCAGCCGCTCCAGCGAGGCGGTGTCGACCTCGCCGTCCGGCGTCAGGGGGGTGACGACCGGCGGGACGACTCCACCGAAGCGGGGTTCACGGGCGCTCACAGAATGCTCCTTGTCTGGATTTTCCAGGTAAATCAGGGTTTTGGGATGAGTCATGCGGAGAGTCCGGCCGGGCGATGCCCACCGTCACGCGGGGCCTCCGGGTGGACGCAGTGCCAGGAGTGGCGGCCGGCCGGGTCCGCCTGCGCGGCGTGCGGGAACTCCGTCGCGCACTCGTCGGTCGCCTTCCAGCAGCGGGTGCGGAACGGGCAGCCCGACGGCGGGTGGGTGGCCGACGGCACCGGACCGGTCAGCACGATCCGCTCGCTCCCGCCGAGCAGGCTCGGGGTGGCGGAGAACAGCGCGCGGGTGTAAGGGTGACGGGCCGCGCCGCCGACGTCGGCGGCCGGGCCTTCCTCGACCACGCGGCCGAGGTACATGACCGCGATCCGGTCGGCGAGGTAGCGGACCGTCTGGATGTCGTGCGAGATGAACACCAGGCCGAGCCCGAGACGCGCGCGCAGGTCCACCAGGAGGTTGAGCACCTGGGCGCGGACCGAGACGTCGAGCGCGCTGGTGGGCTCGTCGGCGACGATCACGTCGGGTTCGAGCGCCAGTGCGCGGGCCACGGCCACCCGCTGGCGCTGCCCCCCGGAGAGCCCGCCGGGCAGCGCGTCGGCGACATGACCGGGCAGCCCGACCAGGCCGAGCAGCTCGCGCACCCGCTCCTCGCGCTGCCGTACGCTCCCCCGCCCGTGCACGTCCAGCGGGTCGCGCAGGATGCGCCGTACGGGCAGCCGGGGGTTGAGCGCGGTGGAGGCGTCCTGGAAGACCATGGCGACGGCCGAGCCGAAGCTCTCGCGCCGCGTCCTGGCCGGCATCGCCCACAGGTCCTCGCCGCGGAAGCGCACCGTGCCCGAGGTGGGCGGCTGGAGGCCGACCACCACCTTGGCCAGCGTGGACTTGCCGCAGCCCGACTCCCCGACGACGCCGAGGATCTCACCCCGCCCGACGGACACGGTGGCGTCGGTGAGGGCGTGGACCCGGTCGCGGCGCAGCAGCCCGCCGCTGCGCGCGGTGTGCACGACGTGCACCCCTTCGAGGCTGACGACCGGCCCGTTCCCGGCAGGCGCGACGGGCTCCCCCGTAACGGATCCGTTCATGACCGGCTCGTTCACGGCCGTCCTCCTTCGTGGGCGCCGCTCGGCTGCAGCCGCTCCCCGGCCTGTACGGTGCCCGGGTGGAAGCAGGCGTGCGCGTGGACGTGCGGGTCGCCGTCGGGCTCCGGCTGCGTCGTGCGGCAGATCGCGGTCGCCGCCGCGCACCGGCCGGCGAAACGGCAGCCGGGGCCGAAGTCCTGCGGCGCGGGCACCACGCCGGGGACCTGGTGCAGCCGCGCCGCCCCGGCCTCCAGGGAGAGCACGGAGCCGAGCAAGCCGCGGGCGTAGTGGTGCCGGACCCCGGAGAACAACGCCGTGGCCGTGCCGACCTCCGCGAGCTGACCGGCGTACATCACCGCGATCCGGTGCGCCAGCTCACCGACCAGGCCGAGGTCGTGCGAGACGAGCACCATGGCGAAGCCGAGCTCGTCGCGCAGCTGCCCGAGCAGCTCGACCACCTGAGCCTGCACGGTCACGTCGAGTGCCGTCGTCGGTTCGTCGGCGACGAGCAGGCGCGGACTGCGGGAGAGCGCCATGGCGATCAGCACCCGCTGGCGCTGGCCGCCGGAGAGCTCGTGCGGGTAGCTGCGCAGGGTCCGCCGGGGATCCAGGCCGACCAGTTCGAGCAGTTCCCCGGGGCTGCGCGTGCCGCCCCGGCGGGTGAGCTGGCGCAGCTGGGCGCCGACGAGGACCGACGGGTTCAGGGACGACATCGCGTCCTGGTAGACCATGGCGATCTCCGGACCGGAGATCGCCCGCCGCTGCCGGGGCGTCAGAGTGAGGATGTCCCGCCCGCCGTACTCGATCCGGCCGCCGACCTGCGCGCCGCGCGGGAGCAGGCCCATGACGGCGAGGCTGGTCAGACTCTTGCCGCAGCCGGACTCCCCGACCAGGCCGAGCGTCTCGCCCGAGCGCACGTCGAAGGAGAGCGACTGCACGACCGGGACGTCACCGTAGCGCTGCGGGAAGCGGATCGTGAGGTCCCGGACCGAGAGGAGGGTCTCGGCCTCCGGAGGCAGGGGGGCGACCCGGGGGCCGCGCCCGGCCGTCACGGCGGCCAGGCGGGCCAGTGCGGCCTGCACCGCGTCATCCGTACCGGGTCCCGCCGTCTCCCCCGCGGCCGGTACGGCGGTCGCCGCCTGCGGAGCGGTTCGGGGGGCCGTGCGCGGGGCGGCCCAGGCGTCGGTCAGCCCTTCGGCGAGCAGGTTGAGCGCGAGCACCGTGACCAGGATCGCCAGGCCCGGGAAGAACGTGGCCCACCAGCCGCCGGACAGGACGATCTGCCTGCCGTACGCCAGCACGTTGCCCCAGCTCGGCGCCGGGTCCTGGATGCCCGCGCCGATGAACGACAGGCTCGCCTCGAAGATGATCGCGTCGGCCACCAGCACGGTGGCGAAGACCATGATCGGTGCGGCGCAGTTGATCGCGACGTGCCTGATGAGGATGTAGCGGCGCGGGGCCCCGATCACCCGTTCGGCCGCGACGTAGTCCTCCCCGTACTGGGCCAGGACGTTGGCCCGCACCACCCGGGTGAGCTGCGGCACGTACAGGAAGGCGATGGTCAGGATCAGCACCGGGAGGTTGCGGCCGAAGACCGCCACCAACACCGCGGCGAGCGCGATGCCCGGGAAGGACATCACCACGTCGAGGACGCGCATGATGCCTTCGCTGACGAGCTTGCGGGAGGTGGCCGCGAGGCTGCCGAGCACCGCTCCGGCGAGCACCGCGACCGCGGTCGCCCCCAGGCCGATCAGCAACGAGGAGCGCGCGCCGTGCACGACGCGGGCCAGGACGTCACGGCCGGCCCTGTCGGTGCCGAACCAGTGCTCGGCATCGGGCGGGGTGGCCGGGACGCCGGTGGCGAGCGGGTCGCCCGCCACCAGCGGGGCCGCTGCGGCCAGCAGCCCGACCACCGCCAGGACGGCCAGGGAGACGGCCGCGGCCGGGGAGAGTCTGGACAAGCGGATGCCCGGACGGGAGAGCCGGGTCGTGAGCTGGGATCGGAACATGGTCACACCACCCGGATCCGCGGGTTGACGACGAGGTAGAGCAGGTCGACGACGAGGTTGACCACGAGGAACGTCACCGCGATCGCCAGCACCGCCCCCTGCACCAGGGCGACGTCGCCGTTGGTGACGCCGTCGAGGATGAGTTTGCCCATCCCGGGCAGGTCGAAGATGGTCTCGATGACCACGGCGCCGCTGAGCAGGTAGCCCACCCGCAGGCCGAGCACGGTCAGCGGGGTGATGAGCGCGTTGCGCAGCGCGCCGCGCACGACGATCACCCGGGGCAGGCCGTTGCCCGTGGCGGTGCGGACGTAGTCGCGGTCGAGCTCCTCGACCATCGAGGTGCGCACCAGGCGCGCCAGCGAGGCCGCGACGGGCACGGCGATGGCGACGGCCGGGAGGGCGAGCGAGCGCAGCCACCCGGTGAAGGAGTCGGCGGGGTTGACGTAACCGCCGGTCGGGAAGAGCTCGGCGCCGAGCGCGAACTCCTGGATCAGCAGGATGCCGAGCCAGAAGGACGGCACCGCCACGCCCGCGATCGACAGCAACCGGGTCAGCTGGTCCGGCCAGCGGTCGCGGAAGAGCGCGCCGGTGATGCCGAGGGCGAGGGCGCCGGCGACCGCGAGCACGAGTCCGAGCAGGGTGAGCTGCACGGTCAGCGGGAAGGCCGTGGCGATGCGGTCGGCCACCGGGGCGGCCGGCGGGGCGGTGTAGCCGAGGTCGCCCTGCGCCAGCTGCCCCAGGAACCGGGCGTACCTCACCGGGAGCGGGTCGTTCAGCCCGTGGGTCTCCGCATAGGCCGCCCGTGCCTGCGGGCTCGCGCTCTCGCCGAGCGCGTTGTAGGCCGGGTCGTTCGGCGAGAACTGCAGGACGACGAAGACGAGCAGGGTGACTCCGGCGAGCATGAGCGGCAGGGTCACCAGCCGTCTCGTGGCCAGTCGTAGGAACGCGAACATGGTGTCTTTCTCGTCGCGGGCGGGTCAGCGGATCGGCCGGGCCGGCCGATCAGGCGAGACCGACGTCGAGGAACGACAGACCCGTGGTGGGGATGGGCTTGAAGCCGGTGAGCTTCTTCTCGTTCCAGGCGGTGGGCAGCTTGCGGTGCAGGATCGGGTAGAGCGGGACCTCCTCGGCGATGACGTCGACCGCCTGGGCCCACAGCTTCCCCTGCTCGGCGGCGTCGTCCGTCTTCGCCGCCGCATCCAGCAACTGCAGGACTTTCTTCGCCTCGGCGGTCCCGTTCCAGCGGAACCGCTTCTCGGGCCAGAGGCCGTCGAAGAACCAGCGCAGCAGCAGGTCCATGTCGTTGCCGAAGACGGACGGGTCGCCGGGTGCCACCAGGACCTGGAACTTCCCGGGGTCGATCTTGTTGGTGTACTGCCCGCCGGACTGGCCGATGTCGAGGGTGGTGCTCACGCCGACGGCGTCCCAGCCCTCCTTGATGACCGGGACGGCGTCCTTCACCCAGCCGGCGTCGGTGGTGACCATGGTGACGTTCAGGCCGGAGACGCCGGCCTCCTTCAGCAGGGCCCTGGCCTTGTCGGGGTCATAGCCGTAGACGGTCGCGGCCTTGGCGTAGGCCGGGTGGGTCTGCTGGACGTAGCCGGTGGCCGCGGCGGCGTTGCCGAGCATGGCTGTCTTGATCAGCTTCTCGGTGTCGATGGCGTAGTGCAGTGCCTGCCGTACGCGCTTGTCGTCGAAGGGTTTCTCGGCGCAGTTGAACATCAGGAAGAGCAGGCCGAAGGACTGGGCGGCCTCCAGCTTGTGCTTGCCGGCGACCTTCTCGACATCGATGTAGGGGACGTCCTCGATGGCCGTGACCCGGCCGGACTCCAGCGCGGTGACGCGGGCCGACGGGTCGGACAGCAGCCGCCAGATCATGTTCTTGGCCTTGGCCGGGCGGGTGCCGTTGTACTTGTCCCACCGCTCGAAGACGATCTTGTCTTCCTTGGTGGCCTCGATGAGCCGGTACGGCCCGGAGCCGACGGGCTTGGCGTCGAACGCGGTCTTGTCCTTCTCCACGAGCGCCTTGGGCACGATCTTGACGACCGCGAGCCGCTCCTTGAGCAGCGGGAAGGCGTACTTGAGCTTGATCTCCACGTTCTTCGGATCGGTCGCGGTGACGCTCTCGATGAACGGGATGAACTGCACCATGAGCGAGGCGTTCGCCGGGTCCATCACGCGCCGGAAGCTGAAGACCACGTCCTCGGCCGTCACCGGGGAACCGTCGTGGAAGGTGGCGCCCTCGCGGAGCGCGACCCTGTAGGTCGTCTCGTCCGCCTGTTCCAACTCGCCGGCCGCCAGCGCGGCATAGGATTCGCGGCTCACCGGGTCGAGGTCGAACAACGCCTCGAAGACGTGCATGTTGGCCGCGACCGGGGTGGCGCCGGATGAGGTCATCGGGTCGAACCCGGTGGACAGGGCGTAGGAGATGCCGGCCTCGATGGTGTCGGCGGCGACCGGGGCCGCACCCCCGGTGGAGGCCGGGCCGGAGCACGCGGCCAGCGAACCGGTGAACGCGGCGGCGGCGCCGGCTGCTCCGACGAACCGGAGAAACCCTCGGCGGTCCAGAGACACGGCGGTGGGATGGGTCACGTCGTCTGCTCCTCTTCGATCGCGGCCTCCGGGGCCGCAGGAGGCTGATTGATCATATGACGTCTGATGTCTGATACCTGTAGGGTTGGAATGTAGAGGGGACCCCACGAAAGGGCAAGAGGTTGGTCGAGATCGCGCCCATCCCGCGATCGCCGCGCGGCGCGATGCTGCGCCAGCGCGAGGTCGCGGAACGCATCAAGCAGTACATCCTGCACAACCACCTGGGGCCGGGTGACGCGCTGCCCACCGAGGCGGAGCTGTGCGAGGCGGTGGGAGCCAGCCGTTCCAGCGTCCGCGAGGCCATCAAGACCCTCACCGCGCTGGACATCGTCGAGGTGCGTCACGGGCACGGGACCTACGTCGGACGGCTCTCCCTGGCCGCACTCGTGGAGAGCCTGGCCTTTCGAGGCCTGCTCAGCCGGGCCGACGACTTCCGGGTCCTGTCCGAACTGGTCGAGGTCCGCCAGACGATAGAGCAGGGGATGGCCGCCTCCATCGTCACCGCCTCCGACGAAGCCCTCCACGGCGAGCTGCTCGATCTCGCCGAGCAGATGGCCGAGTGCGCGGCCCGCGGCGAGTCCTTCATCGAGCAGGACCGCGAGTTTCACCTGCTGCTCATGGAGCCGCTCGGCAACGAGCTGCTCACCCAGCTCACCGCCGCCTTCTGGGACGTGCACGCCATCGTGGCGCCCTCGCTCGACACGACCCCCGAGTCAGTGCGGGAAACCGTCGAGGCGCACCGCGCGATCGCCCGCGCGGTCATGGCCCGTGACGTCGCGGCGTTCGTCCGCGCCGTCGAGGCCCACTACGCCCCCGTACGGGACAACCTCAGGGAGGGACTCCAGAGCGGCGGGTCAGGGCCGGTCCCCGCCGGGCCGGGCGACTTTTAATCCGGAGGTTCTGGGTTCGCGTCCCAGGCGCCGTACCACCTCCGCTTGCGGGTTCTCCCGGCCGGGAGAACCCGCGATCACGGCCTGGGTCACAGCTGGGTCCTGCGCGCCGGCCGAGCGACTCCGCGAGAGGCGGGACGACCACCCGCAGGACGACCGGATCCGCAGGTCAGGAGATCGCCTCGACGGGGCGGGCACGGAGGACGAACCGCACGGGAAGGGCGGTGGCGGCCAGGGTCAGGACGGCCACCGAGGCGACCAGGGCCAGGTAGGCCGGCGGCGGCACGTACGGCTGCGCCGAACCGGTCATGCCCAGGCTGAAGGCCGTCAGCGTGACCAACGAGATCACTGTGCCGCCGGCCACCGAGACCAGCACCGCGGTCAGCGTCTCCAGACGGGCCATCCGCAGCACCTGCCGGCGCGTGGTGCCGACGAGACGGAGCAGGGCGAACTCGCGGGAGCGGTCCGAGGCGGACATCGCCAGCGTGTTGACCGCGGCGATCGCGGTGAACGCGATGATCAGACCCATCGTCACGTAGTTGACCTCGGCGTTCGGCGTTCCCACCGCGGCGGCCCGGGCCCCGTCGAGCACCGCGATGCCGGGCGCGGCCCGCTCCAGGGCCGCGCGGGAGAGCGACGGCGCCGAGACCAGGGCGGTGGAGAACGGGTCGTCCACGTGCGGACGCACCAGCTCGTGCGCCAGGAGGAGCTCGCCGTACCCGAGGCCCCGATCGTAGAGGGCGACGACGCGGAGCGTCACGGGAGTGCCGTCGCCGAGGGTGAGCCGGAGCGGCGAGCCGACCGACACCCCGAGGCGGGACGCGGCGGTGCTGCTGACGGCGACCGTCGCCGGGCCGAGCCCGTGCAGCGACCCGGCGACCACCCCGGGGTCGAGCGTCAGCGAGAGCCCCGCGGGCGTGACGGCCTGCGCGCCGTACTTCTCCAGGCCGACCCGGACCGAGGTGTGCAGCACCTCGGTGACCGCCTCCACGCCCGGCACCCCGCGTACGGCCTCGGCCGCGGCGGCGGAAACCCGCGTGCCGAGCACGTAGTCGGCGCGGTCGCCCGCCGCCGCCTCCTCCTGGGCGGCGTGCCCCATCGTGGTCTGCACGAACAGGATCGTGCACGTCATCGCGACCATCAGACTGAGTGGAGTGATCACCAAGGCCAGCCGGTGCGACCCGGCCCGAAGGTTCGCGGCGGCGAGGTGCCCGCTCACCCGGGAGGCGCGCAGCACCACTCCGAGCAGCGCGACGGCCACCCGGGCGATCACCGGGCCGAGCAGGGCGGCCGCGACCGTCCACACCAGTGCGGTCACCATCGTCACCGGGCCGGACGCCGCCTCGGTGGACAGCCCCGACAGCACCGCCGTCAGAACGGCACCGCCCGCGGCGCACGACAGCCCGGCGAGCATCCGTCCCCGGGACAGGCGCACGGCCGGCATCGCCGCCTCGCCGAGGGCCTCGACCGGGCGGATGCGGGCGGTCCTGCGGGCGGAGACGCGGGCGGCGGTCCAGGCGGCCAGGACGGTCGCCGCGAGCGCGGCGAGTACCGGGAACGGGCTCACCACGAGCCGCAGGTTCTCCGGCATCACCCCCAGCGCGACGAACCGGGAGCGCAACCAGAATCCCAGGCCGATTCCCAGGGCGGACCCCAGGGTTCCGGCGACGGCGCCGAGCACGAGCGCCTCGCCGCCGAGCAGCCGGCGCACCTGCCGGGGTGTCGCCGCGATCGCTCTCAGCAGGGCGATCTCACGGTGGCGCTGCTGGACGGAGAGCGCGAACGTGCCGACCACGACGAGGACCGCGACCAGCAGCGCGGTACCGCCGAGGGCCCCGCCCATGCTGATCAGCTTCAGCCGTGCCTGCTCCGCGTCGAGGAACTCGGCCGCGCCGCGCTCGTCGCCGGTGTGGACGACCGCGCCGCCGGGCACCGGGGTCAGGTCGATCCGGGGTGCGCCGGAGCGGGGGAAGACGCCGATCGCGCTGACCAGACCGGGGCGGCCGGCCAGGCGGCGGGCCTCGGAGGCGGCGAAGAACAGCGTGTCCTGGCTGGGCAGGGCCTCGGCGGTGACGCCCGTCACCCGGTAGACCCGTGATCCCGCCGGTGACTCCACGGTCACCTCGGCGCCCACGTCCAGCCCGGCCCGCGCGTCCGCCACCAGTTCGTTCCCGTCCCTGGGCGCGCGTCCGGCGCGCAGGGTGAACGGAGTGAGCGGGGCCGACTCCCAGCCGTGCCCCCAGAAGGACCGGCCCGCGACCACGACGGGGAACGTCACCTCGGTGACCACCCGCCCGACCCCCGGGATCCGGCCCAGTTCCCCGGCGAGGGAGGCGGGGATCCACCGGCGCTCCGACAGGGCCTTGGCCTTCGTCTTGGTCTTCTCCTCCGACTTCCGGACCGTCTCGCGGACGTACCGGTCGCCCGCGACGATCATCGGGGCGCCCGCGTAGCGCTCGGGGGCGACGCCGCCGCGCAGCCCGGTCTCCAGCAGCATCCCGCAGGCGCAGACCAGGGCCGCCGCGCACATCAGGGCGAGGAAGGCACCCGCGAAGCCGGCCTTGCGGTGCCGGATCGCCCGCAACGCGAAGAAGATCATTACACCCACGCTCCCAGTCTGGTCATCCGCTCGGCCACCCGGTCGGAGGTCGGCGCGGTCATCGCGTCCACGATCCGGCCGTCGGCCAGGAACAGGACGGTGTCGGCGTAGGAGGCCGCCACCGGGTCGTGGGTGACCATCACCACGGTCTGGCCCATGCCGTCCACCACCTCGCGGAGCAGCCTCAGCACGTCACGGGCGGTCATCGTGTCGAGCGCGCCGGTGGGCTCGTCGCCGAAGACCACCTCGGGCCGGATCGCCAGCGCCCGGGCGATGGCCACCCGCTGCTGCTGCCCGCCGGAGAGCTGGGCGGGCCGGTGCCCGGTCCGCCCGTCCAGGCCGACCCGCGAGACGATCTCGCGGAGCCAGGCCCGATCCACCCGGCTTCCCGAGAGCCGGAGCGGCAACGTGATGTTCTCGGCCACGGTCAGCGAGGGCACCAGGTTGAACGCCTGGAACACGAATCCGATCCGCTGCCTGCGCAGCTTCGTCAGCCGCGTCTCGTCCATCCCGGTCAGCTCGGTGCCGCCCAGCCGTACCGAGCCCGAGGACGGTGAGTCCAGCCCGGCCGCGCAGTGCAGGAACGTGCTCTTCCCCGACCCCGAGGGTCCCATCACCGCGGTGAAGCTCCCCTGCGGGATGCCCACCGTCACCTCGCGCAGGGCCGCCACCGCGCCCTGCCCTGTGCCGTACACCTTGCTCACCGCGTCCAAACGCACCACGTCCGTCATGCCTGCCAGCCTGCTGGCCTGCGATCGGCCAGGCCAGAGATGTGATCACCGAAGGACCGTGACATCGTCATGATCCGGGCACTGATAGACATGTCCCGTGATCCGTGTGCTGTTGGCCGAGGACCAGTACATCGTCCGGGGCGCCCTGGCGGCGCTGCTGGGCCTGGAGGAGGACCTGGAGGTCGTCGCCGCCGTCGAGTCGGGCGACGCCGTGGTGCCCGCCGCGCTCCTGCACCGGCCCGACGTCGCGGTGCTCGACATCGACATGCCCGGCGCGCTCGACGGCCTCGCCGCCGCGGGAGAGCTCCGCGTGCGACTGCCCGCCTGCCGGACGATCATCCTCACCGCGTACGGCAAGCCGGGCCATCTCCGCCGGGCGCTCGGTGCGCAGGTGGACGGGTTCCTGCTGAAGACCGCACCTCCGGAGGAACTGGTGGCCGCCATCCGCGCGGTGGCCGGCGGCGCGCGGGTGCTCGACCCCTCGCTGGCGGTGACGGCCTGGGACCTGGCCGACAATCCGCTCACCCCCCGCGAGGCCGACGTGCTCCGGCTGGTGGCCGAGGGGATCGACGCCGCCGAGATCGCCGGGCGCCTCTTCCTGAGCGCGGGAACCGTGCGCAACTACATCACCGCGATCGTCGCCAAGCTCAACGCCCGCAACCGGGTCGACGCCGTGCGCATCGCGAGGGGGGCGGGCTGGATCTGACCGCGCCGCGGGGAGCCTCAGCCGGCGGGTACGGACGTCGTGAGGGATGCGGCGGGGACACGGGCCTCGATCTCGAACCGCTCGCCGTCGCGGGTGGTGGCGAGGCTGCCGCCGAGGGCGGCCAGCCGCGTGGTCAGGTTGCCGACTCCCGCCGAGCCGCGGCGGCCCGCGGTCCGGTCCGGGGCGGGGCCGCCGGCGGGAACCTCGGCCGGGGGCACGCCGTCGTTGCGCACGCGGAGCCGTACCTCACCCCGCTCGCGGTCCGTCGCGATCGTGCAGCGGCGTGCGGCACTGTGCCGGAGCACGTTGGTCACCGCCTCACGCAGCACCGTGCTCAGCACGGTCTCGACCTCCGCGGCGACCCGGCCGTGGCCCAGCTCGACCGTGACCTCGATGCCCGCGGCGCCCAGGAGCGAGCGCGCCGACTCCGCCTCGGCGGCCAGCGACATCTCGTGCCGCTCCCCGGACACGGAGCGCATGTCGGCCTCGGCCTTCTCCACCATCTCGAGCACGTCCTCGATCTCGGCGCGGGCCCGGACGGGGTCGAGCCTCCTGGCCAGCTCGCACTTGAGGAGGATCGCCGCCATGCTGTGGCCGAGCAGGTCGTGCAGGTCCCGGGCGGCGCGCAGGCGCTCCTCGACCACCGCCGACCGGGCCAGCTCCTCCTTGACCGCCTGGACCTCCTCCGCCAGCAGGGCCAGCCGGAGGAGCCCGTAGACGACCAGGCCGGTCACCAGTGTGCTCACGGTGTAGTTCACCGTCACGGCGGGCTCCAGCCCGAGGACGACGCCGATCACCGCGGCGCTCGCCGTCACGGAGGCGACGAGCGGCCAGGCGAGCGCCGCGGGGAAGGCCAGCAGGAGCGGTCCGGAGAGGAAACCGGCGACGCCCAGCCAGACCTCGCCGAAGGCGGGGATCGGGAGATAGGTGAGCAGGGCCATAACCGCCAGTGACCGCAGGTGGCGGCCGGACACCATGCGCAGCTGCAGGAGGAGGATCAACCCGAGGCAGACGGTCGCCGGGAGCAGCGATCCCGCCGGGAGCCGGAGCAGCGCCTTGGCGCTGAACCCGGCCAGGACGACGGCCAGCAGGGTGAAGGAGAGAACGGAGGCGTGCCGGTCGTCCGGCGGGAGCGACGGAGCGGATCCGATGCCGGGAAGCACGACGGAGACGGTGAAACGGCCGGTGGGGGACAGGCCCGTCGTGAGCGATCCGCCCGCCTCCGCGACCCGGCCGGGGAGGTCGCTCAGGCTCTCGTCCTCCGCGGTCCTGGCTCCGTCGTTGGAGACGCGGAGCCGGACTCCGCCCTCGGACGTGTCGGTCTCGATCTCGCACGTCGTCGCCGTGCCGCGCCGTACGACCTCGGTCACCGCCTCCCGGAGCACGGCCGCGAGCAGCGCGCCCGCGGGCCCCAGCGGTTCGGCGTGGCCGACGCGCACGTGCGCGGTCACGCCCGCGGCCGCCAGCATCGCGCGGGCGGTGGTGATCTCGGGCGCCAGGGACATGGCGCGGTACCCGGAGGCGGCGGCCCGCGCCTCGGCCAGGGCGCGCCGTGCCGTGCCCGCGACCTCTCCGAGGATCTCGGCCGTGCGTTCCGGCTCGGCCAGGGCGCGCCCGCCGCCTGCGGCGATCATGGTGAGGCCTCGCCCGAGACCGTCGCTCAGTTCGGCGGCGATGCGCAGCCGCTCCTCGGCGACGGCGGCCACGGCGAGGGCGAGCCTGGCGGAATGCAGCTGGTCGACCTGCTCGGTGAGCCGGGTCAGGCCGTAGACCACCAGCGCGATCAGGATCATCGTGATCGTGGCGTCGGCCGTGGCGGACGCTTCGCCGTACCGGACGGAGCCGATCACCGCCGCCGCCACGGCGACCGCCGGAGCGAGCGGCCACAGCCGCGACAGCAGCAGTGACCCGGCCAGGAAGCCGAGCATGGCGACGGACGCGCCGGAAGCGAGAACGCCCCAGAACCCGGTTCCGGCCTGTACGGCGAACAGCATCGGCCCCCGGAACCGCCTGAGCACCGGCAGGACATGGACGAGCTGCAGCGCGAACACGACGATCGCGATCGGCACCCCGGCCAGCAGGTACACGCTCGCGAACGCGCCCAGAACGGCGAGGGTGATCCCCCGGGCCAGGTGGGGCGCCTGAATCTGTGGCAAATCCGTACCCCCGAACATCCGGGGGAACAGCCTAGACGAGCCGGCCTGCCGATCGCCGCCGACAAGGCACGCGTCTCCGCCGAACACGACGCCCTGTGGGTGCTGGGGCGCGGGCAACCGCAGCCCCAGCACCGCACTGGGATCGCTATGCGTGACAATCGACGTATTTGCGCACCGCGTCGATGCGAGAGCCGAACTTGCCTTCGTACTTGTACGCCCGGGAGTAGTCACCGAGGGCGACCTTGACGTACAGGCGCGGGTCCCAGTCGATGAAGCAGCCGACCGAGTTGGCGTAGAACGAGCCGACGTTGTCGTGCAGGTAGGGCGGCAGGTCGCGGTAACCGTTCTGCGGCTTCCAGCGCCATGGGGTGCCTACGTAGTCATTGCGTTCCCAGAAGCAGATCTCTCCCGGTCCGCACTGCTCGGCCGCCCTCTGCAGCGCGGCGCTCTCTGAGGCGGTGGCGGCGGCGGAAGGTGCTGCCGTCACGCTCAGGGTGGCGAGCAGGGTCACCGCGGTGGCGAGCAGGAGGGTGGCCGGGCGGCGGGACTGCTGGAAGGTGAAACTCATGGATTGGTCCTTTCCGGTTGTCGTCTCATATCGAGAGTCCACGCCGCGGCCGGACCTGTCCTTACGGGGGAGCGCACAGGTGTTTAGTCTGGGTGCACTCCCGGATGACCCCTCATGCTCCGCCGACGGAACCGGCGCGGTGACAGACCGCAGGTGCCGCGGAACACCTGGCTGAAGTGCGCGGGGCTGGTGAAGCCCCATCGGGCCGCGATCGCGGCGAGATGTGGTGCGCCGCGGCGACCGATCCCGGCGTCAGATCGGGGTCGCCGAGGTTCTGCCGGATGAAGGCGTGGATCGGGGCCGGCAGCGCTTGCCGCTCGAATACGGCGTCGTGGTCATCAGCGTCGCCTCCACCGGGCCCAGTTGGCTGATACCGATCTGAGCCCGGAACCGGTCCTCCAGTTTAGACTCGGGAACCCCCGCTGCGGTTGGAGATCAGGCGTCCACCCGGAGGGTGGCGGATCACGTGCGGCGGAAAGCGCCGGCGGCCCCTGCCCGGTCCCCGTGGATTGCGGGGCGGACATCGGCTCTGCGCCACCTGACGGGAGGCGTGCGCTCTTCGCTTCAGAAGCGGAAGCGGGTCAGAAGCGGAAGCGGGTCAGGCCGCCCGGCTCCGTCGCAAGGACCACCGTCGCCGAGCGTGGCTCGATGCGATACACGTTCCACGGCGGTGGCCCTTGCGACGGTGCGTTGAACGGGGCAGTGATGCCCGATCCGCTCTCATCGGGCTCCGCCGGCCAACCGTTGTCCGCCCACGCCTCGGCGATGCGCGCCACTGCGCCCGGCTCGGTCACCCGCACCGCGGCGCCCTCGATCACGACGTCCGCGTCGTGGATCGACACCGCGACCGAACACCGCGGATCGCGCGCGACGTTGCGCCCCTTGCGTGTACCCGCGCCTGTCTGGAACCAGAAGGCGCCGTCCACCCAGAGGGCGCCCACCGCGGTCACGTGCGGGCTGCCGTCCTCGTTGACGGTGCACAGCCACGTCGTACGGGCGTTCGCCGCGTCCGGTCGCGGTGCCGACCCCGCATCGAGCTTCTCGACGACGGCGGCCCAATCCACCGGCGGCAGGCCATCCGCCTCACCCAGATTGATGGTCTCCATATCCAGAACCTAGCTGCCCGCCCTCCCCCGGCAAGCGCAGTCCGCAACGAAACCCCGGATCACATGGTGGAGAAGTCGGGCGGCACGTCGCCGGGCAGCGGCGGCGCCGGCAGGGTGCCGCCGCCGATCGGGCGGACATGTGTCCCTGCGGCCTCGCCGCAGGACCCGGGGACGGAGAGGCGGACCCGTCGGGCGGCGGAGGAGGGGCCATGGTGCCCACCGCAATACGGGATGCAGCGCTCCTGCTCGCCCGTCTGGGCCTCGGCGTGGTGTTCGTCGCCCACGGCTGGCAGAAAATCGCCACCAACGGCATCGCCGGCACGGCGGCGTTCTTCGAGCAGGTCGGAGCACCTCTGCCGACCTTGTCGGCCTGGTTCGCCGCGCTGGTGGAGCTGGTGGCCGGCGCTGCACTGATCATCGGCCTGGCGGTGCCCGTCGCCGGTCTGCTGCTGGCCCTCGACATGCTCGGCGCCTACGTGTTCGTCCACGCAGGCAAGGGCCTGTTCATCGATACCGGCGGCGCCGAGCTGGTCATGGCGCTCGGCGCGGGAAGCCTGGCGCTGGCCGCGGCCGGTTCCGGCCGGTTCGGCCTGGACCACCTGCTCGCGCCCCGGCTGCGGCCCCGGCAACGCGATCGGGAACGCCACCGCGAGCACGCCGGTCGCTCCTGAGGCCGGCCCCAGGCCGCCCCGGCGGACCGTGACGTGCCGGTGCACGATCAGAACTGCCCTGTACCGCTTCAGAACTCTCCGCATGAGGCTCGGCCTGGCGTTTCGGTGCCGTAGGAGTGGATGCCGGTGCCGGTCAGGGCTTGTGCGGGATCCGGCGGGAACCCGCCTCTGGCCGGGGGCGCGGTGCGGTGGCAGGCCGTCAGTGCGCCCGGGTATCGAAGACAGTGCCCGTCGGTGTGGAGGCAGGGTGGCCGGGCCCGCTTCGCACGGAAGCAGGTGGCCGGAGTCGGACTCGCTCGGGCTGGCGTTCATATCGTCGCGCCATGTGAGGTTCACGTGGACATTCCCGAGTCGCAGCCCGCCGTCGAGGTGGTGGCGCTGGTGGCGTCGGCCGGGGGGCTGGAGGCGTTCACCGCGGTGCTGAAGGACCTGCCGCCGGATCTGCCCGCGGCGGTGGTGGTGCAGCACCACTTGGGCGGTCAGGCCAGCGTGCTACCGCGGATACTGGCCAAACGGACAGGTCACGACATGGTGTGGGCGGTGGACGGCGAGCCGGTCTCGCCGGGCCGGATCCTGTTCTGCCCGCCACGTGTGCAACTCGAGATCCTGCCGGACCGGACCTGCTCACTCACTCCGCTGGCGCCGTCCGGGAATCGTCCGCACGACGCGCTGCTGACGTCGCTGGCGGACTCCTTCGGGCCGGCGGCTCTCGGGGTCGTGCTGACCGGAGTCGGCCGCGACGGCGCCGCGGGGACGGCCGCCGGGCGGAAAGCACACCGCGGCTTCAGCCCGGACCGTTATCGGGTGGGGGCGCCGGGGCAGGTGGTGTCTTCGGCGGGCAGGACGCCGTCGAGCAGATAGCGGCCGACGGCGTCGTCGACGCAGGCGTCGGGGGTGGCGGTGAACACCCGGGAGACCAGGTGGCGGAAGGCGCCGCGCACGGTGACCATGCGGGAGCCGCTCAGGGCCCGGCGCATCGCCCGCTGGCCCGGATAGGGGGTCTTGGGGTCGCCGGAGGCCCCGACGATCAGGGCCGGGACGTCGTTGCGGATCCGGGTGGGAGGCTCGGCGGGAGAGGCCGGCCAGAACGCGCACGGGAGATTCATAGCGCGGGTCAGCGGGCCGAACAGGGGCTCGTCGGCCCGGTGGGCCCGGATGTCGCGGTAGTAGGCGCCGGCATCGCGGGAAGCCGGCCCGTCCGCGCAGGTGATCGCCATCCGCGCGCTGCCGGCCCCGCCGGTCTCCGGTGAGGACAGGTACGCCAGTCCCTCCTCCAGGGAGGGGGCCGAGGTGATCTCGGCTCCGCGGGCCGCGTCGTTGAGGATCTTGAGGTCGGCGGCCAGGGCGGCGTAGGCCTGCTCGCTGTCCCGGCCCAGGCTGAGCAGCAGGATCGCCGGGAAGACGTGGGTGTCGACCCGGTGGCGGCCGATCCGCAGCGGGGTACGGGCCGCGGCCCGGTCGACGCGGTTGACGGTGGCCAGCACCCGGGCGGTGGTGGAGCCCAGGCGGTAGCGGCCGTGGTGGCGGGCGGCCCAGCCGGCCCACTCCTTCAGCGCCGCGGCCAGGTACGGCCCCATCGAGCGGGCGTAGCCGGGTCCGGCGGCCGCGGGATCCAGGGCGCTGTCCAGGACGAACCGGTCGACGCGGGCGGGGAACAGTTGCATGTAGACCGCACCCAGGTAGGTGCCGTACGACCCGCCGAGATAGGACAGCTTCGACTCGCCCAGGGCGGCGCGGATGACGTCCATGTCGCGGGCGGTGGCGCGGGCCGAGGCGTGCGGCAGCAGCTCCCGCTGTCCCGCGCAGCGGGCGGCCAGGTCCTCGGCCTGTGCGGCGATCCGGCCGAAGCCGCGCCGGTCGTGGCCGGTCGAGCGCACGTAGTCGCCGATGGGCCACTGGCAGTTCACCGGGGTGCTGCGCCCGGTGAAGCGGGGGTCCATGCCGATCAGGTCGTAGCGGGCCG
This sequence comes from Planobispora longispora, assembly GCF_016863135.1. Lineage (GTDB taxonomy): Bacteria > Actinomycetota > Actinomycetes > Streptosporangiales > Streptosporangiaceae > Planobispora > Planobispora longispora. The sequence continues at coordinate 116,101 of NZ_BOOH01000045.1, forward strand.
CCAGAGTGGGCTCGGCCGCCTTGAGCAGCGGCGCGTAGACCCTTCCGGGGTCGCCGGGGCCGCCGGGATTGATCAGCAGCGCTCCGCGCCGGCGCCCGGGGTCGGTGGCCTGCAGCCGGGAGATCGCGACCTTGACGGTGGGCCCGTCCGGGCGACTGTGGTCCAGCGGAACCGTGACCTCGGCGCAGCGCGCTCCGGCGGCGTCCAGGTGGGCGCCGATTTCGTCCTGGGCGTCGGCCTGGCAGCGGTGCCAGGTGATCTTCTGTTGCTCGAACCGGGCGAGCCCGCCGTCCGGGCCGGACGGCCGGGGTCCGGAGGCGGCCAGGGCGCCCGCGCCTCCGGACGAGGCGAGCAGGGCGACGGTTACGGCGGTGGCCACGGAGGTCTTTCTCATGGGGCCAGCGTCGCGACCGCGCCGTACGGCCCGCATCGGCCATCGAGCCGATCAAGGACCCGCACGTCTCGGCCGTTCGGCCAGGAGACGGCGCGCCATGGCGCGGGTCGTGCAATCGCCTGGAGGGCCTGTTCCACGTCAGGCCCCGCTGACGTGGAAGGCGGTACGGGGTTCAGCAGGTGGCGGGGAGATCGAAGGCGGGGAACAGGCCGGGGGCGAACGAGGTGATCTCCGCGATCCGGCCCTCGGCCACCCGCAGCACCTCCAGCACCTGTGCCCGGTACAGGGTGTCGCCCGGCCGGCGGAGGTAGTGCGCGACCGCCGGCTGCCGGTTGGCCCGGGTCGGCAGCCGGCGCCAATGCCCCAGGTAGCCCGGTCCGGCCGGGTCCAGGATCTCGGCGAGCGCCGCGGTGAACGCCTCACGCCCGGCCCACAGCGTCTCCCGCGTGCCGGACTCGCACGGCTGCGGCATCGGCATGGTCACGCGGATGTCCTCGTGGAGCAGTTCCGCCACGGCGCCGGTGTCGGCCCGCTCCAGCAGCGCCAGGTAGCGCTGCACGAGCGTGCGTTCGGCCTCCGTCGGGTCCGCGGCGGGCGCCCACTCCAGCCGCCGTGGCGGCAGGTGGGACCGCAGGGTGGCGCGGGCCCGGGGCAGCGCGCTGTTCACCGACGCGACGCTGAGGCCGAGCATGTCCGCGGTGTCCGCGGCCGGCCAGCCCAGGATGTCGCGCACGATGAGCACGGCCCGTTGCCTCGGCGGCAGGTGCTGGACGGCGATCAGGAACGCCAGCTCGATCGTCTCCTTCTCGATGACCGCGGCGTCGGGCTCGGCGTCGTGGGGCGCGGCCCGGTCGAGCAGCAGGTCCGGGTACGGCTCGAGCCAGGGAACCAGGTCCGGTGACCGCGCCGCCGATCCGTCCGCCGGCGCGCCGGTCACGCCCCCGGCGCGCGGCCTGCGCTGGACGCTGTCGAGGAAGTCGAGGCACACGTTGGTCGCGATGCGGTAGAGCCAGGCCCGCGCGGTCGATCTCCCCTGGAAGGTGTCACGCTTGCGCCAGGCCCGCAGCAGGGCCTCCTGCACCAGGTCCTCGGAGTCCGAGAACGACCCGACCATCCGGTAGCAGTGCACCCGCAACTCGTGCCGGTGCGCCTGCACCAGACCGCTGAACGCGGGCTCGTCGAGCACCTGCACCGGGTTCACCGGCGGTCCTCCACCGTCTGGCCGGACTCCGCCGGCAGGCCCGGCATCGGCATGTCGCCGAGGGACGGCAGATGCCCGAGACCGATCCGCGCGACCACCGCGAGCGCGAGGAAGATGACGACCGACACGATCGCGATGATATGCAGTCCATCGGTGAACGCCGCTCGCGCCGAGGCCAGCAACGCGGTGCCGGCATCGGCCGGCAGCGCGGGCACGGCCGCGACCGCACCGGCGATGTTGTCCTGGGCCGCGGCCGCGACGTCTCCCGGCACGCCGTCGGGGACGTCGATCCGGCTCCGGTAGGCGGCGCTGCCGATGACGCCGAGGATCGCCACGCCGAGCGCGACGCCCAGTTCGCCGGCGGTCGACGCCAGCGAGCCGGCGGCTCCCGCCTTCTGCGGCGGCGCCGACGACATCACCAGGAACGGCGCCATCGGGCCGACCGACGCGCCGCCGGCGTACACGACCGTGATCCCGGCGAGCAGCACCGCGAGGCCGGAGGTGTCGGGTACCCGGGTGAGCACGACCATGCCGGCCGCGGCGATGATCGACCCGGTCATGAGGATGGAGGCGGGGCGTACCTTGCGGGCGAGCGCGGGCGCGGCGTTCCCGACGATGATCATGACCGCCGACGGCAGCAGCAGCCACAATCCGGTCTCGTACGGCGAGAGGCCGGCGACCAGTTGCAGGTACAGCGTTCCCATCAGGCCGACCCCGCCCATCACGAACGCGATGAGCAGCGCGAGCACCAGCGTGGCCGACAGCGCCCGGGTGCCGAACAGGCTGAGGTCCAGCAGCGGGTTGGTGACGCGGCGCTGCCGCAGGACGAACACCGCCCCGAGCAGGAGACCGGCGGCCGACGCCGCCGCCGGCGCCGTCTCCCAACCGCCGCGCGCCAGGGTCTTGAGTCCGTAGATGAACGGCAGCACCGCCGCCACCGACAGCACCACGCTGACGAGATCCAGCCGTCGCGCGGCCGGGTCGCGGGAATCCGGCACCAGGAACGGCGCTGTCAGCAGCAGCAGCGCCATGACCGGCACCGCCATGAGGAAGATCGATCCCCACCAGAACGACTTGAGCAGCAGGCCGCCGAGCACCGGGCCGAGCACCATGCCGGCCATCAGCGAGGTGCCCCACACGCCCATGGCCGCGCCCATCTGCCTCGGGTCCTTGAACATCTCGCGCAGCAGCGCCAGGACCGACGGGATCAGGGTGGCGCCCGCGATGCCGAGCACCGCCCGTGCGCCCATCAGCATGCCCGGCGAGACGGCGTACGCCGCCGCGATCGACGCGACGAGGAACAGCGCCGCACCGCCGAGCAGCACGGTCCGCCGCCCGATCCGGTCGCCGAGGTTGCCCGCCGTGATCAGCAGGCCGGCGATGAGGAAGCCGTAGACGTCCGATATCCAGAGCTGCTCGGTGCCGCTTGCGCCGAGGTCCGCGCTCAGGTGCGGCAACGCCAGGAACGTTATGTTGACGTCGACCGCCGCGAGCATGGTCGGCAGGCACAGCACGGCCAGGCCGAGCCACTCCCGTACGGTGGCCCTGCGCGGGCGATCCGGTACCGCCGGCGCGGCGGCCGGCGCATCGTGGGCGGTCATCACCGCCGCCCGAGGTAGGCCAGCAGGCGTGCCTGCTCGTCGGCGTCCGGACCGACCTCCACCTCGGGGCCCGCCATCATGCCCCGCACGACGTCATGCCCGATGATCCTGAGCGTGGCCCAGACCTGCTGGATCTCCACCGGGTCGATCCGGTCGTCCTGGCCGGTGGCGCGGGCCAGGTCCCATCCGTGGACGACGAGCTCGGTGCATATCGATCGATCGATGCCCTCGGCGAAGGTCCACCGGCCGAACCGACCGGTGTACATCTCCTCCGCCCGCCCCCGGTCGTCGAGGTCGGCCTGCACCTGATCGCGGATCACCGCGAAGGCGCCGAGCGGATCCCGGTCGACGCCCGGGCGGGCGAGCGGCCGGCGGTCCACCTGGAACAGGTGGACTTCGTGCATCGCCACCACGTGCCCCACGAGGTCTCTCACCGACCAGTCGGTACATGGCGTCGGGTCGCCCCACTCGTCCGCGCCGACGCCTTCCAGCTTCGCGGTGAAGGCTGCGGCCAGGCTGCGGTACCGGTCGGCGGTGACACCGCACGGCCGGACGCCTCCCGGCGCGTGCGCCTCGGGTGCCAGCCCCTCCGTACCGCCCGGGCTTCCTGATGTCATATGAGCTACTCCCTGTCGCCGATATCGCTCGCCGGCGCCGACCGCCGGACCTCACACCGATATGACGGCCGGCGCCGCGGAAACTGAGCACCGCGTCCCCGGCGGGATGCTCGGCGAGGCCGAACAGGTGCACTCTCCGGGTGGAGAGCTCCATTCACTGCGCACCATCAAGCAGGCGGACGGAGGAGACGGCACGCGGACGTCCTCGGCGCCGGGGTGCGCAGACCGCGGCATGGCGACGCCGTAACAGGCCACGGCGGTATAGGCCCCCGCGGCTCCAAGGCGTGCAGCGCGTGATCACCGGCCGACGCTCTGGCTGCGCGGATGAAACGAGAGTGGATGCCTGCCGACCGGAGATCGATCCGCCGCCGAAATGGGCGGTATCTGAACCGCTCGATCCGGCCGGCAGGCGGCATGTGGGTCACGCCGACGGCGGCCTGGCGGAGGACAGGGCGTCCTGCCCAGCGGTGGCCGGCCCTCCTCCGTTCTTCCAACGGGCCAAGCTGTCGGCGGCCATCGCGCGGGGAAGGAAGTCGGTTGGCAGGTGCGCGATGGGAAGGATGTCGTCGGGAGTCAAGCCGGTGGTGTCCTGGGCGGTGAGCTTGAGGATGGCCTCAGCGGAGCCGACGGCGGTGCCCGGCGGGATGACCAGCAAGACGATCGGCTCAGCGGCCGCGAAGATCAGAGTGATCACACGGGAGTCGGCGTAGCGGAACCAGCCGACCCGGATGGCCCGCTCGCGTGCCGGGATGCGGTGCGGGATGCGTTCCCACACGTCCTGGTGCACGCCGACCCGGACCGTGGCACGGTCGAGCAGCCGGTCGACGGCGACGATGAGCCCGGGCAGTTCGGCGGTCGCGTCACAGGAGTAGGGCCACCAGGCTCCGTCCACCGCCGCTCTTCGATTCAGCACCGAGGGGAGGCTGAGCCGCAGCGGGGAATCGCCTTGATGGAGCCCGGCGGAAACGGTCCCCGGCGGCGTCAGCTGCGAAGGAAGCGTTGGCGTCATAGTCGCCTGACCTGTCCAGACCCCTGCGAACGGGGCCGTAGCGGTGGTTCGCCGGGGGCGACGCCGACCTGAGCGCCAACGCACGAAGTGTCCTCGGTATCTCCACCGTACCTCATGATTTCCGGAAACAGCCTGATGGAGTGATTTCCGGAAACGTGTTCGGCGAGCGGCCCCGGCCCGCTGGGTGTTGGCCGCAGCCGCCTTCGTGCTCGGCGCCGCTGTCGATGCCTTGCTGTCCATGGCCTCGCCGACCGGGCCTCCTCGGCTATGGCTGCCCTTGCGCAGGACGATCGGCCCCGCGCTCGTCATCACGATCGGTCTGGAGGTCCTCAAGACCCTCGGCCGCGGTGAGGAGCCCGAGCCCACACGACACCGACATCGTGTAGCGCATCGTTCACTCCAGCACTCCGGCCTGCGCGGGCGGATTCTCGGCACCCGCAGGTACAGGGTATTTCCGGAAGCTAATCGAGCATCCTCCTTCCGGAATCGGGAATTCCGGAAACCGTGAGGTAGGCTAAAGAAACCGAGGGCTTTTTGAGCGTTGACACTCAAGTCGGCGCCGCCCTCCGGTGAACCACCACCGGCCTCCTTTTTGAAGGGGGCCCGGACGGGCCAGGCGACCATGACGCCGACACTTCTTTCTCAACTCTCTCACCGCACACCGCTCAGCTCTGTCTCATCTGCGATCCCCCGGGTCGATTCCGCATTGCGGCTCGCTCTCCCCCCGGTGCCGAATCGGCGAGCGGCGATAGACGGGGCCTGGTGGCCCTATTCCCGCGACGCGGCGGCCGAGCTGCCCGATCTCATCGCCGCCGTCGACCAGCGGCTGGGCCGGACCACGCTGCGGGTAGGCGTGCACCAGGACGCGTGGCAGAGCATCCCTCGCCGCATCCCGGCACGCGGCAGGCAGGTCCGCATCGGCTGGTTCCGCCACGCCGACCCGCACGTGATCACTCTCATCTTCGCCGCCGGCGAGCCGGTCGTCTTGCTGGTCATCCCGCCCGACACCGCCGTCGGCGCCGCCCAGACCATGCTCACGTTCACCGTCCGGGACACCACCGGCCTGACCGCCGAGGACATCCTCACCCTGCCGAGCCCGTCACCCGATCCCGCGTTCGGCGTGCGGACCGCCGACAGCCCGGCCCGCTGGGAGAACGAAGGCGGATCGGTCATCGCGCAGGAGGCGCCCCCTCCAGGCGACCGACCGTCGGGACCGGCGTGAGGTCACCGTACCGCCTGCCGGCCGGATCGAGCGGTTCCGGCACCGTCCGTTCTGACGGCGATCCGATCTCCGGCCGGCAGGCGTCGGGTCTCATATCAGCTTCTCCGAACAGGAGATCTTCCATGGCCGTCATCGACACCGCCGCGCTCGGCAGAGCGAACGCCCCGGCACCGACCCTCGTGCACCTGTCGGGAGACATCGACATCCTCACCACGACTCAACTGCGCCGGCGGCTGCTGAACGCTCTCGACAACAGCACCGACCTGCTCGTCCTGGACCTGTCCCGGGTCACCTTCTGCGGGGCCGGCGGGCTCGGCTTGATGATCGACGTGCAAAGCCGCGCCCGGGCACGGGGCATCACGCTGGCCCTGACCGGCCTTCCGCCGAGTATCGCCCGGCTGCTGTGCATCGCCGGCCTGAACCGCCGCTTCCCGATCGTGGCGTGACGCCGACGGCGGTCATGGCATTCTCCGCGAAGACCGGGGTGAGTACACGGGCATCGGCGTGGCGGAACCAGTCGACCCGGATTGTGCCGCCACGTCGCGGGACGGCACCGGTCGCCCTGCCCAGCCGCGTCGCGGGCTTCCGCCGGCGAGATCCCACCGAGGCCTCCGGAGCGTGATCAGTCAGAGGACCGATTCCCGGGAGACGACCGGATGCCGGGCTCGGCAATCGCAATAGATGATGAGGTTTGCTCAAATCAGACGTTTCCACTGGTCCGCCCATCGCATTGACTCAAGGGGAACCAGCCGGTGCAACTCGCACCGCTGTCGATGAGAGGGTCGTGATGACCCTGGATATACAACTGGGTGCACAAGGCGCCGACATCCCGGCACGCGGAAGCCTGAATGGGAAGAGCGCGTGCTGTGACCACCTGGACACGGTTCCGGCCGCCGAGCACGGACCGCCGGAATGCGCGCAGTGCCTGGCCCGGGGACTGACCTGGACGAGCCTGTGGGCTTGCCTGACCTGCGGCTGGGTGGCGTGTTCCGACGATTCACCGGGCGGCCACGCGAGGAAGCACTACGAGGAGACCGACCACGCGGTGGTCGTCTCGCTGGAACCGAATACGACCTGGCGCTGGTGTTACGTACACGGACGGATCGCATGACCGAGACAGAAAGAAACTCATGACCCTCTCCCCCGAGGCGATAAAACGCCGCGCGGACTACGACGGCGACTCCCCCTTCCCCGAGGCCGTGCACGATTTCACGGCGAGCAGGTTCCAGATCGGGCTGACGGCGGCTCTCGTCGTCATACCGTTGGCCGCGCTGGGTGCAGGCGTCTGGCTGGCGTGGGGCAACGGGCTCGCGCTCCACGATCTGCTGCTGGCCGGAGTCCTCTACGTGGTCACCGGGCTGGGAGTGACCGTCGGGTTCCACCGGCTGCTCACCCATGGTTCCTTCACCGCCCGACCGTGGCTGCGGGTGGCGCTGGCGATCGCCGGGTCGATGAGCTTCCAGGGCAACGTCGTCGACTGGGTGGCGATCCACCGCCGCCATCACGCCTTCACCGATCGCCCGGGTGATCCCCACTCCCCTTACCGGTACGGCACCAGCCTGCGCGGGCAGCTGCGAGGGCTCGCCCACGCGCATCTCGGCTGGATGTTCACCGGTGATCCGACTCCGGCCGCCCGGTACGCTCCCGATCTGCTCGCCGATCCGGCGATGGTCAAGGTGGCACGCGCCTTTCCCGCCCTGTCCGCCGGATCCCTGGCACTGCCGTTCCTGGCCGGTTGGGCGATCAGCGGAAGCCTGTACGGCGGGCTGACCACGTTCCTGTGGGCCGGACTGATCCGCGTCGCCCTGCTGCAGCACATCACCTGGAGCGTCAACTCCCTCTGCCACGTCATGGGCAGCCGGCCGTTCAGAACCCGCCGTCATGATCGGGCGACGAACCTGTGGCCGCTGGCCCTGTTGTCGTTCGGGGAGAGCTGGCACAACGGCCACCACAGCGAGCCCACATGCGCCCGCCACGGCATGGACCGCCATCAGATCGACCCTTCTGCCGGGTTCATCCGTCTCCTCGAACGGCTCGGCTGGGCCGAGGCCGTACGCTGGCCCGACCCCCACCGCATGGAAAGCCGCCGGTCCGGCGCATCCGAATGAGATGAGTTCTCCAGCGTTCGGATGGGCTCGCCACTGTTCGGATGGGTTCGCCACCGTATCGTGGCCCGGCGGCCGCGAGGACCTATGGTGGAACCAGACGGTCCGCATCGGCGCCGCCCGGTGGGGAAGGGGTGGCGGGCATGGAACTGCGCCAACTCCGCTATTTCGTGACTCTGGCGGAAGAGTTGCACTTCGGCCGGGCGGCAATCCGCGAGCACATCGTGCAGTCGGCGTTGAGCCAGCAGATACAGCGACTCGAACGCGAGCTCGGGACGCGCCTGCTGAATCGCAGCACCCACCATGTCGAGCTCACCCCGGCCGGCGCCGCCTTCCTCGTCGAGGCACGTCAGATCCTCGATCACGTGGGCCGGGCGGTGCATACCGCACGCAACGTCGCCGCCACCCCGCGCACGCTCCGGGCCGGCATCGTCGACGCCGCCTACGATTCCATGCCGCAGATCCTGCGCGATGTCCAGCGGCGCTTTCCGGACCTGACGATTCACCAGGTCGAAGCCGGCACTCCCGATCAGTATCGGCAGTTGGCCGACGGACGTCTGGACATCGGGATCGGGCGCGCCTCCCAGACGCCTCCCGAAATCGCCTCCGAGGTGATCCGGCTCGACCCGCTCGGTGTGCTGGTCCCCGCCGACCACCGCTTCGCCGCCCAGGAGGGGGTGCCCGTCGCCGCGCTGTCCGGCGAACTGCTCCTTTTCGGCGAGGAAACCCGATCACCGGAGTTCAACCAGTTCGTCATCGAGCTATGCCGTACGGCCGGTTTCGCCCCCAACGTCTATGAGGGGACCGTCGAGAGCACCCGCGCCGCCGCCGACCTCGTGCTCCAGCACCGCTGTGTGCTCTGCCTCCCCGTCTCCTCTCGCACCTCCGGCCAGCCGGGCACCGTCTGGCGGCCTCTGATCGAGCCCGTGGCGCACTACCCCTGGTCGCTCCTGTGGCGTGTCGGTGACCGACCCGCCCACGTCACCGCCGTCATCGGCAGCGCCAGACAGCTCGCCCGCCGGCTCGACTGGCTGCGACCCGTCATGCCGCCCACCGGCCTGGGTGCGGCGACGGCCATCGGCGGCGGCGACGAGCCTTCCTGAGCTTTCCGGATCTCACCGCCAGAGAAGCCGAGCGGGCCGCCTCGTTCAGATCATCTTTTTCCGAGGGGATCCGTACACGTCAGCCTGATACCGGAAGAGGTTTCCCTCACCGTGAACCGAGCGGTGGAACTGCCCCCCTCGGGCATCATCGCGTCATACAGCTCGGCGTTGCCGATCTCCACTACGCCACCCGCCCTGCGGATCATCACGAGCATCATGGCTCGGATGTCGGCATCACTGGGCTCGCTCATCGTGGCCTCCCGGCTCGACCCGCCGATCGTCCCCTGCCATGCTCCAACCGGCGACACATCCACCGGCGCCGACCCCTGCGAACACCCCGGCGGCTCAGCGACACCGGCTCGCGCGACGAGAGCAGCAACACCACAGCAGAGCGGATTCCCTGAACTCGATTCCACCCTACCCCTTCCTTACATCCCCTCCGGGGTGGCATCCGGAAAAATTACGACAGTTGCCCCTACCAAAGCGTGATCCGGGCAACTTGAGCGGATAATTCAACCGATAAGCGCACGGGGCAGGCGATCGACACCGAGCCGGCGCGACGGCTCCGAACGCAGCCGGCATCGGTCAGGAGCCTGACACCGCAGCATCGCCGAACCGCACAGAAACCAGGCGTGGTCCCGGAAATGCATTCATGCCGCCGCGGCTGGCTGAAACCCTGTTTCCGCAGGCTGTCGCCGGGTTCCCGCATCCGGAGCCACGCCGTTCCCCGGAAGATCTCCCCCGAATGAGGTAGGTTGGAGATTACCGAGGACATCTCGCACGTTGGCATTCAGGTCGGCGTCGCCCACGGCGATAGACCGTTCGAGGTCCGCTGAAGGACCTGGATAGGCCAGGCGATCACAACCATGACGCCAATGCTGCTCTCTCATCTCACACCGCCGGTCGCCGCCGCAGGCACGCCCGGCCTCCGGCCGGCCGGCATCCCCGTCTCCACCCTCGCGCGACGCTCCGCCGTACCGGACGTCGGCGCTCTGGACGACGACGGCCCCGCCTGCCGGGAGAACGAGGGCGGACACCGCGCCGATCACTCGGCCACGCCCTGACTTCCCGAGCCTGACCAGGCAGCCGGCTCGAACGGCGCCGGTGTCGCGATCCGACGGCCGGCCGGCAGTCGCCTCACTTCTTCCGCTTCCTTTTCTCCGATCGGAGAATCCCATGACCGTCACCACCGTCACCACCGTCACCACCGCCTCCCCGCCCAGCAGGGGCGGCTCATCGGCTCCCACCGTCATCCGCCTGTCCGGGGAGATCGATATTCTCACCCGCCCGGCACTTCGTCGCCGTCTGCTGAGTGCCCTGCGCTACAGCACCAACCTGTTCATCCTCGACCTGTCGGAGGTGTCGTTCTGCGACGCCTCCGGGCTGGGCATGCTGATCGGCATCCAGCGCCGTGCCCGGGCGCGAGGCATCACCCTCATCCTGACCGCGCCGAGTCCGTGCGTGTCCCGGATCCTGCACATCACCGGCCTGGATCGCAGCATGCCGATGGAGGCGTGATCAGATGCGCCCTCACTCCCATGCCGAAGCCTACGACGGGCGCTCACCGTTCCCGCAGGCCGCGCCGCGCCCCGCCGTCCACACCGGACAGGTGGCGCTGACAACCGCGATCGTGCTGACCCCGTTCCTGGCGCTGGCCGCCGGCGTCTGGCTGGCCTGGGGCAACGGGATCACCCTGACCGACCTGCTGCTGGCCGTCGTCTTCTACATCGTGACCGGGTTCGGGGTCACGGTCGGCTTCCACCGGCTGCTGACCCACCGCTCCTTCACCGCCCGCCCCTGGCTGCGTGCCACCCTGGCGGTGGCCGGATCCATGAGCTTCCAGGGCAACCTCATCGACTGGGTCGCCGTGCACCGCCGCCATCACGCCTTCACCGACCGCCCCGGCGACCCGCACTCGCCCCACCGCCACGGCGCCCACCTCGGCGGGCAGCTGCGCGGCCTGGCCCACGCCCACCTGGGCTGGTTGTTCACCGACCGGCACGTCCCCGCCGAGCGTTACGCCCCCGACCTGCTCGGCGACCCGATGATGGTACGCATCGCGCGTGCCTTCCCCGCCCTGTGCGCCGCCTCCCTGCTCCTGCCGTTCGCGGCCGGATGGGCGATCAGCGGCAGCCTGTACGGCGGGCTGACCGCATTGTTGTGGGCCGGCCTAGTCCGTATCGCCCTGTTGCAACATGTCACCTGGAGCGTCAACTCCCTGTGCCACATGATCGGCAACCGGCCCCACGCCACCCGCAAGCACGACCGCTCGACCAACCTGTGGCCGCTGGCGGTGCTGTCCTTCGGAGAGAGCTGGAACAACGGCCACCACAGCCAGCCCAGCTGCGCCCGCCACGGTCGCGGCCGGCGCCGGATCGACCCCTCGGCCGCCCTCATCCGCCTGTTCGAACGCCTGCACTGGGCCGACCACGTGCACTGGCACACCCCTGGCGACCTCCAGCGTCCTCGGACCGTGGCGAGCATCCACTCCCTGCGCACCGGCACAAGCCCGACCAGCGCCGTCCCCCATCTGACCGGCCGGCGCAATGGCGCCCGCCGCGGCGACCGGCGTCGGCCCGCTACGGCGCGGAAGACGAGGATCTGGCCCCGCACGGCGCCGCCGACATCGCCTGGTGGCGGATGATCGTCCGGAGTTCGGGCGGCGCCGCCTACCTGCCGGCCTTCGACAGCCTGGTTCGCCGTCTCCGACCTCCTGGTGGGACTCGGCGCAGGCCGATGCCGCTCCGCGTCCCGCCTGACGGGTGGGCGCGGGCGGCGTTCCGGCTCAGGGAGTAGTTGAGCCGGCCGCCGGATCCTGGACGCCGGTTGCGGCTCGGGCCCCCTGACCGCTGTGCGCCCTCTCAGTCCGTCTCAGCTTCACCACAGGGTCCCCCGCATAGCGTGCGGGAGCATGGCGAGCACATCATGCGTCACCGCAGCGCCCCGGTGGCCGGGTCATGGGTGAGAACGCGCCCACCGCTCCTCCGGCGCCTGCCCGCGATGCGGCGCCGTCCATTCCTCCCGCACCGCGCGGATCAGGCCGGAACCCACCCCCGCTCCCCCGCGCGTGCGCGTGCTGGCCTACGTGGGCGCCGCGGCGTTCCTGCCGTATGCGGCCATGAAGACGACCTGGGCGCTGGGCGGGACCTTCGCCGGCGTCAGCGGGGCGCAGGCGCTGGCGACGATGGAGCGCAACGGCGCCTCCGGGATGGTGCTCACTCTTGAGCGCTGGGGCATCGACGCCACCGTGCTGCTGGCCGCGCTCGGGGCGTTCCTCATCGTCGGCCTGGTACGGCCCTGGGGGCAGACCTTCCCCCGGTGGACGCTCGCCCTGCGCGGCCGGCGGGTACCGCGCTGGCTGCCGCTGACCCCCGCGCTGGTCGGCACCGCCACGCTCGCCCCCTACGGGACGATCGGACTCGTCTACGCCGCGCTCGGCACCGCAGGCGCGGTGAACGTCTCCCGGGGAGACTTCCCCACCCCGGGAGACGCCCTGCTGGTGACCTGGATCGGGCTCGGCGCCTTCGCCGTGTACGGCATGACCCTGGCGGTGGCCGCCTGGTCCTACCTGCGCCGCACCCGGCCGGTCTGCGCGACCGCCGCAGCGGGCGGCCCGGCATGAACCACCTGCTCCGCCGCGCGGCTACGGGTGCTCGCCGGTCCAGCCCGCCTCGAGGATGGTGGTGGTGTTCCACACCGTCCCCGGCTCCAGTCCGGCCTGCATGCCGCCCGGCTCGACGACCACGCTCTCGCGCGCCAGCGCTCGGCCGGACCGCTCGTCGATGATCAGCCGTACCTGGACCACACCCTCCTCGGTGTCACCGGGCTTGGGCTGCGAGGCGCCGGCGATCGCGATCGCGGTGCCCGTGCGCCCGGCGGCGTCGGTGACCTGGCCGAGTGAGATGACCGACGGCAGGCCCGCCAGCATCCGGAAGGCCGCCGCGCGCACCTCCGGGCTCACCGGCATGTCGGTGATCAGCCCCTCGGTCACCCGGAACAGCCAGGCGTCCTCCGCCATCGGGGCGTCGGACTCGGTGTCCCTGCCCTCGTAGAAACGGAGCAGGTCGGCCTTGAGCGCCTCCGGCTCGGTCGGCAGGTTCCGCACGTCGGCCATGGTGACGTTGCGGCCGAGCCAGAAGATCTCCTCGCTCTTCGTGTGACCGGTGTACGGCTTCCCGCCGCTCTCCTTGATCGGGATCCTCTTGCGGCCCGCGAAGGTCAGCTCACGCGGCGAACCCGCCTTCTCCCAGACCGCCCGGTCGGCGTCCGTCGCGGGCTTGACCGCCAGGGTACGGCCGGAGCCCCACTGCTCCCCCGCGCCCACCCAGCTCTCGCTCTCCTGCTCTATGGAGATCACGAAACCCTCGTTGACCGGCTGGAGACTGCGGGAGCGGCTGGAAACGTGCCAGTAGTCGCCGGTGGCGGCGGGCTGGCGCTCCGCGCTGGTCGCGGCCACGAGCAACACCTCCTTCGCCGAGAGGGTGACCGGGCGCGTCGCCGCACCCGATGCCGTCGGGGACACGACGGGCGTCGGCCCCTGGGCCGGAGCGCCGACCAGCACGACCGCGGTCACGGCCGCCGCCGCGCCCGCCAGGCCCAGGCCCCAGGTCAGCGGCTTTCCGCCGCGCCGCGGCGACTGCCTGGGCTGGGCGAAGGCGTGGGCCAGCTCGGTCTGCCGGGTCCGCGGGTCGATCGGCCCATCGGCCAGATGGGCCGGGCGGGCGGCCCGCAGTTCTTCCATAGCATTCATGACAACTCCTCCACAAGCCGGGTCTGGGACGGCGTCGGCGATTCGAGCTCGGCCTGCAGGCGTTTCCTCGCCCGGTGCAGCCTGACCCGGAAGGTGGGCGCCGAGCAGCCGAGCACCTTGGCGGCGTCTCTCGGGCTCAGGCCCTGCCAGGCGACGAGGATGAGAATCTCCCGTTCGTCCTGGGTGAGCCCGGCCATGGCCTTGAGGACGCCCAGGCGCTCGGCCACCTGGTCGGCCACGTCGCCGGTGATCCACTCGCGCATCTCACGCCGGACCCCCTCCCGCCTGACCTCGGCCCTGATGGTGTCGCGCAGCACGTTGCGCGCCACACCCAGCAGCCATGGCAGGGCGTTCTGCGGCACCTGGTCGAACTTGCGCCAGGCGATGGCGAACGTCTCGCTCACGACCTCGTCGGCCACCTGCCGACCGGCGCGGCTGACCGCGTAGGCCCAGACGCGTTGCCGGCATTCGTCGTAGATGGTGGTGAAGCGCTCTCGATCGCCCGTCACCGCTCCGACCCCTCACGTGTCCCGGAAACTGCTGACAGGAGGAAGTGGTCCGGGGTCCCCGGAAGTTACCGGCCATCGCCGGAAGATTCGAACCGCCGCGGGCCCGTCCGAGGCTGGCGGAGATCCCTGAGGAGATCGCCGGCGGAGATCACAGCTCCGTGAGCAGGCGCGTGAGCGCGTCGACGGCCCACGCCTGCCATCGCGAGTGGTCCCAGCCGCGGTCGCGGACCAGCAGGTTGTACGTCTCAGGCGACAGGACCGTCAGGGCGATGTCGGCGGCGTCGTCGGCGGAGAGGCCGTCGCGCAGGACCGTCTTGCGGGCCAGCGCCTCGGCGAAGACGCGTTGCACGGCCAGCCGCTGCCGGATGTTGGCGGTCCAGACCTCGGCCAGATCGGGATCGGTCGTGGAGGCGCTGCGCACGACGTCCAGCAGCGGCGCGACGCGCAGGTAGATGTCCCCGGCCCCGGCGACCTGGCGGCGGATCTGCCCGAGCGGCTCGGGGTCGTCGAGCGCGTCGCGGACCCAGGACCGCTCGAGCGTGGGGACGGGCTCGTCGTCGCCCGCGACGGCCAGGTCGAGGGCGGTGGTGAGGATGGCTCGCTTGGTGCCGAAGGCGTAGTAGACGGTCTGCTCGCTCACCTCGGCCTTGGCCGCGATGGCGGCGATGCTCGTGGCGGTGTAGCCGGTCGTGGCGAACAGCCCGGTGGCCGCCGCGATGATGCGAGCTCGGGTGACCCGGGCCCGAGCGGCCCGGCCGTCCTCTTTCCCCGAGCCCCGCCCGCCCGCACGTCGTGGTGTTTCGTCCATGACTTGACTATAGCGCCACTCTAAAAACATTATTGGAGTGTGACTACAAAAACTTGGGGCCCAGGCGCCCTCGCGGCTCTCCTCCTGCTCACCTCGGTCGAACTCGTGGTGTTCCTCGAGGTGTCGATCGTCAATGTCGCCCTTCCGGCCATGGGCGCGGCTCTGGCTCTGGCGGATACGGGCCTCGCCTGGGTGGTCAACGCCTACCAGCTGACGTTCGGCGGCTTCCAGCTGGCAGGCGGGCGTGCCGCCGACGTATTCGGCCGGCGCCGGATGTTCCAGGCCGGCATCGCCCTGTTCACCGCGGGGTCCCTGCTGTGCGGCCTCGCACCCGACGCCGGCACGCTGCTCGCGGGCCGCGCCGTACAGGGCGTCGGCGCGGCACTCGTGGTCCCGGCCGAGCTGGCGCTGCTCTCAGCGATCTTCACCGAGCCCGCCGCCTACCGCCGCGCGTTCGGAGTGTGGAGCGCCATGGCGGCCGCCGGCGCCGGCTCCGGCGTGGCGCTGGGCGGGATCCTCACCGAGACGGCCGGCTGGCCGTGGATCTTCCTGATCAACGTCCCCATCGGTCTGGCGGCACTGGCCGCGAGCCCTCGTCTGCTCCCCGCGGACCGGCCGCCGGCCGCGCGCGGCGGAACCGGCGGGCCGCGCTTCGATCTGCTGGGCGCGCTCACCGGCACCGGAAGCCTGCTCGCCATGGTGTTCGTCGCCTCCGAGCTCCCCACCCGGGGCTGGGACGCGCTCACCGGCGCGGCGACCGCCGTCACCGTGGTGCTCGCGGTCGCCTTCCGGGCCCACCAGCGGCGCCACCCGCAGCCGATCCTGCCGCCCGCGCTGCTGCGGCGGCGGGAGGTGGGCGCCGGCACCGTGGCCAACGCCCTGGTGGGCGCCGCCCACGTCCCGGCGTTCGTGCTGCTGTCGCTGATGCTGCAGGAGGCCATGGGCTATTCCGCGATCGCCGCCGGGTTCGCGGTCCTGCCCATCGCGGCGGTCAACATGGTGACCGCCCGCACCGTGGTGCCCTGGGCGGCGGGGCGTTTCGGGACGCGCGCCGTGCTGGCCGCCGGCATGGGCCTGCTCGCGCTCGGCCTGGCCGGATACGCGGCGTTCCTGCACCCGGGCGCCGGGTTCCTCACCGCCGTCCTTCCCTCCAGTGTCGCCTTCGCCGTGGGGCTGCCGGCGGTGTTCGTCGGCTCCACCGCCTCCGCCGTACGCGCCGCACCGGAAGAGCAGAGGGGAACCGCCTCCGGACTGCTCAACACCGCCCAGCGGCTGGGCGCCTCGCTCGGCGTCACCGGTGCGCTCATGGCCTCGGCGGCGTGGACCGCCTCCCACGGAGGCACCACCGGCGCGCTCGCCGACGGGCTGCGGATCGGATTCGCCGTCGCGGCCGGTCTCGCGGTCCTCGGGGTCCTGTGCGCCCTGACCATGTTCACCCGTCACCGCGCGGACACCGCGACCGCCCCCGTCCAGCGGCGAGGAGCACTCCAGCGATGAGCACCATCCTGATCATCGGCGGATACGGCGCGGTCGGCCGCGAGGCCGCGGCCGCGCTCACCGGACGTCCGGGCATGACGGTGATCGTGGCCGGACGCGATCCCGGCCGGGCCCGCCCCGTCCCGGGGACCACCGCGATGCGCGTGGACGCCTCCGACCCCGCCGGCCTGGACAGGGCGCTGGAAGGCGTGGACACCGTGCTCATGTGCGTCGAATCCGGCAACGCCGTCGTGGCCCGCGCCTGCCTGGAGCGCGGAATCGGCTACGTGGACGTGTCGGCCTCCCGGCACGTGCTCGCCGAGATCCAGGAGCTCGACGGTCTGGCCGTGGAGCGCGGCGCGACGGCCGCCCTCAGCGTCGGCCTCGTCCCCGGCGTCACCAACCTGCTGGCCCGGATCTGCGCCGAGCGTTCACCGGCCCGGGACCTGCGCATCGGCGCGCTGCTCGGCTCCGGAGAACACCACGGCCCGGCGGCGATCGCCTGGACCCTGGACGGGCTGGGCCGGCTCGACGGCTCGTGGACGATGCGCTTCCCGGCGCCGTACGGCGATCGCACCGTCCACCGCTTCCCGTTCTCCGACCAGTACACGCTGCCCGGCACTCTCGGCACGGCCTCCGCGAGCACGGGGTTGTGCCTGGGCTCCCGTCTCACCACGAGTCTGATCGCCGCGGCCCGCCGGCCCCCCGTCGCCGGCCTGTTGTGCCGCCCCGAGGTCCGCGCCCTGCTGATCAGAGCGCTGGGGAAGATCCATCTCGGCGGCGACGGGTTCGCCGTGACGGTCCAGGCCGGCACGGTGCGGGCCGCCTTCAGCGGACGGCTGCAGAGCCGCGCCACCGGGCGCACCGCCGCGCTGCTCATCCGCCGCCTGCCCGCCCTGCCCGCGGGCGTCCGGCACATCGAGCAGCTGGTGGACCCCGTCGCCTTCCTGACCGAACTCGCCGCCGAGGGATTCGACCTCCATCTCGACCGCGAGCGATGATCGGATCCCGGCATCCGCCACGCCGGTTTGTCGGTGTGGCGATCTAATGTCCCGGCCATGACTTCAGCGACGCGGGCGTCCACGTACGCCGCGCCCTCCTCGAACGATGCCGACATGGTCGGCATGCCGCTCACCCCGCGACCGGCCACGGCGCCCGGGCTCGTCGACGCGGGCGCCGCGGAGGTCTCCCGATGACCCTCTGGACGGAGATCTGCGATCTGATCACTCGCAACCAGGTCATCCGCCTGGCCGACCGGCTGGTCACACTCACCGAGGAGGAGCGCGCCGAGCTGGGCGGGCGGTTGCCCGACCTCGTCAAGGAGCTGCGCCGTGTCCGCACCGAGCAGGTTCGCGCCGAGCATCCCGACGACTTCGAGGAGATGGCCTCCTGGGAGGTCGGCGACCTGCTCGACGAACTGGCCGACGCGCTGCTGCTGACCGGTGTCGGCGTCATCACCGGCCCGGCGGCCGCGGTGAAGTGGATGACCGGCCGCGACGTCAACCGCCGCTGGGCCGGGGATCCCAACGTCGCCCAGGTGTGCCGGGTGGCGGCCGCCCGCCCCCCGGAGTGGCGTCGCGATGTCGCGGTCCGGCTGGCCCGGCGGGTGCGCCGTCCCGCCGACCGCATCGCGCCGCTGGCCGTGGCGCTGCTGCGCGAGTCCGGCGCCGTGCCGCCCGACCACGACCCGCTGGTGGCCGCCTGGCTGACCGCGCCGAGCGTGGCCGGTGACCCGCTGACCCCCGTGCTGCTGCCCCGCGTCTTCGACGCCGACGGCGCGGGCCGCGCCCTCCGTGACGAACGGCTGGAGCCCCGGCCGACCCGCTGGCTGGCCGCCGCCGCCCGCGAGCTGCCCAGGGAACAGGCGCTCGACGGTTGCGTGAGCCGTTTCCTGCGCGGCGGCGAGGCGCAGGACCTGCGATTCTTCGTCCGGCTGCACATGCTCCTCGACCCCACGCCCGCGGAGTCCGCGCCCCGCCTGCGCGACTACCTGCGGTTGTTGCCGTCGGCTCCGGGCACGGTCGCCGAGCTGGCCGCCGAGCAGGTGCGGAGGGCGATGCCGCTCGACCACGCCGACCTGGTCGAGGCGGTCGACGCGCTCACCTTCCGGGACGAGGCCAAGTTCGCCGCCAGGGGCCTGCGCTGGCTCGACCAGGCGATCCGGGCCGATCCCGAGGTGGCCGCCGACTTCGTGACCGCGCTGACCACGGCGTACGCGCACAAGTCCTTCGACGTGCGCAACCGCGCGGTCGAGCTGACCCTGAAATACGCCGGCCTGTTCGCCGACCACACCGGGGCGATCCTGGACGGCGTCCACCACCTCCCCACCGGCCTGGGCGCGAAACTGGCCGAGCGGTTCGGCGGGGAGGTCCCGATCGAGGAGCTGCTGGAGCGGAAGGAGTTCCCGCCGCTGCCCGAACCGCCGGAGGCGAGACGGTTCCCCGAGCCGTCGATCTTCCCCTACCACCACGAGCGCTGGATCGACCAGGAGCGCTGGCTGGCGGCCTTCGTCGCCGGGATCGCCGACGACCGGGCGGAACTGCGCCGCAGGCTCGAGCCCCACGTCGAGCAGGACCGGGGCTACTGGAGGTCCAGGGAGGTGCGCACCGACCCCGACGACTGGCAGTCGGCGCTGTCCGCCGAGCTCGTCACTCCCGGGAGCGTGCCGGAGCTGCCGCCGATCGGGCCGGAGAAGTTCTGGGACGGCGCGAACCACTCCGTGGGAGTACGCGTCCTCACCCGTGGCGAGGAGCCCGACCCGGAGCCGGAGCCCCGGGGGATCACGGTGGTCGGCGGCTACCGGCCCGGCCGCTACCTCGACGACGACGCCCCGCTGCGCGCCTTCTTCATCACCTGGACCAGCGACGACGGCCCGGACGGGGCGGTGGCCTGCGAGGGCGACCGGCAGATCCCCTTCGCCGGCGGCCGGATCCACCTGAACGGCTCCCCCGCCGACGCCGAGCAGCCCTCGTCTTACGGCGGCGACGGCGAGAAGAACGAGGACGAGGACGGCTGGGACGACGAACTGCCGCATCGCCCCCATCGGCTGCGGACGAGGCCCGGCGTCCTGTACGACGACTCCGTGGAGGCCATGCCGTTCTTCGTCCTCGAGCGCGCCTACGAGCGCATGGCCGAGCTCGGTGTGGCCCCCGCCCGGATCGCGGCGATGCGGGCGGGGAAGCAGGTGCCCCCGCCGGACCCGGACGAGCCGCTCGTGCAGGTGACCGTCGTCTTCGTCCCGCCCCGGCTGCGTTCCTTCATGCCCAGGGAGCTGCCCGAGCACGACGAGTGGCGGCGGCGCAACCGGCTGCCCCACCCCAATCGCGTCTCCCCGCCCCACGATTTCCTGCTGCACCGCTACGCGGAACTCGCCGAGGCCCTCCGCGACGGCACCCTGCCGCCCGTGCTGCTGGCCACGCCGACCTGGATGAGCGGCCACCTCGACCCCGACGTGCTGGTCGACCGGCTGGAGACCTGCGCCGCCGCCGGAGTGGAGCCGCCCCCGGCCGACCTGGCGCAGGCGCTGCTGCGGTTGCCCCGGGGCAGCCACCGGGCCGCGGCCGACCGGGCCGCCGAGGTCGCCTCGGAGGCGGCGCGCTCGGCCGCCCGCTGGCTCGCCGGCGACGGCATGGCCGACCCCGAGTGCGGCCACGTGTGGCGCCACATGGTCGGCGCGTCCATGGTCGAGTTCGGCGACGGCGAACCGGAGCACTTCACCGAGGTCAGGCTGCAGCCGGTGCTGCGGGTGACGGCCCCGACCGGCCATCGGCTGATCGACGAGGTGCTGCTGCGCCAGCCGTCCGACTGGACGGCCGACGAGTACGGCGGCACGCTCGGGGCGTGGCCCGCCATGCTGCCCTCACACCGCGAGGTCGTGGCCGTCAACTTCCTGCCCTTCCTGCTGCGCGGCCGCTGGGGCACGTGGGTGACGCCCCCGGAGATCACCAGCCTGGAGATCACCCAGGGCCCGATGGGCGAGTCCACGGCGGTGATCCTCGCCTTCCTCCTGGCCGGCGGCGTTCCCGGCATGATCCCGCTGGTCCTGAGCATGGCCGCGAGGGGTGAGCTGCCCGCCGAGGCGATCGGCCGCCAGCTCGCGCTGGTGCTGCGCCGCACCTGGCGGGAGACCCGCCCCGCCATCGCGGCCCTGACCGAGCTGGCCGACGCCGGCGGCCACCACGAGGTGTGGCGCATCCTGCGCGCTCTGCTGCCCGGGATGCTGCCGGGCGAGGGACGGCGCATCACCGCGACCCACGCCGAGCTCGTCGCCTTCGCCGCCGACGTGGCGCGCTGGACCGGCGCGCGCGGGGAGATCCCGGTCGTCGCCGGGTTCGCGCGCAGCCGCCGGACGATCCGCTTCGTCCACGAGTGCAAGCGCCTTCACGCCCAGCTCGCCGGGGCCGCGCCATGACCTCTGACGACATCCGTACGCGATGCGGTGGGGCGCACCTCGGCCCGGCCCGCGCGAGCCGGTGGTATGACCCCGGGTGGAGGCGGATGTCCGACCGTGGGCAGATGCCCGATGATCTATAAGGCGATACCTTCCCCTCATGAAACGGGCTGGATGGCGGCTCGGCGGAAAGGACGTCACCGACATGGTGGCGGCGGTCGCCGTGGCGCTCCTCATCAGATACGCCATCGTTGATCCGCCGGGGCCGTCCTCGTCATGGCCCGCCTGGTCGGCCTGGCCGGTGGCGGCGGTCCTGAGCCTCCCGATCGCTCTCCGGCGGCGCCGGCCGCGGGTCATGCTCGCTCTCGCGTGCGCCGCGGCCGTGGCGGCGACCGTGGCCGGCGCCGGCGCGGCGGGCGCGATCTGGACGTCGTTCACTCCGACCGTGCTCGTGCTGTACCTGGTGGCCTCCACCACCTCGATCGCATGGTCGACGGCGGGCCTGGCAGCCTGTCTGTCCGCCGCGGTGACCGCGGTCCTGATCTTCTACGCGCAGGTGCTCCCCGGCCTCGCGCCCGCGGCCACACCGAGCGAGGTGCCGCCGGCCTGGCCGATCGAGGTCGGCGTGATCGGTGTGTTCCTGACCGTCGCATGGGCCGTCGGAGCCGTCGTGCGCTGGAAGCGGGAGACGACCGCCCGCCTCGTCCGCCACCTCGCCGACTCCGCGGTGACCGACGAGCGCCGGCGCATCGCCCGGGAACTGCACGACGTCATCGGGCACAGCATGAGCCTGATCGCGGTCAAGGCCACCGTGGCCAACCACGTCGCCGACGCCCGCCCGCAGGAGGTCCGCGCCGCGCTGGCCGTCATCGAGCAGACCAGCCGGAGCACGCTGGCCGAGATCCACCGGGTGCTCGACCTGCTGCGCTCCGACGGCGATCCCCAGCAGGCCCATGCGCCCGTGCCCGGCATGGCGGACCTGCCCGAGCTGGCCGCCCACGCCCGCTCGGCCGGGATCGAGGTGGACCTGACCGTCCGCGAAGAGGCCGCGTTGCCTCCCGCGGTCGCGATGTCGGTGTACCGGATCGTGCAGCAGGCCCTGACCAACGTCGTCACCCACGTGGGGCCCACCCGCTGCTCGGTCACCGTGGACGCCGACGGGCGGGAGGCCGCGATCGACGTCGTCGACGACGGCCCCCGCCACAGCCGGCCGCCGCGGCCGAACCACGGCGGCCACGGCCTCGTCGGCATGCGCGAACGGGTCAAAATGTACGGAGGCGCGTTCAGCGCAGGACCCCGGCCTGAAGGAGGCTTCCACGTGTCCGCCCGACTGCCCTACGACCCGGACGGCAGTGCGACGTGAGCACCGACGACATGAGCATCGGCGCCGCCCCGCACACCCCGTCCCCTCCCATCCGGGTCCTGCTCGCCGAGGACCAGGTCCTGGTCCGTGACAGCTTCAAGGTCCTCATCGACGCCACGCCGGGGATGACCGTCGTGGGCGAGGCGGGCACCGGCGCCGAAGCCGTGTTCCTGGCCCAGCGGCACCGGCCCGACATCGTCCTCATGGACGTGCGCATGCCCGACATGGACGGCATCGAGGCGACCAGACGCATCTGCGCCGACCCCGTCGGCGCCGGCACGCGCGTGCTGATCCTCACCACGTTCGATCAGGACGACTACGTGTACGCGTCGCTACAGGCCGGCGCCAGCGGCTTCCTCATCAAAAGCGCCACCGCGAGCGAGCTCCTGACCGCCATCCGCATCGTCTCCTCCGGCGAGGCGCTGCTGGCGCCCACCGTGACCCGCCGGCTCATCGCCGAGTTCCGGCACGGTCCCCGCCCCGCCCCGGTCGTGCGCGACCTCAACGACATCACCCAGCGCGAGCGCGAGGTGCTCACCCTCATCGGCAGGGGCATGTCCAACTCCGAGATCGCCGAGCACCTGCACCTCACCGTCGGCACGGTCAAGACCCACATCGGCCGTCTCCTGGCCAAACTGCACGCCCGGGACCGGGCCCAGCTCGTCATCGCCGCCTACGAAGGCGGGCTCGTCACCAACTCGGACGGCCACCGGTGACCGGTCCGCCCTTCCCCTGACAAGGACCCGTCCGCGCACGTTCACCGGCCCCGTCACCGATCCCGGGATGGCCGGCTTCAGCCCCGGAGCAGAGTCCGTCGGCCGTCGCGGCGTCGAAGGACCGGTCGTCGGACGGCGGGTTCCCGGCGGATCCGATCACCTCAAGCGGCGGCGATCCCGATCTCGATCACCTCGGCGGATCATTCGGCATCTGCCCACGGTCAGACATTCGCATCCGTCCGGGGTCGCACCACCCGCTCGTGCCCGCCCGCCAAGATGCGACCCGAGCCAGACGCGTGCCCCCTGCCTCGCCCAGCACCATATTGCTGTGCCCCGGAATACCGGTCCAGGCACACCAATACCGACAAGATGGGCAGCACGCCATGAGCATTGATCTTCAGGAGCGCATCACGCGTTGGCGGCAGACCGGCGCGGACCGGCGGGCCGCCAACGCCGCCGCCAACCTGGACCGCCAGCCCGCCTTCCCCGGCCGATGGGTGAGCGGCATCTCGCTGATCGTCGGCCCCACCTTGATCATGGTCGGGACCCTCCTGCGCTCCCAGTTCTACTTCTTCGTGCCATATCAGCTCCACGCCTACAGCCAGCACCCCACCCTCATCACCGCCGCCTACGCCTGCTTCGCCCTCGGGTTCGTGCTGCTGTGGCCGGCGGTCATGACGCTGGCCCAGCGCATCTCCGCCACCAACCCGCTGTGGGGAATGTGGGGCGGCTGCCTGGTGATGATCGGCCTGTTCACCCGGACCTTCCAGTTCGGCACCGACCACTTCGCCTTCCACCTGACCGACGTGCTCGGCCTGCAGACCATGCTGGACGGCATCGACGGCTACTACGACGCGTGGCGAGAGACGCTCTGGCACCCCTTCAAGACCATGTCCGGGCCGGCCTTCTTCGGCTGGGTGGTGCTGGCCATCGGCGCCTACCGCTCCGGCGCCCTGGGACTGGGCCGCTCCATCGCCCTGGGATTGATGTCGGCCCTCGCGCTCGGCCCCCTCAAGGGCACCGAGCCCCAGTCCTTCCTCGCCGTCGGCGGCCTGTGCCTGGCCTTCATCCCGCTGGGCGTCTCGCTGCTGCGCAACGGCCCCGCCCCGACCCGGCGCGCCATGATCTGGGTCGTCGTCCTGATCGCCGTCCACGTCCTCATGACGGGCTTCGGCCCGAGAGGCTGACGACCCGCACCGGCGGCACGTCGGCGAGCGCGGCGTCAAGCGCCCTCCGCAAGATCTCGCGCCCCCGCTCCAGCAGGAGCGGGGGCCGACTTGTCGAGGAAGAGCAGGCTGGTGAGGACTCCCAGCAGCACGATGGCGGCGTTCACCGCGATGGCCGCCTTCAGGCCGCCGAGCATGGCCGCCGTGCCGGTCCCGGCGATCGCCGACGCGGCGATCGCGCTCATGATCGGGGTGCCCATGGTGATGCCGATCTGCTGGGTCATGGTGGCCAGGCCCGTCGCCAGGCCCTGCTCACGGTCGGGCAGGCCGGAGGTGGCGGTGACCATGAATGCGACGATGACCAGCATGTTGCCGACACCGCCGGCGAAGGTGGCCGCCAGCAGCAGCCACATCCAGGAACGGTCGTCCCCCAGGCCGAGCAGGGCGACGGTGAAGACGGCCTGCACCAGGCCACCGGCGACGAGCGTGGAGCGGGCGCCGATCCTGCCGATGACCTTCGGCGCGATCGAGCCGCCGACCACGGTGCCCAGCCCCAGCACGCCGAAGGAGAGGCCGGCCGCCAGCGGCGAGAAGCCCAGCACGTTCTGCAGATAGAGCGTCAACAGGAAGACCAGGGACGTCTCCGTCAGGAACGCGATGAGCCCGGCGATGTTCCCCCAGGCGACCGTTCGCCTGCCCAGCACCGCCGGGGGCACCAGGGGTGCGGGGGCCCGCAGCTCGACGAGGTGGAACACCGCCAGCAGCAGCCCGCCCACGGCCAGCGGGATGAGGGCGCCGGCCGTACCCCAGCCGTGTTCTCCGGCCTGCGTGAGGCCGAAGACGACGGCGAGCAGGCCGAGAGTGACGCTGACTGCGCCGGGCACGTCCAGCCGCGCCCGGCTCTCCGGCCTGGACTCCTCGATCACGACAGGGGCGGCGACGAGCACGAGCGCGACCACCGGCACGTTGATGAAGAACGCCCACCGCCAGGACAGCAGGTCGGTCAGGAGCCCGCCCAGGATGGCGCCGGTGGTGAAACCGGCCGACATCAGCGCCCCGTTGAGGCCGAGCGCCCGCTCCCGCAGGGGCCCCTCCGGGAAGGACGTGATCAGCAGGGAGAGCCCGGCCGGGGTGACCGCCGCGGTGGCCAGTCCCTGGAGGACACGGGCGACGATCAGTGCTTCCGGGCTCTGCGCCAGACCGCCGACCAGCGAGGCGGCGCCCAGGACGGCGAGCCCGCCCAGGAAGATCCTGCGGCGGCCGAAGAGGTCCGCCAGCCTGCCGAACAGCAGCGTGAACCCGGCGGCGCACAGCGCGAAGGCGGTGGCGATCCACTGCAGGTGCGCCAGGGAGAATCCCAGTCCCTCTCCGATGACGGGCAGGGCCACATTGAGGATGGAGAAGTCCACGGCCAGCATGAACTGGGCGGCCAGCAGAACGACCAGCACCAGCAGCAGCCGGGGCGTGAGCCGCCGGGATGTGCCCGGCGGTGCGGTCCCGGGGGCGGAGGCGCCGATGATGCCGGTCGTGCCAGTGGTGCCACCGGTGTCGGCGGTGCCACCGGTGTCGGCGGTGTCGGTGGTGTCGGCGGTCGACATGGTCGGAAGAGCCTTTCCTCTCGGTCACTGTGACGAGAGAAGGCTCATCCACTCCCCCGCGGCCGACCAGAACCGGGCTCAGACCGGCATCCGGGAGGGTGGTCATTTCATGACCAGGCTTCCGCCGCCCCTCCGCCGTTCTCAGCACGCATCATGAAACACATGGACAGGGCGAAGGAACTGGGTGATTTCCTCAAGAGCCGGCGGGCCGGGCTGAATCCCGAGGAGCTGGGACTGAAGGCGTACGGCACGCGCCGCCGCGTGTCAGGGCTGCGCCGCGAGGAGCTGGCGATGCTCGCGGGGGTGAGCGTGACCCACTACACCCGCCTGGAGCAGGGACGGGCGGCGGGCGCCTCCGACGCCGTGCTCGGCGCGCTGGCCCGCGCCCTGCGGCTGACCGAGGACGAGACGGCCCATCTCAAGCACCTCGCCCGGCCCCCGGCGCCCACGCGGCCCGCCCCGGCCCGGCCCGAGCACGCGAGCCGCTCGGTCCGGCGGCTGCTGGAGGCGATGACCGAGGCGCCCGCCCTGGCACTGGACCGCAGGAACGACATCCTGGCCTGGAACGGGCTCGGCCACGCGCTGCTCGCCGGTCACCTCGACCCCGCGGCCCCCGGCAGCCCGGCCACGCGGCCCAACCTGACCCGGCTGCTCTTCCTCGACGGGCACTTCCGCGAGCTCTACCCGAACTGGTCCGAGGAGGCCACGCTCGCCGTCGCCTCCCTGCGCCTGGCGGCGGGACGCCACCCGGACGACCGCGGTCTGGCCGAGCTCGTCGGCCGGCTCGTCATCCAGAGCGAGGAGTTCGCCGAGCGCTGGGCCCGCCACCCGGTACGCACGTGCACCTCGGGCGTCAAACACCTCCGCCACCCGCTCGTCGGCCCGATGGAGCTCTCTTTCGACAACCTCCTCATCCCCGGCGGGTCGGGGCAGCGCATCATCGCCTACAGCGCCGAGCCCGGCTCGCCCTCCGAAGCCGCGCTGCGCCTCCTCCACCTCTCCGCCCTCGACTCCGGACCGGCGGAAACGGCCGGCGACCAGGCGGACGCGCATCCGCGTTCCACTCCCTGAATCGAATCCATCTGTCGGCACGGTGACCCGCCGGCTGTGCCGTCGCGCTACTTCGCGACGGCCTCCCGTACGGACGGGACGATCTCCCGGGCCCAGCGGGCCAGGGTGGTGAGGTCCGGGGCGCCGTGTCCGGCCGAGAAGAGAGTGAAGCCCGATGCTCCGTGCTCCAGCACGGCCCCCGTCAGTTCCTCGACCCACTGGTCCACCGAGCCGCCGAGCCAGCGGCCGTCGCGGTCGCGGGTGGCGGGCAGCGGCCGGTCGGTGATGTTCCCCGGGAAGTTGAAGACCGTACGGATCTCGCCCGGATCGCGGCCGGCGGACGCCGCCGCCTCGTCGATGATCGGCCGGGATTTCCGGTAGCGGTCGCTGAGCCAGTCGGCCGCGTGGCCGGGGATCCAGCCGTCGGCCACGCGACCGGTGGCGGCCAGGGATTTCCGGCCGACCGAGCCGGTCCACACCGGCGGCGCGGCGACGGGAGCGGGCTCGATCTGGTGCACCTGGTAGTGCCGGCCCTGGAAGGTGACCGCGGGGCCGCCGCCTGACAGCCGCTTGACCAGGACGATCGCCTCCTCGAAGGCGTCCACGGCGTCGCCGGGTGTCAGCTGCGGCACTCCCATGTCGGTGATGCGGTTCCACAATCCGCCCGCGCCCATGCCGAGCACGATCCGGCCGCCCGACAGCGCCGACAGCGACGTCACCGTCCTGGCCAGCATGGGAGCGGGCCGGGTCGGCAGGTTGGTGACGTTGGCCAGCCCCGCGATGCGCTCCGTGCGCCCGAGGATGAAGCCGAGGGCGGCGTAGGCGTCCACGCGCCCGCCGATGTACGGGTGGTCCGACAAGGAGAAGACGTCAAGACCGTCCCGGTCGGCCTGCCGGGTCATACGCAGCAGCTGGGGGATGTCGTCGAGGTCGGAATGGGCGCCGAACCCGAAGACGACGTCATGTGCGGACATTGTTCTGCCTCTCGAAGAAGATGTTCATCAGGCGTGTGCTTCCGGCGCGTGCTCGGTGCCGCGCCGGGGACCGGGCGGGACACGGCGCGGGGACCGAGCGGTACACGGCGCGGGGGGCCGGGCGGGAGACGGCGGGGCCGCCGCGGCCCGGCCGGATGCGGTCCGTCTCAGGCCGGGCCGAACTGCTCGACGAAGCGGCCGGTGAACAGGTCGGCCCCCTTGTAGGCCGAGACCGTCTCGGCCGGGACGACGGCCGGCCCGTCGGGGGTGGGCAGCTGGCCGACGCCCCCGCGCGGGCCGAGGGGCAGCAGGATCATGGGGTGGGGCAGCGGCCGGTAGGCGGCCGCCGGCTGCTCGCCGCGCAGCTGGGCGAGGATGTTCTGGGCCACCACCTCGGCGTGCTGCATCGCGTACCCGGCCATCTTGGCCTCGTCGACGTCGGTGATGTCGCCGATGGCGTAGACGTGCTGATAACCGCGCACATTGAGGGTGTCGGTGACAGGCACGTGCCCCTGGGGCGTGCGCGTCGTCAGCTCGCCGCCCGCGAGGTAGTCGCTGTTGATCCGTACGCCGTGCGCGCGGAACCAGATGTCGGCGGTGATCTCGTCCCCGGCGGTGGTGGTCACGGTGAACGTTTCCGCCTGACCGGGCCCGGTCGCCGGGGGCGTGCTCAAACCGGCGCCCAGCCGCAG
Source organism: Planobispora longispora (assembly GCF_016863135.1). Lineage (GTDB taxonomy): Bacteria > Actinomycetota > Actinomycetes > Streptosporangiales > Streptosporangiaceae > Planobispora > Planobispora longispora. The sequence continues at coordinate 144,845 of NZ_BOOH01000045.1, forward strand.
GTCGATGTCCAGCTCGTCGAGCTGGCGGCGCAGTTCGTCGCGCATCTCGTCGGGGAAGGCCGGCAGGAGCCGCTCGGCCGGGTCGACGACGGTCACGTGCTTGTGCGGCCACACTTCCTTGATCTCGCCGGCCAGTTCCAGGCCGACCGGCCCCGCGCCGAGGATGAGCACCCGCTCGGAGCCCGCCAGCTCCTTGTGGGTCCGCAGCAGGTCGTCCAGGACCTCACCGGTGGAGTCGGAGGCGGGCTTGGCCGGGTAGGCGTAGCTGGAGCCGGTGGCGAGAACCAGGTAGTCGGCCTCGATCCGCCGGCCCGAGGCCAGGGTGACGCCGCCGGGGTCCGCCGAGACCGCCCGCTCGCGCACCACCGTGCCGCGCCTGAGCCACTGCTCGTAGGGGAAGAACATGCGGGGCGCCCAGTCGGGGCGCGTCAGCGCCCGCAGCGAACCGGCCGAGTTGACGAACGCGTCACGCGGGTCGATGAGGACGACGTCGGCCACCGGATCCAGCGCCTTGGCGAGCGCGGAACCACCGTAACCGCCGCCGATGATGACAACCGTACGACTCATCATTGACACTCCGACACAGAGAAGGGGTTCAGTTCGTGTTACGAACCATATTAGTTCGTGGCACGAACTGCAACCCCTCCCGGTCAGCGCGGCCGGTCCGGTTCCATGAACACGCTGGGCGCCTTGTTGTCCGCCACGACGCGGCCGAGCAGGGCCGCGAGCGCGTCGCGCTCCCCGGGCTCGAACCCGGCGGTCAGCTCCTCGATGCGGCGGCAGGTCTCGGCGTAGAACTCGTCGACCAGCTTGGCGCCGCGCTTGGTGAGGGCCACCCGGACCGCCCGGGAGTCCTGCGGATCGGGCTTGCGCTGGACCAGGCCGTTGCGCTCGCTGCGGTCGACCAGGCCGGTCAGACTCGACTTGGCCAGGCCGAGCATCATGCCCAGCTCGCTCATGCCGTACGACTGCGGCATCAGGACGCACAACAGCTGGCCCTGCTGCTGGGTCAGGCCGTGCTCGCGAGCGGATTCCGCGTACACGGCGTCCACCAGGAAAGCGGATCGCACCAGCGCGGCCACCACCCCGATCGGGCCGTCAACATTCTTACTCACCGGCCAAGGGTAACAAATTCGCAGGACGAACTACTGTTTCACTTCCGCGAAGGACTTTCTCAGCGGACGGCCACGAGGACCACGTCGTCCCCGGCCTGCCAGACCGGGCCGACCTGGCCGAACCCGGCCCGGCGGAGCAACGCGCCGTGGACGGAGGCCGACACCCGGTGGTCGCCCCCTCCTGCGGCTCCCTCCTCCCGCTCGGCCATGAGGCCGGCCAGCGCGGGTTCGGCCGCGGCCGCCCGCCACCAGGACGTCCAGTCCTCTCCGCCCCCCACTCGGGTACGGCGCAACGCCGCGGCGACGGCGGCGATCGCCGGCTGCTCGTCGTAGAGGTTGTCGGCGTTGACGAAGACCCCGCCGGGCCGCATCCGGCCGGCCAGCTCCCGGTAGACCTCCGCGAGGGTCTGAGGCGGCAGGTAGTGCAGTGCGGTCGACGACACGGCCGCGTCCAGCTCGCGATCGAGGCCGAGCAGGGCCGACCAGCCCGGCAGGCGCAGGTCGGCCTCGACGAACCGGGCGGCCCGCGGATGCACGCTGCGGGCCAGAGCCAGCAGCAGAGGATCGTTGTCCACCCCGACGATCTGCGCCGACGGCAGCCGCCGGATCACCCGCGCCGACAGCGAGCCCGGGCCGCAGCCCAGATCGAGCACGAGCGGCCGGTCACGTCCGGACAGGGAGTGGCCGAGCACGTCGCCGATCACGGTGAACCGTCTCTCGCGGTCGGCGACGTACTGTTCCTGTTGAGCGTCCCAGCGCCGCAGCCACGCTTCGGCGAGTTCCGGTCGCAGGGGTGTCGCGTCGGCTGCCATGGGCGCCTTCCTCTCCATGTCGTCTGAACATCCATGTCGCCCGAACATCCGCGTCGCCCGAACATCCGCGTCGCCTGGACGGCCGTGTCGGCGGCGCACCCGGGCATGCCTCAGTCGAGAGTGATCAGGCCGCGCTGGTAGGCGCACACCAGGCGGCGGGGCACCAGCAGCTCCCGCCCGTCCACGGTGATCGGCACCAGGTCGGGCGCGGTCGCCTTCCACCGGGAGCGGCGGTGGCGGGTGTTGCTGCGCGACATCTTGCGCTTGGGGACGGCCACGGCCTACCAGCTCGCCTTCGTGACGCCGGGCAGCTCGCCGCGATGGGCCATCTCGCGGAAGCGGATGCGCGACAGGCCGAACTTCGTCAGGTGGCCGCGGGGGCGGCCGTCGACCGAATCGCGGTTGCGGACGCGGGTGGCGGAGGCGTCACGGGGCTGGCGGGCCAGGGCGCGCACGGCCTGCGCCCGCTCCTCGGGCGTGCCGGTGCGGACGATCTCCTTCAGCTCGGCGCGGCGCTCGGCGTGGCGGGCCACGATCGCCTTCCGGCGCTCGTTAGCGACGATCTTGCTCTTCTTGGCCATCAGACCTTCCCTCCCCGGGCGCGGATGCGGGCCACGGCCGCCTCGACGCCGATCTTGTCCACGGTCTTGATCGCCTTGGCGCTGAGGGTGAGCCGGACGAAGCGGTCCTCACTCGGCAGCCAGTAGCGGCGGTGCTGGATGTTGGGGTTCCACCGGCGGCGGGTGCGCCGGTGGGAGTGGGAGACGCGGTTGCCGAAGATCGGCGCGGTCCCGGTGAGCTGGCAGTGCGCCGACATCAGGCCCTCCCGTAGCGCTGGTTGAAGCGCTCGACCCGGCCGGCGGTGTCCAGCACCCGGCTGCGGCCGGTGTAGAAGGGGTGGCTGGCCGAGGAGACGTCGACGTCGATGACGGGGTAGGTGTTGCCGTCCTCCCAGGTGATCGTCTTGGTGCTGGTGGCGGTCGAGCGGGTCAGGAAGGCGAAGCCCGCGCTCGGGTCGCGGAAGACCACGGGGCGGTAGTCGGGGTGGATGCCCTTCTTCACGGGGTCATCGCTCCTCTCGGAACAGCACGTGCTGACGGATGGTCGGGTCGTATTTGCGCAGGGTGAGCCGGTCGGGGTCGTTACGGCGGTTCTTGCGGGTGACGTAGGTGTAGCCGGTTCCCGCGGTGGATCTGAGTTTGATCACGGGCCGGAGCTCGTTTCTGGCCATGGGGTTCCTCTCGTGCCGTCTGGACGTGTAATGATAATGGGAACGATTTTCATTCCGTCAACCGATGTCCGTCCGAGGTTCCGCGGACGTCCCCGTCCGCACCTGCGAAGGAGACCCGTGTCCACTCCCGTCGTCCTCGTGGCGGGCCTGCACGCCCAGGCCCGCACCCCCGCCGTCGAGGCGCTGCTGGCCGGGCACCCCGGCGCCGTCGCGATCCACCACGACCTGCGCTCGGTGACCCGCGGGCGCGTCGAGCGCGTGGTCCGCGACGCCGTACAGGTGCTGGATCTGACCGAGGTACGGCTCGCCCACGGCTGCGTGACCTGCACCGTGCGCGAGGACCTCCTCCCCGAGCTCCTCCGGCGCGCCGCCACCGCCCCCCTGCTGGTGGTGGAGCTGTGGGACTCGGTCGAGCCGCGCTCGGTGGCCGAGGCGATCGACTGCGCGGAGGCCCACGACGCCCTGAGGCTCACCGCGGTGCTCACCGCGCTGGACGCCGCCCACATGCCCATCGACATCACCCGCGGCGACCGCCTGGCCGAGACCGGCCAGATGGCGGCCGGCGGCGACGAGCGCCACCTGGCCGAGGTGCTGGCCCGGCAGATCGAGTACGCCACCGGCCTGGTGCTGCACGGCGGAGACGAAGAGGACGCCGACCTGGCCCGCGCCGTGCTCGGTCACCTGGCGCCCGTCACCCCCGTCTTCGGCGTCGACACCCTGCCCGAGGTGACCGGCGCCGCCCTGTGCACCGGCACGCTGGCCGAGCGCGTCGACCCGGCCACCGCCCAGCTGCCCTGCGACACCCAGACCGACGAGGTCACCACGGTGGTCTGGCACCGGTTGCGCCCGCTGCACCCGGCCCGCCTGTTCGAGGCCGTCGACGAGCTGGCCACCGTCTCGGTCCGCTCTCGCGGGCGCTTCTGGCTGGCCACGCGGCACGAGTGCATGCTGGCCTGGGACGCCGTCGCCGGCATCGTCTCGGTCGAAGACGCCGGTCCCTGGCTGGCGGCTCTGCCCGAGGCGGCCTGGGACATGGTCTCCCCTGCCCGCCGCATGGCCGCCGCCCTCGACTGGGACGAGATCACCGGCGACCGCGTGCAGCACCTGGTCTTCACCGGCCCCGACCTCGATCGCGAGCGCATCCACGCGCTGCTCGACTCCTGCCTGCTCACCCCGGAAGAAGCCGTGGCCGGCCACACCGCGTGGGCCGGATACGACGACCCGTTCGCCCACATCCTCGACCTGAAGGAGATCGCATGAAGCCCCGCCGTACCCCCCGCAAGAAGAGCAACCCGCTGCGGGGAGTGAGTTACATCGACTACAAGGACGCCGACCTGCTGCGCAGGTTCATCTCCGACCGCGGCAAGATCCGCAGCCGCCGGGTCACCGGCGTCACCGTCCAGCAGCAGCGACAGCTCGCCCGCGCGATCAAGAACGCCCGGGAGATGGCCCTGCTGCCCTACGCCTCCCGCCCCCGCGGCTGACGCTTCCGATCCGGCGGGGTGCCGGCATATTCGACGTCGCGACCCTCCGTCCCGCGCCCGGAGGCGTATACCGTGTGCCCCGCCCCGGCCGGGGTGAGGGCGCCCGGCACGCCGATGCCGCCGGCGGCGCCGGCGGACAGGTGGGCGATCTCTCAGGGGGTGAAAGCGGCGCGGTGCTCACCGGCCCAGTCGGCGAAGGCGAGCGGGCACTCACCGGCGAGCCCCGGATCGTCGCCGCGCTCGTGCAGCTCGGCCACGGCGGTCAGCATGGCCCGGCTGAGCCCCGACTGCACCAGCGCCGCGCCGCGGACCACCAGCGGGAGCGTGATCGCGAACAGCACGCCGATCGCGGTGTTGAAGATCACGCCGACCAGGACGCCGTCGCCGAAGCCGAGCAGCTCGGCCGGGCCGTTGTTGTCCGGGATCCCCTCGAGGATCCACCCGTAGATCGGATAGGTCAGCCCGAGGACCGCCCCGGCCCACCAGGTCACCGTGAGGCAGAACGTCACGACGGCGATCGGGAAGTTCACGACGGCGTACAGCAGGTCCAGCCACGACTGACCGTTGGCCATCGGGTTCACCAGCCGGCGGAAGAACCCGGCGGCCCGCGGGGCGGGGCGGTAGCGCGGCCGGGCCACCGGGCGGCCGAGCACCTCGGGCAGCATCCGGCGCTCCAGGTCGGCGAAGCCCCGGGCGAGCATCATGGTCGCCGCCAGGATCGGCACGCCGATCCACACCACCACCGTCCCGACACCGGCCGAGAAGCCGACGACCGTCAGACAGAAGGCGATCAACGCCAGGGGGAAGCTGATGAGCAGGTAGCGGGTGTCGATGCCGATGCGGCGCAGGGGGGATCTCATGGAGCCAACGCTATGAGCCGCCGGACGGGAGATCGATCCTGCCGACAGGCTTCCCGGGGTAGGGCTGTCCCTACCATCCCGGATGGCATGGTCTCCGCCCCGAAGAGACCCGTCGACCGCCGGCGGGCACCGCTGTCCTGCGATATCCGCGCCCGCGCGGGCGATGGGCCCGTAGGCTGCAGTCGATGGTCGCGGGATCCGAGCACACACGCCTGATCGTGCTGCGGGGCAACTCCGCCTCGGGCAAGAGCACGATCGCCGCACGGCTGCGCGCCTGCTACGGGCGCGGCCTCGCCGTGGTCGGCCAGGACGTCATCCGCCGCGACATCCTGAGGGAGCGGGACCAGGCCGGTGCGGCCACCATCGGATTGATCGACGTGGTCGTCCGCTACGCGCTGGACAACGACTACCACGTCGTCCTGGAAGGCATCCTGTACGCCGACCGGTACGGCGCGATGCTGCAGGCGCTGCGCGCCGGCCATCGGGGCTCCAGCCACTTCTACTACCTGGACGTGCCCTTCGCCGAGACCCTGCGGCGGCACGCGACCAAACCCCAGGCCTCCGCCTACGGCGAGACCGAGATGCGGGAATGGTTCCGCCCGCTGGACCTGCTCGACACCGGCTGCGAGCAGATCATCGGCCCGGACAGCTCGCCGGAGGAGACCCTCCAGCGCATTCTGGCCGACACCGGACTCACCACCGCGCACACCCGCGCCGGCGAAGACCGCCAGGCGTTCGGATAAGGCCGTCTTGAAAGAGCTCGGCCCCGAGTGCGCGAGGCGGTGACCTTCTGCGGGATGCTCAGGAAGCCCGCCTCGCCGAAAGAAACAGCCAGAACGCTGCCACGAACAGCGTCGACGACAGCACGAGCATCACCGTGTCCGGCCAGGACCCCGGCTCCATGACGTCCTGCCCCAGGGACGCGGTGAGTCCGAAGGCAGCCAGCGACAACATGCCCCAGCCGTAGTACCGGGAGTCATGCTGACCACGCCAGAGAAAAGCCAGGCGGGGCACCCGCTTGACCACCAATGCGTAGACACCGAGGGCCGCAGCCAAACAGGAGATACCCAGCGTGATCCCCTGCGCCACTCCGATGCCCATCCAGGCCAGCTCCTTCTGCAGAAAAAACAATCACGCTTCTCAGACAGTTTGCCGAATCGTTCTCATATAGATCGAGGACGCCATCACGGCCCGGGGTCGCGGCCCCCGGCCGCGCATGCGACCCGGAGGCCGGTCATGGCAGCGCCCGAATCACCCGCCACACAGCCACCGCGCCGGCCCCGGCATGCCGCCGTCTGGAACGCTACGACTGCCTGCGCCGGAAAACGCAGGTCATCTGCGGAACGACATCTCCGGCCAAGCTCTCCGCCATATGACTGAGCCCCCACCCCTCACGCTCGACACCCTCAATCAACTCGGCCGCATCCGGCGCAGCCCAAGGGTTCGTCTTCCCGTGCTTGGAGCGCAAACGAGCCACGAAGACCGAGCGTCCCTCTCGGTGAGCCTGTCGAGCCTCCTCAAGGAGCTGCTGAAGATCCTGCTCATCGTCTCGAAACCACGCCATAGTCCAGGAAACCCTTATCGAAATTGATGTACCGAGCTCATCGGGGAGCAACGACCTAGCGCCCGGAGGGGTTCCCGTTGTGGCCACGGCTCGTGAGCCTGTGGCCCACAGCGCTGCTCGGGCCCGGGTTACGCCTGGAGGCGGCGATTCGCGAGCAGAGGCGACGGCGGCGACCTACGAACGGCTCCGAGAAGAGTTCACCTATGACGAGGAGACCTGGGTTTCCGTCGGCTTTGTGCGAGATCTGCCTCCCCAGGAGCCCCTGCGACGGGGGATCTGGTCCCTCCTGCGACGCGGCTGGCTCTCCAACGTCGCCTTCAGTACCCCTGAACACCTCGTCCAGCGCATCCGGCGCGGCCTACGGCACATCCAGTACCGCAGCGAACTCATAGACGGCTGCCTCGCCGAGACCGGCCTGGCGATCAGACCTACCTGAGCAACCCGGCCACATCACGAGTTCAACCTCAGTAATGCAGGGCGGCCGCGAGTGCCTCGGCCAGGGTCACGGGCGGGCGGCCGATCAGGCGGCGCAAGTCGCCAGAGTCGGTGTACATCTCGCCGCGGTTCATACCGCGGTCAGCGTCAGCGAGGACCTCCGCCAGCTCGGCGGGTAGGCCCGCGGCGTCCAGTACCTGGGCGAAGTCGGCCACCGGGAGGTCAGCGTAGGCACCCTGCTTTCCGGCCGCAGCGGAGATCGCGGCGGCGAGCTCAGTCAGGGTGAAGGATTCGTCGCCGCCGAGCTCGTACACGGCGCCGGTGTGGCCTTCAGTGGTGAGGACGACCGCTGCGGCCTCGGCGTAGTCGGCGCGGGACGCGGCGCTGATCCGTCCCTCGCCTGCGGCGCCGACGACCGCGCCGTTCTGCAGGATCTGCGGCAGTTGGCTGGTGTAGTTCTCCAAGTACCAGCCGTTGCGCAGCAGCACGCCGGGGATTCCGCGGTCCCGCAGATACGCCTCGGTCTCGCTGTGCGTGGCACCGATGACGGTGGTGGCCGTGTCCGCGTGCGTCGTGCTCGTGTACGCCACTAGCGACACGCCTGCGGATGCCGCGGCGTCGATCACGCGGCGGTGGTTGGCGACCCGCTCGCCCACGGGGACCGAGGCCGAGATCAGCAGCAGCCTGTCCGCCCCCGAGAATGCCTCGGCCAGGCCGTCCGTGTCCGCGAAGTCGGCGCGGCGTACCCGTGACGCCTCGGTCGGCCAAATCCTTGATCCCGGCGATGTCCCGGCCGGTCGCGATGATGTCCGCGGCCGGGATCCCGCGCCGCAGCAGTGCCTCGACGGTGAGCCTGCCCAGCTGGCCGGTTGCTCCAGTGACGACGATCGGCATGATGGTCATTCCTTCCTTCCGCGCGTGCCTCGCACGCCTGCCGCGGTCCGTCCGCCGCGGGATGGAACACAGAATGACCTGAATACTCTCTGTTGGGGAGTAGCCACTTCTTGGTAGGGTACTTACCGCAGCGAAAGCATTGAGGTGAGCCGTATGGCTGCTGTCGAGAATGCGACCGGGCCCATGCCGTCATTCGATCCGTACGAGCGCGGCTGCCCGTCGCGGGACCTGCTCGACCAGATCGGCAGCAAGTGGGCGGTCCTCGTGCTGGGCGAACTCGGCCGGAACGGGACCTCCCGGTTCGGTCATCTCCGGCAGGCGCTGGCGGGCGTGAGCGAGAAGATGCTCACCCAGACGCTGCGCACCCTCGAACGCGACGGGCTGGTCAGCCGGACCGTCTATCCAGAGGTGCCGCCGCACGTGGAGTATGGGCTGACCGCGCTCGGCCAGACGCTACGGGAACCGCTGAAGGCGCTCACGGAGTGGTCCGTGCTGCACATCGAAGAAGTCATCACCGCCCGCGAAGAGTACGACGACCGCACTGAACGCACCAGGTAATCAGCGGCGGCCAGCGGTCTGGCCATAGACGGCCGCCTCGCCGAGACCGGCCCGACAATCAGACCCACCTAAGCCACCCGGCGACATCACGAGTTCAACCACAGTATGTCCGACGAGCCGCAAGTGCCCTACCACTCACACTCCAGCCGACCTGCCAATATAGACAGCGGTAAAATCACGGGTTTCCAGTGTGATCAAGGGGAGACGATGGAACCGTCCGGTCGGAGCGGGCGCGTGAGCCCGCCGGCCCGTCGCGTGCTGGCCGAGTTCGTCGGCAGCATGCTGCTGGTGGCCGTGGTGGTCGGTTCCGGGATCATGGCTCAGACCCTGTCCCCGCAGGATGTGGGGCTGCAACTGCTGGAGAACGCCATCGCCACGGTGTTCGGCCTGGGCGTGCTGATCGTGGTGCTCGGTCCGGTCTCCGGCGCCCACTTCAACCCGGTGGTCTCGCTGGCCGACTGGTGGCAGGGCCGCCGCACCGGCGCCGGGCTCACCGCCCGCGATCTGGCCGCCTATCTGCCCGCGCAGGTCGGCGGGGCGGTCGCCGGGGCGGTGCTGGCCAACGCCATGTTCGCCCAGCCCGCGATCAGCTGGGCGGCGACCCGGCGCAGCGCGGGCCATCTGTGGCTGGGCGAACTCGTCGCCACCGCCGGGCTGGTCCTGGTCGTCTTCGGCCTGGCGCGCTCCGGTCGCACCGCGGTCGCACCGGCGGCGGTCGCCGGCTACATCGGCGCGGCCTACTGGTTCACCTCCTCCACCAGCTTCGCCAACCCCGCCGTCACCGTCGGGCGGGCCTTCTCCGACAGCTTCGCCGGCATCGCCCCGGCCTCGGTACCCGCCTTCATCGCCGCCCAGCTGCTCGGCGGCGCGATCGGCCTGCTGCTGGTGGCCGGCCTGTTCGGCCGCCCGACGGCCGGGATCGCTCAGGAAGCGGTCATGGCCCATCCGGCGGGGCCGTCCAGCCGGCCCGCCCCGCGCTCCGAGGAGAGGATCGCCGACCGATGAGCGACAAGCCCAGCGTGCTGTTCGTATGCGTGCACGACGCCGGCCGCTCCCAGATGGCCGCCGCCTGGCTGGCCCACCTGGCACGGGGGCGCATCGAGGTCCGCTCGGCGGGCTCGGCCCCGGCCGAGGCCGTCAATCCGGTCGCGGTGCGGGCCATGGCCGAGGTCGGCGTCGACATCACCGCCGAGCGGCCCAAGGTACTGACGAATGAGGCCGTGCGCGACTCCGACGTGGTGATCACCATGGGTTGCGGGGACGCCTGTCCCTTCTTCCCCGGCAAGCGCTATGAGGACTGGAAGCTCGACGATCCGGCCGGTCAGGGCATCGAGGCGGTACGGCCGATCCGCGATGAGATCCGCACCCGCGTCGAGCGGCTCATCGCCGGACTGTTGTCCTCTTGAGGCGGGACGCGCTCGTGACCGCGGGCCGCCTCGAGATCGCGAGAACCTTCCAGAACACGGGCCGCCTCAAGATCGTGGGATCCTAGATCGCGGGCCCTTCCAGATCGCGAGGTCCTTCTAGATCGCGGCGGGTTCGGCCAGCGGGGCGAACAGCGCGCCCAGCCTGTTCACCGTCTCCGGGACGATCCAGTAGTAGACCCAGGTGCCGCGCCGCTCAGAGTCGATCAGCCCGGCGGTGCGCAGCACCTTCAGGTGGTGGGAGATGGTGGGGGCGGTCAGGTCGAAGGCGTCGGTCAGGTCGCACACGCACGCTTCGCCCCCGGCGTGGGAGCCGATCATCGACAACAGGCGCAGCCGGACCGGGTCGGCGACCGCCTTGAGCAGCACCGCCAGCTCGGCCGCCTCGGTCTCGCCCAGCGGCTCGCGGGCGATCGGCGCACAGCAGGCGATGGTGGACGCGGTCATGAGGGGAGCTCCTTACTTCGACGCTGCTCTAAATGGTATGCGGTGATAGGCGGTCAACGTGATCGCGGCCAGAGCGCAGCAGGCCGCCACGGCCGCCATCACCGCGGTGTAGCCGACGACTGAGACCAGGACGGCGGCGACCAGCGGTGCGACGGCCTTGGCCGCCAGGACCGGCAGCGCCATGGCGCCGCTGATGCTGCCGTAGGCGCCGGTGCCGTACCGCTCGGCCAGGAGCGCGGGGCGGGCGATGGTCGCCACCCCGAAGCCGAGCCCGAACAGCGTCACCGCCACGATCGCCCCGGCGGTGTCGCGGCCGATCAGCGGCAGCAAGAGGGCCGCGGCGCCCTGCAGGGCGAAGATGGCGGCAGTGACCAGAGCGATCGGCCGGCGGGCCGACAGCGCGGTGCTGACCAGGCGGCCGGTGACCGACAGCACCCCCAGCAGCCCGGCCACGCCTGCCGCCAGCACCGCGGAATGCCCCAGAGCGATCAGGTAGGCGACCAGCAGCACCCCCATCACGGCGACCGCGGCGATCTGGGCGAAAAAGGCGGCGACCAGCAGCCAGAACGCCCACCCGCGCAGGGCGGCGCGCACGAGGTCGGCGCGGCGCGCCTTCGCCGATGCGCCGGTCCGGCCGCCCCGGGCGCGGTCGTGACCGGGAAGGATCAGCGCGTGCAGGGGGACGGCCAGAGCTCCGTAGACGGCGGCCAGGATCACCAGGGCGGTGCGCCAGCCGAAGGCGGCGACCAGGAATCCGGTCAGCGGGAAGAACACGCTGGAGGCGAACCCGGCCACGATGGTGATCACCAGCAGTGCCCGGGACCGCCGGGCGGGTGCGGAGACGGCCACGACGACGGCGAAGGCCGCCTCGTACAGCACCATCGCCGAGGCCAGGCCGACGAGCACCAGCACCGCATACAGCTGGACCAGGCTGGTGACCTGCGACCAGGCCAGCACCGCCGCCACGCCGAGCACCGCCCCCGCGGTCATCGGGATCCGGCCGCCGCGGGCGTCCAGCAGGCGGCCGACCCATGGGGCGGCCAGTGCCGCGGTCAGCACCGAGCAGGTCAGCGCCCCGGCGACCTGGCCGGTGCCGGCGTGCAGGTCACGGCTCATCGGGGTGAGCAGGACGGCGAAGGCGTAGTACAGCACGCCGTACCCGGCGGTCTGGGTGATCGCCAGGGCCGTGACCAGGCCCGCGCCGTCCCGGCCCCGGTTCCCGCCGCGTCCGCCGGCGGAAGGATCAGGAGCCGAGGCGGTGGACGGGGTCAGCTTCCGCACTCGATCACCATACGGCGAGGCGTCCGCGCGTCAGCCGCAGCAACCGCCGCTCCCGCCCGTTTCCCCATCGACCAGCGGCAGCGGGCCGGCCAGCAGGCCGCCGCCGACGCCGGTGGCCAGCCCGACCCGGGACTCCTGGGCCTCGGCCAGGCCGGAGGAGCACACGCCGGTCTCCGGCAGCTCCAGCCGCACCTGCCGGGCGGCCTCCCAGTCCCCGGCCAGGGCGGCCACCACCGAGCGCACCTGCTCGTAGCCGGTGGCCATCAGGAAGGTCGGGGCGCGGCCGTAGCTCTTGACCCCGACGGCGTAGTAGCCCGCTTCCGGGTGGGCCAGCTCGTCGGCGCCGTGCGCGGGCACGGTGCCGCAGGAGTGGTGGTTGGGGTCGATCAGCGGGGCCAGCGCCCGGGTGGAGCCGAGGATCGCATCCAGGTCCAGACGCAGTTCGCTCGCGATGGTGTGGTCGGGACGGTAGCCGGTGGCGGCCACGATCCGCTCGGCCGCCACCTTCCGCTCCTCCCCCGACGGATCCCGGCTGATCACCGTCACGCTCTCGCCGTCGGCGGTGAGGGTGTGGGTGAAGAAACCGGTCAGCAGCGTGATGCGGCCGGACTCGACCAGCGCGTGAAGCCGGGTGCCGAGCGCGCCCCTGGCCGGGAGCGCGTCGGCGGCGCCGCCGCCGTAGGCGCGGGTGGCGTCTCCGGCGCGGATCGCCCAGGTGACGCGGGTCGCGGGGACTTCCTCGGCCAGCAGGGCCAGTGCGAGCAGGGTGGTGGCGGCCGAGTGCCCGGCGCCGACGACCAGGGTGTGCCTGCCGGCGTACCGCTCCCGGTCGGCGCCCAGCACGTCGGGCAGGGCGTGGTCGATGAAGGAGGCGGCCTCGGCCTCGCCGTGCGCGGGCAGGCCGGAGGCGCCCAGCGCGTTCGGGGTGGCCCAGGTGCCGGAGGCGTCGATGACGGCGCGGGCGGCGATCTCGGTGCCGTCGGCGAGGCGGATCAGGAAGGGGGCCCGCTCCCGTCCGGCGGTGCGCAGGCGGTCGTATCCGGCCCGGCTGATGCCCTCGACCTCGGCGTTCAGGCGCAGGTGACCGGCGATGGCCGGATGGGCGGCCAGCGGTGTCAGGTACTGCTCGACGAGTTCGGCGCCGGTGGGCAGCCACTCGGGATCCGGCGCGCTCCAGCCGTGCGCGTCCAGCAGGCGGCGGGCGGCCGCGTCGATGTCGTACTTCCACGGGCTGAAGGTGCGCACGTGTCCCCACTGGGCGATGGAGGCGCCGACCTGGGCCCCGGCCTCCAGCACCAGGAAGTCCAGGCCGCGCTCGGCCAGGTGGGCGGCGGCGGCCAGGCCGACCGGCCCTGCGCCGATCACCACCACCGGAAGGCGCTCCAGGCGCGCGTCGACGGCCCGCGCCGGACCCGCCTGCCCGGCCGGCGCGCTCTGCGTGGCCGGTACGGCCAGCGCGCTCTGCTCGGCGGGGACGGCCGGGCCGCAACATCCACCACTCATGATCGTTCCTCCTGGGTCGGACAGTCGTTGTGATTCGAAGGTTGTCTAAGTAGCATTCAGTCTGTCACCTTGATTAGAGAGATGTCAAATTAGACAGCGACCTAACCAAATGGACCTCTCCGATGCGTCCTTCCGCCGGATCCGCCGTCTACCCCACTGAAGCCGTTTCCCGAAACCGGAGGATCCGCCATGACCACGACCGACACCACCGCCACCGCCACCGCCACCTGCTGCTCGGCCACCACGCTGCAGACCTGCTGCGCGCCCGAGGACAAGGCCGCCTGCTGCGGCGCCCCGGCCGACGCCTCGACCGGGGCGGCTCCGGCGGCGCCCGGCGGCTGCGGCTGCCGGTAACCCCCTGTCCACGCCCGAGGCCGGGCCGACCGGTCTCGGGCCCGCTTCCGAAAAGAGCAAGACCATGACGACACCCGCCCACCCGGCCTCCGACATCGCGGCGATCACGCGGATGCGCACCCGCCTGGTCGCCTTCGTCGCCGCCCGCGTCGACCGGCCCGACGAGGCCGAGGACATCGTCCAGGAGGTCCTGGTGCGCATCAGCCGCAGCGCCTCCGAACTGCGCGACGCCGGACGACTGGAGGCCTGGGTCTACCAGATCACCCGCAACGTGATCATCAACCACCACCGGGCGGCCGTCCGCGCCGGACGCACCCGGGCTCGCGCGGCCTTCGATCGCACCCTGATCGCCGAGACGGCCGATCCCGGCGCGCTGAGCGCGCTGACCGGCTGTCTGGCGCCGATGCTGGCGCGGTTGCCGGAGCGCGACCGCCAGGCCATCACCATGGTCGACTATGACGGGCTGACCCAGGCCGAGGCCGCACGGCGGCTCGAACTCTCGGTACCGGGGATGAAATCGCGCGTCCAGCGGGCCCGGGCCCGGCTGCGCACTCTCCTGCTGGCCTGCTGCCGGATCGCCGTCGATGCCCGGGGGGACGTGCGTGAGGTGCTGCGGCCCGCGGGCCCGTGCCCGTGCGGCTGACCCGCCCCACTCCTGCCGGGGCTGACGCGTGAGTCGTCCAGGGTCTGCGGACGCGGTCGCCGAGGCGGCCTTCCAGACCGGCTGCGGGGTTCGGGCGGCCGCAGGCGCCGGGTCACATCAGGTAGCGCAGCCACAGGTACGGCGCGGCCAGCGCGACGGTCACCGCCGTGACGACGAGGCCGTACCTGGTGAACTGCCAGAAGCTGATCGGCGTGCGGTTGCGCGCCGCGATGCCCAGCACCACCACGTTGGCCGCCGCGCCCACCGCGGTGGCGTTTCCGCCCAGGTCGGCGCCGAAGGCCAGCGCCCACCACAGCACCTGGGCCGTCTCGTCGCCTCCGCCTGCCTGCACCAGGTCGGCGACGATCGGGCTCATGGTGGCCACGTACGGGATGTTGTCCACGACGGCCGACAATCCGGCCGAGGCGCCCAGCAGCCCCATCGTGGTCAGCTCCAGCCGGCCGGCGGTGGCACCGACCGCGGCCCGCGACAGCTGTCCGATGACGCCGGTCTCGACCAGGGCGCCGACCATGACGAACAAACCGGCGAAGAAGGTCAGGGTGGGCCACTCCACCTCGGCGATCGCGTCCTCGGTGGTGACCTTGGTGGCGGCCACCAGGATCCCGGCGCCCAGGACCGCCACCACCGACGGCTCGTAGTGCAGCACCGGATGCAGCACGAAGGCCGCCATCACCAGCGCGAGCACGGCCAGGCTCTGCCACAGCAGCCGCCGGTCGGCGATCGCCTCGCGCTCGTCCAGCGCCATGATCTGCGCCGCCCGCTCCGGGTCGTAGCGGAAAGACCGGCCGAACATCACCCAGCACAGCCCGACGAACACGACCATGAGCACGATCACCATGGGCGCCATGTGCACGAGGAAGTCGTTGAAACTCAAGCCGCCCCGGCCGGCGATGATGATGTTGGGCGGATCGCCGACCAGGGTGGCGGCCCCGCCGATGTTGGAGGCCATCGCCTCGGCGATGAGGAAGGGCGCCACCGGCAGCGCCAGACGCTCGCACACCAGCAACGTCACCGGCGCGATCAGCAGCACGGTGGTGACGTTGTCCAGCAACGCCGAGGCGCCCGCGGTGATGAGCACCAGCAACACCATCAGCCGGAACGGCCGGCCGCGGGCTTTCTTGGCGGCCCAGATCGCCAGGTACCCGAAGACGCCGGTCTGCTTGAGCACCCCGACGATGATCATCATGCCCAGCAGCAGGAAGACGACGTTCCAGTCGATGCCGGCGTGCGCGGAGAAGAACGCCGCCCGCGCGTCGGTGGCGTGAATCAGCAGCATGAGGCCGGCGCCGCCGAGGGCGGCGGCGACCCGGTGGATCCTCTCGGTGGCGATCAGCGCGTACGCGCCCAGGAACACCGCCACCGACACCCAGGCGAGCACGCTCATCCGGCCGGCGCCCGCTCCGGCAGCGCCCGCAGCGTGACCGCGCCGGCCGGCCGACTCCGCTCTCGCACGGCACATCTCCCCTCTGCGGGTCATGACATGCCGACCAGACTTCCCGGCTCACCTGCCGTCACCGTATCAAGCGCCGCTCTCCGGCGGGATCGGCCCGGTTTTCTGTCGGAGGCCGTCCCTAAGCTGTGGTCCGTGGGCGTAGCCGGAACGACCGGTGCCGAACCGCCGCCAACCACCTGACCGGCGCACTCTCCCTGATCACCCGGATCGCCGACGGGCGGAGTCCCGACCCGGCCGAGGTCGACGCCACGCCCTTCGCCGCGCTGCTCGGATACCTGGGGCGGCAGCCCTAGGGAGGTCCGCCCGGTCGACCGTCGCGAAGTGGATGATCCAGTGACATACAAGCGGAATTCAAGCGCAAGCGGTCATAGTGCCGCATACCGCCCGGCGATCACCGGGCGGTATGCGATGTCCGGCCCCTCCACGAGGAACCCCCTTTGCCTGCCGCCCAGCACCACGACGCCCTCACCCCCCGCCTCATCGGCGCACCGGTCTGGCACGACCGCATGCTCCACGAGGCGGGCATCCCGGTCCACGACGTTCCGCTGGTGTCGGTGGGCGGCGGCCTCGGCTCCTTCACCCTGCTCGACGTGCTGCGGATCTGCGGGGTGCCGGCCTCGGCCATGAGGGTGCTGTCGAACAGCGACACGCCCTGGCAGACCTGGGAATACCTGACCCGTGTCTCCCAGCTCCCGCCGGGAGAGCGCATCCGCTCCGACGCGGGGGCCCGGCCCGACAACATCTGGGGTTTCCCCTCCTACGCCGTGCACGAGGCCTGGCGGGACAGGTCCCCCAAGCTGCTCTGGCAGGTCCTGGTCGAGCCGGTCTTCGCCGACTTCTTCAGCCCCAGGGCCTCGACGGTCTTCGCCACGGTCAAGCGCGAGGCCGACCGCATCGCGTACGGGGACATGCTGATCAAGGGGCAGGTGCGGATGGTCCGCCGCCGCGACGGCGGCGGCTACTTCACCCTCCTCACCCCGCCTCCGGGCACGTCGCCGGCCAAGCGCGTGGCGATCCGCTCCCAGTACGTGCACCTGGCGGTCGGCTACCCGGGCCTGAAGTTCCTGGAGGACCTGCAGTGCTTCCGGGAGACCTACAACGACTACCACCGCGTCGTCAACGCCTACGAGCCGCACGAGCACGTGTACGAGTTCCTCAAGACGAGGCCGGGCACGGTGGTGGTGCGCGGCGCCGGGATCGTCGCCTCCCGCGTGCTGCAGCGCCTGATGGACGACCGTGCCCGGTACGGCCTGCAGACCCGGATCGTCCACCTGTTCCGCACGTACGTGACCGGCCCGCACGGTCGCGGCCCGCTGATGCGGCGCAAGGGCGGCGACGGCTGGGCCTACCAGGCGTTCACCTTCCCCAAGTCCGCCTTCGGCGGCCAGCTGAAGGCGCAGTTCGACCGGGCCGACGGGCTCAGGCGCGCGGAACTGTACAAGACCGTCGGCGGGACCACCACGCCGAAGCTGCGCCGCTGGCAGGAGCAGATGCGGCAGGGCCGGGAGGGCAACTGGTACCACCCTCTGCAGGCCGTGGTCCACAAGGTCGAGCCGGCCCCGGACGGGCGGCTGGTCAGCTTCGTCAGCCACGGTGACGGAAGTCCCGGCCACCACGTCTCGGACTTCATCATCGACTGCACCGGGCTGGAGGCCGACATGCCCGAGCACCGGGTCCTGGCCGACCTGCTGGAGCACGGCGGCGCCCGGCGCAACGGCGCGGGCCGCCTGACGGTCGAGAAGAGCTTCGAGGTGAGCGGTACGGCGAGCGGGAACGGCGCGCTGTACGCCTCCGGCGCCGCCACCGCCGGCAACCACTTCCCGGCGGTGGACAGCTTCCTGGGCATGCAGACCGCCGCCCTCGACATCGCCGCCGACCTCGCCCGGCGCGGGTTCTGCGCCGAGCTGGGACCGGCGAGGTCGATCAGCCAGTGGTTCAGGTGGGCCACCGGCCGCCCTCCGGCCTGATCCCGCGCCCCCTCTCCCCGCCCGAACCGCACCGCACCGCACCGCACCGCACCGCACCGCAAGGAGCAGCACGCCGTGATCCCGACCCTCGCCGGCCGCCTGCAGACCCGGATCTTCCTGCTCGCCACCGTCGGCGTGGTCCTGACGGCGCTGGTCGTTCCGGTGCTGCCGGGCGGCTCCGGTTCCCTGGCCGAGACGTATCTGACCGCCTACCTGATCCTGCTCGCGGCCGCCGTCGCGGGCCTGGGCTGGGAGCTGCTCTACCACCTGCTGATGCAGTTCCGCTGGGACAAGGACTGGCCCACTCTCTTCGGCCTGGTCACGATCGTCCCCGAGGGTCTGCTCATGTGGACGCTGCTGGAGCGAGGGCTGATCCCCGGCATCGACGGCCCCGTGCCCTTCTCCACGTTCGCGACCATGTTCGCCGTCGTCTGGACGGGCCAGTGGCTGTTCGCCAACGGCCCGATGCGGGTGCTCTCCGTCCAGTGGCGGCTGCGCGGCGGCCGCCTGTTCTGATGGCGGCGGCATGGGCCTGATCGTCATCGGACCGGCGGTGACCCTACGGCCTGATCGTCATCGGGCCGGCGGTGACCGCCTACGGCCTGGCCACGCACGGGCTCAGGACGAGGCTCAGGAGGGCGGCGCCAGCGAGCGCAGGTAACCGCCGACCGCGACGAGGGCGGCACGCAGCCGCTCCGGGTCACGGGTCGTCTTGGCCAGCAGCAGTCCTCCCTGGATCATGGCGAGTACGGCGTAGGCCGGCTGCTCGGTGTCGAGCCCCGGCGTGAGCAGACCGCGTTCCCGCAGCCGGTCCAGCATCGTGCGCAGATGCGCCGCCCAGCTGTCGAACGCGCGGGCGAGATCCTGCCGCGCCGCCTCGTCGGTGTCGGCGAGTTCGGCGGCGAGTGATCCGATCGGGCATCCGACGTGGCAGTCCATGGCCTGCTGGTGGGCCACGAGCGTCTCGAACCAGGCGTCCAGGCTCGCCCAGGAGTCGATCCGGGACAGCCCTTCCTCGACGCCCTCGACGAGCGACGCGGCCTGCCAGGCGATGACCGCGCGGACGAGCGCCTGCTTGTCGGCGAAGTAGTGGTACAGCTGGCTCTTGCTGGCCTCGGCGGCGGCCAGCACCTGGTCGAGGCTGGTGGCCTCGACGCCCTGGCGCTCGATCAGCCCGGCCGCGCCGACCACGATGCGCTCCCGGGTGCGCCGCCCACGTGCGGTCTTCGGTTCCTCCGGCACGTCACCACCGTACCACCGAACTGGACCGCGCAGTCCAATTGTGTTTAGAGTGGACCGTACAGTCCAGTTCTTGTCGTGGAATTGAGGTCCTCATGCAGCTCACCGGTTCGCGCGCTCTCGTCACCGGCGCCACCTCCGGCATCGGCCGCGCCATCGCCGAGGCGTTCGGGCGCGAAGGCGCCCATGTGCTCGTCGCCGGGCGCGACGCGACGCGCGCCGCCGAGGTCGTCGAGGGCATCACCGCCGGAGGCGGCGCCGCCTCGCCGGTCATCGCCGACCTCGGCGCCCCGGACGGGGTCGCCGCCCTCATCGAGGCGGCCAAGGCGCACGGCTCGATCGACGTGCTCGTCAACAACGCCGGCATCTACCCGATGGGCGGCACCGCGCAGACCGACGAGGAGACGTTCGAGGCCGCCATGGGCCTCAACGTGCGGGCCCCGTTCTTCCTGACCGCCGCGCTCGCCCCGCTGATGGCGGCGCGCGGACACGGCCGGATCATCAACGTCAGCTCGATCGCAGCCCACCTCGGCACTCCCGGCATGGCGCTGTACGGCGCGTCCAAGGCCGCCCTGGAACTGCTGACCAAGGCGTGGGCGGCCGAGTTCGGACCGGCCGGGGTCAACGTCAACGCGATCGCGCCCGGCCCGACCCGCACCCCCGGCACCGCGCCCATGGGCGCCGGGCTGGACGAGTTCACCAGCACCTTCCCCGCCGGCCGGCCGGCCACGCCGGAGGAGATCGCCGCCGCCGCCGTCTATCTCGCCGGTGCGGGGGCGGCGTTCGTGCACGGCGCCACCATCGTCGTCGACGGCGGGCGGCTGGCCATCTGAGCCGGACCGCGTCACGGCCGCCGTCGCCGACTCAGCCCTCCGTCGGCCGCAGACCCAGGAACAACGTGGCGAGCACCTCTTCCGCCAGGTCGTCCGGGTCGTCGGCGTAGCCCTTCGCCGCGAGTTGGTCGTCGACGATGAGAGCGCTGATTCCGTGCACGGTGGACCACGCCGTCAGCGCCAGCGCCGCCGGGGCGGCAGAGACGACGTGGCCGTCGGCCTGCGCGCGCACGACGGCCGCCCGCAGCACGTCGAAGGCCCGGTTGGACGCCGACAGCAGATCGGGGTGCTGGGATTTGTCGGCCAGTGACGGATGGGTGAGCGCCCGGAAGGTGTTCGGTTCCCGGCGGGCGAAGGCGACGTAGGCCAGACCCGCGGCGCGGAAGGCCGACAGCGCGTCCTCGGCCGAGTTCACGGCCTCGGCCAGCGCGGCCGCCAGCCGCTCGTAGCCGACCGCCGCGACGGCGGCCAGAAAGCTCGTCGCCGTCGGGAAGTAGCGCGCCGGCGCGGCGTGGCTGACTCCGGTCACGCGTGCCGCGCTCCGGATGCCCACCGCCTCGATTCCCCCCTCCTCCAGGAGCTGGAGGCCGGCGTCGATCAAGGCCGCCCGCAGGTTCCCGTGGTGATACGTCCGCTCGGCCATCGGCACTCTCCCAATGTTGACACTGTCTATATTGGCGGTTACGTTCCCATGTTGACGCTATCAACATAGGAAGCCATCTGGAGGTTCGATGAGAGTGACCCTGCTCGGCGCCACGGGCGCCACCGGCGCCCTGGTGCTGCCGATCCTGGAGCGCGATCACGAAGTGACGGTCCTGGCCCGCCGGCCGGATCGCGTGACCGCGAGCTCGCCGGGCACCCGGCTGCACCGAGGCGACGCGACCGACCCGGCCGCCGTTCGCGGCGCCGTCTCCGCCGCCGAGGCGGTGATCACCCTGGTCGCCGCACCCCGCGGGGACGCCCCGGGCACTGTGCGCTCGCAGGCCACCGGCGTCCTGCTCTCCGCCGCCCAGGAGGTGGCGCCCGGCGCGCATCTGGTGCTGGTCTCCGCCCTCGGAGGCGCCGCCAGCGCCGGGCAGCTGTCCCGGTTCGGACGGATGATCTACGCTGCGGCCGTGGGGCGCGAGCGCCTGGCCGAGGTCGACCGTCAGGAACGTCTCGTCACCGGCACAGCGCTTTCGGCGACCCTGGTGCGGCCGCCGAAACTCGACGACGAACCCGCGACCGGAATCCTGGAGGTCACCGGGCGGGTCAAGGCGTCGCAGTCCCTGCACCGGGCCGATCTGGCGAAGTTCCTCGCCGATGTCATCCATCGCCGGCCCCCGGGACCGCAGGCGGTGACCGTCGTCTCCAGATAACGCGCCCACGGCGGCGGCGCCTCCGTCCGCCTCGGCCGGGTGGCAATCCACCGATCGGTTGATCCGGCGTCCCCACCGTTCGGCAGACAGGCCCCGTCTGCTGGCCGGTGTTGGAGGAAGTGCTGGTCGTAGCACGCTTAGTGCAGCCGGACAACGACGGATCAAGCCCGGAGAGGACACGGAGATGCCAGCAGTGATCGAGGTGCGCAACCTCCACAAGCGCTACGCCGACAAGGTCGCGGTCGAGGACGTCTCGCTGACCGTGCAGGAGGGTGAGATCTTCGGGATCCTCGGCCCGAACGGCGCCGGCAAGACCACGAGCGTGGAGTGCATCGCGGGTCTGCGGACGCCGGACCGGGGTGAGATCGAGGTGCTGGGACTGGATCCCCGCCGGGATCGCGCCGAGCTGACCCGGGGCCTGGGCGTGCAGCTGCAGGCCGGTCAGCTGCCCGAGCAGCTGCGGGTCGCCGAGGCCCTGGAGCTGTACAGCTCCTTCTACCCCGACCCGGCCGACTGGCGCGAACTGCTGGAGGGCCTGGGTCTGGCGGAGAAGGCGAAGACCGCCTACGGCAAGCTGTCCGGCGGCCAGAAGCAGCGCCTGTCGATCGCGCTGGCGCTGGTGGGCAGCCCGCGGGTGGCGATCCTCGACGAGCTCACCACGGGCCTGGACCCCCAGGCCCGGCGCGACACCTGGGAGCTGATCGAGAACGTGCGCTCCCGCGGGGTGACGATCGTGCTGGTCACCCACTTCATGGAGGAGGCCGAGCGGTTGTGCGACCGGCTGGCGCTGATCGACGGCGGCCGCGTCGTCGCGGTGGACACCCCGGCCGGTCTCACCGAACGGGCCCGCATCGAGCAGCGCATCCGGTTCCGTCCGTCCAGGCCGCTGGCCGACCACCTGCTGACGAGCCTGCCCGAGGTCTCCGGCGTCACCCGCCGGGGCGAGACGGTCATCGTCACCGGCAACGACAACGCGCTCAACGCCGTGACCACCGTGCTGGCCCGCAACCAGATCGTGGCCGAACGGCTGCGCATCGAGCAGGCGAGCCTGGAGGAGGCGTTCGTCCAGCTGACCGGCAGCCGCCTCGGTTCCCACTAGACGTCCGATCTGCAGCCCGCCCCCCTCGCGCGAAGAGACGAAGAGACGAAGAGAGGCCACCACCATGTCAGTCCTGAACGCCGTCCCCGCCACCGCCTCCGTCACCGCCAGGAACGGTTCCGCGACGTGGCGGCTCATCAAGGCCGAGAGCAAGCTGAGCATCCGCGACAAGGTCGGTCCCCTGTGGGGCGTCGGCTGCCCGCTGATCGTGTTGATCATCCTGGGTGTCGTGCCGGCCCTGCGGGAGCCCGTGGAGGCCGCCGGCGGTCTGACGTACTTCGATCTCTACGTGCCTGTCCTGATCCTGTTCAACCTGGCCATCCTGGCCATGACCGCGCTGCCGACCACGCTGGCGGGTTATCGGGAGAACGGGGTGCTGCGGCGCCTGCAGACCACGCCGATCGGTCCGGCCCGGGTGCTGACCGCCCAGCTGGTGGCCAACTTCGCCATCGCGCTGGTGGCGACGATCCTGTTCCTGGCGGTGGCCGGGCTCGGCTTCGGGGTCGACCTGCCCCGGCACCCCGTCGGCTTCGTCCTCTCCTGGCTGCTGGCGAGCGCCGCGCTGCTGTCGATCGGCCTGCTGATCACCGCGCTGGCGCCCGGACGCGGCCCGGCCACGGCGATCGGCACGGTCCTGTTCTTCCCGATGATGTTCTTCGCCGGGCTGTGGGTGCCGATCGCGCAGATGCCCGAGGTGCTGCAGACCATCAGCCACTACACCCCGCTCGGCGCCGGCATGCAGGCCTTCCAGGAGACCTACCTCGGCCACTTCCCCTCCGCCGCCCCCCTGCTGACGCTGGCGGCCTACGCGATCGGGTGCACGATCGTCGCGGTCCGCTGGTTCCGCTGGGAATAGGGTCCTTCCGGAAGTCACCGACGAGCGGATCGACGCTCTCGAATCGCAGAGACGACATCGCCCAGCCGGCCGGTGGGGGTCTGAGACCCCCACCGGCCGGCTTTCCGAGGATGGTCCGTCGGTCGGGTCGGTGTCCTACGGCGGCGCCGGCCGGGTCGGCCTCGGTGTCCTTGTACTCCAGCGTGCCCCAGGCGAAGTGCAGGACCAGGGCGACGCAGGTGTCGCGGTGCGGTCGTACGGCGAGACGGGCGGGGCGGCGGAGCCCAGAAACGGGGGCGCCGGGACGGCGGGCGTCTTCCCCTTGCCTGATCTGTCGTGCTTTTCCGGGGTCGCCGGTGCACGGCGGTCCAGGGCCCGGTCCGGGATCGGCCATGCTCCCGCCGGGCGCGGACCAGCCCGGCGATCCCGGCGTCGACAGCCCGGCGGACGATTCCGCCTGCGGGACTTGCATCCGGTACCCGGGTACAGCCTTACCGTCGAGACATGACACACCGGGACATCACCCTCGACCAGCAGTGGGTGCCGTCGGCGTGCACCCTGCCCACCGCCGAGCAGCCCCTGCGAGTCGCCGAGTTCGACGCGTTGTTCGCCGCCGCCGTACAGGCGGTCCACCGGCCCGGGCCCACCCGGCTGCGGCTGGACCTGGTCTTCAGTCCGGACAACGCCGCGCGGGCCGCCGAGCTGGCGGCACGGGAGAGCGGCTGCTGCTCCTTCTTCGCCTTCACCCTGACCATCGACGGCGGCGCCATGGGCCTGCGGATACAGGTGCCCGAGCAGCACATCGACGTGCTGGACGCCCTGCAGCGGCGAGCCGACGCGGCGGCGGGGGGCACGCATGCCGCATGACCTTCCGGAGCCGTACCTGCGCACCGGCCAAGTCGCCGAACGCGCCGGGGTCAACATCCAGACCCTGCGCTACTACGAACGCCGCGGGTTGATCACCGAGCCACGGCGAAGCCCCGGCGGGCACCGCACCTACCCGCCCGAGACCGTCACCCTGCTGGGCGTGATCAAAGCCGCGCAACGGCTCGGCTTCACCCTGGACGAGGTCGCCGAGCTGCTGGAGACCGGGCGGCGCGCCCACCCCAGCCAGGACCTGCGGCAGCGGGCCACGCTCAAGCTGGCCGAGATCGAAAGCAAGATCGCCGACCTGACCACCATCCGGGCCACGCTGCGGCAGGTGATAGCCGCCCGCTGCGACAGCCTGACCCACTGCACCTGCCCCGACTGCCCGCTGCCGTTCGCCGGCCTGGCCGAGCCTGAGGAGCCCCGCCCGTGAGCACCCGCCACGACCACCCCACCCCGGCCCTCGGCGCCCCGGCGGCTCCCGGAACGTCGGCGCCGGAGCACGTCCCGGCCGACGGCGGCCCGCCGCGCAGCAGCAGGATCACCGCCGCCCTGGCGGTGCTGGCCTGCGCGGCCTGCTGCGCGCTTCCGCTGCTGATCGCCGGCGGACTGCTGACCGGAGCCGGCGCCGCGATCGCCGAACGGACGCTGCTGGCCGCCTCCGGGGTGTTGATCGCCGCCGCCGCGGGGCTGTGGTGGTGGCATCGGCGCCGTCGCGTCCGGGCCGCCGCCGCGTCCGGCCGGGCCTGCGGCTGCGGTGGCGGTTGCGGGTGCTGACCGGGTCTCCCCGGTGGCCCCGGCACCGCGGGCCCCGGGCCGGCCTGGTGCAATGACGACCATGACCGTCGCCCGTTCCCCGCTGCTGTTCGCCCTGGCCGCCTACGGCGGCGTGTTCATCGCCGGCTCCCTGCTGTGGGGCATGGTCGCCGACGGTTTCCGGCCCGACCGCTGGGACGTCATCGGCTCGCTGGTCTGCCTGGCCGGCGTCCTGGTGATCATGTACGCGCCGCGCGGCTGACGCGTCCGCACCCGCTTCCGGGTCACACGCCGGGCACGGGACGCCGTCCTCACTCCCCCACGCGGGGGAGGGGGGAATGGGCGGCGTCGGCGATGTGCCGGAAAGGGGGTCTGCAAGATCCTTGACGACATGTTGCTGAAGCTCCTCACCGCACTGGTCCTCTCTGCCACCCCGGCGCAGGCCGCCCCGCCGTCCGATCTTCCCGGGGTCGGCGAACTCGTCGACGAGCACGTCACCTCGGTCATGGCCGAGGAGAAGATCCCCGGTGCGACCGTCACGGTGGTGGCCGGCGGCCGGGAGGTGGTCGACAAGGGGTACGGCTGGGCCGACGTGGAGCGCCGTCTCCCGGTGGATCCCGAGCGCACGCGTTTCCTGATCGGGTCGGAGACGAAGCTGTTCACCGCCCAGGCGGCCCTGCAGCTGGTCCACGCGGGGAAGCTGGACCTGGACGCCGACGTCAACTCCTACCTGACCACCTTCAAGATCAGTGACACCTACCCGGGCCGCCCGGTCACCCTGCGGCACCTGCTGACGCACACGGCCGGATTCGACGAGGACCACGTCCTGGGCAGCGGCTCGAACGTCCGGCCGCTGGGCGAGGCGCTCGCCGCGACCCAGCCCGCCCGGCTGCGCCCGCCCGGCACCGGCGTCACCTACAACAACTACGGCGTCGCCCTGGCCGGATACCTGGTGGAGACGGTCTCGGGGATGCCCTTCGAGAAGTATGTCGAGAAGAACGTATTCGCCCCCCTCGGCATGAAGAACTCGGTGATCGCCTGCGGCGGGCTGGGGGACACCAGGGCCTACCTGGCGGACGGCTCGCCGACCACGGCCGACTGCGCGGACTTCTCCGCCTCCGGCGCGGGGCCCGCCTCGACCTCCTCGGACATGGCCGCGTACCTGAAGGCCCAGCTGGAGCTCGACCCCCGTCTCGGGGTCGGGGTGGCGGCCGAGATGCAGCGGCAGCAGCACACCGAGGACCCCCGGCTGCCCGGCATGGGCTTCATGTGGGAGGAGTCGCCGTACAAGGGGCACCGCCTGCTCTTCAAGGCCGGCGACATGCCCGGCATGCACACCTACATGTTCCTGCTGCCGGAGCAGGGCATCGGCATCCACGTCATGTCCAACGGCGACGGCGCCGGACGGCACGGGCTGGACGGGTTCGAGCTGGCCCGCAAGATCATCGACCGTTACCTCCCGGACGCGCAGCCGCCGGCCGTCACGGCTCTGCCCGGCGCCTCCGCCGAGCAGTACGAGGGCTCCTACCAGAGCAGCCGGACCAGTCACGGCAGCCTGCTGAAGGTTCAGGCGCTCACCGACTCGCCGGTGCACGTCACCGCGACCGCCGGCGGCGAGATCCTCACCACCGGCCTCAAGGGCCGCCAAGTGCGCTGGATCCAGTTCGCACCCGGTGTCTTCCAGGAGGAGGGCGGCTGGGACCGCATCGCCTTCCCCGAGCCGGGACAGCTGGCGATCAGCCGCAGCACGGTCGTCTTCGACCGGATCGGCCCGCTGGACCAGCCGTCGCTGCACCTCGCCCTGCTGGCCTTCGCTCTCCCCGTCTCGCTGGCCGCCCTCCTGGGATTCCCCGTGGCGGCGATCCGGGCCCGCAGACGGTCGTCCTCCCCTGCCGGGCCCCGCGTCCCGCGCCTGCTCGCCTGGTCGGCCGGCGCCCTCGTGATCGCCTTCACCGCCGGGTTCGGCAGCCTGCTCGCCGACCAGGGCCGGGCGCTGCCGCTGGTCCTGGAAGGGGCTCCCTCGCTGATCGCGCTGCTGGTCCTGGCGTCGCTGACGGTGCCGCTGGCCGCCGCCCTGCTGGCCTGTACGGCGATGGCCTGGTGGAAGCGCTGGTGGAGGCCGTCGGGCAGGATCGCCTACACGCTGGTCGCCCTCGGCGTGACCGCGTTCGCCATCGTGGCGGTCACGTACAACCTCGTCGGCCCTTCGTACACCTGAGCTATGATCCACTCACTTATGCGATCTTCTGTCCGTGTCGTCCGCCGGATCCCGCCCCTCGCCGCGGACATCGCCGTCGCCCTGGCCGTCCTCGCGGCCCACTCGGCGCCCTTCCTGCTGACGACCCGGGCGGCCGACCCGGTCACGGGGTACACGATCCAGCAGTACCTTCCCGTGCTCGGCCAGGTGCTGCCGCTGGTCTGGCGGCGGCGCGCGCCGCTGGCGGTCATGGTCGCGACGGCGGCCGCGACCGGCGCGTACCTGCTGAACGATCCCGACACCGCGCCGCAGCCCGTCCCGTACGCGCTGCTGATCGCGGTCTACACGGTGGCCGTGCACGGCTCGCGGCGCGAGCGGACATGGGGGCTGGCCATCCTCGCCGTCGCCGCCACCGCCCAGCTCGCCGGACTGATCCTGCGCATGCCGAGCGCGGACACGACGGTGCGCGGGCTGGTGATGTACGTCGCGGCCTGGGCGCTGGGACGGGCGGCCGCCAACCGGCAGGCCCACGCCCGCCAGCTCGAACGCGAGAAGGAGCTGGAGGCGCGCCGGGCCGTCGAGCGGGAGCGGGCGGCGATCGCCCGGGACATGCATGACATCCTCGGCCACGCGATCAGCCTGATGATCGTGCAGGCGGAGGCCGGGCCGCTGGCCGTACGGCCCGATCCCGGCCGCGCCGAAGCGGCCTTCGACGCCATCGCCGCGGCCGGGCGTGACGCGATGGACCAGCTGCGCCGCCTGCTCGGCCTGCTGGGCGAGGACTCCTCCGAGGCCACCCCGACGGTGGCCCGCATCGGGGCGCTGGTCGAGAGCGTGGACCGCGCCGGGCAGTCCGCCGCCCTGACCGTCACCGGAACGCCCCGCCCGCTGCCCCCGGACGTGGAGGCCGCCGCCTACCGGGTGGTCCAGGAGGCGCTCACCAACGTGGTCAAGCACGCCCGCGCGAGCAAGGTCTCGATCGAGCTCGACTGGCGGAAGGACGCGCTCGTGATCGATGTGACGGACGACGGCCGCGGCCACACCGGCGGGGCGGGGCACGGACTCGTCGGCATCCGCGAGCGCGCGGCGGCCTGCGGCGGCACGGTGTCCTTCGGCCACGGGCCGGACCGGCGCGGCTTCGCCGTCTCGGTGCGCCTGCCGGGAGCCCCCGCGTGACCATCCGCGTCGTGGTCGCCGACGACCAGGAGCTCGTGCGCAGCGGCTTCTCCCTGATCCTCGACATGCAACCGGACATCACGGTCGTCGCGGAGGCCGGCGACGGCGCCCAGGCCGTGGAGGCGGCGCGCCTCCACTCGCCCGACGTGGTCCTGCTCGACATCCACATGCCCGTCATGAACGGCATCGAGGCCGCCGGGAGGATCTGCGCCGAGACCGCCGCCAGGATCATCATCCTGACGACGTTCAACAACGACGAGTACGTCTACGCGGCCCTGCACGCGGGGGCCAGCGGCTTCCTGCTGAAAGACGTGCGACGGGACGACCTCGTCCACGCCGTCCGCGTCGTCACGGCCGGAGAGTCGCTGCTCGCCCCCGCCGTGACCCGCAAGCTCATCGACGACATCCTCCAGCGCGACGCCCGCCCGCCGGTCGCGGTGCCGGGCATGGACGCCCTGACCGGCCGCGAGCGGGAGACTCTGGCCCTCCTCGGCCGCGGCCTGTCCAACCCCGAGATCGCCGAAGCCCTGGTGGTCAGCGAGCACACGGTGAAGACCCACGTCAGCAACGTGCTGTCCAAGCTCGGCCTGCGCGACCGGATCCAGGCGGTCATCTGCGCCTACGAGTCCGGCCTCGTCCAGCCGGGCCACTGGCGTCGCTGACGCCCGTGACCGGCCCGCCGCGCGCGGCGGACCGCCGGCACGGGCCGACTCGCGCGGCAGTCCCGGATGCGACGGCTCCGAGCGGCTCGCGACGCCGGGATCGGTCAGCCGGTGGAGGGCCTTCCGAACTCTTCGATCAGCACGGGATACTGCTCCCCGCCGTGTCCGGCGGCGATCGAGCGGTCGGCCATCGCCTTGATCATCTTTGGCAGTTCGGCGCTGACGCCCACCGCCTCGCTCTCCTCGATCAGGTGCGCCATCGCCCGCACGTCGGTCTCCAGGGCCGACACCTCGGCCGGGAAGGAGCCGCTGTCGATCTGCTCGGCGTACCCGGGCAGCCATTCGGCCACACCGGCGGCGATCCGCTGGGCGAACGGCGCGTACGTCGCGGCGTCGACGCCGGCCGTCCGGAGCATGGCGGTGCCCTGGAGCCAGGCGTTCAGGACGCTCCACATCATGGCGAGACCGGCCACGTCGTACAGCGACGCCAGTCCGTGGTCCGCGCCGAGGTAGGTGACGGCACCGAGCGCGCCGAGCGTCGACCGGTGCGCCTCGAAGTCCGCCTGCGGCCCGCTGTGCAGGATCACCGCTTCGTCGGTCCCGATCGCCGGCGGGACGGCCATGATGGCGCCGTCCAGGTAGCGGGCGCCGCGCCGCCCGGCCCAGCGCGCGGCCTCCCTGGCCTGGGCGGAGGTGCCCGAGGTCAGGTTGATCAACGTCGTGCCGTCCAGCGCGGCGTCGTCCGCGCCGAGCAGCTCGTGCACGGCCCGGTAGTCGGTGACGCAGACGATCGTCAGAGGACTCGCCCGGAGCGCGTCGGCGGCCGTCGGCGCCGGTCGCGCGCCCTCGGCCGCCAGTTTGTCGGCCTTGGACGCCGTACGGTTCCACACGGTTGTGGGGTGCCCGCCCCTCAGGAACGCGCCGGCGAGGGCCTGGCCCATCAGTCCTAGTCCGATGACCGTCACGGGTGTGTCGCTTTTGTGGTTCATGGCAGCATCGTCAACGTTGATACCGGTGTGAAGGTCAAGGGAGGTTTCGATGCGGATCGGGGAACTGAGTCGCCGGACGGGCGTCAACGCCCATCAGCTGCGCTACTACGAAGCCCAGGGCCTGCTGGAGGCGGACCGCGGCGCGAACGGTTACCGCGAGTACGACGAGGAGGCCGTGCTGCGGGTGAAGCAGATCCGGCACCTGCTCGGCGCCGGCCTGTCCTCCGAGGACATCGCGTACCTGCTGCCCTGCGCGGTCGGAGAGGCCCCGCAGCTGTTCGGGTGCCCCGAGTCGCTGACCGCGATGCGGTCACGGTTGCGGCGGCTGGACGATCAGATGGACAGGCTCGCCCAGTCCCGTGACGCCCTCGCCGACTACATCGACGCGGCCGAGCGGATGGGCGGGGAGATTTACCCTCCCTTCGGCGGCGCCGGCCTGGAGTCCGTCCCCGCCTGAGCGGCCGGAGTGCCGCCGCCGGTGCCGCGCCCGGCGCGGGGACGCCGCCGGGCGCATGGGGAGGCCGTCGTCAGGAGGCGTCCACGGTGACCACGACCTTGCCCCTCGCGTGTCCCCGTTCGAGATACCGGACGGCCTCCGCGGTCTCGTCCAGCGGGTAGGTCCGGTCGATGACGGGAGCGACCTTCCCCGATTCGATGAGCCCGCTCACGACGGTGAGATCGTCGGCGCTGGTGCGGGACAGGAAGAGCGCCATCCGGGGCATCGCCATGATCTTGGCCATCCCCAGCACCGGCCCGACCCACTGCCCCTTCGACGGCGCGCACTCCACGAGGACGCCCGCGGGGGCGAGCACCCGCCGGTTCGCCAGGACGCCGCGGTTGGCGACCAGGTCGAGCACCACGTCGTACCGCTTCCCGGCACGCGTGTAGTCCTCCTTGGTGTAGTCGACGACGTGGTCGGCGCCGATCGAGCGGACCAGCTCCGTGTTGCCGGTGCCGCACACCCCGGTCACCTCGGCCCCCATGGCCTTGGCGATCTGCACCGCGAACGTCCCCACGCCGCCGGAGGCCCCGTTGACCAGCACCCGGTGCCCGCGCCGGATCCGGCCCTTGTCGCGCAATCCCTGGAGCGCGGTGAGCGCCGCCACCGGGACGGCCGCGGCCTGCTCGAACGTCAGCCCGGCCGGCATCTTGCGCAGCATGCCGTCCTGGCGCAGGCAGGCGTACTCGGCCAGGCCCGTCGTGCCCGGCACGAGGTCCAGGCCGCAGCCGCCGTACACCTCGTCCCCCGGCCGGAAGGCGGTGACGTCGCGGCCCGCCGACTCGACGACGCCCGCCAGGTCGGCGCCCAGGGCGGTGTGCTTGGGACGGGTCAGGCCCATATCCAGGCGGGCGAAGTACGGCTCGCCCCGCATGTGGTGCCAGTCCAGCGGGTTGACGGAGGCGGCGCGCACGCGGATCAGCACGTCGCCGGCCCCGACGGCGGGCATGTCCGCGTCCTCCAGTCGCAGCACCTCGGGCGGGCCGTAAGCGTGGTAGCGGATGGCTTTCACGCTTCCCAGCGTGCGGACAGCCATCGGGGTCACGAAATCACGTGAATTCGTGATTTGGAGAGTAGTGTCCGAGCCACCATGGCCAGACCCCCGCGCCGCCCGGGCAATCTGCCCGCCGAGGCGACCAGTTTCATCGGCCGCCGTCGCGAACTCGCCGCGGTCAGGAGAAGCCTCGCCGAGGCCCGCCTGGTCAGTCTCGTCGGGCCCGGCGGGGTCGGTAAGACGCGGCTGGCGCTGCGGGCGGCGGGCGATCTCGGACGCGGGTTCCCCGGGGGCGCGTGGCTGGTGGAACTGGCCGAGGTACGTGATTGCGCGCTGGTCGGCGATGCCGTCATGGCGGCCCTGGACCTGCGGACCCAGGCCGCGGCCGAGCCGTCGGCGGTGCTGGCGGCGCACCTGCGGGACAAGAGGCTGCTGCTGGTGGTCGACAACTGCGAGCACCTGCTCGCGGCGACCGCCCGGCTGGTCGCGGAGATGATGCGGGCGGCGCCGGGCGTACGGGTGATCGCGACCAGCAGGGAACCGCTGTCGGCGCCCGGCGAGCACGTGGTGCCCGTGCCACCGCTCGACCTGCCCGCGCCGCATCCGCGCCCGCCGCTCGATCCACCGGTGCCGCACGTCCGTCCGCCGCTCGATCTGTCGGCGCCCCACCCCCGCCCGCCGCTGGCGAAGGTGCGGCAGAACGAGGCGGTCATGCTGTTCACGGAACGGGCCGCGGCGGCGTCGGGCACGTTCGAGCTGACCGCGGCGAACCAGGCGGCGGTGGCCGGTCTGTGCCGCCGTCTCGACGGCCTGCCACTGGCGATCGAACTGGCGGCCGTGCGGACGCGGGTGTTGTCCGCCGGGCAGATCCTCGACCGCCTCGACGACCGGTTCGGCCTGCTCACCGGTGGCGGGCAGGCGCTCCCGCGCCACCGGACGCTGCGCACCGTCATCGACTGGAGCCACGACCTGCTGGATCCGGCGGAGCAGGCGTTGTTGCGGCGGCTGTGCGTCTTCGCCGGCCGGTTCACGCTGGAGGACGTCGAGGCGGTCTGCGGGCAGGAGGGCCCGCCCGCGCTGGCCCCCCTGTCGTCGCTGGTCGACAAGTCGCTGGTGATGAAGGAGAACGCCGGGGACCTGGCCTGCTACCGCCTGCACGAGACGATGCGCGAGTACGCCGCGCTCAGACTGCGCGAGGCCGGCGAGGAGGAGGCGGCCCGCCGGAGGTTCGCCGACTACTACACCTCGCGCTGCCTGCGGGCCGCGCCGCAGGTCCGGCGGCGGCTGGCCGAGTGGCTCGACTGGATGGACCTGGAGATCGACAACGTGCGCGCGGTGCTGCGCGGATGCGTGACCCGCGAGGGCGCGGCGCGCGGCATGAACCTGGTCTACGCCATCGGCTACTACTGGATCACCCGCGCGCTCAACGAGGGGGTCCGGTGGGCCGAGGAGCTGCTCGCCTGCGAGGGCGCCGGGCCGGCCGAGCGGGCCAGGGCCGCCTTCATGCGCGGTTTCCTGGCGGTGCTGCAGTCGGACGCGGCGAGCGCCGGCCCCGCGCTGGACGAGGCGGTGGCCCGGGCCGGGGAGGCGGGGCTGCCGTCCGTGCTGGCGCAGTCGCTGTCGCTGGCGTCGATGGCGGCGAGCATGTCCGGGGATCGCGAGGCGGCCGGGCGGCTGGGCGAGCGGGCCCGGGCCGCCCTGGAGGGGCTGGACGACGACACGGCCGTTCTCATGTTCCTGCAGTCGCGCGCGCTGAACGGCCTCTCCGAAGGCGATCTCGGCACGGCCGCGGAGGCCGCCGCGGAGGGGGTGCGCCTGGGCCGGGAGACCGGCGACCTCTACAGCCTGGACATGATGCTGCTGAACCTGGGCTCCGCCAGGCTGATCGCGGGCGCGCCCGACGAGGCGGAGCCGCTGCTGGCGGAGGCGCTGCGGATCGCGTACCGGATCGACGACCGGGTGGGCCAGTACGTGCTGCTCGGCGCGCTGGGCTGCGTCGCGGCCGGTTCCGGGCGGGCTCGGCCGGCGGCGCTGCTGATGGGGGCGGCCGAGACGGTGCGCGCGGAGGCCGGGGCGAGCGTGCTGCCCTTCCTCCCGCCGCTGCTGGCCCGGGCCGGGCAGGCGGCCCGGGCGGAGCTGGGGGCGGCGGCGTTCGAGGACGAGTACGCGGCCGGGAGGCGTCTGAGCAGGGACGCCGCCATCGGACTGGCACTCGGCGCGCCCGCCCCGCCCGCCGAGGCGCCGGGTGAGAGACCGGACGGGACACCGCTCGGCAGGAGGCAGGCGGAGGTGGCGCGGCTGGTCGCCGAGGGACTCAGCAACCGGCAGATCGGCGAGCGGCTGTTCATCTCGGAGCACACGGTGGACAGCCACATACGGGCGATCATGAACAAGCTGGGGTTCAACACCCGGGCGCAGATCGCCGCCTGGACGGCCTCCCCCGGCCCGTTCCCCAAGGCGCCCGCGAGGCGTGCCGATGGAGCGGTGTGAACGGTTCCCGGGCGTGGCGGGTCTACCTCCTGGGCGGCGTGGCCGCTCTGGTGGTCTTCGTGCTGCTGCCGTACGGCCTGCCGCGTGACGTGATGTGCGTCCTGAGCGGGCTGGCCACCGTGGTCGCGATGTTGTGCTCGACCGCGCGCCGCCCGCGAGGACACTCCGCTGACCCTGGCCCCGCTCGACCTGGACCGGTTCAAGCTGTTCAACGACACCCACGGCCACCAGGCCGGAGACGCGCTGCCGTCCGGCGCCGCCGCCAAGGAGTCCGGCCGCGACCGCACCGTGCGGGCGGAACCGCCCGCGGACGCACGTCCGGACCGGGCGTCCCTCACCGCGTGAACACGGTGAATTGCCCATATTTCAGGCGTTAGAAGCCTTTGTGGGGTGGTAGGCGAGCAAGTATCTGCCTTGCATCCACACGTGCTGGGGGCTCGCATGAGATTTTCTTCCCGGGACGACGCGCAGCTGAGCGTGGACTTGCAGGAGCAGGTCGGCGGGATCGTCATCGCCCGGGTGCACGGTGAGCTGGCGGTCGGCTCCGAACCGCTGCTGGGCGCGTACCTGGAGGCGCTGTGGGAGCGACCTGACCTGCGCGGTCTGGTGGTGGACGTGACCGAGGTGGGCTTCTGCGACTCGGTCGGCCTGGGAGAGCTGATCGGCGCCTACAACCGCTGCCAGGCGCAGACGGTGGCTTTCACGCTGGCCGGCGTGAACGGGATGGTGGCGCGGCTGCTGAACGTCACCGGCCTGCGCGCCACGTTCGCCGTCTTCCCCGACGCCGAGGCGGCCACGACCCATCTGGCCGCGAATCCCGAGACCGGCCGGTGACGACCGCCGAATCACTCGGGAGCCGGACCAGGACCGGGTGAACCGGATTCGGAAGACCCACATTGGGGCTGCCGGGTAGCACGTGGCCCGTGAGGGGGATGAAATCCCCGTGACAAGGTTGAAGACCTGGTCGCCGACGGGGAGCCCGGCCTGCGGCGACGACCACGAGGGCTCCGTGGCGGGCGCCGGCCCGCCGACGCCCGGCGGCCGCGCGGCGCTGCGCCGTACCGCGGCGTTCGCCGTGCTGCACCTGGCCGCGACGCTCGCCGGACGGCTCGAGCTGGCCGGCGGCGAGGTCTTCGGCCTGGTCTGGCCGGCGGCCGGAGTGGGGGCGCTGTGGCTGCTGGTGCAGCGGCACGAACGGTCCCGGTGGCTGGACGTGCTGACGATGGCGGCGATCTTCATCGCCGTCAACCTGCTGACCGACTCGACCTTGCCGTCCGCCGTCTTCTTCACCGCGGTGAACCTGGCGCAGATGCTGCTGTTCCTGCAGGTGATCGCCCGGGTGTGCCCGGATCTGTGGGCCTCCCGCCCGTGGGGAGGGCTCGAACGGGTGCGACACCTGTGGGGGCTGCTGGCGGCCGCGGCGGCGGCGGCGACGGTCGGCGCGGTGATCGTCCCCACCGTTCTGGGAGTGCTCACCGGCCAGTGGTCGGCCCCGAGCTCCGCGGCGTGGTGGGGGCGCAACACCGTGAACATGATGGCGATCCCCGCGCTGGGCCTGTGCCTGGGGCGCCTGCTCGACCGGCGGGCCCGTGCCCGGCGGCGGGTCTCACCGTGGCAGGCGGCGCGGACGGCGGCGGACCGGGCCGGCGGCTGGCGGATCATCGAGTTCTGCGCCCTGCTGACGGCGTCGGCGGCTGCCTACCTCGTGACGTTCGGCATCAGGCACGATCTGCCGCTGGCGTTCCTGCTGACCGCGGTGACCGTCTGGGCCGCCGTGCGGTTCGACACCACCCTCGTGGCCCTGCACAGCCTGATCACCGGAACGATCGCGATCGTCTTCACCATCTACGACAACGGCCCCTTCGCCGTCGTCGACTCGCCCGCCGCCCGGGTGCTGGTGGCGCAGGTCTTCGTCGGGATGATCACCGTGATCGGGCTGGCGCTGGCGCTCGGCCGCGACGAGCGGGACGCGCTGGACCGGCGGCGGGCCGCGGCCGAGAAAGAGGTCTCCGCCCAGGCCGGGATGTTGTCGGCGATCGTCGAGTCGATACACGACGGACTGGTCGTCATCGACGCCGACGGGCGGTTCCTCCTGAGCAATCCGGCCGCCCGGCGCCTGCTCGGCGTCGACGGCGTCGCGGGCAGCGTCGCCGACCACCGCCTGTCGTACCCCGACGGGACCCCCCTCCCGGTGGAGCGGATGCCGTACCGGCTGGCCCTGGCCGGGCACGAGGTCCGCGACATGGACGTGCTCGTGCGGGCCCCCGG
Organism: Planobispora longispora; assembly: GCF_016863135.1. Classification (GTDB taxonomy): domain Bacteria; phylum Actinomycetota; class Actinomycetes; order Streptosporangiales; family Streptosporangiaceae; genus Planobispora; species Planobispora longispora. The sequence continues at coordinate 181,153 of NZ_BOOH01000045.1, forward strand.
CATGGCCGAGAACCGCCTGCTCAACGTGAGCGCGACCCGGCTGCCGGTGAACGACGGCGCGGCGGTCGTGGTCTTCCACGACGTCACCGAGGAGCGGCGGAACCGCGACGAGCTGGCGGCCTTCGCCGGTGTGGTGGCCCACGACCTGCTCAACCCGCTGACCACCCTCGACGGCTGGACGCAGATCCTGGCCGACGCGGTGGAGGCCGGGCCCGGCGACGGCGCGCCGGGCGAGGTGGGCATCAGCCTCGACCACATCCAGCGGGCGTCGTCGCGGATGCGGGAGCTGATCCAGGACCTGCTGGCGCACACCACCGCCCGGGACGCGCCGATCACCCCCGTCCCGATCGACCTCGGGAAAGTCGTGCGGGAGGTCGCCGCCGCCCGCGGCGACCTCCCCGAGGGCGCCGAGGGCGGCCAGGCCCCGATCTTCCACATCGGCGAGCTGGACGGGGTCCGGGCCGACCGGGCCCTGCTCCGCCAGCTGCTGGACAACCTGATCGGCAACGCGGTGAAGTACACCGCCCCGGGCGTCCGGCCGGAGATCACCGTCACCTCCGCGACCGAGCGGCCGGACTGGATCCGCGTCGAGATCGCCGACCGGGGCATCGGCATCCCGCAGGGACAGCACGAGGTGATCTTCGAGAACTTCCACCGGGCCCACCGGGGCGGCCCCTACACCGGCAGCGGGCTCGGCCTGGCCATCTGCAAGCGCATCGTCGAGCGGCACGGCGGCTCGATCGGGGTGGAGGACAACCCCGGCGGGGGCTCGCGGTTCCATTTCACCCTGCCCGCGGCCACCGCCCCCGGCGGGACGCCGCCCGCGGGCGAGAGCGAGACTCCCTGATCAGGAGGGGTCGTCATCGCCCGTACGGCCCCGGCGCCGCGCGGCCCTACCCGGCCAGTTCCAGGAGGGCCCGGACCTCCTCGGCCTCGGGCACGCCGAGCTCCCCGTAGAGATCCAGGGCCAGCCGCCCATGCTCGCGGGCCTCGCCGGAGTGCCCGAGGGCGAGGTGGGCGCGGGCCAGGCCGTCGTGGGCGCGGGCCCGTTCGGGCCGGTTGCGGGACGCGTCGGCGAGCGCGAGCGCGGCGGTGTGCTCCTCGATCGCCCGGCCGGGGTCGCCGGCCGCCTCGGCGAGCCCGTTGAGCGCGGTCGCCTCGTCGGTGGCGTGGCCGAGCTCCCGGTAGAGCGCGGCGGCCTGCTCGTGGCGGGCCCGCGCCTGGTCGAGGAGGCCCTGGTGGCGCAGGACGACGCCGAGATGGTTGAGCACCAGCGCCTCTCCGGCCGGATCGCCGATCTTGCGGTGGAGCGCCAGCGCCAGGTCGAGGTGCCTGCGGGCCTCCTCCGGGCGGCCGGCCCGGTCGAGGACGAGGGCGAGGATGCCCAGCACGTGGGCCTCGCCCCAGGTGTCGGCGCCGATCCGGGTGAGGTCGAGCGCCTGCTTGAGGTACTGCTCGGCCTGCGCGTCCTGCCGCCGGCGCAGGGCCACGTTTCCCAGGGTGAGCAGCGCCCGCGCCCGTTCGTCGGCCTCCCCGCACGCCTCCAGCGCCTGGTGGGCGTGCTCCTCCGCCCGCTCGTACTCGCCGAGCCGCCAGTAGGTCCACGCCAGGTCGGTGAGCGCCCGCTCCACGAACTCGTGGTGGCCGAATTTGCGGCTGCGCTGGAGCGCGAGGGTGTGGAGCGTGAGCGCGTCGTCGTGGTGCGCCTGCCGGTCGAGGTACGGGCGCATCGCCAGGGCCAGCATGCCCACGCAGATCTCGGGCCCGTGGACGGCGGTCGCGATGATGTTGGACCGCTCGGCGTCGAGCCAGGCGATCGCCTCGGCGGCGTCGCGGACGGGGGCGATCGGGGTGGTCGGCTGGGGGATGCCCTCCCGCTGGCCGACGCTGTGCGGGAAGAGCCGGTCTATCGCGGCGCGGGAGCGGTGCAGGTAGTAGGTGAGCAGCCGCAGGGCGGCGCCGTCGTCCTCGGCGATCGAGCGCGCGTGCTCGCGGAGCAGGTCGTGGAGGGTGTACCGGCCGGGTTCGTGCTGCAGGAGCATGTGGGCGTCCAGGAGGCCCTCCAGGAGCTCCTCGGCCTCCTCCTCCGGGATCCCGGCCAGCGCCGCCGCGCCGCGGGCGTCGATGTCGCGGCCGGGCGCCAGCCCGAGCAGGCGGAACATGCGCTGCTCCTCGGCGCCGAGTTGCTCGTAGGAGACGGCGAAGGCCGCCGACACCCCGTCCAGGAGCCGGCGCTGGTCCCGCAGCCTGTCCGCCAGATAGGAGACCGTCCAGCGCGGGCGGTGCTGGAGGCGGGCGGCCGAGATGCGGATGGCGAGCGGGAGGCTCCCGCACAGCCGCAGCACCTCGCGCACGGCGTCGGGTTCGTCGTGGGCGCGCTCGCCCACGATCCGGCGGAACAGTCCGGCGGCGTCCTCCTCGCCCAGCACGTCGACCGAGAGCGCGTGGGCGCCGTGCAGGTCGACGAGCCGCCGCCTGCTGGTGACCAGGACGAGGGTGTCGGACGCGCCCGGCAGCAGGGGGCGCACGTGGTCGGCGTCGAGGGCGTTGTCCAGTACGGCGAGCACCCGGCGGCCGGCCAGCTCGGCCCGCCACAGGGCGCTCCGCTCGACCGGCGTGGCCGGGATCAGGTCCGGGGGCACCCCGAGCTGGCGCAGGAGGGCCTCCAGCGCGGCGGAGGAGTCGACCGGCTCCCGGCCCGCCGTGTGGGCCTGCAGGTCGAGGAAGAGCTGCCCGTCCGGGTAGCGGCCGGCCAGCCGGTGGGCCGCGTGGACGGCGAGCGTGGTCTTGCCGATCCCGGCCATGCCGTCGATCGTGACGACCGCCGCCCCGTGCTCGCCCGCGAGCCGCTCCAGTTCGGTGGTCCGTCCGGAGAAATCCGGGATGTCGTAGGGGAGGAAGGAGCGCTGCGCCGCCGGCGGCGGCCCGGCCGGCCGGGCGGCGGGCGGCTCCGCGGCGGCGGCCAGGCGCAGCGCGGGATCGTCGGCCAGGACCGCCCGCTCCAGCTCGGTGAACGCGTGCCCGGGGTCCAGCCCCTGCTCCTCCGCGAGGGCGGCGCGGTAGGAACGCGCCGCGGCGAGGGCGTCGGCCTGCCGTCCCGAGCGGTGCAGGGCCAGGACCAGGTGGCCGTGGAGCTTCTCCCGGATCGGGTTGGCGGCCGCCTGGGCGGCCAGCTCGTCGAGCAGGTCGCCGTGGCGTCCGGCGGCGAGCTCGGCCTCCGCCAGGCGCTCGTAGGCCGACAGCCGCCGGTCGTGCCAGAGGTCCCGGACTCCGGCGACGTAGGCGGCGTGGACGTCCTCGAGGGCTTCGCCGTTCCACAGTCCCAGCGCCCCGCGCAGCTCTCCGGCCGCCACCAGGTCGGTGAACTCCTGGGTGTCCACCTGCCCCGGCGCCGGGTTCGCGACGTAGCCGCCGGCGCGCGTCTCCAGCAGCTCCCCGCCGCCCGCGCCGCGCAGCACCTTGCGTATCGCGGTGATGGAGGCGTGGATCTGCGATCGGGCGGTGTCCGGCTGGTCGTAGCCCCACACCGCCTCGATCAGGCGCTCGATGCTGATCACCCGTCCGGCGTTGAGCAGCAGGTAGGCCAGGACCGCGCGGTGACGTGGGGCGATGCCCGCCAGCGGCGTCTCGTCGACGATCACCTGGACGGGCCCGAGAAGCGTGAACCGCAGCATTGTCCCCCCATAGTCGTCGCATAGCGAATGTATCAACCCGGGCAGCCAACCTGATCTCACGCCAACAACGACAGAGGAGAACAAAATGGAAGCCCGGATGAAGAACCCCGCGACGATCATCCCCGCCGCCATGAAGCCGATCATGGAGCTGATGCGGGCCGCCCAGTCGCAGGGCCTTCCCCAGGAGCTCATGGAGATGATCCACCTGCGGGTCAGCCAGATCAACGGCTGCAGCTTCTGCGTCGACACCGGCCTGAAGAACCTGCGCAAGCTCGGCGAGAGCGACGAGCGCATCGGCCTGGTCGGCGCCTGGCGCGAGGCTCCGTACTACACCGACGCCGAACGGGCCGCGCTGGAGCTGGCCGAGGCCGCCACCCGGCTGGCCGACCGCGCCGACGCCGTCTCCGACGAGGTCTGGAACGACGCCGCCGACCACTTCGACGAGCAGCAGCTGGCCTCGATCCTGCTGATGACCGCCGTCACCAACCTCTTCAACCGGCTCAACGCCCCGATCCGGCAGATCGCCGGCTCCTGGTGAGCGAGGAAGACGTCACCGTGTCCGAGGAGGGAATCACCATGTCCGTCGTCCGCTCGCACCGCTACTCCGTCGCCCACGCCGACCTGGAGGAGTTCCTCGCCCGCCGGAACTCGCTGATCGCGACCGTCCGGGAGGGGCACCCCGGACTCACCCACGCCGTCCTCGTCCGGTTCGAGGACGGCACCTACACCGACACCTGGCACTGGGAGACCGCCGAGCAGATGGACGCCGCGCTGGCGGCCATCGCCACCTTCCCGGAGGCCCCGCTGGCCATGGCCCTCACCAAGGACGGCACCGTCCAGAACGGTCACGTCGTCGACGAACACTGACCCGCCGCGGGGAGTGCGGCCCGTCGCCTCTCCCCGCGGCGCGCCGAGGTCCGTCGGCCGGGATCCGTCGGCTGGAACCGGCCGGCTGAGACCGGTCAGCGGCGGAGCGCGTCCGGGGCGTCGTCGTCGACCAGGAACCCCCCGGACTGATGGCGCCAGAGCCGGGCGTAGGGCCCCTCGGCCTGGAGCAGCTCGCCGTGGGTGCCCTGTTCCACGATGTGCCCCCGGTTGAGCACGACGAGCCGGTCCATCCGGACGACGGTGCTCAGGCGGTGGGCGACCACGAGCGCGGTACGGCCCTGCATCAACTGCCACAGGGCTTTCTGGACGAGGATCTCGCTCTCGGAGTCCAGGGCGCTGGTCGCCTCGTCCAGCAACAGGATCGGGGCGTCGCGCAGGATGGCGCGCGCGAGCGCGACGCGCTGCCGCTGGCCGCCGGAGAGCTTGACGCCGCGCTCGCCGACCAGGGTGTCGAATCCGTCCGGCAGGGATTCGACGAACTCGGTGACGTGCGCCGCCCGCGCGGCCCGGAGGATCTCGGCGTCGGTGGCGCCCGGCCGGGCGAAGGCGATGTTGTCGCGCACGGACCGGTGGAACATGGCGGGTTCCTGGGGGACGTAGGCGATGAGGCTGCGCAGGTCGGCCTGGCGCAGCCGGGAGATGTCCTGGCCGCCTATCAGGATCCTGCCGCCGTCGATGTCCATGAGGCGCAGCAGCAGCCGGGTGAGGGTGCTCTTGCCGCCACCGGACTGGCCGACCAGCCCGATCTTGGATCCGCTGGGGATGTCGAGGTCCAGGTCGTCGAAGAGGGGCGGGCCGCCGGCGTACGCGAACCTCACCCGCTCGAAGCGGATTCCCGCGTCGGCCGGGCGCAGCGGCTGCGGGTCGGGCGGGTCCGTCACGGTCGGCGGGTCGAGGAGCAGTTCGGTGAACTGGGCCGCCTCGGTGAGCACGCTCTCCATGCGCCGGTATATCTGGTTGAACTCGAACATGATGCCGATCGTGTTCGAGTAGTAGGTGAACGTCACCACGATGGCCTCCACGCCGAGGCCGCCGCGGAGCCCCACCGCGAGGAGCAGGCCCACGGCGCTGGTGATCACCGACAGCGGGGCGACGACGGTGTCCACCCGGAGGTTGCCGTAATCCCAGGAGCGCAGGGACAACCTCTGCTGCTCGGCGATTCTCACCCGGTGTTCGGCGGCTTCGCGATCCTCGGCGGCGAACGCGCGGACCGTCTCCATGTTGGCCATCACGTCGGCGATGTGGCCCGACACCCGCACCTTGGCGGCCTCGCGTTCGTCGACCAGCGCCTGGCGGCGGCGGATGAGCGGGGCGACGAGGACGCCGGTCACGACGACGAGGCCCACCAGGACGAGGACCAGCAGCGGGTGGTACTGCCACAGCACCACCGAGGCGAAGACGATGGGCACCACCTTGGCCATGATCGAGAACGTGAGCGTGTCGGCGAAGTCCTCGAAGTTGGAGGAGAACCCCAGCACCCGTTTGGTCAGCGATCCGGCGAAGTTGTCGTGGAAGAACGCGGCGTCCTTGGAGAGCAGCTCGTCCATGCCCGTCATGCCGAGCCGCTCGATGCCGCGGGCGTCGGTGCGGTTCAGGAAGTGCAGCCCGAGCCGCCACAGCACCTCGCCCGCCAGCAGCAGGGCGGCGAAGCCGAGCACGTAGGGCAGCAGCGCGTCGAAGGAGCCGTCGCCGCCGTCGGCCAGACGTCCCACCAGCCCGGCCACCAGCAGCGGCGCCAGGTAGAACAGGCAGATGTTCCCCATCGCCGGCAGGGTCAGCGCGGGCACCGTGACGCGCCACTGGCGCTTCAGCTCACCGCAGTAGTAACGCAGTGCCAGCAGAACCGCAGATTTCCGCACGGATGGACTGTTTTCGGAATTCCCAAATGAGCTGGTTACCGCCATTCATCCTCCCCGATGCCGACGTCACCCCGACCATGTTTCCGCAGGGGACGCGGCGAGAGCGAACGATTTTCCGGCCACCCCGTCCGTAACACGAATAATGGATATCTGCCGCTTTATCGCATCGAAGTATTGATTCCAGTGGATCGCCGAGCCCGGCCCGTCCTGGCCCAGAACACGGACCGGAACACGGACCCGGGAACGGACCCGGGAACGGACCCGGGAACGGACCCGGGAACGGACCGCGCGGGACGGATGGATCCGTCCCGCGCGGTCCGGCGGCGAGCGGTCAGTCCTCCACGGTGAGGACCGTGCCCGCGCCGACCGTGAGCCCGCCCTCGCGGATCGCGAAGCCGAGCCCCGGCTCGACCGCCACCGCCTTGCCCAGCTCCACCGACACCTCCACGGTGTCGCCGGGCCGCGCGGGCGACGGCAGCGTCAGCTCACCCGGCACGTCGGTGGTGCGCAGGTAGAACTGCGGCCGGTACCCGGAGGCGATCGGCCTGCGCCGTCCGCCCTCCTCCGCCGTGAGGAGGTACAGCCGGGCGGTGAACGACCGGTGGGCGCGCCGGCTCAGCGGAGCCGCCAGCACCATGCCGCGCCGTACCTGCTCGCGCTTGACCCCGCGCAGCAGGACGGCGGCGTTGTCTCCCGCCTCGCCCCGCTCCATCGTCTTGCCGAACGTCTCCACACCGGTGACCACCGCCGTGAACCCGTCGCCGAACCCGACGACCTCCACCGTGTCGCCCACGCGCACGGCGCCCCGCTCGATGGCGCCGGTGACGACCGTGCCCCGGCCGGTCACCGTGAGGACGTTCTCCACCGGCATCAGGAACGGCGCGTCCACGTACCTGACCGGCACGGGGATGTGGTCGTCGACCGCCCGGAGCAGCGCCTCGATCGACGCCGTCCACGCCGGGTCGCCCTCCAGCGCCCGCAGCCCGGACACCCGCACCATCGGCACGTCACGGTAACCGTGCTCGGCCAGGAGGTCCTGCAGCTCCAGCTCGACCAGGTCGGTCAGCTCCGGGTCGGCGCCGTCGGCCTTGTTGACCGCGACGACCAGGTGCTCGACGCCCACCCTCCGGGCGAGCAGCACGTGCTCCCTGGTCTGCGGCATGATGCCGTCCTGGGCGGACACGACGAGGATCGCGCCGTCGAGCTGCGCCGCACCCGTGATCATGTTCTTCACGTAGTCGGCGTGCCCCGGCATGTCCACATGCGCGTAGTGGCGGGTGGCGGTCTCGTACTCGACGTGCGAGATGTTGATCGTGATGCCCCGCTGGTGCTCCTCCGGGGTCCGGTCGATCCGCTCGAACGGCGTGTACGTCGCCTGGCCGCGCCCGGCGAGCACCTTGGTGATCGCGGCGGTCAGCGTGGTCTTGCCGTGGTCGACGTGGCCCATCGTGCCGATGTTGAGGTGCGGCTTGTTACGCACATAGGCCTGCTTGGCCATGGATTCTCTTCCTTGATCTGCCTGGATCCGTCGTGACCCGTCTCGGGCCGGCAACCTCCCCCCGCCGGGTCACGTCGGACTTACGGGAAGAGGTCAGCGCTCCAGGCCGTCGCAGACACGCTCGAACACACCCGCGGCGGCGGGTGTCACGAGGCGAGCGTGCCGGGACATGATGACCATGGTGGCCTGATCAGCAGCGGCGGGCAACGGATTATTCCGCGGCTCCCGGCGCCCGTACCGCCTGCGCCGCCCGCGCCGCGATCCGGGGCGCGGCGGGCCCGGTCAGCCGTCGCCGAGGGTGAGCAGGCCGCGCCGGAAGGCGGTGGCGACGGCGGCCGCGCGGTCGTTGACGCCGAGCTTGGTGTAGATGTGCAGCACGTGGCTCTTGACCGTGGCCTCGCTGATGAACAGGCGTGCGGCGACCTCGCGGTTGGTGGCGCCGTCGGCGATGAGGTGGAGGATCTCCAGCTCGCGGGCGCTCAGCGGGTCGGCGGGGGTGCGGACCTGGCCGAGGAGGCGGGTGGCGACCGACGGGGACAGCACGGCCTCGCCCCGCGCCGCCGTGCGCACGGCCCGGACGAGCTCGTCGCGGCCGGTGTCCTTGAGGAGGTAGCCGGTGGCCCCGGCCTCGATCGCGGGCATGACGTCCCGGTCGGTGTCATAGGTGGTCAGCACCAGCACGCGGGCCGCGACGCCCAGCCGGGCGAGTTCCTTGATGGCCGCGACGCCGTCCGTCCCGGGCATGCGCAGGTCCATGAGGATCACGTCCGGGTGCAGCGTCCGCGCGAGCTCGACGGCACGGGCGCCGTCGGAGGCCTCGCCGAGGACCTCGAAGTCCGGGTCGCCGGTGAACATGCCGCGGATGCCGTCGCGGACGATGGGGTGGTCGTCGGCGATCAGCAGCCGGATGGGGGTCCCGGGGCTCTCAGGCACGGGCCACCGCCGGGACGCTCGCGGAGATCGCGGTGCCCGAGCCGGGCTCGGACTCGATCTCCAGCGTGCCCGCCAGCCGGCTCACCCGCTTGCGCATCGCGGTCAGGCCGAACCCCCCGGCCTCGCGGACGCGCTCCGGATCGAATCCGGCGCCGTCGTCGCGGACGTCCAGGGTGATCGTGTCCTCCATGTACGACAGGGTCAGCCCGACCCGGGACGCGCCGGCGTGCTTGGCCGCGTTGGCCAGTGCCTCCTGCGCCGTCCGCAGCAGCGTCTCCTCGACCTCCGGATGCATGGGACGGACCGTACCAGTGACGGTGAAATCCGCACGCACCCCGTTGAGCTCCCCCCATCGGGTCACCACGTCCTCCAGCGCCTCGGGCAGCGGCGCCGCCTCCAGCTGTCCGGGACCCACCGCGTGCACCGAACGCCGGGCCTCGGCGAGGCTCTCGCGGGCCAGCCGTACCGCGTTGTCCACATGGCGCCGCCAGTCCTCGGCCTGCTTGGCCGCCTGGAGCTGGGTGATGATGCCGGTCAGGCCCTGGGCGAGGGTGTCGTGGATCTCTGCCGCCATCCGCTGCCGCTCGTCGAGCACGCCCGCCTCGCGGGCCTGGACCAGCAGCTGGGCCTGGAGCCCGGCGTTCTCCCGCATGGCCTCTTCGAGCCGCGTCACCATGCGCCTGCGCTCGTCGCTCCGCTCGGCGGTGACCTCTCCGACGAAGCTGAACAGGCTCACCCCCGCGACGATGGCGGCGGTGAAGAACAGGTAGGTGAAGATCGAGGACGGGGTGGGCCCGGGCGGACCCCCGCCGTAGGCCACGACGCTGATCGCCGCCGTGGCGCCCACTCCGGCCAGCCGCCACTTCCCCTTCAGGTACTGCCAGGAGTGGAGGAATCCGGTGAAGCCGAAGAAGCTCGCGAACCATACCCCTTGGGTGCAAAGCGCGCCGATCAGGACCACCAGCCCGGCCACGTAGACCGCGCCGCCGGCCACGCCCCGCGGCATGAACCGCATCCAGGCGGCCGCGAGAGCGGTGAGGCCGAGCGTGATCCAGGGGTTTCCGCCGGTCAGCAGGGAGAGCACCGTGGAGATCACCAGCAGGACGTACGGCGCCGCCGCCATCTGGCGCTCCAGCATCCGTTCCCAGCGGTCGAGCCGGCCGGTCATCCGTCACTCCCAGCGGAAGAACTTGGCGGCCGCGATGCTGACGACCAGGGCGTAGCCGGCCAGCACACCCAGCAGCAGGGGGCTGGGGGCAGCACCCGCCCAGACCTCCCGCATGCTCTGCCCGAAAGCGCCCAGAGGGGTGTACTCCCCGATGCGGGCCACCATAGCGGGCATCTGATCCTTGGGCTGCATGAGCCCGGCGAGGTAGGCCATCGGGAAGTACAGCAGGACGCCGATCCCGTTGGCGGCCCGGCCGTTGGGCGCCAGCGCCGCGATGAGCAGGCCGATCGCGAACATGCTGGCCGTACCGAGCAGGAACACCAGCGCGACGTACGGCACCCGGGTGGGCAGGTGGGCGCCCAGGACGGTGCCCGCGACGGCCAGCAGCAGCCCGCAGGCGGTCACCGCGAGGATGAGCTGCAGGATCAGCTGCACCACCAGCAGGTTCCCCGGGCGCACCGGCGTGGCGGACAATCTGCGCAGGATCCCCCGCTCGCGGTAGGTGGCCAGGGTGGTGGGCAGCAGGTACAGGCCCACCATCCCCACGGCGATGGCCAGCGCCATCGGCAGCAGCACGGTGTCGCCCGGCTCGATCGAGCTTCCGAACACCACCAGGATGAACAGCGGGATGAGCAGCGAGAACAGCGCCCCGGGCTCCCGGGTCAGCAGCTTGGTCTCGACGGCGGCGAGCTTCATCATGATCAGATTCCTTTACTCGAAGGACCGGCCGGTCAGGGCGGCGAACGCGTCGTCCAGGGTGCGCTTGTCGAGGCGGAGGTCGCCGACCAGGACGTGGTGGCGGGCCAGGTGCGCGGTCACCGCCGTGGCGAAGTCGCCCCGGCCGGTGACGATCACCCGGTTCCCCTCCCGGGACACCTCGATCACCTCGGGCAGGTTCTCCAGACCGGCCACGCCGCTCGTGTCCCCGGCCATCAGCGTGAACCGCATCCGGTGCTCGCCGCCGACCAGCCCGGCCGGGGTGTCGATCGCCACGACCTTGCCGCGGTTGAAGACGGCGACGCGGTCGCACAGCTCCTCCACCTCGTCCATGAAGTGGCTGACCAGCACCACCGTCACACCGCTCGCCCGGACCCGCTTGACCAGCTCCCAGGTGGTACGGCGGGCCTGCGGGTCCAGGCCCGTGGTCAGCTCGTCCAGGAAGGCCACCTTCGGGTTGCCGACCAGTGCCAGCGCGATGAACAGCCGCTGCTGCTGGCCGCCGGACAGCTTGCCGAAGCGGGCGTCGCGCTTGTCGGCCAGCCCCCACTCCTCCAGCAGCTCCCGCCAGTCGCGCGGGTCGTCGTAGAAGGAGGCGTACATGTCGAGCGCCTCCCACACCTTGATGTTCTCCGGCAGCTGGGTCTGCTGGAGCTGCACCCCGATCTGCTCGCGGACCTTGCGCGCGTCCTTGACCGGGTCGAGCCCGAGGACCCTGATCGACCCGCCGTCGGGCCGCCGCAGGCCCTCCACGCACTCCACGGTGGTGGTCTTGCCGGTGCCGTTCGGCCCGAGGATGCCGAAGATCTCACCCTCCTCCACGGAGAACGACACCCCGTCCAGAACGGTCAGGTCCGCGTACTTCTTGCGGAGGTCTGTGACTTCGATGACTGCCATGGATCAAGGATCTTCCGCCCGCGTCCGGGGCGAATCGACCTGCCGGCCATCGTCGGCGGCGAATGGTGATGACCCGGGAATCCACCGAACGGTTGATGCCGCCGGGGAGCCGTGCCGTGCTTCCACGGTCCCGGCCGGGAGCCCGGTTCCCAGGGAAACCCCGAGGTCAGTCTCCGAGCTCCGCGAGCTCCGCGAGGTCTTGGGAAGTCAGGCGGATCCGGCCCGCCCCCGCGTTCTCCTCCAGGTGTTCGAGGGAACCGGTGCCGGGGATGGCGAGCACCGCGGGTGAGCTCGCCAGCAGCCAGGCGAGGGCGATCTGCGCGGCCGTCGCCCGGTGACGGGCCATGACCCGCGCCAGCCGCGCCGCGTCGATCGGGCGACGGCCGCCGCCCAGCGGGAAGAACGGGACGAAGGCGATTGCGGCCTCCTCACACTGGGCCAGCAGCTCGATGCCACCCCGGTCGTGCACGTGGAAGCTGTTCTGCACGGCCGCCACCGGGGCGATCGCCCGCGCCTCGGCCAGCTGGGCGGCGTCGACGTTGCTGACGCCCAGATGCCGGATCAGTCCCGCCTCGCGCAGCTCGGCGAGGGCCGCGAACCGGTCGGCGACCGACTCTCCGCCGGGACCGGTCATGCCTCCCACGCGCTGGTAGACGAGGTCGAGCCGGTCCACGCCGAGGCTGCGCAGGTTCTCCTCCACCAGGCCGCGCAACCGGTCCGGGCCGGCCTGTCCGCCCGGGACCCCGCTGGAGCCGAACAACGGCCCCACCTTCGTCGCGATCACCAGGCCGTCCCCGTGCGGGGCGAGCGCCGTACGGATCAGCTCGTTGGCCGCCACCCCGCCCCGCCGGTAGAACCACGCCGTGTCGATGTGGTCGACGCCCAGTTCGACCGCGCGGCGCAGCACCGCGACGCCCGCCGCCGGGTCGCGGGCGGGCCCCTGGAACGTCCCGGCCGGGAGCCGCATGGCTCCGAAACCGATCCGGTGGACGGGGAGGTCCCCGCCGAGCGGGAATTCCCCCGAGAGCGCCCATCATCGACCGGCGGGCGGTGATCCTCGCCGGTCGTGACGCGGCGGGTCCCCGCGAGTTCACCGTGACCACCCTGCCCACAGTGGTCGGGGGCGTGTACGCCCTCTTCCAGGCGGCCTGAGAGAGCGCCACCGACCTCATCGCCTACCTCGACGGAGACGTGCCCCACATCGACGCGGACGGCCTGGCGGTCCTCCGCGCCCTCGGCGCGGGACACACCGACGAGACCGCGGCCAGGCAGCTCGGGCTCTCCCTGCGCACCTACCGGAGACGGGTCGCGGAGCTGATGGCGAAGCTGGAGGCCGACTCCAGATTCCAGGCCGGACTCCGGGCGGGCGGGCTCGGACTCACCGGGTGACCGGTGGCCCGCTGATCCACCGCCGATCACGTCATGCCCCGGGGAGGACGGGCTGCGAAAAAAATCGTGGAAGTCGCTGTAACCATCCGGCCGGAACGCCCCTCTTATCTGACGAACCGGCACGAACGAAGACAAGGGAAACCCCGATGAGCGAGTTCTACGTCACCACCACCGACTACTACGACACCGATGGCGACGGCGGCACCGACGTCCAGCTCATCGACACCGACGGCGACTACGTGGCCGACGAGGAGCGCTACGACACCGACGGCGACGGCGTGACCGACGTGGTCTACCTCGACCACAACGGCGACGGCTACACCGACGAGGTGCGCGTCGACCTCAACGGCGACGGCGTCTCCGACTACACCGAGTACCAGGGCCCCTTCCCCACCGCCTGATCCCGCGGGACGTAGCGGATGTCCCCGCGGGTAGCGGTCAACCCCCGCGGGTAGCGGTCAACCCCTGCGGGTAGCGGACGATCCCCGCAGGACGTAGCGGACATCGCGCCGCCCACGGCGCTCGCGGTCTACGGAGGGATGCAGGGACTGCGGCTCCGGCCCCGGAGCACCCCATGACCCCGGCGCCCCGGACCGCCCCATGACCTCGAAACCCCGGAGCACCCCATGACCCCGGAAGACGCCGGAACCCCGGACCGCCTGACGATCCCGGGAAGCGTCGGAGCCTCGGACGGCCCCGTGCCCGCCGGAGGCGCCGCGTCCCTGGGCCGCAGCGGGGTGCGGGTCACCGCGCTGTCCTTCGGCGGCGCCGCGATCGGCGGGCTGTACACGCCGGTCCCCGCCGAGCGGGCGGCGGCGACCGTACGGCGCGCGCTCGACCGGGGCGTGCGCTATCTCGACACCGCGCCGCACTACGGCGCGGGCCGCGCCGAGCGCCGGCTCGGGGCGGTCCTGGCGGCCGAGCCGCCCGGTTCCTACGTCGTCTCGACCAAGGTCGGCCGTCGGCTGGTGCCGTCGGTCCCGGGCGAGCCGCCCGAGTCCGACGGGTTCGCCGACCCGCCCCCGCTCCGGCGGATCTGGGACTGGAGCGGCGACGGCGTCCGGCGCTCCCTGGAGGAGTCCCTGGAGCGGCTGGGCCTCGACCGGATCGACGTCGTCTACCTCCACGACCCCGACGAGCACGAGGCCGAGGTCTACGCCTCCGCCTACCCGGCCCTGGCCGCGCTGCGGGACGAGGGCGTGGTGGGCGCGATCGGGGTCGGGATGAACCAGACGGCCATGCCCGCCCGGTTCGTCCGGCGGCTCGATCTCGACGTGGTCCTGTGCGCGGGCCGCTACACCCTGCTGGACCGGTCGGCCGAGCAGGACCTGCTCCCGGCCTGCCTGGAGCGGGGCGTGTCCGTGGTGGTCGGCGGCGTCTACAACTCCGGTCTGCTGGCCGACCCCCGTCCCGGCGCCCGCTACGACTACGCGCCCGTCCCGGAACCGCTGCTGGCGCGGGCGCTCCGGCTCGGTGAGGTGTGCGCCGAGTACGGGGTGCCGCTCCGGGCCGCCGCGCTGCGCTTCCCGCTGCGCCACCCAGCCGTCGCCAGCGTGCTCGTCGGCTGCCGCTCCCCCGAGGAGGTCGACGACAACGCCGACCTGTTCGGCCGTCCCGTCCCGGAAGCCCTCTGGGACGACCCGCGCCTCGCCGCCGCGGCGATCTGAAACCGCCCGCGCAACCGGCCGGACCGTGCAACCGGCCGGACCGTGCAACCGGCCGGACCGTGCAACCGGTGCGGGATCAGCGGAGAGCGGCGGCGAGGTCGTCCAGGCAGCGGGAGACGGGCCCCAGGGTGAGCAGGCCGCTGCCCGCCCCGGCCAGTTCCGCCGCGGCGGGGGCGAGCGCGGCGAGGGCGCGTTCCATCGTCTCCCGGTCCCCGACGGCGACGGCCGCCCGCGCCACCAGGCACCACATGGCCTCGAGCAGCAGGTCGCGAGGTGGATCCGGGACCCGGCGCAGCGCCGCCACGACCTCGCCGCGGCGATCCCGGACCGGCGCGGCCCCGCCCCGACCGTCCCGGGCCAGCAGGACCAGCGGGCGGACCCAGGGTTCGTACGGCCCCCAGTCGGCGTCCTCACCGGCCTGGACGGGCAGCGCGTGCCGCAGCCTCAGGCACAGCAGCGCGAGCGGCAGCAGGCCGCGCTCCAGCCCCGGCATGCCGGCGCCGTCCAGCGGGGCGGCGGCGTCCCGGTAGGCCGCCGCCACCTCGGTGACCGGCGCCCCGCCGGTCGCGTCCAGCCGCAGCGCCCGGTACCAGCGGGTGAACACGCCCACCAGCGGCAGCTCGTGACTGCCGGCCAGGCGGTCAGCGGCCGCCGCGTGCCGGTCGGCCGCGGGGAAATCCGCGAGCGCGCCGCGGGCCTGGACGCGGACGAGGTGGCCGAGCACCTCGTAGGTGACCAGGCCGTGCCGGGCGGACAGGGCGACCAGCTCGGCTCCGATGTCGTCGCGGCGCGGCGCCAGACCGGCGCGGTGGAACGTCTGCATGAACACGCCGTTGAGGGCGAACGCCAGCAGCGCGGGATCGGCCAGGCCGCGGGCGATCCGCTCGGCCTCCCGGGCGGCCTCGGGCCCGCGCGCCGAGGACGTGCCCCGCGACTCCAGGGCGATCGTGGTCAGCAGCCGGGCCCGCGTCGCCGGATGCGCGCCGGGCGGGAGAGCGGTCAGGGCGCACTCGGCCGCCGCCACGATCCGCGCCGCCTGCCGCGGGTCGTCGGCACGGGTCCAGATCGCCGGGACGTCGTACATGCCGATCACGCGGGCGGTCAGCTCCGCGTCGCCCAGTTCCTCGGCCGCCGCGATCGCCGCGACCCGGTGCTCGCGGGCCTCCTGGAGGCCGCCTCCCCCGGTCACCGCGAGAGCGCGCAGCAGGCCGACCGCCGACTCCAGCCGGACCCGGGCGGCCGACGGCACGCTGCGGTCGTAGGCGGCGGTCGCCCGGGCCCACACCCGCTCCGCCGCCCCGCCGGGCCGGGAGGCGGGATCCAGACCGGCGGCGTGCTGAGAGGAGGCGGGATCCAGACCGGCGGCGTGCTGAGAGGAGGCGGGATCCAGACCGGCGGCGTCCTGAGAGGAGGCGGGATCGAGAAGGACGGCGTCCTGAGAGGGGGTGGGGTCGAGGTGGGCGGCGTGCCGGAGGATGTCGGTCTCCAGGCGGCGGAGTCCCGGGCCCGGGTCCACTCCCAGTTCCCCGACCAGGAGCGCGCGGGCGCGGCGCAGCACCGCGAGGGCGTCGCCCTGGCGGCCGGCGCGGTACAGCGCCAGCGCCAGCAGCCGCCAGGCGTCCTCGCGCCAGGGGTGCTCGGCCACGTGCGCGTCCAGGTCCGGCACCGCCTCGGCGGCGAGCCCCAGGGACAGGCGGGCCTGTGCCCGGCGCTCGACGGCCTGCAGCCGCAGCTCCGCCAGGCGCGCGCGCTCCGCGCGGGCCCAGTCCTCATCGCCGAACTCGGCGTAGGCGGGTCCGCGCCACCACCTGAGCGCCTCCTCCAGTGCCGCCAGCGCCTCCTCGGGCGGCAGCGTCGCCGCGGCGGCCACGGCCCGCTCGAAGCGCCAGGCGTCCACCGTCGGGGGCTCCGCGCGCAGCGCGTATCCCGGCCCCTCGGTGACCAGCAGCCGGGCCGGGGCCCGGGGCGGGCGCTCCGGCTCCAGGGCGCGGCGCAGCGCGGCCACGAAGGTGCGGACCGCGCCCACCGCGCCGGGGGGAGGGTCGGTCCACAGATCCTCGACCAGGCGGGTGACCGGGACGACGCGGCGTCGGGCGATGATCAGGCGGGCCAGCACCGCGCGGTGCCGGGGCCCCTTCAGCTCGACCGGGGCCCCGGTGCCGTACCAGGCGGTCACCGGCCCCAGCACCCCGAACACGACTCGCACCCCTGCCCCTCCTCCCGGGACGCCGCCCAGGTCACGGTAGCGCGCTCATCGGATGCTCATCCGCCCCCGGCAGTCTGAGGTCATCCCAATCACCCATGGAAAGAGCGGAATCATGACACCTGTCATCCCCGGCTTCGACTACCGGCGCGTCCCCGTCGCCGACGGCGTGTCGCTGAACGTCGCCGTCGCGGGTTCGGGGCCCGCCGTCGTGCTGCTGCACGGCTTCCCCCAGACTCACCTGATGTGGCGGCACGTCGCCGCCGATCTCGCCGCCGATCACACCGTGATCTGCCCCGACCTGCGCGGTTACGGCGCCAGCGACAAACCCGGGGACACCGGCGCCGCCTACGCCAAGCGCACGATGGCCGCCGACGTCGTCACGCTGGCCCGCGCCCTGGGACACGAGCGCTTCGCGCTGGCCGGGCACGACCGGGGCGCCCTGGTCGCCTTCCGCGCCGGCCTCGACCACCCGGCGGCCATCACCCACCTGGCCTGCCTCGACGTGCTGCCGACCCTGGACATGTGGGAGGTGATGCACGGGACGACCGCCGCCGTCGGCTTCCACCTCTACCTCATGGCCCAGCCCCCGGGGCTGCCCGAGCAGATGATCGCCGCGAGCGCGGACGCCTTCTTCGGCCACTTCCTCGACATCTGGACCAACGACCCGCGGGCCATCCCCGCCGATGTCCGTACGGCTTATCTGGACGCCTCCCGCGCGGCCGTGCCCTCGATCGTCGCCGACTACCGCGCCTCCGCCACCGTCGACGTCGACCACGACCGGACCGACCGGGAGGCCGGCAACCGGCTGCGGATGCCGGTCGCCGTGCTCCAGCAGGACTGGGGCGCCGCCCTCGGCTTCGACGCCGCCGCGCTGTGGCGCGCCTGGGCCCCGGACCTGCGGCACACCACCGTCGCCTGCGGCCACTTCATGGCGGAGGAGGCCCCCGCCGACATCACCGGGGCCCTGCGCGATCTCCTCTCCCGCCGGGTTCCCGCCTGACCGGTCACCGGACGAAGTGCGGCACCCACCGGTTGAGGTCGGCCTCCGGCACGTCCGCCAGCCGCCGCACCTCCCGGCCGCGCCTGTCGATCGCGATGACCCGGTACGGCCGCGCGCTCCGGTCCAGCAGGAGCACGTGCTCCTCGTCGTACCAGCCGTAGACGATCTGCGAGGGCGCCGAGAACCTGCCGCGGGCCTGGCCGGTCGCGGCGTCCCAGGCGCAGAGCGTGGTCCCGTCGTCCGGGCAGTGAGTGATGATCTTCTTTCCGGAGGGGGAGAACGGGTCTCCGAGGGTGGCCGGCTCGCCGATGCCGCGCAGTTCCCGCACGAGCCCGCCGTCGGCGGCGTGGAAGCGCACCCCCGTCCGCGACGCGCGCGCGACGGCGGCCCCGTCGGGGCTCCAGAAGTAGCCGTCGGCGGCGTCCGCCCCGGCGTCGGCGGGGACGTCGACGGCGGTCGCGGTCCGCGTCCCCGCCTCGACGATGACGAACCCGCGGGGCCGCCGGTCGTCGCCGTCCCCCTCCAGCGCGGTCAGCAGGATCTTCCGCCCGTCCCTGGACCAGCGGGGATACCACGCGCCGACCGGCTTGCGCGTGGTGCGGACGGTCACCTCGTCCCCGGCGCCGGCGACGGTGACGTGGTCGTCGGGGCCGTCGGCGAACTTGCTCCAGGTGATCAGGGCCACCCGGCCGGCGTCGGGTGAGGCCACCGGCTCCCGGTCGTGGGCGACCAGCCGGAAGCCGCCGCCCGGGGCGCGGGCGTAGGCGCGGCGCGAGCCCGTGCCCATCGCCAGGTAGGAGCCGAGCCGGACCGGGTCCTCCTCGCGTTCGTGCAGCACGACGCCGGTTCCCGGGAGCTTCAGCGATCTGGCGGGGACGGCGCTCGGCACGGGCGCGGGCGCGGACGGCGGGGCGCTCTCCGCCCGGCCGTACAGGATGACCGTCCCGGTGAGCAGCGCGGCGGCGGCCAGGCTCGCGCCCCCTGCCGGCACGCGCCGCCGATTCCCGGCTCGGGCGCCGCCCGCCCGGGAGGCGATGGCGCTCGCCTCGTCCAGCAGGTCCCGGTGCGGAAGCGAGTGGCCGAGCAGCCTGAGCAGGGCCTCGGTCGCGGTGGGCCGCCGGGCGGGGTCCTTGGCCAGGCACGCCGCCACCACCTCGCGCAGCCGCGCGGGCAGCGGGGGCAGATCGGGCTCGCGGTGCAGGATGCCGTACAAGATCGCGGCCGGGGAGGGGCCGTCGAACAGGGGGCGCCCCGTGGCGGCGAACACCATGGTGCCGGCCCAGGCGAACAGGTCGGCGGGCGGCCCGACCGCCTCGTCGCGGAACTGCTCGGGCGCCATGAACGCGGGCGTGCCCATGATCTCACCGCTGGAGCCGGTGGCCTCCAGCACCCGGGAGATGCCGAAGTCGATGACGCGCGGCCCGTCGGGGCCGATCAGCAGGTTGCCCGGCTTGAAGTCCAGATGGACCACGCCGGCCCGGTGGATGGCGGCGAGCGCGGCCAGCGCCCCGACCGCCAGGCGGGACAGGCGCGGATCCGTGACGGGCCCGTGCCCGGCCACGGTCGCGGCCAGGGAGACGCCTTCGACGTACTCGCCGACCAGGTACGGCGTGGGCCCCTCCGTGCCCGAGTCCAGGATCCGCGCGGTGCAGAACGAGGCCACCCGGCGCAGGATCCGGCCCTCGGCCAGGAAACGCTCCACGGCGGCGGCGTCGTCCAGGCGGTGCAGAACCTTCACCGCGACCCGGGAGCCGTCGGCGGCCAGGCCCAGGTAGACGACCCCCTGCCCGCCGGCGCCGAGCCTGCCGAGCAGGCGGTAGCCGCCGACGCGGTCGGGGTCGCCGGGCCGCAGCGGGATCATCGGACGGGGGCGAAGTCGAGCATGAAGTCCAGCGCCAGCTTCCCCTTGGGGACGTCGGCCAGGATCCGCCGGACCGTGCCGTCGAAGTCCACCACCTGATAGCGGTTCCCCTCGCCCCGGGGATTCATCACGATCAGATGGTCCTCGCCGAACCACGCCAGCGGCTGGGCCACGTCCGCGGACGTCCCGGAGGGGACGACCGCGACACGGTCGCCGGTGCGCGCGTCGTAGACGCACACGCTCTTGGGCTCGCCCACGCAGACGGCGAAGAACCGGCCGCCGGAGGGGGAGAACCAGTCGCCCCGGGTGAAGGCCGGGCCGATCTCCTCCGCCGACCGGCGGGTCAGCTGCCCGGACAGGGAGTACCACAGCGCGTGCAGGGTCTCCGGGCTGCGGGGGTCCGGGGCGGCCACCCTGGCCACCTCCTGACCCCCGGGCGCCCAGGCGAACGAGCCGATGTCCGGGCCCTTGCCGAGCTTGATCTCCGTGGCCGTCCTGGTGGCCGGGTTGACGATGGCGAAGCCCTGCTCCGTCGGCTTGTCGTCGTCGCCGCCGAAGTCGAAGAAGGTGAGCAGGAGCCGCCCGCTGTCGGCCGACCAGACCGGGGCCACCACGCCGAGGGGTTTCCGGCCGACCTCGACGTCGAACTCCTCGCCCGTCGCGCGCCGGACGAAACGCACGTGATCGGTTTCCACGTCGGAGAACTTGCTCCAGCTGATCATCGCCGTCCACACCCCGTCCGGGGACTGCACCGGCTGGTAGAGCTCGTCCACCTTGCGGAATCCGGTCCCCGCGGCGTCGCGGACGTACGTGGCGGTGGTGGCGTCCATGTATCCGGCCAGCCGTACGGGGTCGGCCGGATTCTCCCTGAGCTCGGTGCCCAGACCGGGCAGCTCCACGTTCCGCGTGTCCGGCGGGACGCTCTGCGGCGACGGGACGGCCGTCGGCGCGGAGGGGGGTCCGGACGGGGACGCGGAGGCCGCCGGGGCGGCACGGCCGGAGGCCGGATCACCGCTCTGCCGCGACGTGCCGGAGAAGGACGTCAGCACGATCGCCGCCACCGCGCCCGCACCGAGCACCGCGGCCCCCGCGAGCACCAGGGTCCGGCGGCGGGTTCCCCGGTGTCCGCCGGGAGACTCGCCCGGTCCCGGTCCCGGTCCCGGATCCGCACCCGCACCCGGTTCCCGCGCGCCCGCTCCGAGTGCCTGCGCCACCTGCGCGGTGTCCTGCCCCACCAGTCGGAGCAGGACCTCGTCCGCGGTGGGCCGGTCACCGGGGGCGGACGCCAGGCAGGCGGCGACGACGTGCCTCAGCGGTTCCCGCAGGACCGCGGGATCCCCGGGGACGGCCGCCTCCACGGCGCCGCCGGGCGCGTGCCCGGTCGGATAGCGGCCGCTCGCGGCGCCGCCGGGAGCATGACCGGGCGCGCCTCCGGCCGGATACCGGCCGGTCGCGGCGTAGACCATGGTGGCCGCCCAGGAGAACAGGTCGGCGGGCGTTCCCGGGCCTCCGGCCGCCGCTGCCGGCCGGAGGCCGACCAGCCGCGCTCCGTCAGCGGCGAGCAGGACGGTTCCGGCGCTGATCCGCAGGTGCGCCGCTCCGCTGCGATGGATCACCGACAGCGCGGTCACCGTGGCGATGGCCAGGCGGTGGAGCTCGTCCCCGTGCAGCGGTCCGCGCTCGCGCACGTGCCGTTCCAGGCTCGGTCCCGCGACGTGCTCGCTGACGAGGTACAGCCGGCCGTCGTGGAACCCGGTGCCGAGCACCTGCGCGATCCCGACGGCGGGTATGCGGCGCAGGGCCTCGGCCTCGACCAGGAACCGCAGGACCTCCGGATCCGCGGGATCCCTCTCCGCGCCCGCGAGCCAGACGACGACCTGATCCCCGCCCGCGTCGCGGGCGAGGAGCGTCTCCCCGCCCTCTCCGCTGTCCGCGCTTCCCAGCGTGCCTACGACCCGATACTCGCCGATGGAGGGGGTGTCTGCCACGTCGGCTCCCCGTGCGTTGGTCCGTGACGTGCGATACGGAGATAATCCGCGACAAGTCGGGCTGCCGCAACGGCGTCCGGGATGTCCAACCGCCCTAGCGGAGCAGTACGGGGCGCGTTCCGGCCGCGACGGCGTCCGGGACGTCCAACCGCCCTGCCGGGGCGGTACGGCCACCGGCCGCGGGCGCGTTCCGGCCTCGACGGGAGCCGCCGCGCCGGTCCTCGCGAATCGCCTCCCCCGTCGGCTCATGTACCGGCGGCCGTTGCCGATGAGACGTCGTAACTCTTCTGCCTTCCGTTATCCCGCTGCGTTCCCGCAGCTCATCGATCTCGTGCTGGAAGGACCTGATCGTGAACGACTCCACCGCCGGCGCTGCGGGCGCCGCGGTAACCGTACGCCGGAACCCGTTGCTGGGCTGGTTCGCCGACCGCCGCATCAGCACCAAGATCCTTATCGCCATGCTGCTCATGGCCGTCATGGGCGCGAGCGTCGGCGCGGTGGCGCTGACCCGCATGAGCGCGCTGAACGACGACATGAACACCATCAAGCAGGGCAACGTCGAGCGTCTCGTGCACCTCAGCAACATGCGCGGCAACATGGCCGACATGGTCGACGCCACGCTCGGCTACAGCACCATCCCGGACCCTCAGATCAAGGCCGAGGCCAAGAAGAACATCGCGGACTACACCGCGGGGGTGACCCGCGAGTTCGAGGCGTACCGGGCCGCCGCCCCGTCGGACCCCGCGTGGCAGCGGGCCGTGACGGACTTCGACAAGGCGTGGGAGCAGTTCCAGTCCCTGCGTGACGCCGTCGTCCTCAGCGAGGGCCAGCCGGCGGAAGCCACTTCTCCCGCCGAGATCAAGCAGATGGTCTCCGAGTTCGGCGCCGTCACCGCCGCGTTCAAGGACGCGCTCGCGCGGCTGGCGGAGTACGAGCAGCAGGCCACCGGTGCGATGACCGCCGCGGCCGCCGACGAGTACGAGAGCGCCCGCACCTTGATCATCGCGCTGCTCTGCGCCGGTCTGCTGCTCGCCCTCGCGATGGCGCGGGTCTTCTCCCGCCAGATGGCGCGTTCGATGGACTCGCTCTCCCGGGCGCTGGAGGCCACGGCCGAGGGTGACCTGACCCGGACCGCCGAGGTGCTGTCCCGTGACGAGATCGGGCAGATGGCGGTGGCGGTCAACCAGGCCAACTCCGCCATCCGCGAGGCCGTCGGCGCGCTGGCTT
>NZ_BOOH01000046.1 GCF_016863135.1 Planobispora longispora
TCTTAACTTACCCTGGCATTCGCTTCTTGTCCAATCGCCTGGTTTCCCGGAGGCATAGACAGGGGGCGAACACTCAGGTTCGTCGGTGAGGGGGCCGCCCTGGGGCCCGTCCGCCGCGTAGGCGTCCGGCTCGCTCCCGGGCTCTGAAAACTTTAGGCGGCCTCCCGGATCGCGTCAAATCAATTCCTCCGGGCGAACTTGCAGGTCACCGGCTTTCCAGAGTCTCTGGAGGCCGACCCGCTACCAGAACGTTACCGAGCAGTCAGCACATGAGTGTCTTCACCGCCCGGTCCGTGAGGCGGCCGTACGGCAGCCACCGGCCCCTCGAACGACAGAGCGCCCCGGCCGGAGCCGGGGCGCTCGTCACAGGAGTCCTCGCCGCAACGATCAGACGACCTCGATCGCGCCGAACGTCTTGCCCCGCCGCAGCACCAGGTAGCGGCCGTGCAGCAGGTCCTCTGCGGCCGGCACGTAGGCCTCGTCCGTGACCTTGGCGTTGTTGAGGTAGGCGCCGCCTTCCTTGACCGCGCGCCGTGCCTCGGACTTCGACTTCACCAGCCCCGTCTCGGCCAGCAGGTCCACGAACGGCGCGCCCAGCGCGGCCACCTCCGCCCGCGGCACCTCCGCCAGCGCCGCCCCGAGGGTGCTCGCGGGCAGCTCCTCCAGCGAGCCCCGGCCGAACAGCGCGGCCGAGGCCGCGATCGCCGCGGCGCACTCGTCGGCGCCGTGCAGAAGGGTGGTGAACTCCTCGGCCAGCGCGCGCTGCGCCTCGCGGGCGGCGGGCCGCTCGGCCACGGCCTTCTCCAGTTCCTCGATCTCCTCGCGGGACTTGAAGCTGAAGATCTTCAGGAACTTCACCACGTCCCGGTCGTCGGCCTTCAGCCAGAACTGGTAGAAGGCGTACGGCGAGGTCATCTCCGGGTTGAGCCAGACCGCGCCGCCGGCGGTCTTGCCGAACTTGGTGCCGTCGGCCTTGGTGATCAGCGGCACGGTCAGCGCGTGCACGTGGTCACTGGTCACCCGGCGGATCAGGTCGGTGCCGGCGGTGATGTTGCCCCACTGGTCGCTGCCGCCGATCTGCAGCGCGCACCCGTAGCGCCGGTGCAGCTCCAGGTAGTCGTTGGCCTGCAGGATCTGGTAGCTGAACTCGGTGTAGCTGAGCCCCTCACCGGCCAGCCGGGCCGAGACCGACTCGCGGGCGAGCATGCGGTTGACCGGGAAGTGCTTGCCGACGTCGCGCAGGAACTCGATCGCGGAGATGCCCTCGGTCCAGTCGAGGTTGCTGACCATGAATCCGCGGGACTCGTCGGACAGGTCCAGGAACTTCTCGACCTGCACCCGGATGCGCGCGACCCACTCGGCCACGACCTCCGAGGAGTTGAGCGAGCGTTCGGTGCTGCGGCCGCTGGGGTCTCCGATCAGGCCCGTGGCGCCCCCCACCAGGCCGATGGCCCGGTGGCCGGCCTGCTGGAAGCGGGCCAGGGTCAGCAGCGGCACCAGGTTGCCGACGTGCAGGGAGGGCGCGGTGGGGTCGAAGCCGCAATAGACCGTGATCGGACCCTCGGCCATCTGCGCCCGCAGGGCGTCGACGTCGGTGGACTGCGCGATCAGGCCGCGCCAGGCGAGGTCATCCAGAATGTCGGTCACAATCCTTGCTTTCCTATGCTCGGAGGGTCATGTACGGCTTCGCCCTACAGCGTCTCTGGTTTCCCGAGTCACCTGAGTGATCCAGGTATCCCGGGCCTAGCGTAGCCGGTCCGCACCCGCCCCGGCATCGCGGTGAAAGGCGGGACCGGAAGGGGCGGGAAGGCGCCGCGCCGGCCCGGGAGACCCGATGGTCACGAGGTCCGGCGGCGCGGGACGTGCGGCCGGTACGGCGAGACCGTGGGGTCGCCGTCGATCCAGAAACGCCAGGGCGTCTCCTTCCCCGACGCGACCCCCGTGCGCGGCCCCGATCTGATCAGATCCGCGCCGGGAGGATCTCCTTCGAGTACGGCCAGCCTCCCGGGCTCCACCGCCGCCCCGCCGGTCGAATCGTTCCCGATCGTGTTCGCCCCGCCCGGCGAGCAGGCGTCGAGCCCGTTGTGCTCCCGGGCGAAGCCGAGCGCCACGGCCAGGCGCGCGGGCCCGCGGGCCAGGTCCCGCGGGGGGACGCCGCGGCCGGTGCCCGCGCTCCGCCGCGCCGCGGCGGTCTCGATCCCGGCGATCACCTCTCCGGCCCGCAGCAGCACGCCCGAGCCGACGCCCTCGGGGAGGCAGACCAGGTTCGCGCAGAAGTGCATGCCGTAGGTGAAGTAGACGTACACGTGGCCGGGCGGCCCGAACATCACCGCGTTGCGCGGCGTCAGTCCCCGGTACGTGTGGGCCGCGGGGTCCTCCCCCTGCAGGCCGTACGCCTCGACCTCGGTCAGCCGCAGCGCGACGGGCCCGTGCACGAGCACCCTTCCCAGCAGGTCCGGGGCGACCTCGTGCGCGGGCCGGTCGAAGAAGCCCCGCTCCAGCGGAACGGTCCCGGCGAGGCCCGGCGCGTCCGGCGGCGTCGGCCGTCCGTCGGAGCCGGGCCGGTCCGGCGGCGTCGGCCGTCCGTCGGAGCCGGGCCCCTCCGGCGGCGTCAGCTGCCGCTCGCCCATGCCGCCTGGGCGTCGACGTCCTCGCGCAGGACCGCCAGCTGGTCGCGGACGCGGTCGGGCGCCGTACCGCCGTGGGCCTTGCGGGCGGCCAGCGCGCCCGGGACCGAGAGGACCTCGCGCGTGTCGGGCGTGAAGTGCGGCGAGACCTTGGCGAGCTCCTCGTCGGTGAGCTCGTCGAGGTCCTTGTCGTTGACCTGGCACCAGACCACCAGATGGCCGACCGCCTCGTGCGCGTCGCGGAACGCGACGCCCTTGCGGACCAGCAGCTCGGCCAGGTCGGTGGCGAGGGCGAACCCGTCGGGCGCCGAGGCCTCCAGCTTGGCGGTGTTGACGCGCATCGTGGAGACCAGCCCGGCCATCGCCGGGAGCACCAGCAGCAGGGTGTCGACGGAGTCGAACACCGGCTCCTTGTCCTCCTGCAGGTCGCGGTTGTAGGTCAGCGGCAGGCCCTTGAGCGTGGTCAGCAGCGACATGAGGTTGCCGATGAGGCGGCCGCTCTTGCCGCGGGCGAGCTCGGCGACGTCGGGGTTCTTCTTCTGCGGCATGATCGACGAGCCGGTGGAGTAGGCGTCGTCCATCTCGATCCAGCGGAACTCCTGCGAGGCCCACAGGACGATCTCCTCGCCCAGCCGCGACAGGTGCGTGCCGATCATCGCGGCGCAGAACAGGAACTCGGCGGCGAAGTCGCGGTCGGCGACGGCGTCCATCGAGTTGGGGGCGGCGGAGTCGAAGCCCAGCTCGGCGGCGACGGCCTGCGGGTCGAGCGGGAGCGAGGAGCCCGCCAGCGCGCCGGAGCCGAGCGGGGAGACGGCCGCGCGCCGGTCCCAGTCGCGCAGCCGGTCGATGTCGCGGGCGAAGGCGTGCACGTGCGCCAGGAGCTGGTGGCCGAAGGAGACCGGCTGCGCGTGCTGCAGGTGGGTCATTCCGGGGGCGGCCGTCTCGGCGTGCGCCTCGGCCTGGCTCATCAGCGCGGTCTCCAGCTCGACCACGCGGGACACGATGGTCCTGACGTGGTCGCGCAGGTACAGCCGGAGGTCGGTGGCGATCTGGTCGTTGCGGGAACGGCCGGCGCGGAGCTTGCCGCCGAGGGCGCCCAGGCGCTCGAGCAGGCCGCGCTCCAGCGCGGTGTGCACGTCCTCGTCGGCCACGGTCGGCCGGAAGTCGCCCGATTTGCAGGCCTGCTCCAGGTCGTCCAGGGCGCCGATCATGCGTCCCAGCTCGTCCTCGGTGAGCAGCCCCGCGCGGTGCAGCACCCGGGCGTGCGCGCGCGAGGCCAGCAGGTCGTACGGCACCAGCCGCCAGTCGAAGTGCACGCTCACCGAGAGCCGGGTCAGCGCGTCGGCGGGTCCTCCCTCGAACCGCCCGCCCCACAGCCGCATCGGCTTGCCACCATCAGTCACCGTTCTTCTCCTCCCAGTTCAATCCGCGACACTAAAGGATGCCCGGCGGGCCCGCCCCCAGGTTGGGAGGGAACCGCCCCGGCCATCCGGCACCCTGATCAGTCCAACCGCGCGTCCCGGTGGAGGCGGTCTCGGCCGGCGGGGAGAAGGGTTGCCGCGGAGGCGTCGGGACCTCCGGAGCAGGCGGGTACGACCCGGTCACTCATGGTTCTCTTGCTCCAAGCAGTCTTCTGTCAAAGTCATGTCGGATGCGGCCCCGCGGCGCGGGACCGCACCCCTAGCTGCGCCGGTCGGCGAGGCGGAGCAGCGCGTCGGCGACCGGCGCGCCGCCCGTCGGGTCCCGGGTGATCACCAGGATCGTGTCGTCCCCGGCCACCGTGCCGAGGATCGACTCCCAGTCGGCGTGGTCGATGGCGGAGGCGAGGAACTGGGCGGCGCCCGGCGGGGTGCGGACGATCACGAGGTTCGCCGACGCCTCCGCGGAGACCAGCAGTTCCTCGGCCAGGCGGGAGAGCCGGGCGGCCGGGGACTCCCCGGTGCCCAGCCTGGCCAGCGGGATGCGCCCGCCGCCCTCGCCCGGCAGGGCGTAGACCAGGGAGCCGTCCTCGGCGCGGAGCTTGAGCGCGCCGAGTTCGTCCAGGTCCCGCGAGAGGGTGGCCTGGGTGACCTCG
This sequence comes from Planobispora longispora, assembly GCF_016863135.1. Taxonomy (GTDB): domain Bacteria; phylum Actinomycetota; class Actinomycetes; order Streptosporangiales; family Streptosporangiaceae; genus Planobispora; species Planobispora longispora. The sequence goes on from NZ_BOOH01000046.1 coordinate 4,702, forward strand.
ACCCCGCTCTCGGCCAGGAGCTTGGCCAGCTCCGGCTGGGAGCGCACGGCCTGGCGCTGCAGCAGTTCGGCGATCCGCGCCTGGCGGGCGGCCTTGGTCATGGGAATCATGACCCGCCCCCGGTGGCCAGCCAGTGCAGCAGGGCCTTCTGGGCGTGCAGGCGGTTCTCGGCCTGGTCCCACACGAGGCTGCGCGGGCCGTCGATGACCTCGGCGGTGATCTCCAGCTCCCGGTAGGCGGGCAGGCAGTGCAGCACGATCGCGTCGTCCGCGGCGGCGTCCGTCACGGCCGCGTTCACCTGGTACGGCATGAGCGCGGCGATGCGCTCCTCCTTGCCGTCCTGTCCCATGGAGACCCAGGTGTCGGTGGTGATCACGTGGGCGCCCCCGGCGGCGGCGAGGGGGTCGTCGAGCACGGCGACGCTGCCGCCGGTGCCCTCGGCGATCTCGGCGGCGCGGGCCACGATCACCCGGTCGGGCCGGTAGCCCTCGGGGGCGCAGATCCGCACGTGCATCCCGGCGGTGGCCCCGCCGAGCAGGTAGGAGTGGGCCATGTTGTTGGCGCCGTCGCCGTAGTAGGCGAGTGTGAGCCCGGCGCTCCTGCCGAAGCGCTCGCGGACGGTCTGCAGGTCGGCGAGGATCTGGCAGGGGTGGTACTCGTCGGTGAGGGCGTTGACCACGGGGACGGACGAGGCGGAGGCCATGGCCTCGATCCGCTCCTGCCCGGCGGTCCGCCACACGATGGCCGCGACCTGGCGCTCCAGCACCCGGGCGGTGTCCTCGACGGACTCGCCCCGGCCCATCTGGGAGGAGCCGGCGTCCAGCACGAGCGGGAGCCCGCCCAGCTCGCCGATGCCGACGCTGAAGGAGACGCGGGTGCGGGTGGAGTGCTTGTCGAAGAGCACCGCGACGGTCTTGGGCCCCTCGAAGGGGCGGTAGCCGAACCGGTCCTTCTTCATCGCCTCGGCCAGGTCGAGCACCTGGGCCTGCTCGGCGGGGGTCAGGTCGTCGTCCTTGAGGAAGTGTCTAGTCACGGGAGGCCTCGTCGAGGATCGCGGGGAGCGCGGCCACGAACGTCGCGACCTGCTCGGAGGTGATGATCAGCGGCGGCGCGAGCCGTACCGCGTCGGGCTGCAGGGCGTTGACCAGGAAGCCCGCCTTCTGCGCGGCGGCCTGGACCCGGGCGGAGCGGCCGGCGGTGAGCACGAGCGCGAGCCACAGGCCCCGGCCGCGCACCCCCTTGAGCAGCGGGTGCCCGATCGCGGCGATGCCGTCGGCGAGCTCGGCGCCGACCGTGCGGACGTGCTCCAGCAGGCCGTCGTTCTCGATGGTGTCGAGTACGGCCAGCGCGGCGGCGGCCGAGACGGGGTTGCCGCCGAAGGTCGAGCCGTGGTCGCCCTTGGCGAAGATCGTACCGGCCGCCCCGAAACCGACGCAGGCGCCGATCGGCATGCCGCCGCCCAGGCCCTTGGCCAGGGTCAGGATGTCGGGCAGCACGCCCTCGTGCTGGTGGGCGAACCAGTGGCCGGTCCGGCCGATCGCGGACTGGATCTCGTCGGCGACCAGCAGCGCCCCGGAGGCGGTGCAGATCTCGCGGGCGGCCCGGAAGTAGCCGTCCGGCGGGGGCACGACTCCGGCCTCGCCCTGGGTGGGCTCCAGGAAGACGGCGGCGCACCCGTCGGTGACGGCGTTCTTGAGCGCGTCGGCGTCGCCGTACGGGACGAAGCGGACGTCGGTCGGGAAGGGGCCGAACTGGTCGCGGATCGAGGGCTTGCCGGTCAGCGAGAGCGCACCCAGGGTGCGGCCGTGGAAGGCGTTCTCGGCGGCGACGACGTAGGTGCGGCCGGTGGCCTTGCCGTACTTCAGCGCCAGCTTGAGGGCGCACTCGTTGGCCTCGGTGCCGGAGTTGGCGAGGAAGACCCGGGCCTGGCCGCCGAGCAGGCCGATCAGCCGCTCGGCGAGCAGCACCTCGGGCTCGTTCAGGAACAGGTTGCTGGTGTGCGCGATGGTGGCGACCTGGCGGGAGACGGCCTCGACGAGCGCGGGGTGGGCGTGGCCGAGGGAGCTGACCGCGATGCCGCCGATCATGTCGAGGTAGCGGTTGCCGTCGGCGTCCCGGACCTCGCAGCCCTCGCCGCGGGCCAGCGCCACCGGGGGCACGCCGTAGTTGGGCATGAAGGCGGCTTCGAACCGGTCGTACAGGCTGCTCACGTGTCGCTCCCGTTCAGTCTGATGGTGGCGGTCAGCCTGCGCTTGACCAGGTCCGGCACGGCGACCGCGGGGGCGGCCTCGGAGGCGGCGCCGGGCAGCACCATCGTCCCGATGCCCTCGTCGGTGAAGATCTCCAGCAGTACGGCGTGCGGCACCCGGCCGTCGAGCACGTGCGCCTGGGGCACGCCGCCCTGGACGGCGGAGAGGCACGCCTCCATTTTGGGCACCATGCCGCTGGACAGGTTCGGCAGGAGCTCCTCCAGCTCGCCCGCGGTGAGGCGGCTGATCACTTCGTCGCTCTCCGGCCAGTTGCGGTAGAGGCCCTCGACGTCGGTCAGGACGATCAGCTTGGACGCCCGCAGCGCCACGGCGAGCGCCGCGGCGGCCGTGTCGGCGTTGACGTTGTAGACGGTGCCGTCCTCGCCGCGGGCGACGGAGGAGATCACCGGGATGCGCCCGTCGTCCAGCAGCGCCTGCACGGCCCCGGCCTCGACCCGGACGATCTCGCCGACCTGGCCGATGTCCACCTTGGCGCCGTCGACGACGGCGTGCTTGCGCTCGGCGGTGAACAGGTGGGCGTCCTCGCCGGACATGCCGATGGCGAGCGGGCCGTGCCGGTTGATCAGCCCGACCACGTCGCGGTTGACCTGGCCGACCAGGACCATCCTGACCACCTGCATCGCCTCGGGGGTGGTGACCCGCAGGCCGGCGGTGAAGGTGGACTCGATGCCGAGCCGGTCGAGCTGGGCGTTGATCTGCGGGCCGCCGCCGTGCACGATGACCGGCTTGAGCCCGGCGTAGCGCAGGAAGACGACGTCGTCGGCGAACTTCTCCCGCAGGTGCTCCTCGGTCATCGCGTTGCCGCCGTACTTGATGACGACGGTCGCGCCCTGGAAGCGGGCCAGCCAGGGCAGCGCCTCGATCAGCGTGGTGGCCTTGGAGAGGGCTCCGTCGACCCGCATCCCGTTGGCGCCGCCGGTCCCCGTTCCTTCGGCGCTCATGACGAGTACGCCGAGTTCTCGTGGACGTAGGCCGCGGTGAGGTCGGTGGTGTGCACCGTCGCCGAGTGCGGCCCGGCCGACAGGTCGACGGTGATCGTCACGTCGCGGGGGCGCAGGTCGACCTTGGAGCGGTCGTCCCCGGCGGCGCCGCCCCGGCAGATCCAGACGCCGTTGATGGCGACGTTGAGCCGGTCGGTCTCGAAGACGGCGTCGGTGGTGCCGACCGCCGAGAGCACCCGGCCCCAGTTGGGGTCCTCGCCGTGGATGGCGCACTTGAGGAGGTTCGAGCGGGAGACGGCGCGGCCGACGGTGACCGCGTCCTCCTCCGAGGCGGCGCCGACGACCTCGATGGCGATGGCCTTGGAGGCGCCCTCGGCGTCCACCAGGAGCTGGCGGGCGAGATCGGCGCAGACCTCGGTGATCTTCTTCTCGAACTCGGCGAGGTCGGGGACGACGCCGGAGGCGCCGCTGGCCAGCAGCAGCACGGTGTCGTTGGTGGACATGCAGCCGTCGGAGTCGAGCCGGTCGAAGGTGACGCGCGTCGCCTTGCGGAGCACCGCGTCGAGCTGCTCGGAGGTCAGCTCGGCGTCGGTGGTGATCACGCAGAGCATGGTGGCCAGCGCGGGGGCGAGCATGCCCGCGCCCTTGGCCATGCCGCCGACCATGTAGCCGCCCTCGCCCCGCTTGAAGGAGATCTTCGAGACGGTGTCGGTGGTGCGGATGGCGTCGGCGGCGGCCAGGCCGCCGTCCCTGCTGAGCTGGGAGGCCGCGATGTCCACCCCGTCGAGCAGGGTGTCGATCGGCAGCCGCTCGCCGATCAGGCCGGTGGAGCAGACCGCGATCTCGCCGGCCGAGTCGTCCAGCACGGCGGCGGCCTTCTCGGCGGTGGCGTGGGTGTCCTGGAAGCCGAGCGGTCCGGTGCAGGCGTTGGCGCCGCCGGAGTTGAGGACGACCGCTCGGACCCGGCCCCCGGCCAAGACCTGCGCCGACCAGAGCACGGGGGCGGCCTTCACGCGGTTGGCGGTGAAGACGCCGGCCGCCGCGCGGGACGGGCCGTCGTTGACGACGAGAGCCAGGTCGCGGGCGCCGCCGGTCTTGATGCCGGCGGCGATGCCCGCGGCCCGGAAGCCGAGGGGGGCGGTCACGCTCATGGGGCGACTCCATTGAGAGGAAGGCCGAGCTCTTCGGGCAGGCCCAGCGCGAGGTTGGCGCTCTGGACCGCGCCTCCCGCCGTGCCCTTGGTGAGGTTGTCGATGGCGATGACGACCACGACGCGCCCGGCGCGCTCGTCCAGGGCGACCTGGAGGGCGGCGGTGTTGGCGCCGAGGGTCATCGAGGTGGCGGGCCACTGCCCGGCGGGCAGCAGCCGCAGGAACGGCTCGTCCTTGGCCGCGAGCTCGTAGGCCTCGCGCAGGGCCTCGGCGGTCACGCCGGGCCGGGCGGGGGCGGTGCAGGTGGCGAGGATGCCGCGGCTCATCGGGGCCAGCATCGGGGTGAAGGAGACCGTCACCGGCTCGCCCGCGACGGCCGCCAGGTTCTGCTCCATCTCCGGGGTGTGCCGGTGCGTGCCGCCGACGCCGTAGGCGCTGACCGAGCCCATGACCTCGCTGCCCAGCAGGTGCGGCTTGAGGGACTTGCCGGCCCCGCTGGTGCCGGTGGCGGCGACCACGACCACGTCGGGCGCGGCGAGGCCGGCGGCCAGGGCGGGGAACACGGCCAGGGTGACGGCGGTGGGATAGCAGCCGGGGACGGCGATCCTGCGGGTGTCGCGGAGCCGCTCGCGCTGGCCGGGCAGCTCGGGCAGGCCGTACGGCCAGGTGCCCGCGTGCGCGCCGCCGTAGAAGTGCTCCCACGCGGCGGGGTCGGTCAGGCGGAAGTCGGCGCCGCAGTCGACGATCAGCGTGTCGGGCCCGAGCTGCTCGGCGATGGCGGCGGACTGGCCGTGCGGGAGGGCGAGGAAGACGACGTCGTGGCCGCCGAGGGTCTCGGCGGTGGTCTCCAGCAGCGGCCGGCCGGCCAGCGGGGCGAGGTGGGGCTGGTGCGCGCCCAGGAGGGTGCCCGCGTTGGAGCCCGCGGTCAGCGCGCCGATCTCGATGCCCGGGTGGGACAGGAGCAGGCGCAGGAGCTCGCCTCCGGCATAGCCGCTGGCACCGGCGATCGCCGCTCTCATCCGTCCCCCGATCTTTGCATGCTTATGCATGGCCGTTCATAGATTTGCTAGAGAGATTATGCAATGTTCAGGATTTTTATGCAAGGCGATGCTCGGGCGACGAGACGGCTCCACCCCCGCGAGCAGGGACGGAAAGCCGCCGGATGGGTATCACCGATGAATGGGCGTGCCGACTGAATGTTTCGTGACATTTCAGCCCTGTTGCGCGTACCTACCGGTCGGTATCGTGACGTTTCCGGTCCCTCCACACCCGGGGAGTACAACGCATGACTGTCACCCACGACCAGGTCCAGGCCCAGCTCACCGGTCCCGGACAGCTTTTCGAGATGGAGGAGGTCCCCGGCCAGGGCGGCACGGTCAGGACCTGGAAGCACGCCCCCGCGCACTTCCGCGCTCTCCTGGAGATGAGCCGGTTCCACGGTGACAAGGTATTCCTGACCTACGAGGACGAGCACATCACCTACGAGGAGCACTTCCGGCGGGCGGCCACGCTGGCGCGGCGCCTCGTGGAGGAGTACGGCGTCGCCAAGGGCGACCGGGTCGCCATCGCCATGCGCAACTACCCCGAGTGGGTGGTCTCCTTCTCCGCCGCGCTGGCCGCCGGGGCGATCGCCGTACCGCTCAACGCCTGGTGGACCAGGCCGGAACTGGAGTTCGGCCTGTCGAACTCCGGCTCCAAGGTGCTCATCGCCGACGGCGAGCGCGCCGCCCTGCTCGCCGGCGCGGGCCCGGCGCTGATCGTGACGCGCGGCGAGGTCCCCGAGGGCGCCCGCTCCTTCCAGGACGTGCTCGGCGAGGTCGCGGCGGACGTGACGCTGCCGGAGGTCGAGCTCTCCCCCGACGATCCGGCCACCATCTTCTACACCTCCGGCACCACCGGCGTGCCCAAGGGCGCGCTCGGCAGCCACCGCAACGTCGGCCAGTCCCCCCTGACCGTGGCCTACAGCCTGCTGCGCGCCGTGGTCCGGGCCGGCAAGGACCCGGGCGAGTCGGCCGGGCAGCGCCGCGTCACCCTGCTCACCGTGCCGCTGTTCCACGTGACCGGCTGCTTCGCGGTGATGACCACCACGATGTTCAGCGGCGGCGGCCTGGTGCTGATGTACAAGTGGGACCCGGGCAAGGCCCTGGAGCTGATCGAGCGCGAGAAGATCACCGGCATCAGCGGCGTGCCCACCAATGTCTGGCAGCTGCTCTCCCACCCCGACCTGGAGAAGTACGACATCTCCAGCCTCAACTCCCTCGGGTACGGCGGCGCCCCCGCCCCGCCCAAGCTCCTGGAGCGCATCGGGGAGAAGCTGCCGAGCCGGGCCCCGACCAACGGCTACGGCATGACCGAGACCACCGCGCTGGCGATCAACAACGCCGGCGCCGACTACGCGGCCAAGCCCGACAGCATCGGCCTGCCGGTCGCCGTGGTCGACGTCAAGATCGCCGACCCGCTCGGCGAGGAGCTGCCGGTCGGCGAGGTCGGCGAGCTGTGCATGCGCGGCCCGAACGTGATCATGGGCTACTGGAACCGCCCCGAGGCCACCGCCGAGACCTTCGTCGGCGGCTGGCTGCACACCGGCGACCTGGCCCGGATCGACGAGGACGGCTTCGTCTACATCGTGGACCGGGCCAAGGACATGGTCATCCGCGGCGGCGAGAACGTCTACTGCGCCGAGGTCGAGGCCGCCCTCTTCGAGCACCCGGCGATCGACGACGCCGCGGTGATCGGCATCCCCCACGACGAGCTGGGCGAGGAGGTCGGCGCGGTGGTGCGGCTGAAGGCCCCGGCCACCCCCGAGGAGCTCCAGGAGTTCCTGCGCGGGCGGATCGCGCCGTTCAAGGTCCCGGTCACGTTCTGGATCCGCGAGGCCGAGCTGCCCCGCAACCCCGGCGGCAAGATCCTCAAGACCCACCTCCGCAAGGAGGTCCTCGGCGCGTGAGGTCCCCGGCCCGCCCGATAACCGTTTGCCCTCGGGCGGGCCGGGACCCGAAACTAGCTGTTCGTGCCCGAAAATCCTGATTACTCGCTCAGAGGTCTGCTCCGCCGCATGCGGATGGACCTGAGCCCGCTGCGTGACTCCCGGGACTTCCGGCTGCTGTTCGGCTCGGGGGTGATCGGGATGTTCGGCACGTTCCTCACCGTGGTCGCCGTCCCGCTGCAGATGAAGCAGCTCACCGGCTCGCCGCTGGCGGTCGGGCTGGTCAGCGCGGCCGAGTTCGTGCCGATGGTGGTCTGCGGCCTGTGGGGCGGGGCCATCGCGGACGCGCTCGACCGCCGGAAGATCATCTTGTACACCGAGGTGGGTCTCTGCGTCACCGTCACGATCCTGCTGGTCAACGCGCTGCTCCCGGATCCCCAGGTCTGGGTTCTCTACGTGGTCGGCGCGCTGTCGGCCGGGCTCGGCAGCCTGCAGCGGCCCAGCCTCGAATCGCTGATGCCCCGGGTCGTCCGGCATGACCAGCTCGCCGCGGCCGCCGCGCTCGGCGCCTTCCGCTGGAACCTCGGCGCCATCGTCGCCCCCGGTCTCAGCGGCCTGATCGCCGCCGCGTACGGCGTCGCCGCCGCCTACGCGGTCAACGTGGCCACCTTCCTGGCCTCGCTGATCCTGCTCTGGCTGGTGAAGGCCCCGCCGCAGGCCGAGGACGCGACCCCCGCCTCGATCAGGTCGATGGTCGACGGCGTGCGCTACGCCGTGGGCCGCCCCGACCTGATGGGCACCTACCTGGTGGACGTCGCGGCGATGGTCTTCGCCTTCTCCACCGCGCTCTACCCGTTCCTCGCCGACCAGGTCGGCAGCCCCGAGTCGCTGGGCCTGTTCTACTCCGCCGCCGCCGTGGGCTCGCTGATCGCCTCGGTCACCTCCGGCTGGACCGGCCACGTCCACCGGCACGGCCTGGGTGTGATCGTCGCCGCCCTCGTGTGGGGAATCGCGGTGGCGCTGGCCGCCGTCATGCCGAACATGTGGGGCATCCTCGCCTTCTTCGCCCTGGCCGGGGCCGCCGACATGATCAGCGGCGTCTTCCGGGCGACCATCTGGAACCAGACCATCCCCGACTCCTACCGCGGCCGCCTGGCCGGAATCGAGCTGCTCTCCTACACCAGCGGCCCGATGCTGGGCAACGCCCGGGCCGGCCTGATGGACCACCTGGGCGGCACCCGCTTCTCCCTGGGCGCGGGCGGGCTGCTCTGCGTGGGCGCCGTCGTCGCCCTGGCCGGGCTCCTGCCGAAGTTCCGGAACTACGACGCCCGCACCGACGAGCACGCCGTCCGCGAACGCGCCCGCCGCGAAGAGCTCGCCCAGGCCACGACCTCATGAATGAGGCTCACTGACGAAGCGCGTGCTCACGGTCGCCGAGCAGCAGCAGGAGCACCACGAGGAGCAGCAGGCCGGCGAGCGCGCCGGCGTGGTTCTCCAGCGCCAGCGTCCATCGGTGTTCAGGAGACGGATACGCGGACGCGACCGCGAACATGAAGACCGCCTTCCACGAGCCCCAGGCGAACAAGGCCCCGGAAGCCACCCAGGTCAGCAGCATGGGGATCCAGAACCGCATGCGGCTGCGCCGGCGGGTCAGGGTCCACACCCCCCAGGCGGCGATCAGGGCCCACACGCCGTCGTTCGCGGTGAGAAGGTGCCACCCCGCAGGTCCCCGGAGCCGGGCCGCTCAAGACCCGCGGCGCCTCCCAGGGCCCAGTAGATCTGGGGCAGGCCGATTCCGACGCAGACGGCTGTCGCGATCCGGGCCGCGGTCGCCTGCAGCGGTCCGCTCGCGCTCGCCGCGCTCCCGGCCTCGTCCACCCGTCCGGTGAACGCGGCCGGCCATCGCTGCCTGGCGTAAAGGGGGGCGGCGACCGCCAGTCCGAGCGCGAATCCGGTGAAGGACAGGCCGATCAGCGGAAGTTCCCACGCCGGCAGCGCCGCGCTCCCCGTCGCCTCCCAGTCGTCTTGCGCCAGCAGGAGGGAGACCGGGAGGAGCGGAATCATCGAGACCAGGAATCCCATGCCGATCCACGCGGGCGACAGCAGCAGCCACGCGGGGACCCGCGCGCCCCACCGCTGGCCCAGCGCCAGGCCGAGCACGATCGCCAGACCTGCCATGCCGACGGTCAGGCCGTTGATCGCCGCCCAGTTCAACGTGCTCCAGGCGCCCTCGTGCAGACCTCCGCCCCGCAGGCCGTCCACCGTCCAGAAGATCTTGATGATGAAGTACGGCAGCATCGCGAGAGCCGCTCCGTACGCCGCGATTCTCCGCACCGTCGTCCAGCGCCGTCCCGGCTCGCCGATCGTCACCGCTCCACCCGATGCCTCCGGAATCCGCACCGAAGCCCCTCCTTCCCGTGCGACGGCTCTCCCGGAAGCGGGAGGACAGCCGTCCCGACAACGCCCGCGGACAACGACACCCGTGACACGCGTCGCTCTGCGGGGCGCTCCTGATCATCGCCGGGATTCGCTGTGAAGGGCCTGAGTGATGCTGTGAAGATCCTGAGCGAGGTCCCGTATCGACCTGACGGGGATCGACCTGCTCTGAGGCCGGGGAGGCCGGCTCCTCAGTCCGTCTCGCGCCAGCCTTCGTACTGCTCGGCCAGCTCGTCCAACCAGGCCTGATCGTCCGGCTCCAGGGTGTCTTCGGGGTCCTCGACCGCGACGACCCACTGGGCGTCCTCGGCGTCGTCCTCCCCCGCCAGGGTCTCCCGCACCACCGCGGGGGTCTCCAGCGCGGGGAACTCCTCGGCCACCGCCTCCGCGACCTCCTCGGCCGCGTCACGGTCGGCGAACACCAGCAGGTGCCTCATCTCTTCCTTCCTCGCTGATCCCTCGAAGCCGCGACGCCTCCGGCCGGGCCGCGACGACCTGAGAGCCTATCTCGACGTCATCGGGAAACTTCTCCCCCACTCAATTGACAATATGTTGTCGTCATGACAGCATGTTGCCATGAATACGATCTACCACGCGGTATACGAGACCATGGCGGACTGGGAGACCGGGCACGCCACCGCCCACATCAGGAACGGCCAGTACCACCGGGAGCCCGGCCGCTACGAGCTCGTCACCGTCGGCCTCACGACCGGACCGGTCACCACCATGGGCGGCCTGCGCGTCACCCCCGACGTCTCCATCGGCTCGATCGAGGACGCGGCGATGCTCATCCTGCCCGGCGCCGCGCTCTGGGACGAGGGCGACGAGCTCGCCCCCTTCGCCCGCAAGGCCGGCGAGCTCCTGGAGGCGGGCGTGCCGGTCGCGGCCATCTGCGGCGCGACGGCCGGATTGGCCCGGGAAGGGATCCTCGACGCCCGCGCCCACACCAGCGCCGCGCTGCCGTACCTGCAGATGCAGCCGGGGTACGGCGGCGCGGAGCACTACGTCGAAGCGCTCGCCGTGACCGACGGGGATCTCATCACGGGCACGCCCACCGCACCGGTCGACTTCGCCCGCGAGATCTTCGCCAAGCTGGAGCTGTACACCCCCGAGGTGCTGGACGCCTGGTATCGGCTGTTCGCGCACAACGACGCCTCGGCCTTCGAAGCGCTGATGGCACCATCGGGCGTATGAGCAAGACAGGAGATCTGCTGTCGGAGGCCGCGCTCACCGTCTACCGCCTCAACGGGCAGTTCCTCGGCGTCGGCGACGCGCTCGCCAGGCCGGTGGGGATGACCGTCGCCTGGTGGCAGGTGCTGAGCGCGGTCCTCGACGAACCCATGTCCGTGGCCGGGATCGCCCGGCTACGGGGGCTGACCAGGCAGGGCGTGCAGCGGGTCGCCGATCTGCTGGTGGCGGAGGGCCTGGCCGAGTACGAACCCAATCCCGCCCACCGCAGGGCCAAGCTGCTGCGGCCCACCGCCAGGGGCACGGCCGCGATCGAGCGGATCGGCCCCGACCTGGAGGCGCTGGCGAACCGGGTGATCGACGAGCTCGGCCCGGACGGCCTGGAGCAGGTGATCGAGGCGCTCAAGCGGCTCTCCGCCGCCCTCGACCGGGTCACTCGTGAGTGAGAAGTCCCGGCCGGTCGTCTCGACCCACTCGCGTCTCCGGGCGGCCGGGAGAGCTCCCGCACAGGCGCCGGGGCGGCTCTGACGGGGACGCCCGCGACGGTGGTCGCGGGCGTCCCCGCCGTCACGCCGGGGACCGCGCGGAGAATCCGCGGTCAGGCGCCGCGGAGCTGGGCGCCGGTGCGCCCGGCGGCCAGGGCCACGGCCGCGTCGCGGGCCGCGGTGGTCTCCTCGACCGTCAGCGTGCGGTCCGCCGCCCGGAAGCGCAGCGTGTAGGCCAGGGACTTGTTGCCCTCGCCGACCTGCGCGCCGGTGTAGACGTCGAACAACCGGATGGACTCCAGCAGCCCGCCCGCGCCCTCGCGCAGCGCCGCCTCGACCTCGGCGACCGGGACGCCCGCGCCGACGATCAGCGCGACGTCCTGGGTGGCGACCGGGTAGGCGGAGACCGGCGGGGTCTGGGCCGGGCCGGGCAGCACGTCCTCCAGCCGGGTCAGCTCCAGCTCCATCGCGCAGGTGCGCGGCGGCAGGCCGTACGCCTCGATGACGCGGGGGTGCAGCTCGCCGGCGTGGCCGACGAGCGTGTCACCGACGTGCAGCGCGGCGCAGCGGCCCGGGTGCCAGGGCTCGTGCCGGTCGGCGCGGACCTGGAGCTCGACGCCCGCCTCGCGGGCCACCGCGCGGGCCGCCTCGACGGCGTCCGCCCAGCTCGCCGGGCGGCCCTTGCCCCACCAGCCGGAGCGCTCGAACTCCCCGGCCAGCACGACCGCCACCCGCCGCGGCTGGGCGGGCAGCGCGTTCTCGATCGAGGCCAGCTCGTCCTCGGTGGGACGGCGGTCCACGCCGAGCACCGGGGCCCGCTCCGGGGCGTCCGCGGACGGCCGGTAGACCAGGCCCGTCTCGAACAGCGCCACGTCGCCGAAGCCGCGGCCCACGTTGCGGACCAGGGTCTTCAGCAGGCCCGGCAGCAGGGTGGTCCGCATCAGCGGCTCGTCCTCGCTGAGCGGGTTGGCCAGCCGTACGGCGCGGCGGCGGGCGTCGTCCGCGGGCAGCTGCAGGTTGTCGAAGTCGCGCTCCCCGACGAAGGGGTAGGCCAGGACCTCGACGTAGCCCGCGGCGGCCAGCGCCCGGCCGGCCCGGCGGCGCAGCCGCTGACCCTCGGTGAGGCCGGCGCCCGCCGGGGCGGCGGGCAGGACCGAGGGCAGGTTCTCGTAGCCCTCGAGCCGGATGACCTCCTCGGCGAGGTCGTTCGGGTCGGTCAGGTCGGGCCGCCAGGAGGGCGGGGTGACCGTCAGCATGTCGTCGCCGGTGACCGCGAGCATGGCCGCCATCTCGTCGGCCGGCGTGACGGCGCCGCTCTCGACCGTGCAGCCGACCTGCTCCAGGCGGCGGACCACGGTCTCGCGGTCGTAGGGCACTCCGGCGACCTTGCCGGGGTGGTCGCTCGGGATGGAGATCCGGACCGGCTCGACCGCGACCTCGGCGTGGGTGACGCCCGGCTGGATCGTGCCGCCGCCCAGCTCGGCCAGGAGCCGGACCGCGCGCCAGGAGGCGTACAGCGGCAGCTCCCGGTCCACGCCCCGCTCGAAGCGCTTGGACGCCTCGCTGACCAGGTTGTGCCGGCGGGACATGCGCGCGGTGCCGCTGGCGGAGAAGTGCGCGGCCTCGATGACGATGTCGGTGGACTCGTCGGAGATCTCGGTGTGCAGGCCGCCCATGGTCCCGGCCATCGAGATGGCCCCGGAGGAGTCGGTGATCAGGATGTCCTCGGGGTGGAGCGTGCGCACGACGTGGTCGAGCGTCTCCAGGGTCTCCCCGGGAACGGTGCGGCGCACCACGATCTCACCCGTGAGCCTGGTGGCGTCGAAGGCGTGCAGCGGCTGGCCGAGCTCCAGCATCACGTAGTTGGTGACGTCGACGGCCAGCGAGACCGGGCGCATGCCCGCCCGGGTCAGCCGGGCCCGCAGCCAGAAGGGGCTGGGCGCGTGCGGGTCGAAGCCGTCGATCCGGCGCAGCACGAACCGGTCGCACGCGGTCGGGTCGGCGATGGAGGCCGGGTAGGACGGGCCGGACTCCGCCGGCGGGGAGATGTCGGCCGGGTCGCGGAACGGCACGCCGAAGGCGGTGGCGACCTCGCGGGCCACGCCCCGGATGGACAGCGCGTAGCCGATGTCCGGGGTGATCTCCAGCTCGATGACGTCCTCGCGCAGGCCGAGCAGCTCGACCACGTCGGCGCCGATCGGGGTGCCCTCGGGCAGCACCATGATGCCCGAGTGGTCGTCGCCCAGGCCCAGCTCGCGCTCCGAGCAGATCATGCCCTCGGACAGGCGGCCGTAGGTCTTGCGGGCGCCGACCTCGAAGCCGCCGGGCAGCACGCCGCCGGGCAGCACGACCGGGACCCGGTCGCCGGCGACGAAGTTGGTCGCGCCGCACACGATCTGGCGCGGGGCGGCCTCGCCGACCTCGACCTGGCAGTGCCGGATGGGCTTCTTGAAGCCCTCCAGCTCCTCGACGGACAGCACCTCGCCGACGACGACGTTCTTCACGTCGTGGCCGTAGGAGGTGACGGCCTCCAGCTTGAGGCCGGCCGCGGTCAGCTTGTCGGCGATCTCGTGGGCGGTGGCGGCGGGGAGATCGACGTACTCCCGCAGCCATGAAAGCGGGACCTTCATCAGACCTCCATTCCGAACGGGAGCGTGAAGCGGACGTCTCCCTCGACCATGTCGCGCATGTCCTCGGCGTTGTGGCGGAACATCAGCGTGCGCTCGACGCCCATGCCGAAGGCGAACCCGGAGTAGCGGGCCGGGTCGACGCCGCAGGCGACCAGCACCCGCGGGTTGACCATGCCGCAGCCGCCCCACTCGATCCAGCCCTCGGACTTGCAGGTACGGCACGGCGGGTTGCCGGGCGCCGCCGAGGCGCCGCGGCAGACGAAGCACTTCAGGTCCATCTCGGCCGAGGGCTCGGTGAACGGGAAGTAGTTCGGCCGGAACCTGGTGGTGATGCCCTCGCCGAACATGACCTCGGCGAAGCGATCCAGGGTGCCCTTGAGGTGGGCCATCGTCAGGCCCTCGTCGATCGCGAGCCCCTCGACCTGGTGGAAGACCGGGGTGTGGGTGGCGTCGAGCTCGTCGGTGCGGAACACCTTGCCGGGCGAGATCACGTAGACCGGGAGCTCCCGGCTCAGCAGTGCCCGGATCTGCACCGGCGAGGTCTGGGTGCGCAGCACCTTGCCGGAGTCCACGGACTCCACGAAGAAGGTGTCGTGCTCGGAGCGGGCGGGGTGGTCGGTCGAGATGTTCAGCGCGTCGAAGTTGAACCACTCGCCTTCCAGCTCGGGCCCCTCGGCGACCTCGTAGCCCATCGCGACGAACGCGTCGGCGATGCGCTCCTGCAGCGTGGTCAGCGGGTGCCGGGCGCCGCGGGGGACGCGGTCCCACGGGAGGGTGACGTCGACCGTCTCCTCGACGAGGACCCGCTCGTCCCGCTCGGCCTCCAGCTGCGCCTGGCGCTCGGCGAGGGCGTCGGCGATGGCCTTGCGGGTGACGCCGACGCGCTTGCCCGCCTCGGCGCGGGCCGCCGGGGGCAGCGCGCCGATCTCCCGGTTGGCCAGGGCGATCGGCGAGCGGTCGCCGGCGTGCGCGAGCCGTACTTGCTTGAGTTCGTCGAGGTCGCGCGCCGCCGTGATGGCGTCGAGCGCGTCGGCCCGCATGCGCGCCATCTCGTCGGCGTGCAGCGGTGTCACCTCGACCGGGTCGTAGTTAGACAAGAGAGAGCTCCGAATCCAGGGCCTAAGCGGCCACGAGTCTATCGTTGGGAGGACCGGGCCCGGGCTATCCGGGCGGTCCGGCACGCACGGCGCGAAGCGCCGTCGAAGCGCTGGTGAAACCGGGGGGAGCCCACCGGGGTCGAGGTCCGCCTCAGGCGAAGTCGGGGGTGCCGGTGGGCAGCATAAATCGGAACTCGGCCCCGCCCTCGGGGCCCCGCTGCACGGTGATGGCGCCGCCGTGGGCCTCGATCAGGCCCTTGACGATGAACAGGCCGAGGCCGGTGCCGCCGCGACGGCGGGCGTTGCCCCGCCAGAACTGCCGGAACACGCGCGTGGCCAGCTCGGGCGGGATGCCCTCTCCCTGGTCACGGACGGACACGGTCACTCCCCACTCGCTCGGTTCGACGACTATTGTCACCGTACCGCGCCCGTGACGCAGCGCGTTTTCCACCAGGTTGGCCAGGACCTGATCGATCTTGTCCTGGTCGAGCCAGGTCTCGGGCAGCTCGCCCCGCACCTCGAGGGCGAAGCGGTCCTCGGACTCGCCCGCCGCGACCCGCCCGGCGATGATCTTCCGGACCCGGGCCGGGACGTCGACGACCTGCCGGTGGATCTCCAGCCGGCCGGACTCGATCCGGGACACGTCGAGCAGCTCGGTGATCAGGCGGGTCACCCGGTCGGCGTCGGCGTTGACCGTCTCCAGCATGACCAGCTTCTGGTCGTCGGTGAAGCGGGTCCACTTGGACAACAGCGTGGCGGTGAACCCCTTGACGCTGGTCAGCGGTGAGCGGAGCTCGTGGGCGACGGTGGAGACCAGGTCGGCGCGGCTGCGCTCCAGGCGGGCCCGGGCGCCGGCGTCCCGCAGGGTGACGACCACCCGCACGACCTCGCCGCCCCGCTCGGGCTCGCGCACCAGGCGGGCGGCGACGAGCAGTTCGTGCCCCCCCGGGGTGCGCAGCGGGAGCTCGGGCTGGCGGGTGCGGGTGGGCAGGCCGCCGTAGGTGTCGAGCCACTTCCACCAGTCGCGGCCGTCCTGGTCGCGGAAGGAGAACACGTCGCGCACGTGGTGGCCGACGGCCCGCTCGGGGGTGACCCCGGTGAGGCGGGCGGCGGCCCGGTTGACGGCCAGCACGTGCCCGTCGCGGTCGATCACCACGAGGCCGTCGGGCAGGTCGTCCACGCCGATGACACACGCGGAGTCAGCGCTCCGCTCGTCGGTGTGTCCGTCGTGCACGACCCCGCCTCCTCGACGCTACATCGCCGACAATAGCGGGTTTCCCGCGTTCTACGGCAGCCTCGGCGCCGGTCCGCGGGGCACGGCGGGACCGGGCCGGGCGGTTTACGGCGCCGGGTCGCGGGCGGCAACCGGGGAGGCCGCCCGCTGGGACCGGGCGGAGGCGTACAGGCAGACCGCGGCGGCGGTGGCGAGGTTGAGGCTCTCGGCCCTGCCGTAGATCGGCACCCGGACGACGTCGTCGGCCAGCCGCAGGATCTCCTCCGGCAGCCCCCACGCCTCGTTGCCGAAGATCCACGCGGTGGGCCCGGACAGGTCCACGTCGTCCAGCGTGCGGGTGCCGGCGCCGTCGGCGGCGAGCACCCGCAGCCCGGCCTCCTTCAGCTCCCGTACGGCCTGCGCCACCGGGACCCCCGTGACGACCGGGAGGTGGAACAGGCTGCCCGCGCTGGCCCGCACGCACTTGCCGTTGTAGGGGTCCACCGAGGCGTCGGTGAAGACGACCGCGTCGGCGCCGGCGGCGTCGGCCGAGCGCAACACGGTCCCGGCGTTGCCGGGGTCGCGGACGTGCGCCAGGACGGTCACCAGGCGGGCGCCGGCGGTGACGGCGCGCTCCAGCGGCACGTGCACGAACCCGCACACGGCCAGCAGGCCCTGCGGGGTGACCGTCTGGGCGAGTTCGGCCATGACCTCGCCGCTGGCCCGGTGGACGGGGACGCCCGCGTCCCGCGCGGCGGCGACGATGTCGGCGTGCCGGATCTCGGCCTCCGCCGTGGTGAACAGCTCCGTGACGACGCCGTCCAGCGCCAGGGCCTCCCGGACCGCCTGCGGCCCCTCGGCCAGGAAGGACCGGTCACGGTCCCGGAAGGCCCGTTTGGTCAGCCTGCGCGCGGCCTTGACCCGCGGCGACTTGATGTTGGTGAGTTCGGACCCCGCCATACCCGTCCTTCGAGAAACCCGAGAATGCGAACGCGGCCCACAGCGTGATCGCTGTGGGCCGCGTGCCGTACGAGAACCGGATCAGCCCGGCGCGAACCGCGGTTACTGGGCGACCGGCGCGTTCACGTTCGCCGGGAGGGCCTTCTTGGCGGCCTCGACCAGCGTCGCGAACGTCGCGGCGTCGTTGACCGCGAGGTCGGCGAGGATCTTGCGGTCCACGTGGATCTCCGCGAGGCGCAGACCCTGGATGAGCCGGTTGTAGGTGATGCCGTTCTGGCGGGCAGCGGCGTTGATGCGCTGGATCCAGAGACGGCGGAAGGCGCCCTTGCGGTCCTTGCGGTCGCGGTAGGCGTAGGTCATCGAGTGGAGCATCTGCTCCTTGGCCTTGCGGTACAGACGCGACCGCTGCCCCCGGTAACCGCTCGCCCGCTCGAGAACGACCCTGCGCTTCTTCTTGGCGTTGATCGCCCGCTTCACGCGTGCCATGTGTATCTATCTCCCCGGGTCGTTACTTAGCGAGCAGCTTCTTGATCTTCTTGGTGTCGGCGTCGGAGAGCACGACTTCGGGCTTGAGACGACGCGTCAAGGTGGAGGACTTCCACTCGTTGTAGTGCGCGCGGTTGGCGCGGCGGCGCTTGATCTTGCCGGTGCCGGTGAGCCGGAACCGCTTCTTCGCACCACTGTGCGTCTTCATCTTCGGCATCTGAGCCGTCTCTCCCTCGATCGTGCCGATGTCCCGGGCCGGTAACCCGAGTCAAGGGCATGCCTGACTGCGAGACCGGACCCGGTCTCGGATTCATCTCGCGACTGCCTGAGCGTTCAGGCTATGCGAGTCACTCCTGCGGGGCGGACGCCTGCTCGGCGGGCACCTGCTCGGCGGGCGCCGGGGCCTCTCCCGCGGACTCCTCGTCTCGTCGCGCCTTGGCCGCGGCCTTTTCGGCCTTGGCCTCAGCCTTCTTCTTGTGCGGGCCGATCACCATGATCATGTTTCGGCCGTCCTGCTTGGGCTGGGACTCCACGAAGCCGAGCTCCGTGACGTCCTCCGCCAGCCGCTGCAGGAGCCGGAAACCCAGCTCGGGCCGGGACTGCTCCCGTCCGCGGAACATGATCGTGACCTTGACCTTGTCTCCCGCCTTGAGGAACCGCACCACGTGACCCTTCTTGGTCTCGTAGTCGTGCGGGTCGATCTTCGGCCGGAGCTTGATCTCCTTGATGATCGTGTAAGCCTGGTTGCGGCGCGCCTCGCGTGCCTTCATGGCCGACTCGTACTTGAACTTGCCGTAGTCCATGAGCTTGCACACGGGCGGGCGGGCCGTGGCCGCGACCTCCACGAGGTCGAGGTCGGCCTCCTGAGCCAGCTTCAGAGCATCGCCGATGGAGACGATGCCCACCTGTTCGCCGTTCGGGCCGACGAGGCGCACCTCGGGCACACGAATACGGTCGTTGATGCGGGGCTCGGCGCTGATGGGGCCTCCTAGGTTGCGATCCGCTGCCCCCCTGTGGGGCGGCTACCACGTGCTCGATCGTGCCGGGAGGTTGCGCCTGGCGCATCCGCTGGCGGACGCGGAACGCAAATTGCCCCGCACGTCGCGCATGCGGGGCCACACGAGCTCACGAACCTCGAAGCCGTAAGCTCCCCGGTTTTACCCGGTGTGATCCTTGACCTGCCGACCTCACGGTCGGCCAGGTGGGAGGGAGACCTCCGCTTGCGCGTCCAGCAGGCATGCCGGACCGATCGAGTAGCTACGTTACCACAACACCGCGCGACCTCGGAATCATCCTTCCCATATAAAGATGATCGATATATAAAGAAGGCATGAGTGACCGACCGATGCAGGAGCCGACGTTCCTCATCCTCACCGCCCTCGCCGCGGGCCCCCAGCACGGCTACGGAATGATCACCGACGTCCAGGAGATCTCCGCCGGCCGGGTACGGCTGCGCGCGGGCACCCTCTACGCCGCCCTGGACCGACTCCAGGCCGAGAACCTCATCGCCGTCGACCGGGAGGAGATCGTGGACGGCCGCGTCCGCCGCTACTACCGGCTGACCGAGGAGGGCGGCGCCCGGCTGGCCGCCGAGGCCGAACGCCTGCGCCGGCACGCCGAGGCCGCCACCGCCCGCCTGCGCGCCCGCCTCGCCGGAGGCGCGCTGTCCTCTCACGCCCTCCGCAACCGGCCGCTCGACGGGAAGACCCCGTTCCGGCGCGGCCTCGCGGGAGGTGCGGCGTGAGCGAGCCGATGGACGGCAGCGGCGCGAACGCGATCGGCGGAGGAGGTCACGTGAGCGAGCGGAGCGCACGGGCCGATGAACACGGCAGCGACGTGAACACGGCCGGCGGAGGAGGTCACGTGAGTGCTCTGGAGACCCGCTACCGCAGGCTGCTGGCCTGGTACCCCGCGGACCACCGGGCGCACCACGAGGAGGAGATGCTCGGGGTGCTCCTGGCCGGGGCCGAGCCGGGCCGCAGGCTCCCCGACCCGCGTGACGTCTTCGACCTCCTCCGCGGCGCGGTCGTCATCCGCGCCCAGCGGCTTCTCGGGCCCGAGTCGTCCGCTCACTGGCGCGACGCGCTGAACGTGGCCGCGCTCGTCGCCCCGATCTTCTTCCTCGTCACCCTGACCGCCCCCATCACCATCACGTTGTTCGTCAGCGGGACGGCGTCCCTGCGCGACCATCTGCTCGCCCTCGGCCTGGTGTTCCTGCCGAACGCGCTCATTCTCCTGCTGGCGCTGCGCGGGCCGCGCTGGGCGGCGATGGCCTGGGCGTGGACCTGGGGCCTGGGCGGCTCCGTGCTGACCTACTACGGGTCCATGGTCCTGTTCGGGGAGGGGGCCGTCGCGGCGGAGGGGCCCGATCCCTCCTTCATCCTGTCCCAGTCCCCGCCGGGTGTCGTCACCGCCCTGCTGATGACCTTCGCCTCCCGCCCGGCCGAGGGCGTGGACCTGATGGGACGCGGCACCCTGCTCCGCTGGACGGCCGTCTCCACACTGACGCTGGCGGTGACGACCCTCATCTGGAACGCGTTCATGGTCGACCTCTTCATCGACCAGATGGCCGTCCCGGCCCTGGTCGCCATGGCCTGCGGGGCCGGTTGCCGCACCCCGGTGGGCCGGCGCGCCGTCCTGCTCCTGCTCCCGATCATCCTGACGGTCGCGGGCCAGCAGGTCTTCGCGCAGATCCAGCTGCGGGGCTGGCCGCCCTTCCTGGTGGAGATGCTCTTCGTCGCGGTCCTGTTCACCGTGGCCAGGCGCGGCTTCAGGCCGTACGGCTCCGGGACGGTCAGCTCACCCGACCGGATCGCCTGAGGATCTCGGCCTCCCCGGCCGCACGCATCGCCTCGACGGGGACGTCGGTCCGGCCGGTCATCAGCTCGACCTGCCGGACCGCCTGGTGCAGCAACATCGGGAACCCGCCGATCACGGTGCCGCCCGCCCGCTCGACGGCCGCGGCCAGGCGGGTGGGCCAGGGGGCGTAGACCACGTCGAAGACCGCGGGCACCCGGCCCGCCACCGCCCCGGCGAGATCGTCGGCCGCGCCGGAGGGCAGGGTCGAGACGAGGAGCTCGGCCTCCAGGGCGATGTCGAGCTTGTCGAAGGTGCGCGTCTCCAGCGCGATCCCGAGCCGCTCGGCCACCTCGGCGGTCTCTCCGGCCCGGGCCGGGTCGCGGACCACCAGGGTCGCCCCGCCCAGCCCCAGCTCGCGCAGGGCGGCCAGGGTGGAGGCCGCCGTGGCCCCGCCGCCGAGGACCGTCGCCGAGCGGGGCGCGGTCACCCCGGCCTCGGCCAGCGCCTGGACGATGCCGTACACGTCGGTGTTGTCGCCGTGGCGGGCGCCGTCGCGGAAGACCACCGTGTTGGCCCCGCCCACCTCGACGGCGAGGTCCGAGACCTCGTCGAGCAGCGGCAGCACGGCCCGCTTGAGCGGCATGGTCAGCGAGAGCCCGGCCCACCCGGGACCGAGCCCGTCCAGCAGGGCCGGCAGCCCCGCCTCGGCGCACTCGATCACCTCGTAGCTCCAGCCGTCCAGACCGAGCCCCGCGTAGGCGGCCCGGTGCAGGTACGGCGAGAGCGAGTGGGCGATGGGGGACCCGAGGACCGCGGCCCGCGTCATCCGTTTCCTTGCTTCTGCTGGCCCTGGTTCTGCTCGAACTCAGCCTTGATCTTGAGGAACTCGGCCTCGGTGGAGGCGAACTTGGTGATGCCGCGCTCCGGGTCGGTGGTCACGAACCAGCGCCAGTCGCCCTCGGTGGGGTTGAGCGCGGCCTGGATGGCGTGGTCGCCCGGGTTGGAGATCGGCCCCGGCGGCAGCCCCTTGCGCCGGTAGGTGTTGTAGGGCGACGTGCTCTCGACGTCGGCGTTGGTGGCGGCGATGCCGTACTTGTTCAGCCCGTAGAAGGTCGTGCTGTCCATCTCCAGCATCTGTCCCACCTTGAGGCGGTTGTAGATGACGCGGGAGATCTTGCCCATGTCATCCAGCTTGCCGGACTCGGCCTGGATAATGCTGGCGATGACCATGATCTCGTGCGGGGTGCGGCCCATCTCCTTGGCCCCGGCCACCAGCCGTTCCTTCTCCGCGGTCTGGTTGAAACGGTCGACCATCGCGGTGAGGATGTCGGCGGCCGACATCTTGGGGGTGATGTCGTAGGTGGCGGGGAAGGCGTAGCCCTCCAGCCTGCCCCTGGCGTAGGCGGGCAGGCCCAGCGCCTCGCCGTCCTTGGCGGCCTGCTGGAACTCCTTCACCGGCTTGCCCGTCGCCTTGGCCAGGGTGGTCAGGGTGTCGGACAGGCGCAGCCCCTCCTTGAGGGTGACCCGGTCCATCAGCTGCTTGCCCGGATCGAGCAGCTCCACCGCCGCCGCGGCGGACATCTGCTTGCGCAGTTCGTAGACGCCCGGCTGGAGCGAGGAGCTCTTGCCCGCCGAGGCGACCGCGTCGGTGAACGCGCGGGCGCTCTTGACCACGCCCTGCTCCTCCAGGGCGCGTCCGACGTCGGAGGCCGTCTGCCCCTGCTTGATCTCCACGACGACCTTGCCGGTGCCCTGCCCGGTGTAGTCGTCGGGGGTCGTCACGTCGCGCAACCAGAGGTAGCCGTAGTAGCCGCCGCCGCCGAGACCGCCCACCAGGATGATGATCGCCAGCATGGGGGCCAGGAAGCCCCCCTTGTTCCGGCGTCGCTTCCGGCGGCGGCCGCGGCCCGCGCGGGAGCGGCGCGACGAGCGACCATCGTCACTGTCCGCGCCGACCAGGAAGTCCATGTCGAGATCGTTCATAGCTGCGCTGGCCAATCTCCCTGTACGGGCGGCCCGGCGTCAAGCGAGTGTGCCAAACCATGAGGGTTCACCGAGCCAAATGTGCCCATGGGGCGGGCACCTTCCCTCGGCGTCCCGGCAGCTGCCGCCACGCACGCTGGGACGGGGGATGTTCCGCTGGACATCAACACGCCCCAGCGGATCTGTTCAGCTCTTCCCGGTATCTCACGAACTCGCTCTCTTTGTCAGTGAATTTCGTGATTCTATGCTCTGGACCCATCACGACAAACCTGACATGTCATCTTCCGTATGGTTTACGCCCCATGCGTACTTCGGGCGCCGTGACGCCGTACTCCGGGCGCCCCGACGTCAGGCGGGGAGGGTGACGGGGCTGCCCGGCGGCCTGCCGGTGGCCCGCTCGGCGTCGAGGGCCGCCTGGAGGAGCACGACGGCCGCCGCCTGGTCGACCACGCCGCGCTGGTTCTTCGCCTTCACTCCGCTGGCCCGCAGGCCCTGCTGGGCGGTGACCGTGGTGAGCCGCTCGTCGAACAGCCGCACCGGGACCGGATCCAGCCGCGCGGCGACCTTGAGCGCGAAGTCACGGGCCAGCGTCGCCGCCTGCCCCTCGCGGCCGGACAGGGAGGTCGGCAGGCCCACGACGACCTCGATCGCCTCGTGCTCGGCCGCGATCTCGGCGATCCGGTCCAGGTCACCCTTGCCGCGCCGTACGGTCTCCACCGGCGTGGCCAGCAGCCCCGAGGGGTCGCTGCGGGCCACGCCGACGCGGACCGAGCCGACGTCGACGCCGAGGCGTATGCCGTTTCTCATCGTGTGCGTCCCCCGCCCGTGAGCCGGATCCGGCTCACGGGCGTCTTCCTTGGTCGGTCCGGGCTTCCGGCGGCCGTTCCCAGCCCGGCGGTCAGGCCAGCGCCTGGGCGATCGCCTGCTCGACGGCGCCGAGGGCGTCACCGATCGCCTCGGGACGGGCGCCGCCGCCCTGGGCGATGTCGTCCTTGCCTCCACCGCCGCCGCCGAGGGCCTTGGCGGCGACGCCGACCAGGCGGCCCGCCTTCAGGCCGCGCTCGCGTCCGGCGTCGTTGACCACGGCCACGACGACCGGCCGGTCGGCGGGGACGCCGGCGACCACGACGGCGGCCGCGCGGTCGCCGGGGAAGCGCCCGCGCACGTCGAGGGCGAGCTTGCGCAGGTCGTCGGCGGAGGTGCCGTCGGGCGCGCGGTGCGTCACCACGGAGACGCCGTGCTGGTCGCGGGCGCCCGCGGCCAGCTCACCGGCGACCGCGAGCACCTGGGCCGAGCGGAGCCGCTCCAGCTCCTTCTCGGCGGTGCGCAGCCGGGTGACGATGCCCTCGACGCGTTCGGGCAGCTCCTCCCTGCGGGCCTTGAGCTGCTCGGACAGCTGGGCGACGAGCACGCTCTCGCGGGCCAGGAAGCGGAAGGCGTCCAGGCCGACGAGGGCCTCCACGCGGCGCACGCCGGCGCCGATCGAGGACTCGCCCAGCACCTTGACCAGGCCGAGCTGCCCGGAGTTGCTGACGTGGGTGCCGCCGCACAGCTCGCGGGAGTAGTCGCCCACCTCGACGATGCGGACCACGTCGCCGTACTTCTCGCCGAACAGGGCCAGCGCGCCCATCGCCCGGGCCTCGGCCTGGGAGGTGTGGAAGGCGTTGACCTGGAGGTCGTTGATCAAAACGGCGTTGACCTCGTCCTCGACGTCGCGCAGCACGCTGGGCGGCACGGCGCCGGCGGAGGTGAAGTCGAAGCGGAAGCGGCCCGGCGAGTTCTCCGAACCGGCCTGCGCCGCCGTCTCGCCCAGCGCGTTGCGGAAGCCGCGGTGCACCAGGTGGGTGGCGGTGTGGCTGCGGGAGATGGCGCGGCGGCGCTCGATGTCGATCTCGGCCTCGGCCTGGTCGCCCACGCGGACCTCGCCGGTGCGGACCTTGCCGCGGTGCACGATGACGCCGGCCACCGGGGACTGCACGTCCACGATCTCGACCTCGGCCCCGGAGGTGCGGATGACGCCCTGGTCGGCGAGCTGGCCGCCGCCCTCGGCGTAGAAGGGGGTACGGCCCAGCACGACCTCGACCATGCTCCCGGCGCCCGCGGCGGGGACCGGCGCGCCGTCCAGGAGCAGGCCGATGATCTCCGTCTCGGCGGTCACCTGGTCGTAGCCGAGGAACTCGACCTTGCCGGCCTTCTCCAGGATCTGCCCGAAGACCGAGATGTCGGCGTTGCCGGTCTTCTTGGCGGCGGCGTCGGCCTTGGCCCGGTCGCGCTGCTCCTTCATCAGCCGGCGGAAGCCGTCCTCGTCGACCTTCAGGCCCTGCTCGGAGGCCATCTCCAGGGTCAGGTCGATCGGGAAGCCGTAGGTGTCGTGGAGCTGGAAGGCCTGTTCGCCCGCCAGCACGCTCCGGCCCTTGCGCTTGGTCTCCTCCACGGCCACGTCGAAGATCGCGGTGCCGGTGCGGAGGGTGCCCAGGAAGGACGCCTCCTCGGCGTCGATGACACCGTGGACCTGCGGCGCGTCGGCCTTGAGCTCGGGGTACAGCTCGCCCATCACGTCGATCGCGACGGCGGTCAGCTCGTGCATGTAGCGCTCCTCGCCGGAGCCGAGCAGGCGCAGGTTCCGGATCGAGCGGCGCAGGATGCGGCGGAGCACGTAGCCCCGGCCCTCGTTGCCGGGCAGCACGCCGTCGGCGACCAGCATGGTGCTGGTGCGGACGTGGTCGGCGACCACGCGGAGGCTGACGTCGGAACGCTCGTCACGGCCGTAGCGGGTCTTGGTGAGCTCGGCCGCGCGGTCGAGGATCTTGTAGGTGGTGTCGACCTCGTAGATGTTGTCGACGCCCTGCAGGATCGCCGCCATGCGCTCCAGGCCCATGCCGGTGTCGACGCTCTTGGCGGGCAGCTCGCCGACGACGTCGAAGTCGGTCTTGCTGCGGACCGTGCCGAGCTGGAACTGCATGAAGACGTTGTTCCAGACCTCGAGGTAGCGGTTCTCGTCGGCGATGGGACCGCCCTCGCGGCCGTACTCCGGGCCGCGGTCGTAGTAGATCTCGGTGCACGGCCCGCCCGGGCCCGGAACGCCCATGTGCCAGTAGTTGTCGGCCAGGCCGCGGCGCTGGATGCGCTCCAGCGGCACCCCGGCCTGCTTGTGCCAGATCTCGGCGGCCTCGTCGTCGTCGTGGAAGACGGTGACCCAGAGGCGTTCCTCGGAGAACCCGAAGCCGCCGTCGGCCTCGGACCGGGTCAGCAGCTCCCAGGCGAACGGGATCGCCTGGTCCTTGAAGTAGTCGCCGAAGGAGAAGTTGCCGAGCATCTGGAAGAACGTGGCGTGCCGGGTCGTCTTGCCGACCTCGTCGATGTCGGGGGTGCGCACGCACTTCTGCACGCTGGCGGCCCGCTTGTAGGGCGGCTTCCGCTGGCCCAGGAAGTAGGGCTTGAAGGGGACCATGCCCGCGGGGACCAGAAGCAGCGTCGGGTCCTCTGCGATCAGGCTGGCCGAGGGCACCACGGTGTGCCCACGCTCCTCGAAGAAGCGCAGGAAGCGGCGGGCGATCTCTGCCGACTCCATGTCAGCGGCCATCCTTTACGTCGTAGTTATAGGTGTTTTCCACAGTGTCGAGCCCGAAGCGGGCCCGCAACTCGGTTTCCCGCCTGGCGGCGACGTCCCGCGCGTCCCCCGCGATGTCCCTGGCCTGCTCCAGCAGACCGGAGGCGTTGCGGACGGCGCGGCGCGCCACGTGGTTGGGGTGCAGGGCCTGAAGTTTACGCATGGTCCACACCGCCCCGAAGGCTCCCAGGGCCATGTAGAACAATCTCCGGATCATCGCCGCCGCCTCTCCAGCGCGCGGGGCTTCGACCCGCCGCGGCCGCGGGCGCCGATGGCCTGTCGGAGTCCGTGGCCGAGCGCCGCGACCTTGATGAGCGGGCGGGTGACCAGCGTCTGGGTGACGTCGCTGACCTTGGCCGCGTGCCCGCTGACCCGCTTGACGTCGCGGATGACGGCCTCGACCTCGACGAGCTGGCGGTTGGCCTCGCCGACGGTGAGCGCGACCTCCTCCAGCAGGGGGACCACCCGGCCGTTCAGCTCGGCGACCGCCTTGGTGGTCTCGGTGACCAGCCGGGACAGCTTGACCAGGACCATGATCAGAAAGCAGACGAGGACCACACAGGCCACGGCCGCGATCAGTCCGGCGACCTCTCCCGCGGTAAGCATGCGCCGACTCTCCCTACCTCACCCGCCCGGAACGGCACGACCCTATCGCGTCTTGCCCTGTTCCCCCGGCACGCCGCGGAGGAATGCCCGGATCCGGGACCACCGGTCGGCGAAACCCGCCTCGGCGCCGTGCCGGGTGGGCTGGTAGTAGCGGCGGTCGCGGAGCGTCTCGGGGAGATAGTCCTGGCGGACCAGGCCGTGCTCGAAGTCGTGGGGGTACTTGTAGCCCTTGCCGTGACCGAGTTTCTTCGCCCCGGCGTAGTGGGCGTCGCGCAGGTGGCCGGGGACCTGGCCGATGTCGCCGCGCCGGACGTCCGCCGCGGCCGCGTCGACGGCGCTGATCACCGCGTTGGACTTGGGGGCCAGCGCGCAGTGGATGACCGCCTGGGCGAGGTTGAGCCGCCCCTCGGGCAGGCCGATGAGCTCCACCGCCTGGGACGCGGCCACCGCGACCTGCAGGCAGGTCGGGTCGGCCATGCCGACGTCCTCGGAGGCGAAGATCATTATACGGCGGGCGATGAACCGGGGGTCCTCGCCGGCCTCGATCATCCGGGCCAGGTAGTGCAGGGCCGCGTCGGCGTCGGAGCCCCGCATGCTCTTGATGAAACCGCTGATCACGTCGTAGTGCTGGTCGCCCTGGCGGTCGTAGCGCACGGCCGCCTTGTCCACCGCGCGCTCCACCACCTCCACGGTGACCTCGCCGTCGGCGATCAGCGCGGCCGCCTCCAGGTAGGTCAGCGAGCGGCGGGCGTCCCCGCCCGCCAGCCGGACGAGGTGGCCGGCCGCCTCCGGCGCCAGCCGGACCTTCCCGTCCAGGCCGCGGGGGTCGGCGACGGCGCGCTCCAGCACCGTGCGGACGTCGTCGTCGGAGAGCGGCTCCAGGGTGAGCAGCAGCGAGCGCGACAGCAGCGGCGAGATGACGGAGAAGAAGGGGTTCTCGGTGGTGGCCCCGATGAAGGTGACCCAGCGGTTCTCCACGGCGGGCAGCAGGGCGTCCTGCTGCGCCTTGTTGAAGCGGTGCACCTCGTCGACGAACAGCACCGTCTGGCGGCCGGACATGCCCAGGTCGCGGCGGGCCTGCTCGATGGCCGCGCGGACCTCCTTGACGCCCGCGGAGACCGCGGACACCTCGACGAAGCGGCGCTTGGTCACCCCGGCCACGACGTAGGCGAGGGTGGTCTTGCCGGTGCCGGGCGGGCCCCACAGGAACAGCGACATCGGCGCCTCGGCCTCGACGAGCCGGCGCAGCGGCGTCCCCGGGCCCAGGAGGTGGCGCTGGCCGATCACCTCGTCCAGGGCCCGCGGGCGCATCCGGACCGCGAGGGGCTCCTGGCCGCGGTGGGCCTCCTCCGCCACCGAGTCGAACAGGCTGTCCACCCCCCGACAGTACCGCCACCGGCGGGCGTCCCCGCTCCCGCGGACGCCCGCCGTACCGTGCCGGCGCCGTCCCGTGTGACGCGACGGGGCGCGGGCCGGCCGGAGGGGCGCCTAGCTTCCCCAGACGGCCACGGCCCCGCTGTGCCCGGCGCGCGCCGCGTAGTAGCCCGCGACCAGGGCCAGGACCACGGTCAGCGCCGAGACGGCCAGGACCACCGGGCGGCCGAACCGGTCGCCGCGGGTGACGTAGACCAGCCCCAGGGCGGCCAGTCCCAGGGCGGCCGCGACCAGCGCCATCGGCGTGCCGAAGCTCTCGTGCTCGGCGATGCGCCGGCCGAGCTGTCCCCCGGCGGAGGAGAACCGGGCCTCCTTGAGCGCGATGCCGCTCTGCCTGGCCAGCAGGGTGGCGATGGGCGTGACCACGGCGAGTCCCAGCACCGCCCAGGTCAGCGCGGGACGGGTGCGCGGCGCCAGTGCGTAGACCGCGGCCAGCACGGCCAGGAGCGGCGTCAGGACGACGGCCGCGTGAACGATCAGCGGGTGCGAGGGCAGGCCGAGGAATTGCTCGAACATGGCGTTGCTCCGGTCGTGCGTAGTTCGTGGTCACCGAGTACGCATCTCACCACGCAGAGGTTCCGGAACGCGTAAAGAGATCCAGTGTTTTCCCACTGATCCCATCCATCGCCATCCGTCAGATTCCGTCACTTACATCCAGCACACTCCAGTGCCGGTACGCTTTCGCCGGGTTAACAGTCATGCAAAGGCGATCCTGGAGGACATAGCGGTGAGCGGCGAAGACCGCCAGAGCCAGCTGGCACGAGAGCACAAGGAACGACAGGTTCAGCGTGCGCAGCAGGCCGGCAAGGCGAAGCGGAACACCTTCATCGGCGCCGGCGTCGCAGTGGCCGTCGTGGCCGGTGGCCTGATCGCTGCGACGACCCTGCTCGGAGGCAGCAGCGACGCCGAGAACAAGGCGGCCGCCACGCCGACCCCGACCGCTTCGGAGTCGGCGGACCCGACCGCCTCGCCGAGCGCGACCGTGTCGCCGAGCCCCGGCAACCCGCTCAAGGCGGGCGCCGTCACCTGCGAGTACCGCAAGGACACCAGCGGCTCCCCCGCCAAGGAGGTGGGCTTCCCGCCGAACAAGCCGAACCTGAAGCTGAAGACCATGACGATCACCACCAACCACGGTGACATCGTGATCGATCTGGCGACCCAGGCGGCCCCCTGCTCCGTCAACTCCATGGCCTTCCTGGCCAAGAAGAACTTCTTCGACAACACCAGGTGTCACCGCCTGGCCACCCCCGAGAACTCGGGTCTGGGGCTCCTGCAGTGCGGCGACCCGCAGGCCAAGGCCGACGGCAAGAACCCCACCGACGGGCAGGGCAGCTCGGGCTACGTGTTCAACGACGAGAACCTGGGCGGCCTGTCGTACGGCCGGGGCACGGTCGCGCTGGCCCAGCCGGGGGACGCGAGCAACCAGAACGGCAGCCAGTTCTGGATCTCCTACAGCGACGAGACCGCCCAGCTCGACGCGGCGGCGGCCTACACACCGATCGGCACCATCTCCAAGGGCCTGGAGATCGTCGACGAGATCGTCAAGGGCGGGTGGATCACCAACCCCGACGACATCACCGGCGACGGCGGCTCCAACGCCCCCAAGATCCCGGTCATCATCAAGGACGTCAAGGTCTCCTGAGACGTCCCGGGCCGGCTCGCGGCACGGGACCCGCGCGGGCGAGGCGACTCCATTCTGTGATCTCGGTCACATCGAGTCGATCATCGCCCGCAGGAGATCAAGCTATAGGGGCAAGGCACGCGATCCGACTCACCGAGGAGGCGCCCATGCCCGACCCGACCCCCGTGCCCGGCCCAGCCACCGGCGACGGACATTCCACCGCGCACGACCCGATCTCCGGAAACGGATCGGCCCCCGGGAAACTGCCGATCGAGTTCCTGCTCGCCCCGGCGTTCGTCCGGGACCCGTACGCCCAGTACGCCGGGCTGCGCGACGCGAGCCCGGTCCATCCGGTGGACTTTCCCCCGGGAATGCCGTCGTTCCTGGTCATCGACCACGAGCACGGCCGGGCAGCGCTGGGCGACCCCCGGCTGGCCAAGAACCTGCAGCACGGATCCGCCCTCCTGCAGGAGCTGGCCGGCGCCAATCCCGCGTTCGCCGACAACATGCTCTCCAGCGATCCGCCGAATCACACCCGGCTGCGCCGCCTGGTCTCCAAGGCGTTCACCCCGCGCCGGGTCGAGAGCCTGCGCCCCCGGGTCCAGGAGATCACCGACCGGCTGATCGACCGGATGGAGGGCGGAGGGCGGGCCGACCTCCTCGACGACTTCGCCTTCCCGCTGCCGGTCACCGTGATCTGCGAGCTGCTTGGAGTGCCCGCCGAGGACCGCGACGACTTCCGCGTCTGGTCGGCCACCCTCGTCGTCCCGTCGCTCGACGAGGAGGCCGTCAAGCGCCGTGACGAGGTGAGCGGCGCCATCCAGACCTACTTCTCCCGGCTCATCGCCGAACGCCGGGCCGTCCCCAGGGACGACATGGTCAGCGCGCTGGTCGCCCCGCGCGACGAGGACGAGACGCTGACCGAGCCCGAGCTGATCGCCATGTTCACGCTGCTGCTCATCGCCGGGCACGAGACCACGGCCAACCTCATCGGCAACGGCATGCTGGCCCTGCTGACCCACCCCGACCAGCTCCGGCTTCTGCGGGAGCGGCCCGATCTGATCCCGGGCGCCGTCGAGGAGTTCCTCCGCTACGACGGGCCGCTGGAGCGCGCCACCCTCCGCTTCGCCACCGAGGACCTCCAGCTGGGAGGCGTTCCCATCCCCGCGGACAGCCTGGTCCACGTCTCGCTCGGCGCGGCCGGGCGCGACCCTGCGGCGTTCGACGATCCGGACACGTTGGACGTCACCCGGTCCCCCGGCCAGCACATGGCCTTCGGCCACGGCGTCCACTTCTGCCTGGGCGCCCCGCTGGCCCGCATGGAGGCTCAGATCGCCTTCGAGACGCTGCTGCGCCGCCTTCCGGGCATCGCCCTCGACTGCGCCCCCGGGGAGCTCTCCTGGCGCGGGCAGGCCTCGTTCATCCGCGGCCTGAACGCGCTCCCGGTCCGCTTCTGACATCCGCCGGGAGCATGCGAGGGGCTACGGCCGTACGGTCGCGCCGGAACGCCCGCATCTCATGCCGGTGCCCCGGCGGGCGGCGTGCCCGCCGGGGCACCGGCATGCGGGTGGATCGGGCTCAGGCGGGCTTGGCCGCCTCGGCCTCCTTCGGCCCCGTCTCCTTCGGCTTGGCGTCGACGCCCGCCTCCTTGCGCTGCTCGCCCGTGATCGGGGTGGGCGCGCCGGTCAGCGGGTCGAAGCCGGAGGCCGTCTTCGGGAAGGCGATGACGTCGCGGATCGAGTCGCCGCCCGCCAGCAGCATGCAGATGCGGTCCCAGCCGTAGGCGATGCCGCCGTGCGGCGGCGGGCCGTACTTGAACGCCTCCAGCAGGAAGCCGAACTTGCTCTCGGCCTCCTCCTTGGAGATGCCGAGCACGTCGAAGACGCGCTGCTGCATCTCGGCGCGGTGGATACGGATCGAGCCGCCGCCGATCTCCATGCCGTTGCAGACCATGTCGTAGGCGTAGGCCAGGGCCTCACCCGGGTTGTCCTGGAAGGTGTCGGCCCACTCGGGCTTGGGACCGGTGAACGGGTGGTGCACCGCGGTCCAGCCGATCTGGGTGCCGGCGTCGTCGAGCACGGGCTCGAACATCGGCGCGTCGACGACCCACAGGAAGCTCCACTGCGACTCGTCGATCAGGCCGCAGCGCCGGCCGATCTCCAGGCGGGCCGCGCCGAGCAGGTCGCGGGAGGCGGCGGCGGCGCCGGCCGCGAAGAAGATCGCGTCACCGGGGTTCGCGCCGGCCTTGGCGGCCAGACCCGCGGTCTCGGTCTCCGACAGGTTCTTGGCGACCGGGCCGCCGAGCGTGCCGTCCTCGCCGACCAGAACGTAGGCCAGGCCCCGGGCGCCGCGCGACTTGGCCCACTCCTGCCAGCCGTCCAGCTCCTTGCGGGTCTGGGAGGCGCCGCCCGGCATGACCACGGCGCCGACGTACGGCGCCTGGAAGACCCGGAAGGTGGTGTCGGCGAAGAACCCGGTCATGTCGACGAGCTCCTGGCCGAAGCGCAGGTCCGGCTTGTCGGAGCCGTAACGGGCCATGGCGTCGGCGTAGGTCATCCGGGGCAGCGGCACGGGGATCTCGTAGCCGAGGATCTCCTTCCAAACCCGCCCGATCAGCGCCTCGCCGACGGCGATGACGTCCTCCTGGTCCACGAAGGACATCTCGAGGTCGATCTGGGTGAACTCCGGCTGCCGGTCGGCGCGCAGGTCCTCGTCGCGGTAGCACTTGGCCAGCTGGTAGTAGCGCTCCAGGCCCGCCACCTGCAGCAGCTGCTTGAACAGCTGCGGCGACTGGGGCAGGGCGTACCAGTTGCCGGGCTGCAGGCGGACCGGGACCAGGAAGTCGCGGGCGCCCTCGGGGGTGGAGCGGGTCAGCGTCGGCGTCTCGACGTAGACGAACCCGTGCTCGTTGAGCACCTCGTTGGCGAGGTAGGTGGCCTTGGAGCGCACGCGCATCGCCTGCGCGACCTGCTGGCGGCGGATGTCGAGGTAGCGGTACTTCAGCCGGGCCTCCTCCGAGACCCCGGCGTTGCCCTCGATCGGGAACGGCAGCGGGGCGGACTCGCTGAGCACCTCGACCTCGGAGGCGACGACCTCGATCTCGCCGGTGGGCAGGTCGGGGTTCTCGTTGCCCGCGGGGCGGACCCGCACCTCCCCGACGACCTTGACGCAGTACTCGGCGCGCAGGCCGTGCGCGTCGTCCTCCTCGCGGAAGACCACCTGGGCCGTGCCGGAGGCGTCACGCAGGTCGATGAAGACCACGCCGCCGTGGTCGCGGCGGCGCGCCACCCATCCGGCCAGCGTTACCTGCTCACCCGCGTGCTCCTTGCGGAGCGAACCGGCGGTGTGCGTGCGGATCACGAAAACTTCCCCTTCAGAATGTCGACGACCTCGGTCAACGGCACCTCGGTCTGCTCTGCGGTGGTCAGGTCTTTCAGCTGTACGGCCCGGGCCGCCAGGTCGCGCTCGCCCAGGACCAGCGCGTAGCGGGCGCCGGAGCGGTCGGCGCCCTTCATGGCCCCCTTGAGGCCCTTGCCGCCGAACGACATGTCGGCGACGAGGCCCGCCCGGCGCAGTTCCGTGACCAGAAGGAACATCCGGCGGCGTGCTTCCTCACCCAGCGGGACACCGTACACCTGCACACGTTCCCCGGCGGCCTCGTCCGCAAGCAGGCCCTCGGCCTCCATCGCCAGGAGCGTGCGGTCCACGCCGAGCGCCCAGCCGACGCTCGGCAGCGACGGACCGCCGATCATCTCGCTCAGCCCGTCGTAGCGCCCGCCGCCGCCGACCGCGGACTGCGAGCCCAGCCCGTCGTGGACGAACTCGAAGGTGGTGCGGGTGTAGTAGTCGAGACCGCGCACCAGGCGCGGGTCGTCGGCGAAGGCGACGCCCGAGGCGGTCAGCAGCGAGCGGACCTCCTCGTGGTAGGTCTTGCATGCCCCGCACAGGTGGTCGACGACCATCGGCGCGCCGGCCAGCTGGGCCTGCACCTCCGGGCGCTTGTCGTCCAGCACGCGCAACGGATTGATCTCGATCCGGGCCCGGGTGGGCTCGTCGAGGTCGAGGGCGCGCAGGAACTCCTGGAGCGCGGCCCGGTAGCCGGGGCGGCACTCCTTGCAGCCCAGCGTGTTGATCAGCAGCCGGACCCCGGTCAGGCCCAGCCCGGCGTAGCCGTCGGCGGCCAGCATGATCAGCTCGGCGTCCAGCGCCGGGTCCTCGGAGCCGAGGGCCTCGGCGCCGACCTGCCAGAAGTGGCGGTAGCGGCCCTTCTGCGCGCGCTCGTAGCGGAACTGGCTTCCGGAGTACCACAGCTTGACGGGGAGCTGCCCGTTGTGCAGGCCGTGCTGCAGGACCGCCCGCACGACCGACGCGGTGCCCTCGGGGCGCAGCGTGAGGGAGCGCCCGCCCTTGTCGGTGAAGGTGTACATCTCCTTGGAGACGATGTCGGTCGACTCCCCCACGCCGCGTGCGAACAGCGCGGTGTCCTCGAAGACCGGTGTCTCGATGTAGCCGTAGCCCGCGCGGCGGGCGGGGGCGGCGAGCGCCTCCCGGATGGCGAGGACCCGCTCGGAGCGCGGCGGGGTCCAGTCGAAGGTGCCCTTGGGCGCCTGGAAGCTCATGTCTCTAAAGTCCCCTGCTGGGACCGGCGTGGGGAGCCGCCTCCGCGAGATACGGATTGGTGGCGCGCTCCCGGCCGATCGTGGTCTGTGGTCCGTGGCCGGGCAGGACCACCGTGTCGTCCGGCAGCGGCAGGCACTTGGCGGCCAGGCTGCGCAGGATCGTCGGGTAGTCGCCGCCCGGGAGGTCTGTGCGGCCGATGGAGCCGGCGAACAGCAGGTCGCCCGAGAACATCACGTCCGGGATCTCGTCCGTGGAGGGCAGCCTGAACGTCACCGACCCCCTGGTATGGCCGGGCGTGTGGTCGACCGTGAGCTCCATGCCCGCCAGCCTCAGCACCTCGCCGTCGGCCAGCTCGCGCACGTCGTCGGGTTCGGTGAAGGTGAGCCCGCCGAACAGCTGCTGCCGGGTCGTCAGCGACAATCCCTTGCCCGGGTCGGACAGCAGATCGCGGTCTTCGGGGTGGATCCAGGCCGGCACGTCGCGCGCGCCGCAGACCGGGGCGACCGACCACATGTGATCGATGTGACCGTGGGTGACCAGCACCGCGACCGGCTTGAGCCGATGCTCGCGCAGCACGTCGTCCAGGTCGCCGACGGCGTTCTGCCCCGGATCGACGATGACGCACTCCTCGCCCGCGGCGGGAGCGACGACATAGCAGTTGGCCTGGAAGGACCCTGCGGGAAAGCCGGCGATGAGCATCTGCCTCAGCTGATCTCGTCAAGAATGCGGATGGGAATGTAACCGAAGGGTACCGGTGCGGGTCGGCGGGCTGCGAATCATCGCGCTGTGGCCGATACGATTCGCCCACCTCAATATGTAATACTCCGGCACTCGGGAGGGCGAAGCGGTGAGCGGCAAGGACCGCCAGAAGCAACTGGCGCGCGAGCACTACGAGCGGCAGATGCACCGGCGCGTGGAGCGCGAGACCAAGGCCAGGAAGACCGCGATCATCGGCAGCACCGTGGGAACCGTGGTGGTCATCGGCGGCATCGTCGCCGCGACGGTCCTGCTGGGAGGTTCCGGCGACTCCTCCCCGACGGACGCGGCGGCCACCCCCTCGGCGAACGGGAGCGCGGACCCGGAGGCGAGCGCGAGCGCGGCCGGGCCCCAGCCCACGGCCTTCGACAAGGCCGCGGGAACCTGCGGCTACGTCCCCGCAGCCGAGGGCGGCCAGGCCAAGGACGTCGGCATGCCCCCGGCCAAGGTAGATCTCTCCCCCAAGACCATGACGCTGAAGACCAGCCAGGGCGACATCGTCATCAAGCTGGACGCCGAGAAGACCCCCTGCACGGTCGGCTCCTTCGCGTTCCTCGCCTCGAAGGACTACTTCGACGGCTCCAAGTGCCACCGCCTGGGCTCCGCGGAGTTCCCCGTGCTGCAGTGCGGCGACCCGCTGGCCACGGCCGACGGCAAGGGCATGACCGACGGCCAGGGCGGTCCCGGCTACCGTTTCGTGGACGAGAACCTCGAGGGCGCCAAGTACACCCGCGGCGTGGTCGCCATGGCCAACAGCGGTCCCAACACCAACGGCAGCCAGTTCTTCATCGTGTTCGGCGACACCGGCCTGGGCCCGAACTACACCCCGTTCGGTACGGTTACCAAGGGCCTGGAGATCATCGACAAGGTGAACAAGGGCGGCGTCATCACCCCGGGACAGGACGGCACCGGGGCCCCGAAGAAAACCGTCGAGATCAAAGACGTGACAATATCCGCCAAGAGCTGACGTAATACAACCAGGCATACGAACCCGGGGCCGTACGGTTCCCGGAAAGGCTGAGGAAAGTGCGGGAGGACACGGTGAGCACCGACCCGTGGGGCCGGGTAGACGACGACGGCACCGTCTACGTGCGTACGGCTGAGGGAGAGCGGGCCGTCGGGTCCTGGCAGGCCGGCGAGCCGGAGGAGGCCCTCGCCTACTTCCATCGCAAGTTCGACGAGCTGGCCGGGCAGGTCACGCTGCTGGAGCAGCGGGTGCGCGGTACGGACCTGCCTCCCGCCCAGGCCGAGGCCACCATCGTCAAGCTCCGCGAGGCGATCACCGACGCGCACGCGGTCGGCGATCTCGACGCGCTGCTGAAGCGGCTGGACACCCTCACGGAGCTGGTCACGCAGCGCCGCGAGGAGGTCAAGGCCGCCCGCGACGTGGCGCGCGCCGAGGCCAGGGGCATCAAGGAGCGCATCGTCGCCGAGGCCGAGTCGGTGGCCGAGTCGACCACCCACTGGAAGACCGGCGGGGAGCGCCTGCGCCAGCTGGTGGAGGAGTGGAAGGCCGCCGAGCGGATCGACCGGACCACCGAGGCCGCGCTGTGGAAGCGGCTGTCGGCGGCCCGCACGGCCTTCGCCAAGCGGCGCAAGGCCTACTTCGCGGGCCTGGACGAGCAGCGCGAGGGCGTGCGCAGCACCAAGGAGCGCATCGTGGCGGAGGCGGAGAGCCTGGCCTCCTCCACCGACTGGGGCGCCACCGCCTCGGCCTACCGGGAGCTGATGCGGCAGTGGAAGGCCGCCGGCCGGGCCGCCCGCGACGTCGAGGACGAGCTCTGGGCCCGGTTCAAGGGCGCCCAGGACCAGTTCTTCCAGGCCCGATCGGCGGTCTTCGCCGAGCGTGACGCCTCGCTGGCGGCCAACGCCGAGGTCAAGGAGCAGCTCCTGGCCGAGGCGGAGAAGATCCTCCCCGTCACCGACGCCCGCTCCGCCCGGGCCGCCCTGCGCGGTCTCCTGGAGCGCTGGGAGGACGCCGGCCCCGTCCCCCGCGAGCAGCGCGACCGCCTGGAGGGCGGGCTGCGCAAGGTGGACGACGCGGTCCGCAAGGCCGAGGAGGCGGAGTGGAAGCGCTCCAACCCCGAGGCCCGTGCCCGCGCCCAGAACACGGTGGACCAGCTCCGCAGGTCCATCGAGCAGCTGGAGTCCCGCCTGGCCAAGGCCCGCGCCGCCGGCCGGGACAAGGACGCCAAGGACGCCGAGGAGGCCCTGACCGCCCGCCGCTCCTGGCTGGAGGAGGCCGAGCGCACGCTCGCCGAGTTCTCCTGAGCCCGGCCCTTCTCCTGAGCCCGGCCCGCCGGGGTCGCCCACCGTACGGCGGCGCCGAACAGGTCCGTGCGCCCCTCGCCGTACCGGCGCCGTCGCATGTACGGCACCACGTAAGGCGAGGGGGTCACCGGCACGGCAGAGGCCCGCTCCGCCGCCCCGATCGCGAGGATTCCCCCCTCACGGCGCCGGTGCGGCGAGAGGCCGTGACCGCGTGATGGGCGCCGCCGCGGCGAGGGGTTTCGTTTCCTGCTCGCTCAGCCCCCGGCGCCGCTGACCCGGTAGACGTCGTAGACGCCCTGGATGTTGCGGACGGCCTTCAGGACGTGGCCCAGGTGCTTGGGGTCGCCCATCTCGAAGGTGAACTTGCTGATCGCCACACGGTCGCGGGACGTGGTCACCGACGCCGACAGGATGTTCACGTGCTGGTCGGACAGGGTCCGGGTGACGTCGGACAGCAGGCGGGGCCGGTCCAGCGCCTCGACCTGGATGGCGACGAGGAAGACCGAGTCGCCGCCGGGCGCCCAGGAGACCTCGACCAGGCGGTCCGGCTCGGACCGCAGCTGCTCCACGTTGGGGCAGTTGGTCCGGTGCACCGACACGCCGTGCCCGCGGGTGACGAAGCCGACGATGTCGTCGCCGGGGACCGGGGTGCAGCAGCGCGAGAGCCGTACCCAGACGTCGGAGTCGCCCGCGACCACCACGCCCGCTCCGCCGCCGCCGCGCGGCCGGCCCCGGAGCTTCGTCGGGACCGCGGTCTCGGCGATGTCCTCCTCGGCGCTCTCCACGCCGCCGAGGGACTGCACCAGCTTCTGCACGACCGTCTGCGCGGCCACGTGGCCCTCTCCGACCGCCGCGTAGAGCGAGGAGACATCCGGGTAGCGCAGGTCCCTCGCGAGCGCCAGGAGGGATTCTCCGGACATCAGGCGCTGCAGCGGGAGGCCCTGCTTGCGCATGGCCCGCCCGATGGCCTCCTTGCCCGCCTCGATCGCGGTCTCGCGGCGCTCCTTGGAGAACCACTGGCGGATCTTGTTGCGGGCCCGGCCGGACTTGACGAACTTCAGCCAGTCGCGGGACGGACCGGCGTCCGGCGACTTGGAGGTGAAGATCTCGACGGTGTCGCCGTTGTTGAGCCGGGACTCCAGCGGCACCAGGCGGCCGTTGACCCGGGCGCCGATGCAGCGGTGGCCCACCTCGGTGTGGACGGCGTAGGCGAAGTCGACCGGGGTCGCGCCCTCGGGGAGGGCGAGCACCTGGCCGCGCGGGGTGAAGACGTAGACCTCGGAGACCGACAGGTCGAACCGGAGCGACTCCAGGAACTCCCCCGGGTCGGCGGTCTCCTTCTGCCAGTCCAGAAGCTGGCGCAGCCACGCCATGTCGCTGGCGGGCTTCAGCTTCGTCCCGCCCGGGCCGGAGGTGGTCATGTCCTCCTTGTACTTCCAGTGCGCGGCGACGCCGTACTCCGCCCTGCGGT
Source organism: Planobispora longispora (assembly GCF_016863135.1). Lineage (GTDB taxonomy): Bacteria > Actinomycetota > Actinomycetes > Streptosporangiales > Streptosporangiaceae > Planobispora > Planobispora longispora. Next base: position 43,656 of record NZ_BOOH01000046.1, read on the forward strand.
GCATGCTGTGGGTGCGGATCTGCAGCTCCACCGGCTTGCCCTCGGGACCGATCACCGTGGTGTGCAGCGACTGGTACATGTTGAACTTGGGCATCGCGATGTAGTCCTTGAACCGGCCGGCCACCGGCTTCCACCGCGCGTGGATCGTTCCGAGGGCGGCGTAGCAGTCGCGGACCGTGTCGACCAGCACCCGGATGCCCACCAGATCGTAGATGTCGTCGAACGCGACGTCCCGGGCGATCATCTTCTGGTAGACCGAGTAGTAGTGCTTGGGGCGGCCCTTGACCTCGGCGCGGATCTTGGCCTCGCGCAGGTCCGCGGAGACGGTCTCGATGACCTCCTGCAGGAACAGGTCCCGGCGCGGGGCCCGCTTCGACACCATCCGGGCGATCTCGTCGTAGCGCTTGGGGTAGAGCATGGCGAACGCGAGGTCCTCCAGCTCCCACTTGATGGTGTTCATGCCCAGCCGGTGGGCGAGCGGGGCGAAGATCTCCAGCGTCTCGCGGGACTTCTGCTGCCGCTTGTGCTCGGGCAGGTAGCGCATAGTGCGCATGTTGTGCAGCCGGTCGGCGAGCTTGATGACCAGCACCCTGATGTCGCGGGACATGGCCACGACCATCTTGCGCACGGTCTCGGCCTGGGCGGCGTCGCCGAACTTCACCTTGTCGAGCTTGGTGACGCCGTCGACCAGCTGCGCGATGCTGTCGCCGAAGTCCGTCCGCAGCTCGTCCAGGCCGTAGGCGGTGTCCTCGACGGTGTCGTGCAGCAGCGCCGCGCACAGCGTCTCGTCGTCGGTGCCCAGCTCGGCCAGGATCGTCGCGACGGCCAGCGGGTGGGTGATGTACGGATCACCGCTCTTGCGCTTCTGATCGCGGTGGTGATAGGCCGCCACCTCGTAGGCCCGCTCGATCAGCCGAAGGTCGGCCTTCGGATGGGTCGCGCGGACCGTACGGAAAAGCGGCTCAAGCACCGGGTTCATGGCGCCACCCCATTGCCCCCCAAAGCGGGCGAGCCTCCGCCGCACCGCCGGTTTCTCTTCGGTGGCTCCGGACATGGCGGAACCGGCATCGCCTGCCGGGACGGCCATGTCGGGACCGCCACCGCCGGCGGTCACGTCGGGCACGACCACATCACGGGGCACTCAGACTCCTTACGTTCGAGTCCAGATCCCTCAGTGTATCCAGACGCGGTTGGGTGCCGCCCGCCCCGGGGGTGGATCAGACGATCACGAGGGAGTGGAGCCCGACCCCGTCGAGCCTCTCCCGCCCCTTCAGGAAGGCCAGTTCCATGAGCACGGCGACGGCGACGACCTCGGCGCCCGCCCTGCGGACCAGCTCCACCGCCGCGCGCGCCGTCCCTCCGGTGGCGAGCACGTCATCGACGATCAGGACCCGCTCTCCGGGGGCGAAGGCGTCCCGGTGGACCTCGATGGTGGCGGAGCCGTACTCCAGATCGTAAGACGCGTCGAGCGTTTCCGCGGGAAGTTTGCCCTTCTTTCGCATCGGGACGAACCCGGCGCGGGCCTTGTAGGCCGCGGGGGCGGCCAGGATGAACCCGCGGGCCTCGATGCCCACGATCTTGTCGACGGTGTGCAGCCCGGCCAGCTCGTCCGTCACCGCGGCGAACGCCTCGGGGTCGGAGAGCAGCGGGGTGATGTCCTTGAACAGGATTCCCGGCTTGGGGTAGTCGGGCACGTCGCGGATCCGGTCCAGGATCAGCCGGCTCAGGTCGCTCATGTTCACATCCCTGGTGGAGTCGGTGGAGTCGGTGGGGCGGTGGGGCGGTGGGGCGTTCTGCGGGTGCTCCCGCCCGGGGCCTCTGGGGGCTCCCGGCGGGGTCTGCGGGGTGGTGCGGCGGGGTCTGCGAGGTGGTGCCGGTGACGAGTCTGCCGGAGGACGTCGCCCGGGGAGAGGAGCCCGCCCACGGAAAACGCCTCCGCCTCCCCGGCGGGGAGGCGGAGGCGTGATCGCTTCCGGCTACTTCTTCTTGCGCTTGTCGTCCGCGGCCGCGGCCTTGGCCGCTCCCGCCGTCACCGTCTGGCGGGCGGCCTTGGCGCCCTCCGTCTTGGCGCCCGCCCCGCCCGTGGCGGCGAGCCGCTCGGCGATCTTCCGGTAGCGCGGCTCGCGCTCCTTCAGCGTCACCAGCAGCGGCGTCGCCACGCACAGCGAGGAGTAGGTACCGACGATCATGCCGACGAACAGCGCCAGCGACAGGTCCTTCAGCGTGCCCGCGCCGAACAGCGTGGTGCCGATGAACAGGATCGCCGCCACCGGCAGGATCGCCACCAGGGTGGTGTTCAGCGACCGGATCAGCGTGTGGTTCAGCGCGTCGTTGGCGGCCTGGGTGTAGGTGACCTTCGAGGTCGTGCCGAGCTTGGCGGTGACCTCCTTGATCATGTCGAACACCACGACCGCGTCGTACAGCGAGTATCCGAGGATCGTCAGGAAGCCCAGCAGGGTCGCCGGGGTGACCTCGAACCCGGACCACGCGTAGACGCCCGCGGTGATCACCAGGTCGTGGATCAGCGCGACGATGGCGGCCAGCGCCATCTTCCACTCGAAGGCCATCGTCAGGTACAGGATGATCGCCAGCATGAAGACGATCAGACCGATGACGGCCTTGTCGGCGACCTGGCCGCCCCACGAACCGCCGATCACCTGGAGGGTGACGTCACCGCCGAACCTCTTGGTGACCGCGTTCTGCACCGCGGTCACCTCCTGCTCCGGGAGGCTCTCGGTGGTGACCCGCCAGCCGTTGTTGGTCGTCTGAACGATGACCTGGTGCGCGCCCGCCTCCTGAATGGTGCCGCGGACCTGCTCGATGGTGGCCGAGGGCGCCTTGAAGGAGAAGACGGATCCGCCCTTGAACTCCACGCCCAGGTTCAGGCCGTTGACGATCAGACCCGCGACGGAGATCACGAGCAGGAAGGCGGACAGGCTGTACCAGAGCTTCTGGCGTCCGACGAAGTCGACGTTGACCTCGCCCCGGTACAGGCGACTTACGAGGCCGGCCATCATGCCTCCTGTGAAACGGTCTTGGGGCCGGCGACCGGCTGGACGCTCATGCGCTCGGCGTCGAGACCGGAGAGCGGGTGCCCCTTGGCGAAGAACTTCAGGCGGGCCAGCAGCGCGACGAACGGCTTGGTGAACATGAACACCACGACGATGTCGATCAGGGTGGTCAGGCCCATCGCGAACGCGAATCCGGCCACTCCGCCGACCGCCAGGAAGTAGAGGACCACGGCGGCGATGAACATGACCGCGTCGGCGATCAGGATCGTCCGCCGGGCACGGACCCAGGCGACCTCGACGGCCGCGCGCAGCGTGCGGCGGCCCTCCTTCATCTCGTCACGGATGCGCTCGAAGTAGACGATGAACGAGTCCGCGGTGATACCGATCGAGACGATCAGACCGATGATGTGCGGCAGCGAGAGGCGGAAGCCCGCGAAGTGGCCGAGCAGCACCACCGACTGGTAGGTCAGGATGGTGGCGACCGCGAGGCTCAGCACCGAGACGACGCCCAGGCCGCGGTAGTAGAGCATCGAGTAGACGACCACCAGGGCCAGGCCGATCGCGCCGGCGATGAGACCGCCGCGGAGCTGGTCGGCGCCCAGGGTGGAGGAGACCTCGTCGATCGAGCCCTTCTCGAACTTCAGCGGCAGCGCGCCGTACTTGAGCTGGTTGGCCAGCTCGGTGGCGGTCTCCAGGGTGAAGCCGCCGGAGATCTGCGCCCGGCCGCCGGTGATGGGCTCCTGGATGACCGGGGCGGAGATCACCACGCCGTCCAGGACCATGGCGACCTGGGTGCGCGGCTCCTGGGAGTTGTAGGCCGTCGTGGTGACCTTGGTCCACTGCTCGGGGCCCTGGCCCTTGAAGGAGAGCTGGACGAGCCACTCGCCGGTGCTCGGCTCCTGGCCCGCCTCGGCGCTGTCGATCGCGGTGCCGGTCACGGCGGCCTTGTCGAGGATGTACTTGACGCTGCCGTCGTCGCTGCAGCCGGCGAACTGCTTGTTCGGCTCGTCCTGGGCGCCCTGGCCCCGGTCCTTCTTCGAGCAGTCGAGGGCCTGGAACTCCTTGAGCACGGCCTCGTCGATCCCGCCGAGGTCGATCCCGGCCACCGACTCCTCGGCCGGGGGCGTGGCCTGGGCCGACGGGGTGGCGCTGGTGCTCGGGGCGGGCGAGCTCGGGGCCGCCGAGGGGGTGGCGCCCTTGCCCTGCCGGGCCGCGCCGGTTCCGTTCTGCGTCCCGTTCTGCCTGGCCTGGGCCGACGGGGTCGCGCCCTTCCCCGGCTGGGCCGAGGCGGCGGGGCTCGGGTCGGTCAGCGCGGAGGACAGGCCGCGCCCGGCGGGCGAGCCGGTCGGGCTCGGCGCCGCGGTCTCGGACGGCTTCGGCGCGGTCGCGGACGGCTTCGGCGCGGGCGTGCCCTGCCCGCCGGTGGCCGTGGGCGAGGCGGAGGGCGTCGGCGCCTGGGTGGACATCTCACCCGGGGGCGTGGGCGCACCGGCGCCGATCGCGAGCACCTGGCGGAAACGCAGCTCGGCGGTCGTACCGACCAGCTTGACGACTTCCTCCTGGCCCACTCCGGGGACGGAGATGACGATGTTGTCACCGGCTATGGCGACCTCGGCGTCGGAGATGCCACTGCCGTTCACCCGGTCCCGGATGATGTTCACGGCAAGGTTGAGGCTCTCCTCGGAGGGGTCGCTCCCGTCCGGGGTGATGGGCTGCAGCGTCACTGTCGTGCCGCCGGCGAGGTCGAGGCCATATTCGGGGGTGAGCGCCTTGTTGAGGAGCATCACCCCGCCCATGGCGAGGATGAGCGCCAGGAGCACCAGGAGCATGCGCCCCGGTCTGCTCTGGCCGCTGGTCGGTCGGGCCACTGGTCGTCAGTTCTTTCGGCTATAGGGGATTGGCGGTGAGCCTGGTCAGGACTTCTTGGTGGTCGAGTCCTGGTCGTCGTCCTGCTGCTCTGCGGTCTCCACCACGTCGCTGTCGACGGCCTTGAGGTCGTCCTCGACGTCGTCGACCGGGGTCAGCACACGCCCGATGGCGGCCTTGACCCAGCGGGTCTCGACGCCGGGGGCGATCTCCAGGATCACGTCCTCGGCGTCGATCGCCACTACGGTGGCGAAAAGCCCGGTCGTGGTCATGACGCGCGTCCCCGGGGTGAGGGAGTTCTGCATCTGGATCTGCTCCTGCTGCCGCTTGCGCTGCGGGCGGATGAGCAGGAAGTAGAACACCACGACCATGAGAGCGATCATGATAAGGCTTGAGTAGTCACCCATGGGGCCGCTCCTTCATTTGGGAATGACCGGCCTGCCGCCGGACGTCTGAATACGGCCACGCCGCTCAGCACGTCAGCCTACACAGCCAGCCAAGCCACGGAGTTTAGGCGAGCTGTTCGAAGCGCGGCAACGAAGTCACGATCTCACATACAGGGAAGTTCCCGTTTCGAGAGGGTTGTCACCAATCCGTGATCGATTCTGTACGGCTCCCGCACGGAATCCTATACGGCCTTCGCCGAGCCCTCCCGGGAAGAAAAAGCGACGTCAGGGGCATTTGTCGCGGTCCACGCCGTTCCCCGGAACCCGCGAGGACGGCGGAGCCCCGGCGCATCCGGGAGGTCCGGCCGTCCCACGGCGGGACGGCGCGCGGAACGACGTCAGAGACGCCCGTCCCCTTCCCCGGGATCGGCGGCGGCGACCCGTCCGTCCCCTTCCCCGGAGCCGGGGGCTTCTCCGGGACCGGCGACGACGCCCCGTCCGCTCCCTCCCGCGGGATCGGCGGCGGTGACCCCGGCGCCGAACGCGTCCGGCGGCGGGGTCAGCCCCAGGTGGACCCAGGCGGCCGCGGTCGCGACCCGGCCGCGGGGGGTGCGGGCCAGCAGACCCTGCCGGACCAGGAACGGCTCGGCGACCACCTCGACCGTCTCCGGCTCCTCCCCCACCGCGACCGCCAGCGTGGACAGGCCGACCGGACCGCCGCCGAACCTGCGCAGCAGCGCTCCCAGCACCGCCCGGTCGAGCCGGTCCAGCCCCTGGGCGTCGACCTCGTAGAGGTTCAGCGCGGCCGAGGCGATCTCCCGGGTGATCACACCGTCGGCGCGGACCTCGGCGAAGTCGCGGACCCGGCGCAGCAGCCGGTTGGCGATCCGGGGCGTGCCCCGGGACCGCCCGGCGACCTCGCGCGCCGCGTCCGCCGGGAGCTCCAGGCCCAGCAGCCCCGCGGAGCGGTGCAGCACCCGCTCCAGCTCGGCGGCCTCGTAGAAGTCCATGTGCGCGACGAAGCCGAACCGGTCGCGCAGCGGCGCCGGCAGCAGGCCCGCCCGGGTGGTCGCCCCGACCAGGGTGAACGGGGCGATCTCCAGCGGGATCGCGGTCGCGCCCGGCCCCTTGCCCACCACGATGTCGACCCGGAAGTCCTCCATCGCCAGGTAGAGCATCTCCTCGGCGGGACGGGCCATCCGGTGGATCTCGTCGATGAACAGGACCTCCCCCTCCGACAACGTCGAGAGGATCGCGGCGAGGTCGCCGGCCCGCTCCAGGGCGGGTCCGGAGGTGATGCGGAGCGGGACGCCCAGCTCGGTCGCGATGATCATTGAGAGCGTCGTCTTGCCGAGCCCAGGCGAGCCGCTCATCAGCACGTGGTCGGGCGGCCGGTTCCGGCGCAGCGCGCTGTGCAGCACCAGCGACAGCTGCTCGCGCACGCGCGCCTGCCCGATGAACTCGTCCAGCCGCTTGGGCCGCAGCGCCGCCTCGATCAGCCGCTCGTCGCCCGCGGCCTCCGCCGACACCAGATCCCGCTCCACGTTCACGCCGCCTCCTCCGCCGGCCGCGTTCGCGACGCCACCGTGCCCATGGCCCGCTCGCCCCGCTCGCTCACGAAGCCTCCCGCCGTCCTCATCGCAGGCTCAACGTCCGCAGCGCCGCCTTCAGCAGCGCCGCCACCTGCGGCGTACGGCCCTGCGCCAGGTCGGCGTCGGCCTGCGGGCCCACCGCGGCGACGGCCTCGTCGGCGTCCTTGGCCGAGTAGCCCAGTCCGACCAGCCCGGAGTGGACCTGCTCCCGCCAGGCGGGCGCGACCGCACGGCCGTTGAGCGCGGCGTTGACCGCCTCCTCGGGCGCGCCCAGCTTGTCCTTGAGGTCCACGATGATCCGCTGCGCGCCCTTGGGGCCCACGCCGGGGACCCGGGTGAGCGCCTTGACGTCGGCGCCGGCCACGGCCACCCGGAGCGCGTTCGGCGTGTGCACGGCGAGCATGGCCAGCGCCACCTTGGGCCCGACCCCGCTGGCGCCCTGCACCAGCTCGAAGACCCGGCGCTCGTCGTCGTCGGCGAAGCCGTACAGGGTGAGGGAGTCCTCGCGGACGACCAGCGACGTGGCCAGCCGGGCCTCCTCCCCCACGCGCAACGTCGCGAGCGTGGCCGGCGTGCAGTGCACCAGCACGCCGATCCCCCCGACTTCCACGACCGCCCCGTCGGGCGCGATCGCGGTCACCTGTCCCCGTACGGAGGCGATCACTGGGTCTTTCCTCTCGAGTATCCGGCGCGGCCCCGGCCGCGGAAGTAGGCCGCCGCCGTCGTGCCCGCGCCGGGGGCGGCCGCCCTGGCGGCGGCCTCGGCCAGGCGGTTCTGCACGCCGCCCCGCCAGATGTGGCAGATGGCGAGCGCGAGGGCGTCGGCGGCGTCGGCGGGCTTGGGCATGGCGTCGAGCCGGAGCAGCTTCGTGACCATGGTGCCGACCTGCTTCTTGTCGGCCGTGCCGCTGCCGGTGATCGCGGCCTTGACCTCCGACGGGGTGTGCAGCGCGACGGGGAGCCCCCTCCGCGAGGCGCACAGGATGGCCACGGCCGAGGCCTGCGCGGTGCCCATGACGGTCCGGAGGTTGTGCTGGGCGAAGACGCGCTCCACGGCCACGGCGTCGGGCCTGACCTCGTCGAGCCACTGCTCGATCCCGGCCTCGACGGCCACCAGCCTGGCCCCGATCTCGTCGTCGGCGGAGGTGCGCACGACCCCGACCTTGACCAGGCTCAGCGGCGCGCCGGGACGTCCCTCCACCGCGCCGAGCCCGCATCGGGTCAGGCCCGGGTCGACTCCCATCACCCGCAGCTCGGGCACCCCCACCGGCACGCCTCCCACCCCGCCGAACACCTGTTCGGTGCCCGACTCTACCGCCTGCGGGCGGCGCACGCATGGAGCCGCGGCAACGGGCCCCGCGGAAGGATCGCAGAAAGAGCCGGCGTGGAGAGAGCACGGGTGGAACCGGCGCTCGGGGAGCCCGGGCCGGGTTCCGGCGCGGGGAATCCGGACCGGGTCTCACAGGTGCTGGGCGGCGGGCTCACCGCTGGTCTTCTCGGCCGCGCGGGCGCGCATCCGGTCCAGCCGGGCCATCACCGGCGTCGCCGTGACGCCGTGCAGGGCCACCGAGGCCAGGATGGTGAACGCCACCACCGCCCACAGCTCCTGTGCCGGCACTCCGAAATCGGCCTGGCCGAGGGCGTAGGCGAGATAGAACAGCGAGCCGATGCCGCGGATGCCGAAGAAGGCGGTCACCCCGCGCTCGCGGGGCCCGGCCCGGCCGCCGAGCCCGGCGAGCCACCCGGTCAGGGGCCGGACCACCAGCAGCAGGAGCAGGGCCACAGCCGCTCCCCGCCAGGTCAGGGCGGCCAGGCCGCCGCCCGCCACGAACCCGCCGAGCAGCAGGATGAGCCAGGCGGTGAGCAACCGCTCGATCTGCTCGATGAAGCCGTGCAGCACGCCGTTGTAGCCGTGGGTGCGCTCGGCGGCCCGGATCGTGCAGGCGGTCACGAAAACCGCGATGAAGCCGTACCCCTGCGCCAGCTCGGTCAGCCCGTACGCCAGGAACGTCGCGGCCAGCGCGACGAAGCCGTCCCGGTGCTCGGCCAGCCGCAGGTCCGCCGTACGGGCGCGGAAGAACATGCGGCCCAGCACCTTGCCCATCAGCAGACCGCACAGCACGCCGATGCCGCACTTGTAGAGCAGGTCGACCAGCGCCCACTCCGCGATCCATCCGGAACCCCCGGCCAGGGCCAGCGCGATCGCGGCGTAGACGAGGGGGAAGGCCAGGCCGTCGTTGAGCCCGGCCTCGGAGGTGAGGGTGAAGCGCACCTCGTCGTCGGCCTTCTCCGAGTCGACGGGCTCGCCGACCTGCACGTCGGAGGCGAGCACCGGGTCGGTCGGGGACAGCACCGCGCCGAGCAGCAGCACCGCGGCGAACGGCCAGCCCAGCAGGAGCCAGGCCGCGCCGGCGACCGCCGCCACGGTCAGCGGCATCGTCCAGATCAGCAGCCGCCAGGTGGAGGCCCAGTTGCGCCACCCGAAGGGCCGGTTGATCGCCAGCCCCGCGCCCATCAGCGAGATGAGCACGCAGATCTCGGTGACGTGCTCGACCGCCGCCCGGTGCGCCACGAGGTCGAGCCTGGGCAGGTCCAGCGGCAGGAGGTACAGCAGGACGCCGACGACCAGGCAGGCCAGCGGCAGCGAGAAGGGGCGCTTCCTGAGCACCTGCGGGAGCACGGCCGCCAGCAGCGCGCCGACGCCCGCCACCGCGAAGATCAGGTCAGAGTTCCCCATGGTCACGCGGAGATACCCGCGTCATCGGAAACGAATCACGTTCGGCACCCGGACACCCGAGCCCCCTGACATCCGAGCACCCTGACACGCGGCGGGGAACGCCGCCCGCCGGGTCCAGCGAACGCCGCCCGCCCGGCTCACGGAAGGGCTCTCCTTCCCGGGCCGGGCAGCGGACGTCAGCGCGGATCAGGCGTCGAGCTTCTCCAGGACCTCGTCCGAGACGTCGGCGTTCGACCAGACGTTCTGCACGTCGTCGCTGTCCTCCAGCGCGTCGATCAGGCGGAAGACCTTGCGGGCCCCGTCCTCGTCGAGCTGGATGTTCATGGTCGGCAGGAAGCTGGACTCGGCCGAGTCGTAGTCGATCCCGGCCTCCTGCAGCGCCTTGCGGACCGGGACGAGGTCACCGGCCTCGGAGACGACCTCGTAGGCCTCGCCGAGGTCGTTGACCTCCTCGGCGCCCGCGTCGAGGACGGCCGTCAGCACGTCGTCCTCGGTCAGGTCGCCCTTGGGCACGATCACGACGCCCTTGCGGTTGAACATGTAGGAGACCGAGCCGGGGTCGGCCAGGGAACCGCCGTTGCGGGTCAGCGCGACGCGGACCTCCGAGGCCGCCCGGTTGCGGTTGTCGGTGAGGCACTCGATCAGCACCGCGACGCCGCCGGGGGCGTAGCCCTCGTACATGATGGTCTGCCAGTCGGCGCCGCCGGCCTCCAGGCCGCCGCCGCGCTTACGGGCGCGCTCGATGTTGTCGATCGGAACCGAGCTCTTGCGCGCCTTGGTGATGGCGTCGTACAGCGTCGGGTTGCCGTCCGGGTCGGGACCGCCGGTCCGGGCCGCGACCTCGATGTTCTTGATGAGCTTGGCGAACAGCTTGCCGCGCTTGGAGTCGAGCGCGGCCTTCTTGTGCTTGGTCGTCGCCCATTTGGAGTGGCCCGACATCGGCTAAAGCTCCCTAACCATCTCAACGAAGTATGAATGCACGCCGACATCCCCGGTGAGCTCCGGATGGAACGAGGTGGCGAGCAGCGGTCCCTGACGGACCGCGACGATCCTATCCCCAGGTTCGGCCCGCGCCAGCACCTCGACCCGGGAACCGATCGACTCCACCCAGGGCGCGCGGATGAACACCGCGCGCATCGCGCCGCGCCCGGCGAAGTCGAGATCGGCCTCGAAGGAGTCGACCTGCCGTCCGAAGGCGTTGCGGCGGACCGTCATGTCGATGCCGCCGATGGTCTCCTGGCCCTCGATGCCGCCCTCGATCCGGTCGGCCAGCATGATCATGCCGGCGCAGGATCCGTAGGCGGGCATGCCCTCCTTGATCCGCATCCGGAGCGGTTCGAGCATCTCGAAGATGTCGGCGAGCTTCCACATCGTGGTGGACTCCCCGCCCGGGATGACCAGCCCGTCGACGGCCTCGAGCTCCGCGGGCCGCCGTACGGCCACCGCCTTCGCACCGGCCGTCTCCAGCGCGCGTGCATGCTCGCGCACGTCCCCCTGAAGGGCGAGCACACCGATCGTGAGCACGGTCATCCTTTCGTCTGGCTTGTCGGGTTCGCCTATGAGCGTAGCCCCTGCCGCCCGATGTGCCGGACACCTTGGACGGCGGGGCCCCGATCGCATCGGACGTCCCCGCCGGCAGACCGCGAACGGGGCGGCGGCCGTACGGCCGCCGCCCCGCTGTCGGGCCCGCGTCTCAGGGGCGCCTGGTCTCCAGGTCCACCGTCTCCTGGACCTGGTCCGCCGGCGGCATCGTCCTGGCCTGGGGGTCGAGCGGGCGCAGGTATGTCTGCTGCACGCCCGGCACCCGGTCCTCGATCACGAACGTCGCCTTGGTGTGCGCCGCCGCGCCCGGCTGGGTGACCTGGGGCAGCACCTTGAAGTCCGCGGTGAGCAGCTCGCGCTCGACCTTCGTGATCACGTAACCGCGCTGGTTGTTGTAGAACTTCAGGTGCGGGTTGATGGTCAGGAACGGGTGGGTCTTCGGATCGGAGTCCCGGCCGTCGCCGCCCGTGCTGATCGAGGAGGTGACCAGCTCCGAGCCGACCGTGCGGGTCGTCGGGTCGTCGTAGTCGAGCTTGAGGTCGCCGGCCCAGTGGGCGTGCACGTCCCCGGTGAGCACCACCGGATTGCGCACCTCCGCGTCCACCCAGCCCCGGGTGATGCGCTGCCGTGAGGCGACGTAGCCGTCCCAGGCGTCCTGACTGGTGATCTTGGCCGGTCCGGCGTTGTTGTCGCGCTGGGCGAAGAAGACCTGCTGGCCGATGATGTCCCACTGCGCCCGCGAGCGGTGGAAGCCCTCGATCAGCCAGCGCTCCTGCTCCGCCCCGGTGATCGAGCGGGCCGGGTCCACCGCCTCCGGGCAGTCGCGGTAGCCGTCGCCGCAGCCCTGGTCGCTGCGGTACTGCCGGGTGTCGAGCATGTGGAAGGCGGCCAGCCGCCCCCACCGGATCCGCCGGTAGAGCTGCATGTCGATCCCCTTCGGGACCGACCTCCGGCGCAGCGGCATGTTCTCGTAGTAGGCGCGGAAGGCGGCCTCGCGGCGGGAGAGGAAGCCCGGCTGCGGGATCTCGGGCTTCTCCGGCACCTCGTCGGCCCAGTTGTTGTCCAGCTCGTGGTCGTCCCAGACGACCAGCCAGGGCGCGGCGGCGTGGGCGGCCTGCAGGTCCGGGTCGGTCTTGTACTGGGCGTGCCGCTGGCGGTAGTTCGCGAGGGTCTCCGTCTCCGGGCCCTCGTGGTGACGGATGTTGCCGCCGGGGATCGTGTAGGTGTCGCGCTGGTACTCGTACTGGTAGTCGCCCAGATGGATCACCAGATCCGGGTTCTCCTCGGCCATGCGCCGGTAGGCGGTGAAGTGGCCGTGCTCGTACTGCGCGCAGGAGGCGAAGGCCATCGTCAGGCCGGAGCCGTACGACAGCGGGTGCGGGGCGGTCCTGGCCCGGCCCATGGGCGAGACGTGCGCGCCGACCCGGAAGCGGTACCAGTAGTCGCGGTCGGAGAAGAGCCCGTCCACCTCCACGTGGACGCTGTGGCCCCACTCGGGCGCCGCCGTGGCCACCCCGTGCCGCAGGACCGCCCGGCCCCTGTCGTCGGCGTAGACCTGCCAGTGGACGCGGAAGGGTCGCGCGGGCATGCCGCCCAGGCCGTCCTCGGCCAGCGGCTGGGGCGCCAGCCGGGTCCAGATCACGAAGCCGTCGGAGTCCGGGTCGCCCGAGGCCACCCCGAGAGTGAAGGGGTCGGACGTCAGCTCCCGGGAGGGCCGGGAGCCCGCCTGCCGGGAGGCGGCGTGTGCGGAGGGGACACCGGCCACGGCGCCTGCCGCGATACCGGTGACGAGGAACGTTCGGCGGCTGAACTGCGACACGGGGCCTCCCGGGATGATCAGGCGCGGGCATCCGTAGCCTCGCGGAGGATCATGACAGGGGGGTGAACTCCGCTGAACATGAAAAAGGCGGCATCCTTCGCGGATGCCGCCTTTCCTACGGTTGCCCGCGTGTCACCAGCCGCGCTCGGCCAGACGGTGCGGGACGGGGATCTCGTCGACGTTGATGCCGACCATGGCCTCGCCCAGGCCGCGGGAGACCTTCGCCAGGACGTCCGGGTCGTCGTAGAAGGTGGTGGCCTTGACGATCGCGGCGGCGCGCTGGGCGGGGTTGCCGGACTTGAAGATGCCGGAGCCGACGAAGACGCCCTCGGCGCCGAGCTGCATCATCATCGCGGCGTCGGCCGGGGTGGCGATGCCGCCCGCGGTGAACAGCACGACGGGCAGCTTTCCGGTCTTGGCGACCTCGACCACCAGCTCGTACGGCGCCTGCAGCTCCTTGGCCGCGACGTACAGCTCGTCCTCGGGCAGGGAGGAGAGCCGCCGGAGCTCGCCGCGGATGGTGCGCATGTGGGTCACGGCGTTGGAGACGTCGCCGGTGCCCGCCTCGCCCTTGGAGCGGATCATGGCCGCGCCCTCGGTGATGCGGCGCAGCGCCTCGCCCAGGTTGGTGGCGCCGCAGACGAAGGGCACGGTGAACTGCCACTTGTCGATGTGGTTGGCGTAGTCGGCCGGGGTCAGGACCTCGGACTCGTCGATGTAGTCGACGCCGAGCGACTGCAGGACCTGCGCCTCGACGAAGTGGCCGATGCGGGCCTTGGCCATGACCGGGATGGAGACGGCGTTGATGATGCCGTCGATCATGTCCGGGTCGCTCATCCGGGAGACGCCGCCCTGCGCGCGGATGTCGGCGGGGACGCGCTCCAGGGCCATGACCGCGACGGCGCCCGCGTCCTCGGCGATCTTCGCCTGGTCCGGGGTGACGACGTCCATGATGACGCCGCCCTTGAGCATCTCGGCCATACCGCGCTTCACCCGGGCGGTTCCGGTGACTGCGGTCTCGGTGACTTCGGGCGTGCTGCTGGACACGGTCTCTACCTCACGACGGCTGGTTGCTGCGGATCACGGGCCCGGAAGGGGCCGTCACACCTTCATCGTAGGCGGTGATGCGGACCTCCCCTTACACTCCACCTTGTCGCGAAGACCCGCCGCTGTTGGACAGTGTGTACGGCGCCCGCCTCAGGGAACGACCGGCTTGGGCGCGGCCAGCACGACCCAGACCTGGCCCGGGGCGAAGTTCATCGGCTCCCCCGCCTCGGTGGTGAAGACGGTCCCCTCCTCCTCGCTCGCCCGCGACCACCTGGCCTTGAACGCCATGCCGTCGCGGAGCACGACCGCCCGCCCCTTGCCGACGGTGCGCACCAGCGGCGTGTAGCTCTGGTTCTTGTCGTGGAACTCCGAGCGGACGGTCTTGGCGTACTGCACGACGATCGTGGGGGCGGCGAGCTGGCCGCCCTCGGCGGCCATGTCCTTCTTCCCGTCCTGCCAGATCAGCCACTTGCCGGCCTTCTCCGACCAGCCGAAGGTGAAGCGGGCCGCCGGGTACTTCACGTTGAAGAGCTTCCTGGGCGTCCCGCCCTCGGCGGGGGCCTCCCCGAAGGTGAAGCCGATGTCCTTGGCCTTGCTCGCCTTGGGGGCCCCGGCCAGCAGCCGCTTGGTGTCGGCGAACAGGTTGTAGGGGGCGTAGCGGCCGGGCTGGCGGAAGTAGGCCCCGGCGGCGCGGCTGTCGGAGACGTCGAACAGCGGGGCGGCGGCGATGTGCGGGAGCATCTTGGTCTGCGCGCCGGAGTAGGCGAAGGCGGGCTTGCCGAACTGCGGGAGGATGCGCAGGTCGGAGATGCGGGCGCTGCGTACCGGGCCGATCTTGGCGGGGATCTTCGAGGAGAAGACGGCGATCAGCCGGGTCAGGCCGGCCTCGACCTGCGTGACGTAGACGATGTCCGCGCTCTTGAGGCCGAGCTGGGGCTTGCCCGCGGAGGTGTTCTCGATCTTCACCGCGAGCACCGGCCTGCGGTCCGCGCCGGGCAGCCCGGTGAAGGGGTGCGTCGGCTCGGGGGTGGGCGTCGGGGTGGCCGACGTCCCCGTGGCGGCCTGCGGCGCCTTGCCCGGAGCGGGATCGTCGGAGGAGCAGGCGGCGGCCGGTACCAGGACCGACACTCCGGCCAGTGTGACGGCGATCATCCGAGGCACCCGCACAGCTCATCTCCTCAAATCGGGCCTTAAATCCCCAAGAGCTTACCTGTGGCGGACATGTCAGATAATCGGCTTTGTGCACACCGGGCGCTCGTATATCGGACGCCCGTACGGCGGTCCCGCATTCCCGTCACGCCGCCGCTCCCACCCCGCCGTCACCCGCGACCACCCGCGCCGTCCCCGCGTCACTCCGCGGCCAGCGCGTGCGGCGGATCGTCGTCGATCTCGAAGAAGTCCGGGTACGGGGTGCGCCCGGCCAGCCGCAGCGTACGGGCCAGCCAGCGGCGCTGCGCCGACCGGGTGACGCCGACCGCGTTGTTGTAGAAACGGCGGGCGTAGACCACCTTGGTCACCGCCGCGTCGAGCTCCTCCAGCAGTTCCGGGCCCGCCGCCGTCTCGGCCAGCTTCTCCCGGAAACGATCCTGGTCGAGCACCGCCCGCAGGGTGCGCGACAGGTCGCTCTCGGCGTGCTCGCGCTCCTCCGGACCCGCCGTCCTGGCCTCGTGGGCGCCCGCGGCCAGCACCAGGCTCGTCGCCGGGTCCAGGATCCGGGAGGCGGCCAGCTCCAGGCAGACGGCGGCCCGCCGTACCAGGGCCGCGTCCAGGGACTCCCGGGCGACCTCCAGGCGGATGTGCATCCGGTCCAGCCGGCCCGCCCGCCAGGAGACGTAGACGGCGGTGAGCACCACGATCGCCCCCACCACCAAGATCAGCGTGGTGCTCATGGCCGGTCGTCCTCCTCGACCCCGCCCACGCTCGCCACGGTCTCGTAGACGCGCACGACGTCCCGGGCCACGGTGGACCAGTCGTACTTCCACACGGCGGTACGGGCCTCGTCCGAGAGCTTGGCCCGGCGGGCGGGGTCGTCCAGCAGTCCCGCCGCGACGGAGGCGAGCGAGCGGGCGTCCCCCGTCTCGAACAGCGCTCCGGCCTGGCCGTCGTCGAGGACCTTGCGGAAGGCGGGGATGTCGCTGGCCAGGATCGCCGCCCCGGCGGACATCGCCTCGGTGAGCACGATGCCGAAACTCTCCCCGCCCAGGTTGGGCGCGCAGAAGACGTCGACCGAGTGGTAGGCGCGGGCCTTGTCCTCCTCGCTGACCATGCCGAGCAGGCCCACCCGGTCGCGGAACTCCGCGGGGACCTTCTCCAGCACCTCCTCGGCGTCGCCCGGACCGGCGATGAGCAGCCGCAGTCTCGGCCGGACCGGCGCCAGCAGCGAGAACGCCTCCAGCAGCACCGGCAGGCCCTTGCGCGGCTCGTCCATCCGGCCCAGGAAGCCGATCACCTCTCCGTCGTCCCATCCGGGCAGCGGCTCGGCCTCGGCGTAACGGCTCACCGTCACCCCGTTCGGGATCAGCACGGCGTCCCCGCCCATGTGCTCGACGAGGGTCTTGCGCGCGGCGTCCGACACCGCGATCCGGCCGGTGATCTTCTCCACCACGCTCTGCAGGACCGGCGCCGAGACC
Source organism: Planobispora longispora (assembly GCF_016863135.1). GTDB lineage: Bacteria > Actinomycetota > Actinomycetes > Streptosporangiales > Streptosporangiaceae > Planobispora > Planobispora longispora. Next base: position 60,285 of record NZ_BOOH01000046.1, read on the forward strand.
GACAGCGCCCGCGAGCGCTGGTAGGACGCGTGGAAGGTCGCCACGATCGGCCCCCTCGCCGCCCAGCAGGCCAGGACCCCCAGGCTCGGCACGAACGGCTCGTGCACGTGCAGCACGTCGAACCGGCCCTCGCGGATCCACCGGCGCACCCGGTTGGCCGACAGGAACCCGAACGCCAGCCGCGCGACCGACCCGTTGTAGGGGACGGGCACCGCGCGTCCCGCCGGCGTCACGTAGGAGGGCAGCGGCGCGTCCTCGGCGGCCGGCGCGATCACCTCGACCTGGTGGCCGTCCTCGATGAGGGCCTCGGCCAGGTCGCGGATGTGCGCCTGCACGCCGCCCGGCACGTCCCAGGTGTACGGGCAGACGATGCCGACCCTCATCGCTCCTTCACCGGCCGCGGCTCCAGGTCCTCCAGCCAGAGGCGCTGGAGCATGTGCCAGTCCTCGGGGTGCTCGGTGATGCCCTTCTCGAAGGCGACGGCCAGGCTCTGCATGACGGTGGCCGTCTTCTCCTGGCGGGTGCCCTCGGCGGGCACCTCGATCTCCTCGGCGATGTCCAGGCCCCAGTCACGGCCCCTGAAGTACGGCAACGCCGGCAGCAGCGCGGCCCCGGTGTGCACCGCCAGCAGCCCCGGTCCCGCCGGCATGCGGGTGGCGGCGCCGAAGAACTGGACCTCGATCCCCTTGGCGGTCAGGTCGCGCTCGGCGGGCAGGCAGACCGCCCGGCCCGCCCGCAGCCGCTGGGCCAGCGTGCCGAAGGTGTTGCCCTCGCCGCCGGTCAGCGGCAGCACCTCCATGCCCAGCCCCTCGCGGAAGGCGGTGTAGCGGCGAAACAGCGACTCGGGCCGGAGCCGTTCGGCGACGGTCGTGAACGGCATCCCCGAGGCGCCGATGAGCCAGGCGCCCGCCGCGTCCCAGTTGCCCATGTGCGGCAGGGCGAGCACCACGCCCCGCCCGTTGGCCAGGTTCTCCATGATCCGCTCCGCACCGGTGAGGCGGGTGCGGGCGACGACCTCCTCCCGGGGGATGGAGGGCAGCCGGAAGACCTCGTGGAAGTAACGGAAGTAGGAGCGCATGCCCGCGCGGCTCAGCTCCCGGATCGCCGGGTCGCCGGGCGAGGCGCCCTTGACCCTGGCGAGGTTGGCCTCCAGCCGGAGCACCGACTTGCCCCGCCGTTTCCACAACCGGTCGGCGGCGGCGTCGAAGGCCCGGGCGGTGAGGCGCTCGGGGAGGTGGGGCACGGCCGCCCAGCCGAGGCCGAACCCGGCCGCGACGAGGCGGTCCTGCAGAGATGGCTTGTCGGTCATGCGTCCTCCTCCGTCGGCCGCCTGACCAAGGTGCTGTGTCCATTGATGACCTCGACAGGCTCGGTCATGAGTCCTCCTCCGTCGCTCGCCCGCCCAAGGTGCTGTGTCTGCCGACGATCTCGACAGGCTCGGTCATGGCTCTCCCGGTCGGCGGAGGGTCCGGGGCGGGACGGAGGAGGTCTGACGGTGGACGTGCAGCAGACGCTGGCCGACCGTGACCGCGCTGGCGGCGGCGAGCAGCCAGAGCCCGGCGGGCAGGATGTACGGGACGCCGAGGCCGGACAGGCCGGTCGCGACCAGGCCCACCACCAACCGTTCGGGCCGCTCGGCGAGGCCGACGTCACAGGTCAGCCCCAGCCCCTCGGCCCTGGCCTTGACGTAGGACACCAGCGCCCCCGAGACGAGACAGAACAGCGCGACCCCGGCCAGAACCCGCTCCTCACTCACGATAAACCAGAGCACGAGGCCCGAGAAGATCGCGGCGTCGCCCACCCGGTCGAGCGTCGAGTCGAGGAAGGCCCCCCAGGTGCTTCCCTCTCCGGTCATCCTGGCCATGACCCCGTCGAGGAGATCCGCCAGCACGAAGAAAGTGATCACCATCGTGCCCGCGAACAGCTGACCCCGGGGATAGAAGAACAGAGCCGCGGCGGCGGTGCCGAGCGTGCCGGCCGCCGTGACCGCGTTGGGACCGATCCCCCGGCTGACCAGCACTCTGCCCAGGGGGGTCAGGATCCGGGTGACGGCGGGGCGCAGAAGTTTCAGCATCGCGCTCTGATCGTAGGCCACCCGGCTTGCGGGTGCGCGCCGCAGCGCCTCGCAAGCGGATCGCGCGCGCCCCCTTGTGATATTCGCCACATGGGTATTTGGTGAACACACCGCGTCCTTGCGGTGTCCGGACGCGGCAGCGGGCCCAGAGGCGCGGCCGCGCACGACCGCTCCTTTCCGGCCCGTTTCGGCGACGACCCGGGAGGGCGACATGGCGGAGAGAGCAACCGGCACAGCGGGAGCCGCGGGCAGGGCACTCATGGCCGACCGGCCGGACATGGTGCGCAACGTAGTGCTGGTCGGCCACTCCGGGGCTGGTAAGACGACCCTGGTCGAGACACTGCTGGCGGCGACCAAGACGATCCAGCGCTCCGGCAGGATCGAGGACGGCACCACGGTCAGCGACTTCGACGAGGTCGAGATCAGGCAGCAGCGCTCGGTGAACCTCACCGTGGCGCCGATCGTCCACAACGACATCAAGATCAACCTGCTGGACACCCCCGGCTACGCCGACTTCGTCGGCGACCTGCGCGCGGGCCTGCGCGCGGCCGACGCCGCGCTGTTCGTCGTCTCGGCGGCCGAGGGCGTGGACGGCCTGACCAGGATGTTGTGGGAGGAGTGCGCGGCGGTCGGCATGCCCCGCGCCGTCGTGATCACCAAGATCGACCACCAGCGGGCCGACTTCGACGAGGTGCTCACCACCTGCCAGGACGTCTTCGGTGAGGGCGTGGCCCCGCTCTACCTGCCGGTGGTCACCAACGGCAAGGTGAACGGCCTGATCGGGCTGCTGTCCCGGAAGTTCTACAACTACGCCACCGGCACCCGCGGCGAGCACGCCCCCGGGCCCGACCACGAGGCCAGGATCGACGAGTACCGCGACACCCTGATCGAGGGGATCATCCAGGAGAGCGAGGACGAGTCCCTGATGGACCGCTACCTCGCCGGCGAGGAGATCGACACCAAGGTCCTCATCGACGACCTGGAGAAGGCGGTCGCGCGCGGCGGCTTCTACCCGGTGCTGGCCTCCGGGGGCGGCGTGGGCGCGGCGGAGATCCTGGAGGTCATCACCCAGGGCTTCCCCTCCCCCCTCGAGCACCCGATGCCGGAGATCACCACCATCGACGGCAAGCCCGTGTCCGGCGTCTCCTGCGACCCCGACGGCCCGCTCGTGGCCGAGGTCGTCAAGACCACCAGCGACCCCTACGTGGGCCGGATCAGCCTCGTGCGGGTGTTCTCCGGGACGCTGCGCCCGGACATGACCGTGCACGTCTCCGGGCACGGACTGGCCGACCGGGGGCACGAGGACCACGACGTGGACGAGCGCATCGGCGCGCTGTCCTCCCCGCTCGGCAAGCTCCAGCGCCCCGCGGCCAAGTGCGTGGCCGGCGACGTCGTCGCCGTGGCCAAGCTGTCCCGCGCGGAGACCGGCGACACGCTCTCCGACAAGGACCGGCCGCTGCTGATGACCGCCTGGACGATGCCGGACCCGCTCCTGCCGATCGCGGTCCAGGCCCGGTCCAAGGCCGACGACGACAAGCTCGGCCAGGCGCTGGGCCGGCTCGTCGCCGAGGATCCCACGCTCCGCCTGGAGAACAACCCCGAGACCAAGCAGCTGGTGCTGTGGTGCATGGGCGAGGCCCACGCCGACGTGCTGCTGGACCGGCTGAGCAAACGGCACGGCGTCGAGGTGGAGAAGGTCGATCTGCGGGTGCCGCTCCGGGAGACCTTCGGCGGCAAATGCCAGGCCATGGGCCGCAACGTCAAGCAGACGGGCGGTCACGGCCAGTACGCCATCTGCCATCTGGAAGTCGAGCCCCTGCCCTCGGGCGGGGGTTTCGAGTTCGTGGACAAGATCGTCGGCGGTGTGGTGCCGCGCCAGTTCATCCCGTCGGTGGAGAAGGGCGTACGGACCCAGATGGGGCGCGGCGTGGTCGCCGGATACCCGGTGGTCGACGTCCGCGTGACGCTCTACGACGGCAAGGCCCACTCGGTCGACTCCTCCGACATGGCCTTCCAGATCGCCGGGGCGCTCGCGCTGAAGGAGGCCGCGGCCAAGGTCCCGACGCTGCTGCTGGAGCCGGTCGACGAGGTGGCGGTGCTGATCCCCGACGACTACGTCGGCGCGGTGATGTCCGATCTGTCCTCGCGCCGGGGCCGGGTCCTGGGCACCGAGCCGGTCGGCGTCGGCCGCACCCTGGTCCGCGCCGAGGTGCCCGAGCTGGAGATCACCCGGTACGCCATCGACCTGCGGTCGATGTCCCAGGGCACGGGGACGTTCCAGCGCACCTTCCTGCGCTACGAACCGCTCCCTCCGCACCTGGTGGACAAGGTCACCGCCTGACTCCCGGGGGGAGGCGCGGGCGGCGGCCCGCGCCTCCCACGGGTCGCATTCGTCACATAAGCCACATAGACATCACAAAACGATTTCGTTCTTTCGGCCGAAGCATCACGACCCCGATGCCACACTGAGGTCCATGCGAACCGGACGCCCCCTGCTAGCAGCCGCTGCCCTCGCCGCCCTCACCGTCAGCGTCGCCTACGTCTTCGGACCCGACGCCGGGACCGCCGCCCCCGCCACCGCCGGGGCCGCGCCCGAGACGGTCGCGGCCGAGGCGGTCGCGGCCGCCTCGTCGTGCCGGGTCGACGCGCGGTTCCCCAAGCGGCAGCTCCGCGGGATCTGGATCGCCACGGTGAACAACATCGACTGGCCGACCCGGACCGGCCAGTCCCCCGCCGCCCAGCAGGCCGACTACGTCAAGCTCCTCGACGACGCCGCCCGCCGCCGCGTCAACGCCGTCTTCGTCCAGGTCCGCCCGGCCTCCGACGCGCTCTACCGGTCGTCGCTGGAGCCGTGGTCGAAGTTCCTGACCGGCACGGCGGGCAAGGACCCCGGCTGGGACCCGCTGCCCTTCCTGATCGCCGAGGCCCGCAAGCGCGGCATGGAGTTCCACGCCTGGTTCAACCCCTACCGCGCGGCCTACGACACCGACCGGAGCAGGCTGCCGGCCTCCCACCCGGCCCGGGTCCACCCGGACTGGGTCGTCAAGTACGGCGACCGGCTCTACTACAACCCGGGCCTTCCCGAGGTCCGCGACCACGTCACCAAGGTGATCAAGGACGTGGTGCAGCGCTACGACGTCGACGGAGTGCACTTCGACGACTACTTCTACCCCTACCCGGGCAGCGGCGGGCAGTTCCGCGACGGCGCCGCCTTCGCCCGGTACGGCGGCGGCATGAAGCTGGCCGACTGGCGCCGCGCCAACGTCAACAAGCTCGTCGCCCAGGTCGACCGGGTCGTGCACGCGGCCAGGAAGCACGTGAAGTTCGGCATCAGCCCGTTCGGCATCTGGCGCAACGCCTCCAACGACCCGAGCGGGTCGGCGACCCGGGGCATGTCCGCCTACGACGCCATCTACGCCGACGCCCGCCACTGGATCCGCTCCGGCACGGTCGACTACGTCATGCCGCAGCTCTACTGGCCGCGCGGCTTCCAGATCGCCGACTACGACGTGCTGGCGCCGTGGTGGGCCAAGGAGGTCAGGGGCACCGGCGTCCACCTGTACATCGGCCAGGCCCTCTACCGCGTCGGGGCCGCCGACAGCGCCGCCTGGCGCAAGCCCGGCGAGCTGCCCTCCCATCTCACCCTCAACCGCAAGCACCCCGAGATCCGCGGCGACGTCTACTTCAGCGCCAAGCAGGTGTCCTCCAACCCGCTCCGCGTGATGGACCGGATCGTCTCCGGCCACTACGCCCGCCCGGCGCTGCGCCCCTTGATGAAGGACCTCGGCGGCAGGGCCCCGGACCGGCCGCGCGACCTCAGGGTCGAGGGCGCGGCGCTCTCCTGGAAGGCGTCCCCCGGGGCCTCCTCCTACGCGGTCTACCGGGTCACCTCCGGAGCCGCGGACGCGTGCGCGGTCGCCGACGCCCGCAACCTGATCGCGATCGTCCCGGCGACCGGCGGCGCCCGCCAGAGCTTCGCCATGCGGGGGGCGGGGACCTACCTCGTCTCCGCCCTGGACCGCCTGCACAACGAGAGCTCCGCCACCCGGGCCGCGCTCCCCTAGGCACGCCCCCGCGCCCTCCCGGGGAGGCCCGCGGGCGCGGGGCCGTCCCGCCGCGCCGCCCCGGGATGCGCCGTTCGCTGGACCCGGGGCCTCGTCTTCCCCTACGGTGCCAGCATTCGGACCCAGGGTCGGGGAGGACATTCGGTGAAGCGGACGCTGGCCGCGTTTGCGCTGTTCCTGATCGCCGCGTGGCCGGGGGCCGCTCAGGCCTCGGCGGCCCCCGGCGCGCCGGGGGGCTCCGTCTCCTCCGCGGAGGAGGAGCGGGTGGCGCTGATCGGGATCCCCGGCCTGCTCTGGAGCGATCTGAGCCCCGAGACCACGCCCAACCTCTGGGGACTGGCCGGGCAGAGCGCCCTCGGCTCGTTGTCGGTCCGCACCGTCGGCCGGGTGACCTGCCCCTACGACGGGTGGCTGACGGTCTCGGCCGGGATCAGGTCCGCCGCCGGGTACGGCTGCGGCCTGCCGCCGGTCCCCGAGCCCGAGCCGGGCGGCGGCGCGGTCATCCCCGACTACGACTACCTGCACCGGGTCGCCGGGCAGCGGAACGCCGGCGTGCTCGGCGAGGCCGTGCACGCCGCCGGCGAGTGCACGCTCGCGATCGGCCCGGGCGCGGCGCTGGCCCTGGCCGACCGGGCCGGGAAGGTCGACCGCTACGCCGCCTCCCCCGTGCAGATCCGGGCGGACGCCCTGACCCGGTGCCGGGTGCTCGCCATCGACGTGGACGACCTCATCCTGCCCTACCTGGCGGCCGACGACCGGCTCCCCCGGGTCGAGGACGCGCTCCCCGCCCAGCGGCGGCGGGCCGCGCTGCAGCTGGCCGACTCCAAGGCCGGGGCGGTGCTCGCCATGCTGCCCGAGGGCACGACCGTGCTGCTGGCGGGCCTGTCCGACCACGGATCGCAGCCGCACCTCCGGGTGGCCATGATGCGCTCGGGCCCCGGCGACCGGGGCCGGTTCCTCGGCGCGGCCTCCACCCACCGCGAGGACGTCACGATCCTGCCGGACATCACGGCCACCGTGCTGTCCGTGATCGGAGCCCCGGAGCCGCCCTCGATGGTCGGGACGCCCTGGCGGGCGGGCGAGAGCCGTACCGGCGGGGTGGAGCGGGCCCGGACCGGGCTGGAGCGCGCCGACGTCGCGGGGCAGACGATCAGGGAGATCGGGAGCGCCTTCTTCATCACCCTCGCCGTGCTCCAGGTCGTCTTCTACCTCGCCGCGTTCCTGCTGCTGCGGCGGCGTCGCGGGCTGCGCCCGGTGCGCGTGGCCGCGACCGTCCTCGCGGCCCTTCCGGTCTCGACCTACCTGGTCAACTTCACCGGCTGGCGGCACGCCGGCACGCCCGTGCTCGCCCTGGGCGGCGGGATCGCCGGGTGCGCGCTGCTGCTGGCGGCGGCCGCCCTGGCGCTGCCGTGGGCCTGGTCGCGCCTGCGCCGGGTCCCCTCCGGGACCGGCGGGCCGCTCGGGCCGCTGGCGATCGTGACGGCGGTCACCGCGGCGGTGCTCGCCGGGGACCTGCTGGCCGGAACGCCCCTGCAGCTCAACAGCGTGATGGGGTACACCGCGGTGGTGGGCGCGCGCTACTACGGCCTGGGCAACATCCCGTTCGCCCTGTTCGCCACCTCGGTCCTGCTGCTGGCCTCGGTGATCGCGCACCGGCTGACGAGACGGGGCCGCAGAACCGCGGCGGTCGCCGTCGTGGCGGTGCTCGGCGGCTCGGCGATGATCCTCGGCGGCTGGCCGGGGGTGGGCAGCGACTTCGGCGGGGTGATCGCCTTCGTGCCGGGCATCGCGGTGACCGCGATGCTGCTGGCGGAGCGCAAGGTCTCGGTGGTCAAGCTGGGCGCGCTCGTGGCGGCGGGCGGCGTCACCGTGATGGCGATCGCCTATCTCGACTATCTGCGCCCGCCCGGCTCCCAGACCCACCTGGGCCGGTTCGTCGGCCAGATCTTCAGCGGCGAGGCGGTGGAGGTGATCGGCCGCAAGCTCTCGGCGATGCTGGGCACGCTGCTCAACCCCACCCTGATGCCGATCGTGATCGCGGCGGTCGCGTTCCTCGTCTACGCGCTGCTGCGGCCCGAGGCGGCCAGCGCCGGGGTGCTGCCGGCCGCGTTCGGGCACTCCCCCGCGCTGCGGGCCGGGCTGATCGGCACCCTGGTCAGCGGCGTGGTCGGGATGCTGGTCAACGACTCGGGGGCGGCCGTGCTGTCCATGGCCCTGGCGCTGGCCGTGCCGCTGACGTTGTCGGTGGGAGCGGCGGTCCTGCGCGACCCGTCGGCCTCCTACACCCCGGACGGCCAGCAGCCGGCGAGCAACGACCTGGTGTCGCGGAGCAGCTGAGGCAGCACCCGGGTCTGGCCGACCACCGGCATGAAGTTGGTGTCGCCGCCCCACCGGGGCACCACGTGCTGGTGCAGGTGGGCGGCGATGCCGGCGCCCGCCACGGTGCCGAGGTTCATGCCCACGTTGAAGCCGTGCGCCCCGCTGGCCTTGCGCAGGGCGGCCAGCCCGCGCTGGGTGAAGGCGGCCAGCTCCGCCGTCTCGGCGGTGTCCAGGTCGGTGTAGTCCGGGACGTGCCGGTAGGGGCAGATGAGCAGGTGGCCCGAGTTGTAGGGGTAGAGGTTGAGGACGGCGTAGACCCGCTCGCCCCGGGCGACGACCAGCCCGTCCTCGTCGCTCAGCTTCGGGATGTCGCAGAACGGGCAGCCGTCTCCGGGTCCCGAGCCGGTCGGCTTGTTCTCCCCCTTGATGTAGGCCATCCGGTGCGGGGTCCAGAGCCTCTCGAACGCGTCCGGAGTTCCCGTCCCGTCCTGCACCTGCGGCTCGTCGCTCATGGCGGTCAGCATATTGCGAGGTGGATCCGTGCGTTCCGGCGACTCCCGGTCGGATCGCCGGCTCCTCCGAAGCAGCGGACAAATGCGGCATACTTCCGACAGAATTCAGCGAGCGTGACAGACGACTGCCGAGGAGCTTGCCATGACCGACGTCTCCGTCGAGGAATCCCTCGAGAAGGCCGGTGAGGAGACCGCCGTGGAACGGGAGGCCCCCGCCCTGACGGGCTCCGCATCGGTCTCCCGGCCGTTCTCCCTCGGCGTGTCCGTCACTCCGGCCCCCGAGCCGCTCCCCACGGGCCCCGCGTCCTCTTCCGCCGTGGTCAAGGGGCGGATCAAGGTCGCCGACGAGGTGGTGGAGAAGGTCGCCGCGCTCGCCACGCTGGAGGTGACCGGGGTCGCCGGCCTGGGCGAGGAGATCGACCGCCTGGCCGAGCCGATCCGCGAGCACGGCCCCGGCGGCAGGCGCGGCCCCCGGGGCGTCAGCGCCCACGTCCAGGACCGCACCGTCGCCGTGGACGTGACGATCGTGACCGAGTACGGGCACGTGGTGATGGACGTGGCCAACGAGGTGAAGACCAACGTGGCCCGCACGGTCAGCCGCATGCTGGGCATGCGGGTGATCGAGGTCAACGTCGGCGTCGAGGACGTCCGCCTCCCCGGCGAGCTCGGCCCGGCCTCCCCCGCCGACGGCGAGGCCCGCGACCAGGCGGCGGAGTCGTTCTGACGCCGGCCGCCCGGCCTCGCTGATCTCCCGCTCCCGGCGGGGCCCGGCCTCACGGGAAAGGCCGGGGCGGGCCCGGCGGGCGGGGCGGGAAGTCGACGGGGAACTTGATCGGCGGTTTGACCGGCGGCCTGATGATCGGAGGCTTGCGGGGATCCAGGTCCCAGCCCAGGGAGACGGCGATGAAGACCGTCGACCCCGGGTTCGCCGTGCCGCCTTCGGGGCGCTGCCGGATGACGATCCCCGTCAGGTCGAAGCTCACCTCGTAGTCGTACTCCACCAGGAATCCGCGGGCGGAGAGCAGATCGCGGGCGGCCTCGAAGACCATCCCCACCGTGGACGGGACTTCGACGCCGCGCCGTACCGCCGTGCTCAGCGCGACGGCGGTGTCCGGCGGCACGGCCTCGCCCGCCCTCGGGTTCTGGTCGACGACCGTGCCCGGCGGCTGCCCGCTCGGCACGTCCGCGACGATCCCCACCGACAGGTGCACCGCCTCGAGCCTGGCGCCCGCCTGGGAGACGGTGAGGCCGCGCAGCTCCGGCACGACGACCGTCTCCACCCTGGTGGCCAGCACGACCCGCACGACGGTGCCGGGATGCGCCTCTGCCCCCTCGGCGGGATCCTGCTCGACCACGCTCTCCTCCCGGACTCCCAGCACGGGCCGGGAGCCGGCCACCTTGATCCGCAGGCCGGCCTCCTCCAGCGCCCGTTTGGCCTGCGCCACGTGGAGCCCCGTCAGGCGGGGCACCGTGACCGGGGGCCTCATCGCGAGCGTCAGCGCCACCATGGAGAAGACGGGCACTCGCGCCTCGGCGCCGGGCGCCTGGGTCAGGACGGTGTCCTCCGGCTCATCGCTGAACTCCGAATTGAGGACCGCCGCGACCAGCCCGGCCTCGTCGAGCACCACCACCGCCTCGTCGAACAGCAGGCCGAGGACGTCGGGGACCTCCACGGTCCGCAGCGCGGACACCACGACCTGGATCGTTCGGTCCTGCGGCACCGGCTGCTCGGGCGCGGGCTGCTGCCGCAGGATCCGGCCCGGCTGCCCGTCGGCCTCCTCCGAGGTCTCCTCCAGCTCCAGTCCCAGGCCCTCCACCGCGGCGCGCGCCTCGGCCAGGGTCAGGCCGACCAGCGCCGGCACCCCCTCGCACACCACGACGCCCACCGCTGACCCGGAGGCCGCCGGCACGCCGGGCGCGGGCGACTGGCTGTGCACGCTTCCCGGCCTGCCGGGCACGGCCCGGGTGGTCTCCGTGAGGGTGAGCCCGCGCGCCGCGACCGCCTCCCTGGCCGCCTCCACGATGAGGCCGACCAGGTCGGGCACGGGCACGGTCCGGCCGGTCGCGACGGTCACCGCGACCGGCGCGCCCGGCGGCCAGGCCGAGCCGGGCGGCGGGTCCTGGCCGAGGACGGTCCCGCTCTCGGCGTCGGAGGCCCGGCCCGTCTCCCGGCCGAGCGTGAACCCGGCCGCCGCCAGAACCGCTCTCGCGGCGCCGACGCCGAGACCGGCCAGGTCCGGCACGATCCGGTCCGGGCTGCCCGAGACGGCCAGGTCGACCGTGCCGTGCAGCGGCACCCGCGTCCCCGCCGCGGGCTCCTGCCGCACCACCTCCCCCTCGGGCCGGTCGCTGGTCTCCACGACGCGCCTGCCCAGGGAGAGCGCGGGCGGCACGGGGAGCAGGCCGAGCTCCTTCAGGCGCGCGGCGGAGGTCTCCTCCAGCAGGGTCAGGGCCTGGTCCAGGGGCCGGCCGGTCAGGGCGGGCACGGCGATGGCCAGCGGCGCGGCCAGCGTCAGCGCGACCGAGGCGCCGGCCGGGGCCGAGGCGCCGGCGGCCGGTTCCTGGCGGATGACCGTGCCGGTGGTGGCGGGACTCTCCTCCTGCGCGTACGGCGGGTCCGCCGCCGACAGCCGGGCGCCGCGCAGCAGCAGTTCCGCGGCGGCGGGTGTGCGGCCGCGCACGTCCGGGACGGTCACCTGGACGGGCACGGCGACCGTGAGCGCGACGGCGGCGCCCGGCGCGAGGCGGGTCCCCGCCGGGGGCGTCACCGCGAGCACGGTCCCGGCGGGCGCCTCGCTCTGCGCGTCGGCGAGCTCTCCCACCGCCAGCCCGATCGTCTCCAGCAGCTCCGCCGCCCGTCCGACCGGCTCCCCGATCAGCGGGGGCACGGCGACGCGCGCCGGGATCTCGACGACCACGTCGACCGGCGTGCCCTCGTGGACCGTCCCGCCCGCCGCGGGCGACTGCGCCACGACCGTCGCGGCGTCACGTCCCCGGACCTCCCGCTCCGTCGTCGTGCCCGGCGCCAGGCCCGCCTCGGACAGGGCGTGCCGGGCCTCCTGCGGTCCCAGGCCGATCAGTTCGGGCACGGGCACGTCGAGCCGGGCGACCAGCGCGATGGTGAAGGCGTGCTCCAGCGCCCGCGGCCGGGTGCGGTCCACCTCCGGGCCGGTGTCGCGGACCACCATCACGTCACCGGCGAAGACGCCGGCCTCGCGGACGACGGGAGGTCCCTCGCCGATCCCGAAGCGGGCGCTGAGGAGCACCGCGTGGGCGGCCGGATCGTAGCGGAGGCGGCGCCGGTCCACCGGCGCCCGGTACGCCTCGGCGAGCAGGCCCGGCGGCGGCGCGCCCGGGTCGCCGGGGTCCCCGTCCGTGCCGAGGGCCACGTGGCTGATCCCGGTGAGCCCGGCCGCCCCCGTGAGCAACCCGCCGATCAGGTCCCGCACACCGGGCGCGAGGCCGGGCGGGAGCGCCAGCCGTACCTCCCGCTCCAGGGGGGCCTGCGCGGGCGGGTGGGCGATGTGGCTGACCAGGTAGCCGGAGCCCGGCCGCGGCGAGGCGTCGCCGCCGAACAGGCCGATCTCCCGCAGCTCCTCGCCGAGGTCGGGCAGCACGGCGCGAGCGGTGATCACCCCGGCCCGGTAGCGCAGGCCGGTGAGGCGGGCCCGCGCCACCTCGCGGGTCAGCGCGGTGCGGGCCCGGTCCGGCGGGGGCGGGGCCGCGTCCCAGGAGGGGTCGCCGGTCCCGACGGCCAGGTGGGTCAGCCCGGCCGGGCCCGCGCCGCGCCGGGCGCACAGGAGGGCTCCGATCAGGTCGAGCCCCCGCAGGACCAGTGTCATCGCTCACCCGCCGAGCCGGGTGGCGGTGAACAGCTGCCGCTGGCTCTGCGCGAACCCGGCCGTGATCTGCGAGGCCCGCTGCACGATCTCGGTCCTGGCCGCTCTGGCGTCGGCCTCCTCGACGGGGACCTCGGGCGAGTCGGCGAACTGCTGGAGCAGCGTGACCACCGCCCGGTTGGCCCTGGCGCCGATCGCGGCGGTGGCCTCCTGGGCGATGACCTGCCCCAGCTTGCCGCCGCGGTGCAGCTGGTCGTCCCCGACGTCGGGGTCGGTGAACAGCGACCGCTTCAGGGCGAGCTGGACGTCGTCGCCGATCCCCTGCAGCGTGAAGGGCAGGCGTTCGGTGACCTTCCCGCTGTCGAAGCGGTCCTCGGTGATGCCCTGCCGGAGCAGGTCGCCGATCCGGCTGCCGACCTGGACGGCCGCCACCGCTTCGATGATCTTGCTGCGGGCCCAGTCGACCACCCAGAAGCCGACCTGGAACTGGAAGCAGCCGGTGCCGCGCACGGTCGTGCTCCCGGCCGGCCGGGCGGTCACGGTGACCGTCGCCACGCGGGTGTCGGGCACCGCCACGATCGGGGCCAGGGGCAGCGCGGCCGAGATGTCGTCGAAGACGCCGGGCGGGCTGTAGCGGGAGATGATCTCCAGCTCGTCGGGGTCGAACCGCACGTTCGCGTACTCGACCGCGGCCAGGCCCGGAGCCTGCTCCTGGAGCGCGTGCGCGGCCACCTTCTGGCCGATCCGGTGGAGCTTGCCGAGGTCGGCGGGGGGCGGCACGGCGGGCGCGGCCACCCCGGTGAAGCTCAGCCTGGCCCGTCCGGCGGCGTCGGTCACGGACACCGCCGGGGACAGCGCCCCCCAGTCGGCGGTGCACAGCAGCTCGGCGTTGGGCACCGGGGCGCCGAACCGGTCGGTGACGGTGACGACGAAGTCCTGCTCCCAGCCGAAGTAGAGCATCAGGTTCTCGTAGCCGATGTTCACATCCCACAGCAGCCGGGACAGGTCCTGCTTGACGGTGTCGAGGTCGGACTGGATCCGGCGCGCGGTCTCCTCCAGTGCGCCCAGCCGGGCCTCCGCCCCGGCCAGCCGGTCCACCGCCTCGGCCAGGTTGAGCCGGGTCCGCCGGCGGTCCCGGATCATCTCCGCGGTGACCCGGCGGGCCTCCGGCGGGCGCTCGATCTCGGCCAGCAGGTAGGAGCCGGGCGGGGGGACCTCCGGGCGGACCGCGCACCTGACCGCCCAGCGCAGCCGGTCCCGCACGCAGGTCTCCATGTTGACGTCCTGCGGGTTGCCCAGCGCCGGGTCCTCGGCGGAGGTGATCCGCTCCACCCACGCCTCCAGGTAGAGCGCGACGTCGCCGGCGGGCAGCGGGGTCCGGTCGCCCTGCTCGGACAGGAACACGGCCTCCGGGTTGACCAGGTCGTACCCGTCGGCGGTCAGGCCGCCGGGCTCGATGACCACGTCGTCGTCGGCGTCGGCCGGGGAGATCCGGAAGCCGTTGAAGCCGGGCACGCCCTCGCCGATGTGCCGGCGGCGCAGCTCCCGCTCGAAGTGGCGGCGGATGTCCTCCAGCTCGTTCCAGTCCCGGTCGAGCAGCGGCACGCCCTGCTGCAGCCGGATGCCGATGTAGCCCTTGCCCGGGTCGAAGGTGTCGACCCCGTTGTTGGAGAAACTCACTGGACCACCTCGTCCGTCGCGCCGCTCACGCCCAGCGCGTCCACGGCCGCGCGCCGCTCGGCCTCCGTCTCGATCACCACGACCGGCCGCAGGTTCATCGGCAGGAACCGGGAGGCCCCGGAGAGCAGCCGGCCGCGCAGCCGCAGGACCTCCTCGGTGGTCTCCCCCGGGACGACGAAGATCCCGACCGCGTTGTGGGCGTACCGGCTGTCCGGGCCGGTCCCGGTGTCGTAGGTGTAGGAGGCCGTGTCCTCGAACCGGCCGATCCCGGCCATCACCCGCGGGTCCGAGGTGTCCAGCGTGCGCGAGCCGTGGAACCCGCCGCCGGGATCACCGGGATCGCCGGGGTCGTTGGTGACGAGCACGTTCCGCCAGAACTCCTTGATCCGCGCGTCCCAGCCGGTCAGCCGCCGCACCCACAGCACGCACCCCGCGGTGGTGCCGGTGATCCGGTAGAGGACCGCGGCGTGCTTCACCTCGTGCCGCCGTACGGCGACGCCCCGGTCCGCCGACGGCTCCCAGGCGATCAGGGCCGCCAGGTGCGGGAGCAGCCGGTGGTCGGCGGTGTCCACGTCCTGCAGCCCGCGCAGCTGGTCGGCGCGGCTGCGCAGGTGGTCCAGGGCGGCGCCGAAGACGTCGAGGAAGCGGCGGAGCTGGCCGTTGCCGGGGGTGGACTCGGGGATGGCGCCGATCTGCTCCGGCCCGCGCACCACGTCGTGCCGCCGGTAGATCTCGGGCAGCGCGTCGTACAGCAGCGCGCCGGAGCGGTGCAGCCCGGTGGGGGTGGCCACGGCCCGCAGCACCGGCCCGGCCTGCGGCCGCCCGTCCGGGCCACCCGGTGGCTGCCCATCCGGTTCCCCGTCCGGCCCGCCCGGTGGCCCTCCGTCCGGCCCGTCCCCGGGCGGCACGGCGACCAGCTCGTAGTAGTACGCGGTCCCCGGGCGCAGCCCGGCGGCCGACCCGGCCACGTCGAGGATCTCCACCCGCCAGCCGTCGCCGTGCCGCCGCCGCACGCGCCGCAGGACCTCGACGCCGTCCCGCTCGCACGACTCGACCGTCCCGCCGCCGGGCGGCTCGGTCTCCGTCACCGCGGCGCCCGGGGGCGGGAAGGCCGTACTGTCGTAGACCAGGCTCCAGCGGCCCTCGGGCTCGAAGTCCCGCTCCTTGCGGCGCACCCGCACGGCCGCGTCGCCGGCCGCGCCGGGGCGCGCCTCCCAGCTCAGCACGACCCGGCGCCCGACCAGGTCCGCGCGGGCGGTGAAGTTCTCGACGGTCATGGCATGTCCTCAGAAGATCTGTCGCGCCGGCACGTCCGTCAGGCCGTCTCCGGACGAAGGGTCACCGTGATGGTCCCGGGCACGGCCAGCTCGATCTCGCCGATCCCGATCCGGCCCTCGACCGCCACCGCCCCGCCGTACACCCGGTCGATGAAGTCGCCGACGTCCCCCAGCCCGGCGTCGGCGAGCACCTTGCGGCGCAGCGTGGCGGGGGGCGCGGCGTCGGCGCGGCGGAAACGGGTGACGGTGGCCGCGGCCACCCCCGGCAGCGCCTCCACCGCCTCGTAGACCTTGGACAGGTACAGCGGCCGCCCGAACTCGACGTTGCGGAAGGCCACCAGGCCGCGCACGGCGCGCTCGGCCTCCTGCCGCACGGTCTGCGGGAGGCGGTTGTGCTCGGGCATCACCTCCACCGCGATGTCGACCGGCACACGGACCGGGTCGACGATCCGGACCGAGGTGCCCACCATCCTGCGGTCGTCGAAGTAGCCCATCAGGTCCTTCTTGAGCTGGACGCTCGGGGGGACGCACTCCTCCCCCTCCGGGGCGATCACGAGGTCCACCCGGTTCCAGCCGCTGGATCTCGCCCGCACCTTGGCCACGCCCCCGGCCCGCAGGGCGAGCGTCACGTAGTCGCCGAGCGTCACCGCGCGGTCGCCGGAGCGGAAGGCCAGCGGGCCGGAGCGCACCGCCCGCTCGATCGGCTCGGCGTCCGCGCCGCCGCTGGCCGGGTCCGGGTTGCTCACCGCGGCCAGGCCGGGGATCGGCGTGATCGCCTGGGTGATCGTCCCGGCGGGGACGTTGCCGCGCGCGCCGAGCGTGACCGCGTAGCTCGCCCGGACGTTGTCCGTACCGGCCCGCGGGGGCCTGCCGTACACCCGGTCACCGAAGATGATCTCGGCGCGGTCCTCCTCGTCGTACTGGAGGCAGTAGTCGGTGGACTCCGGGCCGGACAGGGTGATCCGGCCGTCCGGGCCGCGGTGGTAGAGCAGGTTCTCGCGCCGCTCCCAGCCGACGGGGCCGGTGCCCTCGTCCACGGTGACGGAGACGGTGTCCGGGATCGGGGCGGGGGCGGCCAGGCGGAAGCGCTGCCCGGCCTCGCCGGTGGCCGAGCCGAGGATCTCCTCCCGGATCGACCGGGCCTGCCGGACCGGCAGGCCGGTGACGGTGAGGCCGGCGGCGAGGTCGACGGTGAGCGGCTCGTCCAGGTACTCGAAGACCGGCGGCTCACCCCCGCCGGGCACGCCGGCCGTGCCGAACCGCGCGCCGGTGGGGACGGTCACGACGGTGGGCCGGCCGGGTTCCGGGGCGGTGAAGGTGAGCGTGAGCTCGGCGGAGGCGGGGGCCGGGGGCGCCAGCTCGTAGCCGACCAGCCGGAGCAGGTTGATCACGCTGCGCCGCTCCACGGCGGTGTCCAGGAACGACTCGGCCGCGATGCGGTCCTGGTAGTAGCTGAGGATGTCGCCCATGTAGGCGAACAGGTCGACGAGGAGGACCCCGAGGTCGGTGGGCGAGCGGTCGGTCCATTCGGGCAGCCGGTAGGCCGCCAGGTCCAGCATCGCCTGCCGCAGGGACCGGAAGTCCTTGTCCGTGTAGTCGATCACCGGGTCCATCGCGGTCCCCCTCCCCGCTCTCCTGCCGTGCGCGTCCTCGTCATCCGGACTCCCGTCACCCGCCTCGCCACCGCCCGCGCCCCGTCACCCGAGCGGGATCACGGCCTGGCCGCCGGGCCGGCCGGTGGTGTGGACGTAGGAGAGCCGCAGCCGCATGATCCCGGTGTCGGCGTCGCGTTCCACGGTGCTGTCCGTCACCGCGATCCGGGGCTCGAAGCGCAGCAGCGTCTCGACCGCGTGCCTGCGGGCGATGTCGGCCAGGACCTCGTCGTTGGGCTCGTGGGCGAGCCCGGCCAGGCGGGTGCCGAAGTCGGGCAGCATCG
This sequence comes from Planobispora longispora, assembly GCF_016863135.1. Taxonomy (GTDB): domain Bacteria; phylum Actinomycetota; class Actinomycetes; order Streptosporangiales; family Streptosporangiaceae; genus Planobispora; species Planobispora longispora. The sequence goes on from NZ_BOOH01000046.1 coordinate 77,986, forward strand.
GCCGCTCGCCGAGCCGGGTTCCCAGGACCAGGGTCATGTTCTGATGGATCTTCTGCTCGCCCGAGGCGAGCCGGACCCGGCCGTCCTCGATCCGGAACGGGAAGGCGGCGCCGCTCACGCCGGACAGGTCGTTGCCGCGGGGCGCGCCGGGTGCGCTGGGTGTCATCTCTCACTCACCGGGATGCTCAGTCGAACGGGCAGGAT
>NZ_BOOH01000047.1 GCF_016863135.1 Planobispora longispora
ATTCGGCAGCGGCGGGAAGTCGCAGCTCATCACGGGCCCCCGTCACTGCTGGACCTTGACGCTCTGGGACAGCAGCGGCGGTCCGGCGGCCATCGGGGGGACCGGCGGGCCGCTCGGGCCCTGCGCGGTGGGGTGGACGTGGGTGTTGAACAGGGTGACCAGCGCCTCGCCGAGCACCGCCGACATGGTCGCCTGCCCGCCGAGCCCGATCGACCCTCCGGCCAGGGAGATCTTGTCGGAGAGCAGCTGCACGCCGTCCTTGCCGGAGATCTTGACCTTCCCCCCGGCGACCTCCACCCGGGTGCCGTCCTGGTGCAGGACCGTGACCCCCGCCTCGGTGATGGTGATCATGTGTCCCTGGACGCCGCCCGCGGTGAGCTCGCCCTTGTCCGCGTTGAAGTAGAGGTAGGCCCCCTTCGCGTCGGACAGCAGCGCCCCGCCCTTGTCGTCGAACGACAGGAACGACTCGCTCTTGTGGCTGACCAGGACGGTCTCCGTGGTGTCGTCGTGCACGACCTTGACCAGGTGGTCCGGCACGGCGGGCGGGACCGATCCCCGGGGGTACCAGACGCCCGTCCAGAGCGGGGAGGCGACGTCCCCGGCCTCGAACTCCACCCACACCTTCGCGCCCTTCGGCGGCACCAGGAAGTGCCCGTACGGCAGGCACGGCCGCGCCCAGACCGGCGTGCCGCCGGGGAACACCGCCGGGACCGTCACCCGGAGCCGTCCGAGCCCGTCGGGGTCGGCGTTGTCGGCGACCTCCCCGCTGTACTTGCCGTATCGCGGAGTCATGTCTCCCCCTATCTGGTCGCGGTGAACTCGACTTCGTACGAGGCGCCGGGGCGTCCCGGGACGGAGGTGTCCTTCCAGACGTGCGTGGCCCGGCTGACGTACCAGTCGCCCTCCGCCCAGGGGGCGATGCCGTGGATGGTGACCTTCCCCTTGGCGCGCAGCATGACGGTGCCCACCGCCCGGCCGGTGCCGCGCAGTCCGAGCAGCCGGGTCGGGTCGGGCGCGGTCGCCTGCTCGGCGGCGGCGGGGTCGGAGGCCACCGCGACCACCGTGTCCGTCACGGCGGGCGCGGGCGTGACCGCGCCGGCGCCGACGGCGGACTCGTACACCGCGCGGGCCGCCGGGTCGACCCGCCCGATCTCGGCCGCGCGCCCGGAGTCGACGGCGAGCGCGGGAGGCTCCGGCGGCCCGGCGCCCTCGGCCGTGCGGACCTCGCCGGTCAGCGGGTCGTGCACGCTGACACTCGCCTTGCGCGCCGCCCGCGCGGCGACGGTCTCGTAGGTGAAGGCGATGAGCTTCCCCCGGCCCCGGCAGTACGGCAGGACGCCGAGGGGCTTCGCGGCGGCGATCTTCTTGTCGGAGACGAAGTAGAGCTTGGAGGAGCCCTCGTTGTACTCGACGAAGAAGCGCGCGCCGTACCGCTGGGCGAGGGTGAGCAGGAACTCGTAGTCGGTCTGGTCGTGCTGGCGCAGCGGTCTGTCCTCGGGGAAGGAGGGGTCGGGGTCGCAGGCCACCTGCCCGACCGGGATCTCCGGGTGGCGCGCCGCGACCGCGCGCACCACGGAGGCGAGCGTGCCGTGGTAGTCCTCGTGCGGGCGGCGCTCGCGCTGCATGAGCTGGGACAGGTCGCGGGCGACGACCGTGACGAGCTGCGGGCCGCCCTGGGGCGCCTGGGCCCGGGCCTCGGCGACCAGTCCCTCGAAGATCACCGCGTGTTCGGCGTCCCAGCCCAGGTCGATCGTGAGGCGCTGGCCCGGCCGGATCGTGGCCGCCCCGGTCCCGGCCGGGTCGGAGAAGGTGAGCGTGGCCTGATCGATCAGCCGGTCGTGGTCCTCGACCCGGACCTCGCGGGCGGAGGCGGACAGGTTCCTGTCCCCCTGCCAGGTGACGTTGAGGTACGGCGTGCCCATGTCAGAACGCCCGGGTCCGCTCGATCCGGCCGGTGGGCAGGCTCGCGGGGATGACCAGCACCGTGCCGGGGACCAGTTCCGCGGGGAAGACCGCGGGGAACACGGCCGGGTTGGCGTCGGCGAGCTGCCACCACGCCTCGCTGGAGCCCAGGTAGCGGGCGGCCAGCCGGTCGATCGTGTCCCCGGCGGCCACGGTGTGGAGCAGGTCGCCCGGCCCCGGGACGGGGGCCGGGGCGAGCCGCGCGGGGACGGCCGGGCGGCGGGATCCGTCCCGGGCGGGGGCCTCGACCGGGGTCAGCCCGTGGTAGCGGGACGTGGCGGGAACGGGCACGGCGCTGTCAATCCCTTCAGATTTCCGGCTTCAGATGAAATTTCCGACGATGGGGGTGTTGGCCAGGAAGTCGGTGCCGATGCCCTTCCTGCCGTAACTCCGGGCCACGTCCACGTGGCGGGTGACGAACTCCACGATCGGCGCGTGCGAGAACGTCTGCTCCTTCAGGGTCGTCGTCACCTCGGCGCGGAGCGGGTCGCCGTTGTCCTTGAACGCCACCATCTTGATCGTCAGGTCCGTCATGACGCAGGTGGCGGAGAGCCCGGCGTAGTTGAGCGTCAGCTCCGGCGGCCTGGCGAAGCAGGGCACGTTCCCCGAGAAGATCTTGACGGTGTCGAGCAGGTCGTAGGAGGGGTTCACGAACGAGCGCAGCAGCGCGAGGTCCGGGGCGATGCTCCCGCCGTAGTGGTCGTCCCCGTCCAGCGGGCCGGGCACCGAGGCGTCCAGCTTGAACTCCAGCTCGAACGAGCGCAGCTCGCCCTCGATCGCCTCCAGGGGCTTGGTCGCCACCAGCAGCGAGCCGATCTCCTTGATGTCCTTGTACAGCCCCGCCGCCGTCGCCAGCAGGCCCTTGGCCGCGGAGGCCTGGTCGAATCCCCACTGCCCGAACGCGTTGGCCTGCTGGTACTTGTAGCTCTTCTTCTCCGCGAGGATCTCCGGGTTGAACTGGAAACGGAAGATCAGCGGCGGGACGTTCAGGATGTTGGCCAAATAGCCCGTCTTGCGTTCCACGGCTCATCTCCCCGCCAGCGCGCGGGCGCCTCTGTCGTCGAGGCCGCGCCGCCAGTCCTGGTACGCCTCCGGGTCGAAGGCCGCGCCGGAGGGCTCCGCCGGCTCCGGCCGCTCCGGGGCGGCGGGCGCGAGGTCGACGACCAGCTCGCCGATCTCCACCACGACCTCGGCCCCCGCGGGCGTCACCGCCGTGCCGGTGACGACCCGGCCGGGGATCGTGCGCGCCCCGGCCGCCGGGTCGGCGGCGCTCACCGGCGTCCGCTCGAAGTGCACGGTGATCTTCTCCAGCAGCCCGGCCAGGCCGCCGCCGCGCAGCCATCCCTCGTACGCCGCGGCGATCACCTCCAGCCCGGTCGCCGGGCGCTCGCGGGCCACCTCCTCGGCCGCCCGCAGCGAGTCGGCCAGCGCGACGGCGTGTCCCCCGGCCGTGCCCAGCCGGTCGGTCAGCCTCTTGCCGAAGTCGGCGTCGAGGGTGTCGGCCGTCTCCCGCGCGGTGGCGGCCAGCCCCCGCGCCCCGCCGGAGACGGCGCCCAGCGCGGTGCCGGTCTCCCGGCGGAGCGTCTTGCCGAGCTCGGTCACCTGGGCGACCAGCTCGCGGCGCGCGTCCTTCGGCAGGAGCTTCTCGGCCAGGTCGGGGAAGGCCGCGACGGCCACCGGAGGGCTCGTGCCCGCCGGGGGCGCGCTCGGCGGGATGAGGGTGCCGGCCTTCGTCAGCGCCTTGGTCTCGCTCTCGCTGAGCTCGACTTTCTGGATCCTGGCGATCGCGGGCAGGACCAGCGGGAGGACCTGCGCGAGATGCGCGACCAGCCGGAAGACCCGCAGGTTCCCGATGAAGACCAGGAGAGCGCCGACGCCGTCGCGCAGGAAGAGCATGAGCGCGTCGACCGTGTTCTTGATCCCGGTGGAGGCGATCCGGACCGCCGTGAGGGCGGTCTCCAGGGCGGTGCGGATCACGGCGAGCACCGAGGCGAGCACGGTGTCCACCGCGGCGGCCACGATGCCCACCACCGCGACGGCGAGCCGGGCGGCCAGCGAGACCGTGTCGAGCACCGTGGCGAGCACCGCGGCGCGCAGCAGCAGCACGTTGCGCAGGCCGAACCGGAGCAGGTCCACGATGACGAGCTTGATGTCGTCCAGCCGGATCAGCAGCGAGGCGAGCGCCCCGGTGAGGATCGGGACGAGCAGGATCAGCCCGTTGACCGCGTGGGTGAGCGCCTGGATCATCCGCAGGTACAGCTCGGCAGGGCTGCCGGGGGCCGGGGCGGGCGGGCTCTTGTCCGGGGGCGCGCCCCCGGCCTGGGGCGAGGCGGTCAGGTCCACCACGGCCCGCAGTTCCCGCAGGACCTTCAGCAGCGCGTCGAGCTGCTCCAGCACGCCGGGACCGAGGGTGTTCCTCTCGGGGCTCCTCGGAGCGCCGCGCACCCCCAGCCGGTTCACGATCCGCTCGACCGTGTCGGCGATCTGCGCCGTCTTGAACAGCAGGTAGGGCAGGGTCACCCCGCCGACCACACCGCCGAGGAAGCCTCCGGCCAGTCCCCCGGCGAACCGGCCCGCCCCGCCGATCAGCCCGCCCAGCACGTCCCCCGGGCCGCCTCCGCCCGAGGTGAGCTCGTTCAGGTTGACCACGTAGACCTTGAGCGCCCCCTCGAACATGGGGGGCGCGCCGAACACGGCCGCGCCTGCGGCTCCGGCGCCGGCCGCGGCGGGGGCGGTGAGGGCGAGCCCGGCGTAACGGGCCGTGGAGCGCTCCACGTTCTCCAGTGCCATCCGGGTGTACCTGACCTGGGTCAGCAGGAGGCCGAGCTGGGTGATCACCTCATCGTCCACGGCGGCCTCCCCCCGGCGCGTGCCCGCCCAGCCTCCGGAACTCCTTCAGCCCGGACAGGTAGGCCGCGGCGACGTTCTCCCGGAAGCGCTCCGCCACCTCCGCGGCCAGCGCGCCGTCCGGGGCGCGCCCGGCCGCGCGCACGGTCAGGCGCGGCAGCCGCACGGCGCCGAGCCGCCCGTGCCGGGCCAGGATGTGCGGCGAGGTGGGGTGCGTCACCGGCGCCCGATCCGGCGCCCAGAACCGCCGCATCTCCCCGATGTAGACGTCGACGGCCGCACCCGCCAGGGCGAACCCGCCGGAGACCTGCCATCGCTCGAAAGGCGTCAGCGCGCGGGACCGGGCGGACGCCTCCGCGGCCCGGTCGGCCTCCGCGCCGAAGACCTGCTCGGCGAAGCCCGCCGCGCGCCCCGCCGCCCGGCGCAGCGCGGCCGGGTCCCCGGCGAGCTCCGCGGGGGCGGAGGCCGTACGGCCCAGCTCGGCCGCGAGCGCGGAACCGGCGGTGAAGACGCCGCGCACCCCGGCGCGCGCCTCCGCCCCCAGCCGGTCGAACGCGGCGAGCAGTTCCTCGCGCCGCCCGCCGCCGAAGAACGCCGCGTAGACGTCGGGGAACCCGGCCAGCGGACCGGCCGGCAGGACGTCGGGCGGCATGGTGAAGCGGGCCGGGGTGAGCACGACGGCGAACAGCTCGGCGAACGCGCCGACCCTGGCGGCCTGGTCCGTCGCCCCCACCAGCCAGAGCGCCCCCTGCACCGCGCGGAGGAAGACGACCGCCTTGTCCCGGGCGCCCGTGGCCGCCTGCCCGATCACGATGCCGGTCAGCTCGTCCACGGTCAGGCTCGGCGGGTCGGGCACCTGCCCGCCGAGCCCCGGGACGGCGCGCAGGCCCTTCACGATCGGGCCGAAGACGGCCCTGCCGAGGTCGAGCCCCATCACGGCGTCGACGGCCGCCCGGACGAACTCCACCAGCTCGGTGACCCAGCGGCCCCACTGCGTCAGGGACCCGGCGAACGCGGTGACGCCCTCCAGCAGCCGCCCCAGCCACCAGGGCAGGGCGAACCTGAGGATCAGCACGTCGTGGCCGACGACGGCCCCGGCCGCGCGGAGCCACTCCCGGGCGAGGGTCAGCAGGCCCGCGCCCGTGATGAGCCCCTCCAGGGCCGCCGCCCGCAACCCGGCCACGGCCGTCTCGACCTCGCCGAGCTGGAGGAGGATCAGCCGCCTGCCGTACGCGGCGGCCTCGCGCGCCGCCACCTCGAGGACCCGGCCCGCGACGGGCAGCAGGATCAGCAGGTCGAGGACGGACATCGCCGCCGACTCCAGCGTGACCGCCAGGGCGTCCGGGCCCCCGGGCGGTCGCGGCTCGGCGGGCCGGCCGCGGAACTCCAGCAACACGACGAGCTGGGGCCTGAGCCCGCGCAGCCGCTCCCGATCCTCCAGGAGCACCGCGAAGGCCAGGTTGGCCAGGCCGAAGGCGTCCGCCAGCCGCCGGTCGCCGAACATGACGGGCGAGGCGTCCGCGAAGCGGTCGAGGGAGTCGGCGACCGGTGCCGTCACCTCGGCCAGGAGCGCGACCACGCCGGGGACGACCAGCTCCTGGGCGATCATCGCCGGAACCTGGGCGAACGGGTGCGCGGGCGGCGGCCCGGCGACGGCCCCGTCTCCCCCGCCGCCCTTCCCCGGGCCTCCCCCGGGACCGTCCAGGTCCAGGGGGCCGCCCGCGAGATGGACGGCGACCGCTCCCGCCTCGTAGCGCAGGACCGGATAGGCGCCGGTGGCCGCCTCGGCCCGCGCGCTCAGCGCGGCGAGCCGCCTGACCGTCTCGGCCAGCCGGAGCAGGACCGGGACCATCGCCCGGGTCTGCGCGGTCAGCAGCGGGTCGTACCGGGCGGCCACGGCGGCGAAGTCGATCGGCACGGCTCAGCCCCCCGGCACCGGGCAGGGGGCGGCCGACAGCTCGCGGCGGAGCAGCGGGGCCCACTCGCCGAGGGCCTCGCGGTCCGTCCCGCGCAGGCGCAGCGTGCCGATCCTCGGCCGCAGCCGGACCGGCTCCGGCGGCGTCTTGACGGGCAGGGCGGGCCGGGCGGGCCGGGCCTTCCGGTCGGCGGGCAGGGCGGGCCGGATCGTGCGGTCCAGTTCGGAGAGCACTCCCTCCAGGCGGCGCACGTACCCGGCCGCCGCCGGCGAGACGAGCCGCTCGGCGAGGCTGAGGTAGACCGCCGTCTCCAGCAGGCGCTCCCGCGACGGCTCCGGGCCGGCTCCTGTGCCCGCCCCGGCGGCGTCGCGCCTCAGGGCGCCCCATTCGAGCAGGCTCGGCACCCGTCCCGCCCGGCGGACCGCGGCGGCCCGCCCGGGGCCGAGGACCTCCGGCATGATGATGTGCCCGGCGAGCCTGCCGATCGCCGACAGCGGCACCAGCGACGGGAACGGCGGAAGCCTCGGCGGGACGGGCGCGTGGGCGGGAGGCGGATGCACGAGCTTGAAGGCCGTCCACGCGGCCGCGAGCAGACCGGCGAACGGTGAGGGCTTGGCGGGGCCCCGCGACGGCGCCGACGCGAACGCACGCGGCAGGAAGCTGATCGCCGCGCCGAGGGAGGCGGCGAAGGAGCGCAGCCACCGCACCGTGGGATGGTCCGCGGTGAGCTCCCTGACCCGCGGCTCCGCCTGCTTCCACCAGCCGGTGACCAGCCCCGTGCCGCGCTCGGACAGCGGGCCGAGGCCGAGCGTCCCGGCCGCCCGCGACAGCCGCCCGCCCAGGCCCGCCAGCAGCCGGGAGAACCCCCGCAGCACGCCGTGGGCGAGGTCGGCGGCCAGGCCGGTGAGATCCTTCAGGTAGGTCAGGGCCGACAGCGCGGCGTCGGCCGTCGCCCCGCCCAGGGCGCCGGCGATCCCGGCGACGGCCACGACGCCCGCCCGCTGGAGCGCGGCGAGCGGCAGGATCCGGGCGACCAGCACCGCCAGCAGCCCGAACGTCTGCGCCGCCAGGGTCACCGCCCGGTCGGCCAGCTCCAGCCCGGCCTTGAGCAGGGGGTGCCGGACCCGCTCGCGGGGCCCGCTCAGCTGCTCCCACAGGCGCCGGAGCGCGCCGTACAGCAGGGGGATCTCCCCGAGCAGCACGTGCACGGGCCTGCCGGAACCCAGCAGCAGCGCCGGCAGGGCCAGCAGCGTGAGCAGGCCGCCGGCGCCGATCACCCCGAGGGAGAGCGTCACGGGCAGGCCCAGGGTGATCCAGGTCAGGCCGGTGGCGAGCTGGGCCCACCACTCCGGGACGAGCCGGTTGACCAGCAGGGCGAGGGCGAGCCCGGTCGCGGGGGCGGCGAGGACGCCGGCCAGCGTCCCGGACAGACCCGCCAGGGGTTCGTACAGGTTCGGGCCCCCGCCGTTCCCGCCGCCCCTGACGCTCCGGAGCGCCGCGCACAGCTCCGCCCGGTTCACCGGCACGATCCTCAGCGCCACCCCCTCCACGGGCAGGCGCACGCCGAACCAGCGGACCAGCCACTCGCTGCGCCGGCGGTGCCAGACGAGGGCGAGCGTGTCGAAGACGCGCGCCCAGGCGGGCAGGGCCCGCACACCGCGGACGACCACGCCCAGGCGGGCCTGCAGGAGCAGCGCCAGCGGCATACGACTCACCTCGCCTCTTCCATCCGGCTGTTCTCGCGCTCGATCTGTTCGATCAGAAGGCTCACGTAGACCCGTCGCTCCGCGATGTCCAGGTCCATCAGCTCGCCCCACGACCAGTGCAGGTGGTAGGCGAGGAAGAAGATCTCCCGGCGGAGCCCGTCGAGGTCTACGCCGGCGCTAAAAAATTGGACAGGTCGATCGTGGCGGAGAACGTCTTCCCGCAGGACGGGCACTCGATCTCGCGGACCAGGTCGACCCCCGGGGCGGCCTGGGCCATCGCGCGGTCGATCAGCCGCCGGTCGGTCATGGTCAGGTCGGCGAGGATGCGCGAGCCGAGCGCGTCCAGCCGGTGCCGCGGCACGTCCCCCAGGCTCTTGATGCACCTGGCCAGCAGGGCGTTCTTGCCGAGCGAGGGGTTCTCCCGCAGTTGCGGGGCGACCGCCTCCTCGTCGGCCCCGGTGGGCAGCCGCAGCGTCAGCGCCGTGTGCAGCTGTCCCTCCTTGTCCACGTAGCCGTCCTCCAGCTCCACCGTGACCTCGGGCGACCCCTCGGGGGCGGAGCGGACCGGCAGCTCGTCCAGGTCCTCGGTGCGGCTGACCGCCTGGCCGCAGCCGGGGCAGGTGTATCCGGCCTCCAGCGCGGGGCCGAAGGTGATGGAGCGGAGTTTGAGCAGCAGGAAGTTGCGGTCCACCGAGGTCATCCCGGTGAACGGCCCGCGCCCGTCGTGCTCCAGCTCCCCGAGCCGGAGCACGCAGCTGTGCAGCAGCTCGGTGACCAGTTTGCCGCCGTTGCGCTGGTACTTGCGGTCGGCGAGGATCGCCTCCTCCCGGCCGGTCATCTTGCGCAGCACCACCTGGCGGTGGACCGTCCCCTCCTGGTCGACGTAGCCGACCGGCAGGGTCAGTTCGAACTCGCGTCTAGTCGACACGCTCCAGCCCTTCGTGCTCCAGGACGATGGTCTGCTTGAACAGCCCCGTGGAACCGGCCTCCAGGTCGGTGAACTTGGAGGACTTGATCCACGCGTTGTAGAACGCGAAGGTCATGACCTTCGCACCGTTGTGCCGCTTCTCGATCAGCCCGCTCTTGCGGATCGCCGAGCCGCCCTGCACGGTCGCGGCCAGCTTGAAGATCTCCCGGAACCACTGCTGGAACCGCTTGTCCTCCGGGCTGCCGTCCACGTTCCGCTCGATCGTCAGCGGCTCGTACTTGATCTTCGTCGCGGCGATCTTGTAGACGTGGTTGGTGCCGCCGTCGGGCTGCTCGATCGTGTCGATCTCGCCCTCGCTCAGCCCGCTCACCTTCGTGACGCCGGGGCTCACCTGGTCCCCGATGATGAGCACGAACTCGCTGGCCCGGTACGCCTCCCAGAAATCCCCCACCTGGGGCATGGGTCCCTCCTACCCTTCTGAAGCGCTGCCGCCGGAGGGCTGCTGGCCCACGACGATCACGATGGTCTCCGCCGGCTTGGAGGGGTAGAAGTACACCTCCACGGTGAAGTTGCCCTTGTCCACCTGGTCCGGCGGGTTGTTGGTCTCGTCGCAGACGATCGTGAAGACGTCGTCCGGTTCGCCCGCCCCGAACGCGCCCTGCCGCCACAGGCTCATCAGGAACGGCCGGACGGTGCCGAACTTCACGGTGTCCCAGAGCGTGTCGCGGTTGGGCTCCTGCCGCACCCAGCGCAGGCCCTGCCGCAGGCTGCTCTTGACGTAGTTGAACAGCAGCCGCACGTTGACGTACAGCCAGCGGGTGTCGGTGGACAGCGTGCGGGAGGCGTCGACGACGATCCCGGCGCCGCGGATCGCCCGGATCCCGTTGACGCCGCCCTGTTTGACCAGGTCGCTGTGGTCGGCGTCGCTCAGCGGCAGCTCCACGTCGAGCGCGCCGAGCAGGCGGGCCCCGTCGCCGGCCGGGGCCTTGTGGATGCCGCGCTCCGTCTCGACGCGGGCGTAGACGCCCATCACGTGCCCGGTCGGCGGGACCAGGCGCAGCGGGGTCGGGGCCTTGGACAGCGGGTCGCTCACCCGGATCCACGGCCCGTACAGCGCGCCGTACGCCTTGGGCTCCTGAAGGCCCGCGCCGAACTCGATCGCCCTGCTCACCGTGACGCCCTGCGGCACCGCGCCGACGAACACGCAGTCACCGCGCGCCTTGCAGTAGTCGAGCCCTTTCCTGATCACGGTGACGTCGCTGCTGTCGCAGCCCACCAGCTGCACGTCGAAGGCGTCGAAGGCGTGGAAGCCGGTGTGCTGGGCCGAGTCTCCCTGGTAGTCCGTCGTCTGGGCGGCCCGGCTGACGCCTCCCTGCAGGGTCGGGTCGGCGGCGGAGCCCGGCGGCTCCGGCCCGGCCTCGCCCGTCGCCCGCGAGTCGGTGACCGTCACGAACCGGGAGCCGCGCGCCACGTCGTTGAGGACCGGGACCGCGTATCTGGGCGAGGAGCGGTCCAGGGTCAGGCGCTCGAACGACTCCAGCGGCTGCCCGTCCCGGCCGGTGAGGGTGAGGTCGAAGTCGGTGGAGTCGATCCGGGTCTTCGCCTTGTCGTACTGGGCGATGTCGGCGACCGGCGGCTTCCAGACGGCCTTGCCGGTGGCCGGGTCCAGACTGTCGATCGTCACGGTCGCGGACTTCGCCCCGTCGGTGAGGACGACCGTGTCCCCCTTCGACAGCCCGGCCAGGCCGGCGAACTCGCCGTTGGCGTCGTTCAGCGCCTGCCCCTTGAGCTTGGTGCTGAACGACGGCGCGAGGCGGACGGCGATGCGGTTGGCCCACGCCCCGGGATCCCGCTGCCCGCGGTAGCCCGCCTCAAGCTTGAGGGTCTGGCGCTGGCCCGCCGCGAACTGGCAGGCGGCCACCGCGGGGTTCGCCCCGGAGACCCGGTTGACCCACGCGCGCCGGCCGCCGTTGTCGAAGAAGCCGCGGAGCAGGAAGGCCCCCAGGGTCTCGCTGTCCGCCCCGCCGAACACCTCCGCGAACTGGGCGAAGGAGGTGACCCGCACCGGCCGGTTCACCGGCCCGCGCTGGGTCGCCACGTTGAAGGCCGCCACCGACGTGGCGGCGCCGGAGATGGCGGGGGACGCGCTGCCGTCGACCTCGACGACGTTGAGCCCGATGTCGAATGCCACGTTCAGTCTCTCTTTCCGGTCTTTCCGGTTCTTCCGGAGCCGGTACGGCGCCGCGCCCGGCCGGAGGCCGCCCTCGCCCCGCTGTCACCTGTCGGCTCACATATCGGCATGGTGCGCCACTTCCACCTGGACGCTGCGGTGCGGGGGGACGGCCCGGCGCGGGACCGCCCTCGGGCGCGTCACGGCCGGGATGGAGATGAGCAGGCACGTCTGCTCCTCGTGGAGGGCGTGCGAGGCCCCGCCCGATCCGTCCGCGAGCCGCTCCCACGGGGCGGGCCACTCGACCGGCAGCTCCGTGCCGCCGACCGCCAGCGTCGCGCCGGGGGCCAGTTCCGCCAGCACGAACTCCAGCAGCGCCGCGGTGTCCTCCCTGCGGTCGGCCACCGCCTCGATCCGGTAGCCGAGGTCGTAGGGCACGCCCGCCGACCGGATTGCGAACCCGGTCTCGGTGAAGTCGGTTCTGATCTCCCCCGTGGAGACGCGGGTGAGCGCGTGCTCGATCGAGTGGTTGACCAGCAGGAGGTAGGGCCTGCCCTGGTCCGGCTCCGCCCGCAGGACCGCCCTGACCGGTGCGCCGCGCAGGCTCAGCCGGTTGTCGAGCCGGGCGGTCAGCGCCGCGTCGGTGTCGGCCAGCAGCTGGGGCCGGACGGCCGCCGGAGGCGTGAGCCGTACCGAGCCGGGAGCCTCCGGGAAGGTGATCCGGATCACCGAGCAGGCGGACCGGACCGGGGCGGGCAGGTCGTCCAGGCCGAACGGCACCCGCTGGGGCGGGCCCGGCCCGGCGACCGGGACGTAGCGGTGCCAGCGGTTGGCGCCGGAGCCGATCGGCGCCGCCGCCGAGCCCAGCCGCACCTCGCAGAAGAACGGCCGCCCGGCCGTCCCGTCGGCGATCCGGTCCCCCGAGGCCCAGAACTCGATGTCGTCGAAGCCCCGCAGGTCGACCGGGTCGATGGAACGTTCCAGGAAGTGACCGGCGACCGACGCCGCGACCACGGCGGTACGGCCCTGCGGGCCGGTCGGGCCCGGCACGACGGAAATCTCCGTAGACGGAGCGCCATCAGGGCCGAACCCCCGCCAGACGGATAGATCGGCGAAGTCATCAAGAACGAGGCGAGACACCCGTCCACTCTGCGACGGGGCATTCCACCTGTCAACGACCCGTGACCGGCACGTCACACACGGTGTCGGCCGCCGGGCGGGTCACAGCCGGGACATCGGGGCGACCGGCGAATCCGAAGGACGGGAGAACCGGCGCGCGCCTCCCGGCGTGTCGCGCCGCCCCCGGCCGGCGGGTCCGCCGATGCGGCGGACCCGGCAGGACGTGCGGCGCCCGGGATCAGCCCCGGGCGCGATGTCCGATCCGGACGCGGAGTCCGGATGACGTCCGATCCGGACGCGGAACCTGGACCCGGACGCGAGATCCGGGTCCAGGTTCCGCGTCCGGATCCGGGATTCAGACCTGGACGCGGCGCTCGATCGCGTCGGCGATCTCGTTGAGCGCCTGGTCCACCGGGACGCCGTTCTTCTGCTCGCCGTTGCGGAAGCGGAAGGAGATCGCGCCGTTGGCGATGTCCTCGTCGCCCGCCAGGAGCATGAACGGCACCTTGGCCTTCTGCGCGTTGCGGATCTTCTTCTGCATCCGGTCGTCGGAGGCGTCCACCTCGATCCGGATGCCCCGCTCGCGGGCCTTCTTGGCCACGTCCTGCAGGTAGGGCGCGTGGGCCTCGGCGATCGGGATGCAGACGGCCTGCACCGGGGCGAGCCACGGAGGGAAGGCGCCCGCGTAGTGCTCGACCAGCACGCCGAAGAAGCGCTCGATCGAGCCGAACAGCGCGCGGTGGATCATGACGGGCCGCTGCCGCGAGCCGTCGGCCGACTGGTACTCCAGCTCGAAGCGCTGGGGCAGGTTGAAGTCCAGCTGGATCGTGGACATCTGCCACGAGCGGCCGATCGCGTCACGCGCCTGCACCGAGATCTTCGGCCCGTAGAACGCCGCGCCGCCCGGGTCGAGGACGAGCTCCAGCTTCTCCGACTCGGCGACCTCCCGCAGCGTCTGGGTGGCCTCCTCCCAGTCCTCGTCGCTGCCGACGAACTTGACCGGGTCCTTGGTGGACAGCTCCAGGTAGAAGTCGTTCAAGCCGTAGTCGCGCAGCAGGTCGAGCACGAAGCGCAGCAGCGAGGCGAGCTCGTCGCGCATCTGCTCGCGGGTGCAGTAGATGTGCGCGTCGTCCTGGGTCAGGCCGCGCACCCGGGTCAGGCCGTGGATGACGCCGGACTTCTCGTAGCGGTAGACCGTGCCGAACTCGAACATCCGCAGCGGCAGCTCGCGGTAGGACCGCCCGCGCGCCCGGAAGATCAGGTTGTGCATCGGGCAGTTCATCGGCTTGAGGTAGTACTTGGCGCCTTCCAGCTCCATGGGCGGGAACATGCCGTCGGCGTACCAGTCGAGGTGGCCGGAGACCTTGTACAGGTGGTCCTTGGTGATGTGCGGGGTGTTGACGAAGGAGTAGCCCGCCTCCTCGTGCCGGCGCCGCGAGTAGTCCTCCATGAGCTTGCGGATCACGCCGCCCTTGGGGTGGAAGACCGGCAGGCCCGAGCCCAGCTCGTCGGGGAAGGAGAACAGGTCGAGCTCGGCGCCCAGCTTGCGGTGGTCGCGCTTCTCGGCCTCCTCCAGCAGGTGCAGGTATTCGTCCTGCTTCTCGCGCGACTCCCAGGCGGTGCCGTAGATCCGCTGCAGCTGCGGGTTCTTCTCGCTGCCCCGCCAGTAGGCGCCGCCGGAGCGCATCAGCTTGAACGCCGGGATCGACCGGGTGCTCGGCACGTGCGGGCCGCGGCACAGGTCCTTCCAGCACAGCTCGCCGGTCTTGGCGTCGAGGTTGTCGTAGATGGTCAGCTGGCCCGCGCCGACCTCGACGCTCTCCTCGTCGGCCGCGCCGCCCTTGAGCCCGATCAGCTCCAGCTTGTACGGCTCGCCCGCGAGCTCCTCACGGGCCGCCTCGTCGGAGACGGGACGGCGGGAGAACAGCTGCCCCTGCTTGACGATCTCGCGCATGCGCTTCTCGACGCGCTTGAGGTCGTCGGGGGTGAACGGGGCGGCGACGTCGAAGTCGTAGTAGAAGCCGTTCTCGACGGGCGGGCCGATGCCCAGCTTCGCCTCGGGGAAGATCTCCTGGACGGCCTGGGCCATGACGTGCGCGGTGGAGTGGCGGATGACGGCCCGGCCGTCGGCGCTGCCGGCCTCGACCGGCTCGATCACGTCGCCGTCGGACACGGGTGCCGCGAGGTCCCTCAGCTCGCCGCCGGCCCGGGCGGCGACCACGGAGCGGCCGTCTGCGTCGAGGACCTCGCCGTACGTCGTGCCCCCCGGCACCACACGCTCGGCTCCGGCGAGGGTGACACGGAGTTCTGGCACGGCAGACACGGTTGCTCCTTCATCGGGCTTCGTCGGCTTCATCGAGCTTCGAGAGTTTCGTCGAGTGCTCAGGGAACCGATGCTACCGGTGTCCGCCGTACGGAATCTCAGGTACCACCGGCCGGATGATCTGCCGGACGTCATTAGGCTTGGTGCCTGTGAACGAAGCAGCTCAGATCTCCGGCGCGCACGGCGTCGGCATCGCCACCATCACCTCTGACGGGACCGTGCTCGACACCTGGTTCCCCGCTCCCCGGCTGGGCGAGCCCGCCGCGGCCGGCACCCGCCGGCTGACCGCGCAGGAGGCCGGGGCCGCCCTCGGCTCCGCCGCCGCCGCGCTGCTCGGCCCGGACGAGGCCCGGGGCGTGGAAGTGGTCGCCGTGGAGACCGGGATCGCCAAGCTGTCGGAGCCGCCCGCCGACGCGCACGACGCCTACCTCCGCCTCCACCTGCTCTCCGCCCGCCTCGTCGCGCCGCACGGGCAGAACCTCGACGGCCTGTTCGGCCTGCTGAGCAACGTCGTGTGGACCAACCACGGCCCGTGCCCGGTCGAGGGCTTCGAGGAGACCCGGCTGCGCCTGCGCGCCCGCGGCCAGGTGACCGTCTACGGCGTCGACAAGTTCCCCAGGATGATCGACTACGTGGTGCCGTCCGGCGTGCGGATCGCCGACGCCGACCGCGTCCGGCTCGGCGCGCACCTGGCCTCCGGCACGACCGTGATGCACGAGGGCTTCGTCAACTTCAACGCCGGCACGCTGGGCGCGTCCATGGTCGAGGGCCGCATCTCGGCGGGCGTCGTCGTGGGCGACGGCTCCGACGTCGGCGGCGGCGCCTCGATCATGGGCACCCTGTCGGGCGGCGGCAAGCAGGTCATCTCCGTGGGACAGCGCTGCCTGATCGGCGCCAACGGCGGCATCGGCATCTCCCTGGGCGACGACGTCGTGGTGGAGGCCGGCCTCTACGTCACCGCCGGGACCAGGGTCACCCTCCCCGACGGCCAGGTCGTCAAGGCCGCCGCCCTCTCCGGCGCCTCCGGCCTGTTGTTCCGCCGCAACTCCACCACCGGCGCGATCGAGGTCATCCCGCGCGAGGGCACCGGCGTGGAGCTCAACAGCATCCTGCACGCCAACGACTGACGGATGGCCGAGCAGGAGGCGGCGCCGGACTTCCCGGCGGACACACCGGCGGACACACCGGCCGACTCCGGCGCGGGCGCCCGGGTCGCGCGCTGGGTGACCGGGCTGTTCGCCCCGCAGGCGCTGGTCATCGTGCTGCCGCCGGTCATCGGGCTGATGACCGGCGGCCTGCCGGGCGCGGGCTGGGGACTGGTGGCCTCGACGCTGTGCGGCGGGGTCCCGGCCGGAGTGATCATGGCAGGGGTGCGGGCCGGGCGGCTGGACTCCCACCACCTGGTGGACCGCGCGAGCCGGACCAGGCCGCTGCTGGTGGCGATGATCGCGGTGATCGCGGCGCTGGTGCTGCTGGCCGTCCTGGACGCGCCCCGGCTCCTGGTCGCCACGGTGACCGCCATGCTGGCCGCGCTCGCCCTGACGGTCCCGATCACCCTGCGCTGGAAGATCTCCTTCCACGCGGCCGTGTCGGCGGGCACGGTGGTGCTCCTGGCCCACGTGCTGCCCGCCGCGCCGACCCTGACGGCGGGCGCGCTGGTCGTGGGGGTGATCTGCTGGGCGAGGGTACGGCTCGGCCACCACACGCGCGCCCAGGTCGCCGCCGGGGCGGTCAGCGGCGCGGGCTCGGCCTGGGCGACCCTGGCGGCGTTCGGCATCTGAGATCCGCAGGTCCGGGGCGGAGGCCTCGCGGCTTGATCACGATGGTCGGCCGCTTGGTAGCCTCGGCGGATGACGACGATTGCGCAGATCTCGTTGGGCGTCACGGATGACGCGCGGGCCGGGGAGTTCTGGCGTCAGGCGCTCGGATACGTGCGGCGGCCGCCGCGTTTCGAGGGCGATGAGTGGATCGTCCTGGAACCTCCGCCGGGAACGGCCGGGGCCGCGATCGCGATGGACGTGAGCGAGAGCCCCGCCGAGGAGTTCCCCCGGATCCATCTCGATCTCAGCGCGGGCGAGCGCGACCTCGACGAGGAGGTCGACCGGCTGGTGGCGCTGGGGGCGCGGCGCGTCGACTGGCCGTACTATCCGGAGAACCCCCGGCCCGAAGAACCGGAGTACGTCGTTCTCGCCGACCCCGAGGGCAACCGGTTCTGCGTCGAGGGACGGCGGGCCGCGCCGGACCAGGCTCCCGGGTAGGCCGGGACGGGCGGCTCAGGCTCTCAGGTAGGCCAGGACAGCCAGGACCCGGCGGTGGTCGTCCGGGGCCGGGGGCAGGTCGAGCTTGGCGAGGATGCCCGCGATGTGCTTGGCGACGGCGGCCTCGGTCACCACGAGCGCGCGGGCGACCGCCGCGTTGGAGCGGCCCTCCGCGACCAGGGCGAGGACCTCGCGCTCCCGCGGGGTGAGGCGCTGGAGCGGGTCCCGGCGCCGGGCGAGGAGCTGCTTGACCACCTCGGGATCCACCACGGTGCCCCCGGCGGCCACCCGCTCCAGCGCGTCGGCGAACTCCGCCACGTGGCCGATCCGGTCCTTGAGCAGGTAGCCGATGCCCGGCCCCATGATCTCCTCGACGTATGCCTGCTGGACGTACTGGCTGAGGATCAGCACGGGGAGGGCGGGACGCGCCCGGCGCAGGGTGAGGGCCGCGCGCAGGCCCTCGTCGATGAAGCCGGGGGGCATCCGCACGTCGGTCACCACGATGTCCGGCGCGTGCTCCTCGACGGCGGCGACGAGCGCGGGGGCGTCGCCCACGGCGGCGGCCACGGTGTGGCCGAAACGCTCCAGCAGACCGACCAGCCCCTCCCGGAGCAGGACGGAGTCCTCCGCCATGACTACCCGCACGGCACACCTCTCCCGATCACGACCACCTGACGTCCTCCACCGGGATCATGATCGCCCAATCAGCCCTCCGCCGCGACCGCCCCGGCCGGGAGCCATCCGCACGGAATCTCCACCCGCAGCACGGTCGGCCCCCCGGCCGGGCTGGACACCGAAATCCTGCCGTCCACCACCGCGACCCGGTCGGCCAGCCCGGCCAGCCCGGTCCCCCGGCCCGGATCGGCCCCCCCGATCCCGTCGTCGTGGATCTCCATCAGGAACGTCTCCCCCACCATGCGGCCCCGGAGCCGGCAGCGGCTCGCCCGGCTGTGCCTGGCCACGTTGGCGAGCGCCTCGGTGATCACGAAGTAGGCCGCGGCCTCGACCGGGGCGGGCAGCCTGCCGGGCAGCGCGATGTCGACCTCGGCCGGGACGGGCGAGCGGCCGGCCACATCCGAGGCGGCGTCGGGCAGGCCCAGGTCGGTGAGGACCTTCGGGTGCACGCCGCGGATCAGCTCGCGCAGCTCGGCCAGGGCGAGCAGGGCCTGCTCCTGCGCCTCGGCGACCCGCCCGGCCGCCGGGGAACCCGGTTCCAGGTCCAGCCCGGCCATCCCCAGCGTCAGCGTGAGCGCGACCAGCCGCTGCTGCGCGCCGTCGTGCAGGTCCCGCTCGATCCGGCGCCGCTCCAGCTCGAAGGCGTCCACCAGGCGGGCCCGGGAGCGGACGACCTCGACCAGCTCGGCGTCGCGGGGGGCGAGGATCGCCCGGGTCAGCATCGCCCGCGTCCCGGCCCAGGCCGCCATGGGGTAGGCCGCGATCGGCAGGAGCGCGGCCCCGGCCACGGCCGTGCCCAGTCCCAGCCCCAGTGACGCGTCCGGCTGGAACGGCCCCGACAGGAGCATGAGGGGGAACAAGCAGGACAGGCCGAGCACCGCCAGGTCGATCCACCCCAGGACGAGCAGCGCGAGCAGCGTGTACCCGGACTCCCGCCAGGTGGCCTCCTCCCCCAGGCGGGTGCGCAGCCAGGCGCGCGCGCCCGGCCCGGGAGGCGTGCCGCGTGCGTCCGGGACGGGCACGGAATCGATCAGCCGCAGCCGCCACCGCTCGAACCGTCCGGCCACGAGCCCGCCGCACGCGACGGTGAGCAGGCCGAGCGCCAAGGCCACGGGGATGCCGAAGAGGATGGCGACTTCGACCAGGGTGAGCGCGACGATCCCGAACAGCGCGCCGGACAGCAGGTACGCCAGGGACCGCCACGGCCACGAGGAGCGCAGGAAGCCCAGCGGCCGCCGGGTGAGCGCCTCCAGCACGGTCCGGCCGGCCCGGGGCGCCGCCGCAGCGTGATTCATGATCCGACCGTAACCGCCCCGCGGGGAGGGCGCAGTAGTGCCAGGTGTAGTCCCGTTCCTCGCACCACCGCCAATGCGCCCCGGGACCGGCCCGCGGTTGGCTCGTCCCATGACGACTTCTGCTTCCGCGACGCCTCGCACGGTGACGGACGAGCCCGTCCAGCTGTGGTCGGTGCGCAAGGTGTACGGCTCCGCGGCGGGCGGGGTGACCGCGCTGGACGACATGACCGTCTCCTTCCGGGCCGGCACCTTCACCGCCGTGATGGGCCCCTCCGGTTCCGGCAAGTCCACCCTGCTGCACTGCGCGGCCGGGCTGGACCGGCCCACCGACGGCAAAGTGATCATTGACGGGACCGACCTCGGCCCGCTGGGCGAGACCGCGCTGACCCTGCTGCGCCGCAAGCGGATCGGGTTCGTCTTCCAGGCCTTCAACCTCGTGTCCGCGCTCACCGCCGAGCAGAACGTGGCCCTGCCGCTCCGGCTGGCCGGGGTCCGGCCCCGGGGTTCGGAGGTGCGGGCGGCGCTGGCGGAGGTGGGGCTGGCGGACCGGGCCCGGCACCGGCCGGGCGAGCTGTCCGGTGGGGAGCAGCAGCGGGTGGCGATCGCCCGGGCGCTGGTCACCCGGCCGTCGGTGCTCTTCGCCGACGAGCCCACGGGCGCGCTGGACCGGGCGACCTCACGGGACGTGCTCAGGTTGCTGCGCGACCTCGCCGACCGCCAGGGGCAGACGGTGGTCATGGTGACCCACGACCCGGTCGCCGCGTCCTACGCCGACCGGGTGCTCCTGCTGGCCGACGGCCGGGTGGTGGACGAGTTCACCGCCGCCGACGCCGGTCCCGGGAGTCCCGCCTCTGGTTCCGACGCCGGTCCCGGGAGTCCCGGCTCTGGTCCCGGCTCTGGCGGAGCCGGCCGCGCGCCGGCGGGAGCGGGACTGAGCCCCGAGCTGATCGCGGCGCGGATGGCCGCCCTGGAGGCGTCGTGCTGAGGACGGGTATGGCGATGGTGCGGGGCCGGTGGGCCGGTTTCGCCGGGGCGTTCGTCGCCCTCTGCCTGGGCGTGGCGCTCATCGCGACGACCACTCTCATCCAGGTGTCGGCCGCGCCGCAGGTCCCCGGCCGGTACGCGGGGACGGCCGTGCTGGTCCGCACCCCGGTCGTCGCGCAGGTCGAGGGGTTCTTCCTGCAGGACCGCCCCTGGTCCCCGGAGACCGCCGCCGCCCTGGCCGACCGCCTGCGCGGCGTCCCCGGCGTGACGGCCGTCGTCCCCGACCGCCCCTTCTACGCCCAGGCCGTCGTCGGCGGCCGTCCCGTCCCGGGAGACGTGCGGGGGTACGGCTGGTCGAGCACGGCGCTGGCGCCGTACCGGCTGGTGAGCGGGAGGGCTCCGGCCCGGGACGGCGAGGTCGTGCTGGACCGGGCGCTCGGGCTCGCCCCCGGCTCCCCGGTCACCCTGCTCACCGCCGCCGGGCCGGCGCCGTACACCGTCACCGGCGTCCTCGACGCGCCCGGGTTCCACGTGACCGACGCGGCGGCGGCCAGGCTGTCCGGCGGGGTGCGGGTCATCGGCCTGGTCACCGCGCCGGACGCGGACCCGGCGCGGGTGGAGAGCGCGGCCCGCGCGATCGTCGGCGGCTCGGGCGAGGTGCTCTCCGGGGACGCGCGGGCGGCGCTGGAGCCGAAGGCCGACGAGCGGACACGGTGGATCGGCATGCAGATCCTGGCGGCCATGGCGGCCGTCTCCGGGTTCGTGTCGGTGTTCGTGGTGGCGTCCACGTTCGCGTTCGGCGTGATCCAGCGGCGGCGCGAGTTCGGGCTGCTGCGGCTGGTCGGGGCCACGCCCCGGCAGGTGCGGCGGATGGTGTACGGCGAGGCGCTCGCGGTCGGCTCCGCCGCGGCCGCGGCCGGGGTGCTGCTCGGCGCCGCGCTGGCGCCCGCGTTCGGCGGCCTGCTGGTGGAGGCGGGGATCGAGCCGCCGGGCTTCTCGGTCCGGATCGGGGCGTGGCCGCTGGCCGCCTCGTTCGGGGCCGGTCTGGCCGTCGCGCTGCTCGGGGTCTGGTCGGCCTCCCGGCGGGCCGCGCGGGTGCGCCCGATGGAGGCGCTGCGCGAGGCGTCCGCGGACCGGCGGCCGATGACTCCGCCGCGGTGGATCGGCGGGGCGGCGTTCACCGCGATCGGGATCTGCTTCGCCGTCTCCGCGGCCGGAGCCGGGGCGAACGCCGCCACCCGCGCGCTGTACGCCGCGATGGCGCTGATCTTGGCGCTGACCCTGCTGGCCCCGGCGATCGTCCCGCCGGTCGTGCGGGCGCTGTCGTGGCCGCTGACCCGAGGCCGGGGGGCGACCGGCATGCTGGTGCGCGAGGGCATGCTGGCGGCGGTGCGCCGTACCGCGTCCACGACCGCGCCGGTGCTGGTCACCGTGGGCTTCGCCGTACTGGTCACCGGCATGGTCCAGACGACGGCGGGCGCGGTCGCGACGGGCCGGACCACGACGGTTCAGGCGCGGGCGGTGGTCGTGCCCGACGGCGCCCCCGGGCTGTCGGACGCCGCCGTCGCCGCGGTGGACGGGATCGCGCCGCTGCCGACCACGGTGTACGCCGAGGGGATGCCGCCGCTGCAGGCGCTGGGGCTCACCCCCGAGGCGCTGACCCGGTCGGCGGATCTGCTGCGGGTCGTGGAGGGCTCCCTCGTGCCGGGGAAGGACGGCGAGGGGCGGGCGGACACCGTGGCCGGCGGGGAGAACGCGGGCGGGGCAGGCGGGGGCGGGGTGATCGTGGCGCGGTGGCTGGCGGACGAGCGCGGCTGGCGGCCCGGCACGGAACTGCCGCTGACGTTCGAGGACGGCCGTGCCGAGACGCTGCCGGTGACGGCCGTCATCTCCAACGCCCCGGCCGCCGTCCTGCTCTCCCGCGAGACCGTGCGGTCCCACGACCCCTCGGCGCTGACCGAGGAGATCCTCGCCGGCGCCGCCGTGCCCGGCGAGATCCTCGGCGGCCGGGTGCTCACCGCGGACGCCTACGCCAGGAGCGAGCGGGACGAGGACGACCGGCTGGTCTGGATCTTCACGCTGATCCTCGTCGGCATGGCGGTGGGCTACACCGGCCTGGCGATCGCGAACACGATGATGATGTCCACGGTGGACCGGGCCCCCGACTTCCGGGTGCTGCGGATGTCGGGGGCCACTCCCCGGCAGGTGCTCGGGACGGTCGCCGCCGAGTCGGTCATCGTGACCGCGCTCGGCACCGCGCTCGGCGCGGCGGTCGCGCTGCCCGCGCTGCTGGGCATGCGGTCCGCGCTGGCCGCGGAGATCGGCTCGGCCGTGGAGCTGATCGTCCCGTGGCCGGTCGTGCTCGGCGTGGTCGGAGGCTGCCTGGTGCTGGCGCTGGCCGCCGCGGTGATCCCGGCGCTGGCGGCCGTCCGGCGCGCCCGCTGAACGTCCGTGGGCGGGCCGGGGGCGTCGAGCGCGCTCCCGGCCCGCGGCGTCCCGGGCGGGGACGAGGTCTGAGGCGGGGTCTGAGGCGGGGACGGGTCTCAGGCGGGGACGGTGGTGCTCCGCGCCGCGCTCCGCCGCAGGAGAACCCCGGCGGCGGCCGCGGTGAAGAACATCAGCACGCCGTAGACGGCCGCCGGGATGGCGATCTCGGTGCTGCCCAGCAGGCTGACGGCCACGGTGATGGCCAGGGTGCTGTTGTGGATGCCGATCTCCATGCAGGAGGCGATGGCCTGGCGGGGCTCCACCCCGCTCAGGCGCGGCGCCCAATAGCCGATGGTCAGGCTCAGGACGCTGAACGCCAGGGTGATCAGGCCGACCGAGGCGATGTAGCCGCCCAGGTTCGCCGCCTCCTTGACGATCGCCCCGACGATCACGGCCAGCAGGATCAGCGCGGACAGGATCTTGACGGGCTTCTCCGCCCAGCGGGCGAAGGCGGCGAAGCGGGCCCTGACCGCCATGCCGATCGCGACGGGGATCAGCACGATGAGGAAGACCTGGGCGGTCTTGTCGAACTGCAGGCCGACCTGGCCGTTCCCGGCTGCGAAGTGGGAGATGGCCAGATTGGTCACCAGCGGCAGGGTGAAGACGGCGAGGACGGAGTTGATCGCGGTCAGCGTCACGTTGAGCGCGACGTCCCCGCCGAACAGGTGACTGTAGAGGTTGGCGCTGGTGCCGCCGGGCGAGGCGGCCAGCAGCATCATGCCGACGGCGAGGCCCGGCGCCAGCCCGAAGGCGAGGACGAGCCCGAAGCAGATCAGCGGCAGCACGACGATCTGGCAGAGCAGGGCGACGAAGGCGGCCTTGGGGTAGACGACCACGCGGCGGAAATCCGCCACCGTCAACCCCAGGCCGAGCCCGAACATGATGACGGCGAGGGCGGCGGGAAGAAAGACACTGGTCAGAGCGGAATCCACGGGCGATCCTTACCGCTTGAGGGGTTGGCCGACAACAATCCCCGCCCGGGAAGCGCGCTGTCCATAGCGCCGTTCATCCGTTGCCGATCTGATGCGAACCGGCTGGTCATGACACCCTCCGGCGGGATCGCCCGCTCACCTCCCGGCCGGTCATGACACCCTCACGGGATCGTCCGCTCACCTCTCGCCGTCTCGGCGGGGTCCGAAGACGGAGCGGTCGGCCTCGGCGATGGGGACGTCGTTGATGCTCGCCTCGCGGCGGCGCATCAGGCCGTCGGCGGCGAACTCCCACAGCTCGTTGCCGTGGCTGCGCCACCACTGGCCGCTCTCGTCGTGCCATTCGTACTGGAAGCGGACCGCGATGCGGTCGCCGGTGAAGGCCCACAGCTGCTTGCGCAGGGCGTAGTCGCGTTCCTTGGCCCACTTGCGGGTCAGGAACGCGCGGATCTCCTCGCGGCCGGTCAGGAACTCGTCGCGGTTGCGCCAGACCGAGTCGGGGGTGTAGGCCAGCGCGACCCGCTCGGGATCGCGGGTGTTCCAGGCGTCCTCGGCGGCCTGGACCTTCTGCGCGGCGGTCTCGGCGGTGAAGGGCGGAAGCGGGGGACGGACGGTGGACATGCCGGTGCGCTCCTCTGGTCCCGTACGGCCGGCAGCGGCCGAACGTCATTTTCTAACGGTTATATCGCCTTTTATCCGTTAGATCAACAATGATGATCCCCAGCGCCCTGCTCGCGAAGCATCCGCGCACCGGACCCGCGCGAATGAAGAGCACTCACCTTCCCGAGCAGAGGAGACGAACGATGCGCAAGAAGCTGGCCCTGGCGGTCGCGGTCGCCTGCGCGTGCGTGGGAGCCGCGGCCCCCGCGTACGCCCAGCACTCGGCGGCGCCCAAGGTCGTCGGCCTGACCGGCGACGGCACCCTGGTCACCTTCAGAGCCGACGCCCCCGCCCAGACCTCGCGGCTGGGCAGGATCACCGGGCTGACGGGCGATACCAAGGTCGTCGGCATCGACTTCCGCGTCCAGGACCGGAAGCTGTACGCCGTGGGCGACAAGGGCGGCGTCTACACCGTCGGCGGTGACGCGAAGGCCAAGAAGGTCTCACAGCTCACCGTGGCGCTCAACGGCGCGGACTTCGGCGTCGACTTCAACCCCGCCGCCAACCGCCTCCGGGTGATCAGCGACACCGGGCAGAACCTGCGGCACAACATCGACGACCCGGCGGGCGCGCCCGCCGCGGGGACGACGGCGACCGACGGAACCCTCACCAACCCGCCGGTCCCGCCCGCCACGACCGGCGCGACCGCGACCGGGGTCTCGGGCGCGGGATACACCAACAACGACCTCAACCCCGCCACCGCGACCACGCTGTTCGACCTGGACACCACCGCCGACCAGGTGTCGGTCCAGTCCCCGGCGAACGCCGGCAACCTCGCGCCCACGGGCAAGCTCGGCGTGGACGCGACCGGCGGCGCCGGGTTCGACGTCTTCAGCACCCTGCGCGACGGCGTCACCGTCTCCAACACCGCCTACGCCACGCTGAAGGTCGGCAACGGCTACCGCTTCCACTCCGTCGACCTCCTGACCGGCGCGGCCGTCCAGATCGGCGCCTTCCCCAGGAACCGCCAGGTCGTGGACATCGCCGTCCAGCTCGCCGGCTGACCGTCACCGTACGGTTCGGCAGCCGACCAGAGCACTTCTCGCCCCCGCCCGGATCCCAGGCAGCACCCCCGGATCCGGGCGGAGGCGACCCGCGCCGGCGGCCGGGGCCGTTCATCCTGGCCATGGGACGCGGCGGGGTGTACAGCTCGTTCATGACGTCCAAGCCGTTCGCCTCCTCCGCCGACCTGACCGACAAGCAGCAGACCCTGGAGGTGCTCGCCGACGGGGTCTACGCCCTGACCGCCGAGGGCGACCCGAACGTCGGCGCGGTCGAGGGCGAGGACTTCCTCGTGTGCTTCGAGGCCCTCGCCACCCCGGTCGCCGCCCGCGCGTGGCTGGACCGGCTGCGCGAGCACACCGGCAAGCCGGTCCGCCATCTCGTCCTGTCGCACTACCACGCGGTGCGCACGCTGGGAGCCTCCGCCTTCGGCGCCGATGTGATCATCGCGCACGACGACACCCGGAAGCTGATCGCCGAGCGCGGCGAGCAGGACTGGGCGTCCGAGCTGGCCCGGATGCCCCGGCTGTTCAAGGAGCCTGACTCGATCCCCGGCCTGACCTGGCCGACCGTCACCTTCTCCGACCGGCTCACCATCGACCTGGGCGGGGACCGCGGCGAGCTGGTCCTGGCCCACTGCGGGCGGGGTCACACCGAGGGCGACCTCGTCGCCTGGCTGCCCCGGCACAAGATCCTGTTCGCCGGGGACCTGGTCGAGTCCCAGGCCGCGCTCTACACCGGCGACGCCTTCCACCGGGAGTGGGCCACCACCACCCTCGACCGGGTGGCCGCGCTGGAGGCCGAGGCGCTCGTCGGCGGGCGCGGAGCGGTCGCCCACGGCCGGGAGGCGGTGCGGGCCGCCCTCGGGCAGACCCGCGCCTTCCTGGGAACCATGCTGGAGGAGACCGGCCGGGTGCGCGCCGCGGGCGGCACGCTCAAGGAGGCGTTCGCGGCGGTGCACGCCGCCCTGGAGCCCCGCTACGGCCGCTGGCCGATCTTCGAGCACTGCCTGCCGTTCGACGTCGCGCGCCTGTGGGATGAGCTGTCCGGCGTCGAGCGCCCGGTGATCTGGACCGCCGAAAGGGACCGAGAGGTATGGAACGCGCTCCAGTCGTGATCGCCGGAGCCGGGCCGGTCGGCCTGACGCTGGCCCTGCTGCTGGCCCGCCACCGGGTGCCGAGCGTGGTGCTGGAGGCCCGGCCGCACCGGGACGCGGAGGGGTCGAGGGCGATCTGCTTCCAGCGCGACGTGCTGGACGTCCTCGACCGGGTCGGCTGCGCCGAGCAGATGGTGGCCGAGGGCGTCACCTGGACGACCGGCCGCACCTACTACCGCGAGCGGGAGCTGTTCGCCGTCACCTTCCCCGACCCGGGCCGGAGCCTCCTCCCTCCGTGGGTCAACATCTCCCAGGCCCGGGTGGAGGAGCTGCTGCTGGCCGGGGTGCGGGCCGAGCCGCTGGTCGAGCTCCGTTCCGGGCACGCGGTCACCGGCTACCGGCAGGACGGCGACGGGGTCGAGGCGGACACCGGCGCGACGGGTCGCGTACGGGGCGCCCACCTGGTCGGCGCGGACGGCGCGCGCAGCACCGTCCGGCGGCTGGCCGGGATCGGCTTCCCCGGCCGCTCCTTCGACGACCTGTTCCTCATCTGCGACATCAAGGCCGACCTGCCCTTCCCCGACGAGCGCCGCTTCCACTTCGACCCGCCCTGGAACCCCGGCCGGCAGGTGCTGGTCCATCCGTGCCCGGACTCCGTCTGGCGCATCGACTGGCAGGTGCCGCCCGCGTTCGACCCGGCCGCCGCCGACATCGACGCCATGGTGCGCCGGATCACCGGCGACCGGCCGTACGAGATCGTCTGGCGGTCGCTCTACCGCTTCCACGAACGCGTCGCCTCCCGGTTCCGGGACGGCCGGGTCTTCCTGGCCGGGGACGCCGCGCACCTGTACGCGCCCTTCGGAGCCCGCGGCCTGAACTCCGGCATCCAGGACGCCGAGAACCTGGCCTGGAAGCTCGCCCTGGGCGGCGAGGGCCTGCTGGACAGCTACCCGACGGAGCGGCGGGCCGCCGCCCTGGAGAACCTGAGGGTCACCGGGAACACGATGGCCTTCCTGGTGCCGCAGGACGAGGCCCGGCGGCGGGCCCGGCGCTCGGCGCTCACCCGGGCGCTGACCGACCCCGCAGCCCGCGCCGAGATCGACTCCGGCAAGCTGGCCGAGCCGTACTGGTACACCGACTCGCCGCTGACCACCCCCGGCGGGCCCGTGCCGACCGAGCCGGGCGCGGCGCGCCCGCCGCTGCCCGGGGTCGTCTGCCCGGACGGGCCGGTGGTCGTGGCGGGCCGGGCCACACGGCTGCGGCGGCTGTTCGGCGCCGGCTTCGTCGTGCTCACCGCGCGCGCCGACCGCGTCGAGGCGGCCCGCTCGGCCTGCGCCGGCGAGCTGCCCGTCGCGGTGTACGGCCTGGCCGACATCGACGCCGAAGGCGTGGTGACCCGCGCGCTGCGCGCCCGTGACGACAGCGTGCACCTGGTCCGGCCGGACGGCCACCTGGCCGCGGTGCTGCCCGCCTTCTCCGGTACGGCCCTGCGCCACGCCCTCGACCGCGCCGCGGGCGACGCACCCCGGTCACCGTGATTTCCCCGGATCGTCCGCCTTGTGAATTACGAGGACCTAGTCTGCATGAAAATTCATTGCACCGTATAACCTTGAGGAGAGATCTCGGAGAGGAGCGTCCGTGGAAGGACCCGGATTAAGCATGGCGGCGAGGGGGTTCACCGCTCTCGGCGTCAAGCTCAACGAGGCCAGGACGGCCCTCGAACGCCGCCGCGAAGACCTGACCGGCCTCGTCACGTTGAACCTCTGCGACTTTCTCTGGCACCGGCCGGTCAAAGCCCAGCTCGAGACGCTCGTCACGGCCAGAGTCGCCGACCTGGCGGGCTGGCTCGGAGACCACCGCGGCGTCGTCGTCGCCGAGGTGTGTGACACGCTGGAGAAGGCCGACCTGTCGGATCCCGCGGTGTTCAAGCATGATGCGGACCCCGAGCGCTTCGCGGCGGCCGTCCTGGCGGAACATCCCGCCGGCGGCGATCTCGATCCCCGGTCCCGGCACGGCTATGAGATCGTGCTCCACCATGTCGTCGCCGAATGCATCCGGGCGGCCCTGCAGACGCCCGAGTTCTCCGGCAGGGCGCTGACGGAGATCCTGTCCCGCGTTCCCGCCGCGCCGGAGGCGGATGAGGACGCGCACTTCACCAAGCGCTATCTCGAGTACGTCGAGAACAACGACGTGGTGCGGAACAGCGAGCCCGAGATCCGGCTGAGCGCGGTCTACATCCAGCCGTCGGTCGCCATGCGGCAGCCCGCCGCGCCGAGGGGCACCATCCCCGCGCTGGAAGAACCCGCCACCAAGAGCGCCCGCCTCCCGCTCCGGCAGGTGCTCGACGCCAACCGCAGAATCCTGCTCCGCGGTGAGGCGGGGATCGGCAAGAGCACCGCGCTGGACTGGCTCACCCTCAACGGGCCGGACGGGCAGGTGCCGTTTCTGGTGAGACTGTCCAGCTGCGATCCCGGGAAATTACCCACTCCCGAGCAGCTCGCCGCGGCGATGGTCCCCGGCATCGCCGATTTCCAGCCGCGTGGATGGGCCTTCCGCCGGCTCCGCTCCGGCCGGTCCATCCTGCTCGTCGACGGCGTGGACGAGGTTCCCTCCGCCTACCACGAACAGGTGCGCATCTGGCTGCGAGGCCTGCTGGCGGAATGCTTCCTGACCCGCGTCGTAGTGACGACACGCCCTTACGCCGTTTCGGCGGGATGGCTCGACGGGCTGGACTTCGTCACCGCGGATCTGCAGCCCTTGACCCGGCCGGAGGCCGCCGACCTGGCAAGGCGCTGGCATGCCGCCCCATTGAGGCACCGGCATGAGGAGCGATCGGCGGATCCCCCGGTGGCCGCTTCATGGCTGGAGCGGGACGAGCATCTCGCGGAACTCGTCACCACCCCGCTCCTGGTCACCACGCTATGCGAGCTGACCAGGCTGGACAGCGGTCCGGCTCCGGTCTGCCGGGCCGACCTCTACGAGAGGATGACGCGTGCCCTTCTCCGGGACCGGCGGGCCGGGCTGCCGGAAGAGGTGAGCGAGGATCTGCTGGAGAGCGCGCTGGAGGAACTCGCGGACCGTCTCGTGAGCACCGGCCGTTCATCCCTCGACAGGCGCGCGGCGCTGGACAGGGTGAGCCGCGCGCTGCCGGGCACGTCCCGCTCCGAGCAGGTCCTCGATTTCCTCACGCAGCGGTGCGGGCTGTTGCACGAGCCGGATTCCGGCCGGTTCGGTTTCAGGCACGGCAGCCTGAAGGAGTACTTCGCCGCCCGCGGCATCGTCCGGACCGGCGACATGAGCCTGCTCTCCCGGAACGCCCATCTCGACGGATGGCGGGAGATCATCCTCATGGCCGCGCAGATCGCCCCCAGGGCCGAGCGGGAAGTCCTGCTCAACGGGTTGCTCCGCCGCTGCGGAAGAGACAGGTCGGCCACTCTGGTGAAGAGCATCGTGCTGATGTGCTCGCCGTGGGCCTCCGACCTGTCACCCGAGGTCCGGGCGGGGATCGAGCGGATCGTGGGCGAGCTGGTCCCGCCGCGGACCACGCACGCCGCGGGCATCCTCGCCAAAGCGGGCACGGCGGTGATCGACCGGCTCCCGCCCTGGGACAGGACGCTGCCGGCGAAGACCGCCAAGGCCGTCGTGCGGACGCTCGGGAAGGTCAACAGCCCGCAGTCGCTGCTCAGGCTCGCCACGTACGCCGAGGACGAGCGCGCGCTCGTGCAGGCGGAGCTCAACTACGTCTGGAAGGGCTACGACGCGGACGCGTTCGCCGAACGGGTGCTGACGCGCCGCCCGCACGACAGGCTTCCCGCCCTCGTCGTACGGACTCCCGAGCAGTTCGCCGCGCTCACCCGGCTCACCGGCCTGCCGCGGCTCAACGTCAAAGAGTTCGCCCTGACGGAGCTGACCCCGCTCCTGGGGCACCGCGACTCCCTGACGCATCTCGGGCTGGACCCCCGGGCCGGCTGCCCCGACCTCCTCCATGACGTGAAGCGGGTCGAGCGGCTGAACTCCCTGTCGGTGAAGGTCGCCTCGTTCGACTCCGATCTGACCTTCCTCCACGGGCTGGACGGACTCCGCTCGCTCGTGCTCAGAGAGCTAGCCCCGATCCGGGACTACACCCCGCTGCCGGAGCTGCGGGCCCTGACCCGGATCTTCCTCTACGACGCCACCGGCCTGGACAGCTGGGATCACCTGCCCCACGCACCGCGACTCCGGCAACTGGGGCTGACCGGCTCCCCGCTGACCGGCGACGCGGCGGGCGTGGCCGCCCGGTTCCCGAAGCTGGAGGTTCTCATCCTCGCCGAGCACCCTGATCTGGCCGACGTCTCCCCGCTGGCCGCCTGCCACCGGTTGCGCATCCTCGACCTGTGCGGGACCGGAGTGGAGGACCTCCGGCCGATCGCGGGCCTGCGGCGGCTGGAGGAACTGCACCTCGATCAGTGCGAGCAGCTGACCGACCTCACGCCGCTGGCCGGGCTCACCGGCCTCAAGACACTGTGGATCATGGAGCTGCCGCAGATCGTCGACCTCACCCCGCTGGCTTCCAACCCTCGCCTCACGGTCTACATCTCGCCTGGGCAGCGGGTCTCCGGCAGGCACCTGCTACCCAACCGGGTCAAAACGCCGCGGGGCCGACTGCCGATCAGATGAGGGGACATCCCTCCGTCCACCGGAGGGCCCACGCCCACGATCCACGGCGGTCTCCCGCCCCACACGGGACAACTTCTCGGGATTGCGCACGTGGTAGACCCCGGTGGCATAGCCGTGCTCCACGCGTACCGTCACCCACGAGTTCGTCGGCCGGCTCCTGGACTGGCGGCAGGGCGACGTCGCCTGCATCCCGGCCTGCCCACCCAGCTCGTGGCCTGCCGCACCGTGGCCGAGGAACTGGTCGACCTCGCCGGCGACCCCGGCGCGCCCGCCCCCGGAACACCGAACCCCGAGATCGCCGGACCCGCCTTCCAGGAGTGGCTCGACAGCCACCCCTGAGCCGGCCGTACGGCCACCCGGGTACGGCCGGCCACTTCACCGGTGGTCGCTCAGGACGGCGTGGTGGTCGGCGTCGGCCGGGCCGTCGGGGTCGGCGTGCACCGTGGCCGCCCGCAGCCGTGGCAGCTCGTGGATCAGCCGGTGCTCGGCCTGCACCGCCACCGTGTGCGCCGCCACCACCGACAGCGCCGGATCGACCACGATGTCGACCTCGGCCCGCAGCGCGTGACCGACCCAGCGCAGCCGTACCGACCCGACCCGGCGTACCCCGGACGTCGCCGAGAGGACCTGCTCGGCCCGGTCCACCAGCACCGGATCGACGGCGTCCATCAGCCGGTGGTAGATCTCCCGGGCCGCGTCCCGCAGCACGAAGCAGATCGCCACCGTGATCAGCAGGCCGATGATCGGGTCGGCGATCGGGAAGCCGAGCGCGGCGCCGCCGGCGCCCAGCAGCACGGCCAGGGAGGTGAAGCCGTCGGTGCGGGCGTGCAGCCCGTCGGCCACCAGGGCGGCCGAGCCGATCTGACGGCCGACCGTGATCCGGTAGCGGGCCACCCACTCATTGCCGAGGAAGCCGACCAGTCCCGCCGCCGCCACCCAGCCCAGCGCCCGCACGTCCTGCGGGTCGATCAGCCGCTTGACCGCCTCGTGTCCGGCCAGACCGGCGGAGGCCGCGATGATGAGCACGATGGCGATCCCGGCCAGGTCCTCGGCCCGGCCGTAGCCGTAGGTGAAGCGGCGGGTGGCCGCGCGCCGCCCGACCCAGAACGCGATGCCCAGCGGCACGGCGGTCAGCGCGTCGGCGACGTTGTGCAGCGTGTCGCCCAGCAGCGCCACCGACCCGGAGGCGACCACGATCACCGCCTGGACGAGCGCGGTGACCATCAGTATCGCGAAGGAGATCAGCAACACCCGCAGGCCGCGGCTGCTGGACTCCAGCGCCACGTCGGTCTTGTCGGCGCTGTCATGACTGTGCGGGGTGAGCAGATGGCCCGCCCGCGCCAGCGCTGCCCGCCACCGGCTGCCTCCTGTCGCACTGTGGCCATGACCGTGCCCATGCCTATGACCGTGCCCATGACCGTGGCCGGACGGCTTCGGGGCGGGTGAGGATTCCACCGGGTGCTGATCGGACATGGCTTCCTCGCTTGCGGACGACGACCTGTTCGCGGAGTATATGTAGTCATGTACGCACGCGACAACGAATCAGGTGCGCATCCGTTGCAGGAGCAACCCACCGGCGCCCAGGTGGAGGCGGCCACGGCGGCTTTCCGCATGCTCGGCGACGCCACCCGGCTGCGCCTGATGTGGCTGCTGGCCCACGGCGAATACGACGTCTCCTCGCTGTCGCGGGCCCTGGCGGTGACGCGTCCGTCGGTCTCCCAGCACCTGGCGAAGCTCCGCCTGGCCGGGCTGGTGCACACCCGCCGCGACGGCCGCCGGGTGCTGTACCGGGCTCGCGACGCCCATGTGCGCGCCCTCATCTCCGAGGCCCTCTTCCACGCCGACCACGAGGTCTCCGGCATCCCACGCCACGACGACTGAAGCGACGGGGGCGCACTCCTCACGCCGGATCCGGCACGGCCACGGTGATCGCCTCCCTCAGCGGCCACCGCAGGGCCCGCGGTCGCGTCCTGCGGCGAGCCGGAATTGTCGGTGGCCGCTGAGAGGGTCGCCGCCATGACCGAGCTCACCTCCGCGATCACCGATTACTGGGACGCCGCGGCACCGGCATTCGACGACGAACCCGATCACGGCCTGCGCGCCGAGCGCACGCGCGCCGCGTGGGAGCGCCTGTTGCGCGCATGGGCGCCGTCTCACCCGGCGGACATCCTGGACCTCGGCTGCGGCACCGGCTCATTGTCCGTGCTGCTGGCCGCGGCCGGGCACCGGGTGACCGGCGTCGATCTCGCGCCGCAGATGGTCCGGCACGCTCAGGCCAAGCTGGCCGCCGCCGGTCTCACCGGCCGCTTCCTGGTCGGCGACGCCGCCGCTCCGCCCACCGGCGCGGAGCGCTTCGACATGCTGCTGTGCCGGCACGTGGTGTGGACCCTGCCCGACCCTCAGGCGGCGCTGCGGGAATGGGTCGGCCGGATTCGCCCGGGAGGCCGGCTGGTGCTGGTCGAGGGCCGGTGGGGCGAGACCGGGCAGACAGAGCCGCTGCCCTACGTGGCGGGAGCCGGATCGCTGCCCTGGAGCGGCGGCGTCACCGCCGATGACGTGGCCGCGGCCGTGCGGCCGCTGGTCGCCGACCTGCGCGTCGAGTCGCTCAGCGGCGATGCCGACCTGTGGGGCCGCCCGGTGGGCGATGAACGCTATGCGCTCATCGCCCGCCTTTAGCGGCTGCTCGCACCCGGGCGGGCTCGGACAGCGGCCCGATGTTCGGATCCGACGATCCGGGCGTAGATCGACGACATCGCAGCTGCGCCTGCCGCTTGCCCGGAAGCAGAGCCGTGGTTACTGTAACCATGGTTTCGTTCTAAGGGTTTCCGGGAGGGGCGATGGGTGGCACCGTACTGTTCGTCTGCCCGCACGGCGCGGGCAAGAGCCGGATCGCCGCCGCCTGGTTCGCCGGAGCGGCCGCACCGGACTGGGACGCGACCACCGCGGGGCTGGACCCGCAGGAGCAGGTGAGCGTGCACGCCCCTCGCCTGCTCACGGGCAGTGCGGTGGAGGAACTGCTGGACCTCCGGCTGCCCCGCCCGCTGTCCGCGGTCGCCGATCCCACCGTGGTGGTGGCGATCGACTGCCCGCCCGGCAGCGTTCCCGGCGCGGTGGAATGGCGTCTGCGGCACACCGGATTCGACGAGCGCCTCAGCGCCGAGCTGCGCGAGCGCGCCGAGCGCCTGGCGCGGGAGCTGGGATCGTGACCGCCGCGGCCGGCCAGTGGGTGCTGCTGTCGTATCGGATCCCGCGCCAGCCCTCCACGCTGCGCATCACCATCTGGCGCAAGCTGGACCGGCTCGGCGTGGCCCGTCTGGGCGACGGCCTGGTGGCGCTGCCGGCCGACGCCCGTACCCGCGAGCAGCTGGACTGGATCGCCCAGGAGATCGGCGAGATGGGCGGGGCCGGCACGCTGTGGCTGGCCAGCCCGGGCAGCCTCGCCCAGGAACAGGTCATCGCCGAGGACATGCGCCGGGCGCGGGCGGCGGAGTATCGCGCGCTCATCGACCAGGCGCAGAGCGCGATGCGGGCCCGGCCGGGAGAACGCTCCCGCATCGCCAAACGGCTCCAGGCCGAGCTGCGGCGGATCGGCCGCCGCGACTTCTTCCCTCCGGCGGAGCGCGATGCCGCCCGCCGAGCCGTCGACGACCTGAAGACCCTCGTCGCGCAGGACGCATCGTGAAGTGGGCGACCCGGGCCGGGGTGCACATCGACCGCGCCGCGTGCGCCTGGCTGATCCGCCGCCGTATCGACGCCGATGCCGAGTTCGCGTTCGTCGACGATCCATCCCGGGTGCCGGCCGACGCCATCCCCTTCGACATGCGCGGGGTGGAGCTGGGCCACCACGGCGGCGACTGCAGCTTCGAGACCGTCTTGCGCCGGTATGAGCTGACCGATCCGGTGCTGTGGAAGATCGCTGAGATCGTGCACGAGGCCGACCTGGACGACGAACGCTATGACGCCCCCGAGGCACCCGGCCTGGACGTCATCGTGCGGGGATTGTCGATGACGTGTGATGACGAGCGTGTCGTGGAACTGACCGGCCCGCTGTTCGACGGACTGTACGAGTACCACCGGCGGGCGTTCCTGCTCGGCCGCCCACCCGCCTGAGCCGGAGCATCCGATGAGCACGCCGCACTCACCCTCCCCTGCGCCGGCCGCTGGGGCCGCGGGCGATGTGATCCCCTTCCGCCAGGCTGTGCGGGCCTGGTTCCTGATCTCCCTGCAGACCTTCGGCGGCCCGGCCGGACAGATCGCCGTCATGCAGCGCACCCTGGTGGAGGAGAAACGCTGGATCGGCCAGCGGCGCTTCAACCACGCCCTGTCGTACTGCATGCTGCTGCCCGGCCCCGAGGCCCAGCAGCTGGCGATCTATGTGGGCTGGCTGCTGAACGGCACCCGCGGCGGGCTGGTCGCGGGGACCTTGTTCGTGCTGCCCGGCATGCTCGCCCTGCTGGTCCTGTCGGCCGTCTACGTCCTCTGGCGCGACACCACCCTGGCAGCCGCCCTGTTCGCCGGGATCGCCCCGGCGGTGCTGGCCATCGTCGCCCAGGCCGTCATCCGGGTGGCCAGGCGCTCGCTGACCCACCCGGTGTTCATCGCCGTGGCGGTGGCCGCCTTCGCCGCCCTCGCGCTGTTCGGCGTGCCGTTCCCCATCGTGATCGCCGCGGCCGCTCTGATCGGCTGGAGCGTGCACAAGCTGGCTCCGCGGGCGTTCACCGCCGGGGGCGGGCACGGCGGCGGCGACGACGGGCCCGCGCCGCTGATCTCCGACGACGCCCTGCACCACGCCCGGCCGTCCTGGCGTTCGGCAGGGAAGATCCTGGCCGTCGGGCTGGTCGCCTGGTGGCTGCCGGTGGCCGCGGTCGCCGTACTCACCGGGACCGGCAGCGTCTTCACCACCCAGGGCCTGTTCTTCTCCGGCACCGCGCTGGTCACCTTCGGCGGCGCCTACGCGGTGCTGGCCTTCGTCGCCCAGCGGGCGGTGGAGACCTACGCCTGGCTGAGCCCCGGCGAGATGGTGCGCGGCCTGGCCCTGGCCGAGACCACGCCCGGGCCGCTCATCATGGTGGTGCAGTTCGTCGCCTTCCTGGGCGCCTACCGCTCCCCCGGCGCCCTGGACCCCTGGGCCGGGGCGCTGCTCGGCGCCTTGTTGACCACTTGGGTCACCTTCGTGCCGTGCTTCCTGTTCATCTTCCTGGGCGCGCCGCACGTGGAGCGGCTGCGCCACAACACCGCCGTCAGCGCCGCCCTGACCGGCATCACCGCCGCCGTCGTAGGGGTGATCGCCAACCTGGCCTTCTACTTCGCCGGACACACCCTGTTCGCGCGGGCCTTCACCTCGACCTGGGGACCCTTCACCGTCCAGCTCCCCGAGGCCGGCACGGTCAGCCCGGTCGCCCTGGCGATCACAGCGGCCGCGTTGATCATGACGTTCGCGCTGAAGTGGTCGATGCTGCGCACCCTCGGCCTCTGCGCGCTCCTGGGCCTGGGTACGGCGCTGCTTCCCTGGGCCTGAGCCGTCGAGTTCCCTGGGCCCGAGCCGTCAAGTCGCCTACGACTGAGGATCAGGCGGTGGACCTCGCCGCCCCGCGCTCTCCGGCGGGAGCGGCGGCCCAGCCGGTCCGTCAACTCGGAGGACGGATCCCCGCGAGGATGACCGCGACGAGCCGGCGGACCGCGTCCTCGGACGGCAGGTCCACGGCCGCGGCCAGGGCATGCAGGCAGTAGATCGCGAGCTCGTCGGGCGCGACGTCGTCACGCAGCTCACCGGCCCGCGCCCCCTCGGCCAGCAGATCCCGGAGGAAGTCACCGAGGTGCCGGCGGGCCCGGATGACATGCTCGCCCTGGTGCAGGAGCGCGGCGGCATCGGTGCCGTGGTGGCGGTGCTGGATGAACGCGTAGGCCTCGAGCACGGCTTCGAGCCGTTCGCCGGCGCTTCCCGCCCGATCCCGGAGTTCGGCGAGCCGGTCGAGGTGGCCGGCGATCTGCCTCTCGTGCCAGGCGATCAGGATCGCCTCCACATCCGGGAAATATTTGTACAGCGTCGCGCGCCCGATCCCGGTCTCCTCGGCGATCCGCGACATCGTCACCGCTCGCAGGCCGTGCCGCGCCACCAGTGCCGCGGTGGTGTCCAGCGTCGCCTCGCGCACCGCGTGCCGGTGCGCCTCGATCGTCTCGTTCCACAGCTTCGGCACCACCTCAGTATACAAAGCGACGAATTCGATACATGATGACTTGACAGAGACACTTTGTCTCGAAAAACTGCCGGAAGAGGGAAGCCCAAGCGGATGCCGCAAAGGAGAAACCCGTGACCGACCCACATACGGGCCCCGACGCAGGGAGTGACGCCAGGGCGGGATCCGGCCGCGGATCGACACCCCGCTGGGTCAAGGTGTCCGGCATCATCGCGGTGCTCCTGCTCCTGCTGGCCCTCACCGTCATGCTCGCCAGCGGCGGCGATCACGGTCCCGGCCGTCATCTGCCGGGCGGCGGCGCCGACCCCCGGACGCATCTCCCCCACGCCACGGACCACGGCGCACACCGGCCATGACCGTGTCACGGACCATGCCGCCGCGCCTGCGCAAGCTCGCGCTCACCGCGCACGTCACCTCCTCGGTCGGCTGGCTCGGCGCGGTCGCGGCCTTCCTGGTCCTCGCCCTCGCCGGGCTGAGCGGGCAGGACGTTCAGACGATGCGCACCGCATCCGTCACCCGCTGATCTCATCGTTACCGCGAAAGCGGGATTGACCGTCCTCGCGTCGTCGCCGCCCGACGGAGCGACCGCCGATCCGCAGCCCGCCGTCGCGCAGGCCGAGGCGGAGCCGGACTCGAATCTCCACTTGATAAGTAAACCCCTAGGGGGTATTTTCGTCGCGGATCGAGGGTACCCCCCGAGGGTATACAGGAAGGAAAACCCATGTGCACGGCATGTTTCCTGCAGCACCACGGACCCCGCCTCGGCGCAGGCGCAGACCGGCGAAGGCACCGTGCGGCGGTGGAGCGGGCCGGCTACGCCCTGGCCGGTTCCGCAGCCACCTCATAGAGGTCCACCGGCGCCCGGCGGATCGCACCCCGTAAAAACAGGCGGTGGGCGTGCACTGGCATGCACGCCCACCCGTGGGGCCGGTCCGAATCGACATCCAACCCAACCCCCTACGACGCATCCTGCCATCTTTCGGCACGGAGGCGAGAAACCAGGAGAACGGCATGAACGCCGTCAGTCCTCGCAGGTGGCAGGCACTCATCGTGCTGGCCGCCGCGCAGTTCATGGTCATCATGGACACCTCCATCATCGGCGTCGCGTTACCCGACATGCAGCGCGACCTGGGCTTCACCCCCGGCGGCCTGCAGTGGGTGTTCAACGCCTACGTCGTCGCCTTCGGCGGCCTGCTGCTGCTCGGCGGGCGGCTGTCGGACCTGTTCGGCGCCCGCAAGGTCTTCAGCGCCGGCTGGGTCGTCCTGATCGCCGGATCCGTCGTCGCCGCGGCGGCGGGCACCGCCTGGGCCGAGGTCCTCGGCCGCGGGATCCAGGGCGTCGGCGGCGCGCTCATCGCCCCGGCCTCGATGACGCTGCTCATGATGCTGTTCGGCCACGACCGGCGTGAGCTGGGCAAGGCCATGGCCCTGTACGGCGCCGCCGCCCCGGCGGGCGGCACCGCCGGAGTCTTCCTCGGCGGCGTCATCACCGAATATCTGAGCTGGCCGTGGGTCTTCATCATCTACATCCCGATCGGCCTGCTCACCCTGGCCGCCGTCCCCGCCCTGCTCCCGGCCGTCTCAGGCCGGCGCGGTTCCATCGACCTGCTCGGTGCCGCAGCGGTCACCGCGGGCATCGCGCTGGCCGTGTCCGCCATCGTGCGCGCCCCCGAGCAGGGCTGGAGCTCGGCCGCCACGCTCGCGCAGCTGGCCGGAGCCGTCGCGCTGCTGGCGGCCTTCCTGCTCATCCAGCGCACCGTCCGCGAACCGCTGATGCCGCTCGCGATCTGGCGCACTCCGGGCCTGGCCACCGCCAACCTGGCCATGGCGCTGCTGGGGGCGGCGTGGATCCCGATGTGGTACTTCCTCAACCTCTACCTGCAGCAGGTCCTCGGCTACGGGGCCTTCCCGAGTGGCGCGGCGCTGCTGCCGATGACCGTCGCCATCATGATCTTCATGATCGGCATCACCGCCCGGCTGCTCGGCCGCTTCGGCGCCAAGCCGCTCATCGTGCTGGGGCTCCTGGTGCTCGCGGCCGGGATGGCGGGCCTGTCGCTAGCGCGCCCGGACGGGATCTTCGCCGCCGACGTGCTGCCCGCCTCGCTGGTGGCGGCGGTCGGCATGTCGCTGGCCTACATCCCGGCCATGATGTCGGCCATGTCCGGGGCGCGCCCCGAGGACAGCGGCCTGGCCTCGGGCATCGTCAACACCACCTACCAGGTCGGCTCGGCACTCGGCCTGGCGGCCATGACCGCGCTGGCCACCTCGCAGGGCGCCGACCGGCTCGGTGACCTGCCCCGGCTCACCGGCGGCTTCCAGGCCGCCTTCGTCGGAGCCGGAATCGTGGCGGCGGCCGGCGCCGTCCTGACCCTGCTGCTCATGCGCGGTTCCAAGCCGGCGACCGCCGAGACGGACGCGCAGCGGGAAGCCGCACGGGTCTGATCAGAGCGACCGCGGCGGGCCTGCGGTCTTCCGCCGCGAGAACCCGGGAGCGTCCTCGCCGCCGGCCGCTCCCGCCGGCGCCGTCATCACGAGAGCGTGCCGCCCGGAGGAAGTCTCCGGGCAGCACGCTTTCCTGCGCTCTGACCGAGGTGCCGGACAGCTGTCAACGATGATCCATCGGAGGTTTTCCCGGAAGGGAGCCAGGCCCGCCGGAGCTGCAGCAGTCACACCCCACCCCATTTCCCTCGGGAGGAGTCAAAGCGAGAAGCCCTCAATTCCCGGCCTCTCGCCCGACAGGTCGCCAGTATTTCTACTATTTTCGATAGCAGATGGGAGGGCCGAGCGGGCTGCCTTCCCGGGACACTGCCACGCCGGAGCAAGGAGCCATACGTGGGACAGCGGCTAGGTGGAACATCTTTCTGGTCTGGGCGGCGAGCGCTGGTGACCGGGGCCGGCGGATTCATCGGCTCCCACCTGACACGACGACTGCACCTGCTCGGAGCCGATGTGCACGCCGTCAGCCGCCACCCTCGCGACTCCGGGTACGGGGAGAAGTGGCATCCGGTCGACCTCTGCGACGCCGGCGCGACCGCGGCGCTCGTCGAGACCGTCCGGCCCGAAGTGGTGTTCCACCTGGCCGGCGAGGTGAACGGAGCCAGGGATCCCGGCATCGTGGCGCCTACTCTGCACAACAACCTGGGGAGCACCGTGAACGTGCTCGCCGCGGTCACGGAGATCCCCGGTGCCCGGGTCCTCCTGACCGGTTCCTCGGAGGAGCCGCGGCCGGGCAACGGCCACGCGGCTCCGTCGTCGCCGTATGCGATGGCCAAGTGGGCCGCCACCGGATACGCGGAGCTCTTTCACAGGCTGTGGGATGCGCCTGTGACCGTCCTGCGGCCCACCATGGTGTACGGCCCCGCACAACGAGACGCCTCCAAGGTGATCCCCCATGTGACGCTGTCGCTGTTGGCGGGCCGGTCCCCCGGCCTCACCAGCGGGACCAAGCTCGCCGACTGGATCTATGTCGACGATGTCGTCGACGCTTTCCTCACCGCGGCGGTGGCCGATGACACGATCGGCCGTGTCCTCGACATCGGAACCGGCACGAAGACTTCCGTCAGACAGGTGGTCGAACTGCTCTTCCAGATCGTCGGCAGTCCGCTGCGTCCCCGATTCGGGGTCATCGCCGACCGTCCGGGGGACATCCCCCAGGCGGCCGACATCGCTCTCGCGGCCGACCTGCTCGGCTGGCGGCCCGCCGTCGACCTGAAGGACGGCCTTCAGCGAACAGTGGCCTGGTACGCGGAGCACATGTCGTACGAGCCGCTGTAGACACTTCTCATGGCCTGCTCACTGAACGCAGGCCCTCGAGACAGCGAGAAGCGGGCGGATCTCGCGAAGCCGGCAGCGCCGGATCATCGGACCGGCGGACGCACACGGGACCACCGGAAGGGGTCGTTCCCGCAGGGGAGGCCGGAGTACCTACGATCATGAGTCGTAGACTGGTCATGTCGGCGACCCGGCTCAGGCGCGAGGAGGGATGATGGACGGCTTCGTCCGGCGGTCCGCCACGCGTACGGCCCGCTGGATCCTGCTCGTCGCGCTGGCCCTGGGCGTCGCAGGCATGCATACCTTCGGTCACCTCAGCCACGAGCGCGGGCACGGCGGCATGACCGTCCCCGCCGTGCCCGCGCCGGCCTCCGGGCACAGCGGGACGACCACCTCCGCCGCGCATGCGCCGGCCTCCGGGCACGGCGGCGCGCACGGGCACTCCTCTGCGGTGATCGACGGCACACGGTGGGCTCCGGCCCTCGACGGCATGCCGGTCGGCTTCGACCCGACCTCGGTCTGCCTGGCCGTACTCGCCGCGCTTGTCCTCGTCGTGGGCGCCGTCCTGTCGCGGGTACGGCGGGCCCGCGAAGACCCGGCCTCCGGCGCCCGGCCCATCCTTTCCGTGGTCCGGCCTCCGCCCCGGCGGACCGCTGTGCGCCTGGCGCGTCTTTCCGTGCTGCGCATATAGGCCGACCTCTCCGGCGGGCGGCTGCCGCCCGCAGACGGCCGGCACACGCATGACGACGAAACGGAAAGAGACCAGACGACATGTCCACCAACCGATCCATCGTCCGCAGGCTCGCCCTGACCGCCACGGTCGGGGTCGCCTCTCTCGGGCTGCTCGCCGCCTGCGGCGGCCAGGAGCGCCCGGCAGGCGACCAGGAGCACTCGACGGCCACCCACGGCACCACGAGCAGCAGCGCTCCCGCGGCCACCGCGAGCGCGCAGCCGTCGGCCGCCTTCAACGACGCCGACGTCGCCTTCGCCCAGATGATGATCCCGCACCATGAGCAGGCCGTGGAGATGGCCGAGCTCGCCGGGACCCGGGCCGCCGACCCGGAGGTCAAGGGACTGGCGGCGAAAATCGAGGCCGCCCAGGCCCCGGAGATCGCCACCATGACCGGCTGGCTGACCGCCTGGGGCGAGGCCACCGCACCCGGAGGGGGCCACGGCGGCCACGGCATGCCGGGCATGATGACCGAGGAGGACATGGCCAAGCTCCAGCGGGCCGAGGGGGCGACCTTCGACCGCCTGTTCGCCGAGCTGATGATCGCCCATCACAAGGGCGCGATCGAAATGGCCGAGACCGAGCAGACGCAGGGCGCCAACCCCGAGGCCGTACAGCTGGCCAAGAACATCGAGGCCGCCCAGCAGGCCGAGGTCGAGCAGATGGAGAAACTCCTCGAGCGGCTCTGAGCCGTGTCATGGCCGGTGACGTCCGAGTCCGGCACGCGATCCGGGTGTCACCGGCCCGGCCGGTCGCAGGAACGACCGGCCGGGGTTTCCCCGCCGTGAGCGCGACCGGTCAGAAGATGGAAAGCGTGTGGCAGTGGTGGGCCAGCAGCGAGCTCACCCCGGGGATCGCCGCGACGGCCGCGGGCCCCGCAAGCAGCAGGGCCACCATTGCCAGCCCGGCCAGCCGCTCCCTGCGGCCGAGGGGGACGGCGGGGGCCAGCATGCGCTTGACGCGCATGAGCGCCGTCTCGCCGCCCGCGCCCAGCATGAAGGCGGGGGTCCGGCCGGTGGCCAGCCGTACCAGCGCGGCGGCGAGGTGGATGCGCGGATGGTGACGGGCCGCCACATCGTCGGCGAGCAGCTCGACCAGACGCGCCACCTCGTCTCTGGCGCGGGCGAACAGCGGCAGACGGGGGAAGGCGACGGAGAACGCCTCGACGGCGGCCAGCACGAGGTGGTGACGACCGCGCAGATGGGCCCGCTCGTGGGCGAGCACGGCGGCCACCTGCTCGGGGGCCAGCGACTCCAGGGCAGCGGTCGTGATGACCGTCTTTCCCTGCCGGCCGGGCAGACAGTAGGCCGCGGCCTCGTCGTGCTCCAGCACCACCGCGCCCAGCCCGCCGTCATGGCGGCCGAGGACGGCCAGCAGGTCGGCGTGCCGGCGCCGTTCGCGCCGGGCCCGCACCAGCACGGCCGCGCCGCAGTGGGTCACCCTGGCCACGACCAGGACGGCCCCGAGCAGAGCGGCGCGGGCACCCGGGGAGAGGGCGAGGTCTCCGTCGGAGAGCAGGGCGGCACACGCCTCGAAGAACGCCGCCAGCCCGTGCCCCACCACGGAGGCCGGGATCGCGGCGGCGAACGCCGCCAGAGCCACGGACGCCACCGCAGACACGCAGGCGGCCAGCCATATGGAGATCGCCAGACGCGGAGCACGCTCAGCCCATGTGCCGCGGCCGAGCAGCCGGGGCAACCGGCCCACGGCGGCGATGGCGTACAGCACCA
The DNA here is from genome assembly GCF_016863135.1 of Planobispora longispora. Lineage (GTDB taxonomy): Bacteria > Actinomycetota > Actinomycetes > Streptosporangiales > Streptosporangiaceae > Planobispora > Planobispora longispora. The sequence continues at coordinate 43,442 of NZ_BOOH01000047.1, forward strand.
GAACGGTGGCGACGATCATCCACGCTCCCCGAGCGGGTAGACCCTGAGCGCGGCCTCCAGCGCCTGCGCCTCCTCCGGCGTCAGGCGCTCCAGGAAGTGCACCAGCGTGGCCGCCCGGTTGCCGCCGGAGGTCAGCGTGGCGCGCATCAGCTCGGCGGTGTAGGCCTCCTTGCTGGCCACCGTCTCGTAGACGTAGGCCCGGCCGACCTGCTTGCGGCGGAGCAGGCCCTTGGTGTGCAGCTTGTCCATCACCGTCATGACGGTGGTGTAGGCGATCTCCCGGTCACGGCGGAGGTCGTCGAGCACATCCCGGACCGATGCGGGTTTCCGGTACGACCACAGGCGGTCCATGATCGCGGATTCCAGGTCTCCCAGACCACGCATCGCGCGACCCTCCCCTCCGCCTGCGGACAGTTCAATGCTACCGGCCGTCGTAGATCTCTGGCATGTACGCGTTTCCAGAGGGCCGACAGCATCGGCGATCGCCCGGCCGTCCCGACGCCTCGTGAGAGAACGATTGCCATATACCCATAGGGGGTATAATTTGAGGGCGTCCGAACCACTGAACGAGGAGAGCGCGATGTCCGAACCGGCGCACCGCATGGACCACACCCGGCATGAGGAGCGCCAGGGATCAGGCAGCCGCATGAACCCCGGGAGCCATGAACGGCACGGGGAGCACCCCGGCCATGAAGGGCAGGGAAAGCGCGGGCGCCGCTGAACGCCCACGCAGACCATGGGAACCCTCACGAACCGGCCCGACCGCCGGGTGCGCCGCACCCGCAAAGCCGTACAGGACGCGCTGGTCGACCTGATCCTGGAGAAGGGATATCAGGCCGTCACCGTCACCGACGTCATCGTCCGCGCCGACATCGGCCGCTCGACCTTCTACTCCCATTTCACCGGGACGCAGGACGTCCTGTTCAGCACCATCGAGGAACTCGTCGAGACACTGGGCGGCGGAGACGGCGAACGCCCGGACACGCCGGGACGGGCCTTCGCCTTCAGCCTGCCCCTGCTGGAGCATGTCGATGAGCAGCGCCACCTGGCCCGCGCCCTGCTGGGCCCCCGCGGCGACGCGGCGGTTCGCGACCGCGTCCAGCAGATCCTGACCTCCGCCATCCGTGCCGGACTGCTCTGCGCCCTGCCCGGCGACCAGGTCCCGCCGGACGACCTGGACCTGGTCGCGACCTGCGCCGCCGGCGCCTTCATCGCCCTGCTCACCCGCTGGACCCACGACGGCACCGCCGAGACGCCCGCACAATTGAACGCCGCCTTCCAGGCCCTGTTAGAGCCCGTGGTCACCCGGATGCCGCGCGACGCCCGGGCACCGGAGGACGAACCCCGCTGTCAGCCCCGGACGGCCGCGCCGCGGACCACGGTTTCCGAACAGACGGCCCTCGACTGTCCGGTAGCGGACAGCACCGCTCGATCTGGCGATTGACCCCCGCTCCCACCAGGCGTTACTTCCTTTCCGAACCCTCTCGTCCGACAGGGGAAGCCGCCCTCCGAGGAGCCTGATCATGTCCTTGTACGTCCCGCCGCAGCCCGAGCCCGTCGCAGTCGGCAGCCGTACCGTCATCCCCCTGGTCGACGCCGCCGGGCATGTCCTGCCACCCGAGCGGTTGTTCCCCGACCTGCCCGACGCAGAGCTGACCCGCCTCCTCACCGCGGAGGGAACGAGCGAACCGATGGCCGTCACCGGCTTCGCCATCCTCGGCGCGGACACCACGATCCTGGTCGACACCTGCCTCGGCGGCGGCAAACAGGGCAGAAAGGGCCCTTTCCCCGGGTTCACCTCCCGGTGGATGGACACCCTCGCCGAGGCCGGGATCGCACCGGACGCCGTCGATGTCGTCGTCAACACCCACCTGCATCACGACCACGTCGGCTGGAACACCACCGACGAGCTGAAGCCGACCTTCCCGAACGCGCGCTACCTGCTGGCCGAGGCCGAGTACGAGCATCTCGGCACGGGTCGCCTCCGGCACGCCGACCGGGTCAGGGAATGCGTCACGCCCGTGGCGGAGGCCGGTCTGCTGCACCTGATCTCCGGGGTTCATGAGATCGACGACGGCGTACGGCTGCTGCCCGCCCCCGGGCACACTCCCGGCCACCTCGTCGCGGAGATCACCGACAGCGGCCGAACCGCGATCATCGCGGGGGACCTGATCCACCACCCCCTGCAACTGCTCCGCCCGGACGTCTCCTCATCCTTGTGCGAGGATCCCGCCCTGGCGGCGGAATCCCGCCACCGCGTGCTCAACGACCTCGCCGACCGTACCGGTGTCCTCCTCGCCGCCCACCTGACCCGGTCAGGAACGATCCACAGAGACGGCGCCGGTTTCAGCTTGCGAGATCTGCCGTGACGAGGTCGAGCACCTCCCGGGGGGACGACGCCGGGTCCAGGCCCGACAGGGCGGTGATCGCCTTGCGCAGGTCCTCGATCCGGGTCCGGACCAGCGAAACGGTGGTCTCGTCGTCGGCCAGGCGGTTGTCGCCATTGATTTCCGACACGGGCTGCCGAGGTTCTCAGACGGGCAGGGCCAGGGTGAAGGTGGAGCCCTCACCTGGGGTGCTGGTGGCGGTGATGGTGCCGCCGTGCGCCTCGGCGATCGTTTTCACCAGCCACAATCCCAGGCCGACGCCTTGGATGGCGTTGTCACGTGCGTAACGGGTGCGGTAGAAGCGTTCGAACACGCGCGGCAGGTCCTCGGCCTCGATGCCGACACCGTGGTCGGTGACGGCGATGGCCACCCGCCCTTCGGCCGGTGCGGCGCGCACGGTGATCGGCGTGTTGATGGGTGAGTACTTGACCGCGTTCGACAGCAGCGCACTGATCGCCCGCACCAGCAGGTCGTGATCGGCGGTGACGTTCTGCACCCCGGCGTCGGTCTCCACTTCGATGCGGTGGTTGCTGCTGCGGGCCTGGGCTCTGGTGGCGTGCACCGCGCTCTCGACGGCCTGGCGCACCGGCACCGGGGCGGCGTTGACGGCCAGCTCATCGGTGGCCAGGGCACTGACCGCCAGCAGGTCCTCGACCAGGTTCTGCAGCCGGGCCGCGTTACGCGTCATCGCCTCCAGCATGCGCCGCTGGACGGGGTCGGTGTCGTCGAGCAGCTCCAGGTATCCGCTCAACGTGGTCAGCGGGGTGCGCAGCTCGTGGGAGACGGTGGCGATGAAGGCGTCTTTGGCCGCGTCCAGTTCCTTGAGGCGGGCGACGGTTTGCTGCTCGGTCTCATAGGCTCGGCGCAGCGCCTGCTCGGCGCGGCGGCGCTCGGTGATGTCGTGGATGAACGCGTGAAAGGCCCACGTGTTCGCCTCTCGGGTGGCCCACACCACGATCTCGATGGGGAACTCGCTGCCGTCGGGCCGGGCGCCGGCCAGCTCCAGTCGGCGGCCCAGCACCTTGGACTGCCCCGTGCTCAGGAACCGGGCCCGGCCGGACTCATCGGCCCTGCGGTAGCGTTCCGGCACGATCGCCTCGTGCACCAGCCGGCCCAGCACCTGCTCTCGCGTGCGGCCGAACATGCGCGCGGCCGCGGCGTTCCACTCGGTGACATGCCCGGCCGCGTCGGTGGAGACGAAGCCCTCCACCGAGGCGTCGACGATCTGTTGCAGCCGGTCGCGGCCGGCCTGGGCGGTGTCACGGATCTTGCGGCGGTCGGCCACCCGGCCCAGCTGGTAGCCGATGGCCGTCATCACCCGCAGCAGCGGCTCATCCCGCGGGATCACCTCCTCGGAGAAGAACTGCAGCACCGCCACCACGCCGTCGACCGCGATGACCGGAAAAGCGAAGGCCGCCCGCACGCCCGGATCGCGGCCGCCCAGCAGGCGCACCGCCAGCGCATCGGTGGTCAGATCGTGTGACCACACGGGCTCGCCGGTGGCCACGACCCGGCCGATGACACCGGTGCCGGGAGCGAACCGGGTGGTGGCGGCGATCTCGGCCAGTACCGGGAAGTCCTCGATCGGCCCGATCCAGATGCCGGCCGAGACGAAGACCTCACCGTCGTCGGCGGGCACTCCCAGGTGTCCCAGCGGCCAGCCGGTCACCTCGCACACCGTCGACAGCGTCGCGCGCGCGGCTTCTTCCAGGTCGTCGGTGGCGCTGGCCACCGCGGTGATGTCATCGATCAGCGCGACCAGTGCCATCTCCCGCTGCGTGCTCACTGGCGCTTTGCCCCCTTCCTGGTTGACCGATGCCGCAGCCGACGCGGCCGTCCACCCCAATCTATCGCTTCGCACCCGATCGGTTACTTAAAGTGACCGCAGGTGTGGGGTGATCGATGGCCTACGCGAGCGGACAGAGACCGGCCCGGCGGCATCGAGGCCGACGTCGTGGAAAGCCGTAGAGGAGGGTGCGCCGGATCCGGTGAGGTGCAGCAGGCGGGCCACCGTACACGGCTACCGCCGTAGCCCTGCCGAGCCATTGCCGATACCCCCTGCTACAGGGCGGGTACGAACAGCGAAGGGGTGGAGGGTCAGGCGACCGGATCGGCGTCGGCATGCGGTTCATGCCGCCCGGCCGACGGGTGCAGCGGAGGGACCGGAGCGGGTCGGCGGTGCAGGTGCAGCACCGAGCCGTGGCCGGTCTGTTCCACGGTGACCTCGTCACACAGGTGCTGGATCACCCACAGGCCGAAACCGCGGGCGCCGCTCGGGTCGCTGCGGGCGGCGGCCAGATGCGCGGCGCTGAGGCCACCACCGGTATCGGAGATGCTCACAGTGATGCCCTCGGAGTGGGTGCGGGCGATCACCAGGCCCTCCCGGCCGCCGTGGTCGAGCACGTTGGTGACGGCTTCGTTGACCGCCAGCACCAGGTCGTTCAGCCGCTCGCCGGACAGCCCGCCGCGTCGGCCGCAGTGGTTGACCAGGTCGCGGATGGCGCTCAGGTCGGCGCTGACGGGGCAGCGCAGCTCGAACGGCGCACTCGTCATGATCGTTTTCTCGCTTGGGGTCGGCAACAGGCACGCGCACTGCAGATTTCCCGAGCGCAGATCGACAAACCCGCACCGGCCTGCGCCCGGCCGTCCATTGCCGAGGCTGACTCGGCTCTACGGTGGGCGGGTCTTCCGAACGCAGGCGATGGGTGTCCTGGAATGGCGGAGGCGACGCCGAGCGTTTTGCCCGCGAGGCCCGCGCCGCCGCCCAGGTGGTGCACCCTAACGTGGTCACGGTGCTGGACGTCGGATATGAGGCGGGCCGCCGGTTTTTGGTGATGGAGTGGCTGACCGGGCGCAACCTGGCCGCCGGAGTGGCGCACCGCGACATCAAACCCGCCAACCTGTATCTGACCGCGGACGGCATCCTCAAGGTCGTCGACTTCGGCCTGGCCCGGCTGGCCGCCTCCGCTGATTCCGCCCGGCCGTCTTCGCGCCCCGGCTCCGTTCCGCCCCGGCCCACCGGAGCCGATCCGCGCACCTGGCTGACCGGACTGGAACAGGCCCTTAACGCGCAGCTGGAGAGCGGCGGCATCGAAGCCGACCTGGCCGGCAAAATCCGCGACAAGGCCGCCCAAGCGGTGGAGAAACTGGCCGAGGGCAAAGCCGGCGAGGCCCGCGACAAGCTGCGGGAACTGACCCGCGACCTGGCCGAGGCCCGCCGGGAGGGCAAGCTCGCCGACGGCCCGCTGAGCGACTTTCTGGCCCGCTCCGGCCGGGAGCTGATCGCCGTGCTCGGGTGGCGATCAACCGGACCCGCCGTCGACAGGAACCACGGCGTCGTCGCCTCGGCGGAGGATCCCGGCATCGGGCGGACGCTGTCGCCCGGCTGGGCTGAGGCGAGCTCGTGGGGGTCGGCGGGGCGCGCGTGGCGATAAAGGACACGACGCTGCACGTCGTCCTGGAGGTTCTGCCGACCGGCCGAGTCGACCAGGACCTGGCTGGCGAGCAGGACGCCGGAGCGGTCGGTGCCCGACAGCCATACGCCGGGGCCGTCCGCGCCTTGGGCAACGCCCACGTCGATCAGATCGAGCGTGTGCGCCACCGTGTCGTCCGCGCTCAGGAACCGGATCTCCAGGTCGGGCCGGTCGTGTCGGGCGCGGCGGTGATCGGCCGGAGCGGAGCTGCACCAGCGCTTGACCTGGTGGATGTCGTAGCCGTCGGGATTGAAGACCCGTACGTCGGCGCCCCGGTCGCCCCGGGAGGGCGTGATCCGGTTGCCGTGCGGATGCTTGGGCAGCAGCGCCGCGACGAACTCCTCAACCTTCTCCCCGGGCTCGCGTTCCCGGTTCACCGTTGTCACGCACCACGTCCAAGCGAGACGGCCCGACATTTCTCCTGCGGTCAGCCAGGGGCTTGAGCGGCGGCGATGACGCCGTGCACGGCCTGGTCGATGCGTCCGGCGGCGGCCCCGGGATCGGGCTGGCCGGCGTCCAACCAGGCGATGACGGCCTCCAGGGTGAGGGTGGGGATCAGATTCGCCGCCCAGTCCAGCCATGGGCCTGCCGGGATGAGGCGGGCGAGATTGCGGTGGGCGACCTCGCGGGAGGCTGCGGTGATCGAGTCGATCAGCTCGCGGAAGTCGGGCTCGCGAGCGGCGTAGCGGAACAGCAGCCGAAACCCGTCGGGGTCGGCGGACGCGGCGCGCAGCAACGCCGGGATGGCGCTCTCGTCGAAGTCGTCGGCGCCGGTGGCCTCGACCAGGCGAACACAGGCGCGATCCAGCACTGCGCGGTACAGGTCGGCCTTGGAGTCGAAGTGGCGGTACAGCATCGCCCGGGTGAGCTCGGCCTCGGCGGCGATGTCGTCCAGGCCGGTGGCGGCGTATCCGGCGCGGGCGAAGGCGCGGGTAGCCGCATCCAGGATCTGCTCGCGTCGCTCCGCCCGTCGCAGCCGCCGTACCGGCTGTGCCGGGACGCCCCCCGGGGTATCGGCGTTTCCGGGATTGCTCATCCAGCCTCCACTTGTAGAAGACAAAGTATACATATAGCTTAATAGACACCTGAGTCTACAAAATGACTTCTACTTCGCGGAGGAGCCATGTCGCCCACCGCCCCCGCCCACCTGCCGTTCGAGCAGGATCACCCCCTGCGGCCCGCGCGACTGCTGCGCGACCTGCAGGCCCGCGGCCCCATCCACGCCATCCGCACCGCGCTCGGCCACCCGGCCTGGCTGGTGACCGGATACGAGGAGGTGCGCCGTCTGCTGGACGACGACCGTCTCGGCCGCTCCCACCGCGAACCCGAGAGCGCCTCCCGCACGGGAGAGTCGGCGCTGTTCGGCGGCCCGCTGGGTGACTTCGACACCGAGCAGGCCGACCATCGGCGGATGCGCGCGCTGCTGCAGCCGCACTTCTCCCCCCGGCGCATGCGCGCGCTGCGCGGCCGCGTCGAGACGCTCACCACCGGCCTGCTGGACGAACTGGCCGCCACCGGGCCGCCCGCCGACCTGCATGCCGCCCTGGCCCTGCCGCTGCCGATCGCGGTGATCTGCGAGCTGCTCGGCGTGCCGTACGACGACCGCGCCCAGTTCCGGGCCTGGACCCAGGCCGCCGGTGACCTCACCGACCGTGCCCGCTCCGAGCAGGGCCTGGCCGAGCTGTTCACCTACGGCCGGAAACTCATGGCACGCAAACGGGCCGAGGGCGATCCGGACGCCGATGTCATCTCCCGGCTGGCCGCCACACCCGGGGTCAGCGACGACGAGGCCGCCGCCATGGGCATGTTCCTGCTGTTCGCCGGACACGAGACCACCGTCGCCGCGATCGACGAGGGCGCGCTGTGGTTGTTGGCCAACCCGCAGCAGTGGCAGGCCCTGATGGAGGACCCGTCCCGAATCGACGCGGCGGTGGAGGAGATCCTGCGCGCCCCGGGCCAGGGCGGCGGCGGCATCCCCCGCTACGCCCGCGCCGACCTGGAGATCGCCGGAGTACCGGTACGCGCCGGCGATCTGGTGCTGCTGGACACAGGCGCGGCCAACCACGACGCGGCCGTCTTCACCGACCCCGACCGCTTCGACATCGACCGCCCCGCCGTACCGCATCTGAGCTTCGGCCACGGCGCCCGCTACTGCATCGGCGCACCCCTGGCCCGCATCGAGCTGCGGGTGGCCTTCTCCCGGCTCATCGCCCGCTTCCCCACCCTGACGCTGGAGTGCGCGCCGGAAGAGCTGACCTTCAACGCCAACGTGCTGACCGGCGGCCTGACCGCGCTACCGGTCAGCTGGTGACCACCATGGACACCACGAAGACGACGAACCGGCGGCGGCCGGTCTTCGGCCGGATGTATCCGGCGATGGCCCGCGCCATGGACGAGGGCGGCATGGCCGAGCGCCGCAGCGCGCTGCTGGCGGGTCTGAGGGGTCAGGTGATCGAGGTCGGCGCCGGGCACGGCGTCAACTTCGCGCATTATCCGGCCGAGGTGGCCCATCTGCTGGCGATCGAACCGGAACCGCGGCTGCGGGAGCAGGCCCGGATCGCCGCCGCCGATGCCGTGATCACCGTCGAGGTGACCCCCGGGCTGGCCGACCGGCTTCCAGTGGCCGATCACAGCGTGGACGCCGTGGTGTTCTGCCTGGTGCTGTGCTCGCTGCCCGACGTCGCAGCGGCGCTGGCCGAGGCGCGGCGGGCGCTCAAGCCGGATGGACGGGTACGCTTCCTGGAGCATGTCCGCGCCGACACGCCGGCCCTGGCCCGGGTGCAGCGGGTGCTGGACGCCACGATCTGGCCGCTTCTGGCCGGCGGCTGCCACAGCGGCCGCGATGCCCTGGCCGAGATCGAGCGGGCCGGTTTCATCCTGGGAGAGGTTGAGCGCTTCCTGTTCCCCCAGGTGCGCACCCCGTTCTCCTTCCATGTCCTGGGCACCGCCACGTTCGGCGGGTGACCTGGTTACCGCGCTCTGACCATCCGGGCCGGGGGCGTTGTAGTCCAGATAGATCGGCCCGCCGACCAGGCCGGGATCGCTCATCGTCTTTTCTCCGGGTGGGTCTCGGCCATGCGTGCCGCCACCACCAGGCCGGAGGCCGCGGTCAAGGCGGCGACCGTCCAGACGGCCGCCTCCAGGCCCCACAGGTCGGCGATGATCCCGGCCAGCAGCGCGCCCACGGCGAAGCCGCCGTCGCGCCACAGCCGGTAGACGCCGACCGCACGGGCCCGCCAGGCCGGATGGGCGACATCGCCGATGACGGCCAGCAGCGTGGGATACACCAGTGCGGTCCCGATCCCCAGAAGCACCTGCGCCAGCGCCCAGACGGCGAAGGTCTCCCCCAGCGCCACGAGCGCGATGGCGGCGGCCTGGGCGAGCATCCCGGCGACGATCAGGCGCTTGCGGCCCACGTGGTCCGACCACCAGCCGGTGGCCGTCTGCCCCAGCCCCCACACGGCCGGATACAGCGCGCCCAGCATCCCGATCTCCGCCACGCTCAAACCGCGGGAAGCGAAGATGAGGGGGAAGATTCCCCAGGCCAGGGCGTCGTTGAGGTTGTTGACCATCCCGGCTTGACTGGCCGCCGACAACGAGCGATCACTGATGCTGGTGCGCCAGGCGATCTGCCGGGTGGACAGCTCGGCATGGTGGGAGCTGCCGGCCGGGTGGGCGGCGGCCTCGGCCCGGGCGTGCTCGCGGGTCTCGCGCACGATCAGCGTCGACAGACCGAGACCGAGGGCGGCGTAGGCGGCGCCGAGCAGGAACGGCGCCGGGCGCAGCCCGAACTGCCCGGCCAGATATCCGGCGGCCAGCGCGGTGGCGGCCACCGCCAGATAGCCGGCGGCCTCGTTGAAGCCCATGGCCAGGCCGCGCCGGGCGGGCCCGGCCAGGTCGATCTTCATGATGATGGTGGTGGACCAGGTCAGCCCCTGGGAGAGACCCAGCAGCACGTTGGCGGCGATGATCCAGGCCCAGGACGGGCCCCAGGCCAGCATCGCCGGAATCGGCAGCGCGATCAGCCACCCGGCCACCAGGACGGGCTTGCGGCCGAAAGCGTCCGACCAGGCTCCGGCGAAGAAGTTCGTGATCGCCTTGGTGGCGCCGAAGGCCAGGATGTAGGTCAGCGCCGCGGTGTGGGCCGACAGGCCGAAGACGGTCTCGGCCAGCAGCGGCAGCGTGATGCGTTCCTGGCCGAGCATGCCGCCGACCAGGGCGTTGACCGCCACCAGCAGGATGAACTGGGGAAGGTTGGCGGCCAGGCCCAGCCGGATGCCCGACTCGGTGCCGGCGGTGCCCCCGGTGGTGTTCCTGCCGTTGCCACCAGTACTGCCGGTGTCGTCGGTGTCTCCGGGAGCGGGGGTGGGAGCGCTCACGTCTGGCCCTCGGCCAGCGTCCGGCCGGTGGCCTTGGCCCAGTCCTCGGGCCCGCCCCTCAGCACCCGCACGCTCCTGTGACCGATGCGCGCCAGCAGGCTGGCGGCGGTCATGGCGCGCTCGCCGTGCCCGCACATCACCGCCACCGGCCCGTCCGGCGCCGCGTCGGCACGGCCGGGCAGTGCGCCGAGCTCGATGTGCGCGGCACCGGGGAGGTGCCCGGCGGCGTACTCGGCGTCCTGGCGCACGTCCAGCACCTGCACCCCGTCCAGACGGTCGGCGCCGACCAGATCGATGCGCTGCGTCGGACCGTCCCAGGCGGCCATGCCGCCGGCCAGCTCGCCCGCGCACGCTTCATAGCCGATCTTCGCGGCCTGCCAGCCGATCTCCGCGACGTCCTGGCCGGGATCGCGGACGATGACGTACGGCGCGGCCGGATCGAGCAGCCAGCCCAGCCAGGAGGCGAACTGCCCGCGCAGCGGGATGGACAGCGCCCCGGGGATGTGGGCGGCGGCGAAGGCGCGCACCGGCCGCACGTCGACGATGACCGCCCCCTCGGCCCGCAGCCGCCGGACCGCCTCAGCCTCCAGCTCCGTGAGCGCGGGGGCACCGGTCATGACGGGCGCGCCGCGCCGGTTGGCCTCGGGCAGGGTCAGGAAATACGGCGGGAAGCTGCCCAGGCTGCCCAGCAGCGCGGCGACGAAGGCGTCCCCATCCGGAACCTGCAGCAGTGGGTTGGCGGCCTTTTCGGCGCCGATGGTGGAGGTGCGCTGCGCGCCGGGCGGGGCCGAGCAGAACGAGCCCGCCCCGTGGGTGGGCCACAACGCGGTCTCCTCCGGCAGCTCCGCCAGGCGTCGCAGCGAGCGGTACTGGGCCCGGGCCAGCGCCTCGGTGTGCTCGGCTCCGGACAGGTCGGTACGGGCGGCCGAGCCGACGATCAAAGATCCGCCGGAGAAGACCCCCAGCGGACGGGGGCCGTCCAGCAGTACGAAGGCCAGGTGCTCGCCGGTGTGACCCGGGGTGGCCAGGGCCCGCAGTGTCAGGCCGCCCAGGCCGACCTCGTCGCCGTCGGTCAGACCGGTGTGGTCGAAGGCGCGCATCCCGGCGGCCGAGGCCAGCACTCGGGCGCCGTCGTCGGCGGCCAGCTGCCGGGCGCCGGACAGGAAGTCGGCGTGCAGGTGGGTGTCGGCGGCGAAGGCCACCGTCAGACCGTGCGAGGCGGCGGCGGTGCGCAGGGCGCGCAGGTCCCGGCTCGCGTCCACGGCCAGCGCCCGGCCGTCACCGAGATCGACCAGGTAGGAGCTGTTGCCCAGCCCTTCGTCCACGATCGGGATGATCACGTTGTGTCCTCCGCTCTTACCTTCTACACTATTCCATGGACTTATGGAGGAATGTCAATGGGTGACGTGATTGCCAAGACAGCACTGTTCGAGGGCTTCGCGCAGGTGGCCAAAGCACTGGCCAACGGCAAGCGACTGGAGCTGGTGGATCTGCTGGCCCAGGGTGAGCGCTCGGTTGAAGCCCTCGCGACCGCGGGCGGGCTCGGGCTGACCACCGCTTCCAACCATCTGCAGGTGCTGCGCCAGGCCGGCCTGGTGACCACCCGCAAGCAGGGCACCAAGGTCTTCTACCGGCTGGCCGGCACCGATGTGGCCGCCCTGTGGGCGCACCTGCGAGCCGTCGCCGCCGCGCATCTGGCCGAGGTCGAGCGGGCCCGCGCCGCCTACCTGGGGCCCGATGACGCCGAACAGGTCACCAGGGAGGAACTACTGGCTCGCATCCGGACCGGAGACGTCACCGTGATCGACGTGCGCCCGGCCGCCGAGTACGCCGCCGGGCACATCCCCGGCGCCGTCTCGATCCCGCTGGAGCAGCTCGCCGGCCGCCTGGCCGATCTGCCGGCCGATGGGCGGATCGTGGCCTACTGCCGGGGCGCCTACTGCGTGATGGCCCACGAGGCGGTGCGGGAGCTGACCGCCCGCGGCCGCAACGCGGCGCGCCTGGCCGACGGCATGCTGGAGTGGCGCCTGGCCGACCTGCCCGTGGCCGTATGAGCGCATCCGCCGCCCGCGAGCCGACGGTCCTGGACGGCGGTGATCGACGCTGCGTGCAACTGCTGATCGAGCTGCGCCGCCTGACCGAAGCACTCGCTCCCGGGACCGTGGTGCATCTGATCGCGACCGATCCGGCCGCACCGATCGACCTGCCCGCCTGGTGTCACCTGACCCGCCATGCCTATCTCGGCGCACTGCCCGGCACTGCGCGCCCGACCTACGCGTTGCGCGTGCAGGCCGCCGTCCGGGAGACGCGGGCCGATTCGCCGTGGCGCCTCAGCGACCGGTGAGAAGCGCGGCCGGGCCCCGGCGATCCGCCGGTCAGGTCCAGGTGAGCCGCTCTTCCAGCAGGGCCTGCTGGGCAGGATTGGCCGTCAGCTCCAGCGCTCGCGCATCGGCCCGGTGCGCCTCGGCATGGCGGCCCAGATCCCGCAGCAGCTCGGCGCGGGTGGCGTGCAGCAACGGATAGCGCTCCAGCCCTCGGTCCAGCTCGGCCAGCTCAGCCAGGGCGGCCTCGGGCCCGTGGGCGTAGCGCAGCGCGATCGCCCGGTGCAGCCGGCCCACCGGGGACGGCGCCAGCGCCAGCAGCAGGTCATACAGCACCACGATCTGCCGCCAGTCGGTGTCCTCGAAGCGCTCGGCCTCGGCGTGACAGGCCACGATCGCGGCCTGCAGCTGGTACGGCCCCGGCCGCCGGTGCGTGCGGGCGGTGCGCACCAGCAGCGCGATGGCCTCCTCGATCACCTTGTGGTCCCACTGGGAGCGGTCTTGGTCGGCCAGCAGCACCAGGCGGCCGGCCGCGTCGAAGCGGGCCGCACCGCGGGCCCGGTGCAGCCGGATCAACGCCAGCAGCCCGGCGGCCTCCGGCTCCTTGGGCATCAGAGAGGCCAGCAGCGCGGCCAGCCATCCGGCATCGTCGACCAGGTCGCGGGCTTGGGCGCGCTCGGCGGTGCTGGACAGATACCCCTCGTTGAACAGCAGGTAGATGACCGCCAGCACCTGCTCCAGCCGCGACGGCAGTTCCTCGCCCGCCGGCATCCGGTACGGGATCCCGGCCTCGGCGATCTTCTTCTTGGCGCGGGTGATGCGCTGGGCCACGGTGGTCTCGGGCACCAGGAACGCCGCGGCGATCTGCGCGGCGCTCAGCCCGCACACCACCCGCAGGGTCAGTGCGATCTGCGCGGGCCGCGACAGTGCCGGGTGACAGCAGGTGAAGATCAGCCGCAGCCGGTCGTCCGGCTCGGCGGGCACCGGCCAGGCCAGCTGGGCCAGCTTGGCCCGGTAGGTCGATTCGCGGCGCAGCACGTCCAGACCGCGCCGCCGGGCCACGGTGAACAACCAGGCGTCCGGCCGCTCCGGCACCCCCTCGACCGGCCAGCGCTTGAGCGCGATCTCGACGGCGTCCTGCACCAGGTCCTCGGCCGCCGCGAAGTCCCCCAGCAGCGACACCAGGGATGCGGCCAACCGGCCCGCGTGCTCGCGCACCACGCGGGCCAGCGCCTCATGCGTCGCCGACTCGTCCACGCCTCTGCTCTCGTTCACCCGCCGATCACGAAGCGGGACGGATCTCCACGATCGGGCACGCCGGCCAGGATCGCGCCAGCGCCAGCGCCTCGTCCAGATCGGCCACCTCGACCTCGGCGAACCCGCTGACCACCTCTTTGCCCTCGACGAACGGCCCGTCGGTGACGAGCGGCTCACCGCCGTCCAGCCGGACCGTGGTGGCGGTGTGCACCGGGTGCAGGTGCGTGTGGTGGGTGATCTTGTCGGCGTGCTCGGCGAACCAGCGGCCCACCGCGGCATAGGCCGCCTCCCGTTCGACCTCGCCCATCGCCGCCAGCTCCCGGGCGAACTGCTCGGTCTCGACGAACATCAGCACGTACTTCATGTGCGTTCTCCTCGCGGGTCGGAGGGCCGGCGTCAGGTGGCGGGCAGGGCGGCGTACAGGTCGATGCCGGTGCCGTCGGGGTCGGTCACGGTGGCATAGCGCATGCCCCAGAAGGCGTCGAACGGCTCGGCGATGCCGCGGTGGCCGGCCCCGGTCAGCTCGGCGTATTTGGCGTCGACGGCGGCGGGGGTGTCGAACTCGAAGCACAGCAGGGCGCGCGGGCCGCCAGTCGGGGCGCTCCAGCCGGGCAGGAACGGAGTGCGGAAGGCCTCGGTGTCCAGCATCAGGTGCAGCCCGCCGGGCAGGTCGCACGAGGCGTGCTCGGCAGTGTGGGGATCGAGCTTGAACTCCAGCCCGAGCCGGGCGTAGAAGGCGATGGCGGCCTGCATGTCGGAGACCACGATGTCGATGGTGTTCATCGTCGGATTCATGACCTGCTCCGTTCGGGGATCGTTGGGCTGTCCCGGCTCGGTGAGGGCCGCCGCTCCAGCGCGGTGATCGAATGGAGACCTCCTCCTCCGTCATCCTGCCGGGCGGCCCGCTCACCGGCCTTACCTGCAAGACGATTCGCGGCCAGGCCGATACGACACTCCGGTGAAGATTGTTGCGCTTGGATCGCGCCGGGGGCACTCTCCTGCGGAAAGGCACCCGCCTGATGATGGAGGCGGCAGGTGACAGCAGTCGCCGGTCGGTTCGGGACAGCGCTCAGGTGCAGCCGCTGGGGTGCTCACACTCGACCAGCTCGTCCCAAGCTCCGGCGAGCCGCAAGGCAACCGCCTGTTCTGGTCGTCGATGCTCCTCGCACCGGTGTGCCGACCCGACCTCTCAGTGGAGTGAGTGCTCACTCGTTATTGACGGAGTGAGCACTCACTCCATACAGTGGAGACATGACATCACCCCCCTCTCGCCGGCGCGCGCCGGCCATGAGCACCGAGCAGCGCCGGGCGATGATCGTGGCCGCGGCGCTGCCGCTGGTCGCCGAACACGGCGCCGCCGTCACCACCGGCCAGATCGCCCGAGCCGCCGGCATCGGCGAAGGCACCATCTTCCGCGTCTTCACCGACAAGGACGAACTCCTGGACGCCTGCACCGCCGAGGCGATGAACCCCGACCATGTCCTGCGCGAGCTGGCCTCGATCCCTCTGGACGATCCGCTGGCCGCCCGGCTGATCCAGGCGGCCGAAGCCCTGCACGCCCACCTGGAGCGCATGGGCACCGTCATCGGCGCCCTGCACGCCTCCGGCCACCGCCGCGAGCGCACCTCCGCCGACCGGCCGGCTCCGGGCAGCCGCCAGGCCTCGATGAAGGCGACCCGCGACGCCGTCACCGAACTGATCGAACCCGACCGGGCGGTGCTGCGCCTGGAACCGGAGAAGATCGCCGCGGTCTTCCTGGGAATGCTCTCCATCCGCTCCGGCCTGGCCTCCCACGAGGCGGAGGCGTCCCCCGACGAACTCGTCGACATCCTCCTGCACGGCACCCTGGCCGCCTCCGGGAGCCCGGCATGACCATCACGCTGAACCACACCATCGTCCCCGCGCTGGACAACCGCCAGGCGGCCCGTTTCTTCGCCTCCCTCATGGGCCTGGAAGAACTGCCGCCCGCCGGCCGGAGTGGCCACTTCGCCCCGGTGCGGGTCAACGAGCAGCTGACCCTGGACTTCATGACCACGGACGATCCCGTCGGTGTGCACCTGGCCTTCGATGTGGACCCGGCCGCCTTCGATCAGATCCTGGCCCGGCTGCAGCAGGCCGGCGTGCCGTACGGCAGCCGCCCCACCGAGCCCGGAAACGGCCGCATCGACCACCCGCTGTGCCCGCGCGGGCTGTTCTTCCTCGACGCCGCCGGCAACCTGTATGAGCTGATGTCCCCGGCCTGACCGGCCGCCGCGAATCTGGCCGGTCGTCCTGCCAGCGGTACCGGCCCGTGATCACGACCTCGCCGCGGTCAAGCCCGCCCGCGACACGTCCTCGACCGATGCCCAGTGGATGGTGATCGCGCCATTGCCGCCCACGCGAGACCCGCGCCGGGGTGGCCGGCCGTTGAAGTTCCCGCGCCGGTTGATCATCGATACGGTGCCGTACGTGCCGTACGTGTTGGGTAGCGGCTGGTCCCGCACGATCTGGCTCCGTGGGATGCGGCCTACCGGTGGTTTCGCGCCCGGACGGCCGATGGCACCGGGGAGTGCGTCCATGACGCGCTGCGCAAGAAGGTCCGTGCTGCCGAGGGCCGTTACCCGCAGCCGTCGGCGGCGGTGCTGGATTCCCAGTCCGTGCGGACCCGCCAGGGCGGTGAGGCGATCGGGTACGACGCGGGCAAGCGGGTGCGGGGCCGTCACGGCCCGCAGGAAGAATCTGAAATCCCGACCTTCTACGGGCGCCAAAGCGGCGAGCGCCTGCGTCGGCCAGCGGATGAGTTCAGTGGTCGAGTCGACACCGAGACCATGAGGGCCGGTTCGTGGACGAATCGGCCCTCTGCCCTGCTGCATCGAAATCGACCAGGAAAACGGTGCGAGCGGTCACGTTCAGCGTACGCCTCCCTGCATTCTCGTGCCTGCTTGAAAGCTACGGCTGCTGCAGCGGGCCGACCGTGATCCTCCACAGTTTGGCCGTACCGGGCCGAACCCGTGGCGACGGATCGGCTCGATGCGAACGACCGCACCGGTGTTTCGACGCCCAGCGCGCGGGCCATATCCGCAAGCAGCTCACGATGGAACTGCTCGTCCCCCAGCCTCCGCGCCGCCGTCATTGTGGCGCGGGCGAGAGCTTCACCGTCGGGGGTGGCCTGCCGGCCCACGCCCCCCATGGAGAAGAACGCCCCGTGGCTCAGCCCAAGGAGCGAGCCCAGATCCTCAAGGTCGAGATGCGAGGCGAGCGAGGTCACCATCGCGGCGATGTGCGGCGTCAGCCGTTCCCAGGCCGGCCAGTCGCCTGGGCGGTCGTGGTCGAGTTCCGCACAGGAGTTCTGCGCAAGCCGTACAGCGGCCTCGCCGTCCAGCGCCCGCCGATATTCACCGAAGTCACGCCAGCGGGCGAACGGCGAGGCCAGGTAGGTCCCGGCCACACCGGCGGCCCGATCGAAGCCGGCCTGTGCCATCCGCCGGCGTCGACGCACCGTTGGCGGCCGGCACCGCGGGTGCATCGGCATTATCGAAGATCAGCAGACCGGGCTTCTGAGATCCCGCTTCCTCCAGGAACGTCAGAACCGCTCGGCGGCGATCGGAGAAGAGCGGATCATGGCCCGGTTCCTCGACGTCCTCACCCGGCTGCTCCAGGTCGTCGACGAAGGTGAGGTGATCTGCCCGCCGCGCGTGCTGAATCTCTGACGGAACAGCGGCGGAACGAAAGGCTCGGAGGAGCCGGGAAATCGTGATCGGGGTCAGAGGGTGAGGGCTCCCGTCAGGAGGTCGTCGAAGCGGTCGAGGTCCTCGGCCGGGCGGTCGATGCCGCGCAGCGGGCCGTGGTCGGCGAGGTGGGCGTCGGCGTAGAGACGGGCGACCAGGGCCTTGCGGTCGGTGCCGAGTTCACGCCGTTCCCAGCCGGCCTGCTCCAGCAGCAGCGCGGCGGCGTAGACGTCGCACATGAACTGGGCCAGCGGGAACAGCCGCGCCTCGGCCGCCACCGGGTCCAGGCCCGACAGGGCGGTGATCGCCTTGCGCAGGTCCTCGATCCGGGTCCGGACCAGGGAGACGGTGGTCTCGTCGTCGGCCGGGGCCTGGCCGACGGCGGCCGTCAGCCGGTCGAGGAAGGACTCGTGGGCGTTCTCCTTCAGCATCGCCCGCCGCATGTCCAGGCACAGGACGTTGTCGCCGCCCTCCCAGATCGGGTTGACCTGGGCGTCGCGCAGGATGCGGGCGACCGGCCACTGCTCGATGTAGCCGTTGCCGCCGTGGATCTCGATCGCGTCGCTGGCCGCGGTGACGCCGAGGCGGGCGGCGCGGAGCTTGACCAGGGCGGGCGCCAGGCGCAGGCCGGAGTTGAGCGTGCCGTCGAAGACCATCGCCTGGGCGGCCTCGACCTCGACGATCAGCTCGGCCAGTTTGCGGCGCATGAGCGGCTGGTCGATGAGGGCCGCGCCGAAGGCCTCGCGGCTGCGGGCGTAGCAGACCGACTCGACCAGCGCGCGGCGGGCGCAGCCCAGTCCCATCATGGCGATGGCCAGGCGGGCGCCGTTGGTGAGCGTCATCATCCTGCCCAGGCCCTTGCCGTCGCCGGTGCCGCGCGGGTCCGGCGCGAGCAGGAACGCCTCGGCGTCGGCGAACTCGACCTCCGCCGAGGCGACGGAGCGGGTGCCGAGCTTGTCCTTGAGCCTGCGGATCCGGATGCCGTTGTGGCCGCCGTCGCGCCGCTCGCGCAGGACCAGGAAGGGCGAGACCCCGCGCACGCCGTCCGGGGCGCCCTCGGGCTTGGCGAGCACGACGAACGCCGAGCCGTTGGCGTTGGAGGCGAACCACTTCAGGCCGTTCAGCCGCCAGGCGTCGCCGTCCGGGGTGGCGGTGGTCTCCAGCGCGCCGAGGTCGGAGCCGCCGGAGCGCTCGGTGAACATCTGCGCGGCCTCGCCGGAGAACATGCCGTCGGCGAAGATCTCCCGCACCCGTTCCCTGACGTCCTCGGGCGCGAACGCCTCGGCCATCAGCACGACCATGTCGCCGCCGGTGCCGAGCGCGCAGCCCATGCCGATGTCGGCCTGGTAGAGCAGGTAGTGCCAGGCCGCGATCATGGCGGCCGGATCGGCCCCGGCCGCCTTGGCCTCCGCGGTGAACTCGGGCCGGGTGAAGCTCCGGGCGACCAGCTCGCGCCGGGCCTCCTCGAAGGACGGCGGCATGACGATCCGGCTGACGTCGCGGCCCCACCGGTCGTAGCGCTCCAGGCGGGGCGGGTTGCGGTCGGTCTCCTCGGCGTGCTCCGAGATCGGCCCGGCCATCAGCGCGCCGGCCCGCTCCAGGTGCGGGACGGCCCACTCCAGGCCCTCGGCGCCGAGATGGCGGCGCATCAGGAAGCGCAGGGTGGGGTCGGAGTCGTACCAGTTCAGCCCGGCCGCACCCGGATAACGCTCGGTCGCGTAGCGCCGGGACTTGTCGGGGGCGCCGAAGGGCAGCCGGTCGACCGGTTCGACGAGGTAAGAGGCCATGTCTGGATATTACGTTTTTCCAACAGATGATGGGAAGATGTAATGAGCAGGATCGCGATCCGGACCCGGGCCACGCTCCGGACCGCCGCCGGACACGTCCTAAGCTCTGAACCGCCGATGAAGAACGAAGACTCGCTGGGGCTCCGCCCGCTGACCGCGCGCTCGGTCGTCCTCAGCACGCTGCTGGGCAGCCACCCGCCCCATCTGAAGGCCCGCCACCTGGTGCGCGCGGGCGAGCTGTTCGGCATCTCCGAGGGCACGGTCCGGGTGGCCCTCTCGCGCATGGTCGCGGCGGGCGACCTCGTCACGGACGACGGCGGCTACCGGCTGGGCGGGCGCCTGCGGGAACGCCAGGCGCGCCAGGACGCCAGCCGCTCGCCCCTCACCCGCGAGTGGGACGGCTCGTGGGAGGTCGCGATCGTCACCGCCGAGCGGCGGCCGGCCGCCGAGCGCGCCGCGTTCCGGGACGCCATGACGGCACTGCGCATGGCCGAGATCCGCGAAGGCGTGTGGATGCGCCCGGACAACCTGGTCCGGAGCGCCCCGGACGGAGACGCGCCCGGCCCGGCCGCCGCGGGCCCGGAGCCCGCCGGAGGAGCCGATGCGGGCCCGGAGTCCATCGGAGGAGCCGACGCGCCGCCCTCCCCCGTCACCGGGCAGTGCATGTTCCTGCGGGCCGTCCCGGAGGGCGCACCCGCCGCGCTGGCGGCGTCGTTGTGGGACCTTCCCGCGTGGGCGGACCGGGCGCGGGCGCTGGGCGAGGAGTTCGACGCGGCGGTCCGGGTGACCGACCGGTTCGTCCTGGCCGCCGCGATCCTGCGGCACCTGCTCACCGATCCCCTGCTCCCGCCCGGCCTCCTGCCCGGCGACTGGCCGGGGACCGGCCTGCGCCACCGCTACGACCTGTTCGAAGCCGAGTTCGGCGCCCTCCTGCGCGATCACCTGTAGCGGATCGCCGCCCGTCGGAAACGGTCCCGGCCGGTGCCGGCCGCCTCCCGGAGCAGGCGTTTGTCACAGGTTCCGGACATACTTGATCTCCACGCGGAAGCGATGTTTGATACGTGAGGTTCGTTCCTGTCGCAGTGGCCGCACCTACTGTGCCGACCATGGGTGGTAGGGATGAAGTTCCGGGTTCTCGGCCCGATCGAGGTCTACGACGACGGGGTTCCCGTCAGGCTCGGCGGCCCGCGCCAGCGCGCGGTGCTCGCCCGGCTGCTGGTCGCGGGCGGAGCCGTCGTCTCCACCGACACCCTGATCGAGGATCTGTACGGCGACGCGTCTCCACCGAGCGCGGTGTCCACGATCCAGGCCTACGTGTCCAACCTGCGCCGGGCCGTCGAACCGGGCCGCCCGCCGCGCGCCCTCCCCCGGCTGCTCGTCGGGCGGCCCCCCGGATACCTGCTCGCCGCGACCGACGTCGACGCGCTCCGGTTCACCGAACTCGTCACCCGCTCGGAGTCCCTGCCGCCCGAGGAGGCGCTCGCCTGCTCGGAGGCGGCGCTGCGGCTCTGGCACGGGCCGCCCTACGGCGAGTTCACCGGGGAGCTGTGGGCCTCCTCCGAGGTCGCGCGCCTCTGCGAGCTGCGCCTCGTCGCGGTCGAGCGGCGCGCCCGGGCGCAACTGGACCTCGGCCGCCCGCAGGCCGTCGTCACCGGCCTGGAGGCCGAGTCGGCCGCGAACCCGCTGCGTGAGCGGCTGTGGCACCTGCTGGCGCTGGCCCTCTACCGCACCGGGCGGCAGGCCGACGCGCTGGCCGTGCTGCGCCGCGCCGGAAGGCTGCTCGCCGACCAGCTGGGGCTGGGCCTCGGCCCCGGGCTGAGGGCTCTGGAGGAGGCCATCCTCCGGCAGGCCGACTCGCTCATGCTCCCCTCCACCTCCCCCGCGCCCGTTCCCCCGATGCCCGTCCCGGCGACCCCCGCGACCCCCGCGAGATCGCGTGCCCCGCACGGCCGGGAACGGCAGCTGGCCGAGCTGGAGACCCTGCCGGAGCGGGCGGAGGTCGCCGTCGCGGCGGTGAGCGGCGAGCCGGGCATCGGCAAGACGTGGCTGCTCGGGGCGTTCCGCGACCGCTGCGCCGCCGCCGGCCGTCTGGTGCTCTGGAGCCGCTGCCCCGAGACCGAGGGCTCCCCGCCCCTGTGGCCGTGGCTGCAGTTGCTGCGCGCGCTCACCCAGGTCTGTCCCCCGCCCGACCGCCGGGCCCTGACCGGTCTCCTGGACGACGAGACCCCCGCGGGATCCACCGAGGCCGCGCTCCTGCGCCGCCATCAGGCCATCGCGGACTGGCTGAGGACCGCCGCGCGCTCCCGGCCTCTGGTCGTCGTCCTGGACGACCTGCACTGGGCCGATCCCGCGTCGCTCCGGCTGCTCAGCGACCTGGTCACGCTGCTGGCGGATTCCACCGAGCCCGTCCCCGTCACGCTGGTCACCGCCTTCCGCGACGGGCCGGACCGCCTGCGCCTGGACGACGTGCTCGGCCGGCTGGCCCGCCACGACCTGCTCCACGTCCGGCTCACCGGCCTCGGCCCGGAGACCATAAAGATCATCGCGCACGGCATGGGCGTCGAACTGGACGGGCCGACCGCCCTGCGGCTGACCGAACGCACCGGCGGGAATCCCCTGTTCGCCCGGGAGACGACCCGCGTGCTCGCCCAGGGCGGCACGCTGGGCGCCGTACCGGTCGCGGTCGCCGACCTCATCCGGCGGCGGGTGACCGCGCTCGGCCCGCAGGCCGTCGAGGCCCTCAACGTCTCCGCGGTCATCGGCAGGGACTTCGATCCCGGTGTCGTGGCCCAGGCCTGCCGCGCGGAGCCGGCAGAGGTGTACGGCGTGCTGGACCAGGCCGTGAACGCCGGGCTGCTCGTCTCCTGCGCCCCGCGCATGGCCTTCGCCCACGACCTGGTCCGCGAGGCCCTCCTGCGCGACCTCCCCGCGCTGCGCAGGGCGGCGGCGCACCGGGAGGTGATGGCCGCTCTGGCCGACCGCCCCGGCGTGGACGTGGCGGTCGTCGCCCACCACGCCGTCGAGGCCGGTCCGGCGGCCTACGGCGAGGCGGCGCGCTGGGCCCGTGCCGCCGCCCGGCAGGCGTCCCTGCGGCTGGCCTACGAGGAGGCGGCCCTGTGGTGGGGCCGGGCGGTCGCGGCCCACGGCGCCTCCGCGGGCGACCCCCTCGACCACGTCGACCTCCTGCTTCACCAGGTTCGCGCGCTGCTGGCGGCCGGAGACGCGCTCGGGGCCCGCAAGGCGCGGGCACAGGCCATCCGCGTCGCCGACCGCGGCGACCGCACCGGCGGACGGGACGACTCCGTGCTGACGACCCGCGCGCTGACCGCGCTGGACGCCCCTTCGGTCTGGACCCTGCGCAACCCCTACGAAGAGGTGGAACTGCATCTGGTCCGCCGGTTCGAGGCCGCGCTGGACCGCCTGCCCCCGGACGACGGGGCCGAACGCGTGCGGCTGCTGGCCGGGCTGGCGCAGGAGCTGTACGACGGCAGCGACGACCCGCGCTGCGACCGCCTGTCGGCCGAGGCCGTCGAGGCGGCCCGCCGGCTCGGCGATCCGCACCTGCTGATGCAGACGCTCAACGCGCGGCAGCTCTCGCTGCCCCAGTCCGTCCGTTCCCCCGAGTTGCTGGGGATCGCCGCCGAACTGCTCGACCTGGCGGCGCGCACCTGCACGCCCGAGTTCGAACTGCTCGCGCAGATGCTGTTCACCCACCACCGGTTGCAGCTGTTCGACGTGGCCGGCGCCGACGAGGCCGCCACCCGCTGCGACGCGATCCTGGAACGGCTGCCGCTCCCCTGGCCGCGCTTCCAGCACACGATGTGGCGCGCCGGCAGGCTGGTCCTGGAGGGGCGCTTCGACGACGCCGACGTCCTGTACGGCGAGGCCGAGCGGCAGGCCGGGCGGCTCGGCATGTGGTACGCGGGCGCGGTGGTGGCCACCGGGCGCATCATGCTGCACTTCCAGCGCGGTTCCATGGCCGACGCCGGAGCCCTGATCGACTCGGTCGCCGGCATCCACGCCACCATGGACCGTGACTCGCGGATCCTGCACCTGTGCGCGCAGGGCCGTACCGCACAGGCCCGCGGGCTGGCCGAGCACGGCTGGGGCACTCCGCCGCGGGACTGGTCCTGGCTGACCATGACCTGCCTGCAGGCGGCGGCGCAGACGGCCCTCGGCGACGTCTCCGCCTGCCGGGCCAGCTACTCGGCGCTGCTGCCGCACGGCGGCGGCGTCTCCGTGGGCTCCGCGATCGCGTTCGCGGGCCCGGTGGACTGGTTCCTGGCCCTGCTCGCCTCCGCCCTGGGCGAGCGTGAGACCGCCGTCCGGCACCTGGTGACGCTGGCACGGCTGGCGGGCCGCAACGGGCTCGTGCGATGGCGGGACCGGGCGAGGTCGGAGCTCGGGCTCATCACCGAGGGGGGACGGAGCGCGGCGCCGCGGCGCGCGGGCTGACTCCGGGACTCCGGGGCCGGCCGGGGATCCCGTGTCCGCCGCGGGAGACCTCCCGGGAGACCCTCCAAGTGCTTTCCAAGCGGGCCGATGCACCCTTCAGCGGGAAAACACGCGCCCGGGTGCGGCGGCTCTCACCGGAATCACCGCTCACGGGCACGCCTCTTCACGAAAGGCGGAAAGAGAATGAGAACTCGTCGTCTGGCCGCGGCGGCGCTGGTGGCCGGAGGCCTGGCCTTCGGCGCCGTGGCCGCTCCCGCGACGGCCGCTTCCGCGCAGTCCGCCGGAAGCTGGTGGTTCGCAGGCCAGTACACGACCAGCGGCGGCTGCAGCAGCGCCGGCGTCAGAGCCCTCTTCAACACCAACGCCCTGGACTTCCAGTGCAGGCGCGCCGGTTCCTTCTTCGACCTCTACCTCTACCACGAATAGCAGGCCCCGCCACCGCGAATAGCAGGCCCCGCCACCGCGAGTGGCACGCCCTGACCCCGGCCCCGGATCCCGCGGCCGGGGTCAGTCGCGTGCGGGTCTTCGGTCCCGAGGACGGGACGGGGCCGGCGATACGACCCGGTCCTCGCGGTCCCGTGATCACCGGTTCCCGGTCCGGGCCGCGGCTCTCGGCGGCTCCGAGCGCTTCCAAGCGCTTCCAAGCGGCTCCAAGCGGCTCGCGGAGAAGCGCCTCCAAGTCGCTCGCAAACGCTGCCGGAGAGCATTCCCGCAGCGTGGATCCGTTCGGCGGGTTCCCGGTGGAGTGCGAGGACGGGCGGGGTCTTCCCGCTGCGGGGCGCCTGCCGGTCCATGTCCGCCCGGACCCCGCGCGGATCGTCGGGCGAGGGTGAGGGGGCTGGAGAGGCGTGGCTGCGCGGAGTACGGGTGAGGGCGGACGTCCGGACGGGGATCGCCATCTGCTGGAGGACATCGCCAGGGCGACCCTGGGGCGGGCGGCGGGCCGGGCCGCGGACGTGGCGGACGCCGGCGCGGGAGGCCCCGTCCCTCCTGCCGGACGGCTCCTGCCCGGCTGGGAGATCCACCCCGGCACGCCGTGGACCTATGCGGCTCCGGCGGGTTCGGTGCGGCGCGCCCAGGGCTGGAAGCTCCACGTGTCGGCGACGCCGTTGTCGGCCCCCGTGGTGCTGGCACGGGTGGCGGAGGTGCTGGGCCGCCGCCGCTGCCCGTTCAAGTTCGCCGCCACGCTCGGCGAGACGGGCGCCCTCCTGTCGCGTGAGCGGGATCGCGGATCCGTGGGCAAGTTCGTCACGGTCTACCCGCCCGACGACGAGACCGCCGTGGCGATCGCCGAGGAACTGCACCGGGCCACCTCCGGCCTGCCCGGCCCGCCGATCCTGTCCGACCGCGCCTACCTGCCCGGCAGCCTGGTGCATTACCGCTTCGGGGTGTTCTCCGCCCCCGGCGAGCTGGACAACGACGGAACCTACACCTCGCGGCTGACCGCGCCCGACGGCACCAGGGTGACCGACGAGCGCAAGGCGTGGTACTCCCCTCCGGAGTGGGCGCGGTGCCCGTTCGAGTCCGGCCGGGCGCCGGCCCGGACCACCGTGCCGGAGGCGGTGTTGCTGGGCGGCCGGTTCGTGGTGCGCCAGGCCGTCCGGCACGGCGCCAAGGGAGGGGTCTTCCTGGCCGAGGACCGGGAGACCGGCGGTCAGGTGGTGGTCAAGCACGCCCGCCCGCACCTGGGCGCCGGCCTGCACGGGCGGGACGGGCGCGACCGGCTCCGCCACGAGGCGCGCATGCTCGACCTGTTCGCCCCGCTGGGCGTCACGGCGCGCAAGGTGGAGCTGTTCGAGCAGGACGACAGCCTCTTCCTCGCCCAGGAGCGCCTCTCCGGGAGCGTGCTCACCGAATGGGCCGGTAGGCGACGGTTCTCCCCGCCGGACCCGGATCGCCGCGCCGCGGTGGTGGGACTGGCCCGGCGGCTGGCCGCCCTGGTCGCCGTGGTGCACGGCCGGGGATACGTGCTGCGGGACCTGACGCCGAACAACGTCATCGTCACCGGCGACGACTGCCTGCTGATCGACCTGGAGACGGCCGCGGCGCCCGGCACGCCGGTGGTGAGGACGTTCACCCCCGGTTACGCTCCGCCCGAACAGGTCCGGGGCGCCGAGTACGGCCCCGCCCCCGGCCCGGAGGCCGACCTGTTCGCGCTCGGGGCGACGGTGTTCTTCATGGCCACCGACTGCCAGCCGCTGCTGGCGGAGGACCGGCCCGCCGGGACGCGGTCGTGGGACGCGCGGCTGGGCACGCTGGTGAGCGTCGCCACCGCGGGCGATCCGGTGGCGACGGCGCTGGTCCCGCTCTTCCTCGGTCTGATGAGGCAGGAGCCGGAACGGCGCTGGGATCTGGAGCGGGCGCGGGCGTTCCTGGACGGCCTGGCCGCCGTACCGCTCCCGCCGGCGGCCCGCGCCGGGACTCCGGACGGCTACCGGCTGGGCACGGCCGAGCAGGATCGCCTGCTCGGCGACGGGCTCGCCCACATCCTGCGGACGATCTCCCCGGCCGCGGTCGCCGACCCGGAGGCGCGCGCCGCGCTGTGGCCCGTCAAGGGGGCGAACGGATACGGGGCGACCACCGATCCGTGCGCCGTGCAGTACGGAACGGCCGGAGTGCTCACCCTGCTCGCCTCGCTGGCGGGGCACGAGCCCGCCACGGCCTCCGCCCGGCCG
Source organism: Planobispora longispora (assembly GCF_016863135.1). Classification (GTDB taxonomy): domain Bacteria; phylum Actinomycetota; class Actinomycetes; order Streptosporangiales; family Streptosporangiaceae; genus Planobispora; species Planobispora longispora. The sequence goes on from NZ_BOOH01000047.1 coordinate 69,883, forward strand.
GCGCGGACGGAACCTCCGGGGCCGCACGCCGGGCTGCCGGCGGGGCTCAGGGACGCGGCGGGCTGGACGGCGCGCCGCCTCGCCGGTGAGCACCGGCCCTCCCCGGGGCTGTACTTCGGCCGCGCCGGGATCGCCTGGGGTCTCCACGAGGCCGGCCGCGCGCTCGGCGACGACGCTCTGCGCGCCGCCGGCGCCGGTCTCGCGCTGGACCTGCCGACGAACTGGCCGAACCCGGACGTGTGCCACGGCCTGGCCGGAACGGGGCTGGCCCTGCTGCACTTCTGGTACGCCACCGGTGACGCCCGTTTCCGCGAGCGGGCCGGAGAGTGCGCCGACGCGCTGCTGAAGGCCGCCCGGCGCACCCCCGGGACGGTGCTGTGGCCCATTCCGGAGGACTTCGACTCCGGGCTGGCGGGCGTGGTGCACTACGGCTTCGCCCACGGCGTCGCCGGGGTCGGCGCCTTCCTGCTGGCCGCGGGCGCCGCTCTGGGGCGCGAGGACTGCCTGGAGACGGCCGTGGCGGCCGGGGAGACCCTGCTGGCCGCGGCCGACCGCCAGGGCGACGCCGTCTGGTGGCCGGGCGCCCCCGGCGGGGAGGACAGGCTCCCGCACTGGTGCAGCGGTTCCTCGGGGGTGGGCACGTTCCTGATCCGCCTGTACGCGACCACCGGTGACCGGCGTCTCCTGGACGCCGCCAGGGGCGCCGCGGTCGCCGTGCACGCGCACCGCCTGAGCTCGGGGACGGCGGCCTGCCACGGGCTCGCCGGAGACGGGCAGTTCCTCCTCGACATGGCCGGCGTCCTGGGCGAGCCGGTCTACCACGAGCTGGCCGAGGAACTGGCCGGGTGCCTGTGGGCGCGCGCCGTCGTCCGCGACGGGTTGCTGGTGGTCCCGGACGAGAGCACGACCGAGGTGACCGTCGGCTGGAACACCGGCCTGGCCGGTGTGCTGGACTTCCTGCACCGGCTGCGCCACGGCGGGCCGCGCCCCTGGATGGCCGACCCGCCCGGTGACGGCCCGCCGGACCCGGCGGCCGCCGGCGCGGCGCGGCGGGCGCGGACGTGACGGACCAGGTCGTCGCCGGGACCGGACGAGGGGTCCTCCAGGACGTCCGGCGGAGCGGCTTCTGCTTCTCCGGGGGCGGGCGGTACGCCGCCTGCCTGGCGCGCCGCGGCCACCGCCTGGCGCCGGAGCTGTGGGACCTCACGGGGGACGGCCCGCGCGCCCGGACCCTGCGCGGCTCCGGCGGAGAGAACCCGCAGACCGCGCTCGTCGCCACCGACGACGGCCGCGTGCTGCTGTGCCGTCCGGACGGCGGTGCGCACCGTCTCCTGCTCGCCGTCCCCTCCCGGGACGGCGACGCCCCGGCCGAGGAGCGCCTGCTGGCCACCGTCGGCGGTCCCGCCCTCAGGCTCATCGCCGGCCCGGCGCCCGGAACCGCCGCCCTGGCCTTCGAGGCCGGCGCGGACCGGACGACCACGGTCTGGCGGCTGTCCGGCCGGGACGAGCCGCCCGAGCGGATCGCCGAGCTCCCCGTCCTGGTCAACGGAGGGATCTGGCTCGACGGGACCGGCGACCGCCTCGCGCTGGCCTCCGGCCGGGCCGGGACGGGGGGCACCGTGGTGCTGAACCTCTCACGCGGCGTCCTGACCCCTCTGGACGGCCTGGCCGGTGACGAGCACCTGCTGCTGGCGGCCCCCCGCCCCGGGGTGCTGCTCACCGCCGCACGCCGCGACGGCGCCTACCGGCTGGGCGTCCGGCGCCGCGGCGACGAGGGGCCCACCGCCTTCCCCGACCGGCTGAACGCGATCGAGGGCGGCGTGACCCCGCTGGCCCTGGACCCCGCCGGACGGCGCCTGGCGCTGGCGGTCACCCGCGGCGCCCGCTCCCACCTGCTCCTGCACGACCTGGTGGAGGACGCCTGCCGGGAGGTCGGCCTCCCGGCGGGCGTGCTGTACCGCAGGGCCCACTGGGGTGACGCCGGGCTCCACCTGGTCCACAGCACGCCCGACCACCCGCCCGGCCCGATCACCGTGCTCCGGCCGTCCCGGTCGCGTGCCGCCCGGCGCCTCTCCCGTCCGCGGCCGGCGCGGCCCCCCGTGCGCGCCTACGACGGTCCGGCGGGAGACATCGAGGCCGTCGTGTACGGCGACCCCGACACCGCCCGCCGGGTGGTGCTCGCGCTGCACGGCGGCCCCGAGTCCTCCTGGCGGCTCGGCTTCGACCCGCTGTTCCGGCGCCTGGCCGCCGCGGGGATCGCCGTGGTCGCGCCCAACCAGCGGGGCAGCACCGGATACGGCGCGGCGCACCGCGACGCCGTCCGCGGCGCCTGGGGCGGACCCGACCTGGACGACGTCCTGCATCTGGGCCGCGCCCTGTCCGCCGCGCGCGGGCCGTCCCTCGAACGGCCGATGCTGTACGGCCCCAGCTACGGCGCCTACCTGGCGTTGCTGGCCGCCGCCGCCCGGCCCGGCCTGTGGGCGCGCGCCGCGGTCGTCGCCCCGTTCCTGTCCGGGCGGCGCCTGCACGACGACGGGCCGCCCGAGGTGCGCAACCTGATCGACCGGCTCGGCGGCCGGGAGGAGATCGACGACGACCTCGGCCCCCGCGACCTGTTGCGGCTGGCCGGCCGGATGCGGCTGCCCCTGCTCATCGTCCACGGTGACCGGGATCCGGTCATCCCGGTCTCCCACTCCCGGCGCCTGCGCGACCGGCTGCGCGAGAGCGGGCACCGCGACGGCGCCGGCCTGACCTACCTGGAGGTCGCCGGCGCTGGCCACGATCCGCTGTCCGAGGCCGGCGGGCACCTCGTCCTCGACCGCGTCGTCGGCTTCCTCAGCGAGGGAGCGGACCGCCGTCGGCCGCCGTGCGATCGGCACGGCCCTCCGTAGACCTCCGGCGAGCCCGGGCGGACACCCGCCGGGGCCTCGTCGGTGGCCGGTCACGTCCCTGCCCGGACGTGACCGGCGGTCACCCCGGACGGGGTGACGCCCCCGAAAGAAACCGGCAAGAAGAAAGGAACCGCGATGGAACTCGACATCAACGCCCTGGAGATGCTCCCCGCGATCGAGGAGACCCAGCTCCGCGACTGCAACTCCACCTGCGAGGTCAACATCCGTACCTGCTTCAACAGCTGCAACGGCTCCGGGTACACGTACTGATCCCCGCAGTTCCCGCCCGAGGACCGCGGGTGAGCGCCGGCGGGCGTTCACCGCGGCGTGACGGGCCGGGCTCCCGATAGACCTTCCGGCGGGGCGGGTTCCCGCCCCGCCGGAAGCGCGGGGCCGCCGTCCCGACGGATCCACCACACAGAGAGGGAGACGATGCCAGACCCCGTGCCGGACCCGTCGCGCGAGCGGGAGACGCGGAAACACGGTGACCGCCTGCTCGTCTCCCTCGCGCGCGGTCCCCGGGCGCCGCTGGCGGTGGTCGCCGCGGCCTCCCTCGCCTCCTCCGCCGCCGTGCTGGTCCTGCCCGCCGTCCTGGCCTCCGCGGTGGACGAGGCCCTGACCGGCCGCGAACCGCGGACCGCCACGGTGTGCCTGATCCTGGTGCTGGCCCTCACGGCGTGCGCCGAGATCGCCGGCATGCTGGCCGGGGCCGCCGCCACCGCCTCCGCCACGTCGTCCCTGCGGGTGCGACTCACCGCCCACCTGCTCTCGCTCGACATCGCCGAGACCCGCCGGTCGCCGACCGGTGAGCTGGTCAACCGGCTGGTGGGCAACACCGCGACCGCCGGACGGGTTCCGGTGACGCTGGTGGGCATCGCGACCGGACTGGTCACCTCCGTCGGCGGCGTCGTCGCCCTGTTCGTGATCGACTGGCGGGTGGGGCTCACCTTCGTGGCCGGCGCGCCCGCCGCGGTCGCCCTCATCCGCGTGTTCGTCGAGCGGGTCTCGGACCTGTACGACGACTACCAGGGGGCGCAGGGCCGGTTGGCCGCCCGCCTGACCGACGCCCTGGCCGGCATCCGCACGGTGCGGGCCTCGGGCAGCGCCGACCGGGAGATCACCCGGATCCTCGCCCCGCTGCCGGAGCTCTCCGGATCCGGGCACGCCCTGTGGCGGGCGCAGGCCCGCAGCGTGTGGAAGATCGCCCTGCTGCTGCCGCTCATCGAGGTGGCGGTGCTCGGGGCGGCCGGGCTGGGCGTCGCCGACGGCCGCCTGGAGCCGGGGCAGCTGCTGGCCGCGGCCGGATACACCGCGCTGGGCCTGTCCTTCGTCGACCAGACCGACGCGCTGATGGCCCTGGCGCACTCCCGCTCGGCGGCCCGGCGGATCTGCGAGGTGCTCGGCCTGCCCGTTCCCTCCGCCGGCACCCGCCCGCCGCCCGAGGGTCCCGGCGCGCTCTCGTTCCGCGGTGTCACGGTGGTGCGGGAGAACACCGCGCCGGTGGAGGACGTGGATCTGGAGGTCCCCGCCGGGTCGCTGACCGCCGTCGTGGGGCGCTCCGGCGCAGGCAAGAGCACACTGGCCCTGCTGGCCGGACGGCTGACGGATCCCGACCGGGGCGAGGTGCTGCTCGACGGACGCCCGCTGCGGGAGATCGACCCGGACGCGCTGCGCGCCGCCGTCGCCTACGCCTTCGAACGTCCGGTGCTGCTCGGCGGCGATCTGGCCGAGGCCGTCTCCTACGGCCTGCCCGCGGTCGACCGGGAGGCCGTCCGGGAGGCGGCACGCGCCGCGCACGTCGACGACGTGATCGGCCGCCTCCCGGAGGGGTACGGCACCCCGGCCGACGCCGCCCCGCTGTCCGGCGGTGAACTCCAGCGGCTGGGGCTGGCCCGCGCGCTGGTCCGGCGGGCGCGCCTGACCGTCCTCGACGACGCCACCTCCGGCCTCGACACCGCCACGGAGGCCCAGGTGACCCGCACTCTGCTGGAGGGGATGCGCGGGCGCACCCGGCTGGTCGTAGCCCACCGGGTCGCCACCGCCGCCCGCGCCGACCTGGTGGTCTGGATGGAGGACGGGCGGATACGGGCCCGCGGCACTCATCGCGGGCTCTGGCGGGACCCGGACTACCGGGCCCTGTTCGCCGCCGCAGGCGAAGCGTCCCCGCAGGATCAGGAGGACCCGTGCCCGGCCCGTCCGTGAGACTCCCCTTCGCCATCACAGGCGAAGCGTCCCCGCAGGATCAGGAGGACCCGTGCCCGGCCCGTTCATGAGGCTCCCCCTGCCCGGACGGAGCGCCGCACCCTCCGCCGCCGCCGGCCCGGCGGGTGACGGCCCGGCAGGTCACGGCCCGGCAGGTCACGGCCCGGCGAGCGGAAGCGGGTGGCGGCTGCTGCCGGCGCTGCTGCGGCCCCGCCGCCGTCCGCTGGCCGCCGCCGCGGCCTGGTCCCTCGTCGAGGCGATCCCGGCGTTGCTGTCCGGGCTGCTCGTCGCCGCGGCCCTCGACGGCGGTTTCCTCGCCGGGCGGCCGGGCGCCGGCCTGGCCTGGCTCGGCCTGCTCGGGTTCGCGATGCTCCTCAGAGCCGTGGCCATGCGGATGATGTTCCCCTGCCTGGCCGCGGTGGTCGAGCCGCTCCGCGACGACCTGGTCCGTGCGCTCGTCTCCGCCACCGTGACCCGGGCCGCCGGCGGGGAGGCGCCGGACCCCGCCGCCGCCACCCGCCTCACCGAGCAGGTGGAGACGGTGCGGAACCTGGTCTCCGCGCTGCTGCGAAGCGCCCGCACGCTGGGCATGTCGCTGGTGGCCGCGCTGGGCGGGCTGCTGATCCTGTCCCCTGTGGTCGCCGCCGCCGTCGCCGTGCCCGTCGCCGCGGCACTGGCCGTGTTCGCCAGGATGATGCCCTTACTCCTGGCCCGTCAGCGCGCGCTCATCCTCGCCGACGAGGACCTCGCCGCCCGGGCCACTCCGATCCTGTCGGGTCTGCGGGACATCGCCGCCTGCGGAGCGCGGGCGCATGCGCACGCCGCGGTGGAGTCCGCCGTCGCCGTCCAGGCGGCGGCCACCCGGGCGCTGGCCCGCGCGGGTGTGAGCCGGCGGCTCGTCGTCACGCTCGGCGCGCACCTGCCGCTGGCGGGCCTGCTGATCGCCGCCCGGCCGCTGATCGAGGCGGGCCGCCTCAGCCCCGGCGAGGTCGTCGGCGCGGCGGCCTACCTGGCGACCGGACTCGACCCGGCGATGCGCATGCTCGTCGGCGTCGTCGGCTCCTGGGGCGTGACCCTCACCGTCGTCCTGGGCAGGCTCGCCGAGACCGTCACCGTCCCCGCCCGGATCCCGCCCGGACCGCCCGCTCCGACCCCGGCCGCCCCCACCCCGCCCGCTCCGACCCCGGCCGCTCGGGACGGAGCCGGTCGCGCGGCCGTCCCGGGCGCCGTGACGCCGGGCCGCCCGCTGCCGGGTCGCCCGCTATCGGAGCGTCCGCTGCCGGGGCGCCCGCCGTCCGGCCACCGGCTGGAGGTGGAGGGGCTGAGCTTCGCCTACGCCTCCCGGGCCGCGCCCGTGGTGCACGGCCTCGACCTGACCGTCGCCGAAGGGGAGCACCTGGCCGTGGTCGGTCCCAGCGGCGTCGGCAAGTCCACGCTGTCCATGCTGCTGACCGGGCTTCAGCGGCCCACCGGCGGCCGGATACGGCTCGGCGGCCTTCCGCTCGAGGCGATACCCGAGCACCTCCTGCGGACCGTGATGGCGCTGGTGCCGCAGGAGGCCTACGTCTTCGCCGGGACGCTGGGCGAGAACCTCGCCTACCTCTGCCCGTCCGACCCGCGGACCGCGGACCGGCGGGTTCGGGAGGCGGTGGACGCCGTGGGCGCCCGCGCGCTCGTCGGACGACTGGGCGGGCTCGACGCCGTGATCGAGGAGCCGGCCGCGCTCTCGGCCGGGGAGAGGCAGCTCATCACCCTGGCCCGCGCCTACGCGTCCCCGGCGCGTGTCGTCGTCCTGGACGAGGCGACCTGCCACCTCGACCCCGCCGCCGAACTGCGCGCGGAGACGGCGTTCGCCGCCCGCGAGGGCACCCTCATCGTGATCGCCCACCGCATCAGCTCCGCCCGCAGGGCCCGCCGCGTCCTGGTGATGGACGGCGCGGCCGCGCTCACCGGATCGCACCGTGAACTGCTGGCCCGGTCACCCGTGTACGCCGGGTTGGTCGGCCACTGGCGGGGCGACGACGCCGCGGGCGGGCCGTCGCCCCGTCAGGTCACAGCAGGGACTTGAGGAAGTCCCTGGTGCGCTGGTCGCGGCCGAACTCGGAGGCGGCGAAGTCGGTGACCCCGGCCTTGGCGAGCGTCTCCAGCTGGGCGGCCACGGTGTCCTCGTCGCCGATGAGCGCCACCTGGGCCGGGCCCTCCGCGCCCTCCTTGTCGAGCATGGCCCGGTAGGAGGGCAGGTGGCCGTAGACGGCGAAGACCTCGGCCGCGCGGGCGCGGGCGGCCTCGACGTCGTCGGTGATGCAGATCGGGAGCCCGCAGACGATCCTCGGCGCGGGCCGTCCCGCCGCCCGGGCCGCCTCGGTGACGGCCGGGGCCACGTGCTCGGCGACGGTCTTGGGGCCGGTCATCCAGAGCACGGTGCCGTCGGCGACCTCGCCGGCGAGCTTGAGCATGCGCGGGGCCAGCGCGGCGATGAGCACCGGCATGTCACCCGTGCCGGGGGTGCTGAGGCCGATCTTCGCGGTGAGGGTCTCGCCCTCGAACTCCACCTGCTCCCCGCGCACCAGCGGCACCAGGACGGACAGGTATTCGCGCATGTGCCGGGCGGGCTTGTCGAAGCTGTAGCCGTACATGCCCTCGATGACGATCTGGTGCGAGAGCCCGATGCCGAGTGCCAGCCTCCCCTCCAGGGCGGTGTTGACCGTGAGCGCCTGCTGGGCCAGGACCGCGGGGTGGCGCGGGTAGGTCGGCACGACGGCGGTGCCGAGCTCGATTCCGGGCACCTGGCTGCCCGCCACGGCGAGCGCGGTCAGGGCGTCGAGGCCGAAGATGTTGGAGACCCACGCCGAGGGGAAGCCCTCATCGGCGGTGCGGGCGATCCGGTCCCGCAGTTTGCCGAGCGCTTCCGGGCCCTGGGGCTCGTCGAGGTACAGTCCGATCCGCATCGCTACCGAACTCCATTCTAGTCGTTCGGGCCAGTCTAGAACTTCCTTCCGCCCAGCCGAAGGGGCGTCCCGCGTTCATACCCGGGCGGCCGCTCCCGTTACGAGGACCGGGACTCGTCCCGAGGGCCCGGCCCCGCCCCGGACCGCGCTCAGCGGCGGATCGTCCCGCGCAGCGGCAGGTCCCGCGAGGAGGCCCCGACATGCACGGTGTGGCCGCCGCGCACCGTCACCCACTTCCCGCCGCGCCAGATCTGGAACGCCCGCTCCGGGAGGCGGAAGGCGACCGTGGCCGACTTCCCCGGCGCGAGCCGTACCTTGGCGAACCCGCGCAGCTGCCGCGGCGGCTCCCCCGCTCCCCCGGGGAAGCCCAGATACAGCTGCGGTACGGCGACGCCCGCCCGCGGACCGGTGTTGCGCACCGTGACCCGCACCGTGGTCCCGGAGACCGACAGCCCCCGATAGGAGAACGTGGTGTAGGACAGCCCGTGCCCGAAGGGGAACAGCGGCGCGACGCCGGTCGCGTCGAAGTGCCGGTAGCCGACGCGCAGCCGCTCGCTGTAGACCTGCCGCAGGCCCACCCCGGGGAACTGCCCGCGGGTGCTCGCCGGATAGTCGGACGCGCGCCTGGCGACGGTCATCGGCAGGCGCCCGCCGGGGTCGGCGTCGCCGAACAGCACGGCGGCCAGCGCGTTGCCCAGTTCCTGCCCGCCGAGGAAGGACGAGACCACGGCCTTCGCCTTCCCGGCCCAGGGCATGAGGACCTGCGCGGGACTGGTGAGCACGACCACCGTGTCCGGGTTGGCCGCGATGACGGTCTCGATCAGCTTGTCCGCGTTCCCGGGCAGCCGCAGGCTCTCGCGGTCCTCCCCCTCCTCGGTGACCAGCCCCGCCACGACCACGGCGACGTCGGCCTCGCGCGCGGCCTCGGCGGCGGCGCGCAGCCCGGACTCCCCCTCGCCGTCCCCCGGCGTGTAGGTCACCTCACCGCGGGCGCGCTCCTCGATGCCCTCGTACGGCGTGACCACGTACGGCGGCAGCACCCGCCCGGACCCCGCCGAGGTGATCCGGACGTCGTCGTGGGCGGCGGTCCCGATGACGGCGATGTCGCCGGTGTCCTTGGACAGGGGCAGGAGACCGCCCCGGTTCTTCAGCAGCGTGGTCCCGGATATCGCGATCTCGCGGGCCAGGGCGGTGTGCGCCGCGGTGCGGACGTTCCGGCCGGGTGCGCCGTACCCGCCCTCGAAGAGCCCGTCGGCGATCATCGGCGTGAGCACCCGGCGGACCATGTCGTCCAGGCGGGCCTCGGGGAAGCTCCCCGAGGCCAGCCCCGCCCGCAGGTTGACGGAGAACAGCGGGTCGTCCGGCATCGCCTGGTCGAGCCCGGCGCGCGCGGCCTTCTGCCCGCTCCGGGTGGCCAGCCAGTCGGACATGACCCAGCCGTCGAAGCCCATGGACTTCTTCAGGTCGGCGGTGAGCGTCTTGCGGTTCTCGCAGGCGTAGGCGCCGTTGACCCGGTTGTAGGCGCACATGACCGCCCCGGCCCCGGCCTCGACCGCGGCCTCGAACGGCGGGTAGTAGATCTCCCGCAGCGTGCGCTCGTCGATGACCGCGTTCACGAGCATGCGGTCGGTCTCCTGGTTGTTGCCGACGTAGTGCTTGACGGTGGGGATGACGTTCCGGCTGCGGATGCCCCTGACCTCCTGGGCGGCCAGCGCCGAGGTGAGGTGGGGGTCCTCTCCGAAGCTCTCCCAGACCCGGCCCGACTGGGGCACCCGCAGGATGTCCACGGCGGGCGCGAGGTGCACGTTGACACCCTTGCCCCGGGCCTCCGCGCCGAGGGCGGCCCCGAAGCGGCGGGCCAGGGCGGTGTCCCAGGTGGCGGCGAGGGTGATGGGCGCGGGGAAGGCGGTCACGCCCTTGACGTCGCTGACGCCGTGCGGGCCGTCGTGCATGCGCAGTTCGGGGATCCCGAGCCGGGGGACGCCCTTGACCCGGCCGCGCGGCATCAGCGCCAGGCCGTGACCGCGCACCATGTTCAGCTTCTCGTCCGTCGTCATCGCCTTGAGCAGCAGCTCCACCCGCTCGGAGACGGGCCTGCCGGTGTCGAGCCAGGGCCGCCGGTCCCGCTCGCCCGCGGTCACGACGCCGGCGGGCGGGACCGCCGGCGCCCGGGGCGGAGAGGCTGTCGCCGGGAGCGGGGAGGCGAGGAGCAGGGCGGCGAGGAGAACGGTGGTCCCGGTGGCGGAACGTCTCAGGCTCGGCACGGTCGTCCCCTGACGTGTCACGGCGGTGGAGAGCCGATCCTGGCCCCGCCCGCCGGTCGCGATCTATGGCCCTCCGCCACAACACGGCGGCGGCAATGTGGCATGCGATACGAGAATCACTGGAATTGCGGTTTCCGGTACGCCATTCATGGGAGAACCTGATGGGCCGGAAACACCCGGAGCCGACCGTCCCGCAGTCAACAGCCTCGAAGTCAACCGCCTCCCCTCGGGGACCGCCGGTGAAGGAGCGACCGTGGCGTCATGGGCCGACCACGCGATCTGGTGGCACGTGTACCCGCTCGGGTTCACCGGCGCCGAACCCGCCGCCCTCCCCGCCGCCGAGCCGGTACGGCACCGCCTGCGGCACCTGGAGAACTGGCTCGACTACGCCGTCGAGCTGGGCTGCTCGGGCCTGCAGCTGGGCCCGATCTTCGACTCGGAGACCCACGGCTACGACACGGTCGACCACTTCCGCGTCGATCCCCGGCTCGGCGACGACGCCGACTTCGACCGGCTGGTCGCCGCCGCCCGCGACCGGGGCCTGCGCGTGCTCCTGGACGGGGTGTTCAACCATGTCGCCCGGGGCTTCCCCGTGTTCGAACAGGCGGGCGCCGACCCCCGCGCCGCCGCCTGGTTCCGCCGCTCCCCCGGCGGCGCGGACTACGACACCTTCGAGGGCCACCACCACCTCGTCGCCCTCGACCACGGCGAGCCCGCCGTGCTCGACCACGTCGTGCGGGTCATGGACCACTGGCTCGGCCGGGGCGCCTCCGGCTGGCGGCTCGACGCCGCCTACGCGGTGCCCCCGGACTTCTGGCGGCGGGCCCTGGAGCGGGTCCGCCCGCGCCACCCGGACGCCTGGTTCGCCGGGGAGGTGCTCCACGGCGACTACGCCGCCTACGTCGGCGAGAGCGGGCTGGACTCGGTCACCCAGTACGAGCTGTGGAAGGCGATCTGGAGCTCGCTCAACGACGGCAACTTCTACGAGCTGGCCTGGGCCCTGGAGCGGCACAACGGGTTCCTGAAGACCTTCGCGCCGCTGACCTTCACCGGCAACCACGACGTGACCCGGCTGGCCAGCCGTCTGGCCGACGCCCGCCACCTGGGCCACGCCCTGGCCGTGCTGTTCACCGTCGGCGGCGTGCCCAGCGTCTACTCCGGCGACGAGCAGGGCTTCCACGGCGTCAAGGAGGAGCGGGCCGGCGGGGACGACGCGGTCCGCCCGGCGTTTCCCGCCACCCCGGACGGGCTCTCCCCCGCCGGCCGGCCGGTCCACCGGCTGCACCGGCGGCTGATCGGGCTGCGCCGCCGCCATCCGTGGCTGGTCCGGGCACGCACCGCCGTGCCATACCTGGACAACCGGGCCGTCGCGCTGGTCTCGGCCGATCCGGACCGTCCCGGCCGCGAGCTGCTCACCCTGCTCAACGTGGACGACGAGCCCCGCCGTTTCCCGGTCGGGACCGAGGGCCTGGCCGTACTGGAGTCGTCGTGGGAGGCCCCCGGGGATCCGTGTCTCGTGCCCGCCCACGGCTGGGCCGTCCTCGGCGGCCGCTGACCCCGGCGCCCCGGGGCCGCGATCACCGCGTCCGGGGAAGGGCCGCGCGGGGAAGGCCGGTGCGGGAACGGATCTCCACGGTCTTGTCCGGGTCGATCACGTGACCGCCCGCGGGCCCGCCGGCCGTGAGCTGGCGGAGCACGTCGAGTTCGTCGGCGGCCATCCAGACGGCGGTCACCAGGCCGTCCTCCACCGTGAGGATCTCGACCGTGCGGAGCCGTACGGCCCCGCCGGTGGCGGGCACCGTGCCCAGGGGCGTCTCCAGCGGGCCGACCTGGCGGGCGTGCATGCGCAGGCCGAGAACGATCCGGCCCGGCGTCTCGATCGTCTCCACCGGCTCGATCCGGAGATCGGCGTAGGTCCGGTGCAGGGCACGGGCCCGCCGGACGAGGTCGGCGGCGGTCAGGACCGCGTCGTTCACGGACAGCGGGTCGGCGTAGATCGCACGGAAGGCCGCCTCGGCGGCCGCGGGGTCGGCGGGCGGCTCCAGCCAGAGGCCGAGGATCCGGTCGATGAGAGTGGGCATGCCGGAAGTGCCGGGGGAGGCCGGGACGGCGACCAGGGAGCCGTACACACGGCGGGGCCGTAAAAAGCCCTGGACCGCCTGAGACCGCCTGAGACCGCCTGAGACCGCCTGAGACCGGCCGCCGGATCCCGTACTTCTCCACACAGCGGCGCCGGCGGTATTTGTACGGAGACCGGCTCGCGGCCGGGGGCGATGCTGAGGGTGTTCGACGGCCAGCACCCGTAACCGAGATGATCACCGAGGCCCCCCATGTGCCACCACGAACCCCACTGTCCCCCGGCCTACGCATCCGACCGCGAAGCCGCGCGCCCCGTGGCCTTCCGCCCCGAGCAGGGGTGGACCCTCCTGTGCAACGGCGTCGTGCTGTTCGACGACACCGGCGAGCTGCTGCCCGACGGCCGCGCCATCGCCCCGCACCGCCCCCCGCTCCCCCGCGCCGCCCGCCGGTCCCTCCTCGTCACGGCGGCCTGATCGTCCCGCCCCGGCCTGTGACCCCACCCCGGGCCGGGGCGGGATACCACCGGCGGAGACCGCACGGCGGCGGAGACCGGGGACTCGACGATCACCGGTAGGGATCGGCGATCTCCCGCAGCCGGGTGAGGATGCGGCGGAGATTGTCGGCGTCCCGCTTGCCGAGGTGCCGCGTCCACTCGGCCTGGACCTCGGCCTCGGCCTCCATGGCGACCTCGATCGCCGCCCTTCCGCGGGCGGCGATCCGCACCAGCCGGGCCCGTGCGTCCCTCGGGTCCGGCACCCGCTCCACGTAACCGGCCTTCTCGAGCTGGTCGATCAGGAAAGTGGCCGTCTGCTTGGTGACCCGGGCCTGCTCGGCCAGGTCGGTCACCCGCGTGCCCGCCGAGCCGATCCGCTGGAACACCCGGCTCTGCGCGAGGGTGATGTCGTCGAACCCGGCCGCGATCACGGCCTTCATGACCCGGGCTTCCATCTCCCGCGCGGGGATGAAGCACAGCATGCCGAGGTTCATCTCACTCCGGCGTGGCCCCTCGTTCATCCGCCCTCTCTTGACGCCGGACAGATTATCGAACTAAATTAGTTCCATTATCGTACCAGATTGCGGGCGGCGACAACAGGAGGCCGAGATGAACCGCGATGAGGTATGGCAAGCGATCGACCACGAGCGGTCCACTCTCGCAGACCTCTTCGACGACCTGTCCGAGAAGGAGTGGGCGACCGCGTCCCTGTGCGACGGCTGGAGCGTGCGCGACGTCGCGGCCCATCTGACGCTCGCCCACGGGGGAAGCATCCCGAAGATGGCGTACTGGCTGCTGCGGGCCCGCGGGAACATGAACCGCATGATCCACGAAACCGCCCTGGACCAGGCCAGGCTGCCCGTGGAACGTTACAGCGCCATGCTCCGCGCCATGGTGGGCTCGCGCAAGAAGGCCCCCGGCCTCACCCCCTTCGAGCCGCTCCTCGACGTCCTCGTGCACGGGCAGGACATCACGATCCCGCTCGGCCGGGACCGGCCCATGCCGCCGCGGGCGGCGGCCGCCGCGGCGACCCGGGCCTGGGAGCGGACGGGCTGGCCCTTCTGGGCCCAGCGGAAGATGAGCGGATTCGAACTCGTCGCCGCGGACTACCCCTGGTCGATGGGGCAGGGACGGCGGGTCGAGGGCTCCATCGGGACGATCCTGCTGGTGCTGACCGGCCGGACGGCCGCCCTGCCGCACCTGTCCGGTCCCGGCGCGGACGGCCTGCGGGCCCGCCTGTCATCGCCCGCCGCCCATCGGTGACGGCCTGCGGCGACGGCGTCCCCGCGCGGGACCGCTCCATTCCGGACGGCTCCACTCCGGACCCGCTGCAGGCCGGACCCGCTGCAGGCCGGACCCGCTCTATGCCGGACCGCCGAGGGCGTGACCCGTGGTGGCCTCGATGTGCGAGGGCACGGCCTCATGCCGATCGCCCACGCTCAGGGTGCCGGTCGGCTCGAACATCAGGATCGAGGCGCCGGCGGGCGAGGACGGCTTGTGCTCGGTCCCGCGCGGGACGACGAACACCGACCCCGCGGGCAGGGCGACGGTCCGCTCCGCCGCGGGGTCGCCGCCGTCGCGCAGGGCGATGAGCAGTTCGCCGTCCAGCACGAGGAAGAACTCGTCGGTGTCGTCATGGGCGTGCCAGATGTGCTCGCCCTCGACCCTGGCGACCCGGACGTCGTAGTCGTTCACCCGGGTGACGATCCGGGGGCTCCACAGCTCCGCGAAGGAGTCCAGCACGGCCCGCAGTTCGATCGGTTCGTTTCTCACCCGGGTCACTCTGCCGGTTCGCCCCGCGCAGGGGTGAGTGCTAGAAATCGCATATGCCGCAAGGATCCTCGCATCGGGTCGTGATGATCGTCGATGCCGGTTCGAACCCGTTCGAGCTGGGAGTGGCCACCGAGCTGTTCGGCCTGCGCCGTCCCGAGCTGGACAGGCCGTGGTACGACTTCAGCCTCTGCGCCGCGGGGGGCGAGGTGGTCATGCACGCCGGGCTGTTCACGATGTCGGGCGTCACCGGGCTGGAGGCGGTGGAGCACGCGGACACGGTGATCGTGCCCAACCGGCCCGACCCGGAGACGGAACCGGCCCCGGCGGTCCTGGAGGCCGTCCGGCGCGCCGCCGGGCGCGGCGCGCGGCTGGTGAGCTTCTGCACCGGAGCGTTCGCCCTGGCCGCCGCGGGCGTGCTCGACGGGCGCCGGGCCACCACGCACTGGCGCTGGGCGGAGCTGTTCCGCTCCCGCTTCCCCGCCGTACGGCTCGAGCCGGACGTGCTGTTCGTCGACGACGGCGACGTGCTGACCTCCGCCGGCAGCGCGGCCGCCCTCGACCTCGGCCTGCACCTCGTCCGCCGCGACCACGGCGCCGAGATCGCCAACGCGGTGAGCCGGCGCCTGGTGTTCGCCGTACACCGCGACGGCGGCCAGCGGCAGTTCGTCGAACGTCCCGTGCCCGGCGTGCCGGACACCTCGCTGGCTTCTCTGCTCAGCTGGGCGCAGGAACACCTGGACCGCCCGCTGGCCGTCGCCGACCTCGCCGCCCGCGCCGCCGTCAGCCCGGCGACCCTGCACCGGCGCTTCCAGGCCGAGCTCGGCACCACCCCGCTCGCCTGGCTCACCGCCGAACGCGTCTCCCTGGCCTGCCGGCTCATCGAGCGCGGGGAGACCAGACTGGACGCGGTGGCCAGGGCGAGCGGCCTCGGCAGCGCCGCCAACCTGCGCGCGCAGATGCGGCGGCAGACCGGCCTCAGCCCTTCCGCCTACCGGGAACGATTCGCTCGAGCCCGCTGATCGCTCAGGCGCGCGGGCGTCGGACCCGCTCACGCAGCGCGAGCAGGCGTGCCTCTCTCAGGCGCGCGGGCGCCGGACTTCTCAAGTATGAGATCGCCGGACGGCCCGGGGAACCCCGTGGAACGGGATGGAACGCCGTACGGATGAGCGGCCCGCCGCATGCCCTGCCCCTCGATCGCCCGGCCGCGAGCCCGGCGACCGCGAACCGGAGAAATCACGTCATGAACAGAATCCGTACCAAGCTGGCCGCCGCGCTGGTGGCCGCCGTCGGCGTCATCGGGCTGGCCACGACGCCCGCCCAGGCGGCGACCGAGATCGTCGCCGAGCTCGAGATCGGCTTCAACACCGGCGTCCCCGCCGCCCGCACCATCACGCTGAGCGTCCACGTGCCCATGAACGAGTACGACGCGAACGGCTACCTGATCCACGGAGGCAGGATCCAGGTGCGCTTCTACGGCAGCGACCCGGGCACCGACTCGGTCATCTACGGCCCCATCACCTGGTACAGGGGGGACCACGGCCTGACCGCGGGACCGGACGGCATCCGGCTGAACTACACCTGGGAGGTTCCGCCGGGGTCGTTCCTCAACGAGGACGACAGCTTCGGCAACAGGGGTGACGAGGTCTACATCACCGCGAAGTTCATCGACGGCGACGGCGGGACCATCAGCGACGACTCCAACACCGAAGAAGGCTTCTTCTGAGCCGCGCACGGATCGGCCTGAAGATCCGGGCAGCGGAAGAGCCCGCCGGTCACGTCGACCGGCGGGCTCCGACCTGCGCCCCGCATCCGGCGGCACTTCGCCGGGCGGGCCCCTTCGTGATGTCTCCCGCCTGCTGCTGCCGATCATCACGCGGACTGCCGCGCACCCGCCTGGAAGGGTCCGCCGGAGGTCGCGTCGCCGGAGCGGCCCCGGACCGGGACCGTTTTTGTCGGTCACGTCCTGTACCTATGGGGAATGTCAACCTTCGTGCTGATCCACGGTGGCGGCGACAGCGGCTGGGCCTGGCATCTCCTCGAAGCCGAACTGCGCTCGCGGGGACATGACACGGTCGCCCCCGACCTGCCGTCGGAGAACGCCTCCGCAGGGCTGGACGACTACGCCGAGGCCGTCACCACGGCCGTCGGCGACCGGCGGGACCTCGTGGTCGTGGGCCACTCCTACGGCGCCTTCACCGCGCCCCTGGTCGCCGACCGGCTCCCGGCGGACCTTCTGGTCCTGCTGGCGGGGATGATCCCGGCCCCCGGCGAGCGGCCGGACGACTGGTGGGAGGCCACCGGGTGCGTGCGGGCCAGACAGGACGCGGGCCTGGCCGGCATCGATGATCCGTTCGAGAGCTTCTACCATGATGTCCCGCGTGAGCTGGCCGAGGAGGCCATGCGCCGGGAGCGTGACGAATCCCCGCGCGTGGGCGACGAGCCCTGGCCGCTGAAAGCCTGGCCGGACGTGCCCACGAAGTTCATCCTGTGCAAGGACGACCGCTTCTTCCCGGCCGATTTCTTCCGCGGGCTCGCGCGAGAACGCCTGGGCGTCGTGCCCGACGAGATCTCCGGCGGCCACTGCGTCCCCCTCAGCAGGCCGGACGCCCTGGCGGACCTGCTGGTGGGTTACCTCAAGCACTGACAGCCGTCCGGGCGGCCTCCTCCCCTGCCCGGCGAGAAGCGCCCGCGCCGGGCGTCCGCCTGCCTCGCCGCGGCCCGTCAGTGCCGGCGGCGGTCTCCGTGGGTCAGCAGCAGTTCGACGAACCGGCGCTCTCTGGCGGCGCGGCGGCGGGGCTCGTCGATCCGCCACTGGACCTCCGGCGGCAGGGGCCGGGCCCGCCGGCGCCGCCGCTCGCTCAGCCACCTGTGCCACCGGTCGCCGCCCCCGGCGGTTCCGTCGGCGGGGACGGCGGGAGCGGGGCCGGCGAAGCGGCCCACCGCGTCATACTCCTCCAGCACCGCTTGCTGGTTCAGCCCCGCCCACTCGGCCGCCTCCAGCAACAGCAGCCGGGGCGCCAGCCGGATCGGCGCGGGATCGCGCCCCGACCGCGTCACCTGGCCAGGCAGCCCCTCATCGTGCCAGCGCACCCGCCAGCCCGGCCAGGCGCCCGCCACCGCCGCCTCCGCCGGGCAGGTCGGCGGCGGCCACGCCCACACCTCGCGGGCCGTCACGTCGATGAGGATCCCCGACCCGGCGAAGAACTCATCGGGCACCGGCACCGGGTCGCGATCGGCCAATGCCTCCACCAGCGCGGGTCCCACGCTCAGCACCTCGAAGACGTCCACGTCACACCCGAAGTCGCCCAGCCGTCCGTCGCCGAAACGCACACTCAGCACGGTTTCCCGATGAGCGGGGTAGCCGGGGTGGACGAGGCGGGGCTCGGCGCGGTACTCCTCCCACGTCTGAGCGATGTCGCCGATGACGGTGCCGGCCAGGCCGATGCGCTCCAGCACCTGCTCCAGCGCGGCCGGCTCCCGCTCGCAGCCGCCTCCCAGGAGGTCGGGCGGCAGGTCCAGCCGGGCGACGAAGTCGGCCAGCCCCCGCTCGGCCCAGCGCACCGTCCAGCCCGCCCAGTCCCACCACCCGGTCCCCTCCGCGCGTTCCCGCTCGGCGAGCGCGGCATCGCCCAGTACGGCCAGCACGGCACGACGCAGGCCGTGACTGTCGGCCAGCGGGCCCAGGCTGGTGCGGAACAGCAGGAAGCGAGCGTCGAGGTCGACGAGGACCCCGCCCCGGTCCCACCCGTGTTCCAGCCCGCTGCCGGGTCCGGCCCAGCTCCCGTACAGGTCCACCAGGAAGTCGGGCCCATCGAGCAGGCGGCTGAGGTCCGCGCCGGAGACGCGGTCGGAGCTCACCCGGCCGTTCCGGACGAACACCATGGTCACCTTCGGACTCATGGTGATCAGTATGCGGGCCCCGCCGGCAGCCGGGGCGTCCTGGATCAGCCCCGGTTCTCAGCCGATCGGTCACCGCAGGGCTTCCGGATGCGCGCCCACGCGGCGATCAGACGGAAACGCTCTGAGTGATGGATGAAGCACACAACGTGCTCACCTACTCTGCATGAGTGCACCGTCCGACAAGCCTCACGAGGCCGCGATGCCGAGCGAGCCGGTAAAAGGCCAAGCCGCTGCGCCGCCTGCCGCAGACACTCCGCTCTCGTCCTCATCCCCCATGATCACAAGGTGTCGCCCATGAGCCAGCTTCCGCTACCGAAAAGCGCCCTGTACATCTGCGTCGACGACGACACCGGGCACCGCTCCCGGCTGGAGGCGATCACCCCTGACGCGATCATCGTCACCGCGCCCGCCGGCGCCGAGAAGCTGGTGGCCGCCGAGGTGGGCAGCCACCTGACGGTGTTCTGGATCGACGAGGGCGGCCGCGTCGTGCTGCCGGTCCTGCTGGAGCACATCACCGCCGGCCCGGTGGAGCGCTGGCACCTGCGTCCGCTGGGCGAGCCGCGCCAGGCCGGCCGTCGCCAGCACGAGCGCGGCGGCGGCGGGGAGAAGATGCGCATCTCCACCCTGGCCGCCCAGCCCGCCGTCACCTTCGACAGCACCCTGCTGGACCTGAGCGAAAAGGCACTGCGCTGCTGGGCGCCGGCCTCCGACCTCGCCGTGGGCGAGGAGTTGCACGTCCAGGTGGTGCTCAGCACCGGAATCCTGAGTCATATCGGGAAAGTCACCATCGTGCGCGACGCCGCCGACGGCATCGGCCAGCACATCGTGGTGACCTTCCACCCGCTGGCCCCGCCCACGGTTCAGATCATCCGCCGTTACCTGTTCGTCTGGGGAAGCCGCCGGGCCCGGCGGTCCGAGGAGGAAGCGGCTGCGGGCGCCGCGTCGGCGGACGCCGGCCTCGTCGCGGCGGCCCATCGGCCCGGACGCGCCGCGACACCTGCGCGTTCGTGATCGGGCCAGGAACGAGCGGGTCCGTCCGCAGACGCGGGTGAGGGACGCAGCGAGCCTCCCGCGCGTCCCGGTGATCGGGGACACCCGGATCCGGACGGCAAGGTCGGACGCCGCAACCACTACACCCTCAACCCCGAGCGCGGCTTCCGCTACCCGACCGAGGCCGATCTGCCCGTCCGGCTGCTCATCGGCATGTTCACCCAGCACGACCTGCCCGAGACCGGTGCTCCCGGCGCCCACCACGCCGTCACCCCGGCGGCCCGGATCGCCGACGGCCGGGACACCGGCGACGACTCTCCCACGCAGCCGTACGCCTCGAGCCCGTGAGGCCGGGCCCGGAGCCGCAGCTCCACCGGCAGGACTCCCAGCGGGCGCTGCGCCCGGCGCCGCGGCAGTCGCGCACGCCCATCCGTGACTGCTTCCCGCTGACCGCCGTCGAGACGGCGCCGCTTCCCCGTCGCCGCGCCGGGACGGACCGCGCACGGCTGCTCAGCTGGTGGCGCCCCAGGTGAGGGAGAGGCCGGTGGCGGCGCGTTCGGTGCGGATCTCCATCATGCTGCCGAGGATGGTGGCGTGGTCGGACACCACGGGTGTGGCGTCGAGCGTGTAGGTGATCCGGGTGCTGACGAGCACCGGGCTGCCCTGCGGCTCGTGGAGGTGGCGGGCTGCGGCCGGGTCGAGCAACCCGGGCCGGACCACCTCGGACGCCCGGGCGACCGCCACCCCCGCGTCGGCGAGGGCCGTGTAGAGGGAGACGGCGGTGAAGTCGCGGTCGCGGATCCGGTCGGCCACCGGCCGGCGGACCCAGGACACCTGGTGTACGGCGGGGCGTCCCGCGAACTCGCGGACCCGCTCCAGCCGCAGGGCGGTGTCGCCGGGGCGCAGCCGCAGCTCCGCGGCGATCCCGGCGGGGGCCCGGCGCACCGCCCGCCCGGCCACGGCGGTGCGCACGTCGTGGCCCTGCTTGAGCAGATCGTCGACCAGGCTGCGGAGCGAGTCGAGCTGGTACGCCAGGTGGGGCGGGGCGACGAACGTGCCCCTGCCGGGCTGCTGCACGATCAGCCTCTCGTCGCTGAGCTCCCGCAGCGCCTGGCGCAGCGTCATGAGGGTCACCCCGTAGGAGGCGCTCAGCTCCCGTTGCGGCGGCAGGGCCTCACCGGGGGCGTAGTGTCCCGACCGGATCTTCGCGGCGAGGTCGGCGGCGATGGCGCGGTATCTCGCCTCGTGCCCGGCGTCGGGGGTCATCGTGGTCGGTCACACTCCTGGTCGAGGGCTTGCCGCAGGGTCGTGAGGAAGGCCCGCAGGTCGTCCGGCCCGGCCCCGTCGAGCACCCGCCGCATGACCGCGGCGCCGACCACCACGCCGTCGGCGTGCCGGCGGGCTTCGCGTGCCTGGTCCGGGGTGGAAATGCCAAATCCTAGCAAGACCGGCCGGTCGGTGACGCGCCTGATCCGCTCGGTGAGCTCCGCCGCCGACGCGGCGAGGGCGGTCCGCTCACCGGTGGTGCCCATCAACGACACCGCGTAGACGAATCCGCGGCTGCGGCGCGAGATCTCCGCCAGCCGCGGCTGCGGCGTCGCCGGCGACGCCAGCAGGGACAGCTCGATCCCGGCGGCGGCTGCCGCGCCCTCCAGTTCGTCCGCCTCGTGCACCGGCAGGTCGGGCACGATCAGGCCGCCGACGCCGGCCCGGCGCAGCGCGGCGCAGAACGCCTCGGGGCCCTCGTGCAGCACCAGGTTGTAGTAGGTGCTGGCGACCAGGGGCACGCCCAGGGCCGGCATGCCGGACAGGTCGGCGAGGATCCGGCGGGTGCTCGCCCCCCGGGCCAGTGCCGTGTCGCCGGCCTGCTGGATGGTGACGCCGTCCAGCGTGGGATCGGAGAAGGGCAGGCCGACCTCGATCGCATCCGCCCCGGCGGCGGCGAAGGCCCGCAGGTAGTCCGTCCAGCCGGGCGTGATCCCGCCGGTGACGTACGGCATGAGCAGGCCGCGGCCGGTGTCCCGGCGGGCGCGCAGCCGGCGTTCGACCGCGCCCGCGCCCGCGGCCGGGGCGGGGTGCAGGGCGGGGCCCAGAGCGGAATTCGTCACAGCAGCTCCTTCAGGGTCGAGACGTCCTTGTCGCCCCGGCCGGACAACGTCATCAGCACCGTCGATCCCGCGGGCAGGTCGCCGCCGCCCGCCGCGCGGATCACCCAGGCGAGGGCGTGCGCCGATTCGAGCGCCGGGACGATGCCCTCGGTGCGCGCCAGCCGTACCGCCGCGCCGACCGCCTCGTCGTCGGTCACCGTGACGTAGCGGGCCCGGCCCAGGTCGCGCAGGTGGGCGTGCTCCGGGCCGACCCCCGGGTAGTCGAGCCCGGCGGCGATGGAGTGCGCCTGGGTGATCTGCCCGTCGCCGTCCTGCAGGAACAGCGAGCGGCAGCCGTGCATGACGCCGAGCCGGCCGCGGGCCGCCCCGGCTCCGCCCTCCGCCTCGACACCGACCAGGCGCGCCGGGGTGTCGGCGAATCCGGCGAACGTGCCGGCCGCGTTGGAGCCGCCGCCGACGCACGCGACCACGTAGTCCGGGACGCCGGTCCGCAGCTCGGCGGCGCACTGCCCGCGGGCCTCCTCGCCGATGACCCGCTGGAACTCCCTGACCATCCACGGGTACGGATCCGGCCCGACGACCGAGCCGATGCAGTAGTGGGAGTCGCCGGTCGCGCCCACCCAGTGCCGCATGGCCTCGCTGGTCGCGTCCTTGAGGGTACGGCTGCCCGCGGTCACCGGGACCACCTCGGCGCCCAGCATGCGCATCCGGAAGACGTTCAGCGCCTGCCGCTCGATGTCGCGCTCGCCCATGAACACCGTGGCCTCCAGCCCGAGCAGCGCGGCGGCGGTCGCGGTGGCCACCCCGTGCTGACCCGCCCCCGTCTCGGCGATCAGCCTGCGCCGTCCCATCCGGACGGCCAGCAGGGCCTGGCCCAGCACATTGTTGATCTTGTGGGACCCGGTGTGGGTGAGATCCTCGCGCTTGAGGTACAGCCGCACGCCCAGCGCCTCCGACAGCCGGAGGGCCGGGGTGAGCGGGGTCGGCCGCCCGGCGTGCACGGCGAGCAGCCTCGCCAGGGAGCCGCGGAACCCCGGCTCCGCCCAGGCCTCCCGGAACGCCTCGTCCACCTCGCGGCACGCCTCCACCAGGGACTCCGGGGCGTACCGCCCGCCGTACTCGCCGAATCGGCCCCGCGCCCGGGGCTCGCCCATCGTCCCGCCCGGCGGGACCGGCTCGCGCCACGGTGACACGTTTCGCATGCCATACTCCGATCGTTCTATAACTCTTACGAGAGTTCTATAACAGTCAGTGTGGCATGGACGACGCGGACGCGCCACCGCCCGACCTGTTCGTGGTACAGGATCAAGCTGTCGGATCGGCCGCCTACGAACTCGGTGAAGTCGCGCTGACGGTCAGGGCGCAAGGGCCTCCTGATCGCTTTCTCGGAACGACGCGTCACGAGGGCGGTGAGGAACGCGGCGAAGGCCGGCGTGAGCGGGATCGCCATGAACGGCAGGACGGCCCGCCCCCGGACGCCTTCAAAAAATCATGGAAGTCGCTGTAACCATCCGGCCGGAACGCCCCTCTTATCTGACGAACCGACACGAACGAAAAGGACGAGGGAAACCCCGATGAGCGAGTTCTACGTCACCACCACCGACTACTACGACACCGATGGCGACGGCGGCACCGACGTCCAGCTCATCGACACCGACGGCGACTACGTGGCCGACGAGGAGCGCTACGACACCGACGGCGACGGCGTGACCGACGTGGTCTACCTCGACCACAACGGCGACGGCTACACCGACGAGGTGCGCGTCGACCTCAACGGCGACGGCGTCTCCGACTACACCGAGTACCAGGGCCCCTTCCCCACCGCCTGACCCCAGCCTGAACGCGTCAGTCACCACGGCCCGCGGGAGGGAGATCGGCTTCCACGGACTCCCCTGATGCGGCCAGGTACGGCAGCCGGGCCGAACGGTAGAGCACGACGGTCAAGGCCGCTATGGCCACGATCCAGGCGACGCTCATGACAGCGCCCAGGCCCGCGTAGCCGTACCCGGCCAGCACGCCGAGCGCTCCCAGACCGGCCACGGCCCAGCGCAGCACGTCGAGGAGGGCTGCCCGGGAGACGTCTCCGAAGGGACGCATCCGCCTGATGACGACGTCGACGATCAGCCAGACGGTGATCAGAGCACCGGCCGTGCCGGCGATGCCGAGTAGCTGTGCGGGGACGGAAGCCGCCGGGGCGCCGGTCGAATTCACCGGCGTGATCATGGCGACGAACGAGACGCAGACCATGGCGACGGCGAAGGACCCGGCCCGGCCGGAGGGGTCGTCGGGGTCGGAGGCGGATCGCCGCAACCACGACAGTCCCGACACGCACAGGCCCCACCCGACGGGGTCGAGCAGCAGGTCGAAGCCGTTGAACCGGAGGGCTCCGAAGGCGAAGACGAAACCGGTGGCGATCTTCGTGACGGGACGCATGCTCCGCAACCTCTCAGGGCTCGTCGTTGTTCGCGGACGATTCGGCGCTCAGGGCCAGTCCGGATTCACCGCGTCGTTGCAGACCTTGTCGGCGAGGCCCCGCTGCCAGGCGATCGGCATGCTTTCCTCAGGTCCCGTCAGCCGCCATGAATCCCACGTCACCTCCGCCGACCTCGTGCCCATCCAGGTTTCGTACGTGAACCTGACCGGCTGGGGCTCGTACGGCACCGCCGCGCAGTCGGTGATGACGACGCGCCCGGTCAGCTGCCCGTAACCGTTGCCCTCCACGGTGGCCTCGGAGGGTTTCCCGGGCAGCAGGCGGAGTCCCGGCATCTCCGCCGAGACATCGGTGACGGTGAAGGAGGTGAATGCCTCGTTTTCGAGCTCGATCTCCACGTCGGTGGAGAGAACCTCGTTCTCGTCGACCTCGGCGCGGAGGAAGAAACTATCGACTCGCCAACCGATATGCGGAGTCATCGCCCCCGACTCCATCAAAACCGCGGCAATGGCGACGAGAGACAGGCAACCGGACGCCATCACCAGCAACAGCCGCCGCGCACGCCGGGAATGCCACGTGGTGACACCGAACTGCTGCCATATGTCACCCGAGTTCATGGTCAAAAACCATATATGGTCACATATCGTGACGACACCCCAGCTGACCTTCTGGGCGGCCGCCGCGATCACCGTCCTGGCGGCGGCCGCACCGGTCACCCGAGAGCGGCTCACCAGATTCGCCGCACTCACCGGCTTCTCCGTCACAACGGCCAACGCCCGTCAGGTCATCGACCATTTCGCCGCCCTGCGCCGATGGCGGCTGATCACCCTCGCCGTCGCCGTCCCCGTCGCCTACCTCACCGACGACCTGTTCTATCTGGTTCTCGGCTGGTGCGCCGTCTCCGTTCTCCGCCACGTACGGCCACCGCTCCGGGCGCTCCATCGTCACGACGACGCGGAGATCTATCGGAAGGCGTGGCTGCTCGGCCTGGGCTGCGCCGTGGCGGCGGGCGGCTACCTGCTGGCGAACCAGGGTGCCACGCCCGCACGTCTGGCACATGCCGTCATCGTGGCCATCGTGGCGGTGGCCGTACCGCTCGCCGCCCGGAACCTGGAGGCCGGACCGGCGCCCGAGGCATCGGACGACACGGCCCGAGCCGAGTCGGCCGTTCGCCGATGGTCGGCTCGCACCCTCTACCTCGCGGGCACCGCGATCGTGCTGTCGGGCGCGCTGCTCGTTCCCGGGCAGCCGCTCCGGCCCGAACTGCCGGAATACTCGACGCCCGTCTCGTTCCCCGAGTCCAGGGCCGCGTTCACCACGGTGGACGAGTACAAGGCTCCCACGTGTGCGTGGATCTCCTCCATGGACAACCCCTGCCGGTACTGGTTGGTGAACGGGGAACCGTTCCCGCAGGCCGCGCCGTACGTCATCGGGAAAGGCGGCGCCCCCCTGCCGGCGCCGTTCATGCCGAGCCCCGACGACAAGGCCGTCGTCTACCTGGACAAATACGATCGCCGCATGACGTACCAGGACGCCGGGGGCGTCCACCGTCTCACCGGCCCCCTGGCCGACGCCGACGTGCCCGAGCCCGGTTTCGCCGGCCAGAACAGGTATGTCGCCCTGACCGGGAACGGCGTGCAGATCACCGACACCACGGACTGGACCGCGAGGTCGATCCCGGAGGCCCGGCAGATCCACGACATCAACGCGAGCGGGGTCGTGGTGACGACGGCGTCTCGGGTGCTCGTGCTCGACCACCGGGGAAGGACGCGGACGGACCTCCCCCTCAGGGAAACCGACGATGACGTCCCCGAGGACGAGTACCACCTCCGGCCGGACGGAGGGCGCCTCGTGGTCATCTCGGGGGACGAAGGGCGTGTCGAGACCTTCGACACGGGGACCGGCAAGCGGCTGTCCAGCGTCGTCCCCTCCTTCCCCGGCGACGAGTTCCTCAACGTCGGCCTCGGCTGGTCGAAGCGGGGATCCTTCATGGTCGAGGCCCTCTACAGCGAGCGCACGTACTTCCTCGACCTGGCGACCGGCGAACTCCGGAGACGTGAGAAGTAGGCGCGGACGGTGACGTCCCGAGGGGCGAAGCGCTCTTCGCCGTACATATCGTTAAGTGGCGTACGGAGGCCGTACGACCGGGAAGCCCGGCGATCGTCCAGAGGGAAGACCACGCGTCGATGCGGCTCGCCGGTGCGATCGCCGTCCTGATCTGTCGCCCGGCCGGGATGCTTCCCGACGGCCGCGATCGCGTGAGGACGTCGTGGGTATCGACTCACGGCAGAAAGTCCGGATCCGGCAGCCGCCCGGCTTCACCGAATTCGTGGAAGCCGCCCTGGACGACCCGGCCCTCGCCGACTGCCTCGACTGGATGCACCGGGCCACCCTGGACGGCTACGGCCCGTTCCTGGACTGCTGACCTTCCAGCAAGCTGACCCGTTCCGGCAGGCTGACCGTTCCATCGGTTCCCCACTGCGAGTCGCTCCCCCAGCCGTGCGATAGATCAGCCGTCGGCCGCGACCGGCGCCAGAAGGTCCGATACAGGGTGGACCGGTCGGCGACCCCGCGACGAGACGGTCTGCCCCGGCGGCGATGACCGCTCCGGCCCGCGTCAGCACCGTTACGGCTCATCACACGGGTCGCTTGGGCGTGGCCGGAGAACGTATAGATGAACTTCTCTCCTGACAGATCACCGCGGTGCGGCACACGATCGCCGGCAGGTCGCGCGGTGCCATCGCGGCGGTCGTGGTGAGCTCATCACTCGGAAACGCAGACGGCCTTACATTGTAGATTCACGGCAGGCGGGGGTGAGACGTGCCCTGGCGGCCTGCCGAGAGGCGCTGGGCGGCCTTGCGGCCTCGGCGGCGAGCTGGTCGCAGCCGGCTTGAAACACGGTCCTACGTCAGGTCGACGCCGGTGAGCCGGCGGGAGCGGTCCCAGAGTCGGGCCGCGAGGGCGGTGTCGGCGGCGGCGCCGGTGAAGGTCTCGAAGGTCGGGCGGGGGCGGCGGGGACGGCCCGGGCCGATGTGTCTGCCGGTGGGGGCGGCGGCCTCGGTGGCCGCGTAGAGGATCGGCGCGACGGCTGCATCGATCGGCAGCCGGAAGAAGACACCCAGCACCGATTGGACCATGCGGGGCAAAAGCGCCGCTTCCCGATCCAGGCCGGTCTTGGCCATGCCTGGGTGGGCCAGCAGGCTGCGGACCGGCGATCCGGAGGCGCGGAGACGGCGGTCAAGCTCCAGGCCGAACAGCACGTTGGCGAGCTTGGACGTGGCATAGGCGCCACCGGGTGAGTAGCGGCGTTCGGCGGCCAGGTCGTCGAGGTCGAGGCGGCCCATCCGATAGAGACCGGAGGCGACGGTCACCACGGCGCCGCCTTCGGCCATCCGGTCGAGGAGAAGGCCGGTCAGCGCGTAGTGGCCGAGGTGGTTGGTCGCCAGTTGGCTCTCCACTCCCTCGGGGCTCAGCCGGCGCGCCACCGTGCCGATGCCGCCGTTGTTCAGCAGCGAATCGACGATCACGCCGTCGGCGCGCAGGCCGTCGGCGAACCGCCGGACGGCGCGCAGGTCGAGCAGGTCGAGGTGGCGGACGTCGAGATCGGCCTTGGGGTTTCCGGCACGCAACTGGTCCCGGACCCGGTCGCCCTTGGCCGTGTCCCGTACGGCCATGATCACCCGGCCGCCGCGCACGGCGAGGTGACGGGTGATCGCCACACCGAGGCCGCTGCTGGCGCCGGTGACGACGAAGGTGCGGCCGGTCTGGTCGCGGAGATCGGTGACGCTCCAGTTCACGGCGCTGTCCATGGTCCCTCCCGGAATTAAGCGGATAACTCATCCGATTCAAGGCGACAGGAAGCGGATTGTCAATCCGGTTAGGTAGACTCGGGCCATGACCTCGCTGCGTGCCGATGCCGCCCGCAACCGCGCGCTCCTGCTGGCGACGGCACGTCAGGCGGTCGCCTCGGGCGACCTGTCACTGCAGCTCAACGAGATGGCCCGCCGCGCGGGCATGGGCGTGGGCACCGCATACCGGCACTTCCCCACCCGACGGGCGCTGCTGGAGGCCCTGGCCGAACCCGCCTTCGCCGCCGTCCTGGACGGCGCCCAGACCGCGTCCCTGCACGACGATCCGTGGACGGGGGTCGAGATCCTGCTGCGGGCCCTGCTCCTCCAGCAACTGGCCGACCCCGCCTTCGCCGAGGTGATCGCCTCACCCGCCACCGACGACGCGATCCCGCAGACCACCGCCCAGCGCGACGAGTTCACCGCTCTGGCCGGGACGGTCCTCGCCCGCGCCCGCGAGACCGGCGCCCTGCGTCCGGGACTCACCGACGAGGACCTCCATCATCTGGTCTGCGGCACGGCCTTCGCACTCGGCCTCGGCTCCAGCCCGGTCGCCCGCGTCGACGCCTACCTGCGCGTCCTGCTCGACGGCGTCGCCGGCAAAGCGGAGTGACCACCCGCCCGACCGGCGAGCTGCCGCGCCGGGGCGTCACACCCGCCGGACCGGGACGCGACTCCGCAACTTCACCGCCGTTGCAGAAACCGGCTCTGGCCCGCTTTTCGGGTCCCCTCTCTCCCCCGTTGCCTCAGCCTCGCCCGACGCCGGAATCTCCCATATGAGCTGGGCGCAGTCGGTCCGGCAGGGGGCGCGCCGCGCCTCCTGCGCGCCCCACTGCCGACCGCACGGCATCGGCCGAAAGCAACGGAGTGGTTCCCGCACCAGCGACAGACGATCGCGTCGCACGGTGCGACACGATCACGGTTCTCGCGCGCCCGTGCGAGCGGCTCGCGGAACTCGCAGAGCGCTTCCTCCGCCGAGCGCCCCGGCCCGGGACGGGTACGGGTTTCCTGCAGGAGCGCATGGCCGATGCCCCGGCGCTGGTGGCCGGGGTGGACCGCGATGGTGTCGGTGGTTTGCGCGTCGAGGATGACCTCGGCGGCGCCGTCGCGAAACGGCGGGACACTGCGGAACCTTTTCCCGAGCGGGATCCGCCGGGCACCGGTGCCGTCGATCAGCCCGTAGGAGTACGGGGAGCCCTCCGGTGACTCCACCCAAGCCGAGTCCAGATCCTGGGCGGTGTACGGCGCCCGGTCGTAGGAGCCGCCCAGCGAGTAGTCGAGGAGCCGGTGAGGGTCGCCCTCGCCGCCGTTCTTCTCGCGCAGTGCGGCGATCTCATCGGTCTCGAATGCGGTGACCAGGCGTGCAGCCGGGAGATCTCCCCGTCCAGCCACTCGGTGAAGGTGCCGATCTTCTCCTGCGGCATGCCGCGCTCGACCAGCCAGACGACCGGCTCGCCGCAGTGCCGGGTCACGACTTCTCCGATGCCCGCTGCTTCTCCGATGCCCGCTGCCCGATCAGCGCCTCGACGCCATCGAGCAGCAGATTGAGTCCGAAGACGAAGTCCTCGTCGTCCACCCACCCCTCGGCGCCGTGCATGACGCCCGAGCGCATCGCGGCCGACAGGGCCGGGTAGGCCACGGGGTCGAGCAGTCCGGCGAGCACCTCGCCGTAGTCGGCGGCTCCGGTGATGGCGGCGTTTTCCATCGTCGGATCCCCGCCGCCGATGCTGTGGATGAGCGCGGCATCGGTGAGCGCGTACCCGGTCAGGGTGCTCGCCACTTTGATCTTCTCTCCGTGGTCGAGCCCCGTGCCGTCGAGGGCGGCCAGTGCGCGGTCCAGCCACAGCAGCCGCCGCGGGCCCAGCGGCGGGGCGAGCCGGTCGACCGACAGCAGCCACGCGTGCTCCAGCACGATGTCGCGATGGGCCCGGGTCCAGAGGGTGAGGTAATCCCGCCAGGACATGCCCGCCGGCTCCGGCGGCGGTGGGGCGGCGCCGTCGGCCATGGCGGTGAGCAGGTCCTCCTTGCTGCCGATGTACCGGTAGAGCGCGGTCGCCGCCACCCCGACCCGCGAAGCCACGCTGGCCATCGAGACCCCGCTCAGCCCTTCGGCGTCGGCGATCTCGATGGCGGCGGCGGTGATCGTGGCCAGATCCAGCCGTGGTCGCGGTCCCCGGCGTGTGACCGGCTCGCGCCCCCACATGCGCTCCACCACGGACGGCAGCGGCCGCTCCTGGTCCATCGAATCCCTCCTTGACTCCCTCCTAGGATTCTGCATTAACTTTAAAACTATGAACGTCATACACAGTACAGGATTCACAGATGCTGTCGTCGCCCGGGGCCTGACGAAGTCTTTCGGCGCCACACAGGTGCTGGCCGGGATCGACCTGACCGTGCCCACCGGCTCGCTGCTGGCCCTGCTCGGCCCCAACGGCTCAGGCAAGACCACCACGGTGCGCATCCTGACCACACTGCTCGCACCCGATGGCGGCACCGCCGTGGTGGGCGGGTGCGACGTCACGCGCGATGGTGTCGCGGTGCGCCGGATGATCGGCCTGACCTCCCAGCAGGCCACCGTGGACGACCTGCTGACCGGGCGGGAGAACCTGGAGCTGTTCGCCGGCCTCTACCACCTGGGCCGGCGGCAGGCGCGACGGCGGGCACAGGATCTCCTGGAGCGCTTCGATCTGGCCGCGGCCGCCAACCGGCGGGTCGTGACCTACTCCGGGGGGATGCGGCGCCGCCTCGACCTCGCGGCGAGCATGGTCTCAGCGCCGCGGATCCTCTTCCTCGACGAACCCACCACCGGGCTCGACCCGCGCAGCCGGGCCGAGCTGTGGTCGGTGATCCGCGAACTGGTGGCCGCCGGAACCACCATTCTGCTCACCACGCAGTACCTGGAGGAGGCCGACCAGCTCGCCGACCGTGTCGTGGTGATCAACAGAGGCCGCGTCGTGGCCGACGACTCCCCTGCCGCACTGAAGCGCCAGGTCGGTTCCGAACGCCTGATCCTGCGCCTGTCCCGGGCCGAGGACATGCCGCGCGCCAGGTCGGCGCTCGGTGAGGGCGGAACGCATCCCGGCGCGGGCGAACGCGAGATCACACTGGCCGTCCAGGGCCCCGACCACCTGCGCCGTACGCTGGACCTGCTGCATCGCGCGGGCGTCGCCGTCGAGCACGTGGAGTTGTGCGCCCCCACCCTCGACGACGTCTTCTTCGAGCTCACGGCGGTGGCGGCATGAGCGCCGCCCTGACCGCGGCGGGCGACCTGCGCCGCCTCGTCGTCCGGAACCTGCGCCGCGAGCTGCGCATCCCCGACAGCCTCATCGTGAACACCGCGCTACCCGTGATCATCATGGTGCTGTTCGTGTACGTCTTCGGCGGGGCGATCACCACCGGCTCCAGCGGGCTGGCCTACATCGACTTCGTGGTGCCCGCCGTACTGCTCATGTCCGGCGGGTACGGCGCCGCGCTGACCGCCGTGAACATCGCCGACGACATGACCGCAGGCATGATCGACCGCTTGCGCACCCTGCCGATCGGCGGCTGGACGGTCCCCGCCGGGCATGTGATCGCCTCGGTGGTCCGCAACGTGACGGCGTGCGGATTCGCCCTGCTCGCGGCGGTCGTCCTGGGCTTTCGCCCGGACGCCGGACTCACCGACTGGGCTCTGGTGCTGGCCGTGGTGACCGGGTACGTCCTGGCGATGTCGTCGCTGGCGGCGCTCTGGGGACTGCTGGTCAGGTCGGCCCAGGCGGCCGGCGCGTTCAGCTTCGTCGTGCTCTTCCTGCCGTACCTGTCGGACGGGGTCGTGCCGGCCGAGACCATGCCGGACGTGCTGCGTGACTTCGCCGCCAACCAGCCGATCACGCCGATCGTGGCGACGCTCCGGTCGCTGCTGCTCAACCAGCCGATGGGCTCCTCCGGAGCGGTGACGGCGGCCTGGCTCGCGGGCACGGTGCTGGTCAGCGTGCCGATCGCGGCGCTGCTGTTCCGCCGCAGGACCTCCGGCTAGGAGCTGTTCGAAGTTCGGATCATGTGGCTGAGGCGAGGAGCTTCAACCATATGATCGGATCTCGAAGGTGGAGTGACCGGCGACACCGGCTACGACTTCCCTCCTGACCTGCCGGATGCCCAGCGCGCCTTCCATGCCTCCGACGCCCCGTGCGAGGAGATCGCCGCGGCGCTGCGCCGCGGCGGACGCCGGCGCTACCTGCCGACATGTGCCGAGCGCATCCAGACCGCCCTTTCCTCCTGGGGTGTGAGCACGACGCCGGCGCCCGGGTCGACATTGGCCAGGCGCTGGCGCAGCAGCATGGCGTCCGGCGCGCTCTTCAGGTCCAGCAGGCCGGCCAGCTGCGCGGTGCGCGTCACGATCTCGTCAGGGGGCAGATCGGTCCGGCCGTCCACCAGCCCTTCCCCTACGGCGCCGTCGGCGGTCGATCTTGATGATGTCCGACAGATCCGAATACATTCCTTGACACGAATATTCTTTCTAGAGAATACTTCTCTTCATGGACGCACTCCTCACCGCACTGGCCGACCCGGCCCGCTGGCGGCTCGTGACCTTGCTGGCCGAGCGGCCCCGGTCGGTCGGCGTCCTGGCCCAGCTCGCCGGAGCGCGTCAGCCGCAGACGACCAAGCACCTGCAGACCCTTGAGCGTGCCGGTGTCGTCGTCTCCCAGCGCACCGGCCAGCGTCGCGTGTACGCGCTCCAACCCGGTCCCCTGCGGGAGCTGGCGGCCACGCTCAACCGGATCGCCGACACCGCCGACCGCGGCGGCGGCCCCCGCGAGACCTATGACCGCTACGG
The DNA here is from genome assembly GCF_016863135.1 of Planobispora longispora. Lineage (GTDB taxonomy): Bacteria > Actinomycetota > Actinomycetes > Streptosporangiales > Streptosporangiaceae > Planobispora > Planobispora longispora. The sequence continues at coordinate 102,623 of NZ_BOOH01000047.1, forward strand.
GGCCGGCCTCCACGCCGAGCAGCGCGCCGCACAGGAGCCGGGGTGGGCCGACGGCCGCTCCTTCCATTTCCGCCGCTCACTGAGCGGGCGACCCGAGCCGCTCTGGCGTCACCTGACCCAAGCACCGCTACTGGCCCGCTGGTGGGCTCCCGACGGCCTGCGCGTCTCGGAGTCGGTGTTCGAGGCGCGGCCGGGCGGGCGGATCGTCCTGGAATACCGCGACGCCGAGGACCTCGACGGCTCCGACGTGGTCGTCGGGCGCGCCCACGGTGTCGTCGACGACCTGCGCCCCGGTGAACACCTGGCCTACCGGCTCTCCCCGCTGCTGCCCGACGGCGGCCTCGCCTTCACCGGCCACCTCGACTTCGACCTGCGGCCCACCGGCACCGGAACCGGGACCGACCTGGAGGTCCATTACCGCATCACCGGCAGCACCACCGACTCGGCGGACTTCATCGCCGGCATCGAGATCGGCTTCGGCCAGAGCCTCGACAGACTCGCGGCGGCCCTCGCCGCCGACACCCACGACACCGAGCACGACGCTGAGCACGACACCGACCCGAGGAGTGCGAAATGACCGAGCAGACCACCGGACGCAAGGTGATGGCCAATCTGGTCATCAGCCTCGACGGGCGCTACCACGGCGCAGGCGGGCCCGCCGATTTCGCCGCGTTCGCCACCTACGCGACCACCGACGTAGCGCGCGACCAGATGACCCGGATGCGGCAGAACGCCACGACGGCCCTGCTCGGCCGGGTTCTCGCCGAAGGATTCATGGCGTACTGGCCGTCGGTCGCCGCCGACGGCAACGCCGATCCGCGCGACCGCGACTACGCCACGTGGCTGGTCACCACCGAGAAGGTGGTCTTGTCGACCACCCTGACCGAGGCGCCCTGGGAGCGCACCCGCGTGGTGAACGGCCCCCTCGCCGACCTCATCGCCGAGCTCAAGGCCGGCGGCGAGGGCGACATCCTCGTCAACACCAGCCCCAGCATCACCAAGGCACTGCTGGCAGCCGACCTGCTCGACCGGATGTACCTCGTCGTCATCCCGGAGATCACCGGAGGCGGGCTGCGACTGTTCGACGACGGCCTGCCGCCGTCGAAGTGGAGGCTCACCCACCAGGAGACCGGCGAACTGGGCGCGATGGCCCTGGTCTACGACCGGATTCGCTGAACTCGTTCCTCATCCTCCGGATTGCGGGCAACTCGCCGCGCGGCCTCGGGCTCGCCGGGATGCAGACGCATGGACAGTCTCCTTCGCCAGGCCGAGGACCGGGGCTCGCGCCGCACGGACGGGCTGTCGGATGATTTTGCCGGTGGGAAGTAGCGGCACGCGAACGCCGTCAGAACAGGTGGAGGGCCGTGGGCAGACCCGGTTATGGCCCAGCGCTCCCGCAGCTGCGCCGAGCCGACATGCGGGGAGTCTACTGATGGGACCGCCCTCAACCTGACCGGCCGTTCGGTTGCCGCTCAAGCCTCGTTGCTGACGCGTGCGCGCCATAGGTCGTCTTGGGTACCCGTCTTGTGCCAGAGCTGAGCGATGCCGTTGTGGCCGAGGTCCTCGAGCGGGACGCGGAAGTCCATGGAGAGCGTTCTGGCGGACTCGTCTATGTCACCGATCGTCCACGGCGTCCTGCCGTCGGCGCCCAGCCGACGCACCGTACGCGACAGCAGCGGCAAGGTGTGCCCGGCGATCGGCCGGGCGGCCGTCAGGGTGGTGACGTAGGCCGAATCGGCGGAGGTGGACAGTTGCCGGGAGCGGGCCGCGAAGTCGGCGATCTCGCGCGGCCGCAGCCGGAGGTCATAGGAGGCGACCGTCCCGCCGGGGTGGTGGTGGAAGCGCCAGGTGTCCGTGTCGAGCCGCTCCAGCCGATACGTCAGGTCCCCCTGGCTGTGCGGTCCCTCGCGCAGCGGCAGCGGCTCGAGGCGCTGGTGCGCGGGGTTGCGTTGGACGGCTTCCACCGCGTGGTCGCCATTGCGCGCGATGCCGGGGACGAGGAGCCGGACGCCTGGGGGGCGCTGTCACGCTTCATCGGCCGAGCCGCCGCCGAACTGCGGCTGGCCACCTGGCTGTCGATCTGGTTCACCAGCACCTGGGAGCAGCTCCACGACGACCCCGGGGAACGGCGGCTGCGCCAGATTCTGCCGAAGGTCCTCGACCGGCTCGTCCGCCGCGCCCAGGCCGACGGTGACCTGCGCCCCGACGTCGACGTCGGCGACCTGACGCTGATGATGGCCCTGCTGCTGCGTCCGCGGCCATCGGGGCGCTCCAGACCTTGCGTTCCCAAGCCGGTGGCCGCTTCGTCGGTGCGGCGTCGCGTACCGACGAACCCCGGCGGAAACTCCCGTGCCAACCCGGGTCGCGGGGCTCAAGCCGTGATCGAGTGCGGTGTGCGCCACGGCGGCACTCGGCACATCAGCGGAGCGGGGGATCGGCCGGACGCGGCAGGAAGACGGTCAGCAGAAGGGGCGTCGCGCCTTGAGGCGCCACAGGTCAGAGCTGCGCCATGTCTCAAGTTCAACGAGACAGGACAGCAGCGGCGAAGCGGGCCATCAGGTCGGCGAAGGTCTGGCGCTCCTGGTCGCTCCAGCCATGCAGGAGCGACCGCAGGCGGGCGGTGCGGTAGGCGAGGGCACGCTCATGCAAGGCGCGGCCCGCGTCGGTGAGGGTCAGCACGGTATGGCGGCGGCTGGCAGACGAGCTCTGCCGTATCACCATCTGATGGACCACGGCGCGGTCGACCAGGCGGCTGGCGGTCGACGGGCTGACGGCCAGCGCTCGGGCCACCGCGCCGATGCTGACCCCGCCGGAGTCATCGTCCGGGGTGCCGGTGGCCACGGCGTCGACGATGAGCAGGGTCGACAGCTCCACGCACTGGGCGCTGTCGGGAACTGCGGCGGGGGCCTCGAAAAACCGCCGCAGCGCCAGCAGGGCACGGTCGAGCCGGTCGACGGGATCGGCTGGGTGGAACGGGTCGCCGGGCATGTCGTCCGCCATCACAGGTGTACTATACAAACATCAGCTGATGTGTATCATACAAATGTTGCACGTCGAAAGGTTGGAGGGAGAGATGGGCCAGATCCTCATAACGGGCGCGAGCGGCACCATCGGCCGCATCGTCGCCCGACAGCTGATCGAGACGGGAGCACCGGTGCGCCTGGCGCGCCGCCCGGCCGAGCGCACCGCCCCCTCCCCGCACCCCACCGACCCGCGCGGCATGCACGGATCGGATCCCGTGCAGCAGATGGCCTTCGATTTCGCCGACCCGGCGACCTGGCCGGCGGCGTTTGCCGATGTGGAGACGATGTTCCTGCTCCGCCCGCCGGCCGTCGCCAACGTGCGCCGCGACCTGATCCCGGCGGTGGCCGCCGCCCGCTCCGCCGGGGTGCGGCACGTGGTGTTCTTGTCGCTGCAGGGCGCCGAGCACAACCGTCTGACACCGCACGCAGCCGTGGAAAAATGGCTGCGCGCCTCGGGCATGGCCTGGACATTCATCCGCCCCTCGTTCTTCTGCCAGAACCTGTCGAGCACCCATGCATCCGACATTCGTGACCGCGATGCGATCATGGTTCCGGCCGGCGGCGGCGCCACCGCGTTCGTCGACGCCGAAGACGTGGGCGCGGTCGCCGCGGCCGCATTGGGCGATCCGGCCGAGCACGCCGGCCGGGCCTGGACGGTGACCGGCCCGCGGGCGCTGACCTATGAGCAGGTCGCCCAGATCCTCACCGGCGAGCTCGGCCGGCCGATCCGCTATGCCCGCCCCGGCCTGGCCGCCTACGCCCGCCACGCCCGTACGGCTCTGGGCATGCCCTGGCCCATGGTCGCGGTGACCGCGGCGATCTACACCAGCGCGCGGTTCGGTCTGGCCGCCGGCCTGACCGGTGACGTACGCGCCGTGCTGGGCCGCGACCCGATCGATCTCTCCGCCTTCGCCCACCGGGAACGCGCCGCCTGGGCTCGTCCCGCGGCCTGAACCCCTCACCTCCGACCCCGGATCCCCCCTTGCAGGGTCGCCCACGGGAGAGCACGGATGAACATCGCCCTGATCGGGGCCACCGGCCGCACCGGCGCCCACGTACTGGCCCGGCTGCTGCAGCGCGGCCACCACGTCACCGCGCTGGTGCGCACCCCCGCCAAGCTGCCGCCGGTCGCCGCGACGGCCGACGGCCTGAGCGTCCAGACCGGTGACGTCCTGCAGACGGGTGCGCTGGAGCGACTGACCGACGGCGCCGAAGCGGTCATCTCCGCGCTCGGGCCGGTCGGCCGCCAGGCCGACCTGCACACCCGCACCGCCCAGCTGCTGGTGCCGCTGATGCTCCAGCGGGGCCTGCGCCGGTTCGTGGGCATCAGCGGCGCCGGCGTGGACGCCCCCGGCGACGACAAGTCCCGCCAAGCCAAGATCATCAGTTTCCTCATCCAGAAGCTCGGCGGCGCAGCGGTCGCCGACAAGCCCGCCGAGCTGGCCGTCTGGCTCGCCAGTGGACTGGACTGGACGCTGGTGCGCCCGCCCCGCCTGCTCGACGGCGCACCCACCGGCCGAATCGACCACCACGCCCACCGCTCGGTCGCCGGCACCACGATCACCCACGCCGACCTGGCCGCGTTCATGATCGAGGTGGTCGAAGGCGGGTTGTATGCGGGTGCGGCGCCGTTCGTCGCCGGTGCCCGCCGATCGTCTTGACCGTTATCAGGAGCCGGAGCCGGAAGGCCGGCTCCAGTCACCTGGACCATGTCCGATCCGCCCGCCCTTTGAAGAGGTATCCGTTCGCGGGGACGCGCATCTGTAGGTAGGCGCCGCCCCAGGAGGGATCACCGGGCTGGAAAAGAGGATGTGGCATGCGGCGACGCTTGAGGGCGGTAATGCGGCCGAGCGCAAAGCCACGAGCCGCTGGCCCGGCGGGGCGAACAGCGGCACCGGCACCGGCACCCGCGCCCCCATGATCGTGATGAACGGCAACGGCGCTGAGCGCAGCGCGTGCCGGACCAGAACGGTCCTGGAGCGCAGGCCCCTTGACCCGCGCCCCGAGGACGAAGTCCCCCGCAGCACACCGATGACCGGCTCGCGGACGAACAGCACCAGCCACGACGACTGCGAAAGCGCCGACGCCGCCACCGGCAACACCAGGTGGCGCGCCAGATCCGGCAGCGTCACCATGGTCGAGGCGGCCTCACTCAGCCCGCCCGCGGGCAGCCAGCCCCAGCTTGACCGCGAACACCCAGATCACCACCGACCCGACCCAGAAGCCCGGCGCGTAAGCGCCGTCGTCGACAGGGCGAACGTCGCCTGATGCGGAACTAGAAGGAGTGCTCGTTGGTGAGCGCCGAGCGGGTCGCGTGCAACGACGCCAGGAGCTGCAGCCGGTCGGCGTCGGCGCTGCCCGGCTCGGCGGTGAAGACCAGCATGACCGGGCCGGGGCTTCCGGGCAGCGGATAGGTGTCCCAGTCCAGGACGATGTCGCCGACCGCGGGGACCCGGAAGGTCTTGGTGCCGCTGACCGACGCGCGGACGTCGTGCCGGGCCCACAGCCGCCGGAACTCGACGCTGCGGATGCTCAGCTCACCGACGATCGCGGTGGCGCGCGGATGGGTGGGGTCGGTGGCGACGGCGGCGCGCATCATGCCGATGTAGTCCAGGGCCTGCCGCTCCCAGTCCGGGCAACTCCGCTCGCCGGTCAGCGTGTCGTCGAACATCAGCAGGAGCATGTTGAGCCGGTCGGGCGGGCAAGCGTCCGGGTCGCCGAGCAGTGCCTCGGCCATCGGGTTCCAGGCGAGCAGGTCGAGATGCCGGCCGAGCACGACCACCGGGGTGTCCATCACCCGCAGCAGCCGCCGTGTGCTGTCCGGCACTCTTTCCGGACCCCGGTCCACCCGGGTGGGTATCGGCCGGCGGGCGGCGTGGGCCAGGGCGAACAGATGCCGGCGTTCCTCGGCGTCGAGACCGAGCGCCCCGGCGAGCGCGTCCAGGACATCATCGGACGGGCGCACCTCCCGACCCTGCTCCATCCGCTGGTAGTAGTCGGTGCTCAGCCCGGCCAGCAAGGCCAGCTCCTCACGCCGCAGCCCGGTGACCTTGCGCCGGCCGCCCGGCTCCAGTCCGACGTCGGATGGACGCAGCCTGCCGCGCCGGGCCCGCAGGAAATCTCCGAGCTCACGGGCGTACGGATTGCTCATGCCGCAAGTGTGCCGCCTGGCTGGACGCCCATGGTAGGTCCCGCAGACCTAGGCAGCCGGGAACGATCGAAGCGGCCCGCGTTGCGCCTAGCGTCGCCGGTCTACCGTACCGATACCCGCAGGAGCAGCAGATGACCGGATGGACCGCCCAGCGCATCCCCGACCAGCACGGCCGGATCGCCGTCGTGACCGGCGCGAACTCGGGCCTCGGCCTGATCACCGCGACCGAGCTGGCCCGCCGCGGCGCCCATGTCGTGCTCGCCGTCCGCAACACCGCCGCCGGCGAGGAGGCCGCCCGCCGGATCGGCGGCGACGTCGAGGTGCGCGAGCTGGACCTGGCCTGCCTCGACTCGGTACGCGCGTTCGCCGCGAAGCTGGCCGCCGACCACCCGGCGATCGACCTGCTGATCAACAACGCCGGCGTGGTGCTCCTCGGCCCGCGCCGCACCTCCGCCGACGGCTTCGAGCTGCAGCTCGCCACCAACATGCTGGGCCACTTCGCGCTGACCGGCCTGCTGCTCGGCACGCTGGCCGCGGCGAGGCGATCCCGGGTGGTCAGTCTCAGCTCGATCACCCACAAGAACGCGCACCTCGACTTCGACGACCTGATGTTCGAACGTGACTACCGGGCCGCTGCCGCCTACAGCCGGTCCAAGCTCGCCACCACGATCTTCGGCGTCGAGCTGGACCGCCGCCTGCGCACCGCCGGATCGCCGACCGTCAGCACACTGGCCCACCCCGGTCTGACCCGCACCAACCTGACTCCACGTGCCTGGGAGCACCGTGGCCGGTTCGGGCAGCTGATCGCGCGGCTCGGCCTGCTGGTCACCCAGTCGGTGGAGCAGGGCACTCTGCCGCAGTTGCACGCCGCGACCGAACCCGGTGTGCGGGGCGGCCAGTTCTTCGGGCCGTCCAGACTCTGGGAGACGCGGGGGCCGGTCGCCGAGGCCCGGCCCAGCCGGGAGGCGGCCGATCCGGCCGTCGGCAGGCGGCTCTGGGCGGCGGCCGAGGAACTGACCGGCGTCAGCTATTTGTGAACCCTGTGGTCACCGGCCGGCCGGTGGCGACCCGCAGCATCTCGACCAGCCACCTGATGCGATCTTGCCCGGCCGCCTCAAACCGCCGTGCCGACGATCGGCGTCTACGTGCCGTCGTCGATAGGGCGAACGTCGCCTGATGCGGCACTGGGGCCTGTATCAAAGCCTGCTGTGGCGGCCCTGCCGTTCTGAAGCTCGTGTGCGCGTAGGAGATCGACAACGAACGAGGTCTCCGGTAGGAGGGTCGATCGACCAAGATCGACCCTCCTACCGGAGACCTCGCGGCCACCTCAGCGGTGACGAGGCGGTTCGACCTGACCGATGCGCAGTGGGCGGTACTGCAACCGCTGCTGCCTGCGCCGACGCGCTCAGGGCGGCCGCCGCTGTTCAGCGAGCGGCAGTTGATCGGCGGGATCCGCTGGCGGGCCCGGGTCGGCGCACCCTGGCGCGACGTGCCCGACTGCTACGCGCCCTGGGGCGCTCGCGCGGCGGGTGGACCACCACGGTGCATCTGGCCTGCGAGCAGGGGCACAAGCCACTGGCGATCGTGCTGACCGCCGGACAACGCGGCGACAGCCCACGATTCACTACCGTCGTCGGCGGCATCCGGGTACCCCGCCTGGGCGGCGGACCTGCGCGCACCCGTCCGGACCGCATCGTGGCCGATAAGGCCTACACCTCGGCGGCCAACCGCGCCTACCTGCGGCGGCACGGTATCAAGGCGACCATCCCGAGCAAGGCCGACCAGGACGCCAACCGCCGGGCCAAGGGATCCCGGGGCGGGCGTCCCCCCGCCTTCGCCCCGGAGATCTACACCCAGCGCCACGCGGTGGAGTGCGGCATCAACCGGCTCAAGCGTCACCGCGCTGTTGCCACGCGATACGACAAGCTCGCCGTACGTTATGAAGCCATGCTTCTCGCCGCCGTGATCAACGAATGGCTCTGACCGACTTTGATACAGGCCCTAAACCGGACGCACTGCGGGGTTGACGCTGAGTGCGCTGAAGCGCGCGGCGATATCCTCGACCCACTGTGCCGGTGTCCGATGGTCTGCCAGTGGGATGCCGGCCTCGGTACGCCACAGCGCATCGCCCAGGGCATGGCGCAGATGCCAGGCCATAACCCGCTCGGCCGATAGCCGGCGGCCGGTGACCTGCCGGTAATGACGCATGACCGCCTTCAGAAGCTCGAGGCCGGGGCCCATCCCGGGACCCGGAAAGGCGCGCAGGTCGTACTCCGGCTCAGCGGCTCCGGCAGTCTCGAAATCCACCACCAGCCGCAGTTCGTCGCCATCCCACACCTGGTTGTCACCATGCAGATCGCCGTGCACCAGCACCGCAGGACCAGGGCGGGCCAGCACGGCTTCGGCCCAGCCGCACCAGCGCATCAAAGCGGGACGCTGATCCGGCCGAATCCACCTGCCGAGCCGCTCACGCGAAACCGTGGCCCTGGCGGGCGGCAAATGGGCGCCGGTGAGCTTGCCGACCGCATGCTCGGCGCGCTCGAGCGCCGCCGGGTCGTGCAGGGCCGCCAGGAAGCAGGCGATCTGTCTGCCGGCGCGGTCCCGGTTGATCGAGCCGACGACCTCGAACAGGGATTTCCCCGGCACCCGTCTGGTGACGAGCAGCAGCGGATCCATGCCGCAGGCGACGACCTCAGGCAGGAGCGGCATCCGCGGTTCGCGTGAAAGCGCGGTCAGGATGCCGATCTCGCGCGCCAAGCGGAGGGCCGCGGGGCGCGACCACGCGAATTTCGCGATGAACCGCTCACCGACGATCGCGCTGGACGACTGCCACAGCGGCTCCTCCTCCCCCGTTCGCCCAGCGATCGTGATGGAGCATCCGGCGAGCTGCGGAGCCACGGCCCGCAGCGCCTCATCGAGCGCCTCGGCAGAACACTCGGCCAGCCACTTCATGCTCGGACACCAGCCACGTCAACGACAGTAGGACACCGGTCAACCCCGGTCGAGCGCCCTCCTCGCGACGCCAGAGCGTTCTCCTGGCGGGGCGGCATGAACATCCATCCGGGATCCCCGGCGAAGCGGACACGGCCGGCGGTCTGCTGCGGTGTGGCGGTGTCGAACTTTCCGTCGAGGTGGAGAAGGCCAGGCCGTGCACCAGTACCCAGAGCGCGTTCGCCAAGGGCTCGGCCTCACGGGCGGGAAAGACATTGCGGACGATGTCGTCGAGGTAGCCGGAAATGGCGGCGATCACGGCGGCGCGCTCCTGGCTGGCCGGGTCGCAGGGCTCGGTGAACATGACCTTGAACATCGCGGGGCGCTGGAGGGTGAAGCGCAGGTCGCCGTGGTGGTACGGGGTGCCGGCGTGCGACCGACGCGGCCGATCGGCGGTCATGCCTGGGGCGGGGGATTGTCCGGGGTGGGCAGGGTGAAAACGAACCGGGCGCCGCCGCCGGGGTTGTCGTGTGCGGTGATGGTGCCGCCGTGGCGTTCGACCACGCGCTGGCAGATGGCCAGGCCCAGACCGGTGCCGGAATAACCGGCGGCGGCGCGGTGAAACCCGGTGAAGATCGCTTGATGTTCGCCGGGCGGGATGCCGATGCCGCGGTCGGCGATCTGGATGCGCACCCAGCCCGGTTCGGCCGGGGCGGCGGTGACATCGACGCGGGGCACCTGGCCGGGCGGGGTGTATTTGATCGCGTTGCCGATCAGGTTGTTGATCAGCTGGCGGGTCAGCGGGGCATCGGCGCACACCGTCGGCAGTGACCCGATGTACACCTGCGGTACCGGCCGGTCGGTCTGGGCGGTCGCGGCGGCCAGGTGCTCGGCGACGATCTCCTGCACCAGCGCCTGCAGGTCGACGCCGGTGAGAGTCAGCGTGGCGTCGCGGGCTGTGGCGTAGGCGAGCAGGTCGTCGATCAGGCGGCTCATCCCGGTCACCGCGGCCAGAATCCGTTCCAGATGCCGGATGTGGTCACCGGCGGTGATGCCGCTGTAGCCGGTGGAGCCACTGGGGCGGGCCGCCGGTCGTGGCCGCTCACCTGCCGGCTCCGCTGCGGCGGGGCCGGTCAGGTCCTCGTGGATGAGTTCGGCGAACCCGCGCACCGTGGCCAGCGGGCGTTTGAGGTCGTGGGCGACGATGCCGGCGAATGCCGCCAGTTCGCGCTCACGCTCGCGCAGCGCGGTGATGGTGAAGGAGGAGGCGACCGCGCCGGTGATGCGGCCGCCCGGGTCGCGCAGGGGCCGGGCGTGAGCCATGATGACGTGCCGTTGGCCACCGGGCGGGGTCATGGTGAGCTCCATGCCGTCGATGGTTTCTCCGGCCAGGGCCCGCGTCAGCGGGTTCTCCTCAGCCGGGACGGGGGTGCCGTCGGGGTAGGCCACGGCCAGCAGCGGGGTGGCGTCGGCGATGGTCAGCGGCCGGCCGTCCTTGGGCAGGGCGCGGCGGGTGGCCCGGTTGGCGTCACGATCACCCCGTCGGCGTCGCAGGTGATGACGGTGACGTCGATGGCGTCCAGCACCTGGGTCAGGTAGGCCTTGCTGGCGGCCAGCTCATCGCGGGCCTCTCGCAACCGGACGGCGGTGCGCTCCCGTTCCTCCTCGGCGCGGGCGCGGTCGGTGATGTCGTGGAAGACCGCCACCGCGCCGGACTGCCCGGCGGTGGCCTGCAGCGGCCGGGCCGACACCGAGACGACCAATCCCTCGGGGCGGGATGGGTTGCGGATCAGCATCGGCACCTGCTCGACGTGCTCCCCGGCCAGCGCTCGCACCAGTGGCAGGTCCTCGGTCGGGAACGCAGCCGCGCCGTCGGGGGTGAAGATGCCGTAGTGATGCTGCCAGGAGCCGATCCCCTCGGCGTCCAGGCCGGTGCCGAGCATGGCGCGGGCGGCCGGGTTGTGCAGCAGGAACGCCCCGCGTGCATCGACCACGCCCACCCCGTCGCTGATGCCGTCCAGGATCGCGCTCATCAGCTCGGCCTGGCGGCGGGCGGCGGCCTCGGCGGTGCGCAGGTCCGCGGTGGCCGCCTGAATCTGCGCGCGGGCCCGGGCTCGGCCGCTGCCCAGGGTGAACACCAGTGCCGCCAGCAGCAGGGTGAGCGTGCCACCGATGATCATCACCGCGGTGCCGGCCAGGCCGCGGGCACCAGGTATCTGCGTCCGTGCGATGGCCACATCCAGCTGCCAGGACTGCTGGGCGACGGGGATGCGCACGCTGCGGTGCAGGTCCTTGTCCCCTGCGGAGGTGGTGAGCGAGGCCACGGTGGCCAAGGTGGCGTCGCTCTGGCGGGCGCGCAGGTGCACATCGGCGCCCTGGGCGATGCGCGACAGTACCGCGCCCAGGAAGTCCTGGCCGCGCAGGCCCAGCATCACCCAGCCCGCCAGCGGCCGCCCGTGACCGCCGGCGGCTTCGGCGGGCCCGTAGACCGGGGCGGTCAGCACGAACGACAGCTGGCGCCGTTCGGCGGGCAGATCGCGGTCACCGAGCAGATGGAAGGCATCGGAGACGGCGACCTGACCGCTGCGGCGGGCCTCGGCCGCGGCCTGCGCCGGGGCGGCGGTCGTGGTGAGGTCGGTGCCGGGCGCGGGGGCGGCGCCGGTAGTGATGTCCTGGCTCAGGACGAAGAAGATGTGCTCGTCGATGTGGCCTTCGGGCCGCAGCCTCAAGGCCGGCACGCCTCGAGCCCGCCAGCGCGCCTGCACGGCGGGGATCTGCGCATCGGTGGCGGGCACCAGGAATGTGATCGAGGTGGCTCCCGGCAGATGCGTCTGCTTCAGCGGCTCGACCATGCGGGCGAAGGCCGCAGCGGTCAGCGGCTCGGCGGTGCCCGCGGCGGCGGCCACCAGGCGCAGCGCCTCGACGTAGCGGCCGGTCTCGGCCTCGACCACCTCACCCATCAGCGCGAGGCGCCGTTGCACCGTCTCATCGGCCAGGCGTTGCTGAGTATCGCTCAGGACGCTGGCCAGTACGGTTGTCCCCCCCAGGCCGGCCACGGCCACCACCAGCGCGGCCAGCACCGCCAGCGTCATCGCCGAGCTCAGCACCCGGCGGATGCGGCGTGTGATCGCATGCTCCACGGTCGTTGTTCCCCCACCCCGACGATCAGGTCCTCACCGGCGGGCACGCATGATCATCACGGCAGCCGGAGACCTGGATACCTGGCCCGTACCGCTGCGGCGGGCCTGGGAAACCCCGTCACCGCAGCATCACGGGGCGGTCGGCGCCGGCTTCGGCCAGGGAGCCGGCTGCCGGCAGCGGCAGGGTGAGGGTGAAGGTCGAGCCCTTGCCCGGGACGCTGGTGGCGGTGATGGAGCCGCCGTGGGCCTCGGCGATGGCTTTGGCGAGGGTCAATCCCAAGCCGATGCCCTGCACGGCCGCCGCACGGGCGGCAGGGGCCCGGTAGAAACGCTCGAAGATGTGCGGCAGCTCCTCGGCCTCGATCCCGACTCCGGTGTCGCTGACGGCCAAGGCCAGGGCATCCGGGCTGCGGGCGGCGCGCACGGTGATCGAACCGCCCGCTGGGGAGAACTTGGCCGCGTTCGACAGCAGCGCGCTGATCGCCCGCACCAGCAGGGCCCGGTCGGCGCGAAGGGGCGGCAGGCCCGTCTGCATGCGCAGCCGGATGGGATGATCACCGGACCGGATCTCGGTGGAGACCGCCCGCAGCGCCTCATCGAGGATCTCCTGCACGCCGGTGGGGGCGAGGGTGAGGCTCAGCTGCCCGCCGGCGGTGGTGCTGATCGCGATGAGATCCTCCAGCAGTTTCTGCAGCCGCAGGGCGCTGCCCGTCATGGTGCGCAGCATCCGCAGGCGCTGGCCGGCCGGCAGGTCATCGTTGCCGAGGGTGAGGATCTCCAGGTAGCCCAGGATGCTCACCAGCGGGGTGCGCAGCTCGTGGCCGACGGTGTCGAGGAAGGCGTCTTTTGCGCGATCCAGCTCCTGCAGGCGGGCCACGGTGGCCTGCTCTTGAGCGTAGGCCGCGCGCAGTGCCTGCTCGGCGCGGCGGCGATCGGTGATGTCGTGGACGAAGGCGTTGAAGATCCAGGTGTCGGCCTGGCGGGTGGCCCAGAACACCATCTCGGCCGGGAACTCGCTGCCGTCTGAGCGTAGGGCGCCCAGCTCCAGCCGCTGTCCCATCAGCCGGGATCGGCCGGTGGCCAGAAAATGGGCCCGGTCGGCCAGGTAGGCCTCCCGGTAGCGGACCGGCATGATCGTCTCGTGCATGATCATGCCGAGGGCCTGGCCGCGCGTAACCCCGAACATGTGCTCGGCTGCGGCGTTCCAGCCGATGACGCGCCCGTCGGCGTCGACCGACACGAAGGCCTCCACCAAGGTCTCGATGATCTGTTCCAGCCGGATCCGGGCGGCCTCGACCTCCTGGCGGGCGCGGTGGCGGTCGATCACCCGGCCCATCTGCCGGCCCAGGCTGGTCACCGCCTGCAGCAGGGTCTCATCCGGTTCGATCTCCTGGCGGCAGAAGAACTCCCACACCGAGGCCACGCCGTCGGCGGTCATCACCGGGAACGCGAATGCCGTCCTCATCCCTGCGTCGATGCCTTGGCGGGCGCGCACGAACGAAGGATCGCGAGTGATGTCGCGTGACCAGACCGGCTGGCCGGTGGCCGCGGCCCGGCCGACGATGTCGGTGCCCGGCGCCAACCGGGTGCGCGTCGTGGCCTGATACAGCAGCGGGAAGTCCTTGATCGGGCCTGTCCAGGCGCCGGAGGAGACGAAGTGGCCGCCGCCTTCTTCTGGTAGCCAGATGTGGCCTAGCGTCCAGCCGGTCGCCTTGCGCATGGCGCGCAGCGCCGCCCGTGCCGCCGTGGGCAGATCGTCACCGGCGCTGAGTGCCGCGGTGACGCCGTCCAGCAGCGCCAGCAGCGTTGTTTCCTGTTCCCGGTCGGGCATGGTCGCCCCCTTGCCTCCCGGCCGTCACGCACTGTGGGGAGGTCACCGCCTCCCCGAAGTGACTTTATGTCACAGACGAGATGCAGACTGTTCACTTGCGGTCCGAGCACGGAGGGCGAAAGCGCGCACGCCCTCCTGATCGCCCGAGGATCGATCAGGAGGGCTGAGTGTGATGCGCTCCGGGCAGCGCGGCGG